>CAWGPQ010000001.1:0-28797 GCA_963824495.1 uncultured bacterium
ACCCGGCGCATGCACCCGAATCTCAACACCATTATGAGCATGATTAGGATAATATTCAATAATCATTTCAACAGAAACTGGTGTTCGGCCTTGATTTTGTAAAAACTTTTCGGCTTTCTCTAAATGTTGGTTTGCATACTCTTCAATAACCGCTGACGGATCCATATTACGAAAATTTATTCGCTTGCTACTCATACGCATGACCTCCTAACTAAAAGCCTCTAAAGTTATTAAGTATATACAAAACTAGCACATGTTATCCATAATTGTGTATAAGCATGTGATATTTTGAGCAATCAGCAGCCGAATACCAAATATCGCCTGTTCGTGCCGAAGCATAATTGATAGGTTGATTATAAGCAGGAAACTCTTTCTTAAGGCTATCAATAAACTCAAGAAGCGTGACACTTGTGCCCGTGGCAATATTGATAGCCTGACCAGCTAGACAATCCGACAGCACTACAGCAGCGTATATGGTAGCTTCAACGACATCGTTAACGGGAACAAAATCACGACGTTGACTCCCATCCCCGTATATCGTAATAGGAAGATTGTGTGCCATATGATATCGAAAGCGTGCTGCAACACTTGCAAGAGAACCTTGAGTATACTGTCTATCACCATACACGTTGAAGTAACGCAAGCTTAACGTCTGTATGCCATAGAGTCGAGCGTAAAGCTGACAGTAGTGTTCAGCCATTAGTTTAGAGAAACCATAGGGTGAAAGCGGCTTACAGGCCATATCTTCAGAGCAGGGAATAGCGTAATTACCGTAAACAGCTGCTGATGAAGAAAATATAAATTTACGTACGTTATTGCATCGCGCTGCTTCAAGAATAGTAGCTGTTCCCATGACGTTACTATGATAGTACAAGAGCGGATCAGCACACGATACGGAAACTGAAGTCAAGGCTGCGCAATGGAAAATAACCTCTTGGTCACGTGTTGCTTGTATACAGGCACTAACATCAGTAATACTTGCATCAAGCAAAGTAATTTCAGAAAAAGCGAACATGAGATTATCACGTATCCCTGACGAAAAGTTATCAAGAACTGTTACGTAAGCCCCAAGAGCTATCAATCGCTCAACCAGATGTGAACCAATAAAACCTGCTCCACCCGTTACTAACACTCGTCGCCTGAGATACCAATTAGTTAGAGATTGCTTCATAGTTAGCTTGTCTTGTTACAACGTCAGTTTATCAGCAATATATTTGCCATCAAGCAGTCCTTCTTGCATGCTCGAGTATTTCCAAGCACCATAACGTCCAACAGAATAGACACTATAATCTTCAAGTTGAGCAAGCAACGAGGGAAGATTGCGATCACGCCAGTTCGTATAAATAACATAAGCGTGAGGTATCACGATAACTTTTTCCGTAATAATATCCCGTCGGGCTATACCAAAGAGCTTTGTAACAGCTGCTTGTGCTTGCTGCAAACGATCAAGTACAAATGCTTGAGGCTTACGCAGGTAAGAAAACTCACCATAGAGAGAGCTACAGCCAGCTGGAGCCATCGCTGAAGAGAAATTATGGGCAAAGCCAATACGATAAAATGGATAGCTGCTTTCTGGATAGTATATCCAGTGCTTCTGCGAGAGCTCGGGTATACTAACACCCATATTAAAATTAATAACAGAGTTACAGCGTAAATAACGTAATGCTTTGCGTAAATTTGTACGCGAACTTTCTTTACTACACGAAAGTAAGCAATCAAGGGGCATTGTTGTTATAAGCTGCTTGAATGTTTCTCGTGCACCATTACTAAGTGTGACACTCTTAGTAACCAGATCGATAGACTGAACGCTCGTATTCATCATAACAGAATTGCGTAACTGCCGGTGCAGTCTGTCCATCCAAAAATAAATTCCCCCTTGCTTGGGATAAAAAAACCGGGAATTATAGCCAATATCTTCATCATGAGTATCAGAGAGCGATCCCTGTATCATTTCTTTAAGCGATGTCTGAGGCACAAAGCGTCCCGTCCAGGACGCCGAGAGCTTTTTTACCGGATAATCGAAAATTTTTTCTTGAAAAGGAAAAAAGAAATGCTTGCCCAAGCCCTGCCCAAAATTATACATAACCCAATCATAAAATGTGCGCGGTTCTTTACGTACACGTGACGACCGTTGAGCAAACCCCTCAATACATTCTGCTATTATTTCGGGGGGCAAGCCATAAAGATTCACTTGATAGGGATAGCGAGTATGTATACCACAAGAGTAGATAAAAGAACGTCGCTTAATACTGTTTAAGTTTTCAAAACCAATAACATGCTCAATATGGGATCGAAAGTAATCGTCATGTACATGCAGCAAGTGACCAGCAAAATCAAACGTAAAGCCGTCTTGATAAACCGAACGGCATAAACCACCAACAATTGCTTCTTTTTCGATAAGCAGATAATTATAAAAACCGTTTTGTTCTAAATGATAGGCAGCGGACAAACCGGTTAGTCCCGCTCCGATTATAACAATATCAGCCACGAAGATCCTTCCCTACGATATCTTGTGCGATAGTTATAGAACGAAATCCATAATTTGTCGAGCATTTGAGCACACACTATCTCATACTACACGTTCTGAGTGAAATACTGTGCTATAATGAGCATGATTATTTCATCGAACTTAACTTTACTGAAATAGGGGATTCTTCTATGCGTAAGACTGGCCATTATGAGCAGCTTAGCGATACTCATTACTTTATCCCAGATCAATTGCCACCACATAACCCACCACTCATGTTAGACACAGAAACCACAGCTCTGTATGGCAGTGCGATGCTCCAGCTTGGCAAGATTAACGGGATGGCAAACAAGCTGCCCGATATACAACGCTTCATAAAAGCCTACGTTATTAAAGAAGCGCTCCTTTCATCCGCCATTGAAGGTATCCATACCACTTTGCTGGATGTTTTAACTCAACCTCTCCTCGAATCGAAGCCGAATCCAAATACGCAACTTGTCATGAACTACACAAAAGCCCTGGATACGGTGCTCTTTATGCTCCAACAAGATGGTCTACCTATTACTTCACGAGTCATTCTTGCAGCCCATAAAGCACTCATGGAGCTCGGTGAAGGCGACAAGGCTGACCCTGGACATTATCGAAGGCAATCCGCGTGTGTTGGTAATCTTATTCCAGCACCACCCTTTAAAATCGCTGAGCTTATGGCTGATCTTGAGCGTTATATCAATACTGATGAAACACTTCCACCGCTTATAAAAGCAGGACTTGCGCACGTTCAGTTTGAAACTATTCATCCATTTCTTGATCGCAATGGTCGTATCGGTAGGCTTTTAATCGTTTTGATTTTGGTTGAAAGTGGTTTAGTATCAGCACCAATCATATACCCATCATATTACTTTAAAAAACATCGCCTTGAATACTATCAGCGACTTGATCGAGTTAGGACCCACGGTGATTTTGAAGGATGGGTTACGTTCTATCTTACTGCAATTAAAGAGAGCGGTATTGATGCCTATCGACGTGCTAAAGACATCGAAGCTCTTGATCAAGATCTAAGACAACGCATTATTAATGAGAAACGATTTAGCAAGATGCACAAGACGATGCTCCGTGCGCTCATGATTATCTTTCGTTACCCCATTATCAATGTACGTGAACTCAGCTTGAAACTTAACATGTCCTATAATACTACAAATCGAGTTATAGCTGACTTTGTCCAATTGGGATTTCTTGTTGAAGAAAATCAACAAAAACGAGGCAAATTGTTCAAGTTTAAGCCCTACATTGACGTCCTTGAACAAGAATATAATTAATACTCTGTTTTCTAAAACATAAGTTTTATACTAGGAGGCGCGTGACATGAATTGCTCTAAGCTTGTGCATACAAGACCATTACCTCGTTCATTTTATCAGCGTGATACAGTTGAAGTTGCTTGTGACTTGCTTGGCACACTCCTGCTTCGTATGCATCATAGTCATTGTTTGGTAGGTCGTATTGTCGAGACTGAGGCCTACTGTGGAACTATTGATCCAGCGAGTCATGCAGCACGCGGCAAAACCATGCGTAACGCTCCATTATTTGGTCAAGTAGGTCACGCCTATGTTTATCTGATCTATGGCCTCCATTATGGCTTTAATGTTGTTGCCCGAGATGCTCACACAGTCGCTGGAGGGATTCTTATTCGAGCAATTGAACCTCTGGAGGGTATCAAAGATATGATGCTCGCTCGGCATGTAAGTAATATTAAGCAACTTACTAATGGACCAGGCAAACTTAGTCAGGCACTGGGCATTACTCTGTCAGATACTGGAATAGATCTTACCTCTATAACAAGTACCATAAGAATTTTACCTCGCGAGACTCATGATAGAAACACCAGCTTTGAATATGAAACTCGCCCTCGTGTAGGTATAACAAGTGCACAAGAAAAATTATGGCGCTTTGTTATTCCAGGCAATTCGTGGATATCTCGTCGTTAATAATCTTAATAGCACGGTTAAGAAACTAATTAGAGTTGAGATTTGATCTTACCTGAGCAGGAGGTCTTTGAGCAACAACAAAGCGGGCAATATGAGCTGCAATTTCAGCGGGAAGTACACCGTCAGGTAGAACACCTAAAGTCTGTGCTGTCCCATTGGTATCGTTATCGGTATAAAGTACGCCAAAACGCCCTTGTTGTCCCTCAGTTGAAAGCAAGTTAAGAAGAGCTTGTCCTGCCATTGGTTCAAGAAGCTGCTCAATATCGCGATAGTTACGCCCACGAGCAAGTAACCAAGCTGATAACCCTCGATTATTAACCCTATTAACAAAATTAACGGTAGCACTATCATGACGAATAAGAGATTGAACCATACCTAGACGTCCAGCTTGAGCTGCTAAATGTAACGGTGTATTGCCTTGTGCATTTTGAACATCAATACGAGCATCGTGGGCGAGTAACACTTGGAGAATAAGATCATTACCATTACGTACAGCATAATGAAGAGCAGTATTACCCTCGTGGTCTTGTATGCTCAGGTTAGGGTTGTATTCATTAAGTAAAAGCGCAACAAGTTCACCGTAATTTTGCGCAACTGCCCAGTGTAACGCTGTCATGCCAAAGTTATCTTGAGCACCAATAGAATTGTCTGAAAGAAGCTGTGTAACAGTAGCAATATCCCTTGTGATAATTGCTAAAGCCAGGGATGAGATTCCACTGCTCTTTAATACTTGTATAACCCAATCTCTATTTTCAGCTAATAAAGAAGGTGCTATAATGGCACCATAACGCATAAGCACTCCAACTATCTCCATACTTCCACAACGAGCTATCGACACGACTGCTCTCATGCTTTTATAATCAATATGATTAATATAAGCACCGTGCTCTATGAGCAGTTTAATTATATTTGTGTACCCGCTTTTAGCTGCCATTATGAGTGGAGTTTCGCTTTGATAATCAGCGTAATTAAGATTAGCACCTGCCTCTATAAGGATTCTAACTATATTAATATGCCCATATCTAGTCGCTAATGTAAGGACACTATTGCCATAATCATCGGCATAATTAACATCAGCATCATGCTCTATAAGCATTCTCACTATATTTGTATGACCCTTATGAGCCGCGCGCATCAGAGCAGTCCAGCCATTATCATCTTCGTACTTAACATCAGCACCCTGCTCTAGCAAAGCAATTAGGGTATCTTTATCTCCAGCTACTGCAGCTCTTACCAAGTGCTCATTGAGCTGAAGTTGTTGCTCTCGGTTAAGAGGATGCATGCTCATAAACTGACTTGCATTTGACAAAAAAATAACAGTACTTGTTAGTGTAAGGATATATTTGTTCACTTTGAGTTCCTTCTTAAGATATTTTTATTTAAAATTACAATCTTGATAATATTATAAATTAACTTGTGCTGTATATTTTGTCAAATGAGATATAGTGCGATGACGCGTACAGGAGGGAAAACTATGTCACTTTGCTATTCTAGGCAATTCGTGGATATCTCGGCGTTAATAATCTTAACAGCAGCGTGACGTTTGAGCTTGATAAGTGACCAAGTAGGATATAGTTTGTGCTCAACACTTTGTGAAGAACGTAAAAATCTGAGCACTTCATGAAAAAATGCTTGTGATGGGATAAAAGACACGCTTTCAGCACAAAACCATACAAGAAGAAGCTGCTTTTGTATAAAAGGGTCAAGTTCAAAAAATCTATCAAGATCAATCCAGCGCTTCTCGTCTTTGTAGGTGCTTATCTGTTCAAGCGTAGTATGAGCAAGACGTTCAATAAAATCACGTGCTTCCTGTAAGTTCTCAAGAGTTCGCGCAAACGTGGTATCAAAGCGCGGATCGCATGCACGTAATGCTGGTATCACCAAGCCGCGTATACGATTGCGTAAGTAGAGTGTGCTTGTATTGGTAGGGTCTATCCTATAAGCAAGATTATGCTGAGCAAGGTGGTCAAGAATCTCAGCTTTAGATACTTCTAAAAGAGGCCTAATATAGCCATCTTGATAAGATTGCATACCAGCTAAACCAGTAATACCAGCCCCACGAAGAAGCCGTATAAAGAACGTTTCGTACTGATCATCCCGATGATGCGCAAGAGCAATACGGTCCGCGCAATATTCTTGAGCAACACGGCTTAAAAACATGCGACGAAGCAGGCGCCCCAGCTCTTCTTGAGAACCGTTATATGCACGATCGGCTTGAAGCTCAGAAGCTCGAGCATGCACAAAAGGAACGGAAAACTCTTCAGCTAGTTTTTTACAGAAGAGCATGTCTTCGTGAGAGTGTGCTCGCCATTCATGATCAAGATGAGCAGCGATAAGCGAGAGATCATACAGACTGCGTAAGTAAACAAGAACATAAAGAAGAAATACAGAATCAGGGCCTCCAGACAGCCCTATAACAAGCGCACTGCCTGGAGGTATAAGGTTATGGCGCTCAATAAACTGTAAAATGCGCCCAAAAAGATCATTAGTAGTTACGAGCATGAAGAGCAATTACACATCGAGATTTTTGACAAAGTGACCATTCTCTTCAATAAACAGCTTCCTTCCACTCACGTCATCACCCATAAGCGTATCAAACCATGAGTCTGCTTCAAGAACATCTCCCAGCGTTACTTGTAAAAGCTGACGAGATTGTGGATCCATTGCCGTTTCTGCAAGCTGATCTGGGTTCATTTCACCCAAGCCTTTATAGCGCTGAATAGTCATATAAGGTTTACTGAGTTGACCTATAGCACTGATTAACTCAAGAATACCTTGACCTGGTATTTCGCGTTCTTTATCAGCAATTTTAAGAGACCAAGGCTCGTTTAACGTGCTTAATGGTTTACTCAGCTTAATAAGCGCATATACTTCAGGCGATATAAAAAAGTCGGCATTAACCCGCCATTCTCGGTTAAGACGCCTGAAAACAATGTGTATTCTATGAGCAATGAGCGTTTCATCAATTTCATCAGGTGAAGCTTCGCTTGTATATGAAATTTCATAACGAGGAAAATAGGCAGTTAAGTGATGCACAAGGGACTTAACCGATGGCACCGTCTCTTGAAAGCCTGTCAGATGCTGTATAACAAAGTTCACCAGGGCATTGCATTGCTCATGAGTAAGCTTAAACTTACGGGCAGCCTCTGTAAGCTTTTCTTCATACGTGCTTACATGAGCAAGTAATGTACGCAGTGACGCTTCTTTAAGCTGTTTATCTCCGCTTATAAGTACTGTTTGATCAGCTGCCCAGTCAAGCAAAAAGCCCTTGAGCGCAGCATCATCTTTTAAGTACTGCTCTTTCTTGCCAATTTTGGCTTTGTAAAGAGGGGGTTGAGCAATGTAGAGGTAGCCTTTATCTATAAGCGGCTTCATATACCTAAAGAAGAACGTAAGCAATAAGGTACGAATATGAGCACCGTCAACATCAGCATCGGTCATTAAAATAATTTTATGATAACGAGCTTTGTCCACCGCGAAATCATCACCGATACCTGCACCGACAGCAGCAATTAGTGCTTTAATTTCTTCATTTGATAGCATTTTATCAAAGCGGGCTTTTTCAACATTTAAGATTTTACCCTTGAGTGGCAAAATTGCCTGTGTTGCCCGATCTCTACCCTGTTTTGCAGATCCACCTGCAGAGTCACCCTCAACAATAAAGAGCTCAGAATGAACAGGATCTTCACTGCTACAGTCAGCGAGCTTGCCCGGTAACACCGTTGACTCAAGGACAGTCTTGCGCCGGGTTAGCTCACGTGCTTTCTTAGCAGCTTCGCGTGCATGCAGCGCAAGCTGAGCTTTTTGTAATATTTTTTTGGCGATAGCAGGATTCTCTTCAAAGTATCTATCTAAAAATGCAAATGCCCACGAATCAACTAATCCTTTAATATCACTATTACCAAGTTTAGTCTTCGTTTGACCCTCAAACTGAGGCTCTGCAACTTTCATGTTAATAACAGCAACAAGCCCCTCGCGTACATCTTCACTTGAGAAACTTTCGCCCGATTTCAAGATGTTAAGTTCTTGCGCTCGCTTGTTGCAAGCTTTAGTTAGGGCGCCTTTAAAGCCGGCAACATGAGTGCCACCTTCAACGGTGTTAATATTGTTAACAAATGAAAACAGCTGTTCGCCAAACCCATCGTTATATTGAAGGGCAAATTCTAGAACAGTTTGTTCATCCTGCCGTTCAGTATATATGATGTTAGGGAAAAGAACTGTTTTCTTTGCGTTAATATATTCTACAAATGAGACAATACCACCTTGAAAGAAAAACTCATGCTCGCGCTGAGTTCGTTCATCGAAAATACTAATACGCAAGCCTTTATTTAAAAAGGCAAGTTCACGCAGTCGAACTGAAAGGACATCAAAATTAAAGGTTGTCGTCTCTTGAAAAATTAACGGATCAGGCTTAAACCGTACAAGCGTGCCACGCTTAGTTGTTTTACCGACAACTTTAAGTGCATAAAGTGGCTTGCCGCGCTCATAAATCTGATCATACAGCTTCCCGTGCTGGAATATTACAAGCTCAAGCTTTTCAGAAAGAGCGTTAACAACAGATATCCCAACACCATGCAAGCCCCCGGAAAATTTATACGACTCTTTGTCGAATTTTCCACCCGCATGAAGCTTGGTTAAAACTACTTCAGCAGCGGAAACACCCTCGGAGGGGTATATATCGGTAGGTATACCGCGACCATTATCTTCAACAGCACATGACCCATCGGCATGCAAAACAACATCGATAGTGTCACAGTGGCCTGCTAATGCTTCATCAACTGAGTTGTCAACGATTTCATAGACGAGATGATGGAGGCCTTGAGGACCCGTCGAGCCAATATACATAGCTGGACGCTTACGAACAGCCTCTAGCCCTTCCATAATACGGATAGACTGAGCTGTATACTCTTTGTTAGAACTATTATTGTCAGACATTAATAACCTCCAGAACCAATACTTATGCGAAAACCTCGTATACCACGAGCAAATATTGAATAATTTGTTTTTATTTTAGTATACACTAAAACAAGATTTTTGCCAAACAGCAACCACTATAAGAACGTCTTCCAGAAGGTATTTTAGCAAGACTCGGCAAGCCTTAAGATCTCTTCAAGTTTTTCTTGCATTGACTCCCTAAGCGTGGCATAATTTTCTTTCTTCGCATACCACCAGATTGACAAATTGGAGAATTATGTCATTATAAAAAACAAAGAACGGGCTATTGAATCAACTATTTTATGACAGGCAAGCACACTATATAAGCATTTATGATACCAGCAAACTCTCGTGATAACCAGTTTATGGACCGTGCTCTCAACCTTGCTCGCACAGCAGGAACCTTTGGTGAAGTACCTATAGGAGCTCTTGTTGTCAGCCATGAGGGACATATACTTGGAGAAGGTTATAATTTAGTAGAAACATATCATTGTCAAAGCTATCATGCTGAAGTTCAAGCAATACAAAATGCCTGTGAAAAACAGTGTGATTGGCGCCTTGGACGAAGTACCTTGTATGTAACGATCGAGCCATGCATGATGTGCATAAGTCTTTGTGCACTTAGTAGGATTGAACGGGTTGTCTATGGGGCAGCATCACCTCTTTTTGGCTATCACCTTGACAAAGAAGGTATTCTTACCTTATACACTAAAAACATCAAAAACATTACATCGGGCGTAAAAGCAGCTGAAGCAGCATTACTAGTAAAAGAATTTTTTAAAAAGGAGAGACACCGTGAATAATATAGAACAGGTAAAAAAGAAACTACTCGCACGCAAGCAACAACTGGAAGAAGACTTGGCTCGACTATCTCGTGAACGTTTCCATGAAGATCAGGTGGTGCCCGATCCAAGTGACCAGGCATTTGTGTCAGTACTAGAAGAACTTAATATTTCGCTTCAGCTCAACGAGCTTGATGAATATGCCCGTATCGTCAAAGCTCTCGAATTGATTGACCAAGGAGCCTATGGTACATGTACCGATTGCGATCAGCCAATATCTGAGAAGCGTTTATCACTATTTCCCAACGCCACACGATGCTTGGTATGCCAGGAGGCACGAGAAGAGCGTGTTTAAATTGTACAACATGTCAAATGTGGTATACTTACATGGTGTAAATGCGCCGATGTAGCTCAGCTGGTAGAGCGATTGATTCGTAATCAATAGGTCAGCGGTTCAAATCCGCTCATCGGCTCCATACTTCGCCAAGGCTTCGTATGGCAGGCCATACTTCGCTATCTCCTTCGCTATGTCTTTTGCTAAAGCTACGAAGATCATGAAAGCTACGGAGAACAAGAAAACTACGAAGATTGTGAAAGCTGTGCCATGTTGAGCACGTTTGACAGAATGGAGCTCACGTGATAGATTTTTTATATAGAGCAGTATAATATTTTAACTTTACTATGGATTATATGGATTCAGGACAAATATCAAAAACGAGCAAACGTTCCCCGAGCAAAACTACTCAAGCACCTATTGCCCATGGTGTCGGCAGACGTAAATCAGCCGTTGCCCGCGTGTGGTTACGTCGTGGTAAAGGTGATGTTCTTGTAAATGGCAAGCCACTTGCTCATTACTTTGACACTGAAGTTACACGCCTTGCAGCTCTTGGCTCATTAAAGATCACCCCTGTTGGGCAGAACTATACCGTAGAAGCAAATATACATGGTGGTGGTCTTTCTGCACAAGCAGATGCCTTACGCTTAGGTATTGCACGAGCTCTATTAGCAACCAATGACACATTACGACAAACATTGCGTAAGCAAGGATTCCTTACGGTTGATCAACGGGTAAAAGAGCGCAAGAAGTATGGACAAAAAGCGGCTCGCCGTAAATTCCAGTTCGTAAAGCGTTAAGTTATCTTACTATCCGTCGGGAGCAGTATGTGCAGTGTTGTAGGCTATATTGGAGAAAACTATAGCCGCTCACTCATATTTGAAGGGCTTTTGCGATTAGAATATCGAGGCTACGATTCCGCTGGCTTTGCCTGCCTTACGCCCAATGACAACCACTTAGTGTATAGCAAGTCTGACAAAAGCCTTCGGCATCTTATAGAAAGATGCGAACAAACACCTGTCGATGGCTTTCTCGGCATTGGGCACACTCGCTGGTCGACTCACGGCAGCATCTCTGAAAGCAACTCACATCCTCAAATTGACTGTACTAACACATTAGCGGTTGTTCACAATGGTATTATTGAGAATTATCACGAGCTTAAGCTTCAACTCAAGCGGCAGGGACACATATTTTCTTCGCAAACTGATACTGAAACTATAGCGCATCTTTTAGAATCGCTCCTGCTTATTCATCAATCGTGTACTCAAGCTGTTATTGAACTGGTAAGCAAGCTTGAGGGTGCCTACGCCTTTATCTGCTTACTTGAACGCTATCCTGACCGGCTTATAGTCGCTCGTAAGGGCTCCCCTCCTGTATGCATCGGTCTAGGTGATAATGAAATGTTTATTGCATCTGATACCCGTGCATTTAGAGGGAAAGTATCTAACGTACTCTATATGCCTGATGAAAGCTTTGCTTTTATTAAAAAAACTAGTATTGAGCTCTATGCTTTTTCAGGCAAGCTCCTTAAACCTGTTATTCAGTTTCTTCCTTCAGACTGGATACCTGAAGAAAAGCAGGGGTACGAGCACTTCATGCTCAAAGAGATCTATGAGCAAAAAAAAGTGATTTACAGAACCGTTGATTATGTACGATCGCTCCGTTCTTCTTTAGCTGAACGCTTAGGTTTTACACCTGACAGTTGTGCCTCGCTATCTCATATTACGCTTATAGGCTGCGGGACCTCATGGCATGCAGCACGCATCGCACAGTTTTTCTTTGAAGAGCTCTCCTGTATTCCAGCAAGTGTTGCCCTAGGCTCTGAATTTCGCTATATGACGTTATTTCCTGAAAAAAATACACTCTATATAGCCATCTCGCAATCAGGAGAAACCGCTGATACACTCGAAAGTGTTAGGTTGCTCAACTCCCGTGGTCTTGTAAGCCTTGGAATTACCAACATCGAATCAAGCATGCTTGTTCGAGAAGCCTCTCACACATTTTTAACACAAGCAGGTCATGAGATAGCGGTAGCGTCAACGAAAGCATTTTCAGCTCAAATTGCAGCATTATTTTGGTTAGCAAACTATTATGCTCTACATACCAAGCATAGTATATCACACAGTACATCGCATGCTACATCAATTGATCTGTTTCAAGCAGAAGAACAGCTCTGTCATGCCGGAGATATTCTTGAGGAATCACTTGAAAAATACAAATCTCTTATAGATAGTCAACTTGCCCCATATTACGCCCAGTTTAATAAATTTATCTTTTTGGGTAGGCATCTCAGTTACCCTTGCGCTTTGGAAGCAGCCCTCAAACTCAAAGAAATAGCATATGTTTTTGTTGACTGTTATCCAGCAGGTGAACTTAAACATGGACCATTAGCACTGATAGACGTACAAACGCCTATATTCCTATTTTCGTCACTTCATGCTCACATTTACCCAAAACTTGTGTCAAATGCTCAAGAAGTTAAAGCTCGTTTAGGTCACTTAGTCGTCTTTGCCTTTGAGGGACAAGACGAACTTATTGATCTTGCTGATACAGCATTTATTATTCCCCGTGTTGCGCCATTACTTGCTCCACTTGCTATGACCGGACTCATGCAGTATATGGCATATGCTATCGCCAAAGTACTTAAGCACCCCATTGATAGGCCGCGCAATCTTGCCAAAACAGTAACGGTCGAATAATTTCTTAACACACATGCTGCCTCGTGATATAGTGATATACTATGGCCGTATGCATCGTAGCATAAAGGATATCACATGAGCTATCAAGTAGATCACACAGATAAAGACCGTGAGCAACCAATTTTCATCATAACCGGTTTTTCTGGCGCTGGTAAAAGCACGGTGCTGCGTGCACTCGAAGATGCTGGTTTTCTTTGTGTTGATAATTTACCCATTGAACTACTTTCATCTTTTTTTACACGTATTACACAACCGCCCTTGAATGAACAAAAGATAGCACTTGGCATTGATGCCCGTAGTGGTACCGATATGAATCACCTTATAGCCTATCTGACAGGGCAATTTGCTAATACACCACCGTTAAAAATAGTGTTTCTTACAGCACAAACAACTACGTTACTTAAGCGTTTTCAAGAGACACGTCGCAAGCATCCCTTGGGGAATTCATGTGATATTCTTGACGCCATTGAGCAAGAAAAGCAGCTGCTTGAGCCACTTAAGAAACATGCTCACAGTATTATCGACACCGACCAACTCACTATCCATGAGCTGCGCTTGTTGATTCGTACTATTTTATTATCAATAAGTAAGCCACGTATACTGGTAACACTTATGTCATTTGGCTTTAAGTATGGCACCCCTTCTGAAAGCAATTTTATCTATGATGTACGCTCATTACCCAATCCCTATTTTATGCCGGACCTTAGAGCACATCCTGGTACCCATCCTTTAGTTTTTGAGTATCTTTTTGCTCAACCAGAGGTACAAGAATATTGCCAAAAGCTCCATGATTTTTTTATATTTAGCATAGCGAGATCATACCGAGAGGGTAGGTCATGTATGACAATTGCTCTAGGATGTACAGGAGGACGCCATCGGTCAGTAGCTCTTGTTGAACATCTGGCAAGGCTTCCTATAGATTACGTTCAATTTTTTGTAAAGCATCGTGATGTTAATAGGGAAACTATCTCATGCTAAAAAAAAATAAAAGAACTCTTATAAAGATAGTACTTATGCTTGAAATTGTAAGCGTAGGCACTTGGTATGCCTTTGGGTCAAAGGGATTGCCTGCTCTTAGGCAACTTAAGCAAGAAAACGTGACGCTTGATGCACGTATTCATCAGCTTTCCTCTGAAATCAATACTCTTACACGTGAGATTGCTGATTTTAAAACCTACCCCTATTTTCGAGAAAAAATTGCTCGCGAGGAGCTTCAGCTTATTGCTCCGGGCGATGAATTATATCTTGTTACCCCTACACAAGGATAACTGTGAATATACCAATTAACCCCCATTCTTTTTTCGAAAGGAATCATTATGATTGCCCTTGTTTTTCCCTTTGTACTCTTGCCTTTACCCTATGCTTATAATGCCCTTGAACCCTATATCGATGCTCTCACTATGAAAACACATTATGAAGGTCATTATCAGGGCTATGCTAATGAGCTGAATAAAGCCATTGAAAAACATCCTGAACTCAGAAAAAAAACAATACGAGAGCTTTTAGAAAATTTAGATGATGTTCCAAGCGATATCAGAACAGATGTTCGCAATCAGGGTGGTGGTTATTTTAACCACTCAATCTTTTGGAGCATGATGGCTCCCAATAAAGATGGTAAACTCAAGCAACCCCAAGGGGATCTTGCTCAAGCTATTACTAAACATTTTGGTAGCTTTGAGAATTTTAAAGAGCAGTTTAGTACTGCCGCTCGTAAGCGCTTCGGTTCTGGCTGGGCGTGGCTTGTTATGGACAGAAAGGGAGATCTTTTAATTATCTCAACGCCTAATCAAGATACGCCTATTTCCCTCACGCCCCACGAGTATGCACCGATTGTCGATGGACTCGAGCCTATCCTGGGCCTTGATGTATGGGAGCATGCGTATTACTTAAAGCATCTTAATAAAAAAGCTGATTATATTAACGATTGGTGGTATGTTGTTAACTGGCCTCAAATTGAAGCAAACTATCAAAATGCCTTCAAAAAACTTGGCTTGGTAGCTCGCCAACGAGCATCAGACCGATCGGACCGAGCTCAGTAACTTTACCTAAACTTCTTTATAATGAATCAAAAGGGTCAGGAATACTCTTGACCCTTTTAAACTCAGAAAATTAACCACAACTCATTCCTAAGAATTATTTAGAAATGCCACTAAATACTTTTTCATACTTATCTAATTATTGCTTATTGTGCTATAAATTACATTATACTTAGAATAATATTAAAAATTATAATACAAATAAAGAATTATTGCATAATCATGTTCTTGTTGCTTTTTGCTTGCCCTAGATTTCGTGCTCTGAACGTAGCCCAGCGGGTGATCTTGCATGAACATGCAAAAAGGATACACTGGGCCCATAGTATAATATTTCATACATGACCGTGTGTATAATAACTATTGGAGGGTTAAAGTCTCGTGATAAAAAATACTGGAAAGCTCTGTGCGTTTTTACTTTTAATAGGACCATATATGATAAGCGGCGAACCTCAACGTAAAGCAGCATACCCAATTAATAAACTTTTCACTCAGCGATGGTCACGTCGCGCTATGTCCGGTGAAGCTGTAACGCGCGAAGAACTTATGACTCTTTTTGAAGCAGCACGATGGGCACCGTCTTCCTTTAATGCTCAGCCATGGCGCTTTATCTATGCTCTTAAGGGAACAGCCGCATGGAAACACCTCTTTGATTTGCTTGTTCCAGCAAACCAGCAATGGGTAGCACAGGCTGGCGCGCTTATCGTTATCGTGTCCGATAAAGAATCTAATACGCATTCTCTTGATACAGGAGCAGCATGGGAAAACCTAGCGCTTCAGGGTGCCGATATGGGTCTTGTTGTTCATGGTATGGCAGGCTTCGATTACGATAAAGCGGCTCAAGATCTTAAGATACCTGCCACCTATAAAGTTGAAGCAATGGTCGCAGTTGGCAGACCGGGTAAGCCTGAAACGCTGCCAGAGGACTTGCGTAAGAGAGAACTTCCCTCCGACCGAAAGCCCGTATCAGAAGTTGCTTTTGAAGGCACGTTTGGCTGCGCACAAGCTGGTCCTAAATAATTTTTGCCCATAAGAGATCTGGTGACTGTATTTTGTAATTATGCTATACTCATAAAGATTAGATAGGGCTGGTTCTTGCCGCCCTATCGCTCTCATACTGGTTTTTAACCACACAAGCGTTAGTGTTATGACAAAAAAGATATCGCCCGAATTACCACCATTCGCACCGGAATCTCCAGCAGGCTTAAACGAAGACGAAATCCGTCTTGAAAAAGTTCGTGCTCTTGAAGCCCAGGGTATTAATCCATGGCCTAATATGCAACCCATTACCGCTACCTGCCATCAGGTTATTGCTGAATATCAAGAGCAAGAACAAAGCAAAAGCTATGCTGTTGCCGGTAGAGTTATGACCATTCGTATTCATGGTAAAGTAATTTTTGCTCATATTCAGGATCGTTCAGGAAAGTTACAAATCTACCTTAAAAAAGATATAATCGGCGAAGAAAAATTTAAATTTTTTGAAGATTTTATTGATAGTGGTGATTATATCTGGTGTTCAGGTACATCATTTAGAACTAAGGCAGGAGAGATTACCTTAGAGACTCATAATATCAAACTTTTGAGCAAGTGCTTGCACGCACTTCCTGAAAAGTTTCACGGCCTGACGGATGTTGAAACACGCTATCGTCAACGCTATCTTGATCTTATAACCAATGAAGAAACCCATGAGCGTTTTATAAAGCGTACGCATATTCTTCGCTCTATTCGCTCATATCTTGATGCTCATGATTTTCTTGAAGTAGAAACACCGATGCTCCATCCTATCCCTGGTGGGGCTGCGGCACGTCCCTTTGTTACGCATCATAATGCACTCGATATGGATCTTTATTTACGTATCGCTCCGGAACTTTATTTAAAGCGTTTGGTTATTGGAGGGCTTGAACGCGTTTATGAAATTAACCGTAATTTTCGCAATGAGGGCATATCTACACGCCATAATCCAGAATTCACTATGCTTGAATTTTATATGGCACATGAAGATTATCACTTTGTTATGAATTTTGTAGAAAATTTGATTCGCAGTCTTGTACTCAAAATCTGTGGTAATCTTAAAGTTCCCTTTGGGCAACACACTCTAGACTTTGAACCATCATTTGCGCGCATGAATGCCGAAACAGCATTAGTTCGTTACGCTGGGCTTTCCGAACATGATCTGTTTCCCTCTGTTATAGATACAACACTTACAAGCCACCACATTAAGCTTCCTCATGCACAAGTCTCTCAAGGCCAAAAGATCTTTACGCTCTTTGAAGAGCTTGCTGAATCTCATCTTATACAACCGACCTTTATTATCGATTTCCCCATCGAAATCTCACCGCTTGCAAAGCGCGACCCTAATGAGCGTAATACTGCTGCACGTTTTGAGCTTTTTATTGCTGGGATGGAAATTAGCAATGGCTTTAACGAGCTCAATGACCCATTTGATCAAGCAGAACGCTTTAAAGAACAAGCGCGCTCTCATGCAGCAGGAGATATAGAAGCGCACCGTTACGATGCAGAATATATCACCGCGCTTGAGTATGGCTTACCACCAACGGTAGGCGTTGGCATTGGTATCGATCGCCTCGTCATGCTGCTTACCAATACAACATCAATTAGAGACGTGATCTTATTCCCAACACTTAGAAAAAAAGAATAGTTACACTCAAGTTGCTTTACTTTTTGACTTGACAAGATAGAGCACAATCATGTTAATCTTTCTCGATATCAACCTCGTTGAAAATTACTTGGGATAAAAAGGAGAAGCTCATGATGCACTTTTACGCTATTATAAAATTACTCACCGTTATACTTTCTCTTTTTGTAGTTTCATTTCGAACATGTTTTGCAGAACCAAAACCTGACTCAAAAATAGTAGTGACAGTCTTTATTCACGGTACAATTTATGTACCCTTCACATTGGGATCACACAAAGATCAATCGTTGCGCAATGATCAAATACTCCTCCAAGAGGGCCTAGAATGGATTTATAGAGGCCTATTAGAATCTTGCGAGTTCTACGATATCCCCGATGTAGACCCTAAGCTTGGGTATCTTTACCTCGCTGCAGCATATAGTACTGTAGCTAAGGTAATTAATTCACCAAAATTATATACAGCTTATGTAGGATTCGGCTGGAGTGGCAAATGGGATCACGATGAGCGTACCAAAGCAGGATTAGAGCTCTACGCAAAGCTCTGCGATATGCGCGATAGCTACAGACAACGCTTCAGTCAGGTTGACATTATACTTGTTACGTACAGTCACGGAGGAAACGTAGCGCTCTGGCTACCTGAAGCAGAGAAACTCTATAAAAGGCGGCTTAGAATTACTTCTCTCGTAATGTTTGGCACACCATTTTATGCAACCAATAAGAAAAAGAAACCCATCAACGAAAAGGAACCTATCAAAGGAACTGCTAGTTGTGTGGCATCACCCTTATTCAAAACAATTATATCTTGCTATTCTGATGGCGACTGAATACCTTCAATAGATGTTGTTTCAACCAGCGGTGAGAGTTACAAAAAAATGAATGACGCATTTAAAGAAAGTCAGGGTTTTTCTTTAGATGAATTAACAAGTGATCGCCCTTCACTTGTGCGTTGTGATCTTCGTTTAATTTTTAATCATGATAATAAAGCATTTAATCATGCCAATGTATGGAAATTTGGTGGTGAAACTCGCAACTTGGAGTATATGCACCCATTTCCTGCTATGATACTTTCACCCTTGATTATTAATGAAATTGCTCATCATCCAGAGTATACGGAGCTCGATTTTTGCATACATGCGGATAAATTTTCATTACTTGGTTTTTTAAGCGAAAATTTTGAAGAGCCGCTTGCCTCTTATAATGCAACACCTAATGTGCATAACAAGCTAGTATGGTTGCGTGGTGAAATAGGAAAAATCAGGACACTGCAAGTGCCAGAGAACCCCAAAGCTGTTGAATTTGAAGAAACCTTAATGTTTACAGCGAATTAAGATTTCCCTTTAACCTCGAGGTGAGCAAAGTCCACACCTATATTAAGAACTGTATTGCTTAATTGACTTTAACATTAGACGGTGTGTTGATAAAGGTGCAAAAGTAGCCTATAATATCATGGCTTGCGATAAAACTCATTAACGATACTTTTTAGGGAGAATATCCGTGAAAACATTATTGCTACGTATGGCAGGTATTTGCCTGTTTCCTTTGACCTTACATGCTATTACTCGCGAGTGTTTTAATCTGGAAAAAGCGATAGATGATTTCGTAGAGCACGACTACAACCGAGAACACGATGCTCAAAATCTAGAAATATTTAACGAAGCTTTAGAATTTTTAAAGAAGAATCACCTGGGTAGTAATAACTACTTCAAGCAAACTCCTCCATCTTGGGAAGAGTCAAATCCATTGGTAGATCGTACATTAGATATCATTTTAGACAATCTCGAACTGATTGTAGCTCAAGATGTTCGCGTAAAGGGAACTACAGCAAGCACACGTGAAGTACTGGATGCATTTTTGATACGTGAAAAAAGAAGGCAGGTGCTTATGCGAAAAGCAACTAATCAGGTAATTAAAGCACTTGAATGCAAGCTACTTCAGCTTAAAAAAGAGCCTATCGCTTCGTAAAAGAAACAAGAATATTAACCAAATAACAGGGCTAAAGACATTAGCCTGATTGTAGAAATGAAGCAAAAGCCTATAAGTAACATGTAGTAATAAAAAAGTTAAGGAGACTAATTGTGAAAAAATCTCTCATACTTATGATAGGTATCTGCTTACTTCATTCATCAATTCAAACTATCACTAACAAGTATTTTAATTTGAAAAAAGAAATCGATGACTTTATTGAAGATGTCTATAGACAAGAACTTGACCCTAAAAAACGAGGAGACTTTGATCAATTTTTAGAATCTCTGACAAATGATCACGACGATGACCATTCATCCGATGACGAAGATTATAATGATGAAGATGATGACGGTTGGGATGAAAACAAGTCCTTAGCTGGACGTATCACGAATATCGTTAATGAGAACGTTAAATGGACCGTAGTGCGTAGAGTTAACTTGGAAAATCCAATGGGGATGTCGCAATCTGAGTTAGAAAATGAATTCTGGACTAGGATAATAGCATTGGGTGAAGAACAACAGCAAGCACTACGTAAAGAAGGAACAGTTGAAGTAGTTAATTTACTCAGAAGTCGACTTGACAAAAAGCTCGAGATTGAGGGAACTCTTAAGCAAGAAACAAGCAACCCTCATGACCATAGGGAGCTTACTCAGATCAGCTTGTAGGTAGAGGGATTTGTGACAAATCCTGCTTGACTCTCTTTTGTAGCTAAGATATTCTGCTCGCAGTGCAACTTATGATATCCAAGTATTAATACTCTTTAAGCTCGTCCAACATCAACAAGCTTATGAGCATATTAACAACGTAGAACAATAGTGACGAAGCAATCTCCGTTATGCTATTTTATGGTATGTCTACTGATAACAACTGTGCAGACTTGTAATGCCTTCATTTCTCCTAATGCAGAAAAAGGCATATGGGAGCGTGCAGATAGTTCATCAACAAGTAACCTTACACCTAATATCGCCCTTTCCTCTACTGCAGAAAAGGGCATATGGGAGCGTGTAATAAGTCCATTACCCGTTAAGCTTACACCCTATGGTTATATCCAACTTGATGCTTTTTTTGATTCTCGCCAGGAAGTAGGAGAACAAGAGCAAGAGGAACTTTTATTTCCGATTGAAAAAATACCTGATAGGTTCTGTCGTGATATTGCTGCTCACCCTAGGTTAACCATTACTGCTATTGCAACCCGCTTAGGCCTACTTGCTACAGGTCTTGACCCCTGGCCAGGCATTAGCTGCCAAGCTCGTGTAGAGGGTGATTTTAGGGGAACAACACAGCCTATCAATCCTACGGGCCCTGGCAGTATTGTTATTGGTGGCACAACAGTATTACCCAGCCCATTTACCGGCTTTAATGGTCTGGTTCGTCTCCGACATGCCTATGTTGAGCTCTTGAACAAGGAAAAGAAAATTGTCGCTCTTTTTGGTCAATTTTGGACACCCTTCTTCATTTTTACGAACTATCCCTATACGGAATTTTTCCATGACGATATACCCTTTCCCATCGGTTCAAAAGCACGTCAACCACAACTACGTGTCCTCAAGCGGTGGGGAAATTTCGAAATCCTTGCTGCAGCACTCAGCCAATCAACCGTTTTCAGAAGCTTCGGCCCATTTGGTCAAAGTACTGAGTATATAAGAAACGCGGTTGTGCCAAACCTGCATGGACAATTACGAGGTTATTTCTATGACAAGTTAGGTGGCGAAAGCCTGCTAGCACTTATGATAGATTTCAAGCGTTTGGTGCCACGCCTTTTTTCGGTTATTCCTGGATCAACAGCCACCCCGCCGAAGAATCTCCTAAAAGTTAACGAGTCAATAGATAGTTGGTCAACATCTCTATTCTATCGCTATACTAATGAGCCATTTAACTTATGGCTCCAATTTATCTACTCTCAGAATGGAGCAGATTTACACTTAATAAGTGGCTACGGTGTTGCTAGCGTAAACCCTATAACCGGCAAACAAACATATACTAATACTCAGGCACTCAGCGCCTGGCTTGATACTTTTTATACTTTTGGCAACCAAGACCTCATTGTAGCATTTTTTGCAGGAGGAACAAAAAATATTGGTGCTCAACATCGCCTCTTTATAGATCCTACTACACATCAGCCAATTATATTTGCTTTCGATCCTCGCCTTGATTATGCCATAAAGATCTCACCACGTGCTCTTGTTAAACGAGGTCCTTTTTTAATCGGTGGTAAAATTGAATACTTACGAGCAGCTTTCGGTAACATTACCCCCTTCGGAACTATAAAAAATCCTGTTCCCGTGCAGATGGTACGTCTCTGGTTAACTATCTTCTATGAATTTTAGCCTCCTTATTAATAAGCATGACCGCTTTTACTTTTTGCAAAAATGGGGTATCGTTATCTCTATTGCTTATTATAACTTTTATACTCCTGCTCTACCTTGAGTTGTTACATGACCCATGTACAAGGATGCAAGTATCTCTGGAAGCTTCCTGATCATGATCATCAGGCTATAAGTTCAGTTGCTGCAGCATATAATCTTTCTTTCCCCATTGCTCAAACATTGCTCACACGAGGGCTCAAATCACCAGAAGAAATCGAAAGCTTCTTGCTCAGTTCGCCTGAAAAAGATGTAGCACACCCCAGCTTATTAAAAAATGCCGAGAAAGCAGTTGATCGCATTATGTATGCAATTAAGAATAAAGAAAAAATTCTTATTGCCGGAGATTATGATGTCGATGGTATAACGTCATCAGCTCTTATGATGCTGTGCTTGTTACCTCTAGGAGCTCGGATAAACTTCTTTTTGCCAAATCGTGTTATTGATGGCTATGGGTTATCAACTAAAACTATTAAGCGTGCAGCTCAGAATAACTATAAAGTTATTATAACTGTTGATAATGGTATAACTGCTTTTGAGCCGGCACTTTTAGCAAAGCAATTAGGCGTTGATCTTATTATAACCGATCATCATAGACCTCATGATAATCTACCGGACGCCTTTGCCATCATCGATCCCCATCAAGAAAGTTGTCCCTATCCTTATAAAAAGTTTGCCGGCGTCGGTGTATCGTTTAAAATCCTTTCATTATTATATGAAAAATTGGGCAAAAAATTGCCAGACAAAGTGTATGAGCTGCTCATGCTTGGCACAATAGCCGACGTTGTGCCCCTGACTGGTGAAAATAGATTTTGGGTACGCTATGGGCTGAGGCATATTAATGAAGTAGAAAGTTTTTCGCTCAAGATACTCAAACAGAATGCTCGAGTAAGTAAGCCCTTTTTGTCCGCTTCAGACGTGGGCTTTTTTCTTGCGCCACAAATTAATGCTCTTGGCCGATTAGAAGATGCTCGTGAAGGCGTAGCATTTTTGATTGGAGCAGATAAGAAAGAGACTGAACGCATTGGGAGCATACTTAAAGAACTCAATGAAGCACGCAAGGAGATAGAGCGTTCCATTCTTGCCGACATTGAACTCGATATTCAAGATAAGAAAATTAATCTCGAGCATGAACGAGTAATTGTTGCAGTAAGCGACAAATGGCCACCAGGTGTTATTGGATTAGTTGCTTCACGACTTGTTTCTCAGTATAACCGACCTGCTATTGTCTTACATGTGACAAAAGAAGGGATAGTAAAGGGATCATGTCGTTCGATACCTGAGTTTAATATGTTTGATGCCCTTCATAATGCACGTGATTTATTGAAGACCTTTGGTGGTCACGCAAGTGCTGCAGGACTATCGCTTACCTACGAGTTATTGCCGGAATTTAAAAAAAATATCGAACACCAAGTGACGAGTAAGTTAACTGCTCTCGATTTTCAGCCTAAGCTATCTCTGGACGCTGAATTGTCGCTTCCTGAGGCACAAAAGAAGCTTATGGCAGATATGGCATATCTAGAGCCATTTGGCAATAGCAACCCGCAACCCTTATTTTATATAAAGAATGTGACGCTCTGTGAAAAACCGAGTATACTTAAAGATGCTCATGTAAAGTGTTCAATATTTGCTGATGGCATTATTAAGCCCGTTATTTTTTTTAATAGGCCAGAGCTCTATAAACAGCTTGTAGCCCAAGGCATGCATTCGTTTGATATAGCGGTATACGTTATGGAAAACCAATGGAATGGTCGAACAACCATTGAACTACAAGGCATAGATATTGCTGGTTTAACACAATAAGCAGATACAAGCTATGATACTAACTATCGACGGTCCGACCGCAAGCGGCAAATCAACACTGGCAGCACTATTGGCTCACCGCTTATCTATTTCATATCTTAATTCAGGATTTTTATATCGTGCATTAGCATATATACTTGTCCATGATTATGGCTATACCGATGCAACCATTAAAGAGCCAGATGTTAAAGATATACGAGCAATTCTTGACCCTCACGTTTTAGACTATAGATATGGGTACTCTGAAGGCGTACAGGTTTTGTATAAGCAAGAGCCCTTAACACCACTTCTCAAAAGTGCCGATGTTGATCGCTGGGCTTCATTAGTCAGCTCAAACCTGACCGCACGAGCAATCATGCATGACTTTCAGCATGCGTGGGCGGACAGAAAAAGTTTTATCGCAGAGGGTCGTGACTGTGGAACTGTAGTATTCCCCCATGCTGATTATAAATTTTTTTTGACCGCAGACCTTGATGTCCGCGCGCGACGATGGCAACATGACCAAGAGCTAAGAGGTAAATTTTTCACCCTACAGGAAAGCCGTCAGGCTCTTATCGAGCGAGATTCGCGTGACACCCAACGGGTCTACTCACCGTTAAGAATTCCGCCAGGCTCTTACTATATCGATGACTCGAAACTTAATATCGAAGAAACAGCACAGCTTATTTTAAGCTATATTAAACAACCTCAATCGTTATAATGCTTATTCATGATAGACCCTCATGACCGTATTGATTGGTGTGGTTGCCCTTTGAAATCATCAAACTATGGACATCTCTTGTCATTAATTTCTATTATATAATTATAGTATATCTAAGTTTATTTGGAGATTAACATGAAGAAACTATCAATAGCACTACTCAGTTCACTCGTATTCTTTGCTACACGCAGCTTAATTCTTAGCGGAGCAGAGGGAGCAGAATCAGTAGCTATCTGACCATTCAGGCTGCAGCTGCGGCGCCACCGGCAATTGCTTTAGGACCACTAGCACCAATAGCAGCACCCATACCCGCAGCACTTAAACAAGTGAATCCTGCTGCCAATCAAGCATTAACGGAAACAGCTCGCAATGGCGATCTTGCAGGAGTTCAAGCTGCACTCAATGATGGAGCCGATGTTAATCATGTTGATGATATTGGTTGGACTGCTCTTTGGTGGGCAGCTTCAAAGGGATATACAGATATAGCTAGATTGCTTATAGAACATGGTGCTGATGTTAATCATGCAGATGCACATGGCTATACTGTTCTTTCGTGGACAGCTACAAAGAGATATCCAGATATAGTTAGATTGCTTATAGAACATGGTGCTGATGTTAATCACGTTAATGATTATGGCTATACTGTTCTTATGATGGCAGCTTGTAGTGGCCGCACAGATATAGTTAGAGTGCTTATAGGGCATGGTGCTGACGTTAATCCTGTAGCTAATAGTGAGGGGTTTACTATTCTTAGTTGTGTTATTCACCAGTCGACGATTACTGTTCGTTCATGGAGACCTAGGCTACTGGCAACTGCTCGATTGCTTATAGAGCATGGAGCAAGAATACCAACTGAAGAAGAGCTTCAGAGACCTAACCAGCTAAATCCTAGGATACCGAACCTAGAGCAACCGGCAAGGCAATTTCTAAGTGAAGTATTTGAGGGTAACGAGCTTGCTTATGCAGCGGCCCGGGGCGATACTAAGCACGTGGCAGAGTTACTTTCCACTCCAAGCCAAGCTCAACCACAATCACCTCAGGCAAAATCGTTGACTGCTCAGTTACGTAAGCCGCTTGCTTCTTATGCCATACTGCCACCAGCGATACCTCCTCAACCACTTAACATTAACCATCAAGATTCACATGGTATGACAGCGTTACATTGGGCCGCTGCTCAAGGACATAACGATATCGTAAAATTATTACTTGATTTCGGTGCAAATATTAACCTGCAAAATGCGGAGGGTAATACACCGTTACATTTAGCGGCTCGCAACGGTAATGTAAGTACCGTTAGACTCTTACTTGCACGTGGTGCTAACGCTACTATTGTTAACCGACAGGGTCAGACTCCTCTGGCTCTTGCCCAACAATACCATCAACGTACCGTTGTTGGCTTATTAGCAGGAGAAGCTGGTCGTGCTGTGTTTGGTAGAGTGTCACAAGCAGGTCGAGCAGGAGAGTTTGCATGGCAACCTACACCCACGGGTGCTACCCTTCCCGCTGAGATAGCTCACATAATTGCCCAGTTTGCGCAGGCCCCTGGCCAAATACCTTCATCGGGATCAGTGTCTTAAGTTTAAGGATGGGCAAAGCGTCATTTTAGACTACTATAGGCTTTTTTCGCCTAAAGCTATAAGCAATTAAGCTAGAAAATACGTAAGAGTGAGCTTGCTCAAAGAAATAGAGATGAGGCAATTGCTGCACATGATGCTGCTGGGCACAGCACTATCAAGAGGTCATGGGTGCCATCACGAACTATCTTGCGCGTTGTACCACAGAAATAACATTAGCCGGTACTGCTCCAGAAGAAATAATAAAACTGATTATGGAGCAGAATATTCCCCGACTGGGGGCAGCAGGTAGCTCTATGAGCACCCTTGCTTGACGTACAGCTCTCGTTGCAGAGGTAAGTTTTAAGAAAGCCGTCAGGCTCTTATCGAGCGAGATGCGCGTGATACCCAACGGGTCTACTCACCGTTAAGAATTGCGCCAGGATCTTACTATATCAATGACACGGAGCTTAATATTGATAGACCCTCATGACCATATTGATTGGTGTGGTTGCCCTTTGAAATCATCAAACTATTGACATCTCTTGTCATTAATTTCTATTATATAATTATAGTATATCTAAGTTTATTTGGAGATTAACATGAAGAAACTATCAATAGCACTACTCAGTTCACTCGTATTCTTTGCTACATGCAGCTTAATTCTCAGCGGAGCAGAGGGAGAAGAAGAGCAAGCACCTCAACAGACACAAATATATGCTCCGGCTCCTCTTCAAGAGCAGCAAGAACTACCACCCCTAGAGCAGCCACAACCGGAACTTACATTACCGATAGCCGAACAGGAAGAGCAGCACCAGGAACAAGCACCAGTAGAAACACCAATAGCTATTCCTGCACCTATTGCAGTGCCTCAAGCTCAACTGGAACCGGTGGTACTACCACTGGCTGCAGCTGCGGCGCCACAAGCGATCGCTTTACAACCACTAGCACCAATAATAGCAGCACCTATACCTGCAGCACTTAAACAAGTGAATCCTGCTGCCAATCAAGCATTACTGACAGCTGCCATAGAAGATAATCGTGGGGCGGTAGTCAGTGCACTCGGTGCCGGGGCTGATATTAATTATGCCGATAATCATGGTTGGACTGCCCTTATGTATGCAGCTGTAGATGGAATTACAGATATAGTTAGATTGCTTTTAGAACGTAGAGCTGATGTTAACCATACCAATAATGACGGCGAGACTGTTCTTATGTATGCAGCTTTCCATGGGCATCCAGAGATAGTTAGATTACTTATAAAAGCTGGTGCTGATGTTAATTATGCTAGTGACCGTGGTCGGACTGCTCTTGTGGAAGCAGCTCAAACTGGACGTACAGATATAGTTAGATTGCTTATGAATGCTGGTGCCAATGTTAATGCTGGCAAGAAAGGTGCTGCTCTCTTAGGGGCACTTATAACTAACCAGCCAGATGCTCCAACTAGACTGCTTATAGAGCATGGAGCAACAATACCAACTGAAGAAGAGCTTCAAGGACTTGCTCAGGACTATCCTTCGATTACGAACATAGTACAACGCGCAAGGGGAAATCTAGAGGGAGTATTTGAAGGTAACGTGCTTGCCTACGCCGCTGCTCGAGGAGATGCAACAGCCGTACGTACATTACTTGCTACCCTACCTGAAGAAGTTATTATACAAAACATAGCTACTCAAGGACAACCACAGCCTCAAGCACAGTCGTTGCTCCAAAGGGTTAGAAGGTGGCTTGCTTCTTATACATTACTACCACCATTACTGCCTCAAACTTTTGATATTAATCGTCAAGATACCGGGGGGACGACGGCGTTACATTGGGCTGCTGCTCAAGGGCATGCCAATATTGTCAATGATCTACTTAACGCTGGAGCTAACTGGAGATTAGAGAATGCGGAAGGATTAACACCATATCAACTTGCTGAAAGAAATAGAAATGAGGCAATTGCTGCACATGATGCTACGCAAGCGCAAAAATTTAAGGAGGCCATGGATGCCATCACGCATTATCTTACACGTGGCACTGCAGAAATAACATTAGGACGTGCTCTTAAGCAACTTACAGGGGCAGGTAAGACTACCGGTACGGCTCCAGAAGAAATAATACAGATGATCATGCGACAGAATATTCCTCAACGCCCGCTCCTTGGTGGTGGCAGTAGATAGCTCTATGAGTACCCTTGCATGGCCCGTTCATGCCCAACACATAAAAAAAGCCTCCGCACTTCTACGGAGGCTTTTTCATAATACTATTTATACTTCATTATAGTGAGGCCGTGCTGCTTCTGCTGATGTCGGCATAGGAAGCGCATCTGGACCGTAACCACCTGGCTCTGGTGGTTCGATTGACTCTGGGCACGTAGCAACTGGTTCTATAACCGAAACATGATAGGGATCATCGCTTGTACAGTGATAGCGAGCTACGCCTGCAGGGTCATTCTCTACCCATGACCCATGAGGTGTCTCACAACGCACAATAAGGTGACGAGGTGGTTGCTCTTCTGCAATACATTGACCACATGCGCCAA
>CAWGPQ010000002.1:0-10615 GCA_963824495.1 uncultured bacterium
TTCTACTGCTTTAAGATTGCAATCTTTGACTGCTCTTTGTAATTCAAAGCTGGCAGGGTTAGTTAGTCCTTGTAGTTGCATAGATTCTAATGAAAGAGCATTACCTAGCAATAAGCTAATCAGAATAGATATTCTTTCTTCTTTTTAACCTTGGATAGCAATTGTTTTTTCTTTTTTTGTCAGCTTTTGCTAAGTTAGATCCGCTTAAAATATGCAAAAAATTCTTTATTACCTGATGTGCCTAAAATAGGCGACTCTATAACACCCTGACAAGCAAATCCGTAGCTTTCAATACCTCTAATAACTTGTTCAACAACACGTTGGTGAATCTTTGAATCTTTAATAATACCCCCACGTCCTACTTCATGACGTTCAGCTTCAAACTGAGGCTTAATAAGAGTAAGTAACGAGCCCGTCGGCTTAAGCACAGCACACACAGCATGCATCACTTTTAAAATCGAAATAAATGATAGATCAAGCGTAATAAGATCTACTTTTTCACCAAGATCAGTGAGATGGCGCAGATTAGTACGTTCATGTATAATAACACGAGCATCACGTCGTATCTTTTCATGTACCTGCCCGTACCCGACATCAATACCATAAACACGAGCAGCGCCATGCTGGAGTAAGCAGTCAGTGAAACCTCCGGTAGATAAACCAGCATCAAGAACTACCAGATCTGTAACGTCAACGTTAAAAGCTTCCAGCGCCTTTTCAAGTTTACCCCCAGCCCGGCAGACATAACGAGGTTGATCAATGCGCAATTCAATCACTGCTGTGTTGCTTATAAGAACGCCTGGCTTGGTAACGGGAATACCAGAGACAAAGACTTTGCCTTGCATAATCCAACTGCTGAGTTGAGTACGGCTATACTGAGGATAGCGCTCACTCAGCAGGATATCAAGGCGCTTTTTTATTTTCATATACTCATTTTTAACTAGGGAACTTTCCATTTGCGATTATCACTTTAGCGCTATTATCGTGAAAAAGCCAACCTTACCGGTCGCAAACAGCTTCATTTTTAATATATAGATAGAGTTACTCACGGTCAATAAAGAAAGACGATTTTAACTTTCCTTCTTTAAACATGGATTACGGAGGCTCTTGAATGCTGTACCTACCCTTGCTCCTGTACTTGTCTTGTGGTTAAATGCTTGACATTTGGTTATTGGCACTTTGTTAACTTTACCGACACTGATCTCTGCCATGGATCACCAAAGGCAATTACGTGATGCTATAAACGCCAATTCTGTTGACAGAGTTTCTTCGTTAATAACATGTAATGATTTGTATGTTATTAACGGTAAGTTTATGGGCTATGGGACTCCACTTATATGTGCTTCTGCTTCTGGATATATAAATATAGTTAAAGTGCTTATAGAAGCTGGCCTGCCATACGAAGCTCGAAGAGCGAAGTGTGGTGCTGATGTTAATTATGTCAATAATTATGGCAATACTGCCCTTATGCGTGCAATTAAACAGGCTCATATAGATGTAGTTAACTTACTTATAGAGCGTGGTGCTATTGTTAGGAATGACGACCTAAAAGTGGCTAAAAGCTGATAGTAATTGTGCTGATAAATCCGGCCGCACTGCTCTTCATAGTGCTGCAGATTATGGTAGCGAAGATGCTATTAAAGTATTACTTGCTCATGATGCACGTAGTAATACTCAAGATGATTATCGTTATACAGCTTTACATATAGCTGCTCGTTGTGGAGAGATAACTATTGTTCGAGCACTGCTTGAGGCTGGAGCACGAGTTGATATCTATGATGCTGATGGATACGCTGCCTGGAGTCTTGCCGCGAGAAATGGTCATATTGCTGTTGCTAAGCTTATTCAAGACTATGCTCCGCGAGCAGTATTACGCTCAGTGTCTCATGCTGGTCGTGATAACGGCACGCTTGGTGTTATGTATACCGGAGCAAGTGACCCAGCGCAGCCGCTAGACCCACAACGAAATGGTACCCTTCCCTATGAAGTTACCCGCCACATTATGGGCTACTTTCTTGCACAGCGTGCTGCTAACAATCAAAATAACTCGAACGGTTAAGTTCGCTTTAGTTTACAGATAAATCATACAGCAGCAGGCGTAGCTTGTACCGCTGCTTCGGGCTTATCGGGCTTAAAGCTGGCAAGAAGCTCCTGGACCAAAGGCGATAGTGGATAAAAGAATGTTTGAGAGAGCATTCTTTCTTCCTCAAGTATTTTTTCAAATGGTAAGGCAGCAAAAACATTCTCGCTTGTTTTAATCGTCAAGAATTTACCCTTTTGATTTTGTGCACCTTTTTTAACAGCTTGTGCAAACTCATCAAGCATCTTGACAGGTATACCGTTTACTTCTGATATAACTGAACCTATCCCAATAGCACGTGATCTAAAAGCAGCTGAACCGGGTAACACATTCGTTACGATAAGTGCTGGCTCCATCTGTTTCTTGAGCTCAGCGTAATGAGCTAATTCAGGCGCTGCCTGTATGAGAAGTGGTAAATGATTGAGCGCCAACTGCATAATAACCATGCCACCAATTACGATATAGTCAATTTTCTCATAACCTGGATACATGCGCCTTATGGGTGCCAGTTCAGATGGGCCAAACGTAAACGTGAACTCTTTGCGTGCTCCCTTACGATAGACTACAAGGTGCACCTGATCACCAACCATTAAACGAGAAATATAATCCACAATAGAGATCTTATCTTCGCTCCAGGGTACACGTAATTCACCAAAGACATCAAGACGAAGGCCATTAATCTCATAAATCATATCACCATTCTCAATACCCGCTTTCTGCAATGGGCTCCCTTTATAGGTCTCAACAACATACAAGCCGCCCGGGCGGGGATTATCAAGAAAGTCAGTCAAAGTTTCGCTTGCGTTATTATATAATACACCTAAAAAAGGCTTGCGCAGAAACTTTAGTCCTTGATCGTTAGGTATCTGTTCTAGCTGGCGCAAGAATAATTTTAGTTCATTAACCGGTATAAAATACCCTACATTTTGGGCTTCCCGTATACCAGCACTATTGATTCCTACAACTTCCCCTGCTTTATTGATAGATGGCCCACCGGAATTTCCAGGATTTATTGGTGCATCGGTCTGAACTAAATGCTGTCCGGCAAGATGCTCTCTTCCACTAACAACGCCTATAGTACTTTTAAGTGATTGCTGACCTAATGGGTACCCAAGTGCCATAACTTCATCAGCACGATGAACAAGATCTGAATCGCCAAGTTTAAGGTAGGGTATCCTGCCAAGAGCACTAATAATAGTTTCGCGGTCTTCTGGCATCAAATGCAACTGTGCTAAATCACGTTCAGGGCTTACTTCGCGTGCTTTTGTAACATAAAAACGTTGTTTTCCAAGCGAGGGGATCTGTATAGAAATATCAGTCGCCTGATCGGTAACGTGAGCATTGGTAATAATGTCACCGCTATCGTTAATAAAAAAACCACTGCCTGTTGCTTGATATTGGGCAGGTGATCTGTAAGGTTCGCGCCAATCAAACTCAGCAATTTGTGAAAATATTTGCACAACGGTATCTCTCAGCTGAGACTGAACGTCACACCAGTTTTTGCCCGGTGGACAGGGCTCATAATGCGTTAAAGCACTTGGTTTGCCTACGGCAAGCTCATCTTTGAGCTTTTCCATAACGAGTCGCAATGAATTTTGCTCTTCCCGTTGGCTATAAGTCCAATAACCAATACCTACCATACTTGCCAAAAAAAGTGCCATCATCAAAAAACGTACAAAACGCATAGTATAACTTTCATGGTAAAGGACCTAGAGAACTTCTATTCAGTGTAACCTAAGAAATGCTAAACACCAAACGGCTAGTACACTATGGCTTCAGATTCTCTATAAGCAGCGTTGATGCAGTAAAAATATCGTTATCCGTAAGCTGATTTATTAGCCATTACACTCAGTTTTTTAAGCTTTTCGTTAACACTGTCTGAACTAGAGCAGTAGTGCTCAAAATTGAGTATCCAAGGCTCAGCTGCAAGCTCTTCAGCAGTTTTTGAAAACGTTATATGCCCATAGATTTCACGGGTATCAAGATATTGTGTAAGTAAATTTTTGCGCGCCACATCGCTAAAAATAACGTACTCTTGACGATTACTATTATCATCATAAGAAATATAGGGCAATACTTCATGTCTTATGAGATACGTAGAATGTACAACGGGTACTTGTATCAACCCCTTAAGCTGTTGACCTAAGAGCGTGTGATATGCTGGGCATTCTTTATAATAACCGTGAGCATCAATACATGCATGATAATTTGAGTACAGTGTACTGCCTGTTCTGAGTAATGGCGCAACAATAGGGAGTTTCGTCTTAATAAGGGTTTCAAGCGTATGCGGAACGATCATAGTATCACATTGAGCTACAAAATAATGTGATCCACGTTCATGAGCCCATGTAACAGATTCTTGACGGATACGACCGAAAGCTTTGAATCTGGCAACACTCCATTCTTCTTGATCATCGTAATCTTGTAAGACAAGTTGATCAAAATAGATACCACGATATTGGTCTTTTACATGATCCGCCCATTCGTGAAGTGTGCTTACTGCACTATCGTTATTATTTATATGTATATAAAGATATGCCTTATTTTTTGGCCATGTCTGATGTTCAATACAAGCCAAATAGAGAGGCAATAGATGCGTTCTCTGTGGCACGAGAATCGCAATAGTTACTAGTTCTTCAGCAGCTAATCTCAAAGAAAATGTCAACAAAAATGTAAAAATTAACCGTAGCATCTTCACTGAATATCTCTCCAAATATATTTTAAGGAAAATTATCATAAAAATACCATAAGGGGGACGGCTTAGCAATCTGTCATGCAATCTACCATGAAGCATCTTAATTTTTATTTTTTGATAAAAATATTCAAATTGATATACTATGGTATATTGATCATCTATACCCATTAGCTAGGGGACAAACATGTGCAACCGATTGAGCTTGTGCTTCATACTACTATCCGGAGTATCTTCAGTATTTTCTGCTCAAGCCCAAAGTGATGATCAAGCAAATTTGCTTGCGGTTCAAGCACTAGTTAAAGAAGCTCTTGCAAGCTGCAATATTACGCGTCAGATAACTCTTCAAGAGGGTGAGAAGAACGAGGTACGGGGGCCCTATCTACTTACACTATCGCCTTTACTAGATTCCAATCAGTTTACGCTTGATAGAAAGAGGGCTGCCATTTATCATGAATGCGGTCATCTTTATTATTCTCCGGAGCATCAACAAAAGAGCCGCATAAGTACTCATCAAGCTTTCATACAAACCGTCATTGGCTTGGCCACCCTTTTATTCGCTCAGCATACATCTGGCTTAACTATGTTATTTCACTATGGTTGTGTGCTTGCAGCTACCTCTCGAATGAATATTCTTATAGCCTCTCGCTCAATTGAACTCCAAGCAGATACCTTTGCGTATGAGCAGCTCTTCAAAAATGGGCATAGTGACTCTGTGCTTGCATGGATTTGGGATCATCAAACATTGCTGCACCAATCACTATTTGATAAAATAGTTACCAGAATAGTTGAAAATTTCTTGCACATGCCATCGGATCATCCAACACACCAAGAGCGAGCTGTAGCAGCTCGTATTTTTCTTGAAAGCAAGGGAATAGATGTTGATCAGGCTCTTGCTGAATATCTCAAGAAAGTTGGTCATGCTTAAGTGTTTTTCTGTTTTTGCTAGTAGCAATACAGGCACATGCTTTATTGAGAAATGCTGTATCAAATCCCTCTTGTCGTAATATATCAAACGCGACATTTTGGTCAGAAATGCCAGGCTCAAGCTTAAAGGGATATGATAACGGGCCATTCTCAGGGATACACACTGAGACTTTGTAGTTTTTAAAATAACGGCCCTGAGTCTCGGCTTCTAAATTCGTTACAATAGGGAAATGAGTAGCAGTTGCACCTATAACGTGAGGATTTCTACCAATTGCATCGATAAACGCGTAAGCTGCGGCTTTTCCTTCGTCATCGGTAGTGCCTTCAAAGACTTCGTCAGCTGCAACAAAAGCGAATTCGTTAGTATAAAGACCGTCAGCCATAACAACGAGCTCTTGTGCTCGTTTAACGCCAGCTTTAAAGTATGAGTTGCCTGCTGCAATATCGTCGGTAATATTTAAATACGTCATGATTTTTGAAACAGGCGTGACTACCAGTGACCGTGCTGGGGCAATACCTAAACTCTGTGCAAGAATTAAGCTAATAATAACGCCCTTCATGGTTGTCGATTTACCTCCAGCGTTAGGACCACTTATAATAATCATCCGTGGATTATCATTGCAACCAAGTGATACGGAATTCGATACGGCACACGCTGGGTCAAGAAAAGGATTCCAAAAATCTTTGATCTCGAGTGATGGAGCTTCAGCATATTCTTTATACACAGGGAAACACCAGCTATTAGCTCGCCCCTCACCTTCTTTATATAAACGGGCAGTCGACATATAAGCATCAATCTCACCCACAGCTTGTATGCCATCAATACATTGATCTTTATATTCGTGTATAAGCTTGTACGCAGCTAGAACTCTTCCCATACGAGAAAGCAGTGATGTTTCGCCCTTAAAGGTATTGGTTACTAACAGATCCAGAAGTTTTTGTACATCGGGTAATTCTACGGGAAGCACCTTGAGCACATACAAAAGAGGCTCGATAGACTTGACGAGTGAGAAAAGAACATCATTATTCATAATAAGCAAAGATATCGCATGCATAGCATTAAAAAATTTAGCAATATGTATTAATTTAGCCTGAAGGCAGAGCATTGTTGTAAAACTCACTTTCAGCTGCTCAAGTGCGAAATACGAATCAAACCCATAGTTATGGCTTATAACGATACTATCGATCCCCTTAACTACCATATTTTTTGAAAATAACTGCTTAAGTAAGAACGTTGAGCATCCAAGAATGGTATATAGGCCAACCACCGATGACACCCCAAGATTATTATAAGCGATACTTTCAAGATATTCAGCATAAGAAGTATAGCGAGCTAAATATGCACAACCGAGCACGGTCAGAGCAACAGCTGAAGCAAACGCTGAGCCAGTCAGCACTACTTCCTTTGCTTCCTCCATACGCTCGACAACTTCCATAACAATATCATTCTTATGAAGATCATCATAAAAATCTCTCAGAACAGGCGGGCCATCTTTAACAAATGGTATTTTGATACCCTTATTTTTTGCCATGCTATCGAGCGTATCTTCTTTCCATAATGAGATCAGTATGTTCTCAGATTCACGTAAGTCTTTAAGTGCTTGATCAAGCTTGTGAAAAAGTTCAGTGTCACGCAAGAGCTCTTTAAGTATGGCTTGATTATCTTGTAACTGCTGTAAATCCGCCGTTGGCTGGACAATTCGACGAAAAAACGCTGCTTTACCTACTTCAGTATGCGTTCGGTCAAGCAAGGCTGCCAAATATGTGCTAGGGCAAGAAAGCGGGCCTGACAATAAATGCAAATCCTGCCACGTAGCGTAATCCAGTACATTACTTGTCAACACTTGTTTACGATCAATCAATTCTCGCTCTCTATCTATAAGCAGAGAGAAGACGAAACGTCGCTTTTCATCACTGCGTAGCTTAGATTGTCGTTCAAGCTCATGTGTCAAAACTTCAGAAAGCGTTCTGTCATATGTACGTGCCTCGCGTAACTCGTTAAACTCACCAACGCTCACCTGCGTAAGCGACTTTAGGTTTTCTTGAGCAATTTTTTCAAAGATTGAGCAATCACTTACCGTTGAGTAAATATTGAGAATGAGTAAAACTATGCTCCATAAGGGTAGGAATAACAAACGCATACTATGCAAAACCTCTTTTAACACAAAGCTCTGTTAACAAGAATATCATGAAGCTTACGCGATTTTGAAGGGTCACCCATCTTGATATACAGGACCCTCTCTTAAAAATAACCGTAAAACTGGTATTAGCACATGTTGAGCATGACGTATTTTTATTAAGATGAACGTCTTGCGCATGAACTATAGTTAAAAAGCATAGACCTATCTACTACCGCCACCAAGAGGCAAGCGCCGGGGAATATTCTGTTGTATGATCATTTGTATTAGTTCTGCCGGAGCTGTACCCGTAGCTTGACCCTTCTGGGTAAGTTGCCTAAAAGCACTCTCCAGTGCCATTTCTGCAGTACCACGTGTAAGATAATCCGTGATAGCATCCATAACCTGCTGAAAGCGCTGTGCCTCTTTGGGATTACCAGTACGAGTCATTTCATTCCTATTTCGTTCAGCCAGACCGTAAGGTGTTAATCCTTCGGTATCCGTTAACCTAAAGTTAGCACCAGCTCCAAGGAGATCACGGGTGATATCAGCTTGGCCTTGAGCAGCAGCCCAATGTAATGCTGTTATACCATGAGTATCTTGACGGTTAATATTAAGTGGTTGAGGCAGTGATGGTGGTAGTATGGCATAAGAAGCAAGCCACTTTCTAACTTTTTGGAGCACCGATTGTGCTTGAGGTGATTGAGGCTGTGGTTGCCCTTCAATAGCTATGTTTTCTACAATAACTGATTGAGGTAAGGTAGCAAGTAATGTATGTACACCTGCTGTATCTCCTCGAGCTGCTGCGTAGGCAAGCTTATTACCTTCAAATATATTACGTAGAAATTCCGTTACTCGCTGTTGTACATCCTGACTGTTAGGACGTCGCTTAGCACGTCCTTGGAGCTCTTCTTCAGTTGGCATTCTTGCTCCATGTTCTATAAGCAGTCGAGCAGTTGCCAGTAGTCTGGGCTTGGATGAAGGACCAGTGGTGGCCGCCTGTATAGGCCCGAAATCTGCTGCCAGCATAAGAGCAGTATCGCCATGATGATTGGCACGATTAATATCAGCGCCAGCCTTTATAAGCAATCTAGTTATCTGTGAATGTGCCTGTATCGCTGCAAGCATAAGGGCAGTCCATTCATTATCATCGGCATGATTAACATCAGCACCAGCTTTGAGGGCAGCCTCTACCGCTTTGAGGTTTCCCCTAAAAGCTTCTTGGAATAATGCTTGATTAGCAGGATTTACCTGTTTCAGTGGTGTAGGTATAGGTTCTAAAGCAATAACTGGTACTTCTATAGGTGCTGCAGCCAGCGGTGGCACTACCGGTTCCACTTGAACTTGAGGCACTGCAATAGGTGCAGGAATAGCTATCGGTGTTTCTACTGGTGCTTGTTCTTGGTGCTGCTCTGCCTGTTCGGCTATTGGTAGTGTAAGTCCTGGTTGTGGCTGCTCTAAGGGTGGTAGTTCTTGCTGCTCTTGCAGATGAGCCGGAGCATATATTTGTGCCTGTTGAGGTGCTTGCTCTTCTTCTCCCTCCGCTCCGCTGAGGATTAAGCTGCGTGTAACCAAGAATACGAGTGAACTAAGTAGTGCCACTGAAAGTTTCTTCATAGTATTCTCCTAATATAGATAAATTAGACACTATATATTTAATAATAATAGAAATTAAAAAGAACAAGTGTTAATACTTTGGTGGGCTTAACCAGGGCAATTGCACCAAAATATTGCAGAAACGACTTCAAATGGCCTTTGACTTCAATCTTTTGATAAAAACCCTTATGGCCATTACATAGTTCGTACGATTGCCCTGGTCATTTTGTAAAAACTATTGATTTTTACTCTATTAATAAGTTAAATTTAATAAAGAGGTTTAATCATAATAGAAGTATTAAAAAAGGAGAGTATAATGGCTATAATTAGATGGGAACCATTTTCAGGATTAGAAAACCTCTTCGATGAATTACGCACAACCCCCTTGCCTAGTCTTGCAACCGATCTTTATGAAGAAGATGGTGCTATCGTTGTCGAAGTAGATACTGCCGGCGTAGACCCTGCTACCATCGACATAACAGTTGAAGGTGAAAACTTACGTATTACCGGTACTCGAGTACAGCAAAAAGAACAAAAAAAGCGTAATTATTACATACGAGAGATACAAAGTGGATCGTTCGAATGCAGACTTTCGCGGAAGGAAACGGCCTTGCGGCCTGTTCACATTTATGTTAACTTGAGGGAGTGAATACGCCGGCCCATTGCCCGTGCTGGTCCGCTGATGACCGTTGTGTACGCGGTCCGCGCCAATGGCGCCTACTCCCGGTTGGGACTTCTACAACTGCGAGCTTGACGACACGGAAAAAGCGAAGATGAACTCCCTCTTTCACTACGTGGGCGAACAGGGGAAGATCGGCAATAGGGCGGGCTGCCCTACGCCGACAACGAGCTGCTCGCGGCCGACTACAAGGGCCGAGCGCCAAGGGCGAGATCGACGAAATCTTCGCTTCTGTCATGAGAACGACGACGCACCGATGACGGGAAAGGGGCCCCGCGAGGGCCTGTCGATTGCCCAAGGCACGGGCCAGTGATAGAATGATCGTACGTTCCCGCTCAACCTAAGGAGTACTCATGGTCATCCTCACAATCAACTGCGATCCTCTTCCGTCAAATATCAAGTATACGCGTGGGAAGAGAAGGAAATTCTCGCCACCGGCATCGTCGAGCGCGTCACCATCGGCGGCTCGTCCATCACGCACAAGGCGAAGGGCAAGGCGGATTTCGTAGAGCGCCACGAGTGCC
>CAWGPQ010000003.1:0-9535 GCA_963824495.1 uncultured bacterium
ATGAGATAGGTAAGAGTGGTATGCGTTTAATCAGATCACGGTAGAAATCGAGCCCACGTTCAAGCTCGCCGCGGGTTAGATCTGTTACAAGATCTTGCTTATTAAGTAACAGTATGAGTGCTTTGTGCTGTTCGTTAAATGCATAAGAAGCGAGCTTCAGCTCCTGAGCTGAAATTTGCCCTTCGCTCGCATCAAGCAATAGAACAATAATATGAGCATTTTTAAGTGCTTGAAACGAGCTTTTGACCATGAGTGGCTCAATCTCGCCTGTAATTGAGCGTCTGCGTCGAATGCCAGCTGTATCTACTAATTCAATAGTCTCTTTATAAAAAGCAATCTTTTCAGCGATGGCTTCACGAGTTGTTCCCGGTTCTGCTGACACTATCGATCGTTCTTGTTTGAGTAAAGCATTCATGAGCGAGGATTTGCCAACATTAGGTTTACCTAAAAGCATAACGCTGTAGGCAGGCTCTTGAGCAGTAAGAAGTATGGGATGTTCGGGTAACTTAGTAATGATAGCTTCAAGAAGATCGTTAATACCTGTCCCATGTTGAGCAGAAATAAGCACAATTATTGGATAAGCCAGTGAGTACGCATCATAGAGATGATCTTGAGCTTGTGCTGTGTCCATTTTATTAACAACAATAATAGCTTCTTTTTGTTGTCTATGAAGAAAGAGCGCAATTTCTTGATCTTCAGGCACTACGCCAACTCGACCGTCAATAACCAAAAGAACAAGATCAGCGCTGTTTATAGTATCTAAGGCTTTTAAACGGACTTTTTCTAAGATCTCGTTATCGGTTTTTCTTAAGCTTATGCCGCCTGTATCTATAAGGTCGAATGTACGGTCTGCCCATGCAACACGATCTTTTAAGAAATCTCGCGTAACACCAGGATAATCAAGTGTTAAGCTCTTTACGTTAGTTGAAAGACGATTAAATAATGTAGATTTGCCGACATTCATGCGGCCTACGATTACAACAGTGCTTACATGTGCCATGAGTGATCTTTCAAGTAATTTCAGTGATAGTTCCAGGAAATAAGCGTAGCAGCATATGAGCTTTTTTCCATTTTTCTGCATTGCGTATATCAAGGGGAGTAGTGCGTACTGATGTTTTACGTTGTTCAGGACGTTGTTCAGGATGTTGTTCAGGATGTGTGCTTGATGGTGCACGAGGAGGTGCTATTGGGGGCACAGCTTGTTGTTCGGTAACTTGTTTGTCGGTAAAGTGTGATACAAAAGTAACTTGCTTGCCAAAGGCGGTATCGAGTATGGGTTTCCAGACCGGTTGGGTTTCTTCAAGAAGCTCTTTAAAAAACGTAAATTCTTTTGAAAACGTTACTTGTACGGTATCAGGCTCGGATAATCCTTTGAACTGTCCCTGTTTAAAAATTGATAGTACAAGAGGGTCATTGATATCTGCTAAGCAGTTAATAAAGGTAGCCCACGCTGGGGAAAGAGATGATGGCAGGTTCGTTGCTAGGTTTGTGTTTGAAGGTATGCTTGAAGGTGTGTTAGAAGTATTGGGGGATGGCACCTGCTTAATCTCGCATGTAAATACAGCTGTCATCTTCATGAGTGTAAGTTCTAACAATGGTAGCTGTGCAGTTGTTTTTAGGAACTGGGGTTCTGCTTGATACAGTAATTCTAAAAGAGCCACGAGCTTAGATGTCTCTATGCGGGCTATAGATATACGCATATATTCAGGGATAGGTATACAATCATAAGGGTGACCGGTGGTGTGCTTGACCCATAGTGCCGATCGTACAAGCTCAGTAATCTTTTTCCAGAGTATACTGGGTAAAGAGCGAACAAAGGCAGGATGAGCAAGTGTTGTCAGCACCGATGATTCATTACCAGAACAGATATGAGAAAAAAGTTCAAAAAGTAGGTCTGTGTCAATATAGCCTAGTAACGAGATCAGGGCTGAGGCAGTAACTTTACTGCCAGCAAGGCGTATGCGCTCAATGCTATTAAGGGCATCACGTACTGAACCTTCAGATTCTTGAGCAATCATGAGCAGGCCCGGCATGTCATACTCTATATGTTCACGTTGGCAAATTGATACTAAATAATTGGCCAAAACCTGGGGCAAGAGTGGATCAAATAAGAGCTGAAAACAGCGCGATCTTACGGTATCGATAACCTTATGAGCTTCGGTTGTCGCGAGCATGAACGTAACGCAAGCAGGTGGCTCTTCAAGTATTTTTAAGAAAGCGTTAAATGCTGCTTTACTCAACATGTGAGCTTCATCAATAAGATATATTTTTTTACGGCCGAGCAAAGGAATAAAAGATGCAGATTCAATTATCTGACGAATATTATCGACGCCCGTATGCGAAGCAGCATCAATTTCAATAAAGTCAGGATGATTGCCGGCAGTCATAGCATTACATGAAGTGCAGCTTAAGCAAGGTACTATAACTGAGTGAGGGTCACGAATAAAATTTTGATTGACATCGCAGTTAATTGCTGCCGCAAAAACTCTAGCAGTGGTTGTTTTTCCCGATCCACGTTGGCCAGACAAAAGATAGACGGGAAACAATTCTTGACGATATAAACTGTTTTTTATGAGGCGTACGGTTAAGCTCTTGGCCAATGATTTCTTCGAAGGTCTTAGGTCGCCACGCACGGGCTAGATTAAGCTGCATATAATATTCCCAAGAAGAAGTAGGAAGGGGAAAACCCATACAAGAGCTGCATTACGTGTGCTGCTTCCTTTCGGACCTGACACCTTGAGCAATCGCCCTTTATGGATCTCCCCTATTTTTGGTGGAGAGAGAGGGATTCGAACCCTCGATGCCCCTTACGGGACATACACGATTTCCAATCGTGCTCTTTCGGCCTCTCAGACACCTCTCCACATACTTGTAGAGTTCGTACATGTCTGTACGAGTATCTTATGTCTGATCTGGACCTAAAGCTTCTGTTTCTCCAGCCATGACTTGTTGTTGTTTTTTGCTCTCGGATGCACGCAAGCCTAATGGTGGACGTGAAGTTGGTGTACGTCGAGCATTAGTTTGACGGACTGCGCTGCTCTTGCGACGTTGAGAAGCTTTGCCTTCTTCATCCTCGTCTTCAGCACCCAAGGCGCGTTCAATAAGCTGTTCTATACTGTCATGTGTTACAATCTCTTCTTGAGGTCGAGCTGCTGCTACCGCCTTACCGCGTTCAATTGCTTGCACAAGTGGCTCAAGGACGACACTGATGGCTCGAGCTACATCGTCATTTGCAGGGATAGGGTAATCAACAAGCGATGGATCACTATTGGTGTCAACAATTCCGACTACCGGTATACCCATAGCTTGGGCTTCTCTGATTGCAACGTGCTCTTTTTTAACATCAACGACGATAAGAGCTCCGACTGGCCACGTGAGTTTACGAATGCCCCCGGCATTTTTCGTTAAACGTTCAATAATTTTTTGAAATTCACCACGTTCTTTTTTAGTGTACAGGTGTTGATCTGCTTTAGACAAAACATCTTCGTAATGTAAAAGCTTTGTTACTAATTTTTTTACCTGCTGGAAATTTGTCAGGGTGCCGCCAATCCAACGATTAGTAACATAAGGACACTTAAGGCTTGTAGCATACTGCTCAACAGCTTGCTGAGCTGCTTTTTTTGTGCCAACCCATAAGATAGGTTTGCCTTCACTTGCAACTGATTCTAAGAACTTACTTGCTTTATCTATCTGATAAGCTGTTTTAGAAATATCAATAAGGTGAACGCCATTTTTTTGACCCCAAATATAAGGTCTCATTTTAGGACACCAGCGCCATGTTTGGTGACCAAACTGAACACCTGCTTTGATTAACGTTTTAAGATCTATCATGAAGTTACTACCTTTCAGGGTTATGACAATTGTTTTCTGGTGTAATCGGATGTAATTACGTATGATTACTTACCACCCTTATTAAGAAAACAAGCAGTTATTAATTAGTGTCTTAAGTATAACAAAAGATTGAAAAGTTTCAATGTTCGCTAAAGCCTATCACCTCATTGCTCTTTACTGCTCGTTCAAAGCGCCGACCTAACAAATGGGCTGTTAGGAGCCATAGACCAATAATTGAGCTAAAAAGAATTGTATTAAAGGTTGGTATAAGTGTAGGTGTCAGTCCGGTGAGTAGCATATTATAGACTGAGCCTCCTCCCTTGGCAACTTTAACGCCAAAAGCATCGATCCATGATTTTGATTTAAATTTCATTTCTTTGGTAGTGGGGATGTAGAGGCTTTCTCGTAGTGGATAGGCAAAGGCATAGTTTACCGCTCGTATAAGGACATAAACGATAATTACAGCGGTTACCGATTCACTTGTTAATAGATAAATAAGTAATAATCCGGTAACACTTGGTATGAGCATAAGGCTGAGCCGCTCACCAAGTGCACTAATAAGCGCTCGGGTGCCAAAAAGAACGATGACAAAACCAGTGGCATGAACAAAAAAAACGCTTTCAAACAGAAATCTCGTATAATCAGAAATATCTAAAGCGGCAGTTTTGCCAATACCTAATCGTTGATAACCAAGCACAACGTTAATTATCTCCCAGAAAAAGACCATACCAAACATACCCATAACATAAGGATACTGTATAAGCATGGTTAAACCTGAGAGCATGCTCGTAAGTGTTTCTTTAAATCCGCTTTTAGTTTTCTCATGCCGTGAGCGCTGCTTTTCGACTTGATAGGCTGCTTCATAGCCATGAAGATAGCGACCTGGGACTTTTTTCATAAGAATATGTATAATAAAAGGTACCATAAGCAATAAGAGCGATGAAATAGTAATAAGTATTTGGTGTCCAACGACATCTGAAAAGAAGTGTCCACCGGTAGACGATAGTCGTTGAAGCAGCACAAGAGCAAATCCAGCCATAAGCATTCCACCAAGCTTAGAGCCTGCTATCATAAAGGGATAGTTACTTTTGGCAGCTTCAGGGCTGGTAATAGAGTTGGCAAATGCCCAAAAAAGGCTCACAACAAAGGGTGAATATCCTTCAAGGAAAAAATAAAGAAGCCAGCCAAATAAACGATATTTGCTTGGTTCACTATTGGGCAGACCTATAGCGGGATGAGCAATAAAATATCCTATTATCAAGCATCCCAGTCCATACACTGCCGTATAAACATATAATAATTGATATCGCCTGATGCTGTCGACAAGTCTAGAATAAATCAAGATACCAGGAATGAGCATGATCATAGATAGGTTCTTAGCCAAGGGGATATACTCTTTCCCAACAATATGCACAAACAGGCTATCTTTGAGCTCTTTGGCAATAGTATAGCCACTAATAATAAGAAGAAATGAAAGAGTAAGTAAGAGCACCTTTAGTCGCTCATGTGGCTCAACTTCAAACAGAAAACTAAAAGCTTTTTTGAGTCGTTGGCTCATAAAAAATTACCTCGCAACCAGTATAGGATATAGCAAATTAAAGCCCAATAGAAAAAAAATATTTTGCATCGTTACGCAAGATAGTAAGCCATACAGTGATCACTTTGGCTGCCATAGAGCTATTCTTTCATATATGTAAGGGTTAATGAGATTACCTAGCCAATAACAGTATACTATAATATTAAGCATTTGTGAAAAAAGCTATAGGTTGGCCATTTGAAGCATTTATTCAATTTTAATGAACTTTTCTTCTTGATAGAACTCTCTATCCCTAGAGTTTTTTTATTTTTGACAAATGTGAAATAATAACTATAGTAATCTATTGTATCTATAGTGCCAGCTTGTTATTAGATAATTTTACGGAAATATCTGCATATGGTACACTAAAATTATATATAAAAATATTTTTAACTTAGCATATAAGGCATAGCACTATGATAACCGAACCAGAAATTCATGATCAAACTCAATTTTTAGCGCTTTTACCCCTAAAAAATGTTGTTATTTTACCTAAAAGCATTGTCCCTATTATTGTTGGACGGGCTTCATCCGTCCAGGCAGTAGAATTTTCTCTCAAGAACCATAAATCAATCTTTATTACTGCGCAAAAACATCCTGATATTGAAACACCTACTGAAGATGACGTATATGCTTATGGTACACGCTCGACTATCTTACAGGTCATGCGTATGCCAAAAGGCGCCCTTAAAATCTTGGTCGAAGGTATCTGTCGTGCTCGTATTATCAAGACCGAGCCTGCAGATAGCTTTTTAGGTGTTTATTGCGAAGATTTGCCAACAACGAGCTTAGAAAATAGTATTGAGCTTGAGGCACTCTGGCGTCACGTTCAAGCCCTTTATACAACCTATGCTCAGATGAACCCCAAAATTCCCGCTGACCTTATGGTGTCGGTGAAAACACCCGAAGACATGGATACTGTGGCCGATACACTTTCGGTCCACCTGAATTTATCGTTTGATGAGCGGCAGATGTTGCTCGAAATTACCGATCTTAAAGACCGCTTACTGAGGTTAGCTGCCCTCTTAAGAAAAGAAATTGATATTCTTGAAACTGAAGAACGCATTCGCGGCAGAATTCAAACGCAAGTTGAAAAAAACCAGCGTGAATATTATTTAACTGAGCAGATGAAAGCCATCCAAAAAGAACTTGGACGTGAGGATCAGCAAGGCGAATTGCAGCAAATTCGTGCTAAAATCAAGACACTGCATCTTACGCCGGAGGCCCAGGAAAAGGTTGAGAAAGAATTACGCCGTCTTGAGCAAATGCCACCCCTTTCATCAGAAGCTGTTGTTAGTCGTACCTACATTGACTGGATTATCTCGTTACCCTGGAACAAGACCAGTAAGGATACTATAAGCCTTGAGCAGGCAGAGCGTATTCTTAATAAAAATCACGCTGGGCTCAAAAAAGCAAAAGAGCGTATTATAGAATTCTTGGCGGCCAAGAAGTTTTCATCAAGCCTTGAGCGCTCACCGATTATTTGTTTAGTTGGTCCTCCAGGTGTCGGCAAGACTTCACTTGCTCATTCTATCGCTGATAGTCTTGGCCGTGAATTTGTGCGTATCTCACTGGGTGGCATTCGCGATGAAGCTGAAATCAGAGGTCACAGAAGAACGTATATTGGCGCAATGCCGGGCAAGATTATTCAAGCAATGAGAAAAGCAAAGACGAATAATCCCGTTATTCTCTTGGATGAGATAGATAAAATGTCACGGGATATTCATGGTGATCCAGCATCAGCACTCCTTGAGGTATTAGATCCTGAGCAAAATAAAGCATTTGTTGATCATTTCCTTGAAGTAGAATATGATCTTTCTAAAGTTATGTTTATTGCGACCGCAAATCATATAGAGGGTATTCCGTATCCATTATTTGACCGCATGGAAATTATTATGCTCTCTGGTTACACCGAAGCTGAAAAGATGGAAATTGCTGAAAGCTTCTTGATTCCTAAAAACCTTAAAGAATATGGACTTAAGCCACGCCAATTTAAGCTATCTGCTGACATCATCCAACGAATTATTTCGTTGTATACCAAAGAAGCAGGAGTGCGTCAGCTTGAACGGCTTATCGCAAAACTCATGCGTAAAACTATTCAGCTTCTTTTAAAAGATGAGCACGTCAAAAGTGTTACGGTTACCCCTGAGCTGGTGCTTGAATGGCTTGGCTATCCTAAGTTTAAACGAACAACGCTTAGTATGGGTGCTCAACGTGTTGGCTTAGCTGTTGGCCTTGCGTGGACTGAGTTCGGTGGTGATGTTCTTGAAATAGAAGCATCGGTCTTACCGGGTAAAGGCGTTTTGACGCTCACTGGTCAATTAGGCGATGTTATGCAAGAATCAGCCCATGCGGCACTCAGCTATATTCGTTCGCGCGCTCTTGAGCTTGGTTTAAAAGAATCATTTTATGCTTCCAAAGACATTCACATTCATATTCCCGAAGGAGCAACGCCTAAGGACGGACCTTCTGCTGGGATTACCATGTGCTTAGCTCTTGTATCTGCTTTGACAAAAAATCCTGTTAAGCAGAGTATTGCCATGACGGGTGAAATTACACTGCGTGGTCGTGTACTTGCTATTGGTGGTCTTAAAGAAAAACTACTTGCTGCTCGTCACTACGGCATTAAGACCGTATTATTGCCCCGGGAAAATCAGGACGATGTTGAAGAGATCAGTAAAGAAATCGGTGACGAGGTTAAGCTTGTTTTTGTTGACAATATGGACGAAGTGCTCAATCTTGCTCTGACGCATAAGCCATTTGATCATCCCGTTACGCACGAGGGAAACGAAGACCTAGAGGGAACTACACCACATAATCGTCGGCGGACAAATGGCAAGAATAATACTAGTAAGAATACTAACAAGAAATCAAAAAAGAAGATGATTAAATAGATAGTTACATTACACTAAAGGAATGGCATGAATTTTTGTGTAAGCCTTGCGCTCCTGGGACTTTTAGTTATGATTCCTGCTTGTGGTGGTAGTGGTAGCAATGACCAGACCCCGACTGATACCACGCCAGCACATTCCATACCTCCTATTACAACCGAGCGGGTTTCTGGAGCGATGCCGCCTGATCCTCAGCTTGAATGGGAAGAAGAAGATTGCAAATAAGGGAGGGTTCATGACAAGTATAAAAAACCTTGCTTTAGTTCTTCTTTGCTCGAGTTCGTTGCTTGTGCTTGTACCTGGTTGTGGTGGTGTTGGCGCATGTGGTCAATGTATTGCAGAAGAGCAACCACCTCGTCACCTTATTGTGCGTTGTGAGACACCTCATGGGTCATGGGTAGAGAATGACCCTGCAGGCGTAGCTCGCTATCACTGTACAAGCGATGATCCCTATCATGTTTCGGTTATAGAACCAGTTGCTACGTGCCCAGAGTCAATCGAACCACCAGAGCCAGGTGGTTACGGTCCAGATGCGCTTCCTATGCCGACATCAGCAGAAGCAGCACGGCCTCACTATAATGAAGTATAAATAGTATTATGAAAAAGCCTCCGTAGAAGTGCGGAGGCTTTTTTTATGTGTTGGGCATGAACGGGCCATGCAAGGGTACTCATAGAGCTATCTACTGCCACCACCAAGGAGCGGGCGTTGAGGAATATTCTGTCGCATGATCATCTGTATTATTTCTTCTGGAGCCGTACCGGTAGTCTTACCTGCCCCTGTAAGTTGCTTAAGAGCACGTCCTAATGTTATTTCTGCAGTGCCACGTGTAAGATAATGCGTGATGGCATCCATGGCCTCCTTAAATTTTTGCGCTTGCGTAGCATCATGTGCAGCAATTGCCTCATTTCTATTTCTTTCAGCAAGTTGATATGGTGTTAATCCTTCCGCATTCTCTAATCTCCAGTTAGCTCCAGCGTTAAGTAGATCATTGACAATATTGGCATGCCCTTGAGCAGCAGCCCAATGTAACGCCGTCGTCCCCCCGGTATCTTGACGATTAATATTAAAAGTTTGAGGCAGTAATGGTGGTAGTAATGTATAAGAAGCAAGCCACCTTCTAACCCTTTGGAGCAACGACTGTGCTTGAGGATTGTGGTTGTCCTTGAGTGGCTATGTTTTGTATAATAACTTATTCAGGTAGGGTAGCAAGTAATGTACGTACAGCTGTTGCATCTC
>CAWGPQ010000004.1:0-19457 GCA_963824495.1 uncultured bacterium
ACTGCTCCTTCAGGATGCTGTATAGCTCAATGGCCTGAGCCTGATACTGAGCTGGATGAGCCTATCGTTACTGTCTATATTTCATCCGGCATAACGTCACTTCGTGTCTTCCCTCAACTCAAAGAACAAGTGCTGTCAGACGTGATTGAATTTTTAGAAGCCTATCATATCAAAGCTCAGATTTTTGCCGACATATCTCCTCTTGATTCGTCTCTCTATGGCAGGTATATCATACATGACCAGAAACCCCTTGCTGGATCCTATATTAATCTGACAAATCCCCCTCTTGTTCAATTAAGTGTTATAAAAGTTCCTACTGTATGAGAAAAATACATGACGAGTAGTTTCTGTTATTATTGTATATACAATTTCACTCATTAAGTTACGTCAAAAATATAAAGTTAATAGTATGAAAAAGGTTTTTTTAATTATTTTGAGTATGTTGAGCATTACGTGCTCTTATGGTAATAATGGCACACTCACTTTTAAGTCACCTGCTGCAAAAATAGTTAAGGGCAAACTAGCTAAAGAAGCTAAGCCGTTATCTGATGTTTTAGATTACTATATTACTAAGGGACTCGGCTTACCCGCACATTGGAATAATCTGTATAATCTGGATAGCTTAGCAACCATAGACTCATATCAAGCTACCTATGCTTTGATTAAGACTGCAGGTTTTATTATGATAGGTAGTAAGCTTGGTGAATATATTCTTACGCATGTCCCACCTGAATATCGCCCTTACGCTACCCCCTTCGTTTACGCTCTTCTTACTCTTGGAATTCCTGCCGGGGTAGGCCTTACCCTTGAAAGACTTAAAAAACTAGAAGCCAAAGTTGCTAAAAAGTTCCATAAAAAGCACTTGTAATATATCTATACGATCTTAATTTTACTAAATTATTTTTTTCCTAATATGATAATAACGTTGTTTTTAGCCTATACAGCTGCTATTTTAAGGGGAACTCAGTATGAAAAAGAATTTTTTAGTGCAGCATTTTTTAGTAGTATGTGGAGCACTGAGTTTTCTAACTACGGGATACGAGCCCATGCTTAGAGCACAAGCTCAACCTCAACGACCCAAGCTATTTGACCAGCTTGCTCAATATCCCAAGACTGCTCAATTGCTTCTCGAATTAGAGCACGCCTTTCAAGCACCTAAACAAACAGAAGAATTTGGAGGAAGTAGCGTAAGGGTGATATTCGGGGGGCAGCTTTGAAGCACCCGAAAAAGAACAGGAAGCGATAGCTAAAATTCACATAGAAAATGAGGTACAAGGTATTATTGAATATTTTAGCACTTTTAGCGTAACGCTTGGCTTATCTTTGCTCACGCTAGGACTTATGATTGAGGTTTATGAGGAATCTATACCGTTAAAACATGCTCAAGAAGCTGAAACACAGAAGCTTGCTTGAGATAAGAATCTCAACGCTTTCTCTCTTTTCTTAACGTCACGTTAATGAGCTTAAGAAGGCGATCCTGCTGGAGGTATATGTCCGGGAGCCAGGGCAAATTGAGCGATTTGTTCAGCTATCTCGGGCGGAAGAGGTTGCTGCTGACCTGCAGGCTGCCACTCAAATTGTCCTCTTCTGCCTGCTCTTGTTAACCCGCGAAATATAGCTCCACCGGCTTCTCTTTCCAAGAAAGCAACAATAGTAGGCCGATCGTACCTATAGGCAAGAGCTAGAGGAGTCTGACCGTCTCGGTTAACGATAGTAGGATTAGCACCACGTGCAAGTAAGAGTTTAGCGGTACTCAAGCTACCATTACGAGCTGCCAAATGTAATGGTGTATTACCCTCTTCATCTTGGGCATTGATATCAGCACCACGATAAAGTAATGACCTTACCATAGCAGTATTCCCTTGAGCAGCTGCCCAATGTAATTCGGGCGACCCTGGAGAAGAACCAGGAGCCAGCACGAATTGAGCGATTTGTTCTGCAACGTAAGATGGGAGCGGCTTGCCTGTAGGCTGCCATGGAAATCCTTCCCGTGATATTTTACTAAACGCAGCACGCTCAACTTCTCTTTTTAAGAAAACAGCAACGTCAGGGTGACGGTATTGGCGAGCAAGAGCTAGAGGAGTCTGACCGTCCCGGTTAACAAGTGTAGCGTCAGCACCAAGTTCAAGCAGAAGTTTAACCATACTCAAGTTACCGTTACGAGCTACTATATGTAACGGTGTATTACCCTCTGCGTTTGGTATATTGATATTAGCACCATAATCAAATAATAATCTTACGATATTATCATGTCCTTGAGCAGCAGCCCAATGTAACGCCGTCATACCATGAGAATCTTGACGATTAAGATTAAGCAGTTGAGGTGGTTGAGAAGGTATCGTTGGCGGTAATATGGCATAAGAAGCAAGCAGCTTGCGGAACTGAGCAGGTAACGATTGCGCCTGAGGTGATTGTGGTTGAGCTTGCACTTGAGTACTTATGTTTTCTGTAATAGTCTTTTGTGGTAAAGTAGAAAGTAGTTCTACTAGACGCTTGATATTGCCCAGAGCTGCTGCATAAGCAAGTTCGTTGCCTTCAAATACAGCATGTAAAACTTGCTTCGCATATTCTAGGTTGGAAATGTTAAGGAGCTGTTCTCCAGTTGGTATTGTTGCCCCGTGCTCCATAAGCATTCCAACTATCTCTGTACGTCCATGCTCGGCCGCCAATATAAGAGCAGTTACGCCATATGTATTAACACGATTAACATTGGCATTATGATCTAAAAGCAACCTAACTATATTTGTATACCCTCTGCTAGCTGCCAGTATAAGAGCAGTATTGCCAAGCCTATCAGCCTGATTAACATTAGCACCAGCATCAAGAAGCACAGTAACTATTGCAATATGGCTACGAAGTGCTGCCGATGTAAGCGCGGTATCGCCATTATTATCAACATAATTAACATCAGCACCAGCCACAAGGGCAGCTTCTACCGTCTTAACGTCTCCATTTTTAGCTGCATCTAGTAATTCTTGGTTGACAGGATTGAGTTGTTGCTGAACCTCCATACATCCTAATGGTATAATAAAGATTAATGATAGGCTAGCAAATAGTAATTTTTTAAAATATTTAATCACCTTTAATCCTTTATACTATTTTTATATAAATCTCTACTTTAATAGTGTAATAAAATCGGGGCAAAAGAGTCAAGAAAAGACTAAAGCCAAGGGTAATTTCGCAAGTAGCTCCTGCTTGAGACTTATGCTAGGGGTACTTTCGTGAATAAGAGAGCATAACTTTTTAATTAATAAAATTGATCACGTTTTGTAAACAACTGCCCACTAAAGTGGGAAGCTTTATAGTCAGCTGAAAGAAGCTGCTACATTCGGGAAGTTTACGCTACCCGTTGCAGTATCGGCAGATAAAGCAATCCGGCAAATGTTACGACGTGCATTCAAGTCACTGTGTCGCTGGATTTCACAATTTTTACAAACTAACCGATGCCTAGAGCGAGTCCCAAAAAGAATTTTTTAGTACAGCATTTTTTAGTAGTATGTAGAGCACTGAGTTTTCTAACTACGGGATACCAGCCCATGCTTGGAGCACAAGCTCAACCTCAACTGCACAAGCTATTTGACCAGCTTGCTCAATATCCCAAGATTGCTCAATTGCTTCTTCAAGCAGAGCACGCCTTTCAAGCACCTAAACAAACAGAAGAATTTGGAGGAAGTAGCGTAAGGGTGATATTCAGGGGGCAGCTTTGAAGCACCTGAAAAAGAACGGTAAGTGATAGCTAAAATTCACATAGAAAATGAGGTACAAGGTATTATTGAATATTTTAGCACTTTTAGCGTAACGCTTGGCTTATCTTTGCTCACGCTAGGACTTATGATTGAGGCTTTTGAGGAATCTATACCGTTAAAACATGCCCAAGAAGCTGAAACACAGAAGCTTGCTTAAGATAAGAATCTCAACGCTTTCTCTCTTTTCTTAACGTCACGTTAATGAGCTTAAGAAGGCGATCCTGCTGGAGGTATATGTCCGGGAGCCAGAGCAAACTGGGCAACTATGTCAGCTATCTCGGGGGGAAGAATAGCACCTTCTGGATGCTGCCACTCAAAAACTCCAGCTTGACCTGCTCTTGTTAACTTGCGAAACACAGCACGACCTGGCTCTCTTTCTAACAATGCGACAATAGTAGGCCGATGGTACCTATAGGCAAGAGCTAGAGGCGTCTGGCCGTCTCGGTTAACAATAGTAGCGTTAGCACCGCGCGCAATCAGAAGTTTAACCATACTCAAGTTGCCATTACGAGCTGCCAAATGTAACGGTGTGTTGCCATTTGTATCTCGAGCATCGATATCAGCATCATGATCAAGTAATAGTTGTACTAGAGCATCGTTGCCCCGAGCTGCTGCCCAATGCAACGCAGTTTTGCCTGTTTTATCTGTCGCATGGGTGAGTTCTCCTGGCTCTTGTTCTAAAAGCTGACTAACAAGGTAAATATTGCCGAAGATAGCCTCCACGATAAAGGCATTGGCAATTATGTTATTAAGGAACCTGCGAAGGCTATGGATAGATTCTGGATCATGGGATAGTTTTGCTCCATGTTCAATAAAGAATATAGCAGACTCGGGCTTGTTATCAGTAATTGCCCAGTCAAGAGCAGTCCAACGATTTATATAGTCATGATTAACGTTAACATCAGCACCGTGCTCTAGAAGCAATCCAGCCATGGGTATATTTCCATTCTGAGCTGCATACATTAGAGCAGTATTGCCAATCCTATCAATATGGTTAACATGAGCACCAGCACCAGCATCTAAAAGCACAGTAACTATTGCAATGTGGTTACGAAGCGCTGCCCATATGAGGGCGGTATCGCCATTATTATCAACATAATTAACATCAGCACCAGCCACAAGGGCAGCTTCTACCGTCTTAACGTCCCCATTTTTAGCTGCATCTAGTAATTCTTGGTTGATAGGATTGAGTTGTTGCTGAACCTCCATACATCCTAATGGTATAATAAAGATTAATGATAGGCTAGCAAATAGTAATTTTTTAAAATATTTAATCATCTTTAATCCTTTATACTATTTTTATATAAATCTCTACTTTAATAGTGTAATAAAATCGGGGCAAAAGAGTCAAGAAAAGACTAAAGCCAAGGGTAATTTCGCAAGTAGCTCCTGCTTGAGACTTATGCTAGGGGTACTTTCATGAATAAGAGAGCATAACTTTTTAATTAATAAAATTGATCACGTTTTGTAAACAACTGCCCACTGAAGTGGGAAGCTTTATAGTCAGCTGAAAGAAGCTGCTACATTCGGGAAGTTTACGCTACCCGTTGCAGTATCGGCAGATAAAGCAATCCGGCAAATGTTACGACGTGCATTCAAGTCACTGTGTCGCTGGGTTCCACACTTTTTACAAACTAACCGATGCCTAGAGCGAGTGCCAATATGTCCACATTCTGCACACATTTTACTGGTATAAGCAGGATTAACAAAGACAACTCTCAAGCCTGCTGCTTGGGCTTTATAATTTATAAAACTCTGTTAACCAGGTTTACGCTTTCTCCTCCCCTTACTCGAGTAAGGGGTTTCTGAAAGCACAATAATCTATGATAATAAAAAGCTGGTAAACTGCCATATATCTTCAGCATTGGGTGCTGGATCGTTATAATGCTTATAGGGAATGACGCGGTTTTTAAAAGGAGTCCAATCAGTTTCCTGAGAAACAAATTTCCCAAGATAGGGCATGGCGCGAGCAAGAATGTCTTCATGAGGTAGATCATCGGGAACAAGCACACCTTCGTGTGGATGCTCAAACATCCATATAAGTGCCGAAAGGGCTGAGCATGCAACTTGAAGTGTTGTTGCATTTTGATGGGGGACCAGACGACGTGTTTCTTCGATATCCAATATACTACCGGTCCACCATCCCGTAAAATCATGGCCAAGCAACAATACTCCTACTTCATCAGATCCGCTTATAATATCATCTTGTAGTATGCGCCAATTTTTTTGTGGCGTATAGTTGTGCATAACCATTTCGTATAATGAATTTACAGCACCGTCGGCAGGACAGTAGGCATAATAGACCGTTGGTCGATACGTAGCGCGAGCCTTTTCCCACACAGTGAGATGATCAGAGATAGTAAATGCTTCACCGTGTCTAATAACCATACCGTTAATTGGGCCCGATGGCACCCATGAGCGTACCCAGGTGTCAATACTTGGCTTTGAAAGACAGAGTTGGTTGCGTGGACCAAAATTGTGAAATAATGCACCATGGGGCAATCGGCGTTCATGGGTACCCCATCCTATTTCTGCCGGTGCTAGACCTTCCTCTATAATACCTTCAACACTCCACGTATTAACAAATTCGTTTACTTCTTTTGGCTGGCGGGTAATCTGTGTATCACGCTCACTAATTTGAATAATTTTTAAGCTAATAAGTTGAGCAATATGAGCAAAGTTCTTTATAGTACATGCTTGCTCGAGTTTTTCTCTTCGAGGATCACCTGGCTTTTCTTGAATAATTTTTTGAGCGATATCTAAAAGGGCCACTTTAGTAAAATGCGATACAAGGCCGGGATTAGCACCATGATCGATAACAGCTGTTGTGCCTTTTTTATTGGGCCACTTTTGTATCATCTCACGAATACTCATGTGACGTTCATAAAGAGTGCTGTCAATAGGCGATGCTTCGCCAATACCATGTTCGTAAGGATCCCACAATTCCACCGATGTATTAATATAAAAAACCTCATGATCGTGACACCATTGCAACATATCAGCACAGTTAATATTGCATGCTAGATCGACAATACAATCGCCCTTACCCAAGAGAGAAGGTAAGAGTAATGTGAAATTTGCTTTTGTTATAGTTTCGACTCTATAATGCACACCTCGAGCAAGAGTATCCTGAAGCAATAGCCGAGTATCATGTGTGGTAATAATTGTGACGTTATGGGGAGAAATAGCAATATGCTTGAAAATTAAAGGTAACATGCATTGTGCAACAGCACCTGCACCTATGACAAGCATACGACCGTTAAATTCAAGTTTTTCTTTCGTACTCATAATAACAAAAGCATATAATATTATTGACTTTAGACGCAAGATTTGCGGTAATAGATACATAATAGGGTTACAGGTATCTATGGCACCAGTAATAAAAATTTTTCTTGTAACGGTTGCTCTTTCTATCAATGTAGGCTCGGCCAATGGACGTGCTGCATCTGATAAAGCACACGTGCCTTCTCAAGAGCGTGAGCAGCAACGTTTACTCCAGCGATTTTGGGAGTCAGTTGGTAGGTGGGTAGAAGCTGATTAATGTGTGAGCATCCTGTGCTCAAGCATGACCCCTTCTTTTAGCACTACAGCATAAGGCAAAACAATGGTAACTTTCGAGGGAAAGCGAAAAAAGCTATGAAAAAAGGGTTATTTCAGAGCTACATGGCGGGCATTACAAATCAAACGCTTGGACAGAGTTACAGCGCCATCTTAGGCTATTTTTTCCCCGAGTTTATAACAGCACTGCTTCTTTATGCTCTTGTGAATTCTCTTGATTTGTGGCTTATTGCATCACTCAAAAGTACGCCAATGTATGCAGCACAAGGAGTAACCAATACGCTCGTGCATGTTATTACAAAAATTGCCGAGGGTATCTCGGTTGGTACCATTGTCATATGTGGTCAATATAACGGTCAAAAAGACTTTAACAATGTTGGTCGTTGCGCAGTTACAGCACTATGGATTACCTGTTGCTTGGGTGCTTGTGTTGCATTATTTTTATATAGCAGCGCTTATTGGATCTATCGATGTTACGGTGTTCCTGCTGAGATGATTTCCTATGGCGTTGGGCTCTTGCGGGTGCGTGCATTAGCAATATTTTTTATGTTTATATACTTTGCGCTTATTGGTTTTTTACGGGGCATAAAGAATACCAGGACACCTATGGTATTGTTTATTGTCGGTGTAACCGTATTTGTCTTTTTTGATTACGCTCTTATTTATGGCCGATATGGGTTGCCCGAAATGGGTTTACAAGGATCAGCGTTAGCTTCTGCTGTTCAGTACGGGGTTATGCTCATAGGTGCTTTGACCTACAGTATTTTTAATAAAGATACTAGAAAATATAGCCTCAATGTGCTGAAATCTTTCGATTGGCCGCTTGCGCACACTATCATAAGCTTAAGCTGGCCTGTTGTTCTTGATAAAGCATCACTAGCTGGTGCAAAGATGTGGCTTGGTATGATGGTTGCACCCATGGGAGTACAGGTTATTGCAAGCTGTGCTGCAATCGAGCTGCTTGAGCGTATAGCATTTATTCCGGCTATAGCATTTGCACAGGTTATTACGTTTCTTGTAAGTAATGATCATAAAGTGGGTGATTGGATTGGCATCAAAAATAATATTAAAAAAATAATTTTTTTAGCATCGGTTATGGTAGTAGGTATGCTTCTACTTTTTTCTATTTCTCCACGTTATATTATCAGCTTTTTTGATACAGCATGTACTTTTACTCATTTTGCTGCCCAAGCATTTCCTGTTATTAGCATGGTAGTTTTCTTCGATGTACTTCAGGTAATTCTATCAGGCGCATTGCGCGGAGCAGCTGATGTAAAAACAGTTATGTGGGTACGCATTTTAGTACTTATGTGCTACTTCATGCCGCTCTCGTATGGTATTGCCAAATTTCTTACCGTTGCCCCATTGCTCAAATTTATACTGCTCTATGCTGCGTTTTACACAAGCAATGGCTTAATGAGCATATTCTATATTGCTCGTTTTCGTAGCAAGCACTGGGATCAACAACCATTGCCACCATTACTAAAAAAAGCTCAAGCTTCTTCTATGACCTAAAATTCTTTACGCCTGTTAATTATAAGGAAATTGTAACCCATGAAAGATATCTATAGCCACATAGATACGTTAAAAAAAGAGATAAGCACGCATAGATCCTTCAAGACATGCCTTCTTATTGCCCGCATGGTAAAAGAGACTCAACAAGATTATATACGGTTATTTTTATCGACTTAAGGCTTAAGGAGCATGAGAAGCGCTACCGACAGCGGGAGGCCTGAGCATTTGAGCCGTAATGAGCTTAATAAACTCTTCAGGATCAAATTCCCCATATGCCCTACGAGCTTGTTCACGAGGAAGTGTTCTAAAAGCTTGAGCTAGTATTTCTTTTGTCGTTTTTAGACTGCAAAAGCTATTAATACTATCAATTATTTCTTGATAGCGTCGTTCTGCCTCGCTATCTCCCCGTTGTCGTGCTTCGAGTAAATTTCTTTCGGCCAATTGTAAAGGCGTTAAGTGCTCATCATTGGCAATTCTAAAGTTAGCTCCCGCTTGCAATAACGCATGCACTATCTGTGGATGACCTTGAGCGGCAGCCCAATGTAGGGCAGTAAAGCCACGTTGATCTTGTTTATTAATGTTGACACATCGGCGTTGGCTTGAGAAGCACACGCGTAAGCTTGGAAAACGTGTCATAATTCTCTGTGTAAGCGTCAGTGGTTCATCTTGCTGTAATGCTATGTTTTCAGCCCTAACTTCGGGTGGTAGTGCTTGAAGAATATTCGTCACAGCTTCAAGATTACCTGTTGCAGCAGCAGTGTTAAGAGGTAATCCTATAAGTACAGCTATGATTTTTAGTAATTGAGCATTTTGTGGATTGATAGTAGCGCCGTGCTCAAGAAGAAATGCTATTACCTGAGAAGCTGCGATTTCGTTATTTCTAAAGTATTTTGCAACTAACTCAAGAGCAGTATCGCCGGATGAATTCTTTGAATTAATAGATATACCGTAATGTATCAATAACTGTAAGATATCGAGGAGATTACTTGCGTCAATATCTAGTACGTCAAAATCTGATCGAGCAAAGCGCATCATGGCTATAGGCATGAGAGGAGCATGAGTTTGCGCACCAGCTTCTAATAATAGTCTAACGATAGGTGCCCTTTCATGTACTACAGCATGTTGTAATGGTGTCTCAGCTAAAGTATTAGTACGATTAACTTGAGCACGAGCTGCTATTAAAGCTTCCACTACGCCCCGACGAGGATTGCGTATAGCGACATCCAAGGGCGTGGTCCTTAAATCGCCATGCTCAGCATTAACGTTTGCACCTTTTTTTATAAGGCTCAGTATAGTATTAAGGGATTTGTTCGCGGTAGCATCGTATAATTGCTTATCCAATTGCTCTTGGTTTGATTGTTCCATCGCGTGAGCATATGGCTGTACCACAACAAGCAGCATGAGCTTGCATGCTATATTTTTGTAATAATCCTGCATATTGTAACCTTTGGCATAGATATTGTTTATATTAGTAACTACTAGTATAAACTGAAATATTTTTAAAAATCAACAGATGGCTAATAAGTTGATCGCATATCTGTAATAGTTCTTAATAGACATATTAAAGTCGGCGAGGGTATCAATAAAATAATATCTATATTAAATTTGCACTTATTCGAATTATTAAAAGCATAATCTTATAATCCTAAATTTGCAAATGGGGGGCTGGACGTTATGCTTTAGAGATTTACATATCGACCTTGACTTTTAAAAGTTCTTTTCTTAGGATTTACTTTGAAAAATAATAAGGGTGACAGGTAATTTGGAGCGTAAACTATGAAAAATAGTCAATATACTGTGGGAAGTTATTTAGCTTCACGCCTTGAACAGATTGGTATTACACACTATTTTACTGTCCCAGGTGATCTCAATGTAGTTTTATTAGATTACTTACTTAAAAACCCTAAACTTCAGATGATCAATTGCTGTAGTGAGCTTAACGCAGGATATGCGGCAGATGGGTACGCCCGTGCGCGTGGTATAGCTGCACTTGTAGTCACATATTCTGTTGGTGGATTAAGCGCTTTAAATGCAGTAGCCAGCTCTTACGCGGAGGATTTGCCGGTTATTGTTATATCGGGCGCCCCGGGAACCGATACGCATATGCAGAACAAGATTGTTCATCATGGGTTAGGAGACGCTGATTATACTCATGTAAGAGATATATATTCTCACGTAACTGCGCAAGCAGTTATTATTGACCACGTACATGACGCAGCTTATCTTATAGATCAAGCTATTATGACAGCGCTTCGTACAAAAAAACCAGTTTATATCGAAATTCCCTGCAATCTTGTAGCGTTAACTATTTCTACGCCACATCCTTTACAATATAAGGTTGCCCTTACCAGTGACCAAAAATCACTGGATGCAGCAGTGGACCATGCAGCCTCTCTCTTAAACTCTGCCAAAAAACCTGTTTTAGTGGGTGGTGTCAAATTACGTTCTTGGCAAGCCATAGATCAATTTCAAGAGCTCATACAGGCATCAGGGTATGCAGTCGCTGCTATGCCTAATGCAAAGGGTTTTATTTCTGAGCAAAGCCCTAATTACATAGGAATTTATTGGGGCTTTGCAAGTTCACCAGGGTGTGCTGAAATCGTTGAATCAAGTGACGCATATCTTTTTGCTGGGCCTTTGTTTAGTGATTATATGACAGGGGGTTATTCTATGGTGCTTGATCCTAAAAAATTAATTAATGCCCAGGAAGATTACATAGAGTTATCGGGACAAGTCTATACTGCTATTGCCTTACGTGAATTTTTATCTGCACTGGCCAAAAGAATTAAACCACATACACGTTCATTAGAAGTGTTCAAAACTATAGAGGACACATCTCAGCTTGAAGAAAAAAGCGATCCACATGGCCCACTCAAGATTGTTCAATTGTTTGCTCGGATACAGGAACTCTTGGATGAGCATAGCGCGCTTATTATTGAAACTGGTGATTCTCTATTTAATAGTATGTTTCTTTCTCTGCCGGATGGCTGCACCTATGAAAGCCCAATGCAGTATGTTACGCTTGGCTGGTCAATAGGTGCAACGTTGGGGTATGCTCTTGCTCGTCAAAACTTATATCGCGTTATTACCATTACGGGTGATGGAGGGTTCCAAATGAATCCTCAAGAGGTTTCCTCAATGATTCGCCATGGACTTAATCCAATTATCATTCTTGTTAATAATGGTGGATATACAAGTGAAAAAGTAATGGAAGAGGGACCTTACAGCAAAATCAAAAATTGGTACTATAGCGAGTTGGTTGCGGTTTTTAATGCAGAACAGGGTAATGGCTGGGGCTGCAAAGTAACTACTGAAGCTGAACTTATTGCGGCTTTTGCACAAGCAGTGCAGCATAATGGACTCTGCCTTATCGAAGCAATAATCAATAGTAATGATTATAATAAGTATTTACTAGAATTTGGTAGTCGAATCATGGCGTTTAATAGTAAACCGCCACACTACTCAACGTTACGGTATTTGCCCAATGGCTAATAGCTAATAACTGGGCTCATAACGAGGCTTAAGGGGCATGTGAAGCGCTAGCGGCTGCAGGAGGTCTTGCCATTTGATATTCGATAATATGTTTAATAATCTCTTCGGGATTAAATTCTCCATATGCCGTACGGGCTTGCTCGCGGGGAATTGTTCTAAAAGCTTGAGCTAGTATTTCTTTTGTTGTTTTTAGGTTGCGAAAATTATCAATACTATCAATTATTTCTTGATAGCGTCGTTCTGCCTCGCTATCTCCCCGTTGCCGCGCTTCGTGTAAATTTCTTTCGGCCAATTGCAAAGGCGTTAGGTGTTCATTATTGGTAATTCTAAAGTTAGCCCCTGCTTGCAATAACGCATGCGCTATCTGTGGATTGCCTTGAGCAGCAGCCCAATGCAGGGCGGTAAAACCACGTCGATCTTGCTGATTAATATTGACGCATTGGCGTTGGCCTGAAAAGCACGCACGTAAACTTGGAAAATATGCCATAATTCTCTGTACAAGCGTGAGTGGTTCACCTTGCTGTAATGCTATGTTTTCAGCCCTAATCTTAGATGGTATTGTTTGAAGAATAGCCGTTACTTCTTTAAGGTTACCCATTGCGGCAGCAGTTCCTAGAGGAAATCCTATTAGCTCAGTAATAATTTTTTGTAACTTGGCATTATCGAGATCAATGGCAGCGCCATGCTCAAGAAGAAAGAATATGACCTGAAAAGCTGCAGTTAGATTATCGCTACTATTTGCCGTAGCTAATTGAAGAGCAGTCCTATCATGTGGGTCTCTCGCATTAATGTTTGCCCCATAATCTATAAGTAACTGTAATATCTCTAAAAGCTCTTTCGCGTTAACTGTTGACTCGCTGAAGCGTGTCATAGCAAGGGGAAAAAATATGGCGTTTGGCCTCATATCAGTCTCAGCACCAGCACGTAACAATAATCTAACAATAGCTGGGTTTTCATATAATACAGCACTATCCAAAGCTGTTCCACCGGCACTATCGACATGATTAACACGAGCGCCAGCTGCAAGTAAAGCTTCAGCCACACCTCGATGAGGATTATGTATAGCCATGTCCAAGGGTGTCATCTCATAGGCTTGCTCAGCATTAACGTTAGCACCCTTTTTTATGAGGTTTAGTATAACGTTAAGAGGCTCGCGTGAAGCAGCATCATATAATTGCCTGTCCAGCTCCTCTTGGCTTGGTTGCTCTAGAGTGTATGTGTACGGCTGATTGAAAGCGCATAGGATCAGCACATATACGGTATTTTTATATGCATTACTCATAGTATTCCTGGTATATCTTTTTTAGTACTCGAGCTCTTGTATTAGCCTAAGTACTGTTAGTTACTGGTGCTTATAATTAACAGTATAGTATGAATAATTTTTGAAAATCAATAAAAAATAATTTTATATTGAGATAATCGCATGAGTTTTGATGAAACCCTTATGGCTACGGCATAGTTGGTGCGATTGCCCTGGCTTAAATTAAACTGCTTATTCATTGACGATCTTGTTGTTTTTATGAAATAATTAAAGATAGAGGTAATAACTAATACATTAGAAAGAGTTAAGCTGTGATTAAAACTATTACAAAATTACTTGTGATTAGCTTAGTGTTAGGCAGTGATTTCCTATTAGAATCTATGCAGGTTCAAGATCCAACTAATCCTGCCAATCAATAATTGCTTGATGCGGTTGAGGATGACAACCTTGAAGCAGTTGAAGCTGCACTCAAAGCTGGTGCTCATGTTAATTATGCTAATAAAGTTGGTGATACTGCTCTTATGAAAGCAGCTGAGTCTGTGCATATAGAAGTAGTTAAAATGCTTATAGAGCATGGCGCTAATATTAATCACATTGATAATAATGGCGATACCACTCTTATAATCGATCTTATGAACATGACAGTACTAGCAGCTTCATCTCACCCTCGACTACTAGCAATTGCCCGGTTGCTTATAGAACATGGAGCAAGAATACCAACTCAAGAAGAGCTTCAGGGAATTGCTCAGCGATATCAGCAATCTTCCAACCAAGTAGAAAAAAAATGCAAGACAAGCCCTAATGAATATATTTGGAGGTAACGAGCTCGCTTACGCAGCAGCTCTCGGCAATGAATGGGCTGTAGAAAAATTACTCTCTACTATACCAGTTAACCAACAAGATACTCACGGTATAACAGCGTTGCACTGGGCTGCAGCTCAAGGACATGGTGCTATGGTAACACTCTTGCTTGATCACGGTGCTGATATCAATGCTCGAGATGTCGATGGTAATACACCGTTACATTTGGCAGCTCGTAATGGCAACTTGAGTGTGGTTCAACTTCTGCTTGCACGTGGTGCTAACCCTGCCCTTGCTAACGCGAACGGTGATGTACCTATCGCTCTTGCCTATAGGTATCCTCTGATGTTGTTGCATTCTTAGAAAGAGAAGCTGGTAGAGTTGTATTTGGCAGAATATCAACATTAGGCCGTAGGGGTGGCTTTGCATGGCAGCTAGTGGGTCAGCAGCAACTTCTTCCGCCCGATATTGCTCAACAAATCGCTCAATTTGCGCTAGCTCCTGGCCACCCTATACTTCCTCCATCACGATCGCATTCGTAAGTTTCTTGAAATACTTAATAGCATAACAGGGCAATTACACCAATCGAGGTGCTCTTCTCTAATTTAAAGACCCGAGATTTTCTTGTTATTAAGACTTAGCTGCGTCATGCTGCTCTTTTCCTCATGTACGTCCCTGTTGTTATGGTTATTCTTAAAATTTATCAGGTATTAAGGTATTAAGTGATAAAACTATTGATTTCTTATTAATTCAAATGGTAAATTATAATTGATGAACTAAAATAAATAATTCCTAAAGAATAAGGATAAGTGCTATGAAAAGTGTTATAAAGAAGAGTATGGCCCTTTTATTGTTCCTTAATAGTTCTACTCAAGTTTTTTCTCAGACAGATGACTATGAGCTTGAAACTTCTGACGAATGCCAATCACTTGTTGGAAGAAAAGCTCCTACATTTACCGCTCAAGCAGTTATTGATGGCACCGTTAAGCGTATATCCCTTGATGACTACAGAGATATGTATAAAGTTCTGTTGTTTTATCCAGCTGATTTTTCTTATATATGTCCAACAGAGCTTCATGCTTTACAGGACGCTATTGAAGAGTTTAAGAAGAGAAATGTAGCGCTTTTTGCAATTTCTGTCGATCAGACCTATACACATATAGCATGGCTCAAACTATCTAAAAACAAAGGGGGAATTAACGGGATACAGTATCCACTCATTGCTGATGTAACAAAAGATATTTCTCAAGCCTATGGTGTATTAAATGACCAGGGTGTCGATCTGCGTGCTGTATTTATCCTAGATAAAGATGATGTTGTGCAAAGTATCATGATAAATAACCTTGCTATCGGGCGTAATATTGACGAGGTTATTCGGATTGTAGATGCTTTGCAGCTTACTGAGGGTAAAGCTGAGTTCTGTCCTGCCAATTGGCAACGGGGTCAAAAGCTAATCAAGCCAACTCGTGAAGGGCTTGAGGACCACTTTGCAGGTTTACAAGATCGAGAGCCAAAGCAAGAAAGCCAAGTTTCAGGAAGTGAAGGCGGGGAAAGTCAAACTGAAAAACAACCGGTGAGCTCATGAGTGCTATCGTAAATACTTCAAAATGTACTCTACTTGCTGCGTTGATTATGTCTCTGGCAAACACAAGCATTTTTGCCAATACTGTTAAAACCGTAAGCACTATACCTGAGTTTCAAGATATACTAGAGCGTAATAACTGGGTGGTTGCCGAATTCTTTAACCCTGACTGTCCCCATTGCCAAAAATTTAAACATGATGGCACATTTGATGACCTTGCGCGTGAATTTGGTACTATTGTATTCGTAGAAATAAGCTCTGCAGATGGACGAGAGCTTCATAAGATATATCACATTAATGCTTTCCCAACGTTTATCTTCTTTAATAACGGAAAAGAAGATAAACGTTATCTTGGGTATCAGACAAAAAAAGAGCTTACTGCCATTATACGAGCACGTATGAAATCCCCTGCACTTGATACTCATAATCTATAAGATCTGGGGGATTTTCTGCTGAACTTAATAAAAGTTGCAATGACTGACTCAATTTTTTCTATACACTCAAGGGTAACGCCCGCTCCGGCCATCAACAATCCCGCTACGTTTGGGATAGCAGGAATTAATAGTATTAAGCGAAACGGTTGGTTAATGTTAGCGTTAACTAAAAGATTATTAAGCATGGGTGCTGCCAAATACATAAAGCCTAGCGATTTGGCAATATACCATGCTGACTCTTGCTTTTTTATTTCAGGATCATCCGATATACCAAGCCCCTTGTCTATATAATAGTCAATAGTACTTGATAGCGTAAGATTAGAGGCTTCAGCGACAACGCAGGTTGTAAAACCAATCGAGACGGTAAGTAGGAAACAATATTTTTTCATAATAAAAAGTCCTTTTAAAAGAGAAGAAGCAAGATATAACATTATAGCATGAATCTCTAAACTACTCGTGCTCCTCTCTCTGATTGGTAGTAGCTCTTATGGGCTATGGCGTTCTGCGAATCAACAAACCAAAGCTTGCAATTAGAAATTATCATGTGGTATACTGCTATTAGAAGATTATTAGTTAGTATCTTTAATAATTATTTTTTTCAAATTTTACGAAAGGATTTACCATGAAGCCTAAATCTCTAACTATTTTTACCCTCCTAGCAAGCATGTTTATGCTAGCTTCTTATAACACTTTTGCCTTGAACGTGGAGGAACAGCAGCAACAACTTAATAAAGCATTGCTTGAGGCTGCAAAGACCAATAATGCTCAAGAGGTTATTCGGTTATTGGACCAAGGAGCTGATATTAACTATGCCGATAATCGTGGCCTTACTGCCTTTACGTGGGCAGCTCGAAATGGGCATGCAAACATAGTTAGAATGCTTATAGAACATGGTGCTAAGAATGTTAATCAGTTATTGGTTGCTCTTCTAGTTGCAGCTAACAATCAACATGCGGATGTAGTTAGGTTGCTTTTACTCAATAATAGTCCTATGGTAAGCGCAACGAATAGATATAGGAATATTGTTCTTAATTTATTGGGAGCACATAATGTTTCACCGTTGTCTATAGCAATTATGGACAGGAATGGAGAAAATATTGCTCAAATTCTCGCCAGCTTACCACAGGCAGATATAGATGCTCAAGATGATTTTGGCATAACAGCATTACACTGGGCAGCGGCTCGTAATGATGAACAAACGGTTAATGCACTGCTTAAACGCAATGCCAACGTCAACATTCGTGATAATGATGGTAATACACCATTACATTATGCAGCACGTAATGGCCATTTAAATATCGTTCGAGCTTTGCTTACTCATAACGCACAAGTTAACCTCTTTAACAACCAAAACGAATCGGCATGGATTCTTGCCCTCAGAAATAATCATCCCGAAATTGCTGATCTTCTTGCAAGATATGCAAGCGAACTTGTATACGGTCAACTAACACGAGCCGGGCGACAAGCTGGAGAGTTTGAATGGGCTCCAACAGGTGCGTCGCTTCCCCCTGAGCTTGCTGCTTTAGTCGCGCAACATGCTATGGGCTATGGTGCAGCTCCAGCGCCTTCAGGACCTCCCGCTTAATCAAATTATAACCGGTTATCTAAGCTCCCTCTTAAGCTCTTCCCGTAGCCTAAGGGGGAGAATTACTTTATTAAGATTAATGCTAATTATTTGTCTGTTTATATAAAATTAAACCAACGAAACTTGCGATTAGGAAATTATCACGTAGTATATGTTATTAGCAGATCGTAGTTAGTAGGAGATTACCGTGAGGCCTAGATTTTTAACCACTCTTACTTTTATAGCAAGCACGTTGTGGAGAGTAATACACTATTGCACTATGCAGCACGTAACGGTAACTTGAGTATGGTTAAACTTCTGCTTGGCCATAACGCCCAAGTTAATTTTTTTAACAACCAACATGCATCAGCACCGATTCTCGCTCTTCGACATAATCATTCTGAAGTTGCAGGTTTTTTTGAGAGACATGCAAGCGAACTCGTATACGGTCAACTGACACGAGCCGGGCAACAAGCTGGAGAGTTTGAATGGCAGGCATCCTGAGATTGCTGCTTTAGTTGCCCAATACGTTATGGGTCTGGGAGCCCCGTGGGAGCCCCCAGTCGCTCCAATTCCTTGAGGATCCGCTTACTTAGTTTGACCGAAAGCCTTTCGTAAGTTCATACTTGCAAGGGCGATAGCGCTTTTGGTAGCAGGAGTGTTAGCCAGTGGGTTAAGCATGACAAAATCGTGCATAGTTCCCAAATAGCGCACAGCAGTAACATCAACTCCGGCTTGCATGAGTTTGTGTGCATACGCTTCGCCTTCGTCTCGTAAGACATCATTTTCATCGGTAATCACGAGCGCAGGCGGTAGCCCCCGCAATTGATCTACAGTAGCTTGTAGAGGCGAGCGGGTTGGCTTAGTTCGTTTGGCTATGTGTGGCTCATAAGTATTCCAAAACCATTCCATAGCTGCTTTAGTCAGCCATGGGCCTTGGGCAAATTCTTGATATGAAGGCGTATCAAAATTGGCATCAGTAACGGGATAAAAAAGTACTTGGTAGCTTATTTTGGGACCTTTGTCTTCTTTGGCAAGTAAGGCAACGATAGTAGCCATATTCCCCCCAACACTATCACCGGCTACAGCAAGGCGTGAAGCATCAAGATTAAAATCAGCACCATGCTGAGCAATATACTTAGTGGCAGCATATGCTTGTTCGATTGGCGTAGGGTAATGAGCTTCAGGTGAAGGGGTATAGTTAACGAAAACAACTGCTGCGTCTGTACCGTTAGCAAGCTCTCGAATCAAACGGTCATGCGTATATTTATTGCCCAAAATCCAGCCGCCACCATGAAAATACATAATCACGGGGAGCTTGCCAGTGCTCTTGGCTGGTCGAACAATACGCAATGAAATTTCATTAGTGGGACCACCTGGAATTATTACGTCTTCTGTGATAGCTGGAAGCTTATGTACAGGGGCAGATTGCAAGTCATTGAGCATTTTGCGTGCCTTGTCAACTGGGAGCCGATACAGAGGAGGCCCATTTTGTGCTATAAGT
>CAWGPQ010000005.1:0-116032 GCA_963824495.1 uncultured bacterium
ATCGGGGAACCGGCAACCGCCGCCAGGATCGTCGAGACGGCGCTGTCTCGCTTCAAGTCGATCGACGCGCTGGTCAATAACGCCGGCATCTTCTTCACCAAGCCGTTCACGGACTACACGGCCGAGGACTTCAGGTCGCTCGTCTCGACGAACGTCGAGGGCTTCCTGTACCTCACCCAACTGGTCGTCAAGCAAATGTTGGCGCAGAAGACCGGCGGGAGCATCGTGACCATAACCGCTGCGCTGGCAGCAAATCCGATCGCTGGCGTGACGGCCTCAGTACCAATGATCACCAAGGGTGGTCTCGATACGATTACAAAGCACCTGGCGATGGAGTATGCGAAGGACGGGATTCGCTTCAACGCCGTCGCTCCGGGCGTCGTCGATACGCCGCTTCACAAAAACGACCCGAAAGAAGTCCTTCTATCACTAAACCCGATGGGCGTCCTTTCGAGCGTTGCCGACATTGTGGACGCGGTCATGTATTTGACCGAAGCGCACACCGTTACTGGAGAAATCCTGAACGTCGATGGCGGCGCTCATATCGGGCCGCTGGTAATTGAAAGGAGCTTCCGTCATGACCACAAACTCAGCGTCCGCCGAGGACCGGCTTGCCAAGCTCGGCATCAAGCTCCCGGCGCCGCCGGAGCCGTTTGGCACCTACGCGGAAGCGGTGCAGACGGGCAATCTGCTTTTTCTGACCGGGATGCTTCCCACGGAAGGCCGCGGGGCGAAATTCATTGGGCGCGTCGGCGCGGAGCTCGATGTGGAAGCGGGGCGCAAGGCGGCTCACCTCGCGGCGCTCAACGCCCTCGCGGTTGCGAGGCAGCATTTGGGATCGCTCGACAAGGTGACGCGGATCGTCCGGCTCGGCGTGTCGATGGCCACTTCGGGAGATGTCCGCGATCAGCCGAAAGTCGCTGACGCCGCTTCGGAGTTGCTGCAAGACGTCTTCGGAAAAGACAAGAACCCTTGCCGCCTGGTGTATGGCGTCGCCAGTCTTCCGCTCGGCACCCCGGTCGAGCTGGAAGTCATTTTCGAGGTGGCGGGGTAATGTCTTACGAAAGTGAGTCGTTGCGCCACTCATCGGCAAGCCCCTCTTGCGGGGTTCAGGCAAAGGTGGCACAGATAGATAATTGAGGTTGAATATGATGGAAAGTGCATTGAACATGATGGAAAAAGATTTGAACGTGATGGAAGGTGGTTTGACCGTGATCCAGCGGGTGGCAATCTGCTTCGCGGCGGGGGTTGTAGGCGCACTGGCCGTGGTCCTTTTCAGCCACGTCCTGTTTGGCGTTGGGGCTTAGCGCGGCACTCGGGGTAAAGGCCCCGGTCTCCTTGAAATCGCCGGATATATACAAGCCGCTCTTCTGGGGCGGGCTGTGGGGTATCCCGTTCGGGCTCTTTATAAAGACCGCCTGGAATGCGGCTGTACCTCTTCGGCCTGCTATACTTCCTGGCTCCGGTGCTGGCGCTGTTTGTGATCTTCCTGCCGATGAGCGGCGCGGGGTATTTCGGGCTTCGAGCGGGCGGGCCGACTGTTCACGGTTTACCTGCTGCTGGTAAATCTGCCGTTCGGGATAATCACCGCTTTGGCCGCAAGGGCGATAATAGGGAAGAAAGTGTAAGTGGAGCGAGACACCGGCCTCAGCGCGGCAAAGCCGCAGCCGAGCCGGCGCGCGGACATTCTTGTCCGCAGCAAGGTGGAGCGGTGCGCGTGGCATAGACGTTTTCGGAGCCGCGGTGCGTTCGGAAGTTGCTGCGGACAAGAATGTCCGCGCGCCGACCTGTGGGCAGTTCCTCGCGGGCTGCGAACAACGTCCACGATTGCATTACGGGGTCAGCGTCCTGTCGCCCGGTAACGTGTGGCCAGCTTCTGTGGGCTTACGCCCAGGTGATAGCCCGCCAGCATCCACTGATTGCGGAGGGTGGTGCGCACAACTCCCAGTGTCTGCCAGCGCCGAGCGGAAGTCAGGGCGGCCTCGCCAACGGTGACAATCCGTCCGCGCCGGCGCAGGCGGGCCGCGAATTCATAATCTTCCATGATCGGCAGGTCGGCGAAGCCGCCCATTTCCTCAAACAGGGCCCTGGCGAGGAAGAGCCCCTGGTCGCCGTAGGGTCGCTGCAGCCAGCGTGAGCGGAGGCCAGTGGTCCACTCAATGAAGGACTTGCCCGCAAAACTCCCCGCGATGCGGAAGCGGAAGGCGCCCGCGGCCACGCCGGGCGCGCGCAGCGTTCGGGGAACCACCTCGGCCCATCCTGGTGGAAGGAGAGTATCCGCGTGCAAGAACAGCAACGAGCCTCCCTCGGCTCGGGCCGCTCCCGCGTTCATCTGGCGCGCGCGACCGGGCTTCGAAGCTGAGGACGGTCACCCCTGCCTCCTTCGCGCGCTGCACGGTGGCATCGGTGCTGCCGCCGTCAACGACGATAACCTCGTGACACGGACTTTGCCCGACCGCACGCAGCGTGGCGGCGATATGGCGTTCTTCGTTCAGCGCCGGGATGATGACGGAGACCCGGTCCAGGCACGCGTCTTCGGATGCCGCAATTCGGCGCCAGGCGGGCAGGTCTTCAGGCCGGTCAATGTCCTCCAACGGGTCCAACAAGGCGGGCTTGCAGCCCCGGCGCTGGAGCACGGCCAACGAATCGGCCAGCACCCGGTCCGTGCCCCAAGGGATGCCGCGGAACAATTCCGGCATCGGACGGCTCAGGCCGATGAGGTAATAACCCCCGTCCCGGGCCGGCCCCAGCACCACCGGGGTTTCCGTCAAACGGGCGAAGGCCGCCGTGATGACGTCCGGGCTGAGGCCGGGACAATCGCTGCCGATGATAACCGTAGCGGTTGAGCCGGTGCGAAAGCTCTCCTCAAATGCGCCGGCCATGCGCTCGCCCAGGTCGCCGGCCCCCTGCGGCAGAAAGCGCGCACCATCTCCCAGCCAATGACTCATCGCCTGCTCCGTGCCGCCGTCAAAGCGCACTTCCAAGTCCGCGGACACGGCCCGGCAGGCTTTGCTGCGCAGTGCGCAGGGTGCGCAATACCAGCCGGCGATGCAGCGCCGCCGCCCCCTCGGCGCCCAGGGCGGGAATCAGGCGGGTCTTGGCCCGGCCGGGGACCGGGTAGCGCGCAAAGAGTATCAGGCGTTTGCGGACTTCGCTCATGCAGGTAGCGCCTCAGCTTCTCTGCCACGCCAGCCAGCGCCCCATCCACTTCTTCACCGTCGGGGTCAGCCGGGTCCGATTGTAGGCATCGCCGCACTGGCGGATCGCCTCCGCCTGCGTCGGGTACGGATGAATGACGGAGGCCAGTTTGCCCAGGCCAATGCGAGCCGCCATCGCCACGCTGATTTCACCGATCATCTCCGCCGGCATGGCGTGCCACGATGGTTGCCCCAAGGATCTCATCGCGACCCTTCCTGACGTGGAGTTTCACGAAACCAGCCTCCTCACTGTCCACGACAGCGCGGTCCACTTCCTTGAACTCGCGCACATAGGTGTCCACCTCCAGGCCGCGTTCGCGGGCGTCGTGCTCGTAGAGGCCAACGTGCGCAATCTCCGGGTCCGTGTAAGTGCACCAGGGCATCGTGAGGGCGCTGGCCTTCTTGTGGCCAAGGAACAGGGCATTCTGAATCACGATGCGGGCGGCGAAATCGGCGGCATGCGTGAATTTCCAGGCCATGCAGACATCGCCGGCAGCATAGATGCGCGGGTTGCTGGTTTGGAGGCAATCATTCACCAGGACGCCCTTGCGCGGATCATACTGCACGCCGGCAGCCTCCAGATTGAGCCCCTCGACGTTCGGTGCCCGGCCGGCTCCGGCCAGGATCTCATCCACGGCGACGCTCTCTTCTTTGCCCTGCGTTTCATACCAGACGACCTTGCTGCCGTTACGCTCCACGCGCGTGATCCTGGCGTTGAGCCGCAACGCCACACCTTCGCGGATGAAGGCCTGCTGCACGAGCGCGGCGGCCTCCATGTCCTCCCGATCGAGCAGGTGCGCGTGCTTGTGGAAGATGCTGACCTGGGAACCCAGCCGCTGGAGGGCCTGCGCCATCTCACAGCCGACGGGTCCGCCGCCTATAACCGCCAGCCTCGCCGGACGTTGGGTAAGGCTGAACACCGTCTCGTTGGTCAGGTAACCCGCCTCCGCCAATCCCGGGATGGGCGGTTGCGTGGCGCGCGCGCCGGTCGCGATGACCGCCCGTTTGAAACGCAGACTCGTCCCCCCGACTTGCACCGTGTCCGGTCCGGTGAAATGGGCCTCGCCCAGGAACACATCCACGCCCAGCTTCGCAAAGCGCTGGGCCGAATCGTGCGGACTGATATCGGCGCGGAGCTTGCGCATCCGCTCCATGACGGCCGGGAAGTCCACCTGCGCCGCCTCCGCCACCCGCACGCCGAAATGGCCCGGCATCCCTCACATCGAACGCAGCGCGCGAGGCGCGAATGACGGCCTTGGAGGGAACGCAACCCACAGTCAGGCAGTCTCCGCCCAGCAGATACTTCTCAACCAGCGCCACCTTCGCTCCGAGACCCGCGGCGCCCGCCGCCGTCGACCAGCCCGGCCGTCCCCGCGCCAATGACGACCAGGTTGTAACAGGGCGCCGGGGTCGGGTTATGCCACTGCGGCGGGTGGAGATTGGAAACGAGCCGCGTATTGTGCGCGTCCATCGGCGTGACCAGGACGGGCTCCGTGTGGTCGCTCACGCTCTCCGCCCGTTGCTGCGCAGGCGCGCTGCTGCTGATCTTCGCCGCCAGCGCCTTCCTCGCCAGGCGCGTCACAAACACCGTCACCGCCACCGTGGCCAGCAGGCCGACGCCGTATAAAACCCACTCGCCGGTCGTGCGCTGCCGATGACCCGCGCCGACATTGACCAGCGACCCGAGATAAACATACATCACCGTGCCCGGCATCATGCCGATCCACGAAGCCAGCACATAGTGGCTCAGCTTCACCCGCGTCAGGCCAAACGCATAGTTCAGCAGCGTGAACGGGAAGACCGGCGAGAGGCGCGTCAGGAACACGATCTTCCATCCCTCATCGGCCACCGCCCGGTCAATGGCGGCGAACTTCTCGTTCCTCTCGATCTTCCGCGCGATGGCATCGCGCGCCAGATAGCGGCCCACCAGAAACGCCGCCGTCGCGCCCAGCGTGGCGCTAATGGACACACAGACCGAGCCCAGGACCACGCCGAACACGGCGCCGGCCCCAAGCGTGAGCACCGACCCCGGAACGAACAACACCGTCGCCACCACGTAGAGGCCGACGAAAATCACCGGCCCCCACGGCCCAAGCTTGCCAATCCAGTCCAGCGCTTCCTTCAACAGGTCCTGGACATGGAAGTATTTCACCGCCAGCACGATGGCGACGGCGGCCGTTGCGTAGAGAACCCACTTCCAGCGGGAGCTGATGTTGGAAGAGGCGGGTTGCGACCGCGCGATGGCGCCGGTTTCCGGTTGAGTCTGCATGGGATGAATACTTTTGGACAACATACCTTCGCAATAGAGGCCAAGCCGCTTGCGCATCTTATTTAGCCTCAGATGCCAGGCGGCGAGGGCCATCCTCCCGGGTGTCGCTCTTCACGCTTCATGCATCACGCTTCACGTTTCACGGCTTAGGCGGTCACGACCCTCTGCAGCGCCCCACCGCAACTGCTGCCGCAGCCCGCAGTGCAGGCCAGGCAATGTGCACCTGTGCGGACAGCCCAACCCTCCAGCAGTTCCGGCGTCACGTCCACCGAGACTTTGGCGCTGAGGATGATGACGGGCGTGCGGATTTTCTGGCTGCGCAACCGCTGGATGAAACTCAATCCGTCCAGTTTGGGCAGCATGACATCGACCACCGCCGCGTCGTAGGGGTCGTTTCGGCCAAAACAAGCGCCTCTTCGCCGTCGGCGCAGCGATCCACGGCATAGCCGGCCTGCTTCAGCCCTTTGGCGATAAAAGAGGCGATCTTGTTGTCATCCTCGACGACCAGAATGCGCATGTCGTAGTTCATCTTACGTCTTGGCGGGCAATTCACAATTCCTTCCGCCGCAAAAAAGCTCTCCCGCGCCGCCTATCGCGGAGCGCGGGAGAGCCATCCATCATTGAGGCGCGGGTTCAGCTTGCGTTGCTCTCATCCACCACCATGTAGTGGCTGCCCTCCTTGCTCCAGACATGGAGCAGGGTTGCTTTGGATTTGGCGGCTCGAGTCAAATGCACCGCATCGTCGGCTGCTTGGAGACGGCGTGATGATTGATTTCCGTGATCACATCCCCCGCCGTTGAGGCCCGCCTCGGCCGAGGCCGAGTTGGGGTCGACTTCCGTCACCACCGCGCCCTTGATGTTGTCAGGAATGTTGAACTGTTGCCGGCTCCGGGCATTCGGTGTCGGCCACGGCGACGCCGTGGAGGGCGTCCGAGGCTTCGGCGTTTTGGGAGGGGCTGCCGGCAAGTTCCGGCCTGCTGGACTTCGGCTCAACTCGGCAATCGAGCAGTTTTTGGAGTGCCGAACCGAAGAGGTCCAGTGTGACGCGCTGACCGGGGGATGTTGCGCCGACTTCGCCTATAATGCTCATGTCGAACGATTATGGCGTACTATAAAGTACGAAAACGTTTACCTGCACAGTTTTGATACTGTGGATCAGGCTCGAGTAGCTTTGCGGAGCTATGTTGATTTTTATAATCAAAAACGACCTCATCAGGCGCTTAACTATCACACGCCAAACCTCATTTTCGCTTTAAGAGTTGTGCCTACAAGACAACAGTTATTTGCACAATTTAAGTTACAAAACCAGTCTAACCCTTTGGAGGTTAACATGACTCCTAAATAAATCTATTTTCGTGTCTTAACGCAGGGGGTCACTATAGAGAGGGTGGACACACAATAACGTTTAAGACTAAACAAGAGATGGAAATAGCTTTCTTTATTGACGAGAATTGTGTAATACATACAATTTTTCCCATGGACCCAGATAAACAACCTAAAGAACAACAAAAAATTTAAAATGAACATAATTACGTATACTTTATTACTAAGGCGAAGATCTTATTGTTGTTCGGCTTACGAAGTTAATGAGCAAGAGACATCATCAGAATTACTAGCTCTTGGCGAATATTTAGAAGAATGTGATGTGGGATACCTTTACACTGAATCTATTAAGGAGTTCATGAACTATCCTGAGCTTCGTAATACCGACAGATATAAACTATCAAGAGGTATGCATATAAGAAAACGAGACAAAGATGTTATAATATATCATCCCGAGCACAAATTCAGCAAATTTCGATTGCCTAAAGATAAATTTATGTTCTTAATTGACCAGTTACTTTCTTTTTATCCCTCTCTATTCGATGGTATACTTATAACAGTAGATACTTTCTATAACTTTACTGTAACCCCCCAAGGTAAACCTCATCGTTGTGCAAAGTGTAATCTAGGTTCCTCTGCTTATAAGTATGAACTACGCTTAAAGCGAGGGAGCAATCGTTGCAATGGTTACTACATAAGAGATCAGCAGCTACTATCGTCAGAGACAATCGCTTTTGGTGAATTTTTTATTGACCAAGATCCCCACGACATCCGAGACTTTCTTGAAGATAACAATCGACAGGATTATAATATACATAATAAGTTTGAAATTCAGTTCAAAAAGGAAGGCAATAATATTGTCTTGTATGACGAGCTTACGCCCTCTCTTCAGTTTCGAATGCCTTTAGATAAGTTTAGGCTCCTCTTCAACCAATGGTTTAAAGTTTATCATGATTTACCCGAAGTTATAGATATAACTATTGATAATAAGAACAACCCTTGTGTAAAATCGCGTGGTGAATGTCATAGATGTTCATCTTGTGCTATTGGCCGCTTCCAGTCTGGCATAACGTATACGCTTTTATTCAAGAGAGGGCGCAATAAATCTTCTTATGTAGTAAGTGAAGAAGAAACATCTCCAGAAATCAAAGTTCTAGCTAGCGTTTTAAGTGGGTAGGCATTAACCACATTAAAGAGTTTGTTGATAGCCCTGAAATATATTCTACAGGATTAGATGATATTCATATTTTAAAATATGGTAAAGAAATCTTAACTTCTTACGAATACAGCAATTTCTACTTGCGCATCCCTCAAGATAAATTTAAAAATTTTATCATCAACCAGCTGTATCCGGTATACTTGAAGCTACCTGATGGCATACTTGTAACAATGGACAATGAATATAACTTTACCGTAACAGCTCAAGATGAGCTTCATGGATGATTGTATCTTTGTGATAAGTCTGACACTTTGTAATAGCTAACTGAACAACACTTCAGAACACCGTCATATATAGTATTAATAGGTACGTTTTTTTTAAATTTTTGGTGCTAATATAATTGAGATAGAGTCCGAAGATGGACATGGACACACGGTAACATTTGAAACTGATCAACAAATGCAAATAAAATTTTTTATTAACGATGATTGTTTTATAGAGACCATATACCCGTTGTATCCTGAGACAGCTTAAGCAGGCTGAAAATAACCGTGCGTATATTAGTTTTAGAGCGCAACTCGCAGCATAGTCGAAGCTATAGCATAAACGGCGGAGAAACAAAGGGACTGGGTATTCTCGGCGAAATTTTATTAGGTCAATCTTCAGCAGATTTAAGAAACTTCCTTAATGATCCAGGGAATAGAAGAGATGGGTTAGATTGCAATGATATCAGGAAGAGAGGAAATGGTCTAATATTGGGGTCAGAGTTTGGTTATCGTACCGAATTACGGTTTGACAAAGATAAATTTGCTAACCTTTTAGATCAATGGGATGCTGTTTACCCTAAATTGCCTGATAAAATTCTTATCACCGTAGACAAAAAAGGCAATTTTACCGTAACACCTCAAGGCAAGCTTAACGGATGTCCAAACTGTAACGCACACGGCTTTGTTTAAATGAGATGCATCATGATACTCTATACTTTAGCTTTAAAATGGGAGGGATGCCCAGGCGAATCACGACGTTACAAGATTATAGTTGAGAAAAGTTCGTCATATATAGCTATTATTGGCAAAGCTCTCATAAACAATTATTGCGAGCATCTTAAAAAGTTTCTTAACAATTCAGCCGAAACAACTATAAAAGGTTGTTACGGTATTTGTTTAAAAAAAGTTGGGCATGAGATAGCATTCTATGATAACGGTGGCCCGCCGTGCCTCTTACGATTGCCTATTGATAAGTTTATAGTAGTATTTGATCAATGGTATGTACAGTATAAGCAATTAATGGATATCATACTTATAACCATGGATGATACGTATACCTTTACCGTAAAAGCTGAAGGCATATCTCAAAGGTGTGCCATGTGTTCTGGAACTGGTTGCTTATCATAAAATATAGCTAAAATAGAGCAAGGCACAAACAGCTATGTAGGTATTTATCCTTGAGTATTGGTTCGAAAGTTGTAGAGATTATTATCTCAGCAATGAAGAAGCGCTATCATTTGAGCAGGTTGTTTTCGGTGAGCTTCTTGCTGAGATATACCCAGAAAGTTTAATAGACTTTATTCTTTATTCTAACAAAAAAAGTACTTTCCGTGGGTGCAGGCGATATAAAGATTAAAAGAGAGAATAATTACATTATTGCATACGATCGGGATAAATCTTCAGCCCAATTTCGTATACCTCAAGATACATTTGTGCTTTTACTTCATGATCTGGGTACAGTCTATGAACAACGCCCAACTACCATACGCATAACTCTCGATGATACTTACAAGTGTATTATTACACCGCAAGGCGAAATAACCCACACCTGCTCATTCTGTACGAGAGATCGCTTATTTTACAATGATGTAACCTATACTGCGTTACTGAAGCGATGGTCTTTTGATTGCAATCGATACTCTGTAAGCAGGCAAGATTCTGACCCTCAACTAGAGCCTCTCTGTAACATGTTAAATATAGACACATCCGAGGCCTTTAGAAAGTTTCTTAGTAATCCTAATAAGCACATGCGTATGTATGCAAGTATCAGAGATAGCGATAATCATACGTCTTTTGCGTACAGGATTAAAAAAGTGCACTCAAACGTAGTAATCCAAGAGGGTAACAAAATTCAAATTCCTCAAGATAAGTTTATTGGTTTGATTGATCAATTTAACCAGGTCTATATTGATAGACCCGATACAATACAAGTAATAATGCGTCCAGGGTACCTATTCGAGATCAAATCTCAAGGTGAGCCTCATATTTGCCAAAACTGCAGCAAAAAAAAGATATATTTTAAAGCAAAAGATTTTAGTATTAATAAGCAGGCTTAAAAAATATTCACTTAAAAAATGTTCAAAAGATAAGCTTTGTATCTGTCGGTATTTTTTGCTATAGTTGCAGGCACAAGATTATGAGAGCGGATAGACCTTTTAGAGAGAGTGTATGGGCAAGTGCTATCAGACGTCACTTTTTCTTTTTCATCGAGATTTACGTTTGGATGATAATACAGGGCTATTAGCTGCACTCGAAGCATCCAATAATGTTATACCCTGCTTTATCTTTGATCCTCGTCAAGTTGAGGCACAGAATGAGTATAGGAGCCTCAATGCTCTTCAATTTTTACTCGAATCGCTCTATGATCTTAATCAACAGCTGGCTGACAAAGGCTCACAACTTTTAATGCTCTATGGTAGGCCTGAAGTGGTGCTTGAGCGTCTTCTCGCTACAATCTCTTTTCAAGCACTTTATAGTAATAGAGATTATACGCCCTTTAGTCGAACGCGAGATAAGGCACTTACGGATTTATGCATTCAGCGTGGACTTGATGTTCATAGCTTTGATGATCTTTTACTTGCTAATCCTGAAGATATACGTTCAGCTCAGGGCACTCCCTATGTAAAATTTACCGCTTTTTATAATCATGCGCGCGTAAAGCCTGTTGTCAAACCTCGCCCTAATATATTTATTAATTATGTGGCGATAAGCTCTACAAAAACTATATTTCCCGATCAAGTAAAAGATCTTGATCAGCTTGCAGCGCGATTAGTGCCCTCTATTAATCAACAGATAGGAGAGCGTGGAGGACGAGCTCACGCTCTCAAACGCCTTCGCTCTCTTAATGAGTTAAAAGATTACGAGCAAACTCACGATTTTCCAGCTTACCAGACAACGCAGCTATCTGCTCATAATAAATTTGGTACGGTATCGATACGGGAAGTTTATCATGCGCTTTTAGGGCTTTATCCTGGTGGTCCCGTAATAATTCGTCAACTCTATTGGCGAGATTTCTTTACCTATATTGCTTGGCATTTTCCTCACGTATTCGGTCACGCTTTTCGCGCGCGTTATACAACGCTCGTATGGGATAATAACCCAGATTTTTTTGAACGATGGTCTGAAGGACTAACGGGATTCCCTTTTGTTGATGCTGGTATGCGTCAGCTGAATAGAACCGGCTTTATTCATAATCGGGCCCGACTGGTCACAGCATCGTTTCTTGTAAAAGATCTACATATTGATTGGCGATGGGGAGAGAAATATTATGCCCAGCATCTGGTTGACTATGATCCTTCAGTTAATAATGGTAATTGGCAATGGGTAGCTTCAACTGGCTGCGATGTTCAGCCCTATTTTAGGATTTTTAACCCCTGGCTACAGCAAAAGAAATTTGATCCTACCTGTGAGTATATTAAGCAATGGGTACCAGAACTACGTGAGCTTGAGCCGCGTGTTATACATACGTGGTATGCTGAAAAAAAGGGCTTGGTTGATTACCCTGTGCCCATTGTTGATCACGCTCGTGAGAGTATTCGTTCAAAGCAGCTTTACCGTGCTATTCAAGCACGGAATCTTTGATCACGAGAGCTGCTAAACTTTTTGAGCAGTGCCCTTGCTACTTTTGGGCTTGTTGAATAAGCGATGTTACAAGTGTTTTAATATGACTCTGTACTTCAGGGTCGGCTACAAGCTGCCTAACAAGACCTATGATCAAATTGTCCATCGCTGTTCGTAATTCCTGGTGAGACTGAAGGTTATGGAGCACTTTACTAACGGCATCGCTTTGTGCGATATTTTCGAGCAAAGATGTTACATGATTACTGATTAGGTTAAGCGATTCCTGACTAAGTGGTATGGTGCTTAATAAGCGCATTAGGCGATCATGGTGCTCAATTTTTTTAATGTTGCTTGTAAACTGATTGCCCGAGGCTGCAGCTCGAGTAAGCTCATTAATCACCTGGCTCTTAATGTAATTAAAGAGCTGTTTATTCGTTTGAACGTTTTGAATAAGATGTACAAGTTGACCACTGAGTGTTTGAGCTGTTTGTTCACTTTCCAGTGCTTGAGTAATGTGATCGAGAACTACATTACTTACTTGATTAAGCAGTTTATCTTCAAATTTAGATCGAGTTCGTTGAAACCACGAAGAACGCTGTTCTGCTCCATGAGCGATAGGTGTTATGAATAATATGCTCGTAAGTATAAATTGCTTCATAAAAATTCTCCTAATAACTAGAATATATTATTTATTATTATTTAATAATAGCACATAAATTTATTCAAGTGCAATAATTTTAAAAATAAGTTCCTGCGACCCTTTGGCTAAAGCGTAGGTTTCAGGGGAGGCTTTATGTGCCGACCGAAAGAATGTGAAAAGTGTCGAGCATGCCTCAAGGGAAAGAAGCTTTTTAGATCACGTAGAAAGTCCCGAGGGAGCTGGAGCACCAGGAGCCATAGCGTATTGGGCAACTTGAACAGCAATCTCAGCAGAAAGAGTAATATCCCCTGGAAGATTTGTTAGCTCTCCAGCCTGTCCAGCTCTTTGCACCAAACCAAATATAGCTGGTCCTGCGTATTTTTTAAGAAAATCTGTAATTTCAGGATGGTTATGTTGAAGAGCAAGAATCCATGCAGATTTGTTTTGGTTGTTGAAAAGATTAACCTGCGCGTTATGACGAAGCAAAGCTTGTACAGCACGTAGGTGTCCATTGCCAGCTGCATAATGCAATGCTGTATTATTACTTTCATCTTGTGCGTTAATGTTAGCACCACAAGTAAGCAACACTTTAAGAATAAGAGTATTGCCATTGCGTGCTGCATAATGTATTGGTGTTTTGCCATCATTATCACGAATATTGACCTTGGCTTTGTGCTCAAGTAGATCTTGGACGGTCGGTCCATCATTACGTACAGCTGCCCAGTGTAATGCTGTCATGCCAAAATTATCTTGAGTCTGTATATCTAAAAGAGCTGACTCTTGTTTTAACTCGTCAAGAGTTTGAGCAATAGCTTGCTTGTCGCTGGCGATAATTGCTGTAGATAATGGTGAAATGTTAAGTGCTTCTAATAACTTTAAAATACCATTAATATTGCTATTTTTAATTGGCAATGGAATAGTGGTAAATGGAATGCCATTAACATATCCAAGAAAAAGCAGTCTACTTACGTATGCCTCCAAGAATTGGCCCCAAGTTCTACTCGAGAATGGTACGGGGATATTAGCATTGTAGAGCAACAGCAATTTAACTATATCTACCTGTTTAGTTATAGCTGCATACGTAAGAGCGCTATCGCCACTATAAGTCGCACGATTAGCATCAGCACCATGCTCTATAAGTAGTCTAATCATGTCTGTATACCTATGTAGAATTGCGTACATAAGGCCAGTAAAACCACTAAGGCAAGGAAGACCAACAATAGGAATGTGATTAATGTCAGCTTTACGTTCTACAAGTAGTTTAACTGTGTCGGTATGGCCAGATGTAATTGCAGACATAAGAGCTGTCTCCCCATAATTATTAGCAAGATTAACGTCAGCACCGTGCTCTATAAGTATCCTAGCTATTCCTGTATGTCCATTTTTAGCTGCATTTATAAGGGGACAATTATATCCTCGATTATCAGCACTATAGTTAACTTTAGCTCCTTGTTCCAATAGCGAAATAACCTCTTCAGGATTATTGCTATGTACAGCGTCAAGTAATGCTTTATTGATTCTTCGCTGTTCCTCAGGCGTAAGTATGTGGGGTTCCATGCTGAATATTGGGCTACTATAAGAAGCTAGTATGAATATGCTTGCTATGAAAGTTAAAGAGGGAATAACCCTAGACATCCGAAATTCCTTTTGCACAAATCCAGTAACGCAATAATTATAAGTGGCCTAGTATAACACATTATAATTTCCACTTGAAGACAAGCTTTTGTTAACTTATGCGAGTAGATAATAGGTGGTGTTAACCTTGATAAAACCCTCGGTGCACAAAGCATCTAGGTTGCGTCTAATCCGCTCTGGTTCACGGGGTATTTGTAGACACAGCTCGTCAAAAGAAAGCACTGGCTTTATCGAAAGAGCACGCAGAATCATACCACGGATTTGACGTTCTGAGCCTTCAAATTTTGATTGAACACTATAATGCGCGCTTTTGCGGCTTGGGTTTTTGAACGTTTTCTTGAGCATTACGCCGTAATCCATGAGGGCATAATACCAAGAGCGTGGATTATTACGATCAAGTGTTTGATTAATAAAAGGGATAAGCTCTTTGTCTTTGATATCTGTTTTTTGCTGAAAAAAGCAATGAATATATACTGCTCGAATATTAGTTTCTATGAAAATAGTGGGTAAGTTAAAAGCAAATGCGCATACAGAGCCAGCAGTGTTTGGCCCTAATCCGGGAAAAGTAGCTAATATCTCAGGCGATGAGGGTAACAAGCCATTATGCTCGTCCATGACTTTTTGGGCTATTTTGTGGAGTGCTAGAGCTCGCCGATTATAGCCAAGTCCCTGCCAGAGAGTAATAACGTCCCGTACTGATGCTTGTGCAAGAGCCTGAAATGTCGGTAAAGCTGTTATAAATTGCTCGAATTTTTCTTTAACGCGATCAGTTTGTGTTTGCTGGAGCATTACTTCTGATACGACAATATGATAAGGCTGCGTGGTTTCTCGCCAAGCAAAGCGACGACCGTGCACGTAGTAATAGTCATATATCAGCTTGCGAAAGAGCTCTATACCCTCAGGGGCAAGCTGACCATTTTGCAGATACTCACCGGGTAAAATGCTAAGAAAGTTTTGTTGTAATTCCATAACTAGTGCAGAAGAGAGCTTTGTATTATACGCGTCCTATGCGAATGGTGGCCATTTTGCTAGAGCTTAAAACGTGTGGAACTGCTTGTTTAACTTCTTCTATAGTAATACGTTCTAACTGTGCAGCACGCGTATCAAAGTAGTCAACAGGAAATTTATATACATCCAAGAAGAGAAATGCGGCTGCTATTTGGCGGTTTGAGGCAAAACTATCTACTAATGAGTTGATTAATGCTCGTTGTGCTTCTTCAAACTCATCTTGTGTAAGGTAACGTGTACCGGTATCAATAAGAGCAGTAATGCTCTTTTCAGCTTCGCTTAACCTATCAGGTGATACAATAGTCTTAATAAGTGCAATACCCGGTTGTTTGCTAACGCCTGCCAATAAAGATCCACCTATAGTATAAAACAGTCCTGATTGCTCGCGGAGTGAAAAAAGCATAGAGCTCATAGAGCCTAAAACGCCACCGGTAAATATTTGATCGAATAGTAATATTTTATCATAATCAGGGCTATAACGGTTTACCGATAGCCCTGCAAAGCACAAGACAATTTGATCTCTATTGATTCGATAATTAACTACATGGGGTTTTACGGGTAGAAGCTCAGGATAGACAAGATCCTGAACTACGGGACCATTCCAGGAGCCCAAGCGTTCTGTAATTAACGCTTGTATATCATATGCATCGAAATCACCAACGATAGCCAAGCGTGTTTCTTTGGGAGTTATGTGTTCCCTGTAGGCCTGTATTAAATTTTCGCGGGTGATGGCTTTAATGCTTTCAGGTGTTCCGATCATATTTTTATGATAAGGATGCTGTCGATAAACTACTTCACGAATAAGTTGGTTTGCAAACTGTGTAGGGGCATCCCAAAAATTGCTTATGTCAATAAGAAGTCGTGAACGTACTCGTTCAATAGCTTCCTGAGTAAATGTTGCTCGTGTTAAAATCTCTGCAAGCAGTGATAGCCCTTTGGGTATGTCAGCGCTCAGCATACTCAGCGTAATTTGACCTGGAAACGCATGAAGCGACATGCCATGTGTTTCTAGTTCTTGGGCAAATTCAGCGGCGGAATAATGCTCGGTGCCCTCTGTAAGCATATCCATCATAAACATTTCGAGCCCTTGGAGATTTTCAGGGTCATAGAAATGTTTTGCTTTAAATTCCATAACAATATCAACTTTGGCAGCTTGCGGATTATGATGTGAAAGAATCCGCAGGCCATTTGGTAGATCTGCTATAGTAGCTCGTGGAAACGTAAATGGCTGAGGTGGTTTTACGGTAATGTTTGTAACACAACAGCCTTCTTCTACAGGAGTTTCACGGGTGATACGAGATAATACTCGTGCATCTTCAGCATCTGAGCGTTCTTGAAAAGCAATCCAAAAAGGTTTTTCTTTCTCTGGTAAGGGCAGTACTTTGCCCTGGTGCATAACTGCTGGCCGTAGATAATTGGCAATAATTTTTTGAATCTCTTCTTTAAGGCCTTCTACGGGGTGATCGCAATAGGTATCAAGATAGTGTTCATTTCCTGTTGCAAGATAATATTTGCCAAGCAGATATGCTTGCTTTTGATTATTTTCAATAAGTGAGATAAAATCCATCTTGGTTTTCTTGCGTGCACGAGTAAGTTCTTGATCAGTTACCAGCTTGTGTGCTTGTTGCTCTAGATAGCCATTTATCTTGCTAATAATTACATCTATATCGGCTATATTTTTAGGCTGAAATGTAATAACAAAAAGCCCATGCTCAAACATATCATAGACAAAGCTCTCAACTTCTGTTACCAACTCAAGCTCTTCAACAAGCAATCTGTAGAGATGTGATCCCTTGCCGTAGCCTACTATCCAAGAGACTAAATCGAGAACATAATCAAGTTGTGCTGTAGTGCCCGGGATTACCCAGGCAACCATAACGATTGGCTGCTGAATATCGCGGTACAGTATTACCGATTGGGCCCCAAAATCAGGTGAGAAGTAAAATTCTTTTTTAACATAATCTGGATCAGAAACAAGATGCGCAAATGCCTTCTCTGTCTGTGCAAAAGCATCCTCAGGATCAACGTCACCTACAATAACAAGCGTGGCATTATTAGGAATATAATGGTGATTATAAAAACTAACGAGCGCATCGCGCTTGAGGTTCCATAAATCATGCTTATAGCCAATAACAGGATATCGATAAGGATGGCCAGTAAAAATTACCGTAAGCATGTCCTCAAGAAGTGACGAAGCGTAATCATCGTTATACATTTTGAGTTCTTGAATAACAGCCTTAAGCTCTGAATTAAGCAGATCCTCTTTAAATGCGCAGTTATTCATACAATCTGCCATAATAGTCAGGGCTTGATTCCAATGCTGTGAAGGGAAATCAAAGAGATACCCAGTATAATCATGGGAAGTAAAAGCATTTGTATACCCCGAGAGCTTATGGGTAATCATATTAATATCAGATTCAGTAAGGGTCTTTGTTCCCTTAAAGATCATATGCTCAATAAGATGTGCTATACCCTTTTGACCTGAGCTTTCATCTTTAGAGCCTACATTATACCAAAGCTGGACAGACACTTTAGGGATCTTGTGTTGTGGAAGTACAAGAACTGACATACCGTTAGGGAGAATTCTGCGCAAGATCTGAGAATGTGCCATGCCGATCCTTAAGAAGAGTGCTTGAGTAGTTTTATATATCTATATATTAGTTTAGCCTACTGGAACTAGAATAACAATTATGAGAAAAATTAAAATATTCTTGACTTAAAAAACAAAATATTTATAACGATTAACGCTACTAGTACATCAAAACCACAATAAGAAAGGGTTTGCCATGAAACGTCGTATCCTTCAGCTGACAGCACTATCACTTATGGCGTGCGCTGCTTTAAAAAGCTCGCAAGCATCTGTATATGACCCACATCATGAAGCACGAGTATATACTTCAATCCAGAAATCTCTTGATAAGATTAAAGCTCTCGAAGAACAAGCAAGAAAGAATACACAGCCGGAAAGAGAAGCTATCGAGGCTATTTCTTCTATTAAAATTCCTGGATCATTCTCTGTGGCAGAGAAGGTATATAAATTGCGCAACGAACTTAGAAATAAACTAGAGTTACGATTAAAGAGCAAACTAAAATTATCTCTTGAGCCTATTGAGGATGTTCTTCAGTCTATGGTACGAGAATTGGATCAATTAGGGTGAACTAAAAAAGAGCTCTGGTTTAAAACCGCCGCTCTTTCAGTTACAATTTTATACCAAATCACTATCTTTAAGTCATGCAAGCCTATAGTCCTATTTGACACGATATCACTTCTCTCTTATTATTTTTCCTGGAGAGAGTTATATCCCCTCTCAAAGTATTGGCGTTTATTGACGTTACGCGATGAGGTTTCCTATGAAAAAAAGATTATTGATCGGCTTACTAGGCATTATAGCCTTTTGCTCATGGTCAGGATTATACAGTAAAGTTTTGATTTTTGATTTATCCGAAGTCTTGATTGAGACGAGTGAGCTTCGTATGTGGGGTGAAATTGGAAGATACGATGCAGCAGTGTATCGTTTGACCGCAAGCGGTGATGATTTAGAACGTGCCGTGTTTGCAACGCTTTCGCTCGCTGGTGAGCAAAAATCTCCTAAGGCTGAGCTTGTTCTTGCGCCCAGTGGGCATACATTACCGCTTATTATGTGTCAATGGCTTGCCGGTAACAAAAAAGGTAGTGATATACTTGATGTTGCACCTTCGCTCATAGAAGAATTTAGCCAGCGCAAGGGATACAGAAGCGATCGAGAAAGAAGACTGGTATATAACATTATAAAAGCTATCTTTGACCCTCATACTCTGGCTCAAAATACCGTTACTATATTTGAAGGTGAGCAATTACTTAAAGAATGCCTTGAGGCTCGTGGTCGTGATGGCAAAAGACACCGTTTACTTATATATGCAAATTGGGATCCTTTGTCATTTGAAGTGCTCTATAAAGCAGATCACGTTCGACCTATATTTAAGTATTTTAATCAAAAAAGTATAACAATTTCTGGCACTACGCACTTACTGCAGCCTCACGCAAGTTCATATAAACATCTGATCAAAAAATATAATCTGGACCCTAAAGAATGCGTTATGATAAGCGCTCAAGAAGAACTTATTCAAGGGGCTTCCGCTCAGGGCATTAAAGGTGTTCTTGTAAGAGATAGGGATTATTTTACAGCACGTCAGGAATTGAAAAAGTTAGGCGTCATCGGCTAAATATTTTTTTAAGTTCTTGAAGCGTTGCTTGATTGTTTCTCTTAGAGCAGTTCTTAGAGGGTCTGTTTGTATTTCTTGAACTTTGCCAACTTCTTCTACGTATGCTGAAGCTGCCATAACATCGAACGTTGTAGTCCTATATGATACAACTGGCAAAGGCAGCCCAGCTTGATCTAAAAAAAACTCTTTAGCATAACCGAACAGCACTTCATGATTATGAGTGTTCTCTAACAAGCACTGAAGAACGGATCCGGGTAAATCTTTATGGCCATTTCTTTCAGCAAGCGCAAGGGGTTTGAGATTATCGATATTGGCTGCCTCAATGGATGCCCCATACTTGAGGAGCTTTTTAGCAATTTTTTTGGCATTACGTGCCATTGCCATGTGTAGGGCAGTGTTGCCACGTGAGTCTTTTGTACTTATTTCAGTATCGGATGATGTGCCTATAGTGCCCTTTAGGATATTTTTTACACGTTTAATATCATTAAAGATGATGGCTCGCATGAGGTCGCTCGGTAGCCCTGATTCAATACATGATCGATGATGATTATTGAAGGGGTCGATAGGAGCGTTATATTCAAGCAACAAGCATATAATTTCATGATAAGCAGAAAGATCCTGCGTGTAGCGGCTATTGCGTACAGCAAGTGATAAAGCGGTTATTCTATCACGCTTATCGTTTGTTGCTGATACGTCGGCACCATGCTCGAGAAGTTTTTGTGTTGCTTGTACGTTGCCCCGTGCAGCAGCCAAGTGTAATGGTGTATAGCCATAGTTATCTGTATAGTTTGATGTGATTGTTGGTTGAGCAGGCAAAAGCTTCCTGATTGTGATGTAAGTCTGAGAAAGTGGGTTGAACATATTTTTAATTTTGGCATTATTATTAAGAATAATGGCTTGCATGAGCACATCAGGAAATAGAAACTTAACTGCTGCCACTTGTTTAATATCATCACGAGCAATAGGTACGTTATATTCTACGAGTATCCGAGAAATATCGGCTCTACGTTGAATATCAGCCTCCGATTTGTCATTAGTCGTAGACATAATAGATTTCAAAAAACTTGATTCGTTAAGTGTATGTTGATGTTCAAGTGCCAGACAAACAATATTTTTGCTCCCTGTCTCTATGGCATAATCGAGAAGATAAGGGTCACGTGCTTCGATAGCACCACAAGAAATTGCATCTTCTATATCTGCTCTAATATCCTGTTTAATGCTTTTAAGAAGTTCTGCTTTATACTTTGTTGCCTGAGTGTCCCCTTGATTGCTCATAGACAGAAGGCAATTGCTTGTGGATAAAAATACAACGATACCGCAGAGCGTCAAGTAAAGAGTAGGCTGTGTTGTGGACATGAATCGCTTTTCGATAGATAGTATTGCTATATTGTACAGTTTTTGCATTTTATGTAAAAACTGTACAACAAATCAAAAGCGTAACCTTGGTAATGGGCTCGGCTAGCCACTTGTATAGAACTTAAAGGCTTACGCCTTTGAGAGCTTATCTGCTTGACGAATTGGCTCAGGTAGGCGATAGCCTCTGCAACAGGACACAACATACCTGATACTTGCTTCAAGATCAATTAAGTGTCCCACCGATATAAAAACGGGGCTCACCTGTTTCCGAGTACGTACGACTGCTCCAATAACTTCTTTTTTATCTATGAGTGGAACCCATGAGCCCTTATTTTCACCTAAAAGCCCTTTGTTGTAGGTCCCAACAAGCAAGCTTTTGCCACAACCGATAGTAGGTATATTCAAGCATAGGCCAAGATGTGAGGCGATACCAATGCGTCGAGGGTGTGCGACACCCATACCGTCAACTATAACGAGATCCGGTTGTTGATTTAATTTGGCAAATGCGCCAAGCATACTTGGTAGTTCGCGAAACGAGAGTAAGCCGGGTATATAAGGCATATGCACAGGCTCTTGATAGGTGTGCTTTTCTACAAGCTTAAGCTCTGGGTAGGTCATGAGTACAACGGCTGCATGAGCCATATCAGTTTTCTCATTAAGCTTAAATGCCACATCAATACCTGCTATATATTGTATGCCGGCCACGTGATTTTCACGAATAATACAGTGCGCAAGTTTATATTGGAGCTCAACTGCTTGATGAGGACTTAAGTTCCAGGTATTTACGTGAAGTGGTATAGTTGGCATGAGAGTATTTTGTAATTTTTATATAAGGGTCACTGCTATGAAACAGATTATCAAACGGATTTTTGAACGTATAGTATTTGTAGCTATTTTTTGTGGTATTACGGCTATAGGTGTTGGTATCGCTTGGTACGTACGTTCATTAAGTGAGCCTGGTTCTTATGCACAAAAGATCTTGGTATATGATGGTAGTATTAAAAAAGCATTATTTACCCCTGACGATGATGTAAAAGATGTTTTGTTGGGGCTTATTGCTCAAGAAAAGAAATCAATAAAAATTGCTTCTTATTCGTTAACTGATAGTGATATTGCTCGAGCGCTTATTGATGCGCATGAACGTGGTATAGAGGTTATAGCAGTTGTCGATCGTAGTAATAGCGAAGGGAGTTATAGTAAAGTGCCTCTGTTAAGACAGAGCGGTATTATAACTTTTCTTTATCCAACAATCGCGATTGCAGCTAAAGAGCATATAAGATCTATTATGCATAATAAATTTATCGTATTTGAAGATACCATTAGAAACGCATCACTTTTATGGACAGGCTCATTTAATTTTACTAAGTCAGCTTCTACCATTAATCAGGAAAATGTCGTGGTACTTGACGACCCAAGCTTAATAGATGAATACAAAAAGCACTTTGCTGTTCTTGAAAGTCGTTGTGAACAGGTCAGTGGTCCATCGCTTTCAGTGCCTGTACAAACACAGCGACAGCGCCAGCAACTATCCTGGACTACCTTGAGAAAATGGATAAAAGTTTTAGGTTTGTAGCGTGCTTCATTACCACCAATACTTTCATTCAGGCAACAGACTATGCGACTTTGAGAAAAAATCAAGTCTTGAGTGTAGTCAGGAGATTGACCATATCTTCAGGCATATCAGCAGTAAATTCGTAATCTTTGCCATCAAACGTGAATGAGAGCTTGTGTGCATGCAGTGCTTGGCGTCCAATCAAGGCTGATTTTTCCCCATATAGAGAATCTCCAATAAGGGAATGACCTATGCCAGCGCAATGTACACGAATTTGATGTGTACGGCCTGTTATGGGCTTTGCTTCGATCAGAGCACTATCACGCAAGTACTCATGTACTGTATAGTGAGTAAGGGCTTGGCGACCCCTGAATAGCGTATGGGTCATTTTATTACGATCTGTTGGGTGGCGATCGATACAAAAGTCAATCGAACCCTGTGCTAATGGATGGCCATCTACTATAGCAAGATATGTTTTAGAGATGGTGCGATCTTTAAATAGAGCTCCAAATACCATATGAGCATACTCTGTGCGCGTAATGATCATAAGGCCTGAGGTATCTTTATCAAGTCGGTGTATTATGCCAGGACGATCACTAGAGCCTACGGTTGATACTTCATTAAAGTTGGTTACGAGCCAGTCCACAAGCGTGACCGTGGTGCTTAAGTGATGGGGAGGGTGTACTATAAGACCTGCTGGTTTGTTAATAATTAAAAAGTGCTCATGCTCATAGATGATTTTAACGTTTAAGGGCTCTACTACTTCACGCTGAGGCTTAATTTGACGCACCGGTGGAAACTGTACATCAAGTATATCGCCCGGCTTTACGATCGTGCTATATTTAGTAACAGGTTTACCATTAAGCTTAATAAACTGGTTATTGATAAGCTTTTGGAAAAAGTTACGTGAGTACTTCGTAAAGTGTTGTGGGAGATACAAGTCTATACGGCTACTGGTATAGTGTGCCGGAACTTGGGCGGATATAAGTGTGTTGGCAGGTATAGAAGATGCTTCCATTTTTACGCTCCATTCTGTAAAGCTTACACGTACACACGTGTGCGTTCTTATAATAACCTTTATATATTTTAAAGTCAAATGGACAATCATTCTGAAAGAGAGTAAGCTAGAAAATAAATACCATCACTGTATCGTTCCATGATACGTCTTAGGGGTGCGCCCATGACCTTACAAAAGATTTTTGACCAAATTCAGAATAATATAGACCTCGTGGTCAAGCAAGAGACACCATTGGGTGTTTGGTTATGGCAAGAGCTCCTTAAGATGCATCCTGCTGATATAGCCCGTTTATTTTCCAATCTTGATAGAGAATATGTAAAAACTCTATTTCTCCAGTTGCCTGAAAGCCTTAAACTCTCTGTTTTTAGTGAGCTTTCCTATGCACTCAAGGTATTCTGCCTTTCATTTGTTAATGACGAGGATCGTGCACATCTCTTAAGTAATCTACCTGCCGATGAGCTGACGGACTTTTTAGATGAACTTTCAGATGAAGAACTCAGAATATACTTAAATCTCTTGCATAAGAGGGCACGAGAACAAGTGCTTTCGCTTATGCAATTTAATCCGGAATCTGCCGGAGGTATCATGGATACCAATGTAATAACGCTTATGCAGGATTTTACGGTTGAAAAAAGCATTCAGATTCTTCAGCGCCTTCAACCAAGCAGAGATCTGTATCGTCAAATTTTTGTTATTAATCGTGAAAATGAGCTTGTGGGTGCTATATATCTGGAAGATCTTGTTCTTAAAAGCCCTAAAACGCGCCTAGAATCGATTTTGCGTCCCAATGAGCTTATTGTTGGTGTTGACGAGGATCGTGAAGAGATTGCTAAAAAGATGGTGCACTATAAAGTTATGATAGCCCCTGTTGTTGCAAAAGATGGGGTATTTCTGGGCGTTATCTCGAGTGATAAGTTAGTTGAGATTATCGAGCAAGAGGCAAGTGAAGATATTTACCGTATGGCTTCGCTGACGCCCATAAAGCACACCTATTTTGAAACTTCATTTTATAGATTACTTTATCAGCGTAGTTCAGTCTTGATAGTATTGCTTATGGTCCAAACGCTATCGGTTATTGTTGCCGAGCGTTATCAGGAATTGCTTGCTGGCTTTCTTACGTATTTTCTCACGATGCTTATTAGCGCAGGTGGTAATGCGAGCAGTCAAACGTCAGCTCTTGCAATCCAGGGCATGGCTACCGGTGAAATCACCGAAAGTAATAGTGTCAGGTTTATCCAGCGTGAGCTCATTATGGGCCTTATGCTTGCAAGCTTATTATTTGTATTCTCTTTTTTGAGAACGTATCTTACGCATGGAGCTTATTTTTGGGGAAGCATTGCCGTGAGCACATCGCTAGCAGTTATTATTTTTGTTTCTATAGGGTTAGGCAGTTCGATGCCCTTTATTCTTAAAAAACTTAATCTGGACCCTGCTCACTCTGCTGGGCCCCTGTTAACGACGCTCATAGATGTCATAGGTTTGCTTATCTATTGCGTTATCAGTCAATTAATCTTGTATTAATCGTCTTGCTTAGCACAAGTTACCCCATCTCCGTCTTGTGCAAAATACTTGCACAAAACTTTATCTTCCAGATAATTCATAAGTTTTAGCTTAATGGATCTGAATCCAGGGTCAGGATCTTGTTCGATCATGTTATTAATAGCAGCCACATCATGTTCTGTAATATCGCTTTCATCGATCTTAAGATCAGCAGTCTTATGCTGTGCTAGCGTGCCTGGCAGAAGCTCGTTCCAGGCTACAGTTTTCTTATAATCCGCAGCATAGGCGTCAAAATGAATAACATGTAAACGGTTATGTAATGCTTCATCGGTAATCTCAGCGTTACCAGCCAAAATAATACCAAGATGTGAAATATCTATATCTACCCATAAGTAAGGGCTATAAAATGTTTTAGTCTCTGGTTCAAGAAGCGTTAAAATAAATGAAACCAGACCATACTTGCTCTCATTAAGCACCACTCTATCGGCATCGTCTATTAATAAAATCATATTCTTGGCACCTTCACCATTGATCTTAGCCCTGCTCAAAACATCGAGTAAGAGACCAGGGTCCGATGGCGTACCTACAAGACCATCGATAGTCAGATCGCCTAAAGAAATAACCTCAAAAGGGAGATCTAATACTTGAGCAATCAATCGAGCAGCACGTGTTTTGCCTACACCTGGAGCACCACAAAAATAGGCTGCAATTTTGCGAGCTGATTGCTCTTTGCTTGCAGCTACATGACGAATACAGTAGCGCTTGAGATTGCGCAGAGCTTCACCTGAATAGCCAGTAAGTCTTTGGTTGACCAATTCTCTGGTGTAGCTAATATGTTTGACTTGGCGTGGCAAGCTTAAGGCTAGTTTTAAATGCTTTAGGTAAAGCTTTAGCCCGTCCCCACCATCCAGAATACCAATTATAAAGTCTTCAGTGGATTTTTGATTGACACTATGTGCTTGTATAAGATTATCCTCGATGATACCCTGAAGCTTTTGCTCAATCCAAGGCTTATTGCGCACATAGTCTCGTTCATATTTTTCTAGTTCACTTTTACCCTGAGAAGAAAAATAAAGTCTAATAAGCACGTTAATTGAAGCAATTGTTTGATAAGCAGCTCCCTTAATGGTATCGCCAATACTTGAGCTAAATGCCACTGCTCCAGCAAAATACACATAACTAGGAATTTTTTTTAGATAATCCTTTGAGTAGAACAGAGCAAGCGGTATAGGGATGGCTAATGCTGCATAATAGCTTGTTTTTTTTATGCTTGTTATATATGCTTCGACTCGCTTTTTGTCAAAGTATGCTTCAAGCATATCCTGCTTTTCTATCAAAGACGCATTTTTAAAGTCCTCTGTGTCAGTAATTTCATCTTGATTATAAAGCTTATTACCAGCTTCGCTATATATAAAATCGAATCTGCTATAATCTGCTTGTTCTGTGCGTAGAGGATAAAAGCCGCACGATAAGAAAATTAATAACATTGATACTATGACAGTATGTAACTTGGTATGTAGTCTCATTGAAGATCCTTTCTTATCTCAAGTCTTATCTCAAGCATTAAGCTGTACACCGTGCTCATGATGCATGCAATCCTGAAGATCTTCATCTTGCGCAAAATACTTGCACAAAACTTTATCTTCTAGATAATTCATGAGTTTTAGCTTAATTGACCTAAATCCAGGATCAGGATCTTGTTCGATCATAGTATTGATAACATCGGTATCGGGCTGAGTAAAATCTTCTTCGTTTATACAGAAATCAGCAGTTTTGTGCGGTGCCAACATGCTTGAAAAGAGTTCATTCCACACGACAGTTTTCTTATAATCTGCATCGTAACCGTCAAAGTGAACAATATGCAGGCGGTTACGTAATGCCTCATCGGTAAGCTCAGCGTTACCGGCCAAAATAATACCAAGAGATGAAATATCTATCTCTACCCCTAAATACGCGCTATAAAAGGTCTTGGTCTCTGGCTCAAGAAGTGTTAACATGAATGAAACTAAATCTTGTTCAGCTTCATTAAGCAAGATTCGGTCGGCATCATCAAAAAGCACTATCATATTCTTAGCACCTTGCCCATTAATTTTAGCTCTTCCCATGACCTCAAGGAGCAGGCCAGGGTAATCGTTCGTGCCTATAAGATTTTCAATGATTACATCGCCCAAAGAGATAACTTCACAAGGCAGCTCTAATACTTGAGCAATTAATCGAGCAGCACGTGTTTTGCCTACACCGGGAGCACCATAAAAATATGCTGCAGTTTTACGAACCGACTGCTCTCTGCATGATGCTACATGACGAATACAGTAGCGCTTGAGATTGCGTAGAGCTTCACCTGAATAGCCAGTAAGTTTTTCGTTAATTAATTTTCCCGTATAGCTAATTTCTTTGGCCTTGCGCGGCAAGTTAAGAATTGTTTTTATACGCTTTATAGCATCACTTCGCTCCTTTGTTTTACAGTGTGTGCTTATAAGATCATCTTCAACTACAGCATGAAACTTTTGTTCAATCCATGGCTTATTTTGTACATACTCTACTTCATACCGTTCTAGACTGCCTTGTGCTTGTGTAGAGAAATAAAGCTTTCTTAGTGCATCAATTGAGGTCGTAATATGTTGAACAGTGCTCCTGCCTATGCTCATAAGCTCAGTGTTAAATGCAAGAGCTCCACTAAAGCCAACCGAGGTTGGGATTTGATTCATGTAGCTACCCAAGCGAGTTGTAATCCCACTCAATCGGTCTTTAAAATAGTAACAGCTAAGACCAACAATTGCTGCAGCTGAAGTATAACTAGCTGTTCTTTTTAAGCTTGCTATATAAGCACTAATTCGCTTGTGGATAAAATGTTTTTGCAGCATGTCTTGCTGCGTATCTAACGAAGCATTTTTAAATTCTTCAGTGTTAATAATATCATCTTGATTGTAGAGCTGAGCGCCAGCTTCACTATAGATGGCATCAAATTCTCTATCAAGTTCTGTATCACTGCTTTTATACGTATAAAGAGAAGTAGAATTTAATGATAAAAGGCCTGCTATCAGGAAGAGTATTGTATAAGATCGTGTAGTAAGAAAATTCTGTATCATCAAGGTGATATCCTTGCGGTAAATTATACGTTAAAAAATGATAAATAATTATCAGTCACCATTACTTTAAATAATAGCCCATCGTGCTTTGTTGTCAATTGCTAAGAGTATATATCTCATAAAAAAGGGCGTTAAAAGTGCTATGTCACTAGCAGGCCGGGTTTCACTGGGCACAACTACCGTCGGTCGTCATGTTGGCTTCTGTTCTTTCCCTTTTGTAGTACCCTTGTGCGTTGCTATAGGTAAGATTTTACGGTATAATGTATATTAAAGAAGAAAAAGCTCATTAATATGCTGAGAAACAGAACTTTTTGCGTTAATTTGTCTTTACGCTCCTATAGTTTTCTTGACAAAAACTTAATATAGTAATACCTTAATATAAGTCTCTGCTGTCTCTTTTTTTCGAGCCGCTAGCTCAGGTGGTAGAGCAACAGCCTTTTAAGCTGTGGGTCGTTGGTTCGAGTCCAACGCGGCTCACCAGTGGTCCCTATCGTCTAGCCCGGTCTAGGACATCGCCCTTTCACGGCGAAAACAGGGGTTCGAATCCCCTTAGGGACGCCAAAGTTCGCTACTTTCGCAAGTTCTAAACCATGAATAATTACATACATACTCATATACCATCGGCACAACAGGCGGTGGTTGCGCACATGGTTGAGGACCTGATATCGGTTCCCGGTGTTGAGGCCATAGTTCTTGGTGGTTCCCGTGCGCGCAAGACCGCTCATGCAGCATCTGATGTTGATCTAGGGGTCTATTATTACGACACACAGCCCTTGAATATTGAAATGCTTTATGCTGTTGCTCAAAAATATTCAAAGAGGGACGCGCCTTTGGTTGTGACGCAGCCATATGAATGGGGACCTTGGGTTAACGGTGGTGCTTGGATACATACTGAAATTGGTAAAGTGGATATCTTATATCGAAGCATTGATCGTGTTGCCAGGGTAATACAACAAGCGCTTTGTGGTGAACTAGAATTGCATTACGAACAACAACCGCCATTTGGCTTTTATAGTGTAATGTATCTTGCCGAGGTTAAAGAGTGTTTGCCGTTTTTTGATCCCCACCATATGTTGCTGGCCTTTAAGCAGCAGATTACTGAATACCCGGCCCCATTAAAGATTGCTATTGTGCAACAGAATTTATGGGCAGCGGAATTTGCATTACACCAGGCATCCAAAGCTGCAGAGCTTGAAGATATTTTGAGTGTTGCTGGATGTATAACGAGAATTTTTGCCAATCTTGCTCAAGTATTGTTTGCCTTGAATAGTGTATATTTTGGCAGCGACAAGCATATACTTGATGCAATAGAAAGGTTTGATACTAAGCCGGCTGAATATAAAAAACGAGTAACAGATATACTAAGTAGTCTTGGAAGTTCACGTACTAAATTGTGCAACATGATTGTTGCTACCAAGCAGCTTTGGCTTGAGGTGTGTGTATTGGCAGAAGATATGTATGCAGCAAAGTATACATTATAACAATACAGGCATGATGACTAATAGTGAAAAAGCACGCATTAAAAGCAGCTCATCGAGCTGGCTTATACAGTGGTTGTGCATCGGTGATCGAGCACAACACAATAGGTTGTATTGTGGCAGCGAAAGGAAAATTGTATGCGCAATAACCCCCCGATCGTTATTACGAAACTCGTAAATGAATACTATAAGGATGCTCAAGCGATCTTTTGGGCTGGATCTGTTTCAAAAAACCAAGGCACTCCCGCTTCTGATCTTGATCTTATTATTATTTATGATCAACTTCCCAATGCCTATAGGAAAGCTTTTATGTACGAAGAATGGCCCATTGATGTTTTTGTACACGATACAGAGACATTACGTTATTTTCTACAAGATTCTAGAAATAATTCTGGTATTTCTGGCTTAATACACATGATTCTTAATGGAAAAGAAATAACTACTCCCACAATTTTTTCACAAAATATTAAACATTTTGCGCAAGAGATTTTGGAGGCTGGTCCAGTTACTTGGGATAAAAAAGAGATCGATAAAGAGCGTTTTTTCATTACAGATGCACTTGAGGGTGTGCTTTTTCCCGTTAATCGGGCAGAACAGATAGCGTCTGCCGCGTGGCTATATGAAGCACTAGCACAATTTTATTTTCGTGCACAAAACAAATGGCGAGCAAGTGGTAAATCAATTATAAGGTATCTGGAAAATGATAATCAGCATGTTGCTCAAGAGTTTTCTTTAGCATTTGAGAAGGTATTTCAAAACGGTGATACAGCTAATTTAAATCAGCTTGTTTCGAGCTTGCTTGCGCCATATGGGGGCTTGTATTGGAATGGTTTTAGATTAGATGCTCCACAAGAATTGCGAGTCCCAGAGAAAATTATTCAAAGCTGAATGTGCTTTGTGTGGAATCGTCGCAAAACAGGAAATTTTAGACAAGTATGCAGGGTAGCATATGGATGATCTTATCATTTTGTATCGACAACGCCTTAACCTTCAAAGCGCTACCTTTTTACGTATTGATCATGAAGACGCGATGGTTGCAATCGTCTATAAGGTTAAGCTACCTAGTGGTACACAACTCATTTTAAAAATATGTACGCGTGTTAAAGATTACTTACGCGAAGTGTACTTTCTAAAACACTTTGCTGATATATTACCAGTACCGCGCATTATACAGGTTGTGCAACCAGAAGCAGGTATCTATGGAGCTATTTTAATGGAGTGCCTACACGGCACGTTGCTAAAAGCAACAGATTTTACCGAGGCACTTGCTTATGAAATCGGTTCTCTGCTCGCGGTCATTCACCTCAATCGTGTAACAGGCTATGGCGATCTTACACAACCACATGGTTTAAGCCCCGACCCACGTATGTATTTTACCCTGAAGTTTGAAGAAGGCTTTGCTGAATGTAGCAATCATCTGCCCAAAGCACTGCTTGAACAATGTCGTCGTTATTATCATACGCATATACATCTCTTGGATTCAGTGGATGGACCCTGCATTACACACCGTGATTTTCGGCCTGGCAATATGATAGTTTATGATGGCAAGCTCCAGGGAATTATTGATTGGGCTGCAGGATGCGCAAGCTTTGCACAAGAAGACTTTTGCTGTATTGAACATGGAGATTGGCCAATGCATTTTACGAGCAAAAAGTCATTTTTAGCTGGGTATACAAGCATTCGCCCAGTTCCTAATTATGGCGCTATAATGCCCCTCTTACGCCTGAGTAGAGCATTTGCTACAATTGGCTTTACGGTTAAGCATGGAACGTGGAAAGGCGGCAACGCTCGTCTGTATCAGTTTAACCGACGGTTTCTTGAACATTTTTTTTAGGAGCCTTTCATTTAACCAACACTTTTAATTGCACCCTATAATTGGCACATAAAGCGTAGTGTTTTCGCAAATTTTTTGATAAAATTAACAACAAAGGCATCGATACGGCAAACACCGTGGAGCTTGAGGAAGAACGTTGCAATAGCACCTATTAAAACCTCACGGGTACGCCCGTAAGCGCGTAGTAAAGTTTCAAGTAAGGTGGCACCGCGATCCAACCAATCGCCCTTACACACTAGGTTGTAATTATAAGGAAGGTGCCATTAACATGCCAGAATTTATCCAAGAACGTACTTTATCATCTCAATTGGCTCAGGCTATTAATCAGTCTATTGTTATAAGTGGTTGGCTACATAAAAAGCGCGAGCTTGGCCATATTGCATTTCTTCTGCTACGTGATCGCCACGGAGTAACGCAAGTTATTGCAAATAAGGCACATGTTGAGCAACTCAAAGGTGTCCATACTGGGTCTGTTTTAACAATACGAGGTACCGTTGTTGCGCAACCGGCTGCTCCTGGTGGTGTTGAGCTTCAGTGCCATGAAGTTACCGTTGATGTGCCGGTAGCATACCCTAGTCCCCTTGAAATCGACAAGCCGATTAGTCATGCGCCCGAACATTTAGATACTCTTTTTGAGCATAAGATTGTTACCATGCGTAACCCAATCGAAGCGAGCATTTGGCGCATTCAGGCGGGTATTGGAGACGCCATCAGGGCATATCTCAAGCACCATGATTTTACCGAATTTCGTAGCCCCAAATTGCTTGCAGGATCCACAGAAGGTGGAGCAGAGGTGTTTAAAGTTGATTATTTTGGTAAGTCTGCAACGCTTGCTCAATCGGCACAGTTTTACAAGCAGATACTTGTCGGGAGCCTTGAGCGGGTATTTGAGTTTGGTGCAACGTATCGTGCCGAACCAAGCGTAACAACGCGACATATGACTGAGTTTACTACCGTTGATGTTGAAATGGGCTTTATCGTCGACATCTCTGATATTATGCAGCTCATTAACGGTATGCTTATTGAAGTATGCAACTTCGTATGGGACCACTACGAAAAAGAGTTGCGTGTGCTTAAGGCGCATAAGCCAGTTATTGCGCAATTCGTTCCAACGGTTACCCTAGAACAACTGCATGAGCTTTGTTTTCAAGAAACGCAGCAAGATTTTCGTGGTGAAAAAGATCCATCACCTTATGAAGAACGCTGGATATGTGAATATGCGGCACAGCAATGGGGCAGCGAGGTAGTGTTTATCACTGGATTTCCTGCTGCTGACATGAAGTTTTATCATTATCGCTCCCAAGCAAATCCCGCATGGGCAGATCGCTTTGATGTGCTGTTTCGTGGTGTTGAGATTATTACTGGCAGCAGGCGCGAACATAGGTATGATAAACTTGTTGAACAGTTGTGTGCTATGGGCTTTGACCCAGAGGACCAGGCCTATCGTTATTACCTACAGGCCTTTAAATACGGTATGCCACCACATGGTGGCTTTGGTTTGGGTCTTGAGCGGTTAACACAGAAAATTATTGGACTTAACAACGTCAAAGAGGCGACGCTTTTCCCGCGCGATATGCATCGCCTTGTGCCATAGTTTTTCAAGGAATACACGATGAATATCATACCCGTTTTTATAATTCTGCAAATAATTCTCTTATTTTTTATGACGTTTCACGACTGGATTCATGTTCCTCCCTTGACTGATATTCGTGAACTTGAAAAGCATAATTCAAAGAAGGGACGCCTCATTAACTCTTGGATTTTTTTCGTTATAGTTTGTATTCCTTTGGTATTGACCTGGATATATCAATATGCTTTTCAGGGATGGGTTTTGATAACTATTGTTAATTTTTACGGCTTACTGTCAATCGGCACTATTTTTTCTTGGTGGATACCTTATTTTTTTGGCAGTTCTATAGCTCATAAAACAGCATTTGCTGAATATCGTACTACGCATAGATTTTTGCCAGCTCGTGGTGATAATATAATACCAAACACTTTTCATGTTATTTTACACGTACAAATATGGGCTTGTTTAGGTATAGCATTATATCTACTGATTAATCATGTATGACTTTACAAAAAAAGCAGTGGGACAAGCACATTGCATAAGGTGTGTTTCTGATTTTTTGTAATGAGCAATTAATTTGCTTGTTTTGCCTATCAATCACCATTTTTTGGTATACTGATGCGAAATAGGCAGTTTTTATCTGCTTGAGGAGATATCATGCGCGCAATAGAATTTATGGCAACGGCTGAAAAAGGAACAATACAAATACCCAAAGAATATCAAGAAGAATTAAAAGACCAGTTTCTCGTTATTATTGTTAAAAATATATCATCTGTTGAAGTAGAGCAGCCTCGTAAAAAGCGTATTCTTAGCGCTCCCCAAGATAAAGACAAAAGGCTTCAAGTTTGATAAAGACGAAGCAAATGAAAGATAGGGTTTTTTTGATAGTAACGTACTTATCCGTGTTTATTCTATCGATGAGCCTAAAAAGTTAAATATTATTATGCACAATCAGCACATTATTGAATGTACTTTAAAAAGTGTTAATCCATTTCGTAGCTGAAAATTGCTCGAGAATTTTCCTTAGCATTTGAGTTTGAAAAGACATTTCAAAGTGGTAAAGACAGCTAAAATTTTTCATGTCTTGACCAAGGCGGGTCACCATATTCTAAAATATGAAGAAAGCAGGCAGTATATCGGTCTTTGTATTTTCAGTCTATGTAAATGCCAACGGTGCATGTGCATTTTTCAAGATGACCAATTAGAGTTTTTAAAGTTGAAAAGGTAGTTGAAATGAGCGACAAGACTAAAAGCGTGCGAGACATTACGTATCAACTTCTGCGAGAAGTTGGCCTGAAGACCGTGTTCGGGAATCCGGGTTCGACGGAGGAGCATTTTCTCAAGAATTTCCCATCAGACTTCAGCTATGTGCTTGCTCTCCAAGAGGCATCGGTGATCGCGATAGCTGACGGTTTTGCTCAGGCCACGGGCCTTCCAGCCTTGGTGAACGTCCATACCGGAGGTGGGTCGGGCAATGCCATGGGTAATCTCATCACCGCCTTTCAGAACAAAACGCCCTTGATTGTAACAGCGGGCCAGCAAACACGCGAAATGCTGTTGATGGAACCTTGGCTGACGAATGTTGAAGCTACTATTCTTTCTCGCCCCTGGGTGAAGTGGGCCTATGAGCCAGTGCGTGCCCAAGATGTGCCCGCTGCTTTCATGCGTGCCATTGCCACGGCTCTTCAGCCACCTGCAGGTCCTGTCTTTCTCTCTCTTCCACTCGATGATTGGGAAAAGCCCTATGTTGGATCAGCAGCGGTTGTGCGGACGGTGAGTCGTCGCTTTGCTCCTGATCCTACTCGCTTGGCGGAGTTCGCGCAAGCCTTGTCGGAGGCATCGTCACCCGTCCTAATCTATGGCGCCGCAATCGATCGTGGCAACGGTTGGAGCGAGGCTATTGCTTTTGCAGAGGTGCTTGGCGCACCAGTCTGGTCTGCGCCTATTTCAGATCGTGTGTCATTTCCTGAAAATCATCCTCTCTATGCAGGCGAATTGCCATTTGCCATTGGCCCACTTAGTCAAAAGCTGCAAGGTCATGATGTAGCGCTTGTTGTAGGTGCTCCGGTATTCCGTTACTATCCCTATGTGCCTGGTCCATATTTGCCAAATGGAACGCGCCTCTTACATATTTCTGATGATCCGGCAGAGACGGCACGCGCACCGGTCGGCGACAGCTTATTGGGAGATGCTGTCTTGTCTCTGGCCACTCTCAAAGATTTATTGGACAAGTCGAAAATAAACAAGTTGCAGGAAAAAGTGGTGCATCGTATTGTGCCTCATCGTGTGGCTCATGGATCGAACTCGAAAAAAGTATCTGATGATGGTCTTCTTGCTGCAGCACAAGTTTTCGATGCTCTCAGCGAAATTCGGCCTGAAAACGTCATTTTACTAGAGGAGTCCCCCTCGAATGCCGCCGATCTTCACCAATACTGGCCGATTACTCAACCGGCTTCATTCTTTACTTTTGCTAGTGGAGTACTCGGTTGGGGCCTGCCGGCATCTGTGGGTATTGCACTTGCCGAGCGCAAGACTGGTCGCAACCGCCCAGTGATCTTGATAATCGGCGACGGATCGTTTCAATATTCAATTCAGTCGCTCTGGACAGCGGTTCAGCATAATCTGCCCATTCTGATTATTGTTATGCGCAACGGACAATATGGCATTCTCAAGTCGTTTGCAAAGTTTGAGAATACGCCCGGTGTTCCGGGCCTTGATCTTCCTGGTCTTGACATCGTCTGTTTGGCAAAGGGCTTTGGCTGCGATGCTGCACGTCTTGATGATCTCAATGTTATCAAGAGGGCTGCAACGGAGGCTTGGACTAAATCAAAGCCCACGGTGCTAGAGATTCCCATTTCTCCCTGGGTCCCACCGCTCATTTGAGGAAATTGGGCAAAGTTTTTACATTGAAGCAGAACTGTAGAGACAAGAAATTTTACTAAGAAGTTTTTTTATTTTTAAAAATATCTTGCGGTTCTTTTCCAAGTAATGCCAAAAGATGTGCCAAACTTGCAATGGTTAAATTTGCTTCACCCTTTTGTATTTTAGCTACATGGGTTGGGCTTGAATCCAAACGTCTTACAAGCTCATTAAAGCCTATGTTGTTTTTTTCATGTAATCATTCATAGCACCTGAAATTGCTTTTTGCATAGATTGTAGAATTTTAACTTCCAGTTGCGCTTGTTCTTCAATTTCAGCAATCTCATCTTTGTTGAGGCATTGTTCAAGATATTTTTGGAAACTTTTTGTTTTCATGATGTCTTTCTATTTTGGATAACCGGTCGCGAGCAACTTTGATATCTCTTTCCTGGCTTGTTTTATCACCAGCTGCAAGCAAAATAATCAAGTGTTTGCCGTGAAATTCGTAATAAATGCGATAACTATATCTACGTTCTCTTAATTCAAAAAGACCCTCGCCTGATGCTCTACTATGGGGAGTTTTAATTCATTATATTCTAAAAATAACGCGAATTCGACATAAGATAAGATAGAAAAAAGTGAGCAAAATACTATCCTTTTTAAATCAGAAACAAAAAAAGAAAGGAGAAGTAAAATGCTCACAGATTTATTTTACCACGTTGATGAATTCTGCAAAGACCTATCGAAGGTTACGGAAGAAGAATTGAGGATTGAAGATAGTGAAAGAAAACGAAAAAGAAACTGTAGGCTGCAGCTTAGTGAAGTAATGACGCTAGTGATCTATTACCACTATTCAAACTATAAAACACTCAAAGATTATTACCAAAGGCACGTTTTGCGCAACCTAACGTCAGAGTTTAGCGAGCTGGTTAGCTATACGAGGTTCATTGAACTTAAGCAGGAAGCAGCATTACCTCTTGCATTATTTAGCAGACTTACGTGCTCGAATCCTTGTACTGGCGTATCATTTATAGATAGTTTTGCCCTAAAAGTATGCCATAATAGAAGAATTAACTCCAATAGGGTATTCAAAGATATAGCTCAGGGAGGCAAGACAAGTATTGGCTGGTTTTATGGCTTTAAAGTACATTTTTTGATTAATGTATATGGTGAAATTATAAACTTTTCTATAACTACGGGCAATGTAGCAGACAGCAATCCTGAGGTGCTTGATGTTTTAACTCAATCAGTATCGGGTAAAGTATATGGTGATAAAGGTTATATTCTCAACGCTGAGCGGCTTGAATCTTATTGCAATAAGGGTGTTCAATTTGTTACAAAAGTTAGAAAGAATATGAAGAGCAGCCCTATTGATGGAGTTGATACATTGCTTTTGAAAAAGAGGGGTGTCATTGAGTCATGTATTGGCATTATGAAGGGTTCTCTCTCTATAGAACATACTAGACATCGTAGTCCTATTGGCTTCCTTGCTCATATATTTTCTAGTTTAATTGCTTATAGTTTTAGGCCCACAAAGCCTACAATCGTAGTCGATGATGCTCTATCTGTTCTCATGCCTTAAGTCGAATTCGCGTTAAAAATATAATGACCTCCCTCAAAAAATCTGTAATTGGAGAAAATAGGAAGTATAATAATGCAAAAGATCATTGCAATCGTGAGCACAAAAGCTAGAAAGAAGTCCTATGAGATTCACCGTTCCTCAACGCTTACGCCCTTATGACAAGGTTGCTATAGTATCTCCTGCATCAGGGTGTGCTTATTTGTTTCCAGAAGTTTATGAGCTTGGCTTAAAGCGCCTGCGGACTGTCTTTGATCTGGAGCCAATAGAGTTTCCATCGGCTCGTAAAAGCCCTGAATATTTATCAAAAAATCCACAAGCACGAGCAGATGATATCAATGCTGCTTTTGCAGATAGCTCTATCAAAGCGATAATTGCAACGGCAGGTGGCAATGATTGTATTCGTATTCTCCCTTATCTTGATGCAAAAACAATTATAGCAAATCCCAAAGCTTTTCTTGGCTATAGCGATTGCACAAATATTCATGTTTTTTTGTGGAATCTTGGGCTTATTTCGTATTATGGTGGCTCAGTTATGTCACAATTTGGTATGCAGTATGCAATGCATGATTATACTATCAGCTCTATAAAAAAAGCACTTTTTAGAGATAGCATTGGTCAAATAAGTGCTTCGCTTGACTACACTGACTATGATCTTGATTGGTCAAACCCAGATAATCTTGTTCTTAAGCGTCCTCTTGAAAAAGCTCCCGATTGGCAATGGCATAATTTTAATAGCATAATAACAGCGGGCAGACTATGGGGTGGGTGCCTTGAAACCCTAGACTTACAGTTTGCTGCAAATCAGTACTTGCCCGAACTGGAAGATTTTGATGATATTGTTATGTATATCGAGACATCGGAAGAATTGCCAAGCGCTGGATTTGTCTATCGCTTTATAGCCGCTCTTGGAGAACGAGGAATACTCGAGCGTATCGGGGGCATGTTGGTTGGATTGCCAAAAGCCCAGTTTCTTCATGTTCTTCCATCAGAGGGTAAAGCACAGTATTTGGCTAATCAGCGTGCCGCAATTGAGCAAGCATTAGAGGATTACGGCTGCAAGCTTCCTGTCGTTTTTAATCTCAACTTTGGTCATACTGATCCTCAGCTATTGATACCTAATGGTGGAATAGTTCGTATTGATGGTATCAAAAAAACAATTTTTTTTAGCTATCAATAATGAATAACGCCCATTATTTTAGACTGTGTTATAGTTTCAGCAAAGTTTGCGATAGTGGGAGCATGTATAAATGCGTCACACGCAAATAGGTAGATAGTAGGATCTACTTTGTTATGCGAGTGCGTGTATGGCGTTATAAGCGCAGCCTTAGGTGTATTTGATGCTAAGTTCCAGATCAGCTCTAGATGACGTAACGGTACCATAAGATCATTTTTTCCATGGATAAAGAGAATTGGAGAATCATGTAAGAATGGCAAATATTCTTCAATTGATACTGATGGTACTACAAATTTTAGTAATTTAAGCAAATTGCTTCGTACTATCGGTCTTTTTAAAAAGGATTTAATAACCTCGGGAGCTCCACCAGATTGCGGGCTCAAGGGAAGAAATGGGTCCAAACTTATTGACTCTGCAAATGCATTAAAAGAGTGCCAACAACTGTCTAAAATCAATTTATCAAATAATTTTTTTCCCTCGTTGTGTGCTGTAACTTGTGCAGCTACAAAGAGAAAATTGCTATAACATTGCCCTAAGCAAACCTTTGCTTCGTATTGTTTATGGTTATCGAGAAAATTAACTACGGCAACAACTTCTTCTTGCTCTTCATAAACTAACTTATTAAGCGGATGAAGTAGCGTAGACGGCTTGAGAAGAAATGAAATAATATCGTTCCATCTATAATCAAAAATAATAATATCATAGTTCAAAAACAATCTAACAAATGATAACATCGATTCTTTGGTTCCAGGAAATCCTTGTCCGATGACAAGTGCTGAATCGCTATTCCTATCAAAAAACAATGCCTCAAAAGGGATGCCATTAACGGTATGCAACGTAATGGGTGAAGCTTTAAGCTCATCTTGTGGATTAGTAATGTTATTCGTACAATAATATGCTTGAGCTTCACGTGCTAAATCGCGAGTAGTCAAAGATTGCCGAAGCACGTCAGTTTTCAAAAGATATTGAGCTCGGGAATTACTAATGTTTATCGTAATAACGACAGTTATAGTCAAAAATATAATTTTTTAGAAATCATAAAGTTTGCAATCCATGCTTAAAGATAATTTAAGTGGATGTAAGTATAGCATAACTTAAAAAAATCTTTTGGTTCTTTTGAGAGAACAAACTTTCTATCGGGGTACTTCTTGACTGACTTCCCTTCAAAATTATACTGAGTCATAACTCAGTGAGTTTTAACCTGGTAGAAATTATGCAAACAACAAAAAGAGATATTCAAAAAGAGCAAACACGTGATCGATTGCTATCAGTGGCCTATCGGGCCTTTGCTTGTCAAGGATTGCTTTTAACTAAAACAAGTGATATTGCTCATGCAGCTGGTATAGCTCATGGCACGTTATTTGTTCATTTTCCAACCCGAGATGATCTTTTACTATGCGTTGTGGAAGAGTTTGGACTTACTCTTGGTGGCAGATTGCAAGCGCTGGCACAAGGCGAAGTGTATTTGCAAGAAGTACTTATGGCCCATTTAATGGTTATTGAAGAGTTTGAACCTTTTTATGCACATCTGATTATAGAAGGACCATTACTTGCTGAAAAGATTCGCACAGCAATCTTTATGATTCAATCAGGTATTGCTAGCCATATAGAGCGTGCTTATAACTACGAATTACACGAGAAACAAAAGAAAACTATCAAAAATTTTCCTCTTCACATTCTTCTCAATACCTGGCTAGGGTTAGTACATCACTACCTCATAAATCGTGATGTATTTGCACCACACGCTTCGGTTATTGAGCGGCACGGAAAAGAACTACTTAGTAATTTTTTAATAATGATCACTGACTAAAAAGGATGATACTTATGACTATAACATGTGTTTCATGTGAATCATGTGGTATGCCTCTCATCAGCCCAGCCGACTGTGCTTTGGGTGATACGAAGCAACGTTATTGCATATATTGTACTAATGAAAACGGCCATCTAAAATCGTATGATGAGGTGCTTCATGGAATGGCAGCTTATTTAATGCACTCACAGGCAATTGATCACATGGCTGCAGAAAAAATGGCACATCATGTTTTGAGCAGTATGCCAGCTTGGCAAACAAAAGGAGATAATTGATGAGCCGGCCTACTAAACTAGCTGAGCTTAATTGGATAACGCCCTATCTTGCTGTGCAAGATGTTAAAAAAGCTATTGAATTTTATACTGATATTTTTGGCTTTACCGTTCATGAAGCATTACGTGATAAAAACGAAAAAATCGTTTTTGCTCGAATTCGTTATAAAGAAACAAATATTATTTTGTCGCCTCATGTTGCGTTTGAGCATGAACATCCTGGCTTTGCGCCGATCGTTACTAAAACAATTTCTCCGGTTGTACTCTGTGTCTATTGTGATGATCTGGATAAACGCTATCGGAAAGCGCGTGATTACGGTTTAGAAATTCTCATGCCCTTAGGGACTCGTTTTTGGGGTGATGCTATGTTTAGAGTTGCTGATCCTGAGGGGTATTTTTGGGATTTTGCAACACATGTTGCTGATTTTAATCCCCAGCTATTACCTCCTGAATTGCGTGATTAATATGCAACATCCACTAATTAATGCACTGGAAAAGGTGTTCTTAGAGCAGGCAGATGCTCAAAAAGCTAGCTGGCAAGAAGCATATATGAGAAATCAGTTTAGTTTTTTCGGTATCTCAAAACCTATGCGAGCCCTGGTTGAAAAAGAGATTTTTAAGCTAAACGCTCTAGCAAGCCAAGAGGAACTTATACAGGTAATTAAACTCTTATGGGCCAAAGATAAACGTGAATTTCAGTATACTGCCTGTCGGCTTGCCTGTTATTACAAAAAACTTTGGAAGCCAGATATGGTAACACTTTTTGAGTACATGATTCGTACAAAATCCTGGTGGACACTGTTGATGATAGTGCTGCAAATCTTGTAGGTATCTTAGTGCTTAATCACGCAGAGCTTGCTTCAACTATGGATCAATGGATTTATGACGAAAATCTCTGGATACGTCGATCAGCGTTATTATTTCAATTGCGCTGGAAACACCAAACCGATGAACAAAGACTATTTTCATACTGTGTTAAGACAATGCATGAAAAAGATTTTTTTATCCGCAAGGCTATTGGGTGGGTCTTACGGGGGAATATTCAAAAACTAATCCCTTAACAGTGGGTGCTTTTATTAACACTTATCGCGATAGTTTAAGTACACTGAGTATTCGCGAAGGAAGCAAGTATATTTAAAGCAAATATATTTAACGTGAGGCTTCACGATACTTATCGAGTGATAACTTAATAAATAACTCTAAGGAAACTAAGATGCATATTTTATTAAAGATGATTAGTGTACTTCTGTTTTCATGCAAACTTTTTTCGATGGATAAGGCGAATCTTGATGACCCACAGGTACTGCTTTCAAAGTTATCGCTACGTCAAAAAATTGCACAGCTTTGTGTGGTAGCAGCAGTATCAAACGAAGAGAAACATGAAGATCTTTTAAAGCGATGGCAGGAATGGCAACACTTTATTGCTTAAAGACAAGCTATGTGAAAAAGCTCATAGAAGAGCATAATGTAGGTGGAGTTATTTTTTATGGTAGAAATACCTTGCCGGATGAGCAACAATCACTTACTAAAGAGTTTCAAACAGCAAGTCCTATTCCACTTATCATTGCTATGGATGCTGAAAGTAGTCTTGATGGTTGGCTTAAAGATGGTACGGTAATACAATATCCTCGTAGCGTGACCATTGGGGCTGCTGCCGATCCTCAGCTTGCTTATGCCATAGCTCATGAAATTGGTACCCAGCTTATATCTCTGGGCGTGAACATGAATTTTGCACCAGTGGTTGATGTTAATTGCAATGATGATAATCCTGTTATCGGTTGTCGGTCATTTGGTTCAGATCCAGGTTTGGTTAGTAGTATGAGTATAGCAGTTGCACAGGGTTTGCAGGATGCCGGAGTAATCGCCTGCGCAAAGCACTTTCCCGGTCACGGTGACACTAATCTTGATTCACATGTTAGAACTTCCGCTTATCTCTCATAATCGTGAGCGCCTTAATAACGTTGAACTTTTGCCTTTTTGTGCATTAATTAAGGCTGGTGTTAAGTCGATAATGATAGCACATCTAGAGGTTCCTTCGCTTGAAGCCAAAAAGGGGTTACCATCATCTCTTTCGCACGGTATTATTACTAAGTTATTACGAGAGAAAATGCAGTTCGATGGATTAATAATTACCGATGCACTAGGTATGAAAGCTACTGCTGATTATGCTCCACCTGGTGAACTTGAAGTTCAAGCACCGGAAGCTGGCGTTGATATTTTGCTATGCCCCGTTGATCCTGTAAAAGCGATAGAGTCTGTCGAGAATGCAGTCAAGCAAGGGCGTCTGCAGGAAGAAGAGATTGATAAAAAAGTTCTCAAAGTACTGTTGGCCAAACAATGAATCTCTTGGAATGCAAAAATAAGCAAAGAGGAGCTCAGTCAAATACTATTGTCTGATAAAGCCAAAGAGCTTAAAAAAAGAGTATATGAAAGAGCCGTAACTCTTGTAGCAATGTCAGATGATTGTTTTACAACAAGTATATCTAAAAAAACATGCATTATAGCTCTATCTAATTATCCAACGCAAATGGCTAGACGTGAATTATTTATTCCATATATTCGCTTACCGTATAATATTGGGCAAGATGAAATAGCAACTATAGCAGAATGCCTTGATGCCGATCATGTGGTTATAGGCATCCATAATCCCCACTGGTGGAAGTATGCCGATCACGAAGTTCCAGCTGGCTCGATATCTTTAGTAACTCGATTGAAAGAATTAAAGAAAAAAGTTACCATAGTGCTTTTCGGTTCTCCCTATAGCATAAAGCACTTCAAGAATGCTAATGCAATTATTTTAGGATACGAAGACAATAATGATGTTCAGCAGGTGGTGTTAGATATTATTACTGGCATGCAAAAAGCCCAAGGTGCTATACCGGTAAAGATTGCGTTGTCCCAAAGCTACTTTCTAATTTTATGGGCTTGTATTTAATATGTATACGTACTATACTTATACATATTAATTTTTTAACCGGAGGCCCTATGTTTGAACCAAAATTAGGTTTTGTTCTTTTGTTTGTTAAAAACCCTGTAGAAAGTACTGCTTTCTATAATCGTATTTTTAATATTAAACCACTAGAACAATCAGCTACCTTTGCTTTGTTTGCGCTCTCAAATCATGTAATGCTAGGTTTTTGGTCACGCAAAACTGCTGAACCACGTGTTAGCGCAGAGGCCGGTGGATGCGAAATTGCTTTTAGTGAAGATAACGTTGATGCGTTATATGACCAGTGGCTGAGGCTTGGTGTACCCATGGCTCAGGTGCCTACGCATATGAGTTTTGGACGCACTTTTGTTGCTTTAGATCCTGATGGACACAGGATAAGAATCTACGAAACTCGAGAAGAGACCTAAGATTTATCTAAATCTGTCTCGGTCTTATAGTGCGTATTGTTGCAATGGGAGGCCAATATTGCTATTGGCCCATTACCAGATACACTATTCATGTATGGCTAACCTGCATTGCTGGTTGCGCACAATTTTAGCATAACGCCTATAGCATTGCATCAAGTAATTGGGGATATTGCACATGAATACTATCGATTTTGACAAACTAAGCTCTTATCCAACCCCGGAGGAGAGCCCCGGTTTTTTGTTATGGTGCGTTAGTACACGATGGCGGAGCGCAATTGAAGATGTTTTAAAGCCATTAGATCTTACCCATCCTCAATTTGTTATTCTTGCAACCACCGCTTGGTTGATTCGAGAAAAAGGACAGATGAGTCAAGTAGAAATTGGTCGACATGCAGGCTTAGATCCCAATACTACATCGCAAATATTACGTGGGCTTGAAGCAAAAAATCTTATTGAGCGAAGACGATCGCTCGATGAAAGAAGTAAAAATCCAATACTCACTATTGAGGGAGCTCAAAGTTTAGCTCAAGCATTGCCTGCTGTAGAGCGTGCAGATGCACAATTTTTTGCATCGCTTACTCGTGAAGAATCTTACGCTTTGGTAAATGTTTTTCAAAAATTGGTATTTAAAAAATGCGAATCCACTATAAAGCCCCTTTAAGCAGTAACATTCAGGAAGCATATAATGCATTGGCACGTATAAAGAAGGCTTCCTGTTTTATACTATGTATAACGAAGCTCTACTCACGACGATATTCCTGTATAATATGCACAAATCTTCCTGCGGAAATGCCGGAAATGAGTCCTGAAGCAATCACATCGGTCATCAGCAAAAATGCGTTTGCTTGCATTTCAGGTGCTATAGCATAAGTAACATTAAGGCAGTACTTAAGTATAAAAAATGACATAGACAACAAAAGTGGATACCAGCTTCCTGGAAGATAGACATGCATAGTACTTTTGTTGATTTTAATACCATGACGAAGTACTGACCATCCAATCAAAATACCGACTGCCAGCGATAATAACCAGAGTCCGAGTATATAGGGAGAAAGGCTATACTTGCTATTGAGTGAGTAGAGTGACCACGTGATAAAAATAATGGGCGTAATCATCAACCTCGATAGCGATACATCAGCTGGCTGTAATGACTTTATCCCTCGAACAATAAAGTAGGCAAGAAGTACATATACCCACCATGGAGTATTAACTAAGATGTCTAAAAAGTTCACAATAGCCTCTGGATAAGAGATAGGTATGTAGTTATCATGATGAGTATACGCTAAAATGCGGTATTCAGCAATTATCGCCTATCTTCTATGAAAAAATAGTTAAAGGCATAAGCAGCTAAAAAACCACCTAAGAATGCGCCACCTACATACATCGCTACGTGTACATAATCAATATGCATTCTTTTAAGGATGCCAAATAATGTTGCACCAAGCGCTATGGCTGGATTAAATAGCCCGCCAGAAATAGGTCCTCCTAGTGCAGAAAGTGCCGGGATAGTAAAACCTATAGCAAGTCCAAATATAGTGCTCTCTTTAAATTTTTCTGCTGTTGCTGTCACCAAAACAACTAATGCCAGCACGAAAGCGAGAAGCACTTCAACAAAAAATGCCTGAAATAGCGTGACACCTGGACCGGGCGCTGGCATAGTTACATGACCATGAAGAAACGAGGTTATGACAAAGGCAGCAAATCCCCCAAGAATTTGTGCAATCATGTAGCTTGGAAGCTCTTGCCAGTTTAATCGCCCACGTAACGCGGTGGCCAATGAAACCATAGGGTTATAATGACCGCCTGAAACATAGCCTCCTATATAAACCCACGCCATAAGCATAGCTGCTATTGCAAACGGATTGGCCGTCATTTCAATGGTAAGCACAAAAAATAATGTGCCTATAAATTCCATTATTTGCTTTTTCATATAAGCCTCTTAAATTTTTGTCACAAGAACGTACGTTGACGATATAGGGTGCATCAAACATGTTACGTGAGCAGGTATACGAGAGAGCCTCCTGAACTAGGTCTGGGTCTCAATTCTGAAAAAAGAGTCTATATACTTATTTCTTTTTTTTCCTGAGCAAAGGCAAACCTGTTAATTGACTTTCGATGACCTCATAACCAGCTGGTAATGCATTAATTGCGTTTTCGCCAATACGGCCTGCAAAATAATAAATTCTTTGCTTGCGGCCGCTGGCAAGTTGTACTTCTTTTGAGTGCAGATAATATGTTTTTCCACTTTTTTTCGATATAACAGTATAGGCCATGGTTATTAAACTCCTCTTGTAACATGGGATTCCTATTTAAAGCAAGAATACTGGGTTTTATGGTGAAAAATCTAGAGATTAGGCAAAAAACCTGCAAAACTTATGCATTTAGGCATAAAAGTGATATATGCGCTACAGATTCTGGCAGTGGCAAAACTCTAAAGGGTAGGCACGTGACAAAATAGCACCACTAGAATAAGAAAATGTTCATATGGGCTCGTGGTAAAAACATGCTTCCTCTAGTACTATCAGTTTATTACTAAAAAGAAGCTTGATATTCAAGAGTCCTCAGCTTAAGGATTTAACCAGAGAGTGTGCTTATGGTAAATGACCGTTATGATAAGGCAGGTAACGTTTATATTCTTGTTGGGATAGCCCTGCTCGGTGCTACAGTTTTGTATTATTTCCCAGCCCTAGCTATGGGTACCTTGGGTTGGATACTCGTTAATATTGGCCTACGACGACAGGGCAAGCCTTCACTTGCGTATTACGTTAAAACCATCTTAAGGAATTTTATGAGATAATCTTGATCAAGAAATATGTTTGAAAAAATGAAAATATATTATAATATTATTAGAAATCATATTTAGCTACTTTAGCAGAACCTATAGTATAAAAAAGGGGAATTGAGATGAATATTAAATTTATTTTTTGATGTTGATCACTTATACTCTTATTGGATATATCTTGAGTGGTGCTGGAGTTCTGTATTCTCTACCCGCGTTTGTATTGGGAATCTTGGCTGTGGTGGTGCTTGATGCAGGGCTACATAGAAAAGGTAAGCCGTCGCTTGAACAATATGTGAGAAGCTTTTTTAAGAAATTTACGAGATAATTTAAAGAGCTCTACCTAAAAATACAGTAGAGACTATCGCAAAGGGGGCCAGAGCAAGAGTCCAAAGCTTGTTATAAAAAATTCCCGGTGTACGACGTTACAATCGGTAAACACGTTGCAAAGTCTCAGTAGAGCGCGATTTTTAGGACCATGCTCAGTTGGCGATTTGCCACGTATGCTCCCCCTGAATTGAATGCTTAAACTTAAGATATTGTTGCTGCAAGTGAAGGAGTACCTACTGGGTCATACGACGTAGCAATCTCAATACTTCGGTCATGGCAAAATATAACGCCTTCAACAATTGGGGCTACAGCGCTCCCCAAGCCCGCAGTCAATACTATAGTAGCCACTTCAGCTGTATAGGCCCTTTGTACTTCTCCTCCGGCAAGTAGATGTACCACCTGACCATTAACCTCCACATCCGACAAGCAACATGCTCTTGGTCCAGTAAGTTTCTTTGTATCGCCGGGGGCAAGTTGTTGTACTGATGGCCAATGTTTGCTTGGACAAAGGGCCGAAGCAAGTTTAAGCCTAACATCTATAGGACTACTAGTATGGTTTGATACGCTCCAAGTGTAGCCCTTGCAATAAGAACCAAATCCTAAAAATATTACTACAAGTGACGTCAATATGCTTGTTTTCATATAAGTTCTCCCTCTTAATAACTATAGTAATAGCTCCTTACGATCATCATTACATTTAAATTATAATATAATTATAATGAAATTAGAGAGCTTTATCGAGGAAATAGAGCTTAACGCCAAACCAATGGCGTGAGGCATAGACCGTTAAAGCAAAGATACCAGATAGGGGGCCCGCCCATAACCAGAACCCAAAACTTGCCATAAAAAATTCTTGGTGTCGGAGTGGTAGATACCTGCAAAGAGTGAATAGTATACGATAGATACCGTAAAATATTGTTCCAAGACTAAGAAGCTGTATGCTGTAACGGTAGATAAATTGGCCAAAAGCATGTATATACATCTTAAAGTTAAACTTTTGGCGTAAAATACCGATAAATATAAACGCCTGTAACGCGCTGGCTAAGGCTGTTGCCATAACGAGACCGAGTGCTTTAAAATGGCCTATGAGGAGAAAATTGAGTGCGATATTGCATGCTGTTGCAATAATAGAGACAAGCGTGGGAGTAAACGCATCATGAAGTGCATAGTACATGGTTAGTACTATTTTATTGAAAGAGAAGAAAAAAAGCCCCAGCAAAAAGGCAATTAAGAGGTGCTGTATCTCGTATGTTTGATCGATTGTGAGACTATGTGATGAATAAAGTGTCGACAAAATTTGCGGCGAAAAGAAGCTTAAGATACTAGAAGCAGGCAACGTTGCCCATAAGATCATTTTGGTTGCTTCCAATAAATAATAGCTTAGGCGCTGTGGAGCATACGAGCTAGTGCGTGATATATGAGGTAAAAGTATCGTCGAAAACGCTGTGACAAAGATACCTAAGGGTATGCGCATAATATTGGCAGCATAGGTCATTAGTGAGAGTGAACCTTCAGGCAAAAATGAGGCAAATTGTGCATCAATAAAAAGATTAATTTCGACAATCCCCATACTCAGAATACAGGGAATAAAACGTATAAGGAGATTTTTGGCATGGTGCCATGTTTCAGTATCAGGCCATAAAAATTTAAAATTGTAATACAGGTATGCTGCTATATGGGCTATTAACTGTAGTAAGCTACCCAGAACTATAAACAATGCTAAATATTCTACCGATAAATGATACTGCATGCAGATAATGAGTCCTGCGATAGTAGTAATATTAATAAGAACTTGACCAAGAGCCGGTATAGAGAAGTGATTGAGTGCTTGCAAGGCTCCAGCAAATAAGGCACTGCTTGAGATAAAAAAAATAAAAAAGATTACTATGCGAAGCAAGCTGCTTGCCTGAGCAGTCTGCGCTAATGCATCCTGAAGGTGTGACCAGCCAGGAGCTATGCTGTGAATAACAAGTTCTGATTTCCACCAGATGCAACAACATATCAACAATACGATGCTTTGCGTAAGCACGAGCATGAGACTGAGCAATTTACTGGCGGCATCGTTCCCTCCTTTGCGTACGAGTGAAACGATTGACGGAACAAAAACAGCACTTAGTGCTCCTTCAGCAAAGATTTTACGCAATGAGTTAGGTATGCGGAAGGCTACAAAAAAAGCATCAGATAGAGCGCTTGCTCCAAAGTACCTAACCATTAACATATCACGAATAAGCCCGCTGCATTTGCTTACGAGTGTATAAGCCCCAAGCAGGAGTGTTTTCTTTAAAAAGCTACGGCTGGTTGATTTAATTGGCATGGGTAGGCCGAACGTGGTAGTTCATGAAGTATCCCGTCACGTAGCTCAAAAACAGTATGCATGAGTGACGCAAGGCTCATATCATGTGAACTAATAATAAGCCCTGTGTTATACTGTTCCTGGAATCTACAGAGCAGCTTGATGATATCTGCTTTATGTGCTTCGTCTAAATGTGCCGTAGGTTCATCTGCTAATAAAAATAGCGGTGGTATAAAAAGAGCACGAGCAAGCGCAACTCGCTGTTGCTCACCACCAGATAATGTTGAAGGTTTGTTCAATGCTTTATCTGTTAGGCTAACTGCTTCTAGAAGCTCGCGAGCTTTTTTATTACAATCCGCCCGCGGCATGCCGGCGATAAGTCCTTTGATCATCACATTTTCTTCTACCGATAATTCAGGTAATAGATGGGGCGTTTGAAAAACAAGCCCAAGAGATGTATGTAAAAAATTACGATGTTGTTCACGAGAATTATGGGCTAATGTACGCCCGTTACATACCACACTTCCTGTTGTTGGTTGCTCAAGCCCCGCAAGAATGGTAAGCAAGGTAGATTTGCCAGTACCTGATGCGCCAACTAATGCATAGGTTAAGCCTTGAGTAAATTCAACAGTGATACCAGCTAGCACGGTAAGTGTGCTTGATCCCTGAGTAAACTCTTTGCTGACGTTATGGAGACTAAGGGTGGCGATGCTCATAGGGATTCCTGAATTACTGGATGGGCACGTGCTATCTGGGGAGAAAGCCTGATAAACTCTCGTACTTGAGTAAGTAACTGCTCTTGGAGCTCTTTATCGTGCTCGAATTCATAATTGACATCAAGTACAAGAACAGGTACGTGTTGAAGCTCTGGCATACTATCTCGCGTATGTACGAGAAACTCTTCGTGACGCTCATGAATTTGTCGCAGATAATCAAGCGTTAGGGTGCTTTCAGCAGATCGGTTTCTTTTTTTAGTACGTTCAAGAGCTTGTTCTGGGTCGATTTTAAGGTAGATAAAACCTTGTGGAAGGGAAAGCTCACCCGAGACCAGCATGGTAAATATCGTCGTATAAAGCTCCCATTCTAAATCGGTCATATATCCGTTTATATAGCTGTTACGAGCAAAGCAATAATAACCAGAATATACCGAACGCTCAATAATGGTTGTTCGTTGGTGTATATAGTGCTTGTTGTTCTTGTGCTCATGAACGCGGGCTATAAGGGCAAACGTTTCCATCGAATAGGCCCATCGATTGGGGTCACGATAGAAGTTAGCCAAAAGCGATTGGCCCTGCTGGTTTGATTGCCAGGTATGCACAGGTTCGGGTATACTGATAATTTCAGGAATAGACTGGCTTATAAGATTAAGAAAGGTCGATTTTCCTGCACCAATATTTCCTTCGATAATATACATAGCTTTTGTATACATTCCTAATAATAAGCATTGTCTTGAAGCACATACCATACTATACTCTGAGTATACACTAATTCTTATCCTCTGCCCATAAACCAAGCATTCAGGATGTTATTTGCTATGGAAATAAAAAAAATTGGTATATCATGGCTAAGTGCTTCAGATTTTGAGCATTCAAAGAATTTCTTTACCCAGACGCTTGGCCTTGAAATAAGCTTGCTTGATCAAAAAAATGGCTGGCTTGAGTTACGGGGAAAAGAGGGTGGAAGCCCACTGGGTATAGCTCAAGCTCAAAGTGATGACTCTAGAACCCAACCGGGTAAAAATGCCATCGTTACGTTACTTGTTGATGATATAGCTCAGGCGAAAAATGGGCTAGAGTTGCGTGGTGTAAAATTTATAGGCGATATTCTCGAATTTGATTACGTAAAACTAGCATTCTTTACCGACCCCGATGGCAACTATCTACAACTTATGCAGGAGCTATAAGCTTTATACTGCTTGCCAAGAGCATAATGGCTTGTGGGTGCTGTTAAGGTACAATGATTCGTGGTATTTCTGGATTAATATGTGTTAACAGTTCATTAGCAATGGTTCCACCTTGATCTGCTAGCTCTGGTGCAGTTATACCGGCAGCGTTACCCATAAGCACAACTTCAGTTCCGGTAGTGACGTTGGGAATATCGGTTACATCAACTGTTATGAGGTTCATGCTGATGGTGCCTATACTAGGAGCATACTGATTATTAATAAGTACGGATGCTTTATTAGAAAGCGACCGAGGATAGCCATCATAGTAACCGACAGGTAGTACAGCAATACTTGTGGACCGTTTAACCATAACGGTTCTATTGTAGCCGATAAAGCTCCCAGCTGGTACGTGCTTGAGTTGGATTACCGATGTTTTCCAAGTGAGAACTGGTGTAAGCGTAGCATCAGTAAAGCATGCGCTAACGGCATTATGCTGAGCTTGTGATTTCCAAAAGCCGTAGAGTGATGAGCCTACGCGTACAAATGAATGCACAACAGAGTTAGCTAGAAACAGTGCTCCTGATGAAATGAGATGCTGAGCAGGAATAGTAATACCGATATGTTCTAACTCTTTGAGCACGTTTGAAAAACATGCAAGCTGCTGATGCGTGAATTCTTGATGAGGATCTATCGTATCTGCCAAATGCGTGAGAATGCCACGCAAAGCTATGTGCTTATGCTTAAGAATAAACTGTATATAGGGGATCATATCTTGCGGCAATAGACCAAGGCGTGACATGCCAGTGTCTACTTTGACGTGAACATGTGCCAATACACCCAGAGCACGTGCTGTTTCATCAAGTAGTTGAATATCATCAGGTGTGTAAACAACAAGCTCCACTTGCTGTTTAAGCACATAAGCAAGATTGCTATCAAGATAAGCAAGCGCAAGAATAGGTTTTTGTACACCTGCTGCACGTAAATCTAGCGCTTCGCTTGTTCCCGCGGTACATAATATATCTACCAAAGGGTGATCATTGAGCAATAGCCCAATAGGCACAAGACCGTGACCATAGGCATTTCCCTTTATGACAGCTGCCAACTGTGTAGTTCCAATCAACCGCTTAATGGTAGCGCAGTTGTTATAGAGAGCCTGCTTGCTGAGCTCTATCCAGGTGCGATGTAATAATTGCATGCTCACATCATACAGTATAGTAATGGCCCTGCTTCGCTACTCCGTAGCTACGCAGAGCCATTACTCATCTTAATACTAGTACTTACTCTGTAGCAATTGCAATTTTTTGCGCAAGCTTTTTTGGAAGAGTAAGCGTTAACACATATTCTTTGCTCTGAGGTTCGTTACTTTTGTCATCACTTGCTTTTTGTTCAACTTCTTTATAAGCAGCTTTAACGTTGTGTACATCAACACGAGCTGGAAGTTGTTCAGGGAATGTACCTTGAGTAGATGACACATAGCTGAACCTATGGTTACGTTCTTTGTTTTCTTTTTGAACTACAGCTTGGTAGGAAAGTGTCAAGATGTCATCTTCAATACGAAGCACCCTTTCACCACGTGCAGTAGGTATTACCGCTTTGAGTATGCCATCGCTGATCTCAATAGTAATATCCTTGCTTGGGGTGGCTCCAACGAAGAAATCAACTATCACATATTCATCATTTTGGCTAATAATGTAAGGAGGGGTCTTTTTCTTTTCAGGTTCACGAGGTTTTTGGTTGTTTGATTCCCGCTCGGATTCTTCAGCCATAAATTTCTGGAGCCGTTCACATTGGTTAGCTATGCGTTGCATCTCATAATGCATTGCTTCTATTGGATTATAGAAGGGGTCATAGAAGGGGTCATAATACCGTCCCTGCACTTGGCCTTGGTAGCATGTGCTTGCGGTGAGTAAGCCAAGCGGAAGGGTGATTGCTTTAGTGAGTTTTTTCATAAAAAACCTCCGTTATTACGTTGTTAAACCATGATAACGCTTGATCTTATAGATGCCACGTCGTAAGCGATAGTAGTGCTTATACGCATCCTTCATTTTAAAAAAAAGCTAAAAATTTTGCAAGAGCTCGTGCATCCCCTATTAATTGTAGTTACAAAGTGAATTTTTAAGAATAAAAAATTACAAGCAATAAGTAATAATCTTGATTTTTTAAGCATACAATTTGTAATATTATATATGGAATGATCTTAATATCGTTTATATAAAGGAGAGAATGTTATGAAAAAGAGAGCAATAGTATCGATAATACTGGCTTTCGCTGTAGCTGCGCCTGAGCTTGGTGCTCGAGTCGGCGGTGCTCGCGGAGGTGGCGGCGGTCGAGGCGGTCATACGGGTCGCCAGGGTGGTCATATGGGTGGCCGTGGTGGTCATACAGGTGGCCGTGGTGGTCATGATAGCCACACGGGTGGTCGCGGCAGCTATACAGGTGGCCGTGGTGGTTATGATAGCCGCACAGGTGGCCACAGTGGCCGTGCAGGTGGTCGTGGTGCTTATGTAGGTGGTCGTGGTGCTTATGTAGGTGGTCGTGGTGCTTATGTAGGCGGTCGTGGTGCTTATGTAGGCGGTCGTGGTGCTTACGTAGGCGGTCGTGGTGCTTATGTAGGTCGTGGCGGTCGCGGTGGCTATATAGGTGGCTATGGCGTACAACCGGTGGTAGGAGTTGTACAACCGGTATATGTCGATGGCTACTATGATGGTTATGATGATGGTTATGATGATGGTGCCCCGGTTGCTGTTGAGTAACTATGATCTTAGTAAAATTATAGTATGATTTCATGATTCTTTAATAATCGTTTAAATAACAAAGAGAATGCAATGAAAAAGAGATCAATAATATTAATGTTACTGGCTTTTGCCGTAGCGGCGTCTGAGCTTGGTGCTCGAGGTGGCGGCGGTGGCCGCGGGGGCGGTCGTGGCGGTGGCCGGGGTGGCCATTTTGGGGGTCGTGGCGGAGGCTTTAGGGGAGGCGGCCGCGGTGGCTTTGGTCGAGCTGGTGGTGCTCGCTTTGGCGGTGCACGAGCCGGACAACGAGTTGGCTATAGAGGCGCTCGGGGTACGCGGCTTGGCCAACGAGGTATAAGTGGTAGAGGTTACGGTCGTGGCTTTGGCGGTGGTCGTGGCTTTGCACGAGCTGGCGGTTTCGGTCGTGGTTACGGTGGCTATGGTCGTGGTGGTTATGGCTGGTGGGGGGGTTATCCATTCTACTGGGGTTACCCATACTATTGGGATGGTGGTTACCCCTATTACTACGATTACCCTTATGGCTATGGTACACCGGTCGTTGAATACGCCGATGGATATTACGATGGATATTGATGGCGGTGCCATGATCATCGTTGAGTACATGGATTTGTTTTTTTAATAATCATTTAAATAAAGGAGAAATGTTATGAAAAAAAGATCGATAGTATTAATGTTACTCGCTCTCGGTGTAGCAGCTGCTCCTGAGCTCAGCGCTCGAGGCGGCGGAGGTCACGGTGGTGGAGGCCACGGCGGCGGTGGTCGTGGCTTTGGTGGCGGTCGTGGCTTTGGTGGCGGCGGTCGTGGCTTTGCACGAGCTGGTGGCTACGGTCGTGGTTACGGTGGCTATGGTCGCGGTGGTTATGGTGGTTATGGCGGCGGTGGTTGGTGGGGCTACCCCCTTGCCTTTGGACTTGGCTATGGCTATGGTTACCCCTATTATGATGGCTACTATGGAGATGGCTACTATGGCAATGGATATAGTGATGGCGGCTATGGCGGCGGCCGTGTCGTTAGCAGCGGACCAGGATATGTAGAGACTGTCTACGTTGACTAGTTCATATACGTAAACTCTTGAGGAACAGTCTTCGTTAAAGAGGGGGCTCGAAAGAGCCCCTTTATATTAATGTTGTTATTGATAATTTAATTAAATGTTGAATTTTAAATATTTATAGTTGTAAAATAATATAAGAACCCATGAATGAACACACGGGCATAGCACAGGGGGAGCATGCATGAAAAAATCCGGGTTTCTTATTGTTATACTTGGTATAGGTGTAGGTTTGCTGTTAAAGATCGATGGACGGTCGTCAAGTTCTTTTGGCCGTGGCATGCATTGTTCTATGGGATCTTTGCGTGGACGTTCATGTGCTGGTATACCAAGCAGAAGTTTTATGCAGCGAACGTCAGCACCTAGAATGACCCAGCACTTGGGTCCGGGTAGAAATTTTGTGCGAAATGTTCCCACTTCACGGCGATTTGCCTTGCATGGCCAGAGCTTTAGAAGCTCTCTATCACAGCAAAAGTCACACTCAATAACTTTTGGTAATACATCACCTTCTCAATCTGTAGCACGTGCTTTTTCTTCAGGCTCCCTTGAGAAAAAACGACCACGTTCTGTACAGTTTAAGCAAGCAACAACAGGTAATTCTTCGCTGAATTCTCAAAAATCGGTAATACGGGCAACTGCTCACGGACCAACTAGAAATAATACTTCTGGTACAGGTAATTCCCCGCGCAATGCTCAAGGTCGTACTCAAAGTATCGCTTATAATATGCCAGACCAAAGAAACTCCACCAATACTCGCATTGACCAGGGGCGTTCCGAGCATCATCATCATAGTCGGCATCATAATCATACCTCAAATAATAACAATTTTGGTAATAATTTCGGTTGTGGAGGTTATGGTTACGGGGGATTTGGGTATGGCTTTGGCTTTGGATTGTATGACCCCTGGTGGTACTATCCATGGTGGTATAGTCCGTGGTGGCTCTATCCAGGATATTACCCTGGCTATCCTGGCTTTTATTTCGGTATCTCTTACCCATTCGTCTTTGATCCATTATTACTATAATCAGAACTTTTGTACTAATCTAACGTATCAAAAATTGTTAAATTTCACTAAAAAATTCATAAACTTTATATAGAGCATAATGCATAGTGCACATTAATTTCTCTTAAATAAGGCACAGTGTCTTTTTAAAGACCTAAATCTTTAAAGAATGCGGCACTATTTGGTTCACGTCCCAAGAAATCTACGAGAAGTTTGTATGGATCTTCAGTGCCCCCCTTACTTAATATTTTTTCTCTATAGCGCTTGCCAATCTCAGGATTGAGTAGCCCAAATTGTTTAATGCAAGAGAAAACGTCATATGCATAAACAAGGGACCATAGATAGCTATAATATTTTGCACCATACTCAGTTAAATGGCCAAATGAGGCGGAAAAGTGATTAGTTGTTGGGATAAAAATATATGGCTGAACGCAAGCTAGAATAGTATTAGCTAGAGAGTATATATCTTTGTGCTCACCGTCTTTATAGTAATCAAGCGAAACCAGAGCATGGGTGAGCCGATATCGAAGGGTCTCAAGCATGTCAAAGTGTTTGGTCTTGAGTAGTTTATCGATCATTTCATCAGGTAAGGGCTCATGTGTTTGATAGTGGGAGCTTACTCGTTTGAGAATATGAGGATTCCACAGCCATTCCACAAGCATTTGCGAAGGCATTTCGACAAAGTCTTGTTTTACGCATGTGCCAGACAAGGTGCCAATTTCAGTCGCGCCAAGTAATGTATGGAGCGCATGACCAAATTCGTGAAATAACGTATAAACATCCTCTCGGGCCAGAAGTGATGGATGAGTATCTGTAGGGGCAGGAAGATTAGCAATAATTGTCGATAGAGAGGGAATATATGCTCTATCTGGAATGCTTATTGATGGTACCATAACGAATTGTGCAGCATGAGTATATTTATTTGGTCGAGGGAATAAATCAAGAAGTATATAGCCGAGAAGCTGATCATGAGGGTTATGGGCGCTTATAACTTTGACATCAGGATGCCAAAAATAAGGCGCTATATCCAAGCTCAGCTTGATATTAAAGAATTGTCCAAAAATGTTAAGTAACTCATTAAGGGTATGCTCAAGCGGAAAATATTCAGCAACATATCGTTCGTTAATCATGAAGTATTTTTCTTTGTAATAGGTTCGGCAATACGCAATATCCGATGGCTTAAACTTTCCATCTGCTGTAATGGTAACGTTTGGAGGAAGATTGCGCTTTAGTTCAGCTATCTCTTGGCTTATATAAGGAGCCATATGTATACCCATATTTTCAAGAAACTTCTCGACGTGCTTAGGGCTTTTGGCCATTTCATCGCTTATATCAAATTCTGCATAGCTTGAGTAACCCAAAAGATGAGCTAGTTTGTTTCGTGTTGAAATAAGCTGAGTAAGTATGGGAGTATTGGCTGGATATGCTCTATTAACAAAAGCCGTCCATAATTTCTCTCGTGTCGATTCGTTATCACAATGATCAAGTACTTGATGATAGGTTGGGTAATCAACGCCTAAGATATAAAGACCGTCATCTGTCTGTTTAAGCGACTGGATAAAATCATTGCTCAAGCCAGCAAGTTGCTCACGTGATACAGCAACAGTACGATGGTCAGTGTTAATGTTAGTTTCAAAACTGAGCTCAAGAGTTGCTATTTCTTTTTTAAGCTTTCGTATTTTTTCTTGGATTATATCAGGCAGATCAAGCCCACTGCGTCGAAAGTTCTTTAAGACTTCATGAATAAAATAGCGTTCTTGGTTGGTAATAGGCTCTTGTGTCATAGCATGGAGAGCATATTCCTTGAATGCTCGATATATATCATTGTTATTGTTTATGTGATCGATAGCAAAGTTCTGGAGCTCTATGCGTGCAGTATGAGCAGCTATGCGCATTTCAGCGTTGGGACTTGTCAGTTCGAGCACTTGAAGCGGGCTTGCTAATGTACGTAAAGCAACTTGTACCTGATCAAATGCACGAGCGGTATTATCAAAACTACGCTTATCAGCAGCAAGTATACCTATTTCATTAAGCTTTTGAGTAAGGGTATCTATAAGCTCTTGAGTGCGCTTTTTAATATCCCGAGTGTCAGGAGGAAGTAGCGCAACAACGTCATCAATGGTTTGTAGAGGGGTTATCATATACGTATAGACCTCCTGTATACAAGAAACAATTAAACACATACCTATAAAAAAATGTATGAGCACAGATTTTATAGGCACTATGCAACCCTTATGACAAAGTGATTTAAAGATATTTATATCAAAATATAAATAATTATAGCTTAAATTTTAAACTATTCTCAAGAAATGCATATTCTATAAGCAAAAATGCTGATGCATTCGACTCTATAGAGCACCGTTAGAGCGAAGTATGAACAGTACTTTATAATTCATATGATTTATTAGTATTTTAAAAAATAAATATATTTACATTTGGTAATACTTTATAATAGTATAAAGTTAGAAGTGGTTTTTTATAGCCCAAAAGTGAGATTAAAAGTAAAAGGAGAAATCATGAGAAGTATGATAACGATTGTACAAACGTTGTTGTTGGTAGGCTTTGCACAGTTTTGTCATGGCTATAAGTGGGATGTTATAAATAATACAGCCGCAGACAACGTAAAGATTAGACTTGTGCTAGAAGCAATGTGGAGAAACTAACGACATGACCTTTATGAGAGGCGAAAGTAAAACTTTTGACGTACGTGGATGGAAAATAGGCTGTTGCCTGAGAGGCTTAAAAGTTAATAATGGCCCGGAGCTGTCGTTAAGCCCTCCCACCTATGTCAAAATAGCACCATACATGTGGCAGGATATAATGTACCTCCTGCCCCTTCCTATCAACTTTCAACCGACTAGCCCTCCGTACTTTACGATTCTGTTTTTGATTATCCTTTTTCTGGGACATGCCTATGTAAACAAGGATGTGTTATTGCTGAGCAAAGACAGTATTATGAACCGATTGACCAAAGATGCTCTGATGAATGCGAAGCCTATGGAGGAGTATCATCAGCAGCTGCTGAAAATGACGGTAGCCATATCGACTGTGAGCTCGCAGCGGTGACACAATAAAATAGATCGGCTTGGATGGATTGCGCTTGGGCTGCCGAAACTTAGCAGATACACAAAGCTAATTATCAAGCACATTGAAGCAGTGCTACAATAGTTGTATGAACTGTGCCATTAAAGACCTAAATCTTTAAAGAACGCATCACTCCGTGGCTCACGACCCAAGAAATCTTCAAGAAGTTTATACGGATCTTCGGCTCCGCCCCTACTTAAGATTGCCTCTCTATAGCGCTTGCCAATTTCAGGGTTAAGTAACCCAAATTGCTTGATGTAATCGAAAAGATCAACAGCGTAGACACGAGACCACAAATAGCCATAGTATTTAGCACCATAGCCTGTTAAATGACCAAATGATGCAACAAAGTGATCGTTGGGTGCTACAAGAAGATGCGGTCGTATACGAGCAACAATATCATGCGCTAGAGCGTAAATCTCTTTATCTGCGCCTTCTTTATAGTAATCAAGCGCAATAGTAGCTAACGCAATTTGGCGTTCAACAAAATTACCAGTACCAAAATGTTTGGTCTTGAGTATTTTATTGATCATTTCGTCAGGTAATGGCTCATGAGTTTGATAGTGAGAGCTTATTTGCTTGAGAATATGAGGGTCCCACAGCCATTCCTCAAGCATCTGTGAAGGCAGCTCAACAAAATCACGTTTTACGTGTGTACCAGATAAGCTCCCAATATCAGTTGCGCCAAATAACGTATGAAGGGCGTGACCGAATTCATGAAAAAGTGTTGATACATCACCACGTGGCAAAAGTGACGGGCGATTATGCGTTGGAGCAGCAAAATTGGCAAGAACAACTGCTACAGCTGGAAAGTATGGTTGACCCCTAACGGCTCGTATTGCTGGCACAATACCGATCTGGCAAGCATGAGTGTATTTATTTGGGCGTGGAAATAAATCAAGAAGTAAGTAGCCCAAAAGCTGGCCATGAGCATCATGGGCACTCAAGAGTTTAACGTCATGATGCCAAAAATCTGGTGAGGTAAGTTGGCTAAACTTAACGCTGAAAAACTGTTCATAGATAGCAAGTAATTCTTGAAGAATATGATCAAGGGGAAAATACTCTGCAACATGACGTTCATCAAGACTAAAATTCTGTTCCTTATAGGCGGCTGCAGCATAAGCCATATCCCATGGCTTAAATTTTCCTGATGGCGTAAGGCTTACTTGTGCCGGAAGATTATTTGCAAGATCATTAAGTTCTTGTTCTACCTTGGGTATGGCACGCATGCGCAAGTTGTCAAGAAACTGTTCAACGTTTTTGGGGCTTTTAGCCATCTCATTGCTAATATCAAACTCTGCATAGCTTGAATAGCCTAAAAGATGTGCAAGTTTGTCACGCTCGGCAATAAGCTTGGTAAGTAGAGGCGTATTAACTGGGTACGCTCTATTAACAAAGGCTGTCCATAGCTTCTCTCGAGTTGACTCTACTGAGCAGTGATCAAGTACTTGGTGATAGGTAGGATAGTCAACACCTAAGACATAAAAACCGTCATCAGTTCGTTTAAGCGACGTAATAAAATCTTCACTTAAGCCTGCAAGCTCATCATGAGATACGGTAACAGTATGATTATCGGTAGCAATATTGGTCTCAAAATCGAGTTCAAGGGCAGCAATTGCTTTTTTGACCTTTTTTACTTCTTCCTGTAGCGCATCGGGTAAGTTAAGTCCATCTCGTTTAAAATCTTTTAAGATATCGTGAATAAAATACCGTTCTTGATCGCTCAGGGATTCTTGGGTCATACCATGAGCAGCATATTCTTTGAATGCTCGATAAAGAGCTTTATTTTGAGATACATAATCAACCTCAAAATCTTGTAGTTTAATAAGTGCATCATGAGCAGCTGAGCGAAGATCAGCGTCAGGACTTGCCATTTCAAGAGTTTGAAGAGCGCTGGTTAGTTCACGCAGTGCAACATGAGCTTGATCAAAGGCACGAGCAGTGTTGTCAAATGTGCGTTGTTCGGCAGAAATTGAGGTGATAGTATCAAGCTCGCTGGTAATGTCTCTTATAAGTTTTTTGGTACGGCTTTCGATGCCCTGAGGGTTGCCAGGAAATAATGCCATGACGTCACCAACGGTCTGTATGGGGGTTATCATAACCAAAGATCCTCCGTATAACCAAGAAACTATGAAACAAGTACTTAAAAAAGAGCGTATAATTATGTGCTTCAATGATAGTCCTTTTTTTAAGAATTGAGCAGCAAGTTTGGTATATCTTAAAATAATTACCAGAGTCTAGCAAGAATTCACATAGTACCTCAGCTCATGTTCTCGGTTTAGGCAACTGGAGCACTAATAGTTCTATCACCTAATAGACGGGGTGCTAATACAGCTGTTAATTCTTGAGCATGTACTTGAGGATCGGCTTGTAGTCTTGCTAGTATCTGTTGGCGTTCCTGAAGTGTAAGGTGGATGAGAAAGGTTGTTATAGTGATAAGAGGTAAAGCGATAAAGCGAACACTGACGCAATCGAGAGCGTCTTGCATCTGATTAGTACATTCTTTACTTGTGCTCCTTTCCACGGTTGGTGTAATGCAATCTTCTGCCTTTTTGAACGTTTCATGACAGCACTGCTGTAAGAGCTGATCAAAGAGTATCCCAGTGCCTACAATGCCAGCACTTACGAGAAGTTGCTTATTGTCATAATGAAATGCATGAGAAGCCGATGGGTTAAAAAGTAATGGCACGAGAGCTATTGTCAAAAGTAGAGTTCTATGGGTCATGTTCGTTCTGTGTATAAGTGGATTTAAAATAATAGTATCCAACGTGTTGTTTTTACATGAATTTTCAAAATTTGTCAAAATTTCCCCGAGAAAATTCACTTTGGAAAAATAATTATTTAATTATTATTGATAATTCGTATTATGATTTGATAGTCTAAGGGTAACAGATATTTTAACTGATAACTAAAGGGAAACTATATGAGAAATTTATTATTTGGCTTTGTGGGCTTACTTGTAATAGCCTCGAGTATATATTGTTCTTATAGTGGCAATTATCAAACTCTAGGAACTTTTTACCCATCTCCTGCTTCGTCTGATCAACGTGCGGCATCACTTGAAGTAAAGGGTGATATTCAACATGCAGATCCTCACGAAGAATTTTCGGGACGGCTTGTATATCCTGATGGTTCATGGTTAAGCATTATCACAGTTAAGGCTCCGGTACACTCTCGCTATGAAGATTACTATCCTACGATTGAAGGAGCACAATATCTTGGATCCTATGCAATACGCTGGCGGCCAAGTAGTGATGTTATGTGGTCTCGCGCAATTTTGTATATTTTTGAGCCTCAGGTACAAGCCTGGTAACACAACACAATAAGGAAATCATTATGAAAAGATTAATTTTGTTAAGTTTAGCTTTTTTGGCTTATGGACCACTCGTAGCTATGGGTAGATTGGGTCTTCCGCCAGGCCGTACTATTGCAGCTCCTCAAAGTTCTATAGACATTACTGATATGCTGGATCATAGAGGAGGGCTTGAGGTGCCTAATTATGACCTGAACTCTTTAGCTGTAGACATTCCTGTGCCAGGCAGAATTGTTTACCATGATAGCTCAGCCTTACCCGTTACTGTTGTTCGTGCTTATAGTGGAACTCGCTATGCTTCTTATCAGCCTCAAGGTGCGGGACCTCTCGTTGCAGTGCAGACGCTTCCTAAAAGTGATGTAGAAGCAATGCCAGGTGCTGCAAATATTATCTTAGCCTTTGTTGGGCCAACACAAGCTTCGGATTTACGAGGTATTGCTCAGTTGGTATATGTTTCGCTGGTGGGTCAAGCCGAATAAGGGTCGATGCACTATCTTGAATCTTTTGTTGGGTTTTGGTGACAAGGCTGTATTATAAATTTTTTGAATCTTAAAAAGATTAATCCTTAAAACTTTTTTCTTAATTTTCTCTTTTAGCTAATTTATGTTTTTATTCTACAAGAAGAAATTACTATTCCTTGGGATTTAATAAATAAATATGAGATAATAAGTTAAATTTATTGATATTAGCTAATTGGTTTCAGTATAATTAATTATGGGAAGGGTATCCTAAGAGAAATATTTATATTTATATTAAAATTCAAGGAGAGCTTTATGAAAAATTTAATATTTTTAAGCTTATCGCTTTTAACTCTCGTGCCTCTTGTGGGTATGACGCCATTTCAAGGGGAGCCGTTACATGGAACTGGGCCCTTGATTGAGACCGGTATTCCTGGACAAGGCCCAGAGTTGCCCCGTAGGAGTAAACCATCAGGCTTAAAATATGAACCGATTTTCCGAGAGCGCCTCCATCGAGGTACCCCGATAGGTGGTATGCTTCAGCCCTTAGATGCCGGTACTGTAGTCGAGCAGGGACATAAGGGGAACCTTAAATTGCTTCAAGCGAGAGGCGCCCGAAGGCTTGATCTTAATTCTGTAACTCAAGGTCAAAATCTTGAGGGTAACGTGGTGTACCCGGACGGCTCTCAATTGCCTGTTGTTGCAGTTGTTGGTCATGGTGCAACCTACTATAAGTCAAACGAGCCAACGAAAGAGCCACAAGCGTTATTTCTCGGTTTCGCTTCAGCCAAACTTCCAACTAATCTCGTTTTATATGTTTTCGTTCATAAAACTGAGCCGTTGACTTTACGTGGTACTGCTCAATTAGTTTATAATGAGCTGGTCAGATCGACCACCGAGCAGCCAGAAGAAGCTACGCTAAGGGCTGCTCCTGAAAGTGAGTTAGGTTTTCATACGTATGAACATACTCTGTAATCACCAGGTGTAATACAATGAAATGTAAGAACTGAAGGAAAGTGACTTTGTAATAAAAAAAGTATATTAAAGAAAGGGAGATTGTTATGAAAAGAATTGAAATTTTAAGTATAACTCTTCTTGCGCTGATACCAGCATTTTGCATACGTGCTCAAGGATATGAGCCGGCAACAATCCAGCCTACGTACGCTAGTATTCAAACGCGTAAACCGGAAGTATGGCACCGAGAATGGGGATTTTATCATTTTAAAGCGGGCGAGCTTCGTAATGGTAACGTATGGTCGATTGAATTTGTACAGCCCATTATTGGTGAAGATATTAAGGCAACATTAGCAAGAGTCCAACCAGGTGATCAAATAACCGGCAGAGCAGTTGCTTCTGATGGTAAAAAGAAGTTAGACATCATTGGTGTAGCAACTGGCGATACAGGCCAACCTCAATCACCAGAAAAGGGTGCTCAGTACCTTGGTAGTATACAAAATCCTAATCAACCTGGTAACTTCTTGGCTATTTTTAAGAGGGAAAGTGCTCGTGAAGCAACACAACGCTTGGCACGAGAAGCTCGGCAGGCAGGTCAACAAGCCTATACAAGCGCGCAACAATTTGGTAGAGAGGCTTATACTTCAGCTGCAGCAGGCCTCGGTAGCGTGGCAGGTACCCTTACGGCACCTATTGCTTCGGCATTCAGGCCTCAGCCAGGCCCTACAGTATGGTATCGGGAGTTGGGATTGAAGTACGTTAGAATAGGACAGGTTCAAGCTGACGGTAAAACATGGGTGCTAGAATTTGCTGAGCCTCTGGTTGGTAAAGATATCGGTACAATATTGGCAGAAATCCAACCGGGTGATGAAGTAACCGGTAGCGCTATTACGCCAGATCGTATGCAAAAGTTAAGTATTATTGCTGTAGCAGTTCCTGCCGGCGGTGATGCAAGTAAAACTCCTGTACCAGAGAAGGGTGCTCGATATCTTGGTCAGATAACAAATCCTAATCAACGTGATAGCTCGTTAGCTATTTTTGGAAGGGAAAGCACTGTAGAAGCAGTACGACGCTGGGCAAAAGCTGAACAGGCCGGCCAACAAGCTTTTACGACGGCTATGGGACAAACGAGTAGCGCAACAGCGGAGCCAGGTGTTTCCCCTGCATCGCAGCGACCAGTTTCACAGAACGCTCCAGTACACACTGGACCATGACCCGTTATTTTCTAGAGGCACAAGTTATCCCTTTAGGTGTACAAATACCAGTAAACTTAGAGGGAAGATATACGAGAGAGTAATGAAGTTATCAGGACCGGCTTTACTGCCGGTCTCGATAACTTTCATAGTAGTATAAGACGAAGCCCTTAAAGCAGCTTTTTCAGCTCACTCCATTCTTCGCGATAGGCGATAGCGGTATCAAAATCTTCTGCTTGTGCTGCCTGTTGCATGAGCTGCTCGAGTTCAGCTATACGCTCAGCTAAAGCTACAGGTTGCCCTGATCGCTCTTGAGCAAGAGCAGTAGCTTTCTTTTTATGTTTTGATGCTTCAGCAATAGCTTTTTGAATATTAGAGATACTCTTAGTTACATCACGTTTAACACTTGAGGGTATAATGGCATGCTTTTGATTATATGCTTCTTGAAGCGCACGTCGTCGATTTGTCTCATTAAGAGCGTCTTGCATAGATTGAGTAATAGTGTCGGCGTAGAGTATAACGCGTGATGCACTATTACGGGCAGCACGGCCGATAATCTGAATAAGTGATCGTTTGTCGCGCAAGAAGCTTTCAACATCAGCATCCATAATAGCTACAAGGGCAACCTCAGGTAAATCAAGACCCTCTCTGAGTAGATTGACGCCAACTAAACAGTCAAATAGACCGGTACGTAGTTTATGTAACAGCTCTGTTCGTTGAGGTGTCTTAATATCACAGTGAAGATAGCATACTTTAATATGTTGCTCTTCTAGATAACGGGCCAATTCTTCAGCAAGTTTTTTAGTAAGAACGGTTACCAAACAGCGATGGCCCTTATCTCGTGTTGAACGAATTTGTTGTACCAAATGAGCAAGTTGCCCAGGACGAGGGTGTAGTTCTATTCGTGGGTCAACAAGACCTGTTGGTCGTATAACCTGTTCGGCAATAACAGTACTGTTTGAGAGTTCATAATTGCCTGGCGTAGCTGAGACAAAAATAACGTCATTAAAGTACCGTTCAATTTCTTCAAACTTTAATGGGCGATTATCGTGAGCCGATGGCAGCCTAAAGCCAAAATCTATTAAAGCTTTCTTTCGTGCTCGATCACCCATAAACATGCCTTTTAATTGAGGTATAGCGATATGGGATTCATCGATAACTAATAAGAAGTCTTTAAAGAAGTCAAATAAGCAATAAGGTGGCTGGCCAGAGCTTCGGCCATCGAAATGTGCTGAATAGTTTTCAACCCCTGGGCAGGTGCCATGTTCTTCGAGTAATTCAAGATCATGAGCAACACGGGCTTTCAGTCGCTCTTGATAGAGTGGATTCTTCAAGCTCGGTACGTACGTATCAAGTTCTGCTTGAATACTTGCCAGTGCTGCGCCTTTCTTTTCTTCCGTCGTAACAAACGGCTTGGCAGGAAAGATAATGGTGTCATGTACTTCTTCACGTATGCTATTATCATGTTTTGTTACCCAATAGAGCCGCTCAATACCTGAGCCATCAAGCTCTATGCGCAGCTTCTCTTTTTGATAGGGCACTATAACTTCAATTGTTGAGCCACGTACTTGGAAGGTGCCTGAAGCCGTTTCCATATCATTGCGCATATATTGAATAAAAATAAGTTTGCGGAGAAGTTCAGCCCTACTGATAACCTGACCCTTTGAGAGCGGTAATGCCAGGCTTTCGTAATCTGCCGGATTAGCCAGCGAATAAATACACGATACCGATGCCACAATAATGGTATCTTGTCTCGTAAGAGCAGACACTACGGCATCTATACGCAGGCGCTCTATTTCACTGTTAACTTTAGTTTCTTTAGGGATATACATATCTTGAGCAGGCAGGTATGACTCCGGTTGATAATAATCATAATAGCTGACGAAATAGCACACTTTGTTTTCTGGAAAAAAAAGTGAAAATTCTTCATACAGCTGAGCTGCTAGAGTCTTATTGGGCGATAGTACCAAAACTGGTTTTGACTGTTGAGCGATAACCTGAGCTATTGTAAAAGTTTTGCCTGACCCTGTTACGCCCAAGAGAGTAGAAATGCCAGGTCGTGCTAGAGAAAGTTTCTCGATAGCCTGCGGCTGGTCTCCCGCTGCAGAAAATGGTGCATGTAATTTAAAAGTACTCATTATAGGGTCTTTGCTTCATTAAGAGATTATTACAGGCTTGAATTTTATTAACTCCAATTATAGCATAAAAATCAACGTGTGTCATGTTTCGGTGATGTAGATATGTATCTGGTTGCTTGTAAACTAGCCACAGATTTAGCTGGCTAAAATGCTTTCTATAAGATTTTTCTAGAAACTATATTTTATTGACTCTTAGATAATAATTTATATAAGCACTAGGGTAAAGAGTTTTTAAACTAAGTGTTTTTTTGAATTAATAATAGGAGTTATCAGATGAATCTTAAGACTATGGCAGTCTGGACAGTACGCAGCGATATTTTTATGATTGTAATGTTCAGTGTAGGATGGATATCTATATCATGTGCGCAAGACCAATTAAGCATATGTAATGCGCTAGGTAAAGCAGTAACCTCTGCTCGTTCCGTTGATGATGTTAAAAAAACATATCGCAGCTTTGCTGTTAAGTGCCATCCAGACAAATTTAAAACCCTTGATGAAAAGAGAGCAGCGGCTGAGCTCTTTATTAAAATCACTGATTTTTACGAGGATTTCAGTGAAAAGCCAAGGACTGCTCAGTATACACCATCTGGTTATGGCCCAGAAACATACGTACAAGCCAATTCTGCTGTAGATAAGTTGTTGCTTGATGCAGCAGAAAGAGGTGATATACAAGCAGTTGAAAAAGCGCTTGCTCAAGGTGCTAATATTGATGCTCGGGATAGCAACGGTTATACTGCATTAATACAGGCAATTAGCGGTGACCATACGGATATTGCTAAGCTGCTTATAGAGTATGGCAGGCCATACGAAGCCTCGGCGAAGTATGGTGCTGATGTTAAGCTCGCCAATAAGTGGGGTGATACTGCGCTTATAATGCAGCGTCTGGAGGACTTATAGACATAGTCAAATTGCTTATAGAGCATGGTGCTAACGTTAATCATGCTAATGTAGATGGTGATACTGCTTTGATAGATGCAGCTAATTTTGGACGTACAGATATAGTTAGAGTGCTTCTAAAAGCTAAAGCTGACGTTAATCATGCTGATTATCGCGGTGATACCGCTCTCCATTATGCTGCAGGTAATGGGGACACAAATACCATCAAGGTACTTCTACGTTATAAAGCTGATATCAATCAAGCTAATGTGTATGGTGATACCCCTCTCATGTGGGCTTTTCGAAATGGTCATGTCAATACAGTTAAGCTACTTCTAGATCGTAAAGCTGATATTAATCACGCCGATAATAGGGGCGTAACTGTCCTCAAGTTGGCAGTTGCTGGAGGGTATATAGACGTGGTTAAACTGCTTCTAGAAGCTAAAGTTGACGTTAATCATGGTGATATTAATGGGGATACTGCTCTAATAGATGCAGCTGGAAGGGATCGTGCCGATGTAGTTAAGCTACTTATACAGGCTGGCGCTAACGTTAATCGTGCCAATAATGAGGCTCAAACTGCTCTCATATTAGCGGCTAAAAATGGTCGTACGGATGTAGTTAAAGTGCTTTTAGAGGCTAGAGCTGATGTTAACCCTGCTGATTATCGTGGCAATACTGCGCTTATCAGTGCGGCTGAGCGTGGTTATACCGATATAGTTAGGCTACTTCTAGATGCTGGTGCTCATGTTAACCACGTGAATAATAATGGTGAAACCGCTTTTACATTAGCATCTGAAAATAATCATGAAGAGGTGGTTAACCTGCTTGCATCTGCAATAACAAAACAAAAAGCTCCGGTTAGCTTTAGGCTTTATGCACTAGTATTTAAGAATACATTGCCAGATCATACACAAAAGCTCGATCGCTTGATAGCTCTTTATGAGCAGCTTCCTGCTGATACGTCTTTACAGAAGAAGCTGAAAGAGCTAGCCCGCGAGAAATTCATTTTTAAATTTCATAGTGATCCTGAAAAGAAATAGTATCACCATCTGAAGATACCATTCAAGCTATTGTTCAACGAACTATAAGTCCTATGTGCTAGATAGTGGATAGCTTAGGCTGAAGATAAAATAGGGCTTGTATTTACTTTCACTTCCTGGTAGTGTCAAGAGATGCAAATTGTATATACTCTTTTGACCAGGTATAGATGGAGTTTATGGTATGGAAAGATGCTTAAAGCTTTGGGTCATATTAAACGTATCACTGAGTATTCTAGGTGGTACGACTGCCATTGTCAGATCTGATGATACGAAGCAGGTGTTCGAGAGTACTATTTCTGCTGGTAGTTACTTTCTTTTTGCTCATGGCATACATGGTAATAAAACTGATGCTGAATGGTATATTAATACAAAGAATCCTGATTATCCACTGATTACTGCCCCTTGCTTATCATTTAATTTTCCCATTCTAGAGCAGGATGTAGATAGAGCTGTTATTCTTGAGGCTGCTTATAAAAAGCTCGTTAATCTCATTGACACCAGTCCTGCTGATCACACTATGCATAATGGTATTGCTATTTTTGGATCTTCCCAAGGGGCAGCAACGGCAATTAATGCTGTCGCTACAAGTAAGTTTCCGTATCTTAAGGCGCTTATTGCAGAAGCACCTTTTATACATGAGCACTCCCAACGCTCTTTGAGCTTATTCTATGAGTTTTTGCCGCTGTTTATGCAAAGCTGGATACAGAAAGCTGGCATATATTACCCAGATAATAGGAACATTCTTGCGAATATAAGTAGGTTCCCCCATGATATACCCATACTATTGGTACATGCCAAAAATGACGAGTGCGTTCCATTGCGTAGCACACAAGCTCTGTATCTCAAGCTTATACAGGCGGGTCATCCAAAAGCCTATTTACTTGAGCTTGAAGATGGCAAGCACGGAAAATATACCAACGTTGAGCCTGATTGTGCACAGGTGCGCAAAGATTCAGCACGTAAGTATTTGACGGTTGTTCATGCCATCTATAGAGCACATGATATACCGTATAATAAGCAGCTTGCCGATGAGGGCGAGCAGTATCTTGCCAGCGGACAGCTGCAGCCTGATGCTCAAAAAATAGAACAGCTTATGTACGAAGAGATGACTGAATGGAGCGAAACACAGACAGCGATAGCTATCTATACAACACTTGCTGCTCTTATGTTTGCCTATTATAAGCTTTTAGAAGTATCGGGTGAGCTAACGCCACCTGAAGTGGTTACCGTACCAACTACTTCTTTCGATGTGGCTCAATTAATCGAAAGTCTTGTTAGAGATAAAAAGCCAGACGGTGTATGTGAGTTTATTGAGGTAATTATCACGACCCTTGGCCCGATAATCAAGAACTTACCTGAACAGCACGTAAAAGCATGTATTGAGACCCTTAATAGTTTAATCAAGCAGTAGTAGATTAGCGTATGGGTGAGCGTAGCGTATAATAGAATTCAACGAGACGTTGAGCGGTTTTTTCCGGGTAATAGTCCCGTGCGGTGTTCCAAGCATTCTTTTGAAGTATCTTGAACAGTTCAGGTGACTCCGCCACGTGCTCTATTTTTTGGGCCATATCGTGAGGTGATGACACAAGAAATCCGTTAATGCCTTCTTGAACAATATCACAAACACCGGTACCGTTAACTGCTATTACTGGTGTACCGCTTGCCATCGCTTCAGCAAGAACGAGACCTTGAGTTTCGGTTGTTGAAGCAAAGATAAAAATATCAGCTCTCCTATACCAGTCGGCTATGCTAGTTCGCGGTGGCTTAATAATGAATTGCACGTGATCTGGCGAAAAAGCAAGTTTAGTGTAAGCATAGTCTTTCAGTGCTTCTGTTTCTTGACCAAAGCCAATAAGTGTTAGGCGAAACGGTACGGTAAGATACGTGCAGGCATTTAACAAGAACGGAATATTTTTTTCGGGCACAAAGCGACTTACGCTTAAAAGCTCGAGTTGCTTGCCTTTGGTTGGCTTGTAGGTAAATTGTGGCAGTATATATACTGGCATAATGCCACTAGGTATAACCGCAAGGTGCTGTGATACTGTTTGAGCTTTAACGAGATGCTTAATCGACTCACTAGGAGCTATAAGACCGGTGACTTTGCTGCAAAAATGAGCAACCCATTTTTTTACGATAGGTTTGGTAAATTGCTTGGGCAACGGCACATAATGTACATATTGATCATAACGTGTGTGATGAGTAAAGACAACAGGAATCTTTTCACGACACGCAGCACGTACAGCCGATGTGCAGAGTAAAAATGGGTGATGAACATGAATAATGTCAGGTGCATAGTGATGAATGAGCTTGAGGATGTGCCATTGGGCACCTATTGGTACGGCCATCGGATTGTTTTTGTAACTAAATCGCAGAGGACAGGGTATACGAATTACTCCTTCTTCAGATATCTGCTGACCCAAGAAGTCAAGTGTTACGATAATAACCGTGTGACCTAATGCTCGTAATTGAAGTGTACTAGTAGTGAGCGAACTAACAACACCTCCGGAATAGGGAGTATAATTATTTGTCACCATGAAAATAGTTAATGGGCGTACTGTAGCCAATTTCTGACCTCAAGGAAAATGAGTGATACCTAATTTTTTCCAGTCAGCATCAAAAAGCACCATACCCCTTTCAGTCAGGGGATGTTCAAGTGATTTTTCAAGTAAATCAACAGGAATCGTTGCAATATCCACACCTAAAACTGCTACCTGATGTATATGGGAAATTGAGCGAATCGAGGCTGCTAAAAGTTCTGTCTCAAAGCCATAGAGTATCAGTATATCTCGTAAATCGCTAATAACTTCTATACCATCGTAGCCAATATCGTCGATTCGTCCAATAAATGGCGATATATAGCGTACGCCAAGCTTGGCCATCATCAAACCCTGTAGTGCAGAAAAAATGAGGGTGATATTAAGAGCTATGCCCTCGTGAACAAGCTTTTTGATTACGGTTACGTACTCTTTAGAGCAGGGTATTTTAACGACAACGTTGTCAGCAAGTGCTGCTATACGGTGTGCTTGTTCATAAACTGCTTGTGGTTCTTGCTCGGTAACTTCGATGCTAACATCATGACCCTTCATAATAGTACAAATTTCACGTAACGCTTTATCCGGTGATTCGGATTGCTTGCTTAAGTGGCTTGGGTTGGTTGTAACGCCATCAATAAGTCCTGTGGTTACCCATCGTCGTATACTTTCAGCATCAGCGGTATCCAGAAATATTTTCATAGTATCCTTTTTTTGTTTAATACTTACTACGTGCTCTACACGCTAGTATGAAGTCAGGGCGTCACATAAATCAAGGATCTAGACAAATGGACAATGACGTACTAATGTAGATCTTGAAGCAAAAAAAGGGTGGCGTGTACTAAAAAAAGGAAAGGGTAATGAATGCGTACCTTGCCAAGAAGTTATTGTATATTTCTTACTTTTGTGCTCATGTTATCGTATGCACATACCGCTGGTGCTGATAATGAGCACGATGCATATGTCCAGACTAATCTCGATGATAGCTCTGTGAGTGGCGCAGAAGAAAGCCTGATAGATATTACTGAGCTTTTACCAGTACTTGAGCGTATTAAATCTCTTGCTGAAGATGAAGATCATGTAGCACGTTTTGATAATTTTTACTCGAGCAGTAATGATCAGAAAGACGTACTACGTAAAGCCCAGGTATACCCACAGGAAGCACTTGAGCTTGTTGAAAGTAGTATTAATCTGCTTGATAAGCACTATGATAAAATGGCTGATGCTGCAGATCTTGATAGTATTGTCACAACTCTGGGTGATTATTGGAGTTGCTTGCGTGATATACATGATACTCAAGATAGCATTCGTGGTGTCAGGAGACCCTTTGCACATCAACTCCCCCATCAACAATCTGTTAAGAAATCAAGCTTTGATAAAATATTTTTAAATGATCTAAAAGTGCGACGCAATGCCAAAGTAGGTGGTAATGGACAGATCGAAGGTTGCCTTGCAGTTAAAGGCGATACAGAACTTGGTGGTGAGCTTACAGTTAGTAAGGAAGCATTGTTTGAAAAGGACGTAACCCTAGCCCATGGTGCTGACTTACATGCTGGTGGAGATCTATCCGTAAAGGGAGTTACGTCACTTAATACACTCAAGGTAGAAGGGAGCGAGCTCATAGAAGGTAAGCTTATCGTAGATAATAATGCCATCTTTAAGGATGATGTCAAAATTGAGGGTGGTTTGACAATACGAGGTGCCTTGAATTTAAGCACGATCGGTAATGTGACATTTAATGATTTGACTATTTCTCATTTGACTACTCATGATAGTAAAATTATCGGCGATGAGACGGTTATAGGCAATGAATCAGTTAGTGGTAAGTTGAGTGTTGGGCAAGGTGCCGTCTTTAATGACAATGTTCTTGTGAAAGGTGATTGTACCGTTAAAGGTGCTACATCTCTTGATACGCTTGCAGCTGGTACAACAAAGTTGGGCTCTACGACCATTCAAGGGTCAGAAACGGTTACCGGTCGATTAAGTGTTTATGATAAAGCTATATTTACCGATGATGTGGTATTAGGTACACGAGCAAGCACAACGACGGTTTCTGGTGATTTAAACACTGAGGCTATTCATGCTAGTGGCTCAGTACATGTGGGTGGTAATGTGCACGTTGGTAACGCTGTTCGTACCCAGAGCTTAACGGCCAGCGGAGATGTTCTTGTTGAAGGTGACGCATCTTTTAAGAAGAATGTTGTGCTTGGCAGTTATGGTAGTACTGTTAAAGTTAATGGCACACTTGATATCCCTGCGCTCCATGTAAGCGGTGACGAGTCGGTTGATGGTACTTTAGATGTGGCTGGCATGACGCATTTGGCAAGCATGGTGACTGAGGGTGACGCTACATTCCAGGGTATGGTAAAGCTTGGTGGTTGTGGTAAGCAGGTAACGATCTGTAGCCCACTTTCTACACAGGATCTGAAGGTTGATGGTGATGCAACAGTTCACGATATCTTAACCGTAGATGGAGATACAAGGCTTGCTTCGCTTACTGCCAGTGGTGATACGGCATTGCAAGGTAATGTGATCTTAGGTAGTTGCGGTAGCTCGGTTAAAGTTACTGGAGCATTTGATACTTCTATGCTTCGCGTGAGTGGTAACGAATCAGTAGATGGTACTCTAGATGTAGCTGGCGCTACCCGTTTGGCAAGCATACTAGCTGAAGGTGACGCTACGCTTCGTGGTACAGTAAGGCTTGGTGGTTGTGGTAAGCAGGTGACGGTCTGTGGTCCACTTTTTACGCAAGAGCTGAATGTGACTGGTGACGCAATAGTTCAGGACACTTTGACTGTAGATGGGGATACAAAGCTTACTTCGCTTATAGTAAGCACTGATACGACATTACAAGGTAATGTAATTTTAGGTAGTGCCGATAGCGGAGTTAAAGTTACCGGAGTATTTGACGCTTCTACGCTTCATGTAAGTGGTAATGAGTTGGTAGCCGGTAACTTAGATGTAGCTGGTGCTACTCGTTTGGCAAGCGTACTGGCTGAGGATGTCATTGTTGATACGCTTTCAGCTGGTATAACAAAGTTGGGCTCTACGACCATTCAAGGGTCAGAAACGGTTACCGGTCGATTAAGTGTTTATGATAAAGCTATATTTACCGATGATGTTGTACTAGGTACACGAGCAAGCACAACAACAGTTTCCGGTGATTTAAACACTGAGGCTATTCATGCTAGTGGCTCAGTACATGTAGATGGGAATGTGCAGGTTGATAGTGCTATCCGTGCCCAGAGCTTGACAGTTAGTGAAGATGTTCTCGCTGAAGGTGATGCGTTATTTAAGAAAAATGTAATCTTAGGCGATTGCGGTAGCATGGTTAAAGTTAATGGCGTACTAGATACTTCCGAGCTTCATGTGCATGGTAGTGAAGTAGTGGATGGCGATTTAGATGTAGCTGGTACTACGCGTTTGGCAAGCATACTAGCTGAGGGTGATGCTACGCTTCGGGGTACAGTAAAACTTGGTGATTGTGGTAATGAGGTAACCGTCTGCGGCTCACTTTCTACGGGGGATCTGAAGGTTGATGGTGATGCAACAGTTCACGATGTCTTAACCGTAGATGGGGATACAAGGCTTGCTTCGCTTACTGCCGGTGGTGATACAGCACTGCAAGGTAATGTAATCTTAGGCAGTTGTGGTAGCACCGTTAAAGTTAATGGATCGCTTGAGGCTTCTGAGCTTTATGTATATGGCAGTGAAGTAGTGGATGGCGATTTAGATGTAGCTGGTACTACGCGTTTAGCAAGCATACTAGCTGAGGGTGATGCTACGCTTCGGGGTACAGTAAAACTTGGTGATTGTGGTAATGAGGTAACCGTCTGCGGCTCACTTTCTACGGGGGATCTGAAGGTTGATGGTGATGCAACAGTTCACGATGTCTTAACCGTAGATGGGGATACAAGGCTTGCTTCGCTTACTGCCGGTGGTGATACAGCACTGCAAGGTAATGTAATCTTAGGCAGTTGTGGTAGCACCGTTAAAGTTAATGGATCGCTTGAGGCTTCTGAGCTTTATGTATATGGCAGTGAAGTAGTGGATGGCGATTTAGATGTAGCTGGTACTACGCGTTTGGCAAGCATACTAGCTGAGGGTGATGCTACGCTTCGGGGTACAGTAAAACTTGGTGATTGTGGTAATGAGGTAACCGTCTGCGGCTTACTTTCTACGCGGGATCTGAAGGTTGATGGTGATGCAACAGTTCACGATGTCTTAACCGTGGATGGGGATACAAGGCTTGCTTCGCTTACTGCCAATGGTGATACAGCATTGCGAGGTAATGTAATCTTAGGCGATTGCGGTAGCACTGTTAAAGTTAACGGAGTACTTGAAGCTTCTGCGCTCCATGTAAGTGGTAATGAGTTGGTAACTGGTAATTTAGATGTAGCTGGTACTACGCGTTTGGCAGGCGTACTAGCTGAGGGTGATGCTACGCTTCGCGGTACAGTAATACTTGGTGATTGTGGTAATGAGGTAACCGTTTGCGGCCCACTTTCTACATGGAGTCTCAAGGTTGATGGTGACGCAACAGTTCACGATGTCTTAACCGTAGATGGAGATACGAGGCTTGCTTCGCTTAGTGCCAGCGGCGATACAGCACTGCGAGGTAATGTAGTCTTAGGCAGTTGTGGTACTAAAATAACAATTTGCGGCGAGCTTGATATTCCGCTTCCTCATAAAGAAGAAGACCACTGTGGTAATGAGAAGGTATGCGGTAACTTGGATGTTAGGGGTGACGTTACGATTGGCTGCTCAACAGGACCCTGTTCGTCACGCGATTGTTGCGTGTGTCCCTCACCGATACCAGGAGGGTTAACTGTTTGTGGGCCAACGAACTTAAAAGGTGATGTTTCTATTGGTTGCCCTTATGGTACAGGAACGTTAACCGTATGTGATAGTACACTATTTAACGGGCCCGTAAGCTTTACACAGTGCATAACAGGACCGTTATGTGTTAATGGAGATTTTACTGTTAACGGTAACGAGGTGGTTAACGGTAATCTTACTGTTACCGGTGATCAGATAATAGATGGTGATTTAACCGTTAAAGGAACTATTAATGGTGAGGTAACATTGCCCGATACCGTAACCATTGGTTGTCAAACCGGTGAGGGTAGCTTAATTGTTTGTGGAACGGCAACGTTTACCGATACAGTAAATTTTGAAGGACCAATAGTATTTAGCGGAAGCCCAGAATTTGACGAGTGCATAACGGGACCGGTATGTGTTAATGGGGATGTTACTGTTAATGGTGACGAAGTAGTTAACGGTGATCTTACCGTGAGAGGTATGGCAGACTTTCAAGATAATGTTAGTATTGGCTGTCCTTATGGCACGGGCAATTTAACCGTGTGCGGCAGCTCTTTATTTAGTGGTGCTGTAACGTTTGCTGATAGTGTAACATTTGAACAATGCATAACGGGACCATTATGTGTTAACGGTACCTTTACCGTTAATGGTAACGAGACGGTTAATGGCAATCTAACAGTAACTGGAACATCAACATTTGATGGTGCTGTAACGTTTGCTGATAGTGTAACATTTGAACAATGCATAACAGGGCCATTATGTGTTAATGGTACCTTTACCGTTAATGGTAACGAGACGGTTAACGGTAATTTGACGGTGACAGGTACTATATTTCAGGGGACTAACTCGGTAGTAGTAGGAACTACCACATCCAACAATGACGCAATCGCTCGCTTTAGTGGAACTACCGGTGAAGCTATCAAGAACTCAGCCATGATCTTAACGGATCTGATAACGACGCCACAACCTTATGTAGCATTACAGGCTGATGATCTTGTTACGCCGAATATATCATTTGTGGTTGAGCCAAAGGGCACTGGGGCTTTAATCGCAACTATTTCAACAGGTATTTTTGGCAATGCCCGGGGTATTAATGCTGTTGACTTGCAGCTGAACAGACCGGCAGCGACAGATGTTGCAGGGGGGGATTTTTCTACCGTAAGCGGTGGTTCTGGCAACGCAATTACTGGGCCAATTACAGCCAACATAGCAGAGACAACAATAAGTGGTGGTAGCGGTAATACTATAAGCGTGCTTGATACAAGTACAGCAGTTGAAGCAACAATAGGTGGTGGTTCTGGCAATTCTATTATGTCGATCACTGCTGGTGTAACAAATAATGCAACAATTGCTGGCGGTATCGGTAATACTATAAGTGGTAATGGTTCGACCGGTACTTCGGGTTTTAACGCAACTATAGGTGGTGGTTTTGGTAATGCTGCATCCGCTCAAGGTGTTGTAATAGCTGGTGGTGAGGCAAATGCTGCTAGTGGTATCACTTCAACTATAGGTGGCGGTACGGGCAATTCAATTACCGGGCCAATTACGGCTAACATAGCAGATACAACAATAAGTGGTGGTATTGGTAATACTATAAGCATACTTGATACAAGTACAGCAGTTGAAGCGACAATAGGTGGTGGTTCTAGTAATTCTATTACGTCGACCACCGCTGGTGTAGCAAATAATGCAACAATTGCTGGCGGTAGCGGTAACACTATAAGTGGTAACGGTTCAACTGGTACTTCGGGTCTTAACGCAACAATAGGGGGCGGTCTTAGTAATGCTGTGTCCGCTCAAGGTGTTGTAATAGCCGGTGGCGAGTCTAATGGTGCTGGCGGTACCGATTCAACTATAGGTGGCGGTACGCGTAATTCAATTAGTGGGGTGGCCACTAGTATAGCAGCCACAACGATAGGTGGTGGTAGCGCTAACTCAATATCAACAAGTGATACAAGCACGGCAATTCAAGCAACAATAGGCGGTGGTTCCGGTAATTCAATTACAGTGATAAATGCCGGAGTAGCAGATAATGCAACAATTGCTGGCGGTAGTACCAATGTTATAAGTATTAACGCTGTCATTGGCCCTAATGCGACAATAGGTGGTGGCTTGAGTAACCTCGCAGAGGCTGAGGGTACCGTAATAGCTGGTGGTGAGAATAATAGTGCCGAGCGTCCCTTTGCTACCGTTGGAGGCGGCAGTGGTAACACTGTATCCGGTGAATACTCTACAATTCCAGGCGGGATCAATAATTCAGCGTCAGGTACCGCCAGTTTTGCGGCAGGTAATATGGCGCAGGCAGTTAATAATGGTGCTTTTGTGTGGGCAGATGACCTTGGTGGTGGTACTGCCTTTTCAAGTACGCTTGCTAATCAGTTTAGCGCACGGGCTACAGGTGGGGTAGTTTTTGATTTAGGTGGTGCAGCTGGAACGCCAACGGCAGGTACTTTCTTAATAGAAGGTGCTTTAACGGTAACAGGGGCTAAAGCGTTCGATATACCTCACCCAAGCAAGCCAGGCATGAGGTTACGTCATTCATGCGTTGAGTCTCCAACTGCCGGTGATAATATATATAGATTTACGGTTGAAGTTGTTGATGGTAAGGCTGAACTGGAACTTCCAGATTATTTCCCTTACCTAAACGGTAATATACAGGCATGGGCCAACCCTGCTAGCGTGTTTGGTTTTGCGCAAGCGATCTATGATGCTACGTCAAATGAAATACGTGTTATTGGTTCAGCAGATGGTGTCTATAATATACTCGTTATCGGTACACGTATTGACGCACTTGCGCAACAAGCATGGGCTGCAACAGGAGTTGAATATACACATCAACAGGTATCTTAATCGATAACCATGAGGTACATTGAGATAAATATTGAGGTAAATAAGGAAGAGGCTTCATGCCTCTTCCTCGTAGTATTAAGGTAGTATTGAGTAATGTTAAGTAACGTTAAGTTAAAGCTAAAAAAAGGGGTAGTTATGGGTATAGTAAAAGGAAATGCTTCTAAGATGCTGTTGGTTTGTTTGCTAGCTATAGCACGTGCGTATACTGCTCGTGCTGAAAGTGAGCACGATGCATATGTCCAGATTAATCTTGATGATGGCTCTGTAAGCAGTGTAGAAGAAAGCCTGATAGATATTACTGAGCTTTTACCCGTACTCGAGCGTATTAAATCTCTTGCTGAAGATGAAGATTACGTAGCACGTTTTGATAATTTTTATTCGAGCAGTGATAGTCAGGGCAACGTACTACGTAAGGCCCAGGTATACCCACAGGACGCACTTGAGCTCGTTGAGAGTAGTATTAATGTGCTTGATAAGCACTATGATAAAATGGCTGACGCTGCAGATCTTGATAGCATTGTTAAAACTCTGGGTGATTATTGGAGTTGCTTGCACGATATGCATGATACTCAAGATAGCATTCGTAGTAATAAAAAATCCGTTATAAATAACCAGCAAATAAAAAAATCAAGCCTTGATAAAATATTCTTAAATGATCTTAAGGTACGAGGCAATGCCAAAGTATGTGGCAATGGACAGATTGAAAGTTGCCTTGTAGTTAAAGGTGACACAGAACTTGGTGGTGAGCTTACGGTCAGCAAAGAAGCATTGTTTGAAAAGGACGTAACCATAGCCCATGATGCAGATTTAAGCGTAGATGGTGATCTATCAGTAAAAGGTAGTACGTTACTTACTACGCTCAAGGTGGAAGGAAGCGAGCTTGTAGAAGGTAACGCTATATTTAAAGATGATGTCAAAATTGAGGGTGGTCTGACAATACGGGGACCTTTGAATTTAAGCACTATCGGTAACGTAACATTTAATGATTTGGCCATTTCTCATTTGACCACTCATGATAGTAAAATTATCGGTGATGAGACGGTTATAGGCAATGAATCAGTTAGTGGTAAGTTGAGTGTTGGGCAAGGTGCCGTCTTTAATGATAATGTTCTTGTGAAAGGTGATTGTACCGTTAAAGGTGCTACATCTCTTGATACGCTTTCAGCTGGTACAACAAGGTTGGGCTCTACGACTATTCAAGGAGCTGAGACGATTACTGGTCGATTAAGTGTTTACGATAAAGCTATATTTACCGATGACGTTGTACTAGGTACACGAGCAAGCACAACGACGGTTTCTGGTGATTTAAACACTGAGGCTATTCATGCTAGTGGCTCAGTACATGTAGATGGGAATGTGCATGTTGGTAATGCTGTTCGTATCCAGAGCTTAACGGCTAGTGGAGACGTTCTTGTTGAAGGTGATGCGTTATTTAAGAAAAATGTAATCTTAGGCGATTGCGGTAGCACTGTTAAAGTTAACGGAGTACTTGAAGCTTCTGCGCTCCATGTAAGTGGTAATGAGTTGGTAACTGGTAATTTAGATGTAGCTGGTACTACGCGTTTGGCAGGCGTACTAGCTGAGGGTGATGCTACGCTTCGCGGTACGGTAATACTTGGTGATTGTGGTAATGAGGTAACTGTTTGTGGCCCACTTTCTACACAGGGTCTGAAGGTTGATGGTGATGCAAAAGTTCACGATGTCTTAACCGTAGATGGGGATACAAGGCTTGCTTCGCTTACTGCCAGCGGCGATACAGCATTGCGAGGTAATGTAATCTTAGGCAGTTGTGGTACTAAAATAACAATTTGTGGTGAGCTTGATATTCCGCTTCCTCATAAAGAAGAAGACCACTGTGGTAATGAGAAGGTATGCGGTAGCTTGGATGTTAGGGGTGACGTTAAGATTGGCTGCTCAACAGGACCCTGTTCGTCACGCGATTGTTGCGTGTGTCCCTCACCGATACCAGGAGGGTTAACTGTTTGTGGGTTAACGAACTTAAAAGGTGATGTTTCTATTGGTTGCCCTTATGGTACAGGAACGTTAACCGTATGTGATAGTACACTATTTAACGGGCCTGTAAGCTTTACACAGTGTATAACGGGACCATTATGTGTTAATGGGGATTTTACTGTTAATGGTAATGAAGTAGTTAATGGTAACCTTACCGTTACCGGTGACCAGACAATAGACGGTGATTTAACCGTTAAAGGAACTATTAGTGGTGAGGTGACATTGCCCGATACCGTAACCATTGGTTGCCAAACAGGTGAGGGTAGCTTAATTGTTTGCGGAACAGCAACGTTTACCGATACAGTAAATTTTGAAGGACCTGTAGTATTTAGTGGAAGCACGGAATTTGACGAATGCATAACAGGACCATTATGTGTTGATGGAGATCTTACTGTTAATGGTGACGAAGTAGTTAACGGTGACCTTACCGTGAGAGGTGCAACAAACTTTCAAGATAATGTCAGTATTGGTTGCCCTTATGGTACGGGAACGTTAACCGTATGTGATAGTACACTATTTAACGGGCCTGTAAGCTTTACACAGTGCATAACAGGACCGTTATGTGTTAATGGAGATTTTACTGTTAACGGTAACGAAGTAGTTAATGGTAATCTTACTGTTACCGGTGATCAGACAATAGATGGTGATTTAACCGTTAAAGGAACTATTAACGGTGAGGTAACATTGCCCGATACCGTAACCATTGGTTGTCAAACCGGTGAGGGTAGCTTAATTGTTTGTGGAACGGCAACGTTTACCGATACAGTAAATTTTGAAGGACCTGTAGTATTTAGTGGAAGCCCCGAATTTGACGAGTGCATAACGGGACCGGTATGTGTTAATGGGGATGTTACTGTTAATGGTGACGAAGTAGTTAACGGTGATCTTACCGTGAGAGGCACAACAAACTTTCAAGATGATGTTAGTATTGGCTGTCCTTATGGCACAGGCAATTTAACCGTATGTGGCAGCTCTTTATTTAATGGTGCTGTAACGTTTGCTGATGGTGTAACATTTGAACAATGCATAACGGGACCATTATGTGTTAATGGGGATTTGACTGTTAATGGCGACCAGACGGTTAATGGTAATCTCACTGTTACAGGTGATCAGACAATAGACGGCGATTTAAGCGTTAAAGGAACTATTAGTGGTGAGGTGACATTGCCCGATACCGTAACCATTGGTTGCCAAACAGGTGAGGGTAGCTTAACTGTTTGTGGAACAGCAACAGTTAATGGCAATCTAACAGTGACGGGAATATCAACATTTGATGGTGCCGTGACGTTTGCCGATAGTGTAACATTTGACGAGTGCATAACAGGTCCATTATGCACTGATGGTAATTTTACCGTTAATGGCAACCAGGCAGTTAATGGCAATCTAACAGTAACTGGGACATCAACATTTGATGGTGCTGTAACGTTTGCTGATAGTGTAACATTTGACGAGTGCATAACGGGGCCATTATGTGTTAATGGTACCTTTACCGTTAATGGTAACGAGACGGTTAATGGTAATTTGACGGTGACAGGTACCATATTTCAGGGGACTAACTCGGTAGTAGTAGGAACCACAACATCCAACAATGACGCAATTGCTCGCTTTAGTGGAACTACTGGTGAAGCTATCAAGAACTCAGCCATGATCTTAACGGATCTGATAACGACGCCACAACCTTATGTAGCATTACAAGCTGATGATCTTGTTACGCCGAATATATCACTTGTGGTTGAGCCAAAGGGCACGGGGGCTTTAATTGCAACTATTTCAACGGGTATTTTTGGCAATGCCCGGGGTACTAATGCTGTTGACTTGCAATTGAGCAGAACAAGTGCAACACAGGTAGCAAGTGGTAATTCTTCCACGATAAGTGGTGGCGAGAATAACGCAATCACTGGGCCAATTACAGCTAACATAGCGGAGACAACAATAAGTGGTGGTAGCGGTAATACTATAAGCGTACTTGATACAAGTACAGCAGTTGAAGCAACAATAGGTGGTGGTTCTGGTAATTCTATTACGTCGATCACTGCTGCTATATCAGATAATGCAACAATTGCTGGCGGTAGCGGTAATACTATAGCCGGTAATGGTTCGACCGGTACTTCGGGTTTTAATGCAACAATAGGTGGTGGTTCTGGTAATGCTGCATCCGCTCAAGGTGTTGTAATAGCTGGTGGTGAGGCAAATGCTGCTAGTGGTATCACTTCAACTATAGGTGGCGGTACGGGCAATTCAATTACCGGGCCAATTACGGCTAACATAGCAGATACAACAATAAGTGGTGGTATTGGTAATACTATAAGCATACTTGATACAAGTACAGCAGTTGAAGCGACAATAGGTGGTGGTTCTAGTAATTCTATTACGTCGACCACCGCTGGTGTAGCAAATAATGCAACAATTGCTGGCGGTAGCGGTAACACTATAAGTGGTAACGGTTCAACTGGTACTTCGGGTCTTAACGCAACAATAGGGGGTGGTCTTAGTAATGCTGTGTCCGCTCAAGGTGCGGTAATAGCCGGTGGCGAGTCTAATGCTACTGCAGGTACCGATTCGACTGTAAGCGGTGGTACCAGTAATACAATTAGCGGATCAGCTACACGTACAGCAAATACAACAATAAGCGGCGGTAGCGGTAACTCTATAACTATATCAGCTCTACTAGCCATAAGCCCTAGCTCGGGTATTAGTACGACAATAGGGGGAGGCCAAGGCAATCAAGTCCTCGTGACCAATTTTGGCACGAGTCCTGTTCTAACAAATTTTGCCACTATAGGTGGCGGAACAGGTAACAAAGTTAACGCTATCAACGTTATCCTTGACGAACCTACGTCTGCAAGTAGTGTCACCATAGGTGGTGGCAATGGCAATGCAATAACGGTAGCTTCAGGGGGAGTAGCTGATGGTGCAACAATAGGGGGCGGTACGAGTAATGCTGCGTCGGGTACAAACGCTACGATTCCAGGTGGAGTAAATAATATGGCAACAGGTACTGCCAGTTTTGCGGCAGGTAATATGGCACAGGCAGTTAATAATGGTGCTTTTGTGTGGGCAGATGACCTTGGTGGTGGTACTGCCTTTTTAAGTACGCTTCCTAATCAGTTTAGCGCACGAGCTGTCGGTGGGACAGTTTTTGATTTAGGTGGTGCAGTTGGAACACCAACGGCAGGTACTTTCTTAATAGAAGGTGCCTTAACGGTAACAGGGGCTAAAGCGTTCGATATACCTCATCCAAGCAAGCCAGGCATGAGGTTACGTCATTCATGCGTTGAGTCTCCAACTGCCGGTGATACTATCTATAGGTTTAAAGTTGATGTAGTTGGTGGTAAGGCTATTATTGAACTTCCTGACTACTTCCCTTATTTGAATGGCAATGTGCAGGCATGGGTTACTCCATGTAAAGGTTGTTTTGGTATTGCCAATGTAGACTGTGTTGGTAATGAAGTACATATCGAGGCTACTCATGATGGAGCTTACAATGTTCTTGTTATTGGCACGCGTATTGATCCTATTGCTCGCCAAGCATGGGATGCTTTTGGTGTAGAATATGCGGGTAAGTAGGTATGTATCTAAAGTGAGAGGGTAAGCGTGAGAGGATATAGAATGCACATTACCTATGGTGTATTAGTAGTTGCTATAAGTGCTTTGCTTACGGCGAGCTTGTGCTGTACGGAGCTTGGTAGTACTCGTGATACAAGCAGTGACACAGGCTATGAAGTTGATACCAAAGATCTTATGGATATTACGGGGCTTTTACCCGTTCTTGAGTACCTTAAAACTCTTGATGGTCAAATCTGTTTTCGCTCACTTGACAGTAAGCCTTATGTGACTCAAGTTCATCGTGATCAGGTGCTTGAATTGCTTGATGCAAGTATTGCTATTCTTGACAATCATTGTGAAGAAATCTCCGATGAGGCAGAATTTAACCACATAGTTACTACGCTTAAGTCATATCTCAGTGAAGCACAAGGGCTTGATGGACTTATGCGCAAAAGGTCCCCTCTTAATCAAAGCTGTCTTAAGGATCTCGCCGTACGTGGTAATACAAGCGTTGGAGGTTCAGTAATCGTTAAAGGTGACACTAAGCTTAATGATCTTAAAGTCGAGGGAGTACTTGTTGCTCGTAATGATGTTACTATTAATGGCCAGTTATGTGTTCATGGACCGGTAAGCTTGGATACTATTAAAGAAGTAACGGCATGTGATCATATCGCTGCCTCGGCAATAGATGTAAAAGTGCTTGAAATCAGTGATAAAGCGACCATTAAGGGAGAGCTTGCGGTGACCGATAAAGCAAGCTTTAATAGTGTTGCTATTGATGAGGGTCTTTCTGTTAAGGGCGTTACGCACTTGACTTCACTCGAAGCAAAGGACGTAACACTTGGTGATGCACACGTTAATGGAAGGTTTATGGTAGATGATAAAGCAGTATTTAATGATGCTGTTGTGCTCGGAAGTTCCCCTTCGTCTACGGTAACAATTTCAGGAAACCTCCACGCTGCAAGCAGTACGTTTGATAAAGCGGCAACATTTAGCGGTGATGTGATGCTCGATAGTATTACGGGTAACCTAAGTGTTGCTGGTACAAGTCGGCTTAATAAATTGACGGTGAATGGAGACACATTACTGCGTGGTAATGTAACGTTGGGTAGCGCTGGAACTCATGTAACCATCTGTGGTAAACTTAACACGCCATTACTTACCGGTTCATGTTCATGTTGTGATACACTACCTGATGTGCTGCCTGTTGAAGATATTCAAGATAATGCCAGTGGGCACCTTGATGTGCACGGTGGGGCAACTATTGACGGTGATCAGCGAGTTATGGGCAGTCTTGCAGTTGAAGGGTCTACAGTTCTTCATAATGCAGTAGCTATCGATTCTCCTGAAGGTCTAACCAGCTTAACCGTGTCAGGAGCTAGCATTTTTAATGGGCCAGTAACACTTGCCCAACCACTGTCTGGCCCGCTCCATGTTATCGGCGATGTTGTACTTGACGGTAATGTTAGTATTAGGGGTCGATTAACGGTACCTGAAGGTCAAATTTTACCAGCGGAAAAGATACTAGCAGAATATGAGCAACACCAGATTGTGCAGCCCGTGCAGGTGGTTGAGAGTATTCCGGAATCCCCACAGGTATTTAATAATCCCGTAACGTTTAATGAAGATGTGACGTTTATGCAAACTGTAGCGGGAGGTATGGCTATTAATGGTGATGTTACTTTTAATGGTAATCAGCTCGTTATAGGTGACACAACGATCAATGGTTCTGCGACAGTTCATGGCGATGTTACCATTGGTTCTCAAGATGGGGGTAGTGAGCTTGTTGTATGGGGCCTCACCGATTTAAAGGGGCCCATAATAGCTTGTGGCCTAGATCTAGGTTGCGCACTCAGTAACCTTGTCAGTAACGCCCAAGTATTTTATGCCGGAACCGCAATAACAGATGCATCAGGTTCAAGTACCATTGAATTTAATGGCACATTTACTAGTAATCCTTACGTGATAGCTACGCTGACTTCGCCAATTATTGCACCAGCTCTTATAACGGTTGACGTGCAGTCGCAAGATAAAGCAGTGATCACGGCATGGGATGTTCGTGACATAACGCGCAAAATACCAGGGGTTACGGTTAACTATATGGCTATTGCTCAAATTCCGGTTGAAGAATGTGAGGTTCTGTGAAAAAAGTTGAGGGTAAGTTGGGTGCCTATGGCAAATCATTCAGATTCTTTACATGAATATCGTCAGAGAAGAAGCTTTAGCACGTCGCCTGAGCCGAGTGGGCATAAGCATCACGAATCATTACAACCTATTTTTGTAGTTCAGAAACATAGAGCAACGAGATTACACTACGATTTTCGCATCGAGGTTAATGGTGTATTGGTATCATGGGCTGTGCCCAAAGGCCCAACGGATGAGCTTGGTGTTAAGCGTCTTGCTGTTATGACCGAAGACCATCCCCTTGAGTACGCACATTTTGAGGGGGTTATACCACCTGGCAATTATGGTGCAGGAACGGTGAGAATATGGGATTCAGGTACGTATCAAAATATAAGAACTCGTAACGGCAGGCCTATACCTATGGAGGGGTGTATTCATGATGGTCTTATCGAACTATGGATGCATGGTAAAAGAATGAAGGGTGGCTATGCGCTTGTACGTTTGGCAAGAGATACCGGTAAGTATTGGTTGCTTGTTAAAATGGATGATTCAAAAATAGCCGTTCCGGAGAATCACAATGTCTGAAAAGAAAATGCTTCGTCGCTATGGTCCTTACGTTGTCGAAATAACTCATTCAGATAAAGTACTATTTCCAGAAGATGGCATAACAAAATATGATGTTATTGATTATTATGATCATATAGCACCCATGATGATTCCATATATGAAAGATCGTCCGCTCACTATGCATCGGTTTCCTAACGGTATTCGTGGCCAAGCTTTTTACCAGAAAGATATAGGCGAATATTTTCCTCATTGGATACAACGGATAGCTATACCCAAACTCAGCGGGGGCATTACAACGTATGTAATATGTAATAATAGGGCAACACTGGTATATATTGCTAATCAAGCATGTATTACGCCCCATATATGGCTGAGTAAGCGAGATAAGCTTAATTATCCCGATCGTATGATCTTCGATCTTGATCCAGCAGATAGCGATTTTAAGCAGGTTGTTTTTGCTGCATTAGCAATTAAAGATCTTTTAGACAAGCTTGGATTAGTTGCCTTTCCTATGACAACAGGCTCACGAGGTATGCATCTTGTTATACCGCTTGATAGAAAAGCTGATTTTGATACAGTACGTGATTTTGCTCATACAGTTGGTTATGTACTCGCTCAACGCTACCCTGATCAATTAACAACAGAAATACGTAAAGATAAACGAGGTAATCGTTTGTTTATTGATGCTCAAAGAAATTCTTTTGGCGCAACAGCAGTTACACCGTATGCCATACGTGCCCGCCCGGGGGCGCCCGTAGCAACCCCATTACACTGGCAGGAAGTAACGGATCCTCATTTGAGATCACAAAGTTATACTATTGCTACTATTTTTAAGCGCCTTGAACGTGTTGATAATGTATGGAAAAATATGTCTCGTTCGATAGCTTCACTTGATAGACCAAGAAAACTTTTGCAGGATTTTATTAATGACTAAGTTTTTTTGCGGCATACGTACGTGCTTGGGGTATATGCTGGTGCTAGGATTTATGAGTGCTGATCTAGCTTTAAGTGGTATGCACATGTCTAAACGAGAAGAGCTTAACAGAGCTTTGTCACATCAACTATTACATAAGAACCATGATCAAATAGAATCTCAAATAGCATCGTTACTTCAGCAAGGTGCTGATGTTAACTCTGTCGATAGCAATGGTGACACGCTCCTCATGCGCGCAGCATCTCTTAATAAGAGAAAAATTGTAAAGATGTTTCTAGAGCATGAAGCGAATGTTAACTATGTCAATCCACATAATGGTGATACGGCTCTTATTAAGGCAAGTAGCTGTGGCTCATTGCCAATCATTAAATTGCTTCTCGACTATAATGCATCTGTTAATTATAAAAATCCTACTGGGCAAGCCGCTTTAAGTTTTGTGCTTCGTTGCCCAAGTAACAATACTGCAGAGCTTGTTGCACTGCTTTTAAGCCATGGAGCCTTTAGCACTCCTGGCGATAAAGAGAGCTTGAAGGAATTTATGACACAGCTCAAACTGCCACCGCTTAGTCTGGCAGTGCTGTTTGATGCTCCCGATAGTGTTAAACAAGCTATAAGCAATCAAGCTAACTCACAGACAGAAGAAGAAGAAATCAGAGATTCTTACTCTTTGTTAGTGCAGCGTATGGGCATGTATCTTTCCTCATATATCTGGCCATCAGCTAAAATAGAATCGCCGCTTAATGCCAAAGATCAATATCACGCTAACCATTATGGCACCGAGATTCAGGCACAAAGGTTTCAAGATGCAATAGCTGTCTTAGAAACAGCAAATGTACAATAGCATAATTAGCATGATTGCATGAAGCAAGTTGTTCAAGGAGATTATGTTAAATGAACAGCTCTACATTGCTTATCTTATACTACTTAGATAAACTGATAATAATTATTGCAGCATAATTATCAAGAACAATTTGAAGATTTAGATATTGGATAGATGAAATTATATATACTATCGCTTATGACTATCTTTTCCGGTGCCTTATTGGCTAACGATAGTAACTTTAATATAGCTCCTTCAGAACCATTGATGCTTGAGGGAAATTATGAAGAGATACTTACACAACTCGAATCACAAAGATGGAAGAACAACGAAGACGGAATTAGCACCATTATAGCTCACTTACCTGATGAGTTTTTAGACATATAACTGAAAGTACGATTGAAACTTCATTCATGCGTCTCTCGCAAATACCATCAACTATACCACTTATGCTTGTTTGCTATAAAGATGATCTTCAGCTATTAGAGCATTCTTTATCAGCATTTAAAAGTGCTAGATCCCTTTTGCGTTTTTGTCTTATGTTTGACCATCACCATGATCTCTATGTACTTGAACTTGAAGGATATTCAGCTGCAACACACGAGACTTCACATGAAACATATAACAAAGCTACTCATGCTTTCTATAAAAAATACGGCCTACCCTACGATCAGCTGCTTGCACAACAAGGGCAAGTAATTCTAAAACAAGCACGCACATATGAGCGGAAGCGAGAGCAAGAAGCGGAACAAAGCAAGACACCGCTCTCACAGCTGCAGCTTTTGCAGGATATGTGAAGGCAGGCGAAACAAGCCCCAGACATAGCTCTCACTGGTGTAATTGCAACGTTATCTGGATTTTTAATTGGTTATTATGACGTTCCAAGAAGGATCGATGACCATATTTCAACGAAGATCAGTGACCTGATTAGATACTACAGGCAGGGTCAGGCTATGCATAATGTGAATTTTGGCAATCACGAACCTGGTGTTCGTAGATCTGAATTAGTGACCGTAGAGCAGGAGCCATGGGAACCTATAACGTTTGAAAGTTTACAAGATAGGGTTAAGCTTTTGCACGATGATGTCGAGCTTCTCCTGAATAAGTACACACAATATCCAACTCATGTTTTACAAGAGCTCATTTTCTCGTTAAGTAAAGAGCTTCGAGTGCTTAAAGATAGCACCAAGAATTGGCCCAATTTAGATCAAGAAGAGTGCATGAAATTAGTATCGAGTGCTGAGGCAAAAATCGCAACGTTATCGAATGTTGTCTTGTCAAGACAAAGCGATCTTGATCTAGAATTAAATGAATTAATGATATCCGGTAATTATAATAAATCTATAGATTCAGTTTGTGCACTGCTCGAGCAAGGAGCTAACCCAAACGCTTTTCATAGAGAGAGGAAGCTTAGGCTACAGGGGGGCGAACTATCCATGGGGGCTCTTCATTTGGCACTTATGCGGGGAAACAATACTACCAGCGATATAATAAGATTGTTACTTGAACATCGCACTGACCTAGTTTTTGATCCCACAAGTAAGGGCTTTAATCCTCTTAAGTATGTTATTAGAGGAAATAAGAATCCAGCAGCTGACCCTATTCATGATGCTGGTGTTATCAAGCTTCTTCTTGATCATTGGGACTCGTATTCAAGGTCCACTGCGTTCACTTCCCCTATATGAAACAATATTTAGGGCTATCTTATGTAATGATCGAGATTGGGGTACTATTAAGCTTTTGCTAAAATATGGTGTTCTATCAAACACTATTGAGCACGTTGGTGGGCGTATCGGCGGACCTACATTTGAAGATCTTTTTGATGACTTAAAGCTCATGGGTGATCGGTATCTTGCTTTGCATGAACGCTTAAAGATACTTAAGCTCTTATTAAGATCTGGTCTGTCTGAGATGGCTGCGCTTATAGGCGTAGTTAAATTAAATGGGCCAATGCCACCGTTAAGTTACAAGTTATTATTACCTTTAGACCGAACTTTTCTTAATGAACTTACAAAACAAGATGAACGCTTAAGAGAGCGTGATGATTTGGGTATGGGACCATTACGTTGGCTGTAGCTCTGGGTAACGTTGATGCTACCAAAAGGTTAATCGAAGTCGGTGCTGCTGTTAATGCTCAAGATGATGATGGTAATACGCCCCTGCACTATGCGATGCAAAAACGGCTATAAGGATATAATTGAATATTTAATCAGAGCGGGCGCACAGTGTGCTATAAAAAATACTGAGGGTGATACGCCTTTAGATAGTGCCGAGACGATTAAGCTGCATGGTCACGATAGGGAATCTGTAGCTAAAGCTGAAACTGCGCTTGAAACTATCAAGCATTTAGCGCGAGCTCGTTATCTGGTATCTAGAGGTGCTTATAAGGCTTATAAAGAGCGTAAGGCATGGTGGACCATCGCAGATAGCCAGCTTCCGGATGAGATTGGCCGTTATATTGATAAGCTTGCTCATGGTGTTACGCCCAGCATATCACCCTATTACTATTACGATTCTACGCAAAAGCGTGTTAGCTTACAACAAAATTAATAAGCTTATCAGGCACGTAAATTATCTTAGTGATAGTTTTATCTTTGAGCCATCGCACACCAGTTTCTTGAGCAGTTTGTTCTACTTCTGCTTGTGATACCCCACGAGGTAGCATAAGAATAGCACGTGTTTTACCATTAACTTGAAGAGCGATAGTAGCTTCTTCGATGATAGCTAACGCCGGATTATAGGTTGGCCAGGTACAATCTTCAAGCTTTTTATGAAAGAGAACTTCCAGTAATTCGCTTGTCATAAAGGGTGCCATAATGGATAAAGCAACAATAACAGACTCAGCGTTCTCTCTGCTCAGCTGTAGCTGCTCGGCCATCATATCATTGAGCCATTCCATAAAGGCTGATATAGCAGTATTTGGCTTGAAGAGTATAATGCGCTCTGTAAACTCTTTAAGCAAACGGTGAACCCGTTTGGTAGCACGAATATCTTCTTGCTGTCCTGCAGAAAGTAACGTATCAGGATTGGTCATGTATGCCCAGAAGCGCTGCAAGAATCGCTTTATACCTTCAAGGCCACTATCCTGCCATTCAGCATCAAGCTCTGGAGGTCCCATAAATAACATGTACATACGTAACGCATCTGAGCCATATTCTTTGACTATATCGTCAGGGTTAACAACGTTACCCTTCGATTTAGACATTTTTTCTACAAGACCTGTTTTCTCTGAATACTTGGTTATCATGCCCTGGTTAAACAAATGAGCAAAGGGCTCATCAAATGAGAGATAGCCCAGATCGTAGAGCACTTTTATATAAAATCGGGAATATAATAAGTGTAATATAGCGTGCTCGATGCCACCAACATATAAGTCAACCGATAACCAGTAGGATATGTCATCTGCTGAAAATGGCCGATCTTGCATATGAGCATCGGGATAGCGTAAGAAGTACCAACAAGAGCCAGCCCATTGAGGCATGGTATTAGTTTCCCGTTTTGCAGGTTCTTTACATGTGGGACACGTTGTGTTAACCCATTCAGGTATTACTGCAAGGGGCGATTCACCAGTGCCCGTAGGCTGATAGCGCTCAACATCGGGGAGTTTAACTGGTAATTCGTACTCAGGGACAGGAACGATGCCACATTTTTTGCAATGAATTAAGGGAATAGGCTCGCCCCAATAACGTTGACGTGAAAAGATCCAGTCGCGCAATTTATACTGCGTTTTCTTGACAGCCAAGCCATGTTTGATGCAATAATCTATAATCTCTTGGCGAACGTCACCAGCACGTTGGCCTGCAAATTCCTGCGGTTCAGTGAGAATACCACGTTTTGTATCAGTGTAACAGACCTCAAATGCGGCAACTTTCTCGCGTAAGAGCTCATCTTCGGGGAATAAAACAGCTTTAAGCGGAATGCCGTATTTTTTTGCAAAAGCAAAATCTCGTTCATCATGTGCTGAACATTTAACGACACCGGTGCCATAGTCTGCTAGAGCAAAACTTGCTACCCAGATGGGCAAATCACCGTTACCAACTGGATCTATGATATAACGACCCGTAAAAATCCCCTCAGGCTCTTTTTCAGTATCCTGATCTTTATCCTGATCTTTGCCGTGTAAGCGCTTTTGAAGAAGCTCGTGGCAAAATGCTAAAATTTCGTCTTTATTGGCAATACCATCAAGCAATGCTGGAAGTAACGGATGATCAGGAGCTATAACAACAAACGTATCTGCTTTAAATGCTTCAAAATGAGCCGAAAAAGTTTTAAGCTCGAGCGATGTGTCTTTAACCGGAGCGGTAAATACTAAGCCTTCACTTTTGCCAATCCAGTTACGTTGCATAGTTTTGACCTTTTCAGGCCATTCTAGGCGATCAAGTCCCTCAAGAAGTTTTTCAGCATACTGGGTAATTTTCAAAACCCATTGACGGATATTTTTTTCTTCAACATGTGTCGCGCACCGTTCACAGGTACCAGCGATAACTTCTTCGTTGGCAAGTCCGGTCAAGCAGCCTGGGCACCAATTAATAGGTGTTTGTGCTTCATATGCCAGACCCGCTTTATACATTTTTAAGAAGATCCATTGGGTCCATTTATAATACTCAGGATCGGTAGTATTAATCTCTTTTGACCAATCGTATATGGCACCGATTTCTTTAAGCTGCTCTTTAAAGTGTGCAATATTTTTAGCAGTGCTAATTGCCGGATGAATGCCCTTTTTTAGTGCGTCATTTTCTGCAGGAAGACCGAAAGCATCCCAACCCATAGGATGTAAAACATTATAACCCTGAAGCCATCGCATACGGGCATAGATATCAGAAAGCACATAGCCACGCCAATGGCCTACGTGCAATCCTGATCCTGAAGGATAGGGAAACATATCAAGACAATAAAATTTTTTACCAGATCCAGCAGGACGTGCTTGAGCAACAGGATGTGTATCCCAGCGCTCCTGCCATTTTTTCTCAATTTCACGAATGTTATAATGGGGCATTTTTTCCATTAGGTTTCCTGAAGCATGTATAGGCTACGTATAGATCATGTATAGGTTAGGCTACAATCTTAACGATTGTAGCTCAGGATACTCTTTTTCGAGCTTGTTAAAAAATTTTTGCCATCGCATACATTTTAAGAGTCGCTTAACCTCGTTATTAAATGCTATGGAAAGTGTACCTAAGTGATCGGTGCTCAGCTCATCTTTTCCGTAAAGTGTATCAAAATGATTTTTAATAGTAGCACATAAGTCCACTCTTTTATCAAATGACGAGTGTGCTCTATTGTTATGTAGATTTGATTTTTTTAGATTTTCTAGTATATCCTGCATACGTTGAAGGGTATGGTTAGCTTGTGCGTAAACCAGTTTGTCCTCAGAAGCTCTTAGAATGCTATCGGATGGTGCTATAGGATCCGGTTTATGAAGCACTGGGTACAGTAACGTTGAGCTTAGAGTAGCTATCAACATAAAGCTTATATATAATTTCATGGTAACCCTAGAATAAAAATTGAGCTGCGAGCACTCCTGCAACAGTTAATCCTACAGGAACTTTGATCCACCTAAAGCCAAAGAGCTTATAAAGACTATTGCACACTGCTACAGCAACTATAACCGGATATAGTGCAAAAATAAACGGCTTTGAGGTTGACAATATTGCTGCTAATCCAAAGCATGAGGGTATCATGCAAACGCCAAGTAGTGTGAGTATCGTTAAGGGATAGCTTATCTTTTTTTGCAGGATATCGTTATGGACATATTCGCCAACAACTGCAGTAAGCGCCACGGTTGTAGTAAAGCATGCCAAAAATACTGTAAAGCCAATGAGCGCTGCACCATAGGTGGCTAAAATGCGAAATGATATAGCGCTAAAGAGCTGTCCCTCATTAAGCGCATCAAGCCCATGGCCATAAAATACCCCAAGATAACTCATGCCAGCGTAAACCAACCCTAATAAGAGTGCAGCAATAACGCTTGATGCACCAGCGGTCAAAATAGTTTCTTTAAAAGTAGAAGCTTCTACCTTTTGTGTATCTTGTTGAAGCAGTGATACGATAATGGAGCCAAAAAATATCGCTCCAAGCAGATCAAGCGTTTGATAACCATACTCAATCCCTTTGGTAAGAGCTTGTGAAGCTGTAAGCGACACAGCAGCTCCCGATGTTTTTTTAATAAGACCTGCAAGAATAATAATAAGTAAACTGGTAATCTTTAAAGGACTTAAAATTCGACCAATAATCGTTAAAAGCCTGCTAGGCTTATAGGTTGCGCCAAAGGCAAGCGCTAAGAATAAAGCAGCAAAGACGCCAACAGGCATAGCTGGTAAAAACGGCTGAAGCATCTCATACGATAACGTCACGATACGAGGCATAACGATTAATGGCCCTATAATCATCATGCACAAAAACGTCAAAATAAGACCTGGTAGTCTGCCAATGCGGCCAAAGAACGCTCTATAATCTCCCTGAAACGAGATAATAGAAAGAAGCCCAAGTAAGGGTAGCAGTACACCCGTTGCCGTAAAGCCCATAAGACCAGAAAAATTGTTTTGGCCAGAAAGCATGCCTACTTTAAGAGGAAGCATCAAATTTCCTGCACCAAAAAGCATGGCAAATATAGCAAGACTGGTGGTAAAAATACGCGAGAACGAAAAATTTCTCGAAAAGTTCCTCATGAGATTCCTGTTAGATTCCTGTTTTTTTATAAAGTATAGCGAAAGGTTGTAGTGCGCCGTAATCGAGAGTTACACCGATAGGGCCCAACAATAGGGACACATAAGAAGATACGCAGAGAAGCTGAGCAAGCTATAAAGAGCACGTGCGTCATACCGATCGCACATAATACGTATCATAATCTACCTCCAAAACGCATACAAGTATCTACAAAAGTATACTAAAAACTGCTTAAAATGGCAATAGCCTAGTTGGAGCCATCTTTTAGGGCCACTTTAGGGAGAGGCTCCAACCAACGTTCAGCATCAGGTGCTATACCATACTGTATCTTTGTTAAACTATCATAGAGAAGCTTGGTTATTGGACCAGTTTGTCTGTCATTAACCACGTATGCTCTATTTTTATAGCGTAATGAGCCGATAGGTGCGATACCTGCTGCAGTTCCTGTGCCAAATAGTTCTTTAACGGTACCTGACTGGATACCCTCGATGATTTCGTCTATGGTTATTCTTCGTTCAGTTACTTTAAAGCCCAATGATCTACTCAAGCTCAGTACTGATTTTCTCGTTATGCCTCGCAAAATGGTACCGGTAAGCTCAGGTGTAATAATCTCGTTATCACTGGTAATGAAAAAGATGTTCATGGAACCAACTTCTTCTATATATCTGCGTTCTACAGGATCCAGCCATAGCACTTGTGCACAGGCTTCTTTTTTTGCCTCCTGTTGAGCTCGCATGCTTGCCGCATAATTACCACCAGTTTTTGCTTCGCCAACACTACCCATCGATGCCCTAGTGTAGGTATCGCATACAAGAATATCTACGGGATTAAATCCCTCTTGATAAAGTGAGCCTACGGGTGACAAAATAATAAAGAACAGGTAACAAGCTGATGGTTTAAGGTTAATAGTTGGCTCAGTTGCGATCATGGTCGGACGAATGTATAACGCTGTGCCTTTTTCGCTTGGAATCCATGCTCTATCTTTACACAGAAGTTCTTTCAAGTATTTTAAGACAGTGCTTACGTCAATTTCAGGCATGCACATGATACGAGCCGATGCGTTCATGCGCTCAAGGTGCTCAAGGGGTCTGAATAGTACGCAGCGATTATCGATTGTCCGAAATGCTTTCATGCCTTCGAAAATCCCTTGCCCATAGTGCATATGGAGCGATGAAGGATCGAAAGATAGACGCTTATATGTCTCGATGCGACTGTTATGCCAGCCCCGTTCTTGGTTCCATTCCATGATAAACATGTGATCAGTGAATTGAGTGCCAAAGGGAAGTTTGGCAAGATTCTTATATGATTGTTTTAGTGACATAGGTGATGTATCCAATTGAAATGTAACATATGCTATACTTCCAACAAAAACACATAAGGCGAGAGTTTTTATTAAGATTCTACGCACGGGACAATCCTCCTCTCGCTTCCTGTGTGAACGTACATGCCCGACCTAAAGAAGCCAATCTTCGGGGGTTATTATCGATGTTCAATGCATTGGGCAATTGGCCTAGCGTATTTGCTGTCAAAAATACCATAAGCGGAAAACGCCTTATGCCGTAAGGCAAGGTGGCAAACCGCCATGCTGTTGCCATAGCAAATCCCCATCCTCCTGCAATGCTGCCAATAGCAGCAACTTGACGTGTCTTACGAACTATAGTTCGTCCTCTTTCAATATCCTGCTCTTCGTGAGATTGGGATTGCTTTTCTGTGTCCTGAGCTTTTTCTTCTGTCGGATAGATCGTGCCCATTACCGATGTCATGAATGTCATGAACAAGCAACAATTAAGTATAAATACTTTATAGTTTGTTTTCATAGAAAATCCTGTATAAATTATAAATTAATAGTAATTTATTTTATTTGTATTACTGCACTAAACGAGCTGTATGAAGTTCAACAGCTTCCAGAATCGATTTAAAAATATTGGATGGCTAAGCCATCATGAAAGCCATGAAAGTAATGATTTATAGAATAATAATGGGGGATAGTAGAGATAGAGATAGGGTAATAATAGAAATAGAAGAGAAAGAAAAGAAAGAAGAGAGGATGCTTTTTACAAGAGAAAAGTTGTTTGAATACAAACGCATCTGTTGCGTATTGACAGTCTGTCGTTGATAATATGTCATGATAATAACCTCCTTAAAATATGAATACTATAATCTATATATAGCATAATTATATAGTTAATGCAAGCTTTTTATTGTTTGTGCGCCCTCTTGGCAATGCTCAAAACCCTGTTACGCTTATAGTGAAACTATCGATAGTTAAGAGATGGCGATAACAATAACGAGAGCGAAAGGTAGAGCATGAGCACGTCTATGCAAGTAGGGCAGGTAGGTTCAGCATCACAGGTTCAAGCAGCTGACGAACAGATTTTGGTTGTAAAGCGGTCGCATCTGTTTCCCAATGGTGCGTGGAATGGCTTACGAAAACTTGATTTTTCTACGTATATAAACATTATTCGAACGCATAAAGAATTTCAGCCCCGCTCTCAGATGGAAACTAATCCGGAGTATAAGCAGATTATTCCCTATCTTGTTTTTATCTATAATGATCGCTATTTTCTTATGCAGCGTAGATCCCAGGAAGAAGGCACAGGTGAAGTACGTTTGCAAAGTAAGTTAACGTTGGGTATTGGTGGTCATATTCGACAAGAAGACATGCTTGATGATGATATACGTACGTGGGCACAACGTGAGTTTACTGAAGAGGTTGATTATAAGGGTAAATACGCTATGAAGCCCTTTGGTATTATAAACGATGACTCTAATCCTGTTGGACAAGTCCATATTGGATTTGTATATCTTGTACAGGGCGATAGCCCACGGATTGGTGTTAAGTCTGAACTCAAAAGTGGTCGGCTCGTAACGCTTGAAGAGTGCTCTTTTGTGCACGATCGTATGGAAACCTGGACCCAGTATGTAGTAGATGCACTTAATCAGCAATCTAAAAAGAGTTGTTGTTAAGAGATGCCAAATAATGTCTGCTTGACTACTTTAAAGTACTTATTGTTGTGTGGATGCCAGTAATTCTCAATTGCCTTAAAGATAGGCTTAAGTGTGTGCGCAACGTTTGGCGATGCTCTACCATTATCAAGAGCAGTATGACTACTTTTGCTGATATGGCCAAGCAATGTGTAAGCATCGGCATGCATGCAAAAATCAAGCTGAGTTGTTGTATGTGCTTCATGATAGGTATAATAGTCAGCTAGTTGAGCTCTCATAAGAGGTGTTAGCACGACAACGGGTAAAGGATATAAGCCAGTAAGTTCTTTAGGTGATCTGCCAAGCAGCCAGATATTAGCGTGACCACATGCTCGTGTGTCTCTATTAAAGAGAAGCCTTAAATCACATCGCTTGAGAGAGGGATGGCGTTTTACGAACGCTTGTGTGTCAATCAGATCGCTCATTTTGGTGTAACTTTTATGTGTTCGTGTTGATATTATATCAAGTGATGGCACCCAATCACCATCTGAATAGCATGAGATAATTGTTTTAAACAAGGGTGATGTAATAAAACGAGCGTTCTCCTCTTGAAAAGGTGTGCCAAATAGATAAAGATCTTTAACTACGAGTTTTTGTTTTTTATGTACTTTTTGACGTGCCTGTGGTGCGTAAGGTAGCCATCCCGCTACGTTACTACCATGACTGTGAGCATATATCGTGATATCAACAGGTTCATTATAGAGTGCTTGATAATGATTACGCATGTCGCATAATTCTGTATAAAGACGGTAGCCTGCTTTTTTACGGTCTTCCTGATTAAGAGCGCCCGACCAACCAAATGCGGCGTATACTTGTTTATCTGAATGGATTTCTACTGTTTCAGCAAGAGCATTATAAGCTGCAAGAATATAATAGCAAGCATCAGCAGCTTCTGCCGGGGGTAATGTTCCTGCAATGCTAGCGTCAATCTTTTCACGTGGTATTTCGTGAAGACCTTCATCGAGTAGTACTTGATCCTGACGTAAAATAGGGAGCGATCGTAGTTTTCTTGTGGGAATGAGCCCAAAAATTGAGCCATGAATAAATACGATAAGATCGACACGAGCATGCATACATGAAGGAGCAAGAGTTGTGGTTATAAGAGTAAACGTGAAAAATTTCCTCAAAAATTTTTGCGTGATCATGCTATACCTCACTCATGAGTGATATTATGCACCAAAAAGATAGTGCTTTAAAAAAACATAATTTTTATAATTAAAAAACATGCCGGTATATGTATCATCAGGATGCCATAATTTTTTAGTTATACGGCGTAATGGTAATAGTGTACTATAAACATTGGGTGATGCTTCAAATGAGTTTAATGATCCTGGCGTATCTGTCGTTATGTGAGCAAGCAACGTCCGATGGCTTGAATGAATACAAAAATCAAGCTGCGGATAGCCGGGGTTACGAGCGACTTGTGCAATAAGGAGTGGTGCCAATACAAGAAGTGGGAATGGTCTTAGACCCTTAAGTTCATCGGTCAAGCGACCAAGCATCCACATATTTGCATGGTTTGCCACCGATTCGTTAAAATTGAAAAGCAGACGTACATCGCAACGAACTAACGAAGGATTTGTTTTCTTAAAATCTGCTAAAGCAACTACTTCACTCATTTTTTTATAGCTTTGGCGTGTAACGGTTGAATATATATCCCAGGTTGGAACAGCATCACCGTCAGAGTAGCATGAGATAATTGTTTTAAACAAGGGTGATGTAATAAATTGAATAGTTTCTTGTTGATAGGGTGTGCCAAAGAGCAGAAGACATTCGACAGTAAGCTGTCGCTTATACGTACGTTCGGCTTCTGGTAGCCAAAATGCAACATTGCTGCCATGGCTATAGCCGGCAACAATAATGTGTACGTGAGAAAAAAGTGTTTGATAATGATCACGTAAATCACAAAGTTCGGTATAGAGCTGGGTACCCGCGCTTTTGCGTCCCTCTTGACTAAATTCGCCAACCCAGCCAAATGCTGCGTAAACTTTATGATAATCTTTTGGAGTAACCATGTTTGCTAAAGCATCATATGCTGTAACGAGATAACAGGCAGCATCCTGACGTTCTTCTTGAGGAACGTTGCCATGAGCACAGGCATGAATTTTGCTCATAGGTATCTCTACAAGTCCCTTATCGAGCAGTATTTGGTCTTGGCGCCACAAAGGATGCTTTCGCAGGAGCACATCAGTAAAAAGTGTACCATGAACAAATACGGTTATTTGCACATGCGAATTTCGTGCAGGTGAATGGGGCTTGAGCTCTGCAAGGCAGCTATCAGGTACCCACATAAAAGAGCACAATGCAATAAACGTAATTACCGGTTTAAGACAAGATAGGCAAGATAGACAAGATAGCACGAGGGGCTCTCCTCTTAATGCTTGTAAATACTATAATGTCAAGCATAGCGGTCTTTATAAAAACATCAAGAGGAATTTAAAGCAAGCAATAAATTATTTTTAAATTATCACAAGGAAATAGATATCTTATCTTCTTGGACGCGAAGTTGAGCGTGGGCGTATCCGATCACGGCCCCTGCGGTCACCCGATGGGCGCCTGTAACGCTCAGGCTGCTCTTCTTCAACAAGGTGTGCTCGTAACCGTCGACCATAAAGCGATTCATGAGCAAGGGCGGTTATAAGTTGATGTACAAGCTCTGAGGGCACTTCAATAAAGGTACGGCGTTTAATGATATGAATCTTATGAATTTGGTCTTCTTGTATCAGTCCGGTCGCCGTTAGGACTTTTACAATATCACTGCGCTGAATATTATCATCAAGGCCTACTGGAATAAAGAGCTCTTGAATGTTTTCGTTGATTGCATGCTTGTATGAAGGAGCTGGTGCTATATCTTCTTCTTCCATGATGGAAGTTAAGAATTTCTCTTCCAGCATTTTGGCAAATGATTCACGCAACTGTTGTTCTGATAGCTCTGATACAAGATGCGAAAACGCGGCATGAACGGTAGCAAGATGTGATCCTGTAAGCGTTGTTAAATATAAAGCTGCTTGTTGTACACGACCCTGAATAATCTCTTCTCTCGATGGTACCGGCAAAGGCTTAATTTCAAGATTAAACTTGCGCTGAATGGCTTGAAGTACACGGAGGTCACTCTTATTGACAAACGTGATGGCTATCCCTTCTTTTCCTGCTCTGCCTGTACGGCCAATGCGATGGACGTAACTTTCAAGATCTTCCGGTACTGAATAATTTATTACGTGGGTTAAGTTTGCGATATCGATACCTCGTGCTGCTACATCAGTTGCGACGACGATGGTGATATCTTTGCTTTTGAATCGTTTGATCATAGCATTACGTTGAGATTGGCTCATATCGCCATGAAGAGCACCAACCTGGTAGCCACGTCGTATTAATTGCTCAGCGATTTCGCTTGTCAGGATTTTAGTTTGACAAAAAATAAATCCATAAAAGTCAGGAGCGCATTCAATAAAGCGACAGAGCGCATTAAGGCGTGAGCGTGCTGGAACAATGCAGTAATACTGCTTAGTAGCGGGTGTGCCACTAGTTTTCTTGCTCACGCGAACAGAAACCGGTTCATGCATGTGCTCGTGCATAATAGTGTTAATGCCTGGCTTTACGGTGGCTGAAAAAAGCCAAATTTCCCGCGTAGGAGGAGTATGGTATAAAATATCATCCACTTCTTCTTTAAAGCCCATGTCAAGCATGATGTCAGCTTCGTCAAGCACGAGTGTTGAAATATGACTAATATCAAGTGTTTTGCGGCGTAAATGGTCATTCAGGCGGCCAGGTGTGCCAACGACAATTTGCGCTCCTCTTTTGAGGGCCCTTAGTTGGTCTTCCATAGAAACGCCACCATAAATAGGCTCAATAGAAATTCCAAGCGCCTTGGCAAAAGGACGTAAGCTATCGACGATCTGGAGTGCTAGCTCTCGCGTTGGGGCGACAACAAGACCTTGCGTGATTTTTTGAGAACGATCAATGCGATGCAAAAGAGGAAGGCCAAAGGCCAGGGTCTTGCCAGTGCCTGTTTGAGCTTGGCCGTGAAAATCAACTTTTTTAGAGCCGAGTAAGATGGGAAGAGACTTGGCTTGAATCTCAGTTGGTTCGGTAAAGCCGAGCGTATCAAGCGTCTGCTGCACCTCAGGTGCCAAGTTAAAATCTTTAAATGTAGACGTCATATAATAAATCTCGTATAATAATAAAAGTTAATAAATTATTTGCTATGGTTGTGATATTATTTAATTTTAGGATTTTTTTCTAATTTTGTCAAATTATTAATAAAGCCTTAAGTTGTCATAACTCCCTTTATATGATATACTTAAACTGGTATTTATGAAATATTTAGGCTTAGCAAAAAACCTAATTACCTGTTTAACCATCTTAACCACGATACTAGATAGCCTGTAAGGACCTAGCACGTGCATAAATAACTATCGTAGGAGCAATTGATGTCTAAAGAACTACTAAAACCTCATGAATTCAGTAAAGTTGATCCTATTTGGGATGATACAGTACTTGCATTAAATGAGCAACAAAAAGAAGAGCTTTCTGCGCTGTATAAGGGAGCTTTAGAGCGTTATAAGCCGGGCAATATCATTACAGGTACCATTATAAAAACAAGCGCAGATGGTATGCTCGTCGATATTGATTTTAAGTCGGACGGCTTAATTCCACTCTATGAATTTACTGATCACGAACTTAAAAAGTTAACGCCAGGCTCAAAGATAGAGGTTATTCTTGATGAGCTTGAGAACCTTGATGGTAACGTTATTCTTTCGTATGAAAAAGCTAAAGCACTCAGAGCATGGGATGCTATTATGAGGCTTTACGAGGAAGGAAAGCCGGTTGAAGGTACTGTTACCCATAAAGTTAAGGGTGGTCTTAGTATCGACATCGGTATACCTGCATTTTTACCAGGATCTCAGGTTGATATTCAACGGGTAATGGATTTTGATCAATTTGTTGGTCAAGTTATAACTGCCCATATTATTAAAGTTAATCAGAAGCGTGGCAACGTTATTTTATCACGCCGTAAGTACTTGAACGAACAGCGTTCTGAATCACGTAAGAAGGTACTTGAGCATTTAGAAGTCGGTCAAGTTATTGATGGTATTGTCAAGAACATCACTCCCTACGGTGTCTTTATCGATATTGGTGGTGTTGATGGTCTCTTACATATTACCGACATGACGTGGGGACGTATTTCTCATCCAAGTGAGCTGATAAGAATTGGCGAACCCATTACAATTAAAGTACTTTCGTTTGATAAGGTTAATGAGAAGATTTCTCTAGGCCTTAAGCAGCTTGCTGGAAACCCATGGGAACAGCTGAGTGATGCCATCCAAGCCGGCTTGCGTATTAGTGGTACCATTTCAAGTATTGCTGATTATGGTCTCTTTGTGGAAGTTGCCAAGGGTGTTGAAGGTCTTGTGCATATTTCAGAAATCTCTTGGACTGATCGTATTACTGACTTACACAAGCATTTTAAAGTTGGTGACGTTATAGATGTAGTAGTTGTTTCTCTTGATAAAGAGAACCGTCGTATGTCCTTGAGTATTAAGCAAATTGAGAAAAATCCATGGGAAACTATTACGGATCAATTTGTTATTGGCCAACAAATTACGGGTACTATCAGCAATATCACTGACTTTGGTGTTTTTGTGCAGCTTGTTCCTGGTGTTGACGGTCTCGTTCACATTTCAGATTTATCATGGACTGAGCACATTAAGCATCCTGCTGATATGTTTAAGAAAGGTGACGATGTTACCGCTGTTATCACTGATATTAACAAGCAAAAGAAAAAAATCTCTTTGGGTATCAAGCAACTTACTGAAAACCCATGGGAGAATATTGAGCAGAAATATCCTGTTGGTTCTACCATTGAGGGAGAGGTATCAAAGATTGCCGACTTTGGCGCCTTTATTAAGCTACCAACCGGTATCGAAGGCCTCGTCCATATCTCTGAACTTTCCGGCCAAAATGTCGAAAAAGTAGAAGATATTCTTAAAGTTGGCCAAAAGGCTGAATTTAGAGTTATAAAAGTAAGCCCTGAAGAGCATAAGCTTGGACTCAGCTTGAAGCCTGAAGCTTCAGCAGAAGATATGGCTAAGCGTGAAGCGCGTGTAGCAAAAATCAAAGATCAAGCGCGTGAGCGAACCGCTGAAAAAGCTCCTCGTCGTGAGAAGAAAGAAGAAGCACCAGTTACAACGAGTTCTGGCTCTAAGGTCAAATCTCAGCTACAACTTGAACTTGAAAAGCATGCCGCGCGTCGTGCTGATACAGCAGGGAGCTAATAGAGAGCAATGACAGAAAGAACATTTGCTATTATCAAGCCTGATGCTATTATAGCGTTACAAAGTGGCGATATTATATCAATCATAGAATACAACAAGTTTACTATTATACGTTTGGTAAAAGTACGCTTGACGCGTGAACAGGCTGAGCGATTCTATGCTGTGCATAGTCAGCGTTCGTTTTATAACGAGCTCGTTGATTACATGTCCTCGGGACCTCTTATTATTATGGTGCTTGAAAAAGAAAACGCTATTCAAGATTGGCGTGAACTTATGGGTGCAACAAATCCAGCTCAGGCACGTATTGGAACACTACGCTACATGTTTGGTACGAGTATTGGCAATAATGCAGTACATGGATCAGATAGTCCAACAACAGCTGAACAAGAGATTAAATTCTTTTTTCCAGAACTTTAACTCTTATAGTACATGAAAAATTGGCAGGGAAATGCTTAGCATTCCCTGTCTTTAGTGTTTACTTTTGCAAAAGCGTGATAATTTTTTGATATTGGGCAATATCATTATGAAGCGCTGTCGCTTGACTTTGGGCAAGAAGAGGTGGCTCTTGCTCCTATCAAATAAAAACTAGAAACTTTTAGCAACTGCTTTAAATTCAACCGGCTCTTTGCTTTCAAGATCAAAAATGGTTACGGTAAAGTTCTCTCTAAAAAACTCATTGGGTATAAATAAAAGGCCATTAAGTGCCGTATAAGGCGAAATTATTTGTTCTTTAGCGCCCTTAGAGGCAAAGTCTGCATCAAGTTGATCATTGGCTTTTGCTGATCCAACGCCATCTATAATGGCTGGGATAATAAACGGCCACATAAAGAGTCCCGCAACACCATAAGCTGTTGCTCGCCCTACGGTAGAAGTATGAACTTTATCAGCTACCTCAGTTGCCGGGACACAGGGTAAGCTAATCCCATTTGCCGAGAATGAATAATAGCGTGGCGAATTATTATGAAGTGTGATTTGAACAGGTTGATAGCCTTCGCTAATAACATCTCTATCTAAATATTTAATACAGTCATCTTTGGTAAAGCGTCTGCAAGCAAAAGTAACGTTGCGTATCTCTTCGAAGTAGGGAGCTATTGGTTGAGAGAGTTTATACAAAGGGCGAGCGTGATAGCTAGCACATCCAGGTAAACCAAGCAAGCATAGAGCAAGGCAACTGGCAAGGCATGTATGCGTATTCATGATGAAATACCTTCTTATGATGAGAGTTATTTATGAGTAAACAATAAGCAATTATAACAGAAAAAAATGCTTGCATCTAATGGGTTTATTTTTTTAAAATAGTTTCAGTTATAAATTACATCGTAATAGTATATGTATAGTCACATGTGCTATACTAATTAAGCTGGGATTAACGTGAACCGGTTGGAGTTATCATGCCTGAAGACATAAGTACTGCCTATAAAGATAAGCTTTTGCATGTTCTTGTGCGTCATTTTCCCGATGCAAAAATTTATCTTTTTGGGTCATGTGCAGCAGGAAGAAGTCAACAGGGATCTGACATCGATATCGCCGTGGATGCAGGACATAAGCTTGAATTTGATCAGTTTGCGGATGCACGCATTGCTATAGATGATCTTAATATTCCGCTTATGGTAGATCTTGTCGATCTCAACAGGGTTCCACAACCCATGAAAAGCAACATCCTTAAGGAAGAAATAATATGGAAGCATTGAAAGAACCGTATAGTGTTCTTTGCAGGGCATTGGCAAGTCTACGTCGTATACTTGATGTTACCAAGAGAAAGAATTTCGAAGACCCTGAGCACAGCTGACAAGCTTTTACGCATAGTTGATGCTCGAAATGAAACTTCTCATGCTTATAATGAATGCTTTGCGGAAGAACTATCAGAGAGGATACCCGATTATTACGAACTTATGCTGGCAATAGCTCAAAGAGCGGAAAAACGAACTCAAAAAGCAAATTAATTTAAGAATAGTTAGAAAAGGGAAAGAAAAATAATGTTCTTTCCCTTAGTTGAGCTCAAAGATCAGGGAAAAATAATTTGAGTTCGCGTGTTGCTGTTTCAGGCGAGTCTGAGCCATGTACGGCGTTTTTGGTGATATCAGTGCCAAACATGTAGCGCAATGTTCCAATATTAGCTTGAGCAGGACGCGTAGCCCCCATTAACGTGCGCCAGTCTTGAATAGCATTCTCTTTTTCGAGCGCAATAGCAACAACAGGGCCTGACGTCATGTAATCAACAAGCTCGTTAAAGAAGGGTTTGCTTTTGTGTATATCGTAAAATCGTTCAGCTTGCTTGCGTGTTAAGCGTAGCATGTGAAGGCCAATAATTTTAAACTTGTTACGCTCTATAAGAGATACGATTTCACCAACGTGTGATTCTTCAACTGCTTCTGGTTTTATTATTCCAAGCGTCCGTTCAGCTTTTGGTTGGCAGGATTGTTGTTTAACTTCTGTTAAATTTGTGGAGCACCGTGCGCTTGCAGTAACTAAGCCAAGCGTGAGCGTGAATGCAAGAGAGAGTTTGTTCATAAGTGTTCTCCTTCTCTTTGAAAATTAAATATCTAAAAATTAAATACCTGTTTCGCTAAAGAGCCTTTTTATAGTAGTAAGCGAACTAATCATACTACTTGCTTCATAAGGCACTACAACGAGCTTGGTATCTTTGCCCTCAGTAAGTTGAGGGAGTGTTTTAATATATTGCTGAGCAATAAGATATGCTGCCGGATCGCTTCCTGCAAGAGCCTGTTTAATATACTCTAACGCTTGCGCTTCCGCTTGTGCAATCTTTAAACGAGCTTCTGCTTCACCTTCAGCGTTAATAGTTCGAGCTTCTGCAGCACCTCGAGCAGCTAGTACACTTGACTCACGTGCACCTTCAGCCTGAAGAATAGCTGCTTGCTTTGCACCCTCAGCTTCTAAAATAATAGCACGACGGTCACGCTCAGCGCGCATTTGTTTTTCCATGGCATGACGAATATCTGCCGGAGGGTTTACTTCTTGAAGCTCTACGCGATTGATTTTAACACCCCATTTATCACTTGCTTCATCTAAAATAATGCGAAGCTTGTTGTTAATAAGATCACGTGATACAAGACTTTCATCAAGATCCATAGAGCCGATAACATTACGCAAAGTAGTTTGAGCAAGCTTTTCTATTGCTTCAGATAAATTAAACACTTCGTAGACGGCAGCCCGCGGATCGGTAATCTGATAATAAACAAGTGCATTGATCTCCATGGTAACGTTATCTTTCGTGATAACATTTTGCTTAGGAAAATCGTAAACGGCTTCGCGCAAGTCTATGCGTTCGCTAATGCGGGTAAATCGATGGTAGCGCTTATTGTCGACTTCTTTAAAGTAACTCCATGCTATCGATCGAGGTGTTTCGATAAATGGCATGACAAAATGAATACCTGGTCCGAGTGTGCGTGAATAGCGACCGAGGCGTTCAACAATAATTGCTTCAGCCTGCTGCACAAGATAGACCGCTCTGAGCATAACTAATGCTGCAATAACAGAGATTGCGGTAAGTATAATAACGCCAATGGTGAGTATCATGATAGACCTCTATAAGTTATTAAGTATATTTTTGTTCTTGCCGCCTTACGGTAACATGACAACCAGCGATTGCTTGTATTTCTACAATCTGTCCTACATCTACCTTTTCGTTATGAAGCTCACGAGCAAGCCATAGTTGACCGTTAATTTTAACCCTGCCAGGTTCAGCAATGCCTCCCAAGGGCTCAACAACAATGGCTTGTTTGCCAATTAAAGCATCAGTATTAGTTTTAAAATCTTGCTGTAGCGCTTGCTTACGCACCCACGAGCGCAAGGGTACAAACATGCTACTCGACCAGATTAAGAATACGAGAAGCTGACAAAAGAGGCTATGGTTGAGTGAGCTTGCTGAGGCTGCTGCAAGTGCTCCTGCTGCAAATGACAAAAAAAATAAAAGACCAGGACTGCTTAATTCAGTGATGACAAGAATAAGAGCTAAAAATAACCATATAAGTGTATACTCATGCATGGGCGAATTCCCCAACAGAAAATTATTTATAAATCAGTATATCTACTTATTTTATAAAAGCAAGACTAGTACACAATAAGTTGCCTGGATACTGAGTAGTTCTTAGTGGTTGGGCATGTTCTTAACTGTCTGAATTATCGCTGCTGCATCAATACGCTCGTAGTGCATAAGCTCTTCTGGCTTACCTGATCGTGGAAGTTTAGTAACAGCAAGACACTCAATGGTTATATCGTTATTACGTAATGCATAGGTTACCGCTTCCCCTAGACCCCCCTGGAGATAATGATCTTCGACCGTTATAACGCGTTTTCCGGCTGCCAGCGCTGTAGTGACAAGCGTTGATGTATTAAGTGGTTTTATACAATAGCAATCAATAATAGAAATAAAAATACCCTCTTGAGCAAGCTGCGCATGAGCTTTAAGTGCTTCAAAAAGCGTAATGCCTGCAGCAATAATGCATACGCTATCTTGAGGGCTTTGCTTGAGCACAGTACAGCCACCAATAGTAAATAGCTGCGTTGGGCCATAGACACTAGGAGTTCTACCACGTGTTGTGCGTAAATAGCTTATGCCAGAGTTATAATTTGCCATAAGTTCTACGAGCTTGTACGTGCTCATAGCATCGCAGGGATAGAGTACTATTGAGTCTGGTAGATCACGCATAAGTGCTATGTCTTCAAGGCCCATCTGTGAAGGTCCATCTTCACCAATCGATACACCTGCATGAGAGCCGACAAGACGAAGTGGTGATCGGCTAATGGCAGCCATACGTATTTGATCATGTGCACGTGTCATAAAAGCAGCAAATGTTGAAATAAAAGGTATTTTGCCTTGTGCCGCAAGCCCGACACCCATACCAACCATATTTTGCTCAGCAACAAAGCATTGAAAGAAACGTTCAGGAAATTTTTTTTCGAAAATATCAGCAAATGTTGAATTTTTTACTTCTGCATCCAAACTGACAACGTTAGGCGAAACTTCGCCCAGAGCAGCTAAAGCCTCTCCATAGGCTTTGCGCGTAGCCTCTTCTTGATCAATACTAGCTGACAATTGATCAAAGGGAAGTTTGAGTAAGGGATATACATGGGGCTTAACAGCGTCTCGGTTGATAGGAAAAGCATGGTGTAGATGATGTTCTGGTAAGCTTGTTTCCGACTCATGAGGAAAGCGCTCTTCAAGCTCCCGAATAAGATGGGGTAATTCATCTAGAGACATAGCTTTTCCGTGATAGTCTTCTTTGTTTTCTACGTTACGCAGTCCGTAGCCCTTAATGGTTTTTGCTATAATAACTACTGGTTGATTTTGTGTTGCACGAGCTGCATCGAGAGCATGAACAATTTCGGTCATATCATGGCCATTAATAGCAAGTGCTTTCCATCCAAATGCTTCAAATTTTACTTTATAGCGTTCAAGATCATGCCCCTCTATGGTTGCGGTGCTTTGACCCAGACGGTTGACGTCAATAATACCAATAAGATTATCAAGGTTATAATACGCAGAAATTTCTGCTGCCTCCCAGACTGAGCCTTCTGTTGTTTCACTATCTCCCATAAGGACGTAGGTACGGAAATCATAGGTATCAAGTCGCGCGCTCAGGGCCATACCCGCACCAATAGATAGGCCTTGACCTAGCGAGCCAGTTGCTACTTTTACATAACTAAAGCGTGGCGTTGGGTGTCCCTCAAGCACCGAATTGAACTGGCGTAACGTAAGTATATCCTGATTGGTAAGTACGCCTGCAGCCTGCCAGGCAGCATATAAAAGAGGCGCAGCGTGACCTTTGGACAAGATAAATTGATCATTTTCTGGATTATCTGGATTATAAGGATCGTACTTCATTGCATAAAAAAAGAGGGCAGCTACAAGGTCTGCTGCCGATAGGCATGACGTTAGATGCCCCGACCCAGCATACGTAGTTGCCTTTAAGCATGCCAAACGCATCATATATGCTTTATGTTTCAAAAGCGAAATCACCGAATTCATAGCTACACCTTCTTACTACTCCATAAGCTTACTATATAAGCTTGTTCCATAAGCACTCTACTCACTACCCTAGCGTTTTTGAACAAAAAAAGAAAGGGACAGAAAGTCCCTTTCTAGTACGTAAGCAGTCCGGATCTGTGCTAACTGTTAGTGATTAGTTAGCGATTAGTCAGTGTCAAGATCTTCGAATGTTTCATCCTCAAAGTTAAATGAGCTGCCCAATTCCGTATCGTCAAAATCAAGATCGGGTGCCTCAAGCTCTTCCGATGTTATTTCTGGTGTTGTTTCTGGTTGTTCTTGGGTGTATACCGTTTCGTAGTCAGGGTATGGAGCTTCCGGGGCAACAGCTCCTGGAACTGCCTGCGCTACCGGTTCTGGTATTACTGCTTGAATGGGAGCAGGTGTTGCAGCCGTTACGCCTCCGATAACAGTTTTGGTTGCTTGTGTTGCTGCTTGTGTTGCACCCTGGGCTGCGCCCGCGATAGTCTCTCCGATTGCTTGTAAAGGACCTTCTGACCGCAGATTTATAGATGCAAAGCACAGTAAAACGAGCGGTACATAGAATAGGTTCTTCATGGTTTCTCCTTGAAAAAGGGGTTATGAAATATATGCATGTGTTCAAGCATACACATAATCAGCGTTCGACGTGAAGTTTTACTACTATCAACTCTGTTTATCACAAAACTTATTTTAATGTTACTATTTTTTATATATACTATAGTTTTCATACCATTAATATACTACAAAAATTAATTTTTGAAAAATGGGGTCTTTTCTATCTGTGGTACATCTTATTCGAAAGAGTTTGTGGTGGTTTCTGCAGGCTATACGAGTTCAGCTTGTAATGATCATGCTTTCATTGCCATTTCTTATAGCATGGGGGTTGCCTTTTTCCCTGCTCAGTCCCCTCGGCAACCTTATATTTAACCCTTTCCTTGTTGTATTTCTATTCCTTTCTTCACTGGTATTTTTTTGTGAACTTCTCTCTATACCCAATACCCTACTTATTATGCTTCTCGAGTGGATAAGCTCTCTATGGCTTAACGGTATTTCATACGTAAGCGATAGTATGCTTGTTACCTGTTCTTCAAATGCTATGTTTATTGTTATGCCCATGAGTATACTCGTGCTACTTTTCAACAAAAAGCTGAAACCTGGTATCTATCATATGCTTGTGCATCTGCTTGTGATTTTTATAATGACGATAAGCATCGCAGGTGCTTTATATATGTCAAGAAGATTACAGAAACCCTGTTTGCTTACGATCGAGCGTGGCGCATGCCCTGTAACGCTTATAAGCGGAAACTCACGAATGCTTATGGTTGATCCAGGAAGCCGGAGCTCAAAGCTATCGATATCATCATGGGTTACCTATACGTTGTTACCACAGCTTGCTCGATGTAATGGGACGCAAGTACTTGATTATGATCTGATTCTCAGCTATTCTTTGGGCTCATTAAATTGTGCTGATTATTTATGTACTCATGCGTTAGTAAAAACTATTATACTACCCGCAAAGCCAGTTCGATTATCAAGCAAGACTGCGCAAGCATTTAAGCAACTGGTACAATCTGCTCTAACCCATAACGTTATACTTATTTTTATCAAGCAGGATCCTCTAACGCTTGATCTTGATATTCCCGTGACAATAGCTGCTCAAGCATCAGGGCAAGGGCAATCTTCACCAAAAAACGTACTTACCGCTACGTGTGTGGTTGCAGAAAAAAGCATTGCTCTTTCTTCTCGCTTGCGTTAAATTTCTTTGATAGAAGACGCATAAGAAAGGAAACCTATGCCTAAAAGACCATCAGTTGTACTTGTTATTGCAAGCAGGGGCTATCAAGCTGCAGAATACGAAGTAACACGCAAAGTACTTGCCAACGGCAACCTGCACGTTGTAACAGCTAGCGATATGCTTGGTCTTGCTAGCGCTCACGATCAATCGACAACATTGGTTGATATTCTCGTACAAGATCTTGACTATGAGCACTCTGTAGGAGTCTTTCTTATCGGCGGACCGGGAGCACTGGAGCTTCTTGATACTACCGTAACCCATACTATGATGCAAAAAGTACGTGATAATGCCAAGCCTTATGGTGCCATTTGTATTGCGCCGCGTATTTTAGCAAAGGCTGGCGTGCTTGCGGGCAAACGTGCTACAGGCTGGGACAAAGATCATAAGCTTGAAGAAATTTTTACTCAGCATGGTGCTCAGTATGAGCGTCAGCCTGTTGTTGTTGATGGTCATGTAGTTACTGCTAACGGTCCACGTGCGGCCGAAGCTTTCGGCAAAGCAATTCTTGATGTGATAATTAAAACTTGTCAAAGTTATACATTTGTTAAGTGCTAATATTCGCTTGAAATAAAGAATATTTGGTAATTAAGCATTCGATGTGCTCATATTCTTATGTGTCGATGTACTGTAGGCACCACCTGCTATTAAAAATTTCTCCTATTTTCGTTTGAGCTTGTTTGACAAAGCATGAAGCACGAGTTAAATTAATAATTACAAGATAGTCATTTTAAATAAAATATAGCTTAATCGAGGGCACAAGGTGAACAAGTATATCCTGGCATTGGTAAGTTTTAGCACTGTTCTATGTGGCTCACATCAACTTATGAGCATGCATTTTTTGGATCAAGAATCAGAGCAGATGCAGCTTAATGGGGGCTTGTTGCGTACAGTTAGCAATGGGGTTGTGCCAGGTTTAGACAATGATGAGGATCCGCTAATACGTAGCTATGTTCTAAAAACTAGAAGAGAACACGTAGAGGTAGCTAGAAGATATCTAGAGAGTGGTGCTGATATTAATTGTGTGGATAACTATGACCATACCCCCTCATGAAAGCAGTTTCAAGTAAGTATACAGAGATGGTTAGATTTCTTATAGATGCTGGTGCTGATGTTAATTATGCTGATAATTATGGCTTTACTGCTCTTATGATTGCAGCTGAAGTTGGGCATACACAGATAGTTGAAATGCTTATAGAACATGGTGCTGACGTTAATTATGCCACTAATCATGGCACAACTGCTCTAGAATTGGCAGCTGACAGTGGACATATAGATGAAGATATAGTTAGAGTGCTTATAGGGCAATAGTGCTATAGTACCATCTATCCTACAGCCTCGCAGTAGACATAAGGTTATACTAGCTTTAACTCAAAGTAATATTTCACTATTGGCATTGGCAATTATTATGAGAGATAGAGAAGGCATTACCAGGCTTCTTGCTGAAGCTCCTATGAGCATCGATGCTCGAGATGAGTTTGGCATGACAGCGTTGCACTGGGCAGTTGCTCAAAACTATGAAGAACTCGTGCAAGATCTACTTAATAACTATAAACTTGATCTGAATGTGCAAGATAACGAAGGCAATACTCCATTACACTATGCTGCACGTAATGGTAATGATGTTATTTTTCAAGTGTTACTTGCCCATGGTGCGAACATTAACACTCGAAATAATGGTGGCAATACTGCGTTACATCTAGCAGCCCAAGCTGGGCGTCTAGCTATCGTTCGATCTTTTCTTCGTCATGATAGTGCTACCATAGATAGTATTAATAGAGTTAATAATCGAGGGCTATCTGCTTGGTTACTTGCTCGTAGGCATAACCACCATGATAGTGCACGTGAGCTTGAACCTATGGCAGGTCAAGCACTTCTTAACTTGCTTTTAACTGAGGGGCAGCAAGGCTATTTGGGTGTGTTTTCCCCTGAAATTGCGGCTCATATTGCTCGCTTTGTTGTGGCTCAGCGACTATGTGCTCAGGTAAGATCAAACTCGAACTCTAACTCTTAGCTTCTTATCTGGTCATAGCTTACTATATTAACACTGGCAGGGATGCTAGAAGCTGATACTGAATACTGCGGTTAATGTATCAGCAAGAATTGCTCGTTTGCCGTTAAAGCCGTGCTTATATAGTGCTGAAAATGATGGAAATACCAGCCATTGTGTTGCATCATCACAAAAGTCGTATGAGAGCTTAAATACTATGTCATGGGTTGTCCATTCATCCAAGTTTTCGGCTGAATTGGCAATACGTGGCTCAAAACGATCAGAGTCTAAAAAGAATTTATCATCACCATGTCGGGTGTGTTGATAAGCACCGGTAAAAGAAAGGCCACCTGCAAATCGCTCAAGCTCAAAGTAGATCGTATAATGCTGTCTGAAGCCAGGTTCCCTAAATACAGGAATTTTTGTTAAAAATAAAAGATCGGTCTGAGCAGGGTCAACCCTAATACGACGCTCACGTGTGTTGCCAAAAAGGTGGCGGAATTCGCCATCAATACCGATATTAACATACTCCCCGACACCTAGTTCGAGTGTTCCGCCAAAGAGAAAACCCATACCGGCATCGTCACCAAAGGGTAAAGCTAATAGCTTGTCTTCATCGCGACGCTTTCCTGTCGGGAATATTAAACCTAAGCGAAGGCCAACCTCGACATTTTTCAAGCGTGGCTTAATCTGTGGGTAGTCCCTTACCCACCAAAATAATGCTGCTAGATCGCCCACGCCAGTTCGTCGCCAGCCATCGCGAAGATTAAAGTTGCCTATTTTTTCAAGCTTTGTTAATACTTCATCAAGCGGCATATCATCAAAAAAATTATGACGTTGTGCATTACGCCAACGAACACGTTCTAAGCGCATGCTATATACCGGTAGGTACAGGCCAAGTGAAATCTCATCATTGACAAAATACTGGGCTGAAAGCAAAACGTTGGCATCAACCTTCAGATGTGCTCTCGGTATAATACAACGTGGCATGCCATGATCCTGATGGCTATGCATAAATGGTATAAAATCATCAACAAGATCATGGTGATCTATACCACGTACAGCAGCCGTGACATTCTGTTCATTCTGAAATAGCTGTAACACATTAACACGTTTGCGCCAGCCATCATGCTTTTCATAGTCATCTGCCTGAAAACCTCGGGTTTTTAGTGATCCCTCATAGCCTACTTGAAACGTGAAAATCGCGCCTGGTGGTACGCGTGGCCTGAGAAGAATATCGTATGGATTAAAGAGATTCGTATAG
>CAWGPQ010000006.1:0-171437 GCA_963824495.1 uncultured bacterium
ACCTCGTGCAAGTCAACCAATTGCGGGTCCAGGGAACTTTGAAAATCTCCGAGTTCGCCCCCGAGGAAGTCATGGGCCGGCCCGTGACCATCAGCGTGGTGTTCGCCCGGGGACGCAACGAAACCTTCAAAGGCGACATCGTTTTCGTCGATCCCATGGTCGAGGCCGACGGCCAATACCTGATCCGGGCATTGATCAAGAATCGCGAAGAAAACGGGCAATGGCTGCTCCGCCCCGGCATGGACGCCGAAATGACGATTCAACTTAAATAAATGCAGAATCGTAAAATTGCAGAATTGCAGAATGTAGAATTGAAGAATCCAGAAATGCAAGTAAATCGATGTTAATTTGTTCATTCTGTCAATTTGCACAATCTCCATTAAACTTGCCTCTCTCCCAATCCAGTGGTAACCCTTCACGACAGCCTGGTTTCGAGTTCCGCCCGGCGCTGCCATCCGCAAGCGGCCCGACCTGGTCGCGCAGGCAGCATTACCTGGGGCGGACATATTGGGTGGTGAAGGATCCGATGGGATTGCAATACTTCCGCTTCCAGGAGGAAGAATACGCCATTCTGCAAATGCTCGACGGCACGATGAGCATGGATGAAATCAAGGAGCGCTTCGAAGACGAATTTCCGCCCCAAAAGATCACCCTCGACGAGTTGCAGCAATTCCTCGGCATGCTGCACCGCAGCGGGCTGGTGGTGGCCGACGTCACCGGGCCAGGGCCGGCAACTCCGCATGCGCCGCGACAAACGCAAACGCCAGGAGTTGCTGCAAGCCCTGGGAAATATCCTCTGCATCCGCTTCAAGGGTTCGATCCCGAACGGTTTTAATTGGCTTTACCCCTGTTCCGCTGGTTCTTTACCATGCCGGCGGTAATATTTTGGTGCTTTTGGCCCTCTCGGCGCTGACGTTGGTGGTGGTCGGAGTTCGACATCTTCCGCTCCAAACTGCCCGAGTTCCACCAGTTCTTCAATATGCACAACGCCTTCTGGCTGATGGTCGCCTTGGGGGTAACCAAGTACTCCACGAATTCGGGCACGGCCTGTCCTGCAAGCACTTCGGCGGCGAATGTCACGAGATCGGCATCATGGTGCTGGTGCTCACGCCTTGCCTGTACTGCAACGTCTCCGATTCCTGGATGCTGCCCAACAAATGGCATCGCGCGATGATCGGCGCGGCAGGCATGTACGTGGAACTGGTGCTGGCCTCGATATGCACTTTTTTATGGTGGTTTTCCACGCCGGGCTTGCTGAACAACCTGTGCCTCAACGTGATGTTCATCTGCTCGGTCACCACCGTGCTCTTCAACGCCAATCCGCTGTTGCGTTACGATGGCTACTACATCCTCTCCGACCTGATGGAGATCCCCAATCTGCGCCAGAAAGCCACGACCATCCTCAGCCGCAAGATGGGCGAGTGGTGTCTGGGCCTGGAATGCCCGAAGACCTTTCCTGCCGCAGACCAACCAGATCTTTTTCCCTTATTCGATTGCGGCCGCGGTTTATCGCTGGATAATCGCCTTTTCGATCTGCTGGTTTTTATACAAATTATTTGAGTCATATCATTTGAAATTCGTGGGTCAGTTGGTGGTGGCGGCGTCGCTATGGGCGCTGTTCTTCACGCCGCTGTATCAATTGGGAAAATTCTTTTACGTGCCCGGGAGGCTCGATAAAGTGAAAAAACCTCATATGTACGCCAGTCTCGGCGTCTTGGCGGCCGTTATTTTGGCCGTACTTTTTTTACCCTTGCCGCACAGCGTGCTGGCCACATTCGAAATCCAGGCCCGCGATGCCGAGCCGGTTTACGTCGACGTGCCCGGCAAGCTGATATCCATCGACGTAAAGCCCGGCCAGCAGGTCGAGGCAGGACAGCAATTGGCCAGTTGCGCAACCTGCGATCTGGAACTGGACATCGCCAAACTTACACATGCAAGCAACCAATATCGCGTCAAACTGGAAAATCTGCGCCAGCAACGCTTCAGCGATCCGCCACGCCCAGGCCCAGATTCCCCAGGTCGAAGAGGCCCTCAAGGCGGCCGAGGAGCAACTCCAGAAAAAAGACGCCGATCTGAAGCGCTTGCGCTTGAGGCGCCATTGCCGGCACGGTTTTGCCGCCGCCCTTGACCCCCAGCCACGACGATCCCGACGGCCAATTGCCCGCCTGGTCCGGCTCGCCGCTGGAAAAGGAAAATCTCGGCGCTTTTTTGCAGGAGGGCGTGCTGTTCTGCCAGATCGGCGATCCGCGAAAACTGGAAGCCGTGCTGGTCATCGACCAGGCCGATCGGAACTACATCCGCCCCGGCCAGAAGCGTGGACATCAAGATCGACGAACTTCCCCACGATACCTTCCCCAGTAAAATCGCCGAGATCGCCGAGTCGGAATTGAAAGACTGCCCAGCGGCTGTCCAACAAATCGGGCGGCGAATTGGCCACCAAGACCGATCCGCACACCGGCGCGGAACGGCCCATGAGCACCTCCTATCAAGCCCGCGTGCCCCTGGACGACGAGACCGGCCTGATGCGCCTGGGACTGCGCGGCACCGCCCGCATCCGCACCGATTGGATCCCGCTGGGCACGCGCTTCTGGCGATTCCTCACCCATACATTCAATTTCAAATTGTAGGCTGTAGACTGAGGCTGGAGATAGAAACCGCTTGAAGTTTCCGTATGTTCACCGACATGCTAATCACTAATCCGCGTTCCGGCAACTGTAAACCGTAAACTGTAACGAAAACTTTTTCATGACCAAACTGGCCTACCTCGACTGTGCTTGCGGCATCAGCGGCGACATGACGCTCGGCGCACTGGTCGATGCGGGCGTCGAACATCGAGGCCCTCAACGCAGGTCATCGGCTCCCTGGGCCTGCCCGGCTGCCGCTTGGTGGCCGAGGAGGTCCAGCGCCAAGGATTTCGGGCCGACAAAGGTCGACGTGATATATCCGCCCGAACAGCGAACATCGCCATCTGCAGCATATTCTCGCCATGATCGACGCCGGGCGGCTTGACTGAGCGGCAAAAAAACACTGCCCGGCAGATCTTCACCCGCCTGGCCGAGGCCGAAGCCAAGGTCCACGGCGTGGCAATCGAGAAGATCCATTTTCACGAGGTGGGGGCGGCCGACGCCATTGCCGACGTTGTCGGTGCGGTGGCCGGCTTCGACCTGTTGGGCGTCGAGCGGATCACTGCCTCACCGGTGCCCACCGGCTCGGGCACGATCAACATCGCCCATGGCCAATGCAGCATTCCCGCCCCTGCCACGGCCGAATTGCTTGCAGGGCATCCCCTTGCCGAATCCGACGTCCAAGGCGAATTGACCACGCCCACCGGGGCCGCTATTTTGTCCGTGCTGGCCGGAGTTTCGGCCCGCTGCCGGCCATGATTCTCAGGCGGATCGGCTGCGGCGCGGGCAGCAACGATTGGCCCCGGCGGCCAAATATACTGCGAATTATCCTGGGCGAATCGGTCGCCGCCGGCGAGACACGTCCAAACCGAACAAATCTGCCAACTGGAAACCAATCTCGACGACGCTAGCGGCGAATCGATCGGCTATTGCATCGAGCGGCTTTGGGAGGCCGGGGCCCTCGACGTTTACACTGCCGCCATCAACATGAAAAAGAACCGGCCCGGCGTGCTGCTTAGCGTTTTGTGCCGGCCGGCCAGGCCGACCGCTTGGAACAGATCATCTTCCGCGAAACTTCCACCTTGGGCGTTCGCCGTTCGACCGTCGACGGCACGTGTTGCCGCGGCAGTCGCACGCCGTGGACACCATTTGGGGCCCCGTCGATGGGAAAGATCGCCCGGCTGGGCCGCAGACGTGTCGCGTTTCACCCCCGAGTACGAAGCCTGCCGCCGCGTCGCCGCTCGAGCACAACCTGCCGCTGGGCAACGTGTACGAAGCGGCGCAAAAAGCATTCGATGCCTCGAAAATCACGAATACGTAATGGCTATTGAGTGTCAGATAAGCAATGTCGCGCTTGATCATCAGAGCCGGGCCGTGTCGGCCCGGAAATGCCGGGGCGACACACCCTGCCTCTGATTTATTTCGCTATATTCCCGAGGATTTGTTTCAAATATCGTTCAAGGAAGAGAATCATGAATCTTTTCGCTCAAATCGACTTGCCCGCGTTGTTGTTTTTTATAGTCGGGGTTCTAGTCGTATCGTTTATATTATTGTTGCGGTCCAACCGCTATTTTAACCGGCAACGGCAGCAGGAACAGAAACGTCGGCGACCTGCCCGGCCCGTTTCAGGCGGCCCTGCGACTGTCTATCCCGGTTCGGCCGGACCGTTCAACGGGCTATCCTGGATCAGAAGGCGGTTTAAACGCTTCCCCAACAGCATCTCCAGTTCGTTCGGGCAGCGGTTCAAACGACGATGATCGTTCGGGAGCGGTTTAACTGTTGCCCCGACACTCGTCTCCAACATTGGGTGAACGTCATTGGGCCGCGGCCGCCGCCACCGCCTCCCTGGGAAGTTCGATAGACGCACGAGACCGCGCGGAGTTGAAGGCCAAACTCGACAGCAATATGTCGGCCTTGTGGCCAACCGGTTGCAGAAGCCGACCGCGCCGCTTCCCGCCTGGAGGCCGCGGCGAAAAACTCGGAGAGCATCCGAGAACTCGCCGCCTTCAAAACGCCCGCCCTCCGGCGGAACTCCGCTTTTCGCCCCTAAGCCTCTTGCCTGCCGCCCGTGTAATGATTAGCAAGTTGGCTTGCCCACTCTTTATTACGTATAAGCGTTACGCGATGCCCTTGCCCTCGATTGTGCACATAATTGACAACCAAATCTGCTGTTTCATCTTGCGATGCATCATCAGCATAAATAATACGGTAGTTTGTATACTGCTGAGAAAATACCGAATCGAGGTTACGCTCGTACCAGTCTTTGTTATTATATGACGTTATGGTAATTACTATAGGTCTCTCAATACCGCAATACATACCTGAAAACAAAGAACACATAATAAGCATAAACAGACGTGCATACAACATAAGCATTTTCCCTTTTTTATTTAATTATTATAAAGTTACCTACTGCTTTTTTTCTCTTGATTGGTTGATAATAGGTGATTCCTTGAAGAAAAGGCCAAGCGTTTTATGAGTACAATCTTGACGGCCCCATCGAGTGATAAAGTCTCGAATTGTTGAAGATTTCATCAATGTAAGTTGCTTTTTAACATCTTCTTTTCTATACAGCACCATACCTAACGTATTAGGGAATTGCCAAACGGCTTTACCGTGCTCAAGATGCCAAGCCCTCAACGTATGTGATAATGGAGCGTAAGTTATTTGAGCATCGTCCTTAAGGGAAAAATAAAAGCCATAAGCAAATGTTCTCTCAAGCTCTTGTATACAAGAATGCATGTCAATCTCATGGTTAATATATATTGAATCACGCACAAAAATAACATGCTTAGCTTTTGAGTTAGCATCTAAAGCCCTACTAATAGATGACTTAAGATCATTGGAAAAACCAGAACCTTGATTGATAAATTTTATACCGGGAAAAAGCTTTGCAACTTTTTGATATTCAGCGGCTTGGGACAGAGATGAAGCTTGATACATAACGGTAAGCGAGCCGCTATTATGCTGTATGTGTCTTTTAATCGACTTGAGAGTAATTGCGAGATACTTAGGAAGCTCTAATGAAAAAATTACAATATCAGCACTGCTTGATTCATATTGTTGGCTTATTGCAGGAGTTGCATGTTCAAGTCGTCGATAAGGCTGCCATGAATAAATTATCTCGCCGAGCTCACGCTGGCCTGGAAAATTGACGACAAATTGACTCAAGGCATTACGTTGATTCCACATATATACTCTTTCGGTGATACAATAGACATGTTCTCCTGCCATTTCAACCATGGGAAGCATAAATGCTCCATCGGGGCTTGGTGACATGGGTATAAAGCTGCTCTGAAGCATTAAATCTTCAAGCCTAACGTTTTTGAAAAGCCATGCATAAAATGTACGTAAATGAGCATATAAGAAGGGGGGCACTCGCGTAGTACGAGTTCTAATTTTTTCAGCAGCAAGTACCTGATTTTCGGGTGACAGCCATAACGTTTCCTGTGGCCAAAATACGCCTCCCCCATGCGTTAACCACACAGCAGGATTGTCATAGATCCTATTTACAAGAGCAAGAACGTTAGGATGTGCAAGCCAATCGTCACCATCAATATGAACAACAATTTCAGTATCCTGACACATATGTACAGCTTTATAATGATTAGCCATTTGGCTCAACCACTCTTTATTACGTACAAGCGTTACGCGATGCTCCTGCCCATGTACTCGTACATAATCAGCAACAAGATCTGCTGTTCCATCTCGTGATGCATCATCAATATAAATAACACGATAATTCTGATAATCTTGAGAGAATACTGAACCAAGATTACGCTCATACCAGTCTTTATTGTTATGTGATGTTATAATCACAACCAGAGGTTTTTCTTCAGCTGCTAACCAGGTAGTAGGTATCGTTAGTAAAACAAAAAAAATATAACATAGCTTTTTACCAAATTCCTTGGCTATAAAGTGCTTCATTTTCATCGCTTCTCTCTCCTTAACTATTTAACTATAAGTTTCTCTTGAGCGTCTCTATATGCTTAGCATTTGTCCGTTAAGTAGGCAAGAGATTTAATGTACGAGCGTAACATAATGGCCACAGCATTATTGCTCTAGAACTCGAGAATGCTTAAATATAAGTCCGATGGCACGCTTATGATACTCATGACGGTACCATGATGCCTTAAAATTCCTAAGAGAAGAACTTGCCTGAGTTGTTAAGCGATTTTCAAGGTCTCGCTTGCGATAGAGTATCATACCAATATGTTCAACGTGCTTCCAAATGTGCTTACCGTAATCAATTTGCCAAGCAATAAGATGATCTGATAATGGAGCACAAATAAGATGCTCATTATAAGGTAGACTCAAATAAAATGCTTCAGCGAACGTTCTCTCTAACTCTTGTATACAGTACGTTATATTAAGCTCGTCTTTAATGCGTATTTTGTCTGAACACAGAACAACATGTTCCGATGAAGAATCACCGAGACACTTGAGTATCTGTTTTTCTATTGTGTTGTCACCCTGAGTCTGCCACGACAAAAATTTAACGTTAGGAAATTTCTTTTTCATCTCTTGCACATAAGAACGCAACGGTAGGCGTGCTTCATAAATAACCGATAGCTTAGCGCACCCTTTTATTAAGGAACATGAAGCCAAAAGCTTGGCAAGTGAGGGTGACCAATTATCAAGTAAAATAATAACATCAGCACGACTTTTGCTGTGCTTACGCCAATTGCTTTCGATAGGATGTTTAAGTGGACTATATTTCTGCCAGGACCTGATCGTCCCACTTAATGAGTGCATTATACTGAAGGAGGTAATTCTCCATTGGCTATTTGAATTTTGCATATTCCACATATATAAAACATCGGTAAGATATTTTATATGATGACCAGCCATTTCGAGGAGAGGGTACATAAAGCCAGAATCAGGCGTGGGGCTCATGTTTTTAAAGGTACCCTCATATAAGAGATCCTGAAGCTTAACTTGCTTAAACAACCAACCGTAAAAAGTCCGTAAATGACAAAAAATCCATCCTTCTTCACCGGTATCCCTAAAAGTATTATGAGCAATCATCCCCTCGATAAATCCCGGAAGGGCACGTTCCCCCGGCCATGGCGTCAGGCCAGGCCAATACACGGCTCCACCGTGAGTAAGCCATATATTAGAGCCTGTATAGGCATCATTAATAATTTTAAACACACGGTCATGTGCAAGCCAATCGTCACCGTCAATGTGCACAACTATCTCATAATCATAACACATATGTGCTGCCTTATAGTGATTCGCCATCTGGCTTTGCCATTCTTTATTTCTAATAAGTTTTACGCGGTGCTGCTGTCCTTTTTTTTTAACGTAGCTTGCTACAAGCTCACCGGTACCATCAGGTGATGCGTCATCTATATAGATAACACGATAATTACGATATTTTTGAAAGAACACAGAATCTAAATTACGCTGATACCACTCTTTATTTTTATATGACGTTATTACTACCACTAGTGGCTTTTCAAAGGTATAACTGAAACTAACCGTAAACCCACATATAATAAGTATGAACAATAGCACGTGACTGTAGATTTTCATTAATCCTCCCTTTTTTCGCACTTGCTGATCTCAGTATTGCTCATGTACGCAAGAACGTGCAAAAAATAAACCTATTGCTCGATTCGGTGGTACATGCTGAGACCATACATTCTTAAATTCATGCAAGCTTGAGCAAGTCATACTTTCTATACTACGAATAACATCGCTCTTTCTATAGAGATTCATACCAAACGCTTGAGGAGCTGGGATGCTTTCCAAATTATACATAAACTGCCAGCCCCTTAGCCGCTCAGAAATAGGCAGCTCTACAAAATTAGTATGCGTGGTCGATCGAGAGTTGATATGTAAATAGAACCCGTAAGCATACGTTCTCTCTAGTTCCTTAATACAGTAATTAAGAAAACACAACCTATCTACCACCATCGAGCCAGTAGATAAAATAACATGTTGAGAAGTGCCCTTGGCAATACAACTGAGAAGCGTCGTCTTTATATTATTAGACAAATGTGTAGCTATGGAAATACACTCAACCTTTGGAAACCTTTGAGAAATAGCAATTACTTCGGAAGCCTTAAAATTTTGATAGTGCTCAAATACTATGGAAATTCTATCAACATTCTTCATGTATTTTTCAATTGACGTGAGTAATCTGATTACCTGTGCCTGAGATTCATGAGTAATAACAATTACAAGATCACTTTTACAATTATAATAGCGGTTGCTGACACCAACACCCAAGCTGTGTAGCGGCTGATAACGCTGCCATGAACTAATAGTGCTTGTAACTTCATACACTTTGTTTAAATTAAGAGCAACCTGGCTCAATGGATTAAAGCCATTATATATATACAAAATTTCCGGAATAAACCTACTGTGGCTGCTTGCTAGCTCAAGCATAGGAATCATAAACGCTACATCAGGTGCTGGAGATATCGCATCAAAACTACCGTTGAGTATAAGATCTTGCAGTTTAATGTGCTTAAAAAGCCATGCGTAAAACGTTCTTAAGTGATGAAATGGCCAAATTGGATAAAAATGCCTAAAGCCATTCAGTAAGTAGTCATTAAATGCATCCTGAGATAGTTCTGTCGGAGGATATAGCACATCAGTCTCCCAGAACCTAACACGTCCAAATGTTAACCACGTATCCGAGTTTGAGTAAACATTATTAACCGTCTTAAGAACATGAGGGTGAGCAAACCAATCGTCTCCGTCAAGGTGAACAATAATCTCATGATCATGACACATATGAGCAGCCCTATAATGGTTAGCCATTTGGCTAAGCCGCTTTTTATTACGCATAAGCGTTACCCGATGATCCTGACCCTTTTCTTTGATGTAGCGCTGTGCGAATAGACCGGTACCATCGGGCGATGCGTCATCTATATAGATAACACGATAATTATGATATTGTTGAGAGAATACAGAATCTAAATTACGCTGATACCATTCTTTATTATTATACGAAGTAATGATAACTACAAGCGGATGCTCGAACGGATGAGCAGTGCTTAACGAGCCTGCTAACATTACGATAAAAAAATAAAGTAATCCGCATAGTCTAGGGATACTCATTATCATTACCTTTTCAGCATGACGGTACTATGTATAAAAAACTTCTTGTAAAGTATGTAACTCTTGACAATCTACAGTCAAGTATTTTACAAGATTGATAAAGATAAGTTCTAATCATCAAGAAGTATCTCTAAAAAGGGAGGCCACTCATGGGTATGCATATTCTCATAGCCAGCATATGCATTATCTTCAATCAAAGCATACTGCCCAATCACGATGTCACCTTTGAAAATATGCCTAATTTTGATATCTCAATGAGCAATCACATAACACCAAGCAAGCTTGCACCAGGGCTTTATGCACCCCAATTTGCAAACGAATGGCAATTGCTAAAGGACCTTTATGAAAAAAATAATTCGTTACATGATATTCCACAAGCTTCACCAAAAATCCCAAAGATTATACACCACATATGGCTGGGTTGCCCCCTACCTCAACGCTATAAAAAATATCTCAAAAGCTGGCAAAAGCTCCACCCTGACTGGAAACATAAGCTTTGGACCGATGCTGATCTTAAAAATTTTAAGTTAAACAATCAAGCAATCTTTGATAAAGCTGAAAATTACGGTGAGCGCTCCGATATTTGGCGTTACGAAATCCTCTATCGTTATGGCGGGCTTTATGTCGATACGGATATTGAGTGTCTTAAACCTTTTGATACCCTTCACTATAATTATGATTTCTACGCGGGTATCATGTCGGCCGATATTCCCTTTGTTAATAATGCACTTATTGGGGCATCACCTAAACACCCTATTCTCAAACTCTGCATCGCGAGTATGCAAAAAGATGGACCAACCAATGGTACCATTGAGCGAACGGGTCCTGCTCATTTTACACGTTGCTTTTTTAAGCTTGCAGACAGGCTGTCCCAAAAAGTGATAGCCTTTCCTCTGAGTTTTTTCTATGCTATACCCATTCGTCCAGCCCATTACACCAATGTACTACAAGTAACCAAGTGGATCAGGCCCGAAACAAAAGCGTTACATTATTGGGCCAATAGTTGGGCTGGGCCTGGTGGAGTCGTAAAAAAACAAAATTCGCATTAAGGATATAGGTATGCATTATATACCATTAGGTCTTAAGTTTACTCTTATGGTGGCCATAGCAGGTTCACCGATCGTTAGCGCAAAGCAACATGATGGCTCATTCGTTTATGTTGATTTTGATATTGCTATGAGCAATCACCTTACGCCTGGTAAGCGAAGTAGTCGATTAGATTACTCAAGTAACCTAAAGCTGATCAAAATTTGCAAAAAGTTATACACAACGTATAACCCCCAACGAATGCAAGCTGCTTTATCTCAACCATTAAAAATCCCTAAAATTATCCACCAAATTTGGCTAGGTGGTCCTGTTCCTGAAAAATACACTAACTATCGCCAAAGCTGGATTGATCATCATCCTGACTGGGAATATAGGCTTTGGACTGATGCTGATGTGGAGAGCTTTCAGCTTCAAAACAAAGAACTTTTTGATAAAGCTCGTAACTATGGAGAAAAAGCAGATATTTTTCGTTATGAGATTCTCCATCGCTACGGTGGCCTCTACGTTGATATTGATTTCGAATGTCTTAAGCCTTTTGACGCATTACATCATTTTTACGATTTTTATGCGGGATTTGAACAAGAGGGACGCCATATGGAGCTGTGTAACGCAATTATAGGTACGTCACCCGGTAATGCCATAATCAAATTATGTAACAAGTCACTTAAAGAAGAAGGTGATTATAATGATGTCTTAAGTACCATTAAGCGAACAGGGCCCTATTACTTTACCGAATGTTTCATGAAAGCAATACAAAATTATAAAGGCAAAGCTCTGATTCTGCCCGTTAGTTTTCTCTATCCTGTTCCCATTAAACCAAAGGTTTATGTTACATTAGAAAGCGTTAAGCAGTGGATAAGGCCAGAAACTCTTGCTGTTCACTATTGGGCTGCAGGTTGGACAAAATCACCTAAATTAAGCAACTTTTATGAGGAGCACCTATGAAGAAGCTATGTTTTTTTGTAAATTTAGTATATGTGCTCAATACACTACCGCATACCAACGATCTGCCCGAAGCTCATAGGAATTATTTACGACCATGGGTAAACTTTGAAAAATCAATGTACCACTATTTTACCACGCAAGATCAAAAGACTCCTTATTCCTCACAAGTCACTCCTGAATGGCACATCGTTAAAATGCTCTATGAGCGTAATAACCTTGGCACTATACAGCCCTCACCACAACCGAAAATTCCTAAAATCATTCACCAAATCTGGCTTGGTAGTCCATTGCCTAAACAATACAAAAAATATCAAAAAAGCTGGCGACATCACCATCCTGATTGGGAATATAAGCTTTGGACCGATGCCGATGTAGAGGCCTTCCAACTCCACAATAAAAAACTCTTTGATGAAGCAAAAAATTATGGTGAAAAATCAGACATCTTTCGTTATGAAATTTTGCACCGCTATGGCGGAGTCTATATAGATACTGATATTGAGTGTCTTAAGCCTTTTGATATTTTTCATCATTGCTACGATTTTTATGTTGGAACAACCAATCCTGGAACGCTAGAAATAAATAATGCACTTATTGGCTGTGCGCCTGGACATCCCATCATACAGCTTTGCATCGACTCACTCGGACAAGAAGATGACGCTAATAAATATAGTAATAACTATATTGTCAGCACATTTCAGCGAACTGGGCCTGCTTATTTTACAAACTGCTTTATGCAGCTAGCGGTGCAATGTGGTGGTACCGTTATAGCTTTCCCTGTGACATTCTTTTATCCCGTACCTAATCTTCTTGAAGGCTTAACAACTTTGCACAGTGTTAAAAAATGGATTAGACCTGAAACATGGTGTGTACATTATTCAGCACGAAGTTGGCAGAAGAAAGCAAAAAAATTACGATCACATCGCGGAAACTCATGATACACCTACAGCATACCACAATACGCACTCCATTAGTATGCGCATACCTCGGACTCACACTTGTATACTGTTGTGTAAGCGCACGCGACCATACCACCAGGAACACTGCTATGGTTGACGTTGTTGACTTTGATGTTTCAATGAGTAATCATATAACTCCCGGTGCATTGGCAAGAAACCCTTACAAACCTGAAGATTTTTCTCAATGGGAAATACTCAAAAGACTTTATATTACTTACAATCCTAACAATGTTAAGCCATCATCAGAGTTACGTATACCCAAAATTATTCACCAAATATGGCTTGGTAGCCACTTTCCTAAACACTATGAAAGATACCAAAAAAGCTGGCTTACTTATCATCCCGGCTGGCTTTATAAACTTTGGACTGACGCAGATGTTAAAAACTTTACCTGGTCCAACCAAAACAGCAAAAAGCTCTTTGACGATGCCCAAAATTACGGCGAAAAATCTGATATTTTACGCTATGAGCTTCTCTATCGTTATGGCGGGCTCTACGTCGATGTTGATTTTGAGTGTCTCAAGCCTCTTGATGACTTACATTACTGCTACGATGTATATGTTGGTATTGAGCAAGCTCAGCGATTAGAAATTAATAACGCGCTTATTGGCGCAGCACCTGAACATCCATTTCTTAAATTTTGCATCGAATCGTTACGAGATCAAGGATCAAAGCGAGACTTCATGGCAATCATGCAACGCTCTGGTCCTGTATTCTTTACCAAGTGCTTTATGCATTGTATCGCATTATACGAGGATAGCATGTTTGCCTTCCCTGTAAGCTACTTTTACCCCATACCTATAAAAACAGGAGCATATCATACGCTTAATCAGGTGGCTAACTACATACAACCTGAAACGTATGCAGTTCATTACTGGAATTCAAGCTGGACATTACCAAGTGGCTTTGTAAAAGGATCGAAGAAGTAATTTATGCTCTGTGTCACCCTTATCTTTTGTATGCTCGGCTTAATCCAGCCTATACTGCTCTGTGCCGATTTTAATACTTCAGACTTTGAATCTCTTAAAGACAACTATAACTATATCTATAAGCACAATAGTTCTAGTTCTTTACAAGTGCGCATACCCAAGATTATTCACCAAATATGGCTTGGCAGTCCCTTGCCGAAACGTTTTAAAAAGTATCAAAAAAGCTGGCTTATACATCACCCTGGCTGGCGCTATAAACTCTGGACTGATGCTGATATTAAAAACTTTACCTGGTCCAACCAAAAGAGTAAAAAGCTCTTTGACGATGCCCAAAATTACGGCGAAAAATCCGATATTTTACGCTATGAGCTTCTCTATCGTTATGGTGGGCTCTATATCGATGTCGATTTCGAATGCCTCAAGCCTTTTGACAATCTACATTGTTGCTATGATTTCTATACAGGCATATCTAACACAGCATCACTCGAGCTTAATAACGCGCTTATAGGCTCTGCTGCCGGTCACCCTATTATGAAACGTTGTATAGAAGATCTTGAAGATACAGGCTCAAAAACCGACCTTATGGCTATTATTGAGCGTACTGGTCCCTTATACTTTACACGCTGCTTTCTTAATTATGCCCAAGAAGCAGATAAAAAAATGCACGAAAAAATAATAGCTTTTCCGCAGAGCTTCTTTTACCCAATACCTAATACTATTTCTAAAATATGCACGCATGATGAGCTCGAGCATTGGCGCCAACCGGAAAGCTATGCAGCTCACTATTGGGCATGCAGTTGGCAAAAACCTTCCGCTTTTATATCAAAAAAAAGGAATATCTTATCATGAAGAATTATGGACCTTTTATCACACTCTGTTGTATGGTACTTTTAGCGTATACCCATGAAATTGCACAGGCTAGGCCACGAGTAAGCATTATAACATCGGTTAAATTTGGCGGTGACTTTATCAAGGGATTCATGGAAGATATTACACGTCAGACTATCTTTGATGACTGTGAACTTATTATGATTAATGCTGATTCCCCTGATAATGAAGAAGATACTATTAAAGAGTATGTGAAACGCTATCCCAATATTATTTACAAAAAACTTTCCTATGATCCCGGCCTGTATGGCGTTTGGAATTTAGCAATCAGCATGTCAAAAGCAAACTTTATTACGAACGCCAATCTTGACGATAGGCTTGCCCCCCATTCACTTGAATATCGAGCTCGAGAACTTGAGAATAATCCACAAGCTGATCTGGTCTATTCAAATGCATACGTTACCTACAAACCGAATGCAACATTTGAAGATCCTGCCGTCGCATGGGTATGGGTAAAGGAAGAATTTTCCCGATCAGCAATGTTCCATTGCCTACCAGGAAGCTATCCTATGTGGCGCACATCATTACATACAAAAGCTGGCCTCTTTAATGCAGCATTTAAGCATTCTGGTGATTATGAAATGTGGTTACGAGCTGTAAGCAAGGGATGTGTATTTAAAAAATTGCCAGAGGTTACTGGTCTTTATTACTTTAACCCCAAGGGTTTATCAACTAATCCAGCATATAAGAAAGCAGAAGTTGAAACTGCTCTTCTACGACAAAAATACAGTTATTTCTGGGAACCGCCAAAGAAACAGTCCCCTAAAAAGCCATCCAAGCAAAAGCCTATTAAGCAGAGCAATAATCACCCTATAAGTTTACGCTTTTCTGCTAAGAAGACGTGAACCCCAATCAATATCCCAAATATCTAAATCAGCAAAATGCTTTCGCCCGTACTGGTTAAACCATGAAAGTATCTGCTTTTCCCGCCAGCGCTCTGCACTGGCAAAGACTTTTGGTGCAAAAAATGTATAACCTTCAAACCAAGCTCGAGGGGCAGGCTCAAGATGAATATCCCGTTCATCCTTGCTAGGGGCATATCTTTTGTTAATTGCACGAGCTGATTTTTTTGGATCACGTATGCGTTCTAGGCAACGATACCATGCTTGTTTAACCAATAGATTGCGCCAATTAACAAACTGAAAGTGTATAAGACCATGCGTATATCCCTCAATAACGTGTCGTTTGCCATTAAGAAAATTTGGTACACGTGACGTATGAATAAAACCAGAATCATAGCGTGCTTTTGTATCATCACAAAAGATAATATCTTTGTAATTCCACGTCCAAACAGACCCATCAAATCGATAATAATCAATGCTGCGCCATAAATGAATCCAATTAACCATCAGAATATCACCTGGCTTTAGGCTCAGGATACGTTTTCTTAAGAACTGCTGATCGAGGCAATTAGAGGTAAACATCTCATCAGCATCAATAACGATAAAATGAGTTCCTCCAAGCTTACGCCCTGCTTGCAATAAAGCGTTTCTATCGCCCGGTTCGTCACGATACCAATGAGACTTAGTGATAACATGCTTTACTTTACAGTCTTTAGCACATCTCTTAACAATCTTCACCGTATTATCAGTTGATGCATCATCCAAAACAACGATAGCGTCAGCATACAAAGCGAGAGCTTTTAAACTCTGCTCAATAATTGGTGCTTCGTTTCTCACCGGCATAAGGCCAATAATTTTGGCAGCCGACGCTTTTACTCGAGTAAAAGCTTGAACATTCATAGCACCCATCCAACAAGACAAGAAAAAAATTAAGAATATATGCCCCATAACTTTAGCTCCTTTCTTTATCACATGATTATGTTAAAAAGATAAAATATCCTTTAGCACATCGTCAACCTATCAACCTAAGAATTTGACACTTCAGTGTGATTTGTGGTTTTCTAAAAAAAATTATCTAATAAGAAGAGGAAAAAAGATATGGAGCACATACAAAAGATTACGTCAGGCATTCAGCGTTATGTCATACTGTTGTTTATAGTACTTGAGTTGTTTAGTGTTACACATGTACGGGCAGCTTGGGTCGACTTTGATCAAGCGATGGGAAAACATCTTAAGATTAACCCAATGGTCCCTCTGGACGAATATCAAAGAAGAAAGCAATTTTATAAAGCACTTTATAATAAAAATAATTTAGCAAAAGTTAAACCTCAAAACAACCCCAAAATACCCAAAATCATTCATCAAATCTGGCTTGGAAGTCCTTTTCCTGAAAAATTTAAGCCACTGCAAGAAACCTGGATTACAAAACATCCAAGTTGGAAGTATATTTTATGGACTGACGAATCGGCCAAGCAACTTAAGCTGTGGCACAAAACATGGTTTAAAAAAATTAAGAATCTAGGATTTAAGGCTGACCTATTACGCTGCGAAATACTTTACCAGTATGGCGGACTCTATATTGATGTTGACTTTGAATGCGTAAAGTCATTTGACCTATTACATCATTGCTACGATTTTTATGCTGGTTTGCCTCGTAATCAAACTGATATGGATATCGCTAATGGTTTAATTGGTTCTAGAGCAGGACATCCTATTTTAAAAAATTACTTAAAGACTGTTGGCGTGCATCTTGAAAAATACTTTAAGACTCATTCTCGGCAAACAAATGATCTTATGAACGTTGTTGGATCCCCTGCCTTATCCAATTCTGTACGAAAAGTAACTAAACTTAACGATCCAACAAGTATCACCGTCATTTTTCCCGTGAGTTTCTTTTACCCGTGGTTTCATATGTATGGTATTGAAGCCAAGCATTGGCAAGGAGCACTTGGTATACACAAGCGCAAAGATATTTATCGTATCCTTAAACCTGAATCGTTTGCACTTCATTACTGGGGAGGGACCTGGGAAAACAGCTGGTAATCCTGGATCTCCCGTAAATTGGAAAAAGTTCCTTAGTTCGCCACAAGAGGAAAATTACGATGATAGTAACGATTAATACACCAAACATATCCATAACAAGCATATTACTCTTACTAGTCTTTTCTATAGCATATACACTTCAGCCAATCCCTCCTCTACCTCAACCTTTTGATAACACACTAAGACGTTCCGATACTCCTGCCATCATTACTTATAAAGCTATTGATTTGGTCAATAAATTTAGATTGGATATAATGGCTAAGTACATTTATGCAAAGCATAGAGAAATGAACGTAAAAAGTGATTGGGGTCTGCGAGTATACAGCGAGCATCTTCATGTTTGGAATAATTACTACGAAGCAAGTAATCCTGCCAAGAACAGCCTTAGTGCATATCTTAGAGCATTTCACAAAACACTTGATTCAGTAAAAGCCCAGGGATTTTCAGCAACTACATCACTTGTTCCATTAGGCCTGCGATCTATCGATGATGGTGCGCATAGAGTAACTGCGTGCTTACTCTATAACAAAGATGTACTTTGCAAGCAAACTGATAATCCAGGACACGATGCTTCATCACACTTTTTTAGAAATAAGCGAGATTACGTTCCAACCGGTCTTGCTGAAAAATATCTTGACGCAATGGCATTAACCTATTGTGAACTCAAGGAAAATACTGCTATCGTTGTAATTTTCCCTCGGGCTATTAAAGACAATCAACGAATTAAAAAAATACTCCAAAACTATATGCATAGCATATATGAAAAAGAGATTACGCTGAAAGCTTCAGGTCCCCGTAATTTTATTAGGAACTATCTGGAAGCCTCCAGCAAAGTAAACCAATGCTTTACTCAGAACCGTACTCATTCGTGGACTATTCATGTATTTCTTGTTGAAATACTTAACCAATCACTTATGCAGAAAGCCAAACAAGAAATTAATGACGCTCTCGGTATTTCGCAAGCAGTGCATGTAACAGATGGTCATGATGACACTCTAAAATTAGCACGGGCTGTTTTTAACCAAAATAGTATACATTTTCTTAATAATGCCAACTCTAAAGATTTTAAAAACTTCAATGATTTTTTTACTATTTATAAAAACTGGCTTGATAGAAACTCTTTTGATAAAGAGTGCTTTTGCATAACTGGTGATGCTGTACTGGCAGCATATGGTATACGTGACTGTCAACAACTTGGTTTTATACATCACGGTTACAATAACCAATGCTCGATCGAAATAAGCTCAATAACTGACAACAATAGCGATGCTTATTATCGTACAATGAGTAAAGACAACATACTATTTAACCCAGAAAATTATTTTTATTATCGTGATATAAAATGTGCTGCTTTGCATGTCGTTAGAAACATGAAAGCCCGACAGACCAACTTCCGATATTTTCAACCTTATGGAGACCCTCAAGAGGGATAAGATAGCGTACCATACACGACCGTGAGCTTAAGCCTCACCTGACCTGCAAAACTAACACAAAATACAAATCAACTATGGGTATTACAAAGCCTGCTTGTGCTCGATATTTTCACATACATGATAGCGTAAAAAAATTTGCTATTTACTGCTTGAGCTCAGCAGTACTCAAAAGCACGTCTGTTATGTTACTGCCTCTCACGCTCCACACATTAAACCCTCAAGATATGGGTATTCTTTCGCTTGCCAATAGCTTTATAAGTATTGTCTCAGTACTTATGGGATGTGGTTTACGCCAGGTATTCTGGCTCGATTTTTTTCACCTCAATCAGCACAATCGTAATGAGCTGCTTGTCGATATTATAGCAGTTTATTGCGTACTCAGTCTTACAAGCATGCTCCTATTAATACTCAACATAAGTTTTATTAATAGCTATATTTTTTTACTAAGTGCTTCACCTTTACTTATCATGCTCATTCTTACAATCTGCTTTTTCAGTTTTTTTGCTGAATTATTATATCAAGTGCTTATATATCAGGGGCAAGCATGGGCGCTATCACTTGTTCAGCTTGCTGCCACTCTTATTTCAACAAGTACTATCCTTATAAGTCTACGCTATTTCGCTGGAGGTGTGATGCTCATTCTTATGGCAAACTTGCTCGGTACGCTTTTCGTGTCGATCATTGCTCTTGGGCTATTTCTCAAAACATCACTTATTAGCTATTATAGCATTGGTCGATTACGCACAAGTTTTTTTTCATATATCAAGCGTGGACTGCCCTTTATACCCTCGGTATTGAGCGGATGGATACTAGCATCAAGTAACCGATGGATGCTTGCTCATTATACTTCGCTCGCTGATGTTGGTGTCTATTCTCTTACAGAAATGCTCACAAGCATTTTTCAGGTTTGTATTCTTTACCCAATCAGCGGAGCATATTTACCCTCCCTCATGCAAGCTTTTGCTCAACACCCCAATAATATACATAACATCGACGCCTATAACAAAAAAATTATGGCTACAAGCATGCTTGGCTTGAGCACAGGTGCCTGCTTGGGCTTTGTTGTAGGAAAAAGCTTACTATACCACTTTTTACCAAAAGCTTATTATCAAGCAATACCCTATCTTCTTATTACTGCGCTGGGCAATATATTTCTTATGGGTACGTATTTTAGCTCATGTAGTATTCAATTCTATAAAAGAACTACTTTTTTAGCTGGATCGTTAACATCCTCTGCAATGCTTACCCTTACACTGAGCGCTCTGCTTATCCCCCGGTACGGCTTGGGGGGTTCAGTAATTTCGCTTACATCGGCCTATACAGGTTATTTTTTTATAACGCTTGCATATAACCAATGGCTCCACATAGAAAATAAAAATTACTATATATAAGTAGTATTGCAATTATATATTTACAAATAGTAAACTAATAATAGAGCAAAATAAACTCAAAAAGTAACATTAAAGGAGATAGCATGAAAAATATACGTATTGCCTTAGGCATCGCAATTCTTACAAGTTTTAGTCAGTATTGTAGCGCTTATACCTGGAATGTAATAAATCTGACTGGTCAATCTGCAAACATTAAAATTAAGCCTGCATGTGTGGGAGAGGGTCCTTGGTCAAACGTGCCACCTTCGCCCGACTTGAAGCATCCTGTGAGAGTTCCCTTAAAGGCTCAGGAGGGTTGCTGTATTGCTGGTGTACAAGTAGATGGAAAAGATGTTGATCTTAGGGCAATAACGAATGATCAATTGGCTAAGCTTATGTATATCTCTCCACTCCTGGGCATTGGAGGCGCTACTGCCGGTGCCACTGCTGAGATTGTAGCTGGCTTTACGGCTGGAGCTGGTGTAGCAAGTGCAGCTGCCCCTATTGTAGCTGCAGTTCCTCCTATCGCAATAGGAGCAGCCCTAGCCGTAGTGGGAGCGGGAGCAGCAATTGGCATAACTGAAGCCATCGATAGATGCAAGAGCCGTGATCTTGTTGTAGGAACCGATGGTGCCTATCTGGTAATAGAATCAGCTGAGGCAGTGGCTCACAAGGCAGTAAGCGAAACTCGTGAGTTTTTTGGGAAAATGAGAGGAAAGGTTCAAAGCCTTTTTCATGAATAAACTAGAGTTCCCGCTCAGACCTATGACGAGATATTAAAGAAACGTGGAATTCACTGGCAATAGAGGCACTTCTAGCTGCCGCAGGCATAGGTACAGCATTTGGCATAACAGAGGCCATTGATAGGTGCAAAAGCCGTGATCTTATTATAGCAAGTGACGGTTGCCTATCTTGCGGTAGAAAAGAAACAAGAACAGGACCAAGGAACTGAATAATTACGATTAGATAAATCTTAAAAAAATAATATTTTACTATTATTTAGCTAAATTAAAACTTATTATTGCAGTTCAGCATAAATATTTGTTATTGTAGTATTAAGTAAATCAAAATAAAAGAAGGAAAGTAAAATGAAAAATACACGTATTGCTTTAGGTATCATAATTCTCACAGGTTTTAGTCAGTATTGTAGCGCTTATACTTGGAATGTAATAAATCTGACTGGTCACCCTGCAACTATTACGATTAAGCTTGTAGGATGCAAGGGCGACGGCATTTCGCAGCAAGTTCCACCCGCTGATTTGAAACATCCTAGTGGGAAAGCCTTTACCCCAACCAAAGAATACCAGCAAGTTTGCTGCATTGCTGGCGTACAAGTTAATGGACACGATATACCCTTTAAAGCACTAACGGACGAGCAGTTCGAAAAGCTAAAAACCGTCACGTTACCCGCAGGTTTGCTTGGTGGTGCAGCAGTTGGTGGTCCTGCTATTATCAGCGGTCTTTCTGTGCTTACCGGTGCGACTGCTGCGGCTGCAGTTGGACTTTCGGGTATTGAAACTGCAACTACGTTTGTAGCACCACCGGTTGCGATAGCAGGGGCTCTTGTCCTGGCAGGCGCAGGGGCAGCAATTGGCATAACTGAAGCCATCGATAGATGCAAGAGCCGTGATCTTGTTGTAGGAACCGATGGTGCCTATCTGGTAATAGAATCAGCTGAGGCAGTGGCTCACAAGGCAGTAAGCGAAACTCGTGAGTTTTTTGGGAAAATGAGAGGAAAGGTTCAAAGCCTTTTTCATGAATAAACTAGAGTTCCCGCTCAGACCTATGACGAGATATTAAAGAAACGTGGAATTCACTGGCAATAGAGGCACTTCTAGCTGCCGCAGGCATAGGTACAGCATTTGGCATAACAGAGGCCATTGATAGGTGCAAAAGCCGTGATCTTATTATAGCAAGTGACGGTTGCCTATCTTGCGGTAGAAAAGAAACAAGAACAGGACCAAGGAACTGAATAATTACGATTAGATAAATCTTAAAAAAATAATATTTTACTATTATTTAGCTAAATTAAAACTTATTATTGCAGTTCAGCATAAATATTTGTTATTGTAGTATTAAGTAAATCAAAATAAAAGAAGGAAAGTAAAATGAAAAATACACGTATTGCTTTAGGTATCATAATTCTCACAGGTTTTAGTCAGTATTGTAGCGCTTATACTTGGAATGTAATAAATCTGACTGGTCACCCTGCAACTATTAAAATTAAGCTTGCAGGGTGCAAGGGCGACGGAATTTCAAATCCTGATTCACCTCACAAGAACCCTATACCACCTTCACCTGATTTGAAGCATGCTGTAAAGATCCCCTTCACCGCAGAAAAAAGGTACCAAAAAAATTGTTGCATCGCGGGAGTCCAAGTTAATGGAAAAGATGTTCACTTTAGTGCCATATCAAAAGAGCAATTTCGCTTAGTCCCATCTATCTCTGGCCCAACCTCATTTGTTGCTGGTGTTGCAGCGGAGGCAGAGGCGGCAGCGATTCCATTAGCGACTGCGGGCGTAGGCGCAGCATTTGGCATAACAGAGGCCATTGATAGGTGCAAAAGCCGTGATTTAATTGTCGCAACTGATGGTGCCTATCTTGTGGTAGAAAAGAAACAAGAAGCTGCCTAATATTGGGAACAAAAACTGAATAACTTAAAAGGTTAATACGATGAAGATAAACTTATTAATGACGCTCGTCATCGCAACTCTTATAGGTTTTAGTCATTACTGTAGCGCTTATACTTGGAACGTAATAAACCTAACGGGTATACCTTTAAATATTAAGATTAAGCTTGATCGATGTAAGGGCGAAAATCCTTGGAAAAACGTTCAGCCTTCATCGCTAGCTAATCCAAAGGGGATTCTTATAACTCCAAGTAAACCATACCAACAAGGTTGCTGTATTGCTGGTGTACAAATAGGTATACCAGAAAAAGGCACAAATACGATAAGGTGGAAAGACATTGAGTTTAAGGCTATATCACATGATCAATTGACTAGGGTCATGGCTTTACCTGGGGGTATTACTGGAGCCACAACTATTGCAGGTCCAATAGAACTTGCAGCACTAGCTGAAATACCTGTTGCAGCTGCCGCTTTACCTGTAGCTATGCTAGGGACACTCCTATTTGCTGCAGGCGCAGGCGCAGCATTCGGCATAACAGAAGCAATTGATAGATGCAAAAGCCGTGATCTTATCGTCGCAAGTGATGGTGCCTATCTTGTTGTAGAAAAGAAGCAAGAAGCTGAATAATACCGTCAAGAAATACAGATTATTTTGTACTTTTCTTATCGTGATCTTCGGGCATAAGCTGAAGACGATAGTCAGCAAGTTTACGAGCGTTAACAGGTGTAGGAGCATTCATAAGAGGATCATAGCCTGTTTGCGTCTTAGGAAATGCAATAACATCACGTATCGATGGACACTTCAGCAAGAGCATGATTAAGCGATCAATGCCTAATGCAATACCCCCATGCGGAGGAAAACCAAGTTCTTGTGCTTCTAAAAGAAAGCCAAAATGATCACGCATTTCAGTCTCATTAAAACCAAGAAAATCAAATACTTTGCGTTGCGTTTCAGGGTTATAAATACGTATAGAGCCACCACCTAATTCTACGCCATTAAGCACAATATCATAAGAGCGAGCCTTTATATCTTGGGGTTTCTTAAGCTCCCAATCTTCTTGTGGTGCAGTAAAAGGATGATGAACAGAGGCCCATCTCTTAGTTTCAGTGTCATATTCGAGTAATGGGAAGTCAGTTATCCATAAAAGCCGTAGCTGGTCATGAGGTATCCGATTAAGTGCATGAGCAAGCTGTAGACGCAGGCGGCCCAAATGTGTCCAGGCTTCTTTATAGGGGCCGGCGACTAAGAATAACGTATCGCCTGGTCCAACGCCAGGGAGAACTGTTGTAACCAATTCTAAAAAATGAGCGGGAAGGAAACGCGCTATCGGTGCTTCAGCGTGACCTTGCTCGTTAAAGCGAATCCAGAGCAATCCCTGTGCACCATTTTTACGTGTTTTTTCTACCCATGACTCAAGTTCTGAGCGGCTAAAGGGATGCTTTTGTATATGTAGAGCACCTATAATACCACCCTGATTAAGAACAGAGCGTAAAAAGCTTATATTCGTATCGCTAAATACTGTACTCAAATCATGAATTTTCATCTCAAAGCGCACATCAGGCTTATCTGATCCATATAGATTAAACGCTGTATCATAGGTCATACGTTGAAAGGGCGCGTGAATTTCGATATTAAAAATTTTCTTAAAAATATAGACAAGTAAGCGCTCAATAAGTACTTGAATATCAGCTTCGTTTATAAATGACATTTCAAGGTCAAGCTGGGTGAACTCAGGCTGTCGATCCGCACGTAAATCTTCGTCACGAAAGCAACGAGCAATTTGAAAGTAACGTTCAATGCCCCCAGCCATTAAAAGTTGTTTATAGAGCTGAGGTGATTGCGGTAGTGCGTAAAACGAGCCTTTAGCTATACGCGAAGGAACTAAAAACTCACGTGCTCCTTCGGCAGTATTTTTCGTAAGAATAGGCGTTTCTACCTCGTAGAATCCCTCATGAGTTAAAAATTCACGTATCGCAAATACCAAAAGATGGCGTGTTTTTATGCGGTACTGCATAAGAGGTCTGCGCAAGTCCAAATAACGATATTTTAATCGTAGCTCTTCATCGACAGCGTCAGCATCTTCAAGCGCAAAGGGGAGAGTTTTTGACTTATTATATATTGTAAGTGTTTGCACTTGTAGTTCAAGAGCACCTGTGGGAATCGTAGGATTAATAGTGTCAAGTGGTCGCAGAGCAACGGTACCGGTAACGCCTATAACATATTCTGAGCGTAAGGTGTGAGCGAGTGCACGAGCATCAGCTGAAAAATCTTTGCTAAACACAACCTGCATAATACCGCTACGGTCACGCAAATCGACAAAGATAAGGCTACCATGATCACGTCGCTTTTGAACCCAACCGACTAATGTAATTGCCTGACCTAACATCTGCTCAGTAACTGTACCGCAGCCCGTAGTGCGCTCAAAGTAGTCCATTGAGTTCCCTTTATCAAGAGCTAGAGATAAACACATAATAGTTTATCATGAAAGTTAAAACTTGTATTCAACACCTATACTTAACGTAAACGCTGGATCATGACCTAATATAGCAACTCGCTCTGCAGGCTTACGCTTATCTTTCTCGATATTGTTTTTTCCACCATCCAAATACTCGATATACTTCTCCTGAGCTTTATTAAGCGGAACATGCCTCATATCTCTAAAATGAGAGCCAGGAATAAAGAGCGATCCAACAAAAAAGAACTTAAGATCATCAAGCAATAAACGTTCAGCAAATAAGTTAAGCTCTGTGCCCAAAAATTTTCCTGCAGTTTTAACTGGTGATGCTCTTTTATGATCACTATGTGCATCAGCTTCAAGAAGATCAAATCTTCTGGTAGGAGCATATTGCCAATAAGCAAGAATATTAGGATTAACTTCAAAGGGATACTTGCCTGCAGGTAATTTAAAGTAAAGCCCAGCGCCCGTAAAAATTAAATTCATAAAGCGCACAACGACGGTAGGAAAATGATCATCAAGTTTTCCTACGGGAACCGAGAGTAGTCGTGGAACTTTGCCACTTCCACTCAAGAAGAAAGCACTTTTTACGCGAAGACCGGTATATAATTCCTGTAGGCTAATAAAGCCCTTAAACTTTTTGTCTTCATGGGAATCATGTAAATCTTTATGATCTTTATTAGGATGATCATCGCCTGTGGCAAATCCTGCTGTTACAGCAAGCTTAAGAGCCCGCTTATAAAGCCAATACGATATATCACCAACAAACATTGCGCCGTGAAATGTATTACAATACGAATCAGTAAACCGGTGCTCAGCATTTTTAATGTGATCATGCCCGTACTCGGGGATTTTTTTCGCATTATGCTCTGTATCTTGAGGGGCGTTATTAATTACTTCCTGGCGCTCTTTTTTAAATATTGCTTTTTCACCCGGCTTATCTGGTTCAAGAGCATGGTCGGTGGCTAAAACGTGACTATTGACAAAGAAATCGGCGCCATCTCTGATCTCTTCGATAATAGTATTTCTATCGCGCTTCTTTACCTCTTGATTACCAACATTAAAAGCAGTATCAAAACCAAATTCCCAGTTACCAAATTCTGCTTCAACAGCCAATCCAAGTGTACCTAACTTAGAATGTGCATCGCCAATAAATTCTATTTTTTGCTCACGTTGTTCTGTAAAAAGAGCATACGGTTCAAATGAAAGCTTTTTACCTGGTTCAGTAAACGGAAGCCAAAATAAACGTCCTGCAATAATATAGTTAATTTTACCAAAACCACGTGCTGGATCAAACCGGGATCCAACTATTTGTGTTCTTACCCTCTCAGCTATATTATCAAGTGTATCGGCTCTATTAAGCGCTATCTCTGCGTAGATATCGTATTTTATATTATATTTTTTCCAAAGATCGCCTGAGATCTTAAATCCTGGAGCAAACTGATCAATGGCATTAGGAGAATAATACCCAATAAAATCAGGATCGACACCGTAGGCAGATCCAAGTGCTATACCTCGCCCAAGTTCAAAAGGAAAGTATCCCATCGTTAACCGGTGCTTAGGCTCGCACGTAAGCCCTAGTATGTCATTAATAGATATCTCAAGCCATAGTTCACGAATCCAGAGCAAGTGTCGTGGTAAGAAGTGAAAGTGCTCACCGCTGGTAGCCTCAAGATGTCTTATGCCCGTAAAGCTTGTAGCAAATATTTCAGGTGCTCCCCAATTAGCTTTGTTACGTATTGTACTCTTAAAGACAAGAACATCGCATCGATGCGACGCCCGACCGTAAATATACTGAAAATTAAAATCAAGAGTGTGACGACCGGGTATAAGTATGCGGTCAAGAATGGGCGATTTTATGTTATTTTCATGATTTAAAAATTTAAGATTATTGGCATAAAGCCCATCAATGCGCAATTTCGTATAAAACTCCCAGCAGCTATCTCCCAAAACGCCTGAAAGTGGCATCTTCTTAATAGGATCTTTCGTTAGACTCAGAGCTGTCTCATCAGTAGTAAAAGGAGGTTTAATTTCCTCTTCGGTTACTGAAAGACGTTGATTCTTGTCTGATGTTTGAGCACGCAATGAGCTTGCTAAAAAAACTCCACAAGTCACCGTGAATAGCCACAGTGACATACGCCTAATCATAAATTCTCCTCAATGCACGTACCCTGGGATGATCTGGATCATTTTAAAGTTAATGTTTTTGTTTAATTTGTCAATTAACACATCATTGAGTATCTTCAAGAGTATCTTCAAATACTTATGTTAGATGCACAAGACAGTTATTTTTTCAGCTTGTTTCTAGAAGGGTATTATTTCATGAAATATAAAAAATCACAGTTACTTATTGGTGCACATATGTCAATTCAAGGTGGCCTTGAAAATGCTCTTATAGAGGGTGAGCAACTTGATTGCACCGCTATTCAAATGTTTACCCATAGTAACAGACAGTGGTCCATGCGAGAGCTTACCGAACGTCAAATAGAACAATTTAGACAAACTGCAGAACGTTCAACTATCGAAAGTATTGTTGCACACGCAAGCTATCTTCTTAACTTAGGCAGCCCAAACGCTGAAACACGTGCTAAGTCAGCTTACGCTGTTGGACAAGAATTACAACGCTGCGACCAATTGGGCATACCATATTTAGTTATACACCCGGGAGCACGCCTGACATCTTCACCATCTGATTGTATAGCGCGGATTGCCGATAGTGTTAACGTGATACTTGCAGCAATCAAAAACACAACACTCTTGGTATTTGAAAATATGGCAGGTCAGGGAAGCACGATTGGGGATCGGTTTGAGCAACTTGCTTTAATTCGTGAAAAAATTGAACACAAAGAACGTATAGGGTTTTGCTTTGATACCTGCCATGGCTTTGCTGCAGGCTATAATTTCAGCACGCCTGATTCTTATGAGCAGCTATGGCACGATTTTGATCGTATACTTGGCTTACAGCACCTAAAAGTTATACACATGAATGACTCGAAAAAAGCTCAAGGATCACATCTCGATCGCCATGAGACCATTGGTCATGGTTTTATTGGCCTTGAGGCATTTCGGCTTATTATGAACGACTCACGATTTTTTACCATACCCAAGATTTTAGAAACACCAAAAGGTACAACACATGAAGAGGCTATGCGTTATGACCAGCGTAACCTAGCGACGCTTAAAAGTCTTCTATCAGAGAGAACACGTGTGCTTCTTCATGTAGCTTAATATTAGCTTAATATGAGCACGAAAAGGCAAGCACATCTTGACAGAACTAGTACTACACTAGTACTGCAGTACTTCTAATTGACTAGCAGAAAATAGCGAACTATATAGTGTCATAAGCCTATCAAGCTCAGTCTCGATTCTTGGAAGGTCAAGCTCTGTACTTGCATATCGCCCTTCGTTATTGGCAAATAATGGATCGCGAAGCTTTTGTATGTCCTCTGTAGCTATACTAAGAACGCAAAAGTGTCTGAGACCTAATTGTTGGCTTATGGTCCAAAATGTCTCATCCAAGTGATATTGAAAGATTTCAATAACCATAGTCCCAGGACGAGCAAATAGTAGATTGGTAAGTCCTGCCCCATGAGCTGCAATAATTAAATCCGCATGAGCAAAAATCTGAGCTTGTTCTTGTATCGAGTAATCTTCAAGTATAATTGGCTGAATACCATAAGTATCTTTTAAAAGATTGACGAACGTAAGTTCGTTAGCAATTTTTCTTAATGGCGCGTTTTTCCGGGAGATAAAAATTTTATTAAAATTAGAGCACTTTTGCGTATTGATTTGCGTATTGACATGATTATTCAAAAAAGAATCCCTTAAAAACTTAATAACCCAATAGGGTGACACCGTCGAAAAAGAGGGAACAGAGGGAATAATTAAGAGATCGGGCTCAATACACGTTTCGTCGTTTCCTTCTAGTATTTGATCCGTAGTTATTCCCAAAGCATACAGACTATCTTTTTGAAACGTATACTTAAGCTCCGGTACGTAAATATAGTCATAGCTTATATTTTCTTGCTCAAGTAGAGCAACGCGTGGTAGGATCTCTGTCATCCAGTGATAATAATTTCCTGACCCCGATTGCGCTATCACAGCTACACTACCCTTAATTTTTTTAGCGACTGGTAAAGCTAGATCTCTGCTAAAGAGGGGTTTAGTGAGATCTTCCCAATCCCATATTGTGTCAAGAAAGAATTTTTTCTTTCTATGTTCCTCCAGTAATATATAGCCCTGGTTTCCGAAAACTTGTGCATTTTCTAAGCTTATTATAAATGTTTCGGGGAAAACACCCTCAATATCAGCGGGAGATCTATCGTCTAAAATAACTTCTCTATCAAGGGGGAATGCAAGATAACGAAAATATTTTCTCTCATTAAGCAATCGATATTCTTTTGAACAAGGGATAAGCTGGTTTACAGAAAGAAAAAGTGAGTTAGGATTAAGCTTAAGCAATCGTGGATATCCCCAGCTATTGCTAAAACATACTACCATAACAATCATTAACCAGACTGGTATCACTATTGTATCCGCCTCGTAACAAATTCCGGGAGCTATCTATCAAGACAGCAATAGTTAAAGATTCTTGGTAACGCCTCCTTGAACCTTTAACTATTACTTTCTTAAAAGCAGTGCTTCGTAACCAATACTACCTTTGCGTACCACGTAAAGGAGTAAGAAGGTTAGGGTATTTTTTAAACCACCTTCATAATGAAGCCTCTTTAGCTTCGCCGCATAAGCAAAAAAAAACAATCGTATTACGAGAGCTAAAAGGGCAACAACAAGAAAAAGAATTCGCCGTATTATCAAATATAGGACATTATTGTTGCTTTAAAGGCAATGTTCCTCAAAAAGCAACTACCCACTTATGCCTTTTTATCTTTACATACAGCAACACCGCCAAGCAAACCATACCAGAGTAGTATGAAGAACAGTAGGTGTACCACGCTATATGCAAATGTAATGCTTTTAATAGCTAGCAAAAGAGCATACAAGCCTAAGATAGCTGTTGCGCCTATAGTATAGAGCACGATAGAAGATTTAGACCAGCCATTCTGCTGCAAATATATAGAAAAGTGGTCGGGACTACCGTAATAAAAGGGAATATCTTTATAGAAGCGTATGAGTACAAGTGTCCCTACTTCAAGAAAAGGAATCAAGGCTATATATGAAGGTGCAGCGTAGCCATAGCTCGTATACGTAGCCCATGGAATACTTATTGATATACCGGCTAACAGTCCTCCTATATATAACGATCCAGCATCGCCAAGATGTATACAGGCCGGCGGATAATTAAACCATAGAAACCCCATTAATGCCCCAATAAAAGCAGCAAGCACAATAGCTAATGGAACATTGTTAAATAGAAGGGCACCAATAAGAAGATAGAAAGCATTACATGCAGCTAAAGCTGTTGCAAGACCATCCATAACGTCAACTAAGTTATAGGCATTTATAAGTGATACCATCCAAAAAAGCACAAGCAGAACGATACCACTCTGAGCTATCCCTGTTTGGCTCATCAAAAAACTTACCGTTGCGATTACCTGGCCTAAAAATTTTTGATAAGGTTTTAAAACGTATAGATCGTCAATAAGACCGAGAAGAAGTAACGCTGTCGCATAGTACCAGAGCGTACAAAGATTTTGCGAGAGAGAGAGAGTTCTACTGCAAACGAGAAGTATTAGTGAAAATGTGAAAGCGCCATGAACAGCAATGCCTCCCAAATAGGGAACTGCTCGTGTATGTCTTTTAAGATATCCGTCAGGTATATCCAGGATATTAAGCCTATGTGCTAGACGAGCACAGATTGGTACAAGAGCTCCAGCACCTACTAAGCCACCAAAGCTGGCTAGAACTATGATGCTCTCAGAATCACCCATAAAAATGCTTTCCTATGGTGTCTCAGCTACTTCAAGATAACACTCTACACGATCATCAACTTGCCAATCGTCGAATCCTTCAATAAGAAAGGCACACTCAAAACCTGCATGAACCTCTTTGACAGATTTTTTTTCTCGCTGAAGACTTTTAATAGGTCCTTCACCTATTTTATATTTACCCCGCCAAACTGTTACTTTACCATCTCGAGAGCATCGCCCAGATTTAACGTGAGCCCCTGCAATAGTACCCAAATTTTTGATAACGAATACTTTAACAACAACCGCCTCACCAGTTTTTTTAGTAACTTTTTTAGCTGGTTTTCCTTGTTCAACAAGAAAAGCAAGATCATCAAGAAGCTGATAGATAACGCCAAATGTTTTGGTGCTAACGCCCAGCTTTTGAGCTAATGCGGCTGCTGTTGGCTCAACTTTACTATGCAGCGTATAAATAAGGGACTTGGTATCATGTGCTAAAATAACATCACCTTCGGTTACCATCCCGACGGCGGCATGAACAACATACAGCTCCTTAAAAGCCTTGCCACCCATTTTGCCAATTGCCTCTAACAAGGCTTCTTGTGATGAGATCGTATCAGTTTTTATAACAAGATTAAGAGCATTCTCATGAAGTACTTGTCGAGCAAGAGCAGGCTTTTGCTCACGAGTACGTTCTCGCTTAAGCTCTTCTTGAGGGATAATTTCAAAAGGATCGCCAGCAGGTGGTAATTGCGTAAATCCCGAAACTTGTACGGGCTTTGAAGGGTAGGCTGCATCGATACGCTTGCCCATATAATCAGTTAGAGAGCTCACACGCCCATACATATCCCCAGCTCTAAAATAATCTCCAACATGCAAAATACCATCATGTAGTATAACGGTAGCTACTGACCCTCGCCCTTTCTCCATGCGTGATTCAAGAACGTAGCCACGAGCTAATACTTCAGTGTGAGCAGTTAATTCCATAAGCTGTGACTGCAAAATAATAAGATCAAGCAGTTCGTTAACACCTTGGCCAAGTTTAGCAGAAATAGGAACAACAACGGTTTGACCACCCCATTCTTCAGGTACAAGATCGTATTGTACTAAACCTCGCTTTACTGCTTCAATTTGCTGCGCTGTGGCCTTGTCAATTTTATTGATAGCAACAATAATCGGTAGTCCAACTGCTTTTGCATGTTTAATAGCTTCTATTGTTTGTGGCATAATGCCATCATCGGCGGCAACAACAAGAATAGCTATATCAGCTACTCGTATGCCACGCTCTCGCATACGAGAGAATGCTTCATGGCCTGGCGTATCGAGAAACACAAGATTACCGTGAGGTGTATAGGCTTCATAAGCACCCAAGTGCTGTGTTATGCCACCTTTTTCTTTAGCTGCTACGCGCGTTTTTCGAATAAAATCAAGAAGTGTTGTTTTACCATGATCAACATGGCCGATAACTACAACAATAGGAAGTCGCGATTCTCGAGCTCCTTGCTCTATTTGTGCATGAGTATGATGGCTCAATGCTTTTTTCACAGCAGGTTCACTCGTTTTAATACCGTAATGCTGGGCTATTTGGCTAACAATTTTTTCTGATACTACCTGATTTTTATTGGCAGCAAAACCTTGGCGAAGAAGCATCAGAATGATTTCGCTAACAGGCTTACTTACGTGTGCTGCAAGGTCGGCTATGGTCATGGGTTCAAGCGGCATAGCCACAGGCTCTAAAGGCTTAGCTTGGGACCGTGATGCCTCAGGAGAGCGTGAAGACGGCTGTGATGGAGTTGCTGTGACGGGAGCAGGCTCTTGAGCTGTGCTTATATGAGGAGTGCTAGGCTGATTGCTGTTCAGCTTTTTTTCAAGAAATGTTTGAGCATCTGGTGAGAGCACAGACATATGACTTGCAATATCAAAGCCACCTTCTTGAAGTAGTTTGACAAGCTCTTTCGTGGGAAGCCCATATTTTTTAGAAAATTCGTATACGCGCATTGTCATGTACGTTATGCCATTCGTGCTTTGTAGCAATAGCTCATTAATAGCTCATTAAATTTGTTCGTTATGAGGCTGCTGGAGCTCTCCTGATTCTTCTACTTCTTCTATTAGATCGAGTGGCTCATGTTTCATCAAATGAATGTTAAGCCCTGTTAACTGACAAGCAAGTGCTATATTTTGACCCATTTTACCTATGGCAAATGATCGTTGATCTTCATCAAGCCAGACTTCTACGTTTTTGTTATCGATCATTTCAACACGATTAATCTTTGCGGGTTTTAAAGCATCTCTTACTAATTCTTCAATTGAGCTGCTAAATCTAATAATATCAATTTTTTCACCACCTAATTCACCAAGAATTGGCTGGATTCGGGTACCTCCAATGCCAACGCAGGCTCCTACAGGATCAATGTTCTTACCGTGTGATACTACCAAAACTTTTGATTTATATCCAGCCATACGGACAACTTTATTGATTTCGACGATTTTCTCGTAAATTTCCGGGATCTCAAGCTTAAAAAGCTTTGCCAAGAATTCGGGGGACACTCGATCAAGAATGAGTTGATTTTCGTTACGTGGTTCAGGTAAAACTTCTTTAAGCAGAGCTCGAATAGTATATCCTACCGTGCACTTATCACCAGGTATAGTAAGCGACTTTGGCAAAAATGCAAGGGTATCACCAATTTTTACGGTAACTCCCATACGTTCGCATTTGTGTATAACACCTTGAACAATTTCGCCTTCTTGAGGTTTAAATTCGTTGTAGATAGCTGCAGCTTCAATGCTACGGATCTTTTGGGCAATGATCTGTTTTGCTTTTAAGATCTCGATACGACCGATGGGCCCCTCAAAAGGAACCTCGATGCTATCGCCAAGCTGGACATCTTCTTTTATCGAGCGAGCCTTACGCAGGCTGACTTCTTTGTCTTCATCAGTTACGCTGCTTACTACACTTTTTACAGCGAAAGTCTCAATTTCATCGGTTTTTTTGTTGTAATGCACTGCAAACGTTATAGTGGGATATCTTTTTTCATAAGCAGCAAGCATGCCTTCGCACATGATGGTGCTTAATACAGCACGATCCAGGCCTTTCTCTTCAACGAGTTCTTCTATGACATTCGACAGTTTCACAACTTTTCCTAGCAAAATTAAGAATCATTTACACCAGCACGCTTAGATAGCATAACAAAAAAATGAGCAGATTGAAAGCCGGAGTATACACCTTTTGGGTAATCGTAAAAGTTGATAGTCCCAAAAAAGGTTTCAGTCTGTGTAAACACCTACTATTACTTTATTATTAATACCGATAGGTATAGTAGTAGTAGGTGAGGCACTTTTTTGTGGATAACTGGTCTAAAACGCACTCAATATATCGATTCAGTCGACCTTTGTTCATTTGTGGATAACTGGTGGATAACTGGTGGATAATTTGTGGATAACTTTTTTGACGTGCTGTAATCTAGCGCTATCAGCTTATTCTCGACATGTTTAATCTTGAGAAAATCGATAGCATCGATCAATGCTAAAAAAAAGAGCTTGACGTTTTTTGAGTTTTCCACATCGTTTCCACCAGTTATCCACCAGTTATCCACATTTTGCACGTTTAAACTTTTTGTTTTTGTTTCAATGAGGGATTTTGTCTTTTTAAATACAAACTTATATTTTTTTTAGGTGGTGAGTTATCGTCAAAAGATCGTGCTGAAAGTCTTTCTCAGCGGGTCGGTTACGTAGCACATAAGCAGGGTGATACGTGGGAATAAGCAGTATACCGTGATAATCAAGAGGCTTGCCTCGTACTTGAGTTATAGAAATGGGGCGTTCTAGTAATCCCTGAAGCGCTGATGAGCCTAGGGTGCATATAATCTTGGGTCGCACAATCTTAATTTCATCTAAAAGCAGCGGTTTATAGGCCTTTACTTCACTTGGTGTCGGTGTTCTATTCTCCGGAGGCCGACATTTAACAAGGTTAGTAATGAATACATCTTTCCTATCGAGATGAGCGTTCTTAAGAAGCTCAGTAAGAAGCTTGCCAGAGCGGCCAACAAAGGGTCTACCTTGTTCATCTTCATCTTTACCAGGGGCTTCTCCTATGAACATAACCTCGGCATCAGCATTGCCTTCGCCTGTTACAAGCTGTGTGCACGCCAGAGTGTCGACTAGGCAATTCGGACAATGACGATAGGGTGCATAGAGCTCATTGAGCAGCTTTTGCTTGAATTCTTTTTTATCCATTTTTACAATTTGAGTTAGGGTGTTGCTTTTGATAACTGTCATGGTGTTTAAGCTTACCATTACGCAACTGAAAAATACAGCTTACATAAGATTATTTTTGTATGTGCTTGTTGCTCGGTGCTAAGAATTAGGTATAAGCGCAACAGTATATGCAACAAGATATGCGATAAGAATTTGTTGCGATTATAGTATAACTGAAAAAATAAAACAAGCCTAGCGCTTAGTATGATTAAGCCATGCAAGTCCAAAAGTAAGAACAAAACTTAACTGGAAGTCGAGAAAGAAAAGTTGAAGGGGGTTAGTCAGAAGTATGCAGCAACATGCCAGGCACAAAACATGTAATGGATGAATGGCGATGTTAAGCAACATACAAGTCTTATAGAGAGCATAGGTAAGCAAAGCGCGGATAAATGACACACTTGACCATGATAAAAGTGAATATATTGCCGTAAGAGCTATGATAAGAAGTTGCTTTATACTAAAATGGCAGGGTATATAGCTCATAATTATTCCACATATAAGTGCAAAGATGACCACATGTAGTCCCGATCGTGCAAGATAATGTGTTATGCCCCACGCTTGAAAGTATTTTCTCATGCTACTCATATTATTAAGAGAGTCAGGCTTTTTACCCAAAAATAACGGGCAAAATAACGTGTACGTTTGAGCTGACATTTTGTTTTTTAAGCTTTCTGCTACATGCATGCGATGAAAGGAGAGCCATCTCTTGATTAACTCCCTCAATGATTGTCCTCGTTTAAGCACGCTATAGCGTGGATTTTTCATAAAAACTGTTGCGGCATAACCTTCCTTAAAAAGATACTTTTGATATGAGGCGTTGGTACTTGGCCTAAAAAATATGTCTTTTACTTCAAGAGTATCGCCTACGTTAGCGCTCAAGGGCATCGGCGTGTACAGTTTAATTAACTTCCCCTGAGCGTTTTGACTGTTATGCCCCTTTATAGTTAGTCGATTAATTTTAAGAGTATGGGCATATGGTTGTTGTCTGTTACTTGTTTTTTCAGCATCTTCAAGCGTAGCTTGTATATCTGCTTTACAGAGGTTTAGTTGCTGCGTGAGCTCTTTATAAGAGCTCACTTGCTGATAATAACGCAAAGCTCCTGCAAAAAAGAATAAGAGAGCCAAGCATGCAAGCCGATAAACCTGGGCAAATAGTTCACGACTACTTATTAAGCCACTGATTGCCAGAGCAACTGCTACACCAACTATGAGCGGTAGTATAAGCAGGCTGTTAAAAGCTTGCCAGAGTATTCCTGCTATAAGAGAGAGCGTAAAAATAAGAAAGGGTGGAATATGAAACGGAAGAATTATGTACACTTGAAACTTATGCAAAATAAGAAATATAAGAAATTTTATAGCATAATTACTAGCATAATTAAATATATAAATGTGTCAAAGATTGCTCTATTTGATATAGCAGAATTATTGCCAGATTTTTACCTCATCTACATGCATATAAGGTGGTGGATTAACTGTTGTCTCCGCTCCTTTTTGAGCATTGACTGTTATGTAGCCTTTCCGTCCGCACATGTTTGCCAACCAATCAGGTTTTTGAATGGTGCAACTCATATAGTCATAGGTAACCGGATCTAGTAATTCGATGAGAAAATTACCGTTCTCCAGGACTTTGATATTCCAATAACGATATATAGCTGGGTTCTTTAAGGCCTCTTCTACTTTGAAACAGTCACCCATAGCTTTGCAGGTACTTTCGCTATTAGGATCACCTGGCCATTGGCACCATTTTTGTGTTGGTTGGTTACAGTCACCACACAAATAAAAAAATCCTGTATAACTGTTCTCCGGAAATACCCAACCATATTCTCCACCGCCATTATAACATCGTTTTTCATGGAAAAATAGCGCAAATTCATTCTCACGTTTGCCAAGAACATTCTTATAAACCAATCCCTTGAAGGAGATACCCTTTACGTTGTAAAGCTTATCACTTATCCAACGCTTACTCGTCATTCTATATTCACCTGAACAATCTGGTTCAGGAAACCAAGATTTACCCTCGGTGGGAAAGCGTGTCGAATAAACATGTGTACTCAAGTTGCCACAAGGTGGATTTTTGCAGGGATAGATATACGTGTGAGGCAATGATATCTGATTCCAACTACCATTAGCACATGCTATTCCCGTTACAATAAAGGTCAAAATATAGCAGAAATAAGTTAATCTCATACATCGCCTCGTTAATTCAAACTAATTTAACAACTCAATTTAATTATATTATGCAATTATTATAATCATATAAATAATTAATTACATTTGTCAATAGTTGATATGGCGATTCAGGTCAATCGCACGAACTAAGCCAACTTCGCCGAGGGCTACGACGGTCAAGGGCAGCAATAACAGAAAGAAAGCAGTCAACCGTTAGGCCATATGAGCACACAGGTGCAAAACGTGCTGGAAACGTTTAGTGGGATTAAACTTCGTGATGTCTGTCCCTAATTTCTTGAGGGTAATTTTGCCCTAATCCAAATATATAGAATAATATTTATTTAATAATTGTTTCAGTATATACAGTTCATTTTGATACTCATGCTCTGGTCTACGTAGATCGTATAGAGCCTTAGCTCGAAAATGATAGGCATGTGCCGGTATCGCATCTTTTTTACTTTCGTACTCTTCACGTGTAAAAAAATCCACACGCTCTGCATTAATAATAGGTATATTTCTTTTCTGGAAAAATAAACCAATCAGAACATCATCAGGTAAATCAGAACTATATAGAAAGATATCTTCTTTTTCTTTTACCATCATTTCAACTAAATCAGGTGATACTATAATCCCCGCCCCTGAACCAAAATAAATCCTGCCAAACTTTGGACACGCGCTCTCGGGGATATACATAGAAATCGCACAGTAGCATTTTTGTTTTGGGAGCTTATTAAGAAATTTTAACAAGTTAGGGAAGTAATAAAATGAGGACAAATTTGTTCGAATGACATAATCGAATTCTTTCAGCCTCGGCTGTATTGCTTCCATAGATAAAACTGTCTTATTGGCGATTCCGGGGCTATAATTTTCTGCTGCTTTAATAGTAATGGTATCGTTGCTGATCTCGTAATCTTTGGATAAATTTGGATCCCCTCTAATAAAATAAACTTCAAAGTGTTCCGGATCTCTATGCATGTAGGATTTCCATACCCTTTGGAGTTCGAGATAGGCTGGCACACCATCTGAAGCTATTATTAACACAAGTGTTTTCTTGGGTGGGACTTCATTTGCACCTATACTATCTTGAAAGCACATTAATGTTAGCGAGAGCAGCAAAAATTTTTTCATCTTTAAATTTCTTTAACCACGTTTACGCTTTCTCCTGCCCTTACTCAAGTAATGGGTTTGTGAAAGCACAATAATCTATTAAAGCTCAAGCATGTTCGCTTGTATGGTAGTCTGTTTATTCCGTGGTTATATTACCAAGAATGCGTGCTAAAGCAAGAGAATTTGTAAGGGTAGACGAAAATAGTTTATTAAGCTAAGCGGAAAACCCCATTGGCTTATCCGAGTCTGGGGATGAATGCTTATACCTGCGTGAGGTGTGACGGTTAGTAAAATTGGAGCCTAGTCAAGAGCAGTTTACTCTCTCTGCTGGCAATGACATGGGTCACCCTGTGCAGCAAGAACCCATGGCCTTTGGGCCATGTGAGCGTCAATACAGCGATAGTTAATGGGGCTACGCCAGCTTCGTTCATAACATTAACGTTTGCACCTTGATTAAGTAAGCTCTCAGCCTCTAATGTGTCATCATTTTCGACAGCTTCAAGTAGAGCGTAACCAGGTGATTGTCGCTTGCTTGGTTGCAGTTGCTCAATACTATATGTGTTACAAGATAGGCAGGTGACAAATAAGCTAAAAGTAGCGAAGCTTTTGCAAGATATCATGAGTTAATTCCCCCAAGGGAGGTGAATTTAGTCTAACTATCTATAACGTCATTAAGGCCGCACGTGACTGCTTCTTTCTCATTAAGATATTCACGCACTTTGAATATCAATAACGAGAGTGCTGCAGGTGTCATGCCTTGAATAAGCGATGCTTGCGCAATAGTAGTTGGTCGGTACTTCATGAGTTTTTGCTGTAACTCAATTGATAACCCTGGCATTCCAGTATAATCAAAGTCTATCGGTATTACCAACGATTGATAATGCTGCAATTTTTCGACTTCACGTTCTTCTCGCTTAAGGTATGGTCCATAGAGAAGTTCTGCATGAATCGATGCAAGAGCTCGCTCTGATAATCTTGTAGTGCTTGCGTTAATAATCTTGTGTTTGACGGTACCGATATCACCCTGTGAGAGCAGGCGCATGAGCTCAACGCCCTCTTTGCCACTTTTAAGTTTTGCTGCAAGTTCCTCTATAAGCTTTTTTTCTTGTTGTATATCGTTATAGCATTGCTCGTTTATAAGACCTAACGTGTAAGCACGTTCGCCAAGTCTGCTAAATACGTTATCTTGACGCAGAAGCAGACGTCGTTCTGCTCGTGATGTAAACATACGGTATGGCTCATCGACACCGAGGCTGACCAGATCGTCTATCATAATACCAATATACCCTTGGGTTCGATCTATAATAAAAGGTTCTTTGCCTGTGTGCTTAAGATGGGCATTAATACCAGCTATAATACCCTGGCCGGCAGCTTCTTCGTAACCGGTTGTACCATTAATCTGTCCAGCAAGAAATAAACCTGAAATGGCTTTGAGCTCAAGGGTAGGGTGTAACTGGTTTGGTGCTATAAAATCATACTCCACGGCGTAGCCAGGTCTGACGATTTGTGCACTCTCAAAGCCGGGAATTGTCTGTATAAATTCACGCTGTGCTTCAAGTGGTAGTGATGTTGAGAGCCCGTTTGGATAGATCTCTTCACTACTTGCGCTTTCAGGTTCAACAAAAACGTGATGGCTCGTTTTATCAGGAAAGCGTGAAATCTTATCTTCGATTGATGGGCAATAGCGTGGTGGCGTGCCCTTGATGTGCCCCGTAAATATAGGCGATAGATTAAAGTTTTTTTTGATAACATCATGAGTTTCTTGCGTCGTATGTGTTATATAGCAGGCCATCTTGTGCTCTACTTTATGGGGATAGAACTCAAAAAGATACTCAAGCTCATCTGAACCTTGCTCTTCCATTTTTGAAAAATCGAGACTTGATCGTAATAAGCGGGGTGGTGTGCCTGTTTTAAGGCGTCCCATGCTCAAGCCAAGGCTTTTGAGGAACCCGGAAAGGCTCGAAACTGCTTCTTCGCCCTGTCGGCCTGCAGCGTAATTGGTTTGTCCTACATGAATAAGACCGTTAAGAAATGTACCTGTTGTTAAAATAACGGTTGAAGCATTATAACGTGCTCCTTCACGTGTCCGAACTCCACGAACTCTCTTGTGCTCATCAAGAATAACCTCATCAACCATGCCCATGCTGAGCGTCAAGTTGGGAGTTTTTTCTAATACTTGTTTGCTGATTTTATTATAGGCGTGCTTGTCTATCTGAAGTCGGAGTCCTTGAACTGCTGGTCCCTTACGCGTATTAAGCATACGTGCTTGTAAATAGGTTTTAGTACAGAGTTGAGGCATAAGCCCCCCCAGTGTGCTAATCTCAAAGACGATATGACCTTTGCCTATTCCGCCTACGGCCGGGTTACAGGGCATATGACCTATACGATCAACATTCAGGGTAATCATAAGTGTTCGTGAGCCCATGCGTGCGGCAGCGTAGGCTGCTTCTATTCCTGCATGTCCACCACCGACAACAATAACATCAAAATCTTGCCAAACGTGAGAACTCATAGCTATTAATAAAAAACCTGAAAATGAGTGATAAAGCAAAGCGTAACTACATTACAGTTTATTCAAAAAGATAATAAAAATCAATGGCGAATGGCGATATGAGCACAAGCCTTCAAAAGATCCTATGATCCCTAGCGGAATATAGTACGGCTTATGTATACTTCTTTTTATCAATCACAAGCGAATTCAAGATTACGACTTGAGCAGCTCTGATTGAGTTTCGTGTTATGAGGAAGGGAAGTGCATGACAAGTTATACGAAGCTCGTATTATTAGGCATCGCAACCTATTTTTGTAGTATGGGCGGAATGGATAGTCCTAACACCGCGCGTACCCGAAAGCAGTTTGAAGACATGTTCGCAAATGACCAGGAACTTGAGGATTCGTCAAAGCCTAGCGCTCCAGTGTTCATTGAAACAGCTAATGATGAAGTGATTAAGGTGCCGAAAGAAGTTCTTCCCCTCTCGCAAACCTTATTGAAAGCACAAGAAGCATGGGGGCAGATTAGACAGGATCTATTTACTGGAGGCGTAATCAAGATAAAGAATATATCAAAAAACATCTTAATCATCTCTTTGAACTTGCTCTAAATCTTCGAAACAAAACGGTGATTCAAGCGTACCAAGAGCTTAGGGAAATTCTTCCTGGAGACGCGTACGAGCCTTCACATATTGAGGTCATTGAAGGCTTACTCTATGCTGCTCAAAAGCTTAGCTTGCAATCACTTGCCATAAACATAGCAATTATTGAAAAATACAGTATCTTAAATTCTCAATTTAAATATCGGCTTACTGAACCCATTACTGAACCTCATAATGATGATGAAATTAATACAGCGTTTATTCGAGAGACTATCAAGAATTTTAAACAGGTAACGGGACAGTCAGCTCAGCTCAATATAGGTCCCATTGATCAACAGCTTTGTGAAGGCAAACGCTTTGACGTTAAGCGTGATGGTGATAATGGTAAAAGTAAACTTGATTTAGCTAGATCAAATTATACGAGCTTACTAGGTATTCACAATGTTCCTGATATAGAACAAGTACAAAGTTTAGATGTATCCAATAATGCTCTGCCTAGTCTTACGCCTTATATTGAGAAACTTGGTCAGCTTGAGGAGCTTATTGCTTCCGATAACAACCTTCGGGAAGTGTGCCGTCAGATCGGTGCGTTGGTTACTCTAAAAAAGCTTGATCTTGCGCGCAATCAATTGGAGAAACTTCCTGAAGAGATCGGAAATTTAACCGAGCTAGAAGTACTTAATGCTTCGGGAAATAAACTCAAGAATGTATTCTCATTGATAAAAAACTTAACTAAATTACGTGAACTTAATCTTACAACAAATAGGATTGAAACGATTCCCCCAGAAATTGGCAGCTTGACAAATCTTCAAAGGCTTTTCATGTCAAACAATACAGTTAGTGGTGTTGCGGCCGAAGTAGCAGCATTATTTCAGCTTGAGTCACTCGATCTATTGGGTAATCGTATTAGTGCACTTTGTCCAGAAATTGGCAGCTTAACTAACTTACAAGAGCTTGATATAGCTGGCAATAAGCTTACAGAGCTTTGTCCACAAATAGGTAACCTAGTTAATCTTGTTACGCTGCATGCTCAAGCTAACAAACTCAATATAATCTGTCCTGACATTAGAGGTCTTGTGAACCTTCAACACCTTAACATTTCGGGAAATAAGCTCAAAGAGCTTTGCCGGGAAATTAGTAATTTAGTCAATCTCAAATCGCTTGATATTTCAGGAAATAAACTGGTAGGGTTGCCAGATAGTATACGTGGCTTAACAAGTCTCATTGAGCTTGACGCAAAAGATAATAGAATTATGAGCGTTTCTGCAGAAATTGGAAATCTTGTAAATCTTCAGAAAATTAATCTGGCGAGCAATAGCTTAGGCAGTATACCCATGGAATTTACTAGGCTGGAGCACCTTCAGCTGATAGACCTTTCGCATAACAGGCAGCTGAATACATTCCCCTTTCAGCTTCACAGTTTGCCTAATTTAAGAAGTGTTGTCTTGTTCAACAACAAAATAGTAAAGCCATTGCTAACTCCTCAACAAGAGCAAGAAAGAAAATATACTATTTATACGTGATAAGTTGCGTTATCTCTCAACGAGGGCTTTGGTGCGGCGGTAGAGCTGAAAATAGCTTGTATTATTATAAAGATCTTTAATATCTTCAGGCAAACAATCAAAGTGTTTCCCCAGGGCCCTGCCAATAGTAAAGATATCTTTACTATCTTTAATCTCATGAATAGTTATACAAAAATTCCGATATTTTTCGTTATCTTTAAAGCACTCTAACATCTCTTCAGCATAACTCTTGAAATTTCGGGCAGGTGTTTCGATGGTAAAGAGCTCTCGCATAAGATCGAGTCCTCTTTTTTCTTTATCGTAATTGTCTTTTGGTGCAGCTTGGTTGCTCTGGCTTATTTGAAAGGTATCCGTTGTAGGTATGTCTGTTAGAGGGATAACAGCTGCAAGAATAGGCTGAGTGGTAGCCTGAAGGGAGCATGTAAGGGAAGGCCCGTGCTGAACCACGTCAGGCTTTTGGAGACCTGACGTGGTTTGATGGTTGTACCAATAGGTTTGTGCTAAGCAGTAACCAAAAAAGCCTATCAAGCTTCCTATAATTATATATAAGCTTCTCCGTGTTATAAGCAATTTCATGGCTACCCAAGCACTACCTTTTGTTAGCAATTACGCTACGTTTTACGTATATATTATACACCAAATAAGGGGTATAACGCTACTGTGAAAGCCGCTTCATTAAAAGGAGTGCTAATGGACCCGTTCCCATTTTGTCAATGAGTTCTTGGCTTTCTTTTGGCAAAATGCTTTTGTATTTTGCTAGAGCCTCGCCTACGGTCTTAGGTGATTTTGCGTTGCGAGTTTGTTTTAGTGCTTTGCAAAATTCGGCATATTTTGGCTGATCTGCTAGTGTTTTTGTTAGTTCGTCAACAAACTTTGGCCACTTAAAGTTTGCATCATCTCTGAACTTATGTAAAAGTTCATTTGCTTTCTTTATGGAAGCTTCTGAATGAGGCTTATGCACAGGCTTTTTTGTCGGCTCCTTGAGTTCAACCGGCTTTTTGTTCTGTGCATGCGCTGCTTGAAGGCATGTGTCCGAAAAAGCTAAGCCTACACATAAGGCTGCAATTGAGAAATAGGTAACGAATGTGACATGATTATTTTTCATGTTTTTCCTTTGGTTAGAAGGTTGAATATATGAGTGCGGTATAGATGCACCCATTTTGCCCATACGTGTTTGGTATAGGCATCACGCTAAGATTATTAACGATGAGCTTTAATACTTGTTACAAAGCATTAAGAACATCGCAGGTTCGTCTCAAGTACTTGAGCTTGAGCTTTGCCAGTTTTGGAACTAGCTTTAGGAATTTCTCATGATAATGTTTGGTTATTGAAGGAAGTTCATCTCGTGTTGCTTGAAGTAGCTCTTTGCCTACAAGCGGTGCTAGCGTTCGGTCCCTTTCAATTCGATTCAGCACGCCTTGGGCAACTTTTGCAAAGTTAGGATACTTCATAAGCAATTTGACTGTCTTGGTAATATCGGAACTTTTTACCTCAAGCACAGAGCACAAGGTTCTGCCATTACTTACCATGCCTTCAATGCCTGTTGCAGCATTTCCGGAGGTAATAATCTGGCGGGTTAGTCTATGAATTTGATCTACTGTTTGCCTCAAAATACCGGCATCTTTTTCATGTGACCCAGCATATGAGATAAAACTAGAAGATGCTGATGCGAGCATAACCGCACTTAGTACAACGTAATATACGTTACTTTTCAAAGAGTAATGTGTCATTTTTTACCCTTATTGTTGTAAGGTTAAAAATATTTTGTGCATAATGCGCACTTTGAAAACATTATTCAGTTTAAAGCACTTATACGTTATGTCAAAAGGGTATACTTAAGCGCTAAAACAATTTATAAAATAATTTATAAAATTTAAAAAATACATAATTTCTACTAATTGATATTATTTTTATAAATTTAAGAATAAAACTACTTTATCAACAGGAATTACGAATAAGTATGAAAGATTTGAGTGGATAGTGGATCACTATATTCTAATAAGATCGCGTGTATTAAAATGATCACTAAAGATGACAGCTTCAAGTCCGGCAAAAAATTCTTGCTCTAATGAGTTAAAGTTATCATGATTGCTAAGTACGAGGAGGCTTATATCATTTGATAAAAAATGTATGAGATAAGCTGTGAAACCACCAGTGCCACCCCCGTGACCCAATGTCATGTCTCTACTGTATGGAGCAGGAGTAAGCACCAGGCCATAACCATATGATGAATTCTCGCGTATTCCATCCCCCCAGTTTGCATTACACCTGTTCGCATAAGATTCACTAACTCAGCATTGAGCAATTTCCCAGTGTGTAACGCTTCATCAAATAGATAGAGATCTCCGACTGTAGAGCACACATTTCCAGCACCAACTGACCAAGACATTTCATAAGGCTCGGTTGGTGAAAACTGATCTAATTCGAGTGTATAGCCTATGGCTTGATGAGGTTTATTTGAGCCATCATCGACATAGCTATTTTGCATTCCCAATGCCTCAAAGATATATTTTTGAAGACATGCTGCGTAGCTCACTCCAGCAACTTTTTCTAGAATATAAGCAAGGAGAACAAAATTCGAATTGCTGTAGTTAAATTTTGCTCCGGGTTGACATTTCAGTTCCTCATGTTTTATTAAATCCACCAATTCAGTCAGTGCAATTGGCTTTATGGATAATCGGAGATATACATGTTTAACGTATTGTTTATCTGCAAGTTGCCTTGTTCTTGCTGTTTTAGAATAGCAATTGCAGTAAACATTTTAGTAACTGATGCAATTCTAAAAGTAGTATCTAATTGATTCGGCTTGCCCTTTTCCTGATTGGCATAACCGTAGCCCTTATGAAGCAATATTATAGTGACCCCCTGCGTTAAGACACGAAAATAGATTTATTTAGGAGTCATGTTAACCTCCAAAGGGTTAGACTGGTTTTGTAACTTAAATTGTGCAAATAACTGTTGTCTTGTAGGCACAACTCTTAAAGCGAAAATGAGGTTTGGCGTGTGATAGTTAAGCGCCTGATGAGGTCGTTTTTGATTATAAAAATCAACATAGCTCCGCAAAGCTACTCGAGCCTGATCCACAGTATCAAAACTGTGCAGGTAAACGTTTTCGTACTTTATAGTACGCCATAATCGTTCGACATGAGCATTATCAGCCCAGCGACCCTTGCCATCCATGCTCACCTTTATACCGTTTCCTTCTAATTGTACGATCCAAGAGGTACTGGTAAACTGGCATCCTTGGTCGCTATTAATAATCTCCGGTATGCCATGCTTCAAGGCGTTTTCAAGTGCTTCAAGACATGATTGCGTATCAAGAAAAGTAGATAAGCTCCATCCCATAATTCTTCTGCTAAAGACATCGAGCAAGCACACTAAATAAACAAAGCCAAGTCGTACCTTTATATAGGTGATGTCAACGGTCCATACCTGATTAGGGCGATCAATGCTAAGTTCACGTAGAAGATAGGGGTATACTTTGTGTCCCCGATCTCGTATAGTTGTTTTCTTTGTAGGATAAACAGCTTTTATGCCTGCAAGAGCGAGCAATCCTTGTAACCTCTTGTGATTGATAACGAAGCCTCTTTGCCTCAGAGCAACAAGAATACGGCGATAGCCATAAAATGGTGTTTCTTGATAAATACTTCTAACCTCATTCAATATAGTCGCATCGTTACTTTTTAACGGCCTCGGTTGATAATACATCATGCTTCTCGCAACACCCAAAAGTTCGCATTTTCTTTTTATACCTATCGCTTCATTACCGTGCTCAATCATCTCTTTGCGTTTTTCACTACTTAACGTTTGAGCACATGTCCTAAAAAATCACGTTCCGCAGTTAATTGTCCAATAACACGATGCAATCTATCTATTTCTGCTTTATGGTCTACTTCTCGCTTATCTTCAAAGATCTTATTGCTCTCTTCCTCCAGCTGCTTTTTCCATGCAAATATTTGACTTGCTGAAATGCTATACTCTTGGCATAATTCTGCAACTGTTTTCTTTTCTTTTAGGGCCTCTAGAGCTACCTTACTCTTAAATGAACTTCCATGTTTCTTGTATATTCTTGCCATGCTTTACCCCAGTAATAGTGATGATCTTTTTGCATCATTATACTCCCCAATTTCTCCAATTACACGTGTCTGATTTCTAGGGGTCATTATATATCGTACCTTTACGGGAAACAAGAACAGCACCAGAAAAATTGTGATTATTCGTCCATTCGATCAAAAAGGTATCAAGTTTTTCAGAAATCATCTTATCCACTATACGTACCCGATTCTTAATACCAATTTAAAATTTAAGATACTCTTTCACATGGGACATAATTCACGCCACTACAGATTACCTTAATAGCAATTGATAGCAATATATACTGGCGTTACGAACCAAGAATAGATACTGAACGGCACCAGCTTAAAAGCGGGATGATGTAGGGTTACCATCTATTTATTTTTTTATAGCGATCAAGTGGAAAGGAAAATAATAGAAAGGGACAAATATTTGGCGTATTATAAATAACTGTTTGGTTTTCGTTATATCTACCAGTTACTAAAATAGGCTTTTACATGATCTATCATCTTGCGCTGTATCTTAAACATCACATAAGCGGTTTGAATCTCGTTCATTATGTGAGTTTTCGGGCTATGGCATCGTTATTAACAGCCTTAGTCTTATCATTTGTGCTTGGCCCTTGGTTTATCGCAACATCTCAAGCTTTTTTTAGGTCAGCCTCTCGTCCGCATACTCCTGCTTCACATAAAGTTAAAGATGGTATGCCAACTATGGGTGGCTTGTTTATTCTCATGGTTATTAGCATTACAACGCTTCTTTGGTCTAACTTACGTGTAGGGGACGTATGGATATTTCTTGTCTGCCTTATGCTGTTTGGACTAATTGGCCTATGGGATGACTGGTCCAAGATACGCTATCGTAAAGGAATTTCTGAGCGTACGAAGTTTCGAGCGCAAGTGTTGAGTGCTCTGTGTGTTATAAGTGCTTGGATGGTATGTTCTCAGCCGTCAACTGAACTGTGCTTGCCATTTTTTAAGAATTATGCCCCAGATTTAGGGTTACTTTTTATTCCTTGGGCTATCTTTCTCTTGGTAGCCACAAGTAATGCGGTTAATCTTATGGATGGTCTTGATGGTTTGGCTCTCACATCACTTATCCCTAATTTTGCAATGTTCTCATTAGTATGTTATGTAGCAGGTCATTATGCTTTTGCTTCGTATCTTCATGTGCCATTTGCTGGAACGGCAGAGATCGCTATTCTTGGATCGACATTAGTAGGAGCATGTCTTGGCTTCTTGTGGTACAACACTTATCCAGCACAGATTTTCATGGGTGATGTTGGGTCGCTTGCCTTGGGCAGTGGCTTAGCGCTTATGGCGCTTATGGCCAAGCAAGAATTGTTGCTAGCTCTTTCAGGTGGTTTATTTGTTGTTGAAACGCTTTCTGTTATTATTCAGGTTATCTCGTACAAAAAATGGGGTAGACGGATCTTTAAAATGGCTCCAGTCCATCACCACTTTGAGCTATTGGGTTGGCAAGAATCTAAAATTACCGTACGCTTTGGTATTATCTCGCTTATTCTGTGCTTGCTTGCGCTTATGACGCTTAAGATTCGTTAGAGAGGGTTTACAAAAATGAAAACTAAGATTCTGAAACAAGCTCAGGAAATATTTTTTTCGATCTTGGTGTTCCAAATCCAGAAGAAAGACTTGCCAAAGTCAAACTTGCTATACAAATTAACCTTTTAATTAAGCAAAAAGGTCTTACGCAGGAAGCCGCAGCAGAACTTCTTGGTATCGATCAACCTAAGGTCTCGGCTCTTTATCAAGGTAGGCTTTCAGGGTTTTCCTTAGAAAGACTTTTTCGCTTTTTAAATCGCCTTGATCAAAATATTAAGATTGAGGTTACTCCTATTGAAAGCCCCAAAGAAAAGGCAAATATTGTTGTGAGTTTCTCTGACTTGTTGCCAGAGCCAGTTGCTAGAAGCCGGGGTGACGCTACAGCTTTGGTTGTACAACCACGTAAACGCAGTTAGCCCTTACAAGCACAGCTACGATAAGATGTTGTGCTAAACATGGCTGAACCCAGGGTGAGTACCATAAGAAATACCACGATAGGTATACTTCCAAACGTGCTGATATTACGTATAAGTGCTGCTATGAGAACTAAGCAGCTTGCGATGCTAAGTATTGAATTTACTGGTATGGTTTTAAGACTTTTAAAGCGCAAAGCAGCTAGAGCCAGAACGCTCAACGTATAGGTGATGGTCATGCCTGATGAGGAAATCTGTTGAAGCGGAATCTGGTTACCTTGAGCAAAAAGTGTATAGCCAATAGCAAAGAGTCCTTCCACTAAAACACACAGATAGGGGATATTATGTCTATTGAGCTTGGTCAATTGAGCTGCACCAAGAACATGCTTGCATTGAGCAAGCGTAAAGAGATTCCAAGCATTACTGTACATAATGCCGTAGGCAGCACCCAATGACGACGAAGCTATGCCAATATGCAAAAATGCCTCAAGCCAAGAACGTCCATAGCTCTGTGTAGGCATAAGTTTTGATAAAAGGGCAGGAAAAGCCTGAAGATAGCTTGTCAGTGAGCTGAGCTCCGATCCGAGGCTGCCAAAGAACATAATCTGATAGAGTATTGCAATAGTCAAGCCAAGAGCATATGAATAAAGTATAGCTCGAGGGCCGTCACGTTCAGGATTTTTAAGTGACCTGCTTAGAGAGCAGCTTGCTTCAAAGCCCGTAAACGCATAGAGCACAAAGGGAATGCTTGAGGTCATACCTGCCCAGTTTAATTTCCCCGTAGAAAAATGAGCACCAGAGAAGAGATAGAGCCCACTTATAATAGCAAAAATTATGGGGATAAGTTTAAGTGCCATAAACGAAAACTGAATTGATCTGCCAATACGTAAGTTAAGCATATTGAGCAATACAAAAAAACAGATAATACCACAATCGAGCGTCAGTGTGGGGATAGGCGCTAGCACTGAAAATATAGTCTTAAGAAGTGATGTAAAAACGTGAATACCTAATGCGCAGGAAGCTAACTTTGCTGTAAAGTAGCTCCAGGTGCTTATAAAGCCAATAAAGGGGCTTATGGTAGAGCCATATTCGTAAAAATTTCCTCCCTGATGATGCTTGACTAGATCAGCTATTGCAAAAATCAGAGGAAGTAAGAGTACACCAACTAAAGCATAGGCGGCAGCACCTAATGCACCCGCACTTTGGGCGAGCAAAACGGTATTTATAAAGATACCTGCACCAAGCATAATATTAAGATTAATAAGAATGGCAGAAGCAAGAGAGAGTTTATGAGAAGTCGCCATACAGGTCTTTCTGAAATTTTATTTTTGTGTCTAACTAGATTATTTTATTACTAATTTTCAAAATTGTAAATTAGTATATTAAAGCTTAACGAAAGCATAATACAGCGCAATAGAGCCAGCAATGGCAGCATTAAGGCTTTCGGTAGCGCCTTGCATAGGAAGCGTAAGGAACTCATCACACTGAGCAAGCCACTGATGAGGTATGCCATGAGCCTCGCTTCCAACAACAAGAAGTGTGTTTTCAAAAGTAAGTTCTTTGGGACTTTTACCTCCTGATACTACTAATGCACAAAGCTTGAGGTTGTGCTTATGAGCAACCAATTCTTCCCAGCTGAAAGTAAATATTTTTACAAAGGCATGACTCCCCGCGCTTGCTTGGACAACTTTGGGGCTCCAGGGATCACAACCGTCAACTATAACAACTGATAAACTGCCGCAAGCTGCTGCTGTACGAATTAGTGTCCCCATATTACCCGGATCGCTTACCTGTGCAAGTACAAGACCTGACCCTAACGCTTCAGGTGATGGTGAAAGTGGTATATGAAATACACCAAGAATACCGCTGGGTGTATGAGCAGTGCTTAACTTTTTCATAAGCTCATGACTAACAATTGTTATATAGTGCTCATGCTCTGCTAAAAAACTTTTATTGTGCTGATATGCTTCTTGCGTAAGATAGAGTTGATAGAGCACGTAATGGGCTTTTAAAAAGGTCATACACGTACGCAACCCTTCAGCTATAAAAAGCTGATGCTTTGTGCGACCTTTGGAAAATTTAAGCTCATTAATAAGCTTTACCTGTGGATTATCCGGCGAAGTGATATGCTTCATATGAATTCTCGTTTTTGGTGCTGATTAATAGAAATAGTATTGATTAGTATGTTAGTATAAAGCTAGCATAGATTTTGTTATAGCACGGCTTATATCCGGGACTTTTAAGATGAGGCTTAATTCTGTATTAGTGGTTGATCATTTAACAAAAATATTTACCCAACGCTCGGGTTTTTTAGGTATGCGTAAAACAAGTTTTACTGCCGTTGATAACCTTTCATTTACTCTTGAGCGTGGAGAGATAGTCGGTATACTCGGTGCCAACGGGGCAGGCAAGACTACAACGATTCAAATGCTTTTAAGTACGCTTAAGCCTACATCTGGGAGTATAAGCTATTTTGGTAAAAATTTTTTTACACATCGTTCAGAAACTCTACAGCACATTGCTTTTGCAAGCACGTATATAAAGCTGCCTAATACTTTGACCGTTGAGCAAAATCTTGATGTTTACGGTAGGCTCTACGGTCTATCTAGGCGTCAACGATTAGACGCTACAAAAAAGTTTTTGACGCATTTTGGCATGTGGGATTTACGTAGTAGATTGCTCTCTGAGCTTTCTGCTGGACAGATTACACGGGTTATGCTTGCAAAAGCATTTCTTGCAAACCCACGCCTTGTATTACTTGATGAGCCGACAGCAAGCCTTGATCCTGATATCGCATTAGAAGTTCGTCAATTTATTCTCGAGCAACGGCGTAATCATAATGTTTCGTTTTTGCTTACGTCCCATAATATGGATGAAGTTACTGAAACGTGTGATAGGGTATTAGTTTTGCATAAGGGCAAACTTATTGCGAGTGATACTCCAGCTCAACTTGCCGCTCGTGTTCGCCAAGCAACTGTTGAGTTTATTATAGTAGCTGGTATAGAACATGCTCTTGCTTATCTTAACAAACATAATTATCACTATACACAACAAGATGCTATCATAAAAGTACATGTTGATAGTCAGGCTATTGCGAAATTTTTGCAAGAAATTACGCATATTGGTATCGAGTACTCTCAAATCGCTATTGAGAAGCCAACGCTTGAAGATTATTTCTTAACAGTTTTACACAAATCACGAGTGTGATAATGCGATTCTATCGAATTAAGGCGGTTATGCTGCGTCATCTCTTGCTCTATATAAATGGCTATGGTCGTTTCATTGAGCTGTTATATTGGCCCTTGCGCGATATTATTATGTGGGGTTTGACAAGCTTGTGGATATCTTCTAGCACGAGCGTAATGCCCAACGTGATGCTCATTATGCTTTCTGGTATTGTTATTTGGCAAGTGGTGCTCAGGTCACTATATATCTCAGGATTAAGTATTTTTGAAGAGCTGATTGCGCATAACTTGGTAAATTTGGTCTCATCACCGCTTACGTTAGGGGAATGGGTAGTAGGCATCATGGGTACAAGTGTTATCCTGTCGTTTATAGCTGTAGTTTTTGGCATGATTGGTGCAAAGCTTATATACGGCGTTTCTATCTGGTCGCTTGGTATATTACTTGTTCCAAGTGCTCTTTTATCACTTATGTTTGGTTGGACACTAGGATTTATAGGCGCCTCGTTTACGGTGCTCTGGGGTATAAAAGCATATTCATACGTGTCAATCTTATCATGGCTCTTTGCGCCTTTTCTTGGTATTTTCACACCGATAACTCTATTGCCAGCGTGGGCAATAACATTTTCACGCTTTTTGCCAGCCAGCTATGTTTTTAGCGAGATACGGAATTTTATTACGAACGGTTATATTGAGTGGCCTATGTTCTTGATCAGTTTTGCGCTTAATGCTGTCTACCTTACGGTATCGCTTATTCTTTTTGCCACTGCTTTTGATATAAAAAGAGCTCGGGGGTTACCGCTCTAATTTTTTATACAGTACTTGTTATAGCTGACCATCTAAAATCTTGAGCCGATAGTCACGCATAAGCGCTACCATGAAATGAAGATTATGAATACTTGCAAGCGTGAGTCCAACTATTTCATGAGCTTTAAAGAGATGGTGCAGGTAGGCTCGTGTATACTGTTGGCAGGTAATGCACGTACAAGATTCATCTACAGGTCGAAAGATAGTTTTGTTTTCTGATCGGTTAATTTTAATCATGCCCTGCGAGGTAAACAAAAGCCCATGACGTGCACATTTTGTTGGATATGAGCTATCGAAAGTATCGATACCTAAGGGTATACAATCATGCAGAGATGGCAGGTCGCCAATACCTAACAAGTGATTTGGTTTGTCTTCTGGTAGAGACGGCATGAGAGATATGAGCATAGTGACCATTTCTGCTCGCGTTTTACCCAAGCTACCGCCAATAGCAAAACCATCAAAGGGTAAGCGTGTAAGAAATTCAACACTTATCGTGCGCAATTGGGGATCAACGCCACCGTGAATCACAGCATACATAGCTTGCTCTTGAGCATTTTTAAGATGTTCGTTAAGTGAACGTTCTTCCCAGCGATGTGTTCGATCGAGTGATTTTTTGAGTGTGGCATAATCCGTATGATAAGGAGGTAGTTCATCGAGAGGTATAATAATATCGGCACCCAAAGCTTTTTGTGCCTGCACCGATGATTCTGGTGTAAGTACTACACGACTGCCATCACGATATGAACGGAAGATGATTCCCTCTTCACTAATTTTCAAAACAGAGCCATCATGCTTTTTTTGACCCTTACTTTTGAGTTCTTCTGTCACACTGCCGTAGGTAAGGCTAAATACCTGAAAACCACCCGAATCGGTAATGATAGGGGCTGGTCTATTCATAAACGTATGTAAACCGCCTGCTTGCTGTATGACATCAGGTCCTGGATGTAAAAGCAAGTGATAGGTATTGCAAAACATAAGCTGTACGTCGAGTGTATTAACGACGGTATTATCAACAGCTTTGATGGTAGCATTTGTTGCTACGGGCACAAAATTCGGCGTATCTATTATCCCATGAGGCGTATATATACGACCAACACGTGCACGAGATTTTTTTGAGGAGTAAAGTAGTTCAAAAGAAAAAAAGGGCTGCATATTATAACTGTTCGCGTGTCGGTGCTATAAGCTTTTTCGAAAGCGCGAGAAATGGTGTGCTTAGTGCAATAGTTACAAGCTTAATAGTATAACTAACAATAATAATTTCTCCAAGATTGCTGACAATACCATAGAGTCCTAAGAAGCTAAAAAGTATGGTATCAAGAAGCTGCGTAATGCTCAATGATACGTAATTACGAATAACAAAATAATCTGTACCAAGCCGCCATTTTAAAAATCCATACATAAGCACTTCTAATTGTTGCGTAATGACATATGAAATAAGCGAAGCGATTATAATGCGTGGCATGGGTGACATAAGCGCCCTATAATATATATTGCTTGTGTCAGCAGAACTGGGTATATAAAGAAGCTGTAACAAAGAAAATATTCCATAGACAACCATACCAAAAAAGCTGATCCAAATTGTTTTTTGAGCAATCTTGCGCCCATAAAATTCTTGTAAAAGATTAAGCGAGAGCGTAGCGCCAATGGCAAGAGCATCAGATGCAGTTGCAGCAAGACCGAAGAGCGTAATTTGTTTAAGAACAAATAAATTGGCTAGAATCCATTCAATACTTATGAGTGCTACAAGCGCTTCTTTGCCTAGAGCGAGAGCACAAAGTGCAGCAACACTTACGGTAATGCAGTATATAAAAAATATAAGCTCATTCATACTATCACATCCGATGTGCAGAAATGATTAAGCTACAGGCTAATGGAAAAAAATAACGAAAAGTAATTATAGCAAATTTTGCCATGTTTATGTCCCGATAGCGCATGTTAAGTACATAGAAAATTTTGATGTTATTATTTTTTTTGTCAACAAAGAAAATTCCTGTTATCTATACGAAAGTACCCTCAATGGTTCTGCCAAAGGCTATTAATATTAATTTCAATTAATAAAAATAAAATAGTAAAAGCCCTTTTTACAAAACAATAAAATAACGTTAAAGTTGACTATATAAAAGCATCAAGCAAACAAATTACACTGTACTCATGAAATAATCAGAAGGCTAAGCTTATGAAAAAACTTCTTTTCCTGCTCATAGGTGTGCTTGTTATTTTGACTGTCCCGAATAAGAATTTAGTAGCTTCTGCTTATATTGACGATATTAGTCGCTTGAACAAGACACGTGTTGCCGGTGTGGTGCGACCTAAAAGTCTTAAAGATCTTCAAACTCTTGTTACTTATGCAAAACAGCATATCTACAAAATTGCTATTGCCGGTAAACGATATAGTCAAGGTGGGCAAACACTTTGCAAGAATTGCATTATTATCGATACGCAGTGCTTGAACAACGTTATCGCGCTCGATATGGTGAGAAAAACTATTACGGTGCAGCCGGGTATAACATGGAAGCGTTTACAGGAATATGTTAGTCCTCATGGTCTATCTGTTAAAGCTATGCAGTCATACAATGACTTTACGGTCGGTGGGTCTCTAAGCGTTAATGTTCATGGCCAGGATATTACTGGAGGATCACTCATAAGCACTGTGCTAGAACTTAAAATTCTCTTGGCAGATGGATCTATCGTATCTGCAAGCACGTCAGAAAATACTGAGTTGTTTCGTTTGGTTATTGGTGGCTATGGCTTGTTTGGTATTATTGTAGAGGTTACCTTATTGCTTACCGATGACATAATGCTCAATAAAAAAGTAACGTCCATTGATACCCATGAGTACTATAGGTTTTTTCATAAGCGGATAAAAAATAACCCTCGCGTAGCATTACATTCTGCCCGGCTTTCCGTAGATCCAGATGCTCTCTTTAACAAAACACTGGCAATAACGTACTATAAAACTGGTGACTATATACCTGGAGGTTATGAGCTTAAGCCCACAAGACATGATGGCAATGTTCAAAAAGTTGGCTTTAATCTTTTGCGACATTTTGATATAGCTAAAAAATTACGTTTTTTTATAGAAAGTAACTTTATCGAAAAACCTGAAATAATTTCACGCAACAATGCCATGAGATATTCAGTAAAAGATCTCGATTTTGGTGATGGTACATCAACAAATATTCTTCAAGAGTATTTTGTGCCTACAGAAAAGTTAGAAGCTTTTCTTACTAAGCTTAGAGAAAGTATTAAGCGTTATAATATTAATCTTTTAAACGTTACGATTCGTTATGTTCCTCGCGATAAAAAATCATTTTTGCCTTATGCTCGAACAGACTCTTTTGCGCTTGTGCTGTATATTAATCACAAGATTAAGCAGTCAGATATTTATACCATTGCAAGCTGGACACGCCATATAATTAATGCAGTGCTTGCATGTAATGGTACATTTTATCTTCCCTATCAGCTTTATGCTACTCATAAGCAATTAAAAAAAGCGTATCCCATGATACACGAGTTCTTTGAGCTCAAGAAAAAATATGATTCTCAAGAACTCTTTAGTAATGCATTATATATCCGTTATTCTTCATTGGGCATATAAATGTGGTATAAGGCAGGTAGCAGGACTGCTTCTTGCGATGATAGAAGAATTTGTGCTGCTTTAAGGTCCCTATCAGCGTGCTCAAGCCATTCTTTATGCTCTTGCATAAATTTTCTTTCCTTGTCGCTTAATTTTGTAGTGTAAAGATGAGGTCCTTTCTGATGCTTGCTCGAACTCTTTTTGGCTTAGCAACAAAATATCTTTAGGAACTGGAAGCCCAACAAGAGCACGGTGACCTTCAACAAACGCTCGGTAGCGATCTTTAACTTCTGTATCAACTACGACAAGAAGGTCAAGATTGCTTTCTCCATCTGGGCAGCCCCAGGCATAAGAACCAAATATGTAAATTGCAAGAGGATTGTACGTTTTAATTAACTTATCTCGAGCGTCATTTACTATTTTTTCAAGTGATTGCTTATTAATCATAATGTGCTCCCTTGATTCTATGAGACCATGATTTTAGTATACCAAAATATACTGCTGCTATTAATTGTATGATCCTAAGAACATAGCAAAAACATGACGATTCGGGCTTTTTTACAAGTAAAAGGGACAATTCTTTAAAATCGGAGCTTACTTTTAGTATGAGCTAATATAACACAGAATATTATCTTTTATAACTGGCCCATATGAGCACTACTACCAAATATATAGAATTTTTTCTTATTCTAGCAATCTCGTTTTGTTCAACACGGTTACTTAAAGCTGAAAGCTCGAGTAGCTTGCCATTTCAATTTCCAAGAGCAGGGTACAAACTTGATTATGACTTTGGAGACGACCAGAGCTTTTGCGCTCCATTAAATAATTTCTCTTACGATACGCCTGATTATTCATGCAAAGATATTTACCCATATCAAGAGTTTTCGTATTTCCAACAAGAACCAACCCTAGCCAGATCGCTATCCTCTACGCCATCTGCTGCTTATGACATGTATCAACATATACGTACTATACGTATGCGCCGAGACCGTCCTTTAACACGACGAGAAGAGCGGATAGCTGAGAGTATACGTCAGGAACTTAATCAGCAACGTGAGTATGAAGAACAACAAGAGAAAGAGCGTATATTTCGACGTAATCTTAAAGATTACACAAAGAAGATTTCACCAACGCTACCGACACCAATAAAGCACTGCTTAAAAAAGGATAATCGATTTGTTGATAATTACCGTGAACTGGTAGAAACAAATTTTTCATCTAACCAACACTATCTTACTGAAAAAGCTAAGAAATGGAAAGCACTTCTTGATTGTCGTGGTGATGACCTAAGACCACATGAATATAAATGCTATAGTCGCCGCCTGGAAGCTCTGGACCAACTGAAACAGAATAATGTAGCCTGGGAATCACATAACTACACAATATCGCCAGAGATTGATCATGTACTACAGCATTACGGTATTGATCAACGACTTTACACTCAATGTGTGGGCAATACTCTACAGCACGTACTGCATCAAGAAATACTCGAAACTCTTGATGGCTTTTCGCAGCTTGATACACGCAAGTACACCGACCCTTTATTATATCGCCTTTCCGATACTGCAGTTTATAGTGCAGAATTGGGCCGCTTCTGTAATAGTGTTGGTTGTATGGAGCAAGGCTTTGATAGTAGCGATTTTGCTTGGAGTATTGTTGATTTCTTAGGTACCTATGGCTACGCAATAAAAGATGGTTTCTCGGCAGAATGCTCTCGATTCTTCAGCTCTTTCTTTCACCCAATTGATACTGCTCGTGATCTTATTCATGCTACCTATGAGGTTAGCAAGCTTCTGGGCAAGCTTGTTTATAAACGAATTTATTGGAAGTATTTAAGCTATACCAATAGGGAGCTCTTACTAGAGGAATGCATTCGTACTTACGAAGATGCTCTCATGGTTATTGAAGCTGTTGAAAGTCATATTAAAAGCACACCTCCTCCTGAGCTTGTTAAAAATGCAACAGCATTTCTCACAAGCTGGTTTATTCCTGGTGCTTCGATCAAGGTAGTCAAATCGCTTTTAAAAGCAAGTCGTGGTGTAGATTGTCTTGCTCTGGCTAAACGTTTTAGAACGTTAACTCAAGCAGCAAAGGCAAGGGTAATTATACAAAACCCTGGAACTGTACTTCTTGCTAACGCTTTTGAAACTCTTGAAGAGCTTGTTGAAATTGGCAAAGATACCGCAAAAAGAGCTTGTGGTGCTGTCTGCAATACTAAGCACCTTATAAAACTTAAAGCTCTTGAGCATATTTTGCTAAATAATGAAGAGATCGAGAAGTTAGCTTGTATGTATAATAATGTGCTTGAGGGATTCGCTCAAATCAATTTTAAATCAATTATTATTAACTCTGCGCATATACTTGGGCCAGAAATTAGATGTGTAAAGAAAGGTCTGGAATTATCTGGGTTTCATCATGATTTTATGGGCTTTATACAAAAGGCTGGCATAATACTATTTGATTGTATTAAAGAAGAAGCACATGGTATCTATAGTGCCAACTGGTATTACAATGGTATAAAAAAGCAATCAACATTTTTCCCAAAAGCATGGGATAGAGCTAAAGTAATAGAAAAGATTATAGAAGCATATAAAAATCAAGAATTTCGCGAGTTAACATCTCAAGGCAAATGGAGAGTTAGGGGCATGACCAATGAAGGAATAAAAATAGAAATAATCATAAACAAACTGGGTGAAATGACTTCGGCATATCCAATAATTTCCTTGAGAAAATTATGAATTACATAATATTAAAAAGAATTGATAAAAATGATTATTGGCCCATCAAGAAAAATAAAATAAGCAATTTATATAATTTGTGGTCACTTTTTAATAGTACCGCATCACCAGAGATCCTTCTTAAAGAGTGGATACTAGATCCATCACAAGAAGTTTTAAGCACAAATAATTGTTATCTTCGCAAAGAGGGGAACAACGTGGTTGTGAGTGAATTATGTGGTTCTGATGATGAAAACGATGCTTATGCTATAACAGTACCGAATCAACAACTGTGTGCTTTAGTAGATGAATGGTATAAGCTATGCCAAGCAGATGTAGAAAAGATTATCATATGGTCTGTTGGCGATGACTTTACAATTTCTGAATATCTTGAGCCGGAAGAGTTATCCACAAATAATGACCCAAGGAAAAATAGCTACTCTAGCATATCGTAAAATGATAAATTTCGTAACAATCTGCAAGGGTTTGCGTATAGGTGAAGTGATTTCAGCATATCCTCTAATCAAAAGTGCATTATGAATTACAGAATATTAAGAAAGATTGGTAAAAATGATTACTTTCCTATAAATGATATAACAAGCGATGTGGATATATTATGGTTACTTTTAAATGGCACACCAACACTTGATCTCTTTCTTAAGGACTGGATAGTAGATCCCCTTCAAGGAGTTTTAAGTACAAATAACTGTCTCCTATGGAAAGGAGGTGATAAGGTAACCATAAGCTTTTTATATGCTGAAGTTGACCCCGAAGATGATCCTAATGCACTCTTAATAACAAAGCAACAACTTTGCGATTTGGTAGACCGATGGGATAAGCTCTGTGAAGCAGATGTGGAAAAGATTATTATATGCGGTATTGGTGGCGATTTTACAGTTTCTGAATATCTTGAGCAGGAGCGATCACTATGAAGAATTACTGTATTATTAATGGGGGGAAGTAAAAATTGGCGTATTTATAGGTGAAAATTTAAATAACAAAATGACTTCTGAAGAAATTGCGATTCTTAGGCAACAAGCAGAAGAAGATATATATAAAAAGTACACACTTGAGAATATTACTTCTATACCAAAAATAACAGATTGGCGTGAGGCATATCGCTCCTTTGGATGTAAACCGTCAGAGTATAGAAGCTCTATAGAAGCATTACTGAGAAGGGTCTTACAGGGCAAACAACTACCTTTGATCAATGCCATTGTTGACATTTATAACCTTATTTCTATCAAGCACGTGCTTCCTGCCGGTGGTGGAGATCTTGATAAGATTAAGGGAACAATTAATTTAACAATCTCCGAGGGAACAGAGCACTTTGTAATGCTCGGATCCTCGAATTCGGTATCAATAAAATCTGGTGAAGTGATTTATTCTGATGATAGCCAAGTGCTATGTCGTGCTTGGAATTATCGGGAATCTGATAAAACTAAAATCACTGAAGATACAAAAATGTTTACCTTCTCCTGGAAGGCCTAAAAAATACATCCGATGAAGAAATAACTGACGCGCTTTCTGAACTAGCCGCACTAATTTCTTTTACCAACCGTGTTCCGAGTAGTTAATGTTTTGCTGAACGCATTTAATAACTTGTTGGTGAGCAGGAATAGTATGTTCTGGAAGTTGATCTATTCTAAAAAACCGCCATGTCATCATGTTTTTCTGGTTCATTGTTACGTGGTGCCTGCATATTCGTAATGTCCACTTTAAAACAAAGAGCAACCAATTCAGTTTCAGTTCCTTTGCGATGTAACGTGTGTACCAACTCGAATGCGGGCTCAGGTATTTCAAGTGCTGTTTCTTCACATACTTCACGCTTGATAGCCTTCCTGGCCGTTTCACCCTGTTCTACTTTGCCCCCTATTAAACTGTATAATCTATCACCAAAAGTTGCATTACAACGACGAGCCAACAAGACCGTGTCACCAGTACATAAGAATGCCAGAGCAAACAGGTTAATCATATGAGTGTGCTCGTCAGTTTTTGGATAAGCAGATTATTCATTTGTATGCCGATCGGTCAGGTAGATTGCTCATGGCATAAAGTACTTTATCTTCTTTAAGCGCAAATCTACCTTGTATATATTGAGCAAAATTTTGCTTTTTTAGCACAAGACTATCATAGCCTGTTTTGAGCAGCCTGAGGGTGAGCCCAGCAAGAATGTGCTCCATAGTTTGGGTAATATTATCCAGAGAATTGATATTCTCAGTCATGAGCTCGATTTCTAAAAAGGTACCAAGATCTACAACTTCGTCTATATAAATAGTGAATATTCCACTGGTATAAGAAGATCTCATTTTGTCGACAATGCGATGATTAATAAGTTGATTATCCCGCATGAACAGCTGTACATCTGGCGATGCTAAGTGCCTTAGTCCAAGAAGTGGAGCTAGATCGTTAAGTGCTGTAAGATTTTCTTGGCGCAAGGGTAATGCAAAGCTATATTCTTCACAATAAGGTTGAAGATCAAGATCTGGGTTATATAAGCATTCACGATTGAACTTGATGTCCATTTTTTTGTTATTTCGTATGCGAATATAGATACCCTTTTTAAGAAAGTCAGCATCTGTGGTATCAAGATAGCTGTCAACTACTCGCTTATGCTCTCGTGGATTTAAACGTGCTAGAAATGCTGGTAATTGTGTGATATCAACTACTTCGTAGCGCAATTCTATCTCTATATTATTCGTGTTTTTGTTCATGTTTTTCAGCCCGTAAAGAAGCGATGGTCAGAAGTTTAGCTACTCATGTAATGCAAGCTTAAGAAAGCAGCTTAAGATCAATTAACTAAAATTTAACAGACAATAGCACATGCGTCAAAAGAGTGATAAGTAATATGTTGTGCTTGCTATACTAAAACGATTTGATCACCGAGCATCTCTACAGTAATTGCTTTTTTGTCGGGATTACGTAGTAAAAGCTGTGATACTGGCACGCTAATATACTGCTGTATTGCACGCTTAAGGGGACGTGCACCGAATTCTGGTTCATAGCCGAGTCGGGCAAGAGTATCGAGTACTTTTGGCTCAACTTTGAGGGTAATAAAGCGTTCAGCTAAACGTTGAATAAGACGGTCAATTTGCAAGCGAGCTATAGCAATGATATCATCATGCGTGAGCATGTTAAATATAACAATGGCATCGATACGGTTAAGAAATTCTGGCTTAAATGTACGTCGTACGACTTCGTTAATTGCAGCTCTGACACGGTCATTTACCTCTTGAGCTTTAAGAATAATATCTGAGCCTAAATTTGATGTCATGATAATAATGGTATTTTTAAATGAGACTGTGCGGCCTTGGCTGTCAGTCAAATGACCTTCATCAAGAACTTGTAAAAAAATATTAAATACATCCGGATGAGCTTTTTCTATCTCATCAAAGAGCACAACACTGTACGGATGTCGTCGAACTGCTTCAGTAAGTTGGCCACCTTCTTCATAGCCAACATAGCCGGGAGGCGCACCGATAAGACGTGCAACGCTATGTTTCTCCATATATTCAGACATATCAATACGGATAAGTCGCTTGGGGTCGTTAAACAAAAACTCCGCTAAGCTACGTGCAGCTTCGGTTTTGCCAACACCGGTGGGACCTAAAAATAAAAATGAGCCAATCGGTCTGTTCGGTTCGGCAAGCCCTGTTCTATGTAACTGAATAGCATGGGCAATCTCGCTGATGGCTTGATCTTGCCCGATAACATGCTCACGTAAAATTTGTTCCATTGCGAGAAGTTTTTGTGTTTCGCTTGCTTGAAGCTTCTCGGCTGGAATACCCGTCCAGCGTGAAAGAATCGCAGCGATATCACTTTCGTCAACCTCTTCTTTAATGAGCGTTGTGCCAAGAGCTTTAATTTTTTCGTTTTCTTGCTTAAGCTCTTTTTCTAATTTCATGAGCCGGCCATACTTAATTTCTGAAGCTCGAGCAAAGTCACCTTCACGCTCTGCTTGTTGAAACAAGTTCTGCGTGACCTCTATGTCTGTTTTAATTTTATTGACAAGCTCAAGTGGCGCTTTTTCAGCTTTCCATTTATTGAGCAGTGTGTAAAATTCTTCACGAAGTTTAGCCAATTCGCTTTCTAAGTCGGTTAATCGTTTTACTGATTCATCACTTTTTTCTTTAAGCAGTGCTACTTTTTCAATTTCAAGCTGTCGTATACGGCGATCAAGTTGATCTATTGCTTCCGGTTGTGATTCGATAGACATCTTTACCATAGCTGCAGCTTCGTCAACAAGATCTATGGCTTTATCGGGAAGGAATCGTTCGGGTATATTGCGTGCGGATAATAGGACAGCATCGACGAGAGCCTGATCTTTAATACGAATACCATGATGCAGCTCATAGCGTTCTTTAAGGCCGCGTAAAATAGAGATAGCATCTTCAATTGAAGGCTCTTCAACAAGAACTTGCTGAAAGCGCCGTTCAAGTGCTGCATCTTTTTCTATATATTTTTTGTATTCACGAAGTGTGGTTGCGCCTACACAATGAAGTAAGCCCCGAGCAAGCGCAGGCTTGAGCATGTTAGAGGCATCCATACCACCTCCAGCAGCACCAGCACCCACGAGCATGTGTAACTCGTCAATAAAAAGAATGATATGATCGGTAGATGATTCGATCTCTTTTAAGACGCCCTTAAGACGCTCTTCAAATTCACCCTGATATTTAGCCCCTGCTATAAGCAATCCAAGATCAAGTGCATAAATAGTGCTTCCCTTGAGGCTTTCAGGGATATCATTATTAACGATGCGTTGTGCGATGCCTTCAACGATAGCTGTTTTGCCAACACCAGGTTCACCAATTAAGACTGGATTGTTTTTTGTACGGCGAGAAAGAATTTGAATAACACGCCTAATCTCTTCATGACGTCCTATAACAGGATCAAGTCTACCCTCACGTGCCTGATTAGTAATATTTTGGCAATATTTTTCCAGCATCTGGTACTGGTTCTCGGCATTCTTATCAGTTACGATTTTACCCTTACGCACTGTTTGCATATGAGCTAAAATTGTTTGCCGATTAAACTGAGTTTTTTTAAAATAATCCCGTATTTCTTTTGGTAGGTCATGTGTTTCAGATAAACCGATAAGAATGTGCTCGAGGCTGATATAGCGGTCATTAAGTTTGTCTGCTTCTTTTTTACAAAGGTTAAAAAAATCTTCAAGCGTATAATCTACTGCTAGACGTCCGCCTTCTACATGCGGCATAGCTTCAAATTCTTTACGTACCATATCTTTGACGATAGTGATGTTTACGTTAAGCACGGTATAAAAAGAGCGGCAAAATTCGTTTTCAAGAGTTGCGGCCAATAGATGAATTGGCTTGACTGTTGGATGTTTATAGTCTGATGCTATTTCTACCGCTTTATTAAGAAGCTCCTGTGTCGATGTAGTAAAGTTTTCTGGCGTCATAGCGTACGTACCTCTTGTTGCATTATGTGTATATACGGGCTTATACTATATTGCAAGATTGTTATCAATAATTAGCATAAAGGCAATCATAGAAATATGAAAGAGGACTCTTATGAAGTATTTGGTTAAAAGCTTTTTATTGCTGTCTTTGGCTGCTCAGTATTCACTCGTGGCACGGGATTTGCGTAACGATTTTTCTGTATGGAAATCTAGAGAAAAATCTCGAGTAACACAAGATCAAGATTACTATGAGCCATTTGCACCGGAAGTTGAGCAGCAAGAAATACTTGAGAACCAAACCCGTGAGCTTCGTGAACTACTAAGTCTGGACGATAACGAATACGAAGAAATAACAGGTCCTGCTATTTTGACAGCTGAACCCTATCGATCGCTCGTACCACAAGATATGCAGGATGATCTACAGCACCAGCTTTTAACAGAAAGCATGCGAAGTTCTAGCCCTGATGAGCTCGGTGCTATTGCGCGTAACTTTGAAGAAAACTTGCAAAAAGAGTTTAACCTAAGCTGGCAAGGTGACCGAGACTACGAGATATGGCTTGCTGATCTTGACAGTTATTTTCAATTCGTAGATAACCCTGACCGAGATGTATATAGAGCTTTAAGAGACGATTTTGATGAAAGCGTTCGTAATGCTGCTGTACTTCACTGTGCAAAGCTTATTCAGGTAAATCGAAGAATGCTTGATATTTTAAAAAAGCATGAAATTGCTCTTAAAGAGCACGTGCGTCAACTATGTTTTAAGAAGTCCTATACGTTACGATAAGCTTCTGTTTGTCAAAAGTGTAAATTTGACACGCCCTATAGTGTTCTTGTTGTTTTTAAATTTTGATGCTAAAATTTCATCTTGTATAATTAAAAGAGCGACACGTATAAATTAGGCAAGAGCATAACTATTAAAAGCACAACTATGATGTATAAATTTTTGAACGCAGTGATATTGATAGCAGTATGCTTAATGTATAGCACGTATGCTCTTACACTTCAAGGTACTATTCGAGAGCTTGATCAAATATGGGTGCTATCAGAATATCTTGAAGATCTACATATATTTGAGCACATGTCTGCCAAGCAAGAAGAACAGATATATGATCAGCATCAGCAATTATTAGGGTTGCTTCCGCTCTATCTAGAAAAATGTGGTGATGCATGTATTAGCTATGATCATGAAAAGCACGCATCGATTTTAAACTCACCTGCATTATTACTTAAAATTGTACAATCTGTTAAGATATCCGCTCGCGTATATGATGAAAAAACTTTTGGTGATCTATCTATCCGTGATCTTATGAGGCATGCATCGATTTTAAAATCGCCTGAATTATTACTTAAAATTGTACAATATGTTAAGATGTCCGCCCGTGTATATGATGACGAAACTTCGTCTATAGCTTTTGATGATGTACTTATTCGTGATTTTAGACACCTTATGCGTCTAAAATACACTATGACAGGTATTAAGTCGGTTATCGAAAACCAAGCAGATACTGTGCAAGCACGTTTGAAGTTATGGCCATCCTTGCTCAGCTATATACAGCATCATGCTGCTTGGTTTATAACGTATGCTCAAGATAGTTATGCTCGATTATTTGATAAGTATCAAGAACTTGAGGCACAAGTTGCATCGAGTATTATTGACTCCATGATCAAAAGTGACCAAATCTTTATTGATGACCTTACATGCGTAATGCATGAAGATATCTTAAAATAGCTTGGGTCTAAAATTGTACAATCCACCGGCAGAGAAATCCAAGCTTATGCTTATAGCCGATTCCTAGGTTGCCATCTCCAATATGCGCCACAATGGGCATACCCTGTATGGTTTTTAACAACTTTTGAGAAGCTGCTTTAACAGGTAGGGCAGGTTTATCCAAGAATATCAAATGCGCTTGCTGATTAATAAGCTTTTTGTCGAGCATATATAGTGTTACGTGCTCTGCATACAGTGGTTTGGCAAGAGTTAAAGAGAGCAGTATGCCTAAAGCCTGTGCTCCCTGCGCTCTATAAGACGTAAGCTTCACCGTAAAACACTCCATATAATGAGCTAGGCGTTGTGGAATATCACTTAGTTATTTTAGCACAAAGAGACAAAGCTTTCCAAGAGCTTATATCAAGCAAAAAAGAGGCCCATCCTCTCAAGCGGCGCAGTAAGTAGGGTCTTTTATGCAGTTTTACCGCTTGAAAAGATGGGTTTATTTATACATGCCTATTAGCAAAATATGCATCCCATAAGAGCAAACTTTGCCGCTGCAAATGCGCTTCCTGCAACTACAAGGCCAAGTCCTACGACACTGCCGCAAATGCAAGCTGTTAGTGCCAATGGCCCCATGCCAGTGCTTGGTCGCGCTCTAGGGACATCTTGCTGCCGGTCGTATTGAGCATCGAAGTCCTGACTAACAGGAACCTGCTTTCTTTGAGCATGTGTATGGCGTTGAGTATGATATGATTGTGGTCTATTTTCTTGTCTTCCAGTATTTCGGGCATTAAGGGGAAGCATAAGCCCTGATAAAGATATGACTGCCAATGCCAATGCTTTGTATGATGTTAGATTCATAGAAAATCCTTTCTTGTTTATGGCAGATGTCACAATACTCGACATGTATTAGTCTAGACACTTTGACAGAAATATCAAAAGGCTCTATTTATTGGCATACTATATATAAAAATCATAACAGTGTATTACGTTATGAGCACGTTATGCTTCGGTTAAAATAGTTCATGATATAGTGTAGCACAGCTGCACTGCACCATATCCATAAGCCTATCGTGAAAAAACCATGCTGTTGATAGAAGAAAAAAGAATGCCAGTACTCGGTAAAGCTAGCGCTTGCGTGCTTTTAGACAACATAATAGCACCTGCAATACCAAGTAAGCTTGATAAAACTTTTGAGCACGTAGTATTAAAGATGTGCACGTATGACTTTAAAAATACGTGAGCAATAATAACGCCACATAGTAGGAAGATCACAGGTAACGCATGGGGGCGATGGGCAGAGGGCTAGTAAAAAAAGAATAAGAGCTGCATGAAAAGCTAATTGATGCAATTTTGAGTAAGCCTGCACGTGCTTTTCTATATGAGTGAAGGAAAGGTTATAGCTTGCCAAGATTATCGTGCCCAGTATATATCCACCGAGAACATCTGAAGGGAAATGAGCCCCTAGATAAATTCGTGTTGTTCCTATTAGTAGTATTAATATAATAGGGCATATTCTTAATAAAAAATTTTTTGACTTAAGCAAAGAAAAGATAAACCCTAAACATATCACTGCCGCATTTGCTGCTCAACTGGGAAAGCCATAGCCAGTAGTACCTAAGATCTTCAGAGATAACATCACATCATATGGTCTAGGCTGAGCAAAAAAGCCTTTAGTGTTTTATGTAAGATTCCTCCAAAAGTCAAAAGATACAGCAGGTGAAAGGCACTTTTTTCACTTTTAAAATTCCTGACCACTATGACAATGATCATATAGGTCAAGTCACTATCAAAAATATTAAGTGTCAAAAAGATTTGATCTATCCAAGCACTACGTATAGACTGAAGCGCTTTAATCAGAGTAAGTTCCGCAAGATGTAGCTCATTCATTAAAGCTTTCCCCTGACGACGCCAGTTTGGACAATTTGTTGAAAGGCATGATAGCACAAAAACAAAAAAAGGCTTAGGTATAGAGCAGGAGGAACTACCTGTGCACTGTTCAATTGTTACAAAAATGTTTACAAAAGAGTAGTTTTTCTGATATATTTATTCTGTAAAGACTGGAGGAAAGCATGAGTAAGATAATTAGGATTAGCGAAGAAGCTTATATCAAGCTCAGCGAGCTGGCGGAAGCGTTGGGCGCACCAAGAACGAGAGTAGTAGAAAAAGCTCTTGATAAATTAGCAGGTGAGCAACTTCTGAAAAGAGCTAATAGAGCTTATGAAGAGCTCATGAAAGATCCCCAAGCTTGGCAAGAAGAGCTTGAGGAGAGAAAAGACTGGGAAGCAACTCTAGGAGATGGCTTAGAAAGCTTATGAGCACTCAAGTTAAACGACCTCTTCGTGGAGAAATCTGGTTGGTAAGCCTTGATCCTACGATTGGAAGAGAGCAAGCTAAAACTAGACCATGCGTTGTAGTATCGGCCGATGGCTTTAATAAGGGTCCTTTCGGCTTGTTTATAGTTATCCCTTTGACATCTAAAGATAAAAGAAACCCCTTGCATATCCCTATCGATCCCCCTGAAGGTGGGCTTTTGGTCAAATCATTTGCTTTAACAGAGCATATACGATCTACGTCATATGAGCGTTTTTCTCATCGATCAATGGGAAGAGTGCATGATACTACGCTCAAAGCTATAGAGCATAGGCTCAAAATACTTCTAGGCTTTGATTTCTAAGCAAAAATCGCAATAAACAAGATTGCTCATACCGACAAGAAGAGAACCCCCAGTACGTGGATTTGGTACGTAAAGTTATTGCTTTTGTACAAACTAATATTTTCGTGCAATTCTAAATAGTCTTATAATTCAATATATGATGATCTATAGAAACTGAGTGTACGTTAAGCAGTTGATATTATTGATGATGTCAGCTGCTTAAAATTCTCTACTGTCAAAATAAGAAAGATTCTCGTTTTTGCTGGTGCGCAGAGCTTTGTTGCGTAATTTTTTATGGTAACTGATAGCAAAATGGTGTGCGTAATCACGCAAGGCTATAAGCAGTTGACCTAGATCGGTAGCAAGATCAAGCTTGATTCCGTTGGGGGGTAAATTATGAGCAAAAAGCTGCTCTTCCCGTTTTGCAAGGCTTATGCATAGAGCAGAAGGAACTATCTGTTTGACTGCGCTTAGTTGGCCTTTGCCTCCATCAATTACTATAATGTCGGGCAGATCGTCATCATGTTTGTAGCGTCGCGAGACAATTTCTTGTAATGCAGCGTAGTCATTTTGTTCTTTAAGAGATCTAATGAGAAAACGTCGAAACTTATTCTTATCAGGCTGACCATCAGTAAATCTGATACAGGAGCCTACAATATGAGTGCTCTGAAAATGCGAAATATCAAAGCAATCAAGGGTACGCGGTAGGTTAGGTAATTGTAAGAGTTTCTGGAGCTCGAGCAATGCGAAAGAGAATGCAGAAGCTGGACGACGGAGAAGGGTAGCATGCTCAATTTCTTTTGCGTACTTTTGTTCTGAAAAGCGTGTTTTAAGTGTTTCAAAAATAGTAGCAAAGTTTTTTTGATATTCGCTTAAATGCTTTGATTTCTCAAAATCTAAGTTTTTATTATGATACATGATCTGTTCTTCTAGTAACGCTAGAAATTGCTCGTGGTTGCCCTTGAGTGCTTCATGAGCGAGCTTGACATGCAATCGATACTCATCGGGGTTAAATGTCGTCGTACAATTTCCAGCGCATCGGTCAAGATGATAATCAAGGCACCCTTCTTTAATAGAACTTTTACAGAGCTTAAGGCGAAACGTACGTACCAAATAATCGTAGCCATTACGTACATCATGTTTACTCATGAATGGGCCGAAATAGATACCCTTCTCTTGTTGTACTCGGACAAGCTTAAATTCGGGTAACTCAGCATCAGTGATCAACACATACATAAATGGATTGCCACTTTTAAGTAAAACATTATATTTTGGCTGATAATCGCGGATAAGTTGAGCTTCTAGGAGTAATGCTTCTGTCTCGTTTTTGGTCACGATATAGTCGACCGTAGCATGTTCTTTGATAAGCTCGTTAATTTTCCAATCAGTGTATCGCTTGGCAAAATATGATGCAACTCGCTTATATAATGACTTGGCTTTGCCAATATAAATAATCGTATGAGCACTATCTTTAAATAGATAGACGCCAGGTAATGTAGGTATATTTTTGAGTAGAGGAGTGCTCATTGCTAAAGATTTCCCTTGTACTAGTAAGATATACTAAAAGTATAGCTTATATTAAAAGTTTGTAAATAAAATATCGTTGAACGGCCTCTAAAATTAGCCCTTGAAAACGCCCTCAAATACGCATCCTGAAAGTGGCATGCGATGAGAAGGAAATTCGCGCTTACGTAAGTACTCAGGTAGATCTTTGGGATTGCCCTGTCTTCCAATAGCAACCATTGCCTCTACTTTATAGTTGGCTGGTATCTTGAGTTCTTTGGCTGCTTGATCGTAATCAAAACCACCAATGCCATGGATGACAAGGCGGGGGATATCTGCCCCTTGGAGCGCAAGATTTTCCCAGGCAGCACCTGTATCAAACGAATGGGTAGTTGAATTCTTGTTCGAAATAATCACAATAAGCGCTCCAGCTTTGTCTGCCCATTTTTTATTTCCTGGAGCAAGTAGGTTAAAAAAGCGATCCCAATCATCTGTGCCGGCCAAAGCATAAATAAACCCCCACGGCTGCTTATTATCTGATGAGGGAGCCCATCGTGCTGCTTCAAAAAGCTGCATAAGCTCGTCACGTGTCACGGGCTCGCCGGACATAGCATAGGATGACCATCGTTTAAGAAAAAGTTCATTGATAGGATGACTTGCTTGGCGTTTGAACTTCTTTTCTTGCAGAGCTGTTTTGTGTGCTATTGCGTATGTCATACATGGCAACAAAAATAAAAATACATAATATAGCATGTTTTTTATACTCATCTTATCTCTCCTTATCATATGGGCTCCTGTTTTTAACTATACCCTTTTGTGAGTACTTTCTGCAATACTTGAAAGTGCTTTTATTAAGATCTAGAGCTATTAATAAGCACTGTGTTATCGATAATGGTGCTCTGGTGGAGGCTATTATGAGTGATCATCTATTTAAGCAGGCTCCACGTAAGGTTTAATACACATATTATTAATTTGCATAAATTTTTTATAAATTATAAACTATTGAATTTTATATTGGAAATTTTATATAGTAAATAGTAGTAGGGCCAAAACTATTGAATAATATTAAAAAATAGGTCAAATTATCATGTTTTTAAGTGATGTAAAAGTTGCGCTTATACTACTTATCGTCTTATATAGCGTGCAACTGAAGGCACCCGATGGCTTACCCTCTGGCATACCGCCGGAAATGGCGGATTGGCTTGAATTTGGGCTAAGACCTCCGCAAATAGAAGCCCTCTTGGAAGCTGAACAGAGACGGCTTGAGCGAGCCCTAGCTCGAGAGCAGTTAACCGAGGCTGAGATCGAAGAGTTAGAGAAAGCTGGGGCTTTTACCTCACGTTCCACTGCTCAAGATGTAGAAAAAAATCTGCTTGATTTTAATGAGAAATTAAAAAATGACTTCCATAACTACTATCAAGGGCATGTTATTACCGTTAAGCAGTTCAATGCTTTGCTGAACCGTATGAAAGAAATTAGAAAATCTGAGGCTGGCAAAACTTTAGAAGAACTTACAAAGTTACGCCAAGATCTGAATCCTGAATTGAAGATTCTTTATAATGAGGGCCTTAAAATAAGGCAAGACCTTGATGCCCAGATAATTCAAGTTAAAAACATAATTTCTTCTGCTGAAGAATTCTTTAGAAGTATCCCACCTTATCCTGAATTAGGTGATGTTCGTAGTCAAGCTCGGACGATGCTTGATTATATACGTAATTTTTATAGCTCAGAGTTTTCTCAAGAAAGGTTAAAAGTAATCAATGGCATACTTGATACTATAACTAAAAGTCTTGAACAATTTTGAAGAATAAGGAGAAAAATGAATAATTACAAAATATTAAATAGCCCGATAGTAATAACTGTCTTACTTGTTATAGGGCTCAGCGTTAGAATCAAAGCACCGGATGGTTCATTTTCTGGAATCCCACCGGAGGTGGCAGTATGGCTTCAATCTGGGTTGACGCCTGAGCAACAAGCGACCCTGTTTGAAGCCGAAAAGAGACGACTTGAGCGGGCTCTGGCTCAAGAGCAGTTAACGGAAGCTGAGATTAAAGAATTAGAACTCAGTGGAGCATTTCAAGCACGTCCTACTGAGCAAGATATAGCTGAAAAACTGTTTGCCTTTTCTGAGCGCTTAAACAAGGACATCCATGACTATTATGAAGCTAATCGGATTACTGGTGCTCGACTTGCAGACTTGCTGGATTGGATGGTAAATATGGCCGAAGCAGAAATGTATAAAATAACTCCGAAAGCACTTAAGGAATTCAGGGAAAGCTTACGTGCTCAATTGCTGGGAGTCTATGAGGAGGCTGGTGCCGTCGGCAAGGAACTTGAAATGGAGCGAAAATGGGTTGAAGACATAATGCTTAATGCTCAAGACTTTCTGCACGCTATTCCTCCTTATCCTGAACTTACTGATATTCGTGGTGAGGCTCAGGAATTAGTTGATCGAGTGCATAAGCTGTATAAGACGGCGTCTTTTGATGCGAGAGCAAAAAGGATCAAAGGGATACAGGAAGATGTAGCACAAAGGTTTAGTCCCTGAGGTAAAGGGTAAAAAATATGAGAATATATGCCACGTTAAAAAATAGCCTTGCACAAGTAACCATCTTACTTAGTATTCTAACGAATTTTAACATTAAAGCACCTGATGGTTTATCTTCTTATACTGTACCACCAGAGATAGCAGTTTGGCTGTCAACTGGCTTGAGCCCCGAGCAGCAGGCAGTTCTCTTAGAAGCTGAAAAGAGACGATTTGAGCGTGCTCTAGCTCAAGAGCAGCTAACTGAGGCTGAGATCAAAGAATTAGAGAAAAGTGGAGCGTTTCAGGCACGCCCTACCATTCAAGATCTTACTAACGCTTTAGATATTATTAAAAAGTGGGCTTGGCAGGTTCTGAAGAGTCAGCTGCAACTCCTGAATCTCATGAGTGCTAGAGGAAAAGAGCTTCTATATTTGCTTCAAAAAATAGCGAAATCTAAAGAACTTGAAGAATCTAAAGCAAATCTACAGCGAGAACTTGAACTTATTTCTAATGAAGCTACTCAGCACATAAAAAACCTTAGCGAAATGTATGAGGAGCGTAAGGCTCTCGTAGCAGAAGTACAAGATTTTATACGTACTATTCCGCCTTACCCCGAGCTGGCCCAAGTTCGCGATGAAGCTCGCAACATAGAGGAAAGTCTTGCATTAACAATAGGGTCTAAAAAAATTGCTAGCCTTATGCAGGATATGAATCGCATACAACATGAAGCAGACGAATTGAGTAGTATATTATTTTGATTTTTGATTAAGAAAGAAAAAGACATGAGCAAGCAATTCTTTTTAATAGCAGCAAAAAGCAATCTAGCACAGGTAATTGTTGTACTTATTGTCCTGATAAATTTTAGCATCAAAGCACCTAACGGGGTACCGCGTTCTGGCATACCACCAGAAATAGCAGCATGGCTTGCAACTGGCTTGAGCCCCGAGCAACAGGCAGCTCTGCTTGAAGCCGAAAAGAGGCGGCTTGAGCGGGCTATGGCTCAAGCGCAGTTAACTAAAGCCGAGATTAAAGAATTAGAGAAAACTGGGGCTTTTACAACGCGCCCTACTGTTCAAGATATCGAGCAAAGATGGGCTAATTTTGTTGAAGAAATGCAACAGAACGTCAATAACTATAATCAAGCTCATACTGCGACTGTTGATCAACTCAACAACTTGTTGGAGCGCTTGATAAAAATTGACAAAGCAGAGGCTTCCCAAACTCCAGAACAACTTAAGAAGATGCGTCATGACTTACATGATGAATTTCAGCAACTTGATAACCAGGCTCGTGCGGTAAGAGATGAGCTTGAAGTACAGCTCAGGCAATTTGAAAACATGATCGTTGCTGCGGAAGACTTTTTGCAGGCCATTCCTCCTTACCCTGACTTAGGTGATACACGTCAGCGTGCTCGGCAGTTACTTAACCAGTTACATGTATTTTATCGTCCAGATACTTTTAATTCAAGAATGAACGCCATCAAAAATGTGCGAAAAACTTTAGCACAAAAGCTTGGCTGATAGGGGTAACTCATATGAAGGTGAAGACATATGCTATATGGGTAGTTATTCTGGGTGTTTGTGCTATAAGCTTCGATAGTAAGTGCCCTAACGGTTTACCTTCCAGTATATCTCATAGTACGCCGCCAGATATAGCTGCATGGCTTGAAACTGGATTGAGACCTGAGCAAAGGGCAGCTTTACTAGAAGCTGAAGAAAGAAGGCTTTCGCGGGCTCTATTTGGAGAGATACAATTATCCGACGCAGAGATTGAAGCGTTAGAGAAAAGTGGCGCGCTTCCATCAACCATTCAAAGAGGTGGTGAGCTAGACCTAACAAGATATGATATTCTGTTCTGGAACTTAGTGAATAGGGTAGATATTTTTCAACAAACTCTTAAAATCTTACAGATCAAGTTGTGCTCTTGCTTAAGCAGGTTAAAGAAATTACGCCTGCAGAGGCTCAAGAATTATTAAGAGATAGTACGCGTCGCGTGACAAGGTTTTCCAACAGGCTCACTATTATTTTTAGCGAGCGCAAGGCGCTTATTGGAGATCTTGAAGAGCTTATATATGAAATGCCTCCTTATCCAGGCCTTGCTGATAGGCGAGACCAAGTTAGGCAGTTGCTCGGTACGGTTAATAACAGCTATCAGGTTATTGATGAGCTCAAGCGCGATATTGAAGGAGTCCGTGTATTTGTAAACAAACAACTTATATAGAAATAGAAAGAGGAAATGTCTATGTACGAATTTTTAAAAAATAGACCGGCACTGGTAATTATTTTGCTAAGTGCAGCGATAAGTTTTACAAGTAAAGCCCCCAATGGCTTAGCCTCTCTGCGGCCACCAGAGATAGCAGCCTGGCTTGCAACTGGCTTGAGCCCCGAGCAACAGGCAGCTTTGCTTGAAGCCGAAAAAAGACGGCTTGAGCAAGCTCTAGCTCAACAACAGTTAACTAAAGCCGAGATTAAAGCATTAGAGAAAACTGGGGCTTTTGCGACACGCCCTACTGCTCAAGAATTAGAAGAAAGATTAGACGAATTACGTGCTCTATTAAAAGGAGATCTCGATGATTATGGTCAAGCTCGCGATGTTACTCTTCATCAGTTTCAAAATTTACTGAATCGAATGACAGAGATTATAAAAGCAGAGACTAATAGAACTCCAGGAGAAGTTCAAAAAATTCGCCAAGCATTAAGACCCGAGTTACAAACTATATACGATCAGGTTTTAAAAATAAAAGATGATTTTGAAGAACAACAAGACCTGCTTGAAACTATAATTTTAGATGCTGAAGAATTTCTACAAACAATCCCGCCCTACCCTGAATTAGGTGATGTGCGTGGACGTGCTCGGGAAACGCTTGATAGCATACGTCAACTTTATAATCCAGGGTTTCTCGAGAATAAGTTAAAGCACATAAAAATTATACAGGAAATTATCAATAAGATGCTTGAAAATGCTTGAAAAAAATTATTAGAAGACCTGAAGACGAGGCCTCTCTTCCGAAAACTTTTATGAATTTATTTTTTTAAAATATTGCATATTTGATTTATTTCATGATAACCTGGTAAATAGTAAAGTGTATGTTGTCTTTTGCTGTATGGCAAACTGTGACTATTCTTAAGAAGAATAATGGGGGTATAGCGATGTATAAATTTTTAAAAAATAGCCCAATACTGGTAATTATTTTGATAAGTGCAGCAATAAGTTTTACAAGTAAAGCACCCGACGGTTTAGCTTCTCTGCGGCCACCAGAAATGGCAGCTTGGCTTGAATTTGGGCTCAGGCCTGCGCAAACAGAAGCACTGTTAGAAGCTGAAAAGAAACGGCTTGAGCGAGCTCTAGCTGAACAACAGCAGTTATCTGAGGCTGAAATTAAAGAATTAGAGAAAATGGGGGCCTTTGCGGCACGCCCGACTCTTCAAGAACTAGAAGAAAGGTCAGAGAAATTAAGCGCTCTATTAAAAGGTGCTCTAGATAATTATGAGCAAGCTCATGATGCTACGGTTAATCAGCTCCGAGATTTGGTGAATCGAACGGGAAACATTATCAAGCTAGAGGCTCATCGAAGTCCAGAAGAAGTTCAAAAAATTCGCCAAGCATTAAGACCCGAGTTACAAACTCTATATGATCAGGCTTTGAAGATAAAAGATGATCTTGAAAAACAACAAGAGCTACTTAAAACTATACTTGCAGATGCTGAAGAATTTTTACAGGCAATCCCACCTTACCCTGAATTAGGTGATATTCGTGGTGAAGCTCGAGAAATGCTCGATGGCATGCATAAATTTTATGATCAAGCATCTCTCGATAAGGCGAAGTTTATACAAATTATAGAGAAAATTATCAATAAGGTATCGGGCTAAGATTATTAGAAAATTCAGGTGTAACTCAGCGCAAAGTTCTATTTTTAAGAAATAAAATTTATAAAATATTGCATATTGAATTTATTATATGATAATCTAGTAAGTAGTGGGTGGATAGGTCGCATTTTTCGGCTGTATGTCAAAATGTAACTATTCTTTTGTTTTAATAAAAAACTAGAGGAGAGTAATCATGATTAAGAAGTTTTTAGCACTTACTTTATTAGCACTATCTATTACCACCGGTTTATTTGGCTGGGGTTGTCGCCGATGCTGTAATGGCGGTGATTGGTGGAATGTAAGTGAAATGTCCTCGTCACGTTAAAATCTTGTACTACATATCTATATACCACATGAAGAGAATAAGTAATGAGGAGAGCTTTTAAGCTCTCCTTTCGTGTAATTTTATATGCAATGTTACCAACCGCCTTCATTGTCGCTTGCGTTTACTTGGCGTTGGGAAATACTTTGTGCCGGAGGTGGTGGAGGTGGAACATTAATTATAGTTGATGGTGGTGCTTGAGGAGTGCTTATATTTTGCTCATTTGTCGATATGGGCGGTGGAGCAAGGGGAGCAGAAGGTTTTGTTGCTGCAGGATGTTGGGTGGCTTGCTGTGTTTTTTGATAAGCTGCTTGGGCTGTTTCAATCGCATCAACTAACTCTTTTCTTAATGGGCCATAGACTTGTTGATACGTACTGAGCTGGTCCGTATAGCCACTTTCGATAGGTTGAGTGCTGGCTTTGCTGTATAAAAGACCACTTACGAGACTTACCATACCCGTAATAGATGGATTATAAGGCACACCGGTACCGGGAGAGCGTGCTATGGTGTTATCTGGGTTAAGGGGAGCCATAAGAACATAGTCTTTGGGTACTGCTGATGTGGTTGTTGTATAGATAAAATTGCCCTGTTGTATATCTTCTATACCTGTTGCTGAGAGGGTAAACGAATCGAATTTATAAGGGCCCAGGAGGGCTTGGGCATGGGTAGTTTGTGCAGTGTTTATTTGATGAATATTAGCAGTACTTATGGTTGGACGCGCATTTTTATAGATATTCCATACATTACCGAGATGTAAGGGCAATTGGGTGCCCGATGCATCAAATACATCCCCAGATATAAGGCTTATGAGGCCCGTTGGTGAGGCTGAGGGACTTGCTCCAAGATCGGTAACGGTAGGTGGGGTAGTTTGATTGACATTACCAAATATAACGTAATCCTGAGGTAATTTGCCAGCCATTTGCTGAGCGAGAGGCGTAGCACGGGTTGTATAGATATAGTTTTCTTTAAGAAGTTCATTGGTATCAAGGGCAGTGGGGGAAAATGATCCAAACTCGGGATGTTGCATCGAGCTAAAGGTTGCCTGTGCTGTTTTTTCACGGTTTACTTCTAATGCTCCTTGATAGGGCGGGTATACGTTATCAATTACCTGATAGGTTTTTTGGTCATTTGGTGTTAATATCTCGCCTTCAAGTGATGCTCCCGTAAAAATAATGCCCATAGTTTTCTGAGACGTTGGCGTAATTGATAGGGTTACTGGCGGCGGCAGGGGATCTCCCTCGCGCCATACTTGTACCGTTAGGTTGCGAGCGTTAAGCGTGGCTCGTATGTGATACCAGGTGCCTATATTAAAAGGAGGTACGGTAAAATTATTAGGTATCCAACCCTGAGTAGCTTGATACGTATCACTTTCATGTTCATATATACCTAATGAGACAGGGAGCGTAGCTGATTCTTTTTTAAACACAATCATTTTTGCTAAATGCGCACGATCAGGATCTGCTTGTCGTGTTGTCATAAGGGCAGCTTGGTTAAGGGGATTGCCACCAAGATATAACCCAGCATAAAAAGACTGTAAAAGATAGATTGGTTTAAATCGCAGTTCAACCGATAGAGGTTGATCGATATTCTGATCGAGATCTTTAGTACTATTTTGAAGAAACCAGAACCGTGAAGCTTGCCCTCCAGGCACCGTGACACTTGCTGGACTGACAGCAATCTCTTGAGATATCTTTTGACGTGAAGGTGCGTATATGGCAAATCCTTGCGAAGGGTTAAGGTTAAGCCAGCCGGTACGGTAACCATACAGTGAGCCGATATCCCCCGGTGTCATCGTAACAGGTTGCACAGCACCGACAGGCTGTTGAGCATAGGGTTGAGGTGTCAAAAGAGCTGCCTGATACGAGCCTAAGAGAGAGCTTTTTTGAGAAAGAAGACCATTGAATGTGCTATTTAAGAAATTTTCATAAAAGCCGAGCATGCGCTCACGATTGGATAGTTCTGCCTCAAATTTTTTATTAAGCTCAGTACTTATAGCAGTTTGTTGATAGGTTGTTATTGCTTCTTTATTCTGAGTCCAAACTCTAAAATTTTGGACATATTCATGTGTTTCTTGTTTAAGCTGCTCTACCTGTATATCTTCTTGAGCACCGCTTGTGATCATAAGACTACCAAAACCGAGTGCTAAGACAAGCCCGGGTATAAGTTCTACCCCAGTGCCTCCCGTAGCAACCGTAAGCCCTACAATAAGCCCTGTAGTGATAACTTGAGCGATAAGGCGGCGGTGAGTCCCTATTTGAGTTTGTGCTTGAGCATAATAGGTAGCAAAGTTTAAACCCGAGCCACCGAGTTTATAAGCAACATAATCTATTGACGCTTCTACACCGGCACCGATATCGATAACAAGATCGGTAAGTAACTTAATTAAATAGCCACAGGTTTGAATAAGGCTTGTAATAGCTTCAGCTGCTTTGGCACCAATAAACGTAATTTCTGATAACACCGAGCTTAGAATACTGAGCCCAAGTTGTCGAAAGCCAGGCCCCAATGTTTGGGGACCGCTTAATCCTAATACAACGTTACTTATGAGCGATATTGCTTGAATGCTCAGCCTACATTCATTTTGAAAGACTAATCCACCAATCTCAAAAGGGGCAGCTATAACATCGGCTACCGTGTCAATTAATGAGCTCCACAGCATGTTGACGTCAGTGCTGAGTTTGGGATCATGCAAAATATTCGTGCCAATAGCCTGCATAACGAGGTAAAGACCTCCATAGCCATAAGGCGTGAGAATTACTGCGTTCGTAATAATAGTTTTAATAGCAGCTTGAAAGCTTGAAAAATCAGCACGTGCTGCGTCTTGATATGCTTGAGCTAACTGTTGAGCAGTCTGGGGTGGTAGGCTTTGAATGCGTTGTGCAAGACCAGAAGAGTAATAGAGCGTAAGTGTTTCATCTTTGGTTATTTCTGCTACATCTTGAGCACTTGCATAGAGAGCTTCCCCTGTTTGCTGGATTTTTCGCCAAACGTCAGACCCTGTTGCTTTTACCCAATTTAAAGTAGCTTGTTGTACTACAGCAGTGGCAGGAGCAGTAGTAAGAGCAGTGGACTGTGCTGCTGGTAATACCGTTTGTTGAACCGTTTGTACTTGACCCGTGCTTGCTTGAGGTAGTTGACGTAGTGTTGTAGCACTATCACGTATATCGAGAAGATAATTGTAATCGTTAGGTGTATAAGGTAAAAAAGAGGGTGATGGTTGTTGCTTGGCCACACGTAAGATGCGCATGGTGGCATCAAGTGCATTGCCTTGAAAAAGATCAGCCGTGAGCGCTTGAAGCGTAAGGAGCATACTTAAGCAGGTTACTTGCTCTGCTGTAGGTGATGGTACAGGGATATTTTTAAAAGTTATAGTTTTGTTATCGGCATCAAGCTGAAAGGGGCTTGTGGCACCTCGAGAGGTGATGTCGCTCAATGTTGCGGCGGTGGTATAAAAAGGGGTAGCAGTAAAAGCAGCAATAGCCTTAAGAAGTTGGTTTGCGTTGCTTATGCCCCGCCAATCGGTGCATTGGGCAAGCATACGATTGCGTGTGTGCTCACTTACAATTAACGAAGCTTGAGTAATTTGCGAGGATAATCGTAATTGCGTAAAATCTGGATTAAAGTAGGCAACTTCAATAGTGGGCAAATACTTAAAAAGAGAGCGTTCGTTCTCGTAGCGTGCTACTAAGAGTCCTTGATCGAGATCAATAGTTTTTTTAATAATAAACTTTGCGTAATTCTGCCAAAAAGAAGAATTTACTATATCAGACGTAGTTACCGTAAGAGCTGTCCAAAACGAAGTATCGATAAGAGTGTCCCAGGATTTGTGTTCTTGAGTGTAGGAAAGTCTTAGTGCGCTATCAAGAAGGTCCCAGCTTGATGCACTTGGAAGAGGGAGTTGAGCCTGAGCTTGTGATGCTACAAGTTTGCCCCAGTCATATGTTACTACACCGTTAGTAATCGTGGCGAGTAATGCCGGGAATGCTTTTCCTGACTGTTGAGCAAGCGTGATGAGTTGTGCTGCGCGCTCACGCTTAACGACATATTCTAAATAAAAATAAAAGTAATTGATATACGTTAGAAGCTGTGGCTGAACGTTAAGTCCCGAGGGGCCAAAGAGTGACGTTATCGCTTCAGTATGTATGGATGTAATTGATTGTCCTGGTGCTGGAGTTAACAGTTTTTGTGCTACGTGACTGATAGCAGCAGCCTGTTGTTTGTTTTGTTGCTCAGCAAGAGCAATTTCTGTTGTAAGTTGTTCCTGCGTATATGCATAATCTGCTAGGGCTGCGAGAGTAAAAAGAACTATAATTTTTATATATGGTATCATGGCTGTGCTCAGGGACTAGCTAATGATTTTTGGAAATTTTCACGTTGCTGCTCTGTATAGGTTAATGCTGCCGGCTGGATAATCTTAAACGACGCTTGGCAACCAGGTGCCATAAATCCTATGCCATGATACCAAAAGAGCATCTGGCTTTGATGAGGGTCCATAGTAGTCACTTGTGTGGTATAGAGCTGTTGCAGCTCATTGTCTATACGCTGAGCAAAAATAATTCCTATGGTCAGCAGATCATTAGTAATGGTAATGACAAATGACAAGGGATCTTTTCCAAGAGCCTGTAGTGTTTTTGGGTTAAGCATATAAAGTGCTTGCGTGGTGGGGTTTATAATAGTTGCTAATGCTGGTGTTACGGTCACGGTACCCTGTGCAGTTGTTATAGAACTCTGGCCAAATTTCAGCTCAACGCTTCTGTTGTTTTCAGTTCCAGAACCATACAAGCCTAAGAGTCGGTATTGGTACATGCGCTCAGAGCTTCCTGAAAGCCAACGTGCTTTATTGAAGAGTATTCCAGCAAAAAAAGATGGATTGGCGCTAATCAATGTAAGCTCTATTTCTATAGTATACGGATGAGTGCCTGTAATAAATTCAGTAAATATCGAATTTTGCATACCACGATAAAGAGCATCGGCAGTTGTGGCAGCTTCCCAGGGGATACGTTTACGTTGCACAAAGCTACCTGTTGCCGCATCATATTCCCAATCGCCTGGACCTTGATAAAGATTATACCACGTAAAAGGTGACGCTGGTGTCAGCATAGACGATGCTTTGAAGACTTGATCATATATAACAGGATTGCTTACATAGGTGCTTTGAGGCAGATCAAGATTAATAGAACGAGAAAGATACGTAATTTCTTGATTAAGTTGTGTAGTTGCTGCGGTTATCTGTGAACTGAGATACTGAAGCTTTTGTAAATAGGCCGTGCTTTGCGTAGTAATAAGCACTTTGCTGCTTTGGGCAAGTTGAGTTTGGAATGTGCTAAAGCTTTGTTGGAGTGATATCAGATCTTGCTTAATTTGATTATACTCTTTTTTGTCTTCTGCACTAAAAAGTGACTCTGCAAAGCTTTCGCCGGTAAATACTGACATTTGAAGTGCTAGGTCTACCAGTGTTTCTAAGAATTGGATACGAGGGCGCTGAGTTGCCAGCTGAGCGTAACTCAGCACATGTTGTTGCTCTACTGGGTCACGCCATGTTGCCATAAGTTCAGGTAATGGTGTGATAGTTTGGGCGATAAAAAATGTACGTGCTTGTGCGTAATCAGTAAGTATATCTGATTGCTCAATCTCATAATACTCGAGGAGAAGATGTGCTAAAGCAGATACTCTGTGAGCACGTGAAGCTGGAAGCTGAATCTTTTGTAAAAAGCTCAAGTGTCGTTGAGCAGTACGAGCACAAAATTGTCTTAGATATTTTCTATAATGGTCAAGTAGTTCTTTCTTATAAACGTGCTCTAAACTTTGGAGGGTGTGCTGCTCCGTTTTGCGCTCCAACTCATGTGTCATAGCAGCGTGCTTTTGATTAATCGCACGGTAAACAGCTTGAGCAGCTCGACACTGTTCTTGGTCAGAGCTTGTCAAAAGAAGATATATAAGCTCTTGTATTGTTGTAAGGCTAGTTGCTGATACATGAAGGCCTGATTGCTCAAAGATTTTTATTGTTTGGGCTTGAGCTTGAAGTTCAAGTTTTTTATCATATTTTTTATCATATTTTTTATCATGAGCTGGCGCCCCCCGAAGATCAATAATAATGGTTATTATAACCATAACACAAGGGGATATATACGTTATAGCGTAGTTCATGGTGTAGTACTAGGTTGGTTTTCAAGTTGCTCAAGTGCTTGTTGTTCTTGAAATTGATCGGGCTCCAATTGTGGCTGACTAGCAGCTAAAGGCTGTACGGGCTGTTGCTGAAATAGATTGTTATCTTGAACAAATTCTTGCTGTGCTTGCTTAATTAAAGCAGTATAATCACTGCATTGTTGAGAGCTTAGTGTGCCAATTTTGCTTCCCGTAACTTGAGTAATAAGATTTTCAAGACAAGGATCTAGGATGCCAAGACCTAGTATTTGAGTAAAATCTCCTAAGCATGCTCGTAAGATTTGTAGTATGCCTGCTCGTGTATTGAGCCAATCAGGTTGCACGGCAACCTCTTGCTCATAGAGATTGTTATGAGTAGGAATATTAACGCAGAGCTTTACAGCTTGTGCTTGATTTTGTGTTATGGAGCCCTGAGCATCTTTAAAATAAGCGATAGGGTAGCCTAGTGAAGCATGTTGTTTAGTTACCGCTTGTGTGCCTGCTTGAGCAAGTTTGATAAGATGGGCAGGCCAGCCAATTGATCGTACCCCCTTTGGCAACTCCGTGGCCGCTTGAAGTATACTATTCAGTGCCTGTAAGCTTTCTGGCGTATAAGAAAAGAGTGATGGGGTAACCCGCTTGTAGCCTCGTAATTGACTAACGGCAGTTTGTATGTCTTCCAGGGTCTTTGGTGGCTGTTGTGCTAAAGCTTGCGATCGCTTAATGCTCGGATTGTTTGCCAGTACCCGAGCAACAGATTGTGCATAGGTGGCGAACTGGCTTTGACCAGGAATTTGACTAGCACTATCAAGATAGCTTGTATACGCAGAAAAGAAAGTAAGATATGCCTGAAGTGCAGAACGATATGTTGTCTGAGCTGCTTGAACTACTTTATGTATAGTTTGTTGCTCTGGAGTAGCTGGTGTGTCACCCGAGAAAAATTGTTCTTCTTGGTTTTCAAGCAAGAAATTAATATCAGCGCCATAATCGTGGCTTATAAGAATATTACCGGTAGAAAGTGTTAGCTGAGGTGGTAATAGAGGAAAATAGGTTTGAATTGCTTGATGTAATTGTGCTTGAACAATGGTTAAAAGGTGCTGAAGTATATATGCTTTTTTATTAAGAGCATACATGGCTTCAGTTTCTAAATGGGCCAGAGGCGTATCGGTATGTGTCAGATTAAATGTGGTGTAAATGCTTACCAAGTAATAAAAAAGATCATGGAGAGCAAAAAACTGTACTTTACGCACATAAGCAACTGCTTGAGGGGCTTTTTGTAGGCTTGCCAAGAGTCCATTGAAACTTGCGGCAAGGGCAGCATTATCGAAAAGCTCGCTTCCCGATGGATGATTGACATAGAGATGGGAGTTCAGTGTAAAGCTTACGGTAGCTCGTTGAGTTCCTAAATTCCAAGCAAAAGGCATACGGTTTTTATTATGAGCATTAGGCTTTATGAGTCGTGAGCCATCGGGGGTTACATAGCGTACTGCATATTGCGCAGGCGTTAAGTTGAGCGCTGGGGCTACAGATGCTTGCTGGCTTACTGCTTGGCCTATGATAAGATGTGTGATAAGACTGAAACTAACTAAGCTGCTCCTTTGTACCCACCGCATACTGTTCCTTATATCGTACTGGTTGACACACGCGAGACAAGACTCATGTACCAGTACGATATGATGTTGATTAAGAGAAAATCAAGAGTTTTGTGAAACTCACATGGGTTAAGCTATAGAAAAAATTTACGATATTCTTAAAAAACGGTATAGTTTCTTTAATCACATTAAAAACAACAATTTTTAAGTATATGAGAGTGCGCATGCTTTTTCGTTCTAAATTACTTTTGGCAATCCCTCTTTTCGGCATTTTTCTTTGGTTTGGTCTTACGGCATACACCTTCTTTTTTGATACTGATAGTCCTGACCTGGCTATTCTGGGAATCGGGGATAATGGATGTTATGCAGGTGAGGTTCAGTGTAAAGTGACAGGCAGTGATAACTATAAAGTTGCCTCTATATCGATCTCGCTTGATGACACACCATTGGTAACTCGTTATAAAATTAATCACAGCACTTTTGAGCACGCATTTCCTCTTGTTACTCATGCACTTGCGCATGGCAACCACATTCTTAAAATAAGTGCGCGCGATGCCTCATGGCGTAAAAATGAAAGAGTAACGACGTTACATTTTGCTGTCGATAACGTTCCTTTACAAGCTGCCTTTGTTAAAGCTGACGGTGACAGTAAAGTTTTTCAAGGCCGTACGGTGCATCTTCAATTTCAGGTTAATAAAGATATAGAAAAAGCTGAAGTTAAAGTTCTCTCAACGACTTACAGGGCGGTACCAGAAGCACCTGACTCGCTTATCTATGAGTGCTTTATTCCTGTAAAATGCGATGAGATACCTAATGAGTATCCTGTAACCATCGACATTGTTGATCGTGTTGGGACACGGGTAACACTTGATACTAAACTCCATGTAGTTATGTATCCCTTCAAGAAGCAAAGCTTAGTGTTAAATAAAGAAAAAATTAAAGCAGAAAATGAGCTCGGTTTACCTGAGCGAGCGTTGGAGCAGGCTATACAGGAAGCAACACAGAAATCACCCCCTACTAAATTATGGCAAGGGTATTTTTATGTGCCTCTTGACATGAAAGGAATATCAACTGAATTCGGTACTATACGCACAACGCAAGAACGGGGAAGGTACCCACATAATGCGCTTGATCTTATAGCAGCACCTCATAGTGTTGTTTGGGCTCCACAAAATGGCATAATTGTTATTAAAGAGCGTTACGCTCATAGTGGCCTTACTATCGGTATCGATCACGGTTTGGGTGTCATTACTCTATTCTTCCATCTAGAGAGTTTTGCTGATATTAATGTGGGTGATCTGGTTAAAAAGGGCAATCCTGTAGGAAATATGGGCAGCACAGGATATGCAAGTGGCGATCACTTGCATTGGGAGATGCGTGTTAATACACTACAAGTAGATCCTATGCAATGGACTAAGCAGGACTTTTAATACAGGATTTTTGATATATGAATTATTTTATACCACGAGGTAGCAAGACGTATTATCGCCTTATACAATGGTCTGCGGTTGCACGCTATGGCCTGACACTCTGTATCGTGGTATGTCTTATCGTTAGTTGGCGGTTTTTGTGCTACGGGACAGTCCAGCAGTATATCGGTACCTATCAAAAAAATAATAATGAAACCGAACTTCTTAAAAAACTAACAGATACTAAAAAAGCAGCATGTGAACGTGAGCTTCAGCACTATCAGAGCACTATTAATGAACTTATGCGTGAGCTGAATCAGCTTCATAGTCAATCGGCTTCTAGTAAGCTTGATTTTTTAAAAAGTATAGTATCGCTTATTGCTACGGCAGGGCTAAAGCTCGAGTATTATGGTATTGAGCAAGAAGATACAAAGAAAACACATATACGGCTATCGCTACGTATAGCATGTACGGGAAGCTTTGAGGCCATCATGACGTTTTTTGCCGCCTTGACTAAAAGCACCTGCTTACTTGCCTGGCGCCAGTATGAATTGACACGTGTGGATGATACGCTTGTCGCCTGTGCTGGCCTTCTTGATGTTTTTGTACTTAAGTAAGAGAGGTGCCTCTATGCTCTATGTTCCTCTTATACTTTTCTGCTCATGTGCTTTTTTTGAGGTTGCAGCTTTGCGTAACCCCTTTTGCTATAATTACGATCATTACGATTATGATGCTGTACTTGCCACGGGCAGGATACTTGATGCAGATCTCTGCATTAATCTTGTACGTACAGGAAATAAAACCAAAGTTATTACAGAAAAAAAGGCCCTTCAACTTAAAAAAGCTGAAGGGTTAGGGGGGTGAACAATACATGAACGTATTGTTCGTTTAGGGACGATTTTGCTTAATGCTTGTGATGCATCCTATCAGTCAAAGTAGTGCTTGTCAAGCACACCGATGCCTATGGTACTAATGACAAATACTGGTATACTTAAAGTTATTAACATATTGTTCTTATGAGCTACTATACTGATGCTTTATCTTTCTATTATTGTTACTATTATCTTATCATTGTGCTCAACCGCTATACTCAGTTATATTTCTCTTGCAGTTCCTATTGGGCCATGGATAGAACCCACCATTGTTCTTATTGCCATGCTTATGCTTGGTCTTTTAATGCGTAATGTTTCCCTGCATGCTCGTTCACATGCTTTAACCCTTGTTACCGCTGGTGCATCGATTGGTGGTATCTTAGCAACAGGCTGTGGGTTTGCGTTTCCTACCCTTTACTTTCTTGATCAAGAATTCTTTACCAAATGGCTACAGTCGCCCTTATATTTTATGTCGATTATGACCGGTATTTCATTGACAGCTGGATCATTGGGACTTGTATTAGCAAACGCCTGCGAACATTATCTGCTTGACTCACAGGGCATGTCGTTTCCTATAGGACAACTTGCTCACAAAATGATAGGTGCTCAAAATCAGCTCCGTAAGTCGCGCGAATTGGCTTTAGGCTTTATCGTGAGCGCTGCCTATAGTGTGCTTCAGGCCATAAGTGGTTTTATTCCTGCATCGATTACGATGGGCACCACTCATTCATGGGGTCTCATTACGATTCCCTCTCTTAAGCTACCACTAGCATATATTCCCATGCTGTGGTCAATAGGTTTTGTTACAGGTCATGTTATAGCGATTCCCTTAGCGGTAGGAATATTCTCAAAGCTTGTGATAATTAACCCTTTAAGCACAGCGTATTTTTCTCATATAAAGCCTGAAGAGTTTTTATTAGCATTTTGTAGTGGCTTGATTGCGTATGGCGCACTCTTAAGTTTCTTTGAGCTACCAAAATTTCTTATAGCTTTTATTAAAAATAAGAGCAAACAGGGAACTGATTATTCGCTCAAGAATCTCCAAAGTCGATTACCTACTTCTTTTGTATTTCTAGAATGGCTGTTAGTGCTAACCAGTACCTGTGCCGTTCTTTATTATTTTAACTTCAGTGTCATTGCTCAGCTGTATATCATTATTTTTACCCTTATCTGTGCGTATCAATTACTGGTTATTGGCGGCAAGATTGGTTTGGCTCCCATGGGCAAGTTTGCTACATTCGTTATGCTTCCTGGCATTTTCTTATTTGGCTTTAATGCTGTTCAGGCAACATTTGTTGCAACGTTTGTTGAAATTTGCGGTGGCGTGGCGGTTGATGTTCTTTTTGGCCGCAAAATGGCGCGCTTAGCAGGGGTAGAGCCTACTACCGTAATGCTCTTTCAGTGGCTTGGGGTTTTTATAAGCTCGTTGGCCGTAGGAGGCATCTTTTGGATCTTGATAACTCATTTTGGGCTTGGCTCTGAGCATTTGGTTGCACAACGTGCTCAAAGTCGGGCTTTATTGATTAATGCACAATCATTTGATTTTTTTGCTGTGCTTGCAGGAGCTCTCTTCGGAGCTCTATTAAAAGATCTACACGTTAACCCCATGCTGGTTTTAGGTGGCGTCTTAATGCCGCTTGAATGGTCGCTTATCTTAATGCTGAGTGGTCTATCAACCTATCTCGTTAACGATAGAGAAAGCCAGTATCCGTTATGGTCAGGTGTATTTGCTGCTAATTCTCTTTGGATGCTTGTTAAAGCACTGCTTAAGTATTAGTTACTTAAAGCTTATGTGCTATCACTCACTATGCGATGTTCTGTTGTGCTCGAGCAAGAGCTCCGCTATATCTGACTGTTCAATACTTAAAGCTAAAGCACGAGCATCTTGGTTATTTCTATTTCTTACATCTGTTCGAGCCCCTGGGCGGAGCAGAAACTCAACAGCAGTTGCTTGATCAAAACGAGCTGCAATCATCAACGCTGTATTACCATGTTCATCTTCAGCGTTAATATTTATCCCTTCAGCAAGCAGAGCTTGTAGCGCTTCGATATTGCCCTCTGACGCTCGTATAATAAAATTACGTTCTTTGGCTTGTTTCTCTTGTTTCTCTTGGTTTAGGCATGACTCAGGGTCTTGTGACTGCTCAAGGGCATGTTGCTTGGTAACTTTGGCGAGTGCTTGAGCTTGTAAGCTAGCAACAGAATAGAACGTAGTAATACCAGTATTATTATTATTGTTATTATCAGCATTCATAGCGTGCAAAGTGCTACCAGAATATAATACTATGCATGTAAAAGAAGAAAGAATATTTTTAACCACTATCCTAACGCCCTTGGGTTGGCTGTAATTAACCAGGTTTAATTGTAAGCACATAATGTATAGTACGTTTTTTAGTAGTAATATCAAGCAGATACGTATAGAGTACTCAAGTACTTCTATGCTATACTTTATTGAAGTGGTTAAAATGTAGGCGCTGCTAATTGTCTGTGCTTAAATATGAGCTATCAAGTAGGTGTAGCGTGAATCAACCTTTTTCTCTTCATGAGCTGCAGGATTTACCAAGGGTGACCCAAAAACCCTCATATGTTAAAGCAATCGATGGGATTAATCTTGCCTATTACTCGTTCATGCCCGAATCCATATCGCCTTCTGCACTCGTAATTTTGTATCATGGCGGAGGCCTTTACGGCAACAACGCATATCAATGGATTGGTTCTGCATTAAGGGCATATGCTATTGGCACCTATGTAGTTGACATACGTGGACATGGAAATTCGGAGGGCCTTGCTCGTGGTGACGCTCCAAGCGTTGAGCACGTATGGCGTGACATAGATACACTACTTAAACTGGTTGCAGATAAGCATCCTGGCGTACCGGTATATCTTGTTGGCCATTCTTCCGGTGCTGGATTGCTTGTTAATTATAACGCATGGAAGAAAGAAGTGCATGTACATGGCTATATTTTTCTTGCACCTTATTTTGGACCACTCTCTGAAACATTACAGCAACACACTGATCCTCAACGAAACTTTGTGAAAAAGGTCAAAACGTGGATATTTATTCTGAATGCCATTACCAGTAAAAGCTTGTTTACGCATATACCCGCAGTATTTTTTAATCATCCCAATAATCTTGTTTGTTCTGATCCATTAGTCGTGCCTTATTATACTTACACGATGTCATGCGCAGTGACGCCGTATCGTGCTCGAGAGCTCTTCGCGCAGCTTAGCCGACCCTTTGCGCTCTATATCGGTGATAAAGATGAACAATTTGTACTTGAGAAAGTTATAGCATTTAAAGAGTGTGCCACGAAAGTACGTGATTGCTCTATGGCTGAAATTGTACCTGACGCACAACATCTTTCTATTTTGCTGAATTCTCCACAACTTATTGCTAAGGCTATCGATCAGATAAAAATACTTTAAGCACGAGCTTATTTGTTCTCGCCTAAAGCTGCGTCGACACACGTGTCAAATAATTTGGCTTAAAGATTGACCTTGTTTTTGTGCTTGTCGGGCAAGAGTGTAGTGTCTTCTGCTAAAAAATTTGTGTATTTTATGCTTAAACGCCCTCTCTAAGTATGGCCTGATACATTCCGGAGGGACTCTATTAACGTCGACGAGATCAATTTTTTGTGACATTGGTAGTGCATCAAGGAGTAGTGCGGGAAGCTGAAGCTCTTGAAGGGTAAGACGGCGTCCAGCATCGATTGGCAATATCAATATCGGATCCAGGTTTATTAGTGCCACGGGCATAAGAGCCAAAGAGATAGACTTTTGCATGAGGAAAAAATATCTCAATAATCTTTATCATGCCATCTTTATACTTTATTTCATCCATAGTGTCTATTCCTGATTGAACGTGTCTATATTAATTTATACTAGTATAACAAAATATTCACTGTTAGTGTATGGTTGGTTTTTGGCGGAGAGACAAGAGGTTGGTGTGTCCGGGGCCTATAACAAACTATTTACTAAGCTGGCACAATTGGCTCAGAATAGATTATATCTCCTGTCTTGGGTGAATATAGTTCTAAACAAGGGCAATCAAATGATAGTATCTACTAAATCGTATATTATTGCACTTTCTTGTATAGTTTTGGCAGAATGTACACTCGTGAGTAAAGTTGTTATCTTCGATTTGGGAGGTGTTCTTACCGAGCTCAGCTATAATCGCATGGCTCAATCTTTGTTTGGGCGTAATACGCTTGCTTATGTTGCATGGGATTGGCAGAATCCTCTTAAAATTAAAGATCGCGCTTTACAGCTGTTAGGGATGTGGCGTAAGGAGAATACGCTGGCACATAAAGATCGAGGTCGTATGCCTAATGGCACACCTATGCCGACCCTTCTTTGCTTATGGCAATCGGGCCTTATATCACATCCTGAAATAATAAAAGAAATTGAACTACTTCTTAAAGATCTTGATAATTCTGGTCACTTTAAAAATCAGCGTGAAAAAGCTATTATTTCTGACGTTTTAGCTGCTATGTTTAACCCTACTCTTTTAGCTGATAACATTACTCCTATTGCACAAGCTGTTCAGCTTCTTGCCCGTGTAGCACGAACGCCGGATAGAGATGGTAAAAGGAATGAGCTTTTTATTTTATCTAATTGGGATCTGCATTCATTTGCTCTTTTTCGTCATACTGACCGAGGGCGTTCTATTTTTGATTATTTTAACCCTGAAAACATTGTCATTTCAGGCCATATCGGTGCGCTTAAGCCATCTCCTGCGTGCTTTAAAGCTTTTTTCTCAAAACATAAACAGATAAAGCCTGCTGACTGTATTTTTATTGATGACCAACCGGAAAATATCCAAGCAGCAATCGATCATGGTATACTACACGGTATCTTGCTTGAAGATTCTTATATATTTGGCTTTATGCGTTACGGTAAGGACTATGGAAAGCTTCGCAAAAAACTTCACGCGCTAGGAGTTTTTGGCAAAGCTTAAGCCGCATTTGTGCCTCTAATAGATTAGTGATAAGCTAGAAAAGCTTTATCTTGTGATATTTTTATAGTAGGGGTTACGGTGCTCATATTTAAAAGACATATTATGAGCATGCTTATGCTTTTTGCATCTTGCAATGCTTATGGCAAAGTTATTATTTGGGACCTTGGAGATGTTCTGGTTAGCTTATCCAAACTGGGAATGGCTCGACCTTTAATTGGGCATAACGTAATAACCTATACGATATGGGATTGGCAAAATCCCCTAAGTCTTCACGATCGCGCCTTAGAATCATTAAAATATTGGCACGGCGAAAGTAAGCTCGAGCTTAAGGATCGTAGCTATTTATGTAATCGTATCCCTATGCCAGCCCTACTGTGCTTATGGCAAGCAGGCAAGATCTGTCAGGCTGATGTGCAAAAAGAAGTTACTCTACTTTTAGAGGATCTTGATCATGCCAAATTTTTTAAAAATCAACGTGAAAAAGCACTTATCTCAGATATTCTAATTAGCACCATGTTTAATCCTGATCTTTTTGCTGCCAATGTTGCGCCTGTACGTCGAGCTATAAAGCTTTTAGGTGATGTTGCTAAAGCTCACGATGAACACGGCAACAGGAATGAGCTTTTTATCTTATCTAACTGGGATCCTTATTCATTTGAGATTTTCCGTAATTCAAAGCGAGGACGATTTATTCGTCGTTACTTTAAGCCTGAAAATATTGTTATTTCTGGGAATCTTAAAGCTCTTAAGCCATCTTCTGATTGCTTTAAAGCTTTTTTCTCAAAGTACCCAAAGTTACATCCAGCTGACTGTATTTTTATCGATGATCAGCCAGAAAATATCGATGCTGCAGTCAAATATGGCATACAGGGTGTCTTGCTTGAAGATTCATATGTGCTTGGGTTTATCCGGCATGGTAAAGATTACGGAAGACTTCGCAAGCAACTTCAAGAACTTGGTGTCTTTGGTACGTATAGACCTAAAGCGAGCTTAGTGAATTAGGTAAAAGTATACAATCCATTTTTCTTACCGACACAACATCGGTATCCATACTAGCTCTTACTAACAAGTTTTTTATTAATTTTTTATAACTGTTATGCTTGCACTAACTGATTAATAAAAACCCAGGAGGTCATCTTGAATTTGGTTGTTAAAATGCTTTATATGCATATATTTTTTATTGGTTTATCTCTCGTGGGGATGGCACTGCCAAATCAAGCATTAATAGATCGTGTTATGAACGAGAGAAAGCTTGAAGAAGCTTCACCTGCGCTGCAAGCTCTTGCTCAAGAGGTACTATCTGCTTGTGGTATTACTGAGCCTGTTGTGATTTTAGAAGACCCCGCTATGCCTAGAGATGTTGATGGCTTGAGCTTTAGGCGGGAGGGACAGCCTTTTATGGTATTCCCGCCAACGCCAGAGCTCACTGAAGATATAGCCCGGGGAAGAACGTGGGTTGCCTATCATGAGACAGGCCATATATATTACAATCACGCTGGTCTTACTAAACCTCTCGCTCAACGTATGATATACGGAGGCTTAGCGATAGGGACAGTGTATTTTTGTTTTTCTCTATTGTTAAGGCAATCTTATTGATGATGGGTGTACCACATGCAACACCGCAAGAGCAATCAGCATATCTGAGGGATTGCCTAAGTAAGCATGAAATTAAAGATAGTTAAGTAATTTCTTGGCGCTTTTTACCCTGGACAAACTGTTGTATACGTGGATAACGATCGGGGTGAGCCCAGAAGTCTTTTGATTCAGCGGTTTCAACGATAGTGCCATGACCCATAAGATAGATGGTACATGGTAATTGCTCAATAAGCTTTGTATCATGTGATGCTACAAGCACGATATACTTTTCGCGGGCAAGTTCTTCAATAGATTGCGCTACATAGGAAGTTAAAAGAGGATCAAGCGCTGAAGTCGGTTCATCCATACAAATAACCTTTGGCTTAAGAGCAAGGGTGCGTGCAATGGCAAGTCGTTGCTTTTGGCCACCGGAAAGTTGTGATGCGTACACTTTGGCTTTATCTTCAAGATGATATTTTTTAAGAAGCTGATGAGCCTGCTGATGTGCAGTATGGGGGCTCAGGCCCATAGCTTTTTCAAGAGGAAATGTAATATTCTGCTCGACGGTCATATGCTCAAACAGATTAAACTGCTGAAATACCATGCCTATAGTATGCGTAGTGGTAATAGCTTGTAAATTAAGTTCTTTGTTATCAAGCGTTACCGTACCGCTATCAGGAGTTTCTAAGCCATTAAGAACACGCAAGAGTGTTGATTTGCCCACACCTGACGGCCCTAAGAGCACCGCTATATGTCCCTGTCCTACAGCAAGAGATATGTTATGCAAAATATACGTGCTGTTAAATTTTTTAGAAAGATTGGTTATGCTGAGCATGACGGTTAAGTCGCTTTTCGAGTAATGTGACGCCATATGATAACGGTGTTGTCATAAGTAAATAGAGTGCTGCAACAGCACAGTAGACAGTAAGCGCATCATAGGTAACACTAATTATAGTTTGACCCTCTTTGTAGAGTTCCACTACGCCAATCCATGAGGCTAAGCTTGAGTCTTTGATGAGCGTTATCGCTTCGTTGCCCAATGCTGGAACTACCACCCTAAACGCTTGAGGTAGGACTATATAGCGCATCAGATCCCACTGGTTAATACCCAGCGTTCGTGCAGCCTCAATTTGACCTTTGCTTACCGAGCTAATACCAGCTCGTATTATTTGGCTTATATAAGCACCACTATTAAGGCCTATAGCAAGTACTGCTGCCATAAATGTCGATAAGTGAAGGCCGCTTAATGAAAGTACATAATACAGAAAAACGATCTGTATAAGCATGGGGGTTCCCCGTATTACTGCAGTATAAGCAGTAATAATAGACCGTACCAGAGAATTCTTGCCGCTTTGCAGTACCCCCAAAAGTGTTCCACTAACAAAACCAAGTGCTAACGATAATCCCGCTATTTTTAGACTTACCAGTGCGCCATGGAGGAGCTGTGGTAGTGATGCTGAAATGAGCTCGAAATTAATCATATGACATGCCACTTTTCCTTAAGTGAAGCAAGGGTACCATCAGATACAAGCTGTGTAATAATCTGATCGATGTGCTGTGCAAGCTCTGGATAGCGGCGCGAGATTGCTAGAGCAGTGCTTTCTTGCGTACCATCAATAGTAAACGTATTGAATGCTGCTTTACTATAGTGTTCAAAGAATGGCTTAATAGTATTGGATGCCGTAACAAAAGCATAAGCCCGTCCACTGGTAAGAGCAAGAAGAGCGTCAGCAACGCTTGGCAAGCGCTTAAGTAGGGGACCCTGACGCCCCGACATATAGCTGTCAGCCGTATAGCCCTGATTGACTATTACTTCTTTGCCATCAAGATCGCTTATATTCATAAGAGGCGGATTTTGTGCTTGGGTAAGCACTATCAGCGAATCACCGGAAAGATAAGGTTGGGAGAAAAATACACGTTCGGCACGTACCGGTGTCGGTGTCATACCTGCAGCAACTACATGAACTGAGCCAAGCTGAAGTTGAGGGATAAGCAGCTCAAAAGGCATATCGCGTAACTCCATAGTTTTGCCCAAGCGCTTACATACTTCTCTAACAAGATCTATATCAAAGCCAACAATAGCACCATCTTGTTTAAAAGAAAACGGTTTAAAGTCAGCACTTGTGCCTACAATAATGGTATTAGAGTTAGAAAGCGTGTCTCTCTTCTTGTCACTTTTAAGCCAAGAATAGGCAAGAAAAGCTAGGACTATAGCTATAATGGTAAAAAATAACTTTTTCATGGGAACATCCTAAAGTTTATATCAGTTCTAATATTAGGATAGCACATTCTTGAGAGAGTTTGAATTCTTGCTCTCGATCAACCCTCAGAAAAGCTCGTTTATAACCTGTGCTATAGGTCTGGTTTCTTGCAGGGGCTGCATAGCACGATAGAACTCTTCGTCATAACTGCGGGTTTCAAGAACTATGGGCATAGGTGTTGCGTGGCCCACTACAAGCACTTGTTTTTTGCTATCAAGTGATCCAAGAATAGTTTTAAGTGCTGGTGCGTTATTAACACCAGTGAGCACAGCCTGAATATCTTTTTCATCACTTAGTTGGGCGATTATTTTAGTTCCAATTTGGGAAATAATCTCTGGGTCGATACTTGATGGTCGTTGGTCAATCACAAGCAGCGATACGTAGTATTTACGCATTTCACGTGCAATAGTACCAAAAATAGTTTGCCGGGCCGCTTGAATATTTAAAAATTTATGAGCTTCTTCTATAACGATCATAAGCTTTTGAGGCTCATCTTGTCTGGATTGTGATCCAAGAAATTGCTCAGTTTTTTGAATATATGCTGCATGGATACGGCGGGTGATAATATTGGCAATAAGTAAGTAGCAAAATGTTGATGTATGATTACCAAATTCAATAACAATAGAGATGCCATGATTAATATACTCAAGCATATGATCTATGGAATCTAGACCAGAACTTACCACTGTTGGTTTAAGAAATGAAAATCGTTCTATAGGCTTAAGCTTTCGGTAGAGTGCTGCCAATGATTCGGGATGTGCTCCAAGCTCATGTGCTCGTTCTTTAAGTTGATCACCGCTTTGCAAAAGTACAGCAAGCCAGTCTTTTTTATATTTTGCTGCAAGCAGATAAGCTACTTCGCATGCCGTTGCATGTAAATTAAGCTCATAATGTAACGAGATAATATCTTCTACCGCAATAGATTGATAAGCAAGCGTAAGTTCAACGTCAGGATGGCCACCACGCTTGCGGGTAGACTGTGGATCAAGTGAAAAAATAGCAACTTTATCACAAAAGAGCGTCTTAAGACCCTTAACAAAACCACCTGCACCTTCTTTACGTGCCTGTAAACCATACTCTCCATGCATATCAAAAATCAGGGTTACCGCTGCATTGCTCTTAAGAAGCCCTGCGAGCACAAGGCGTGTTAAAAATGTTTTACCAGTGCCTGTTTTGCCAAAGATACCATTGCTACGCTCAGTAAGCTTATCCAGATCAAGGCAGACTGGCGTATCCATATCCAAAGGGTAGCCCAGCGTAAAATAACGTCTGCTTGTATCGCGCTCATCACCAAAAATACGTGCGACGTCTTCTCTTTCTACTTCGTAAACAGGAGCAAAGTGGGGAGGTAGGGCTTTAACGGGTGCTGGCTTGCCATACTGTGTGAGCATGAGTAAGGGACGGATTAGTGCAGTAGCATACATATCATTAAGCTTAAGAATATCTTGTAGAAAATACTCATGTGCTGTTGGTGGAAAAAGGGTAATATCTGGGTGGGTCACTTCAAGTTTAAGATCCGTAATAAGCGAAAAGAACGTATGCTGATGACCAGCAATAGACACAAACTTGCCAGCCTTTAACGATTCTGGTTGGGTATCAGCGTGAATGCGCATAAGAAATCCTTCAGAAAGAGAGCCAGTAATAAGCGTACCCAATAACTTTCTTATACCCATATCGTATACCTATAGTGTTACATCACTTATAATTAAAAGCGCAGAAGTACGCTGTACATGCAGTATAGCATCAGTAGGTATAAAAGATTCAGTTTTATCTCCTGGCATGCCAAAGGTGAATGGCTTGTTTGGTGACAATATAAGTATAGTTGGCGCATGACCCTCTTGAATAACCATATTTCCGGTTGAAGTTTCGACTTCTATCCAATCAACCGAGAGCGATCGTTGGCTCGTTGGGCTTATAATAGAAAGTTTCATAGTGCTATATGCTTATGGCTTCAGTGGTCAGTTTTTCTGCTTTTCCAAAGGCTTCTTCAAGAGTTCCAACCATATAAAAAGCTAATTCGGGTAAACTATCGCCTTCACCGTTTACTATTCTTTCAAAGTCATCAACTGTTTTAGTTAATGGAACATAACGTCCAGGGATACCGCTAGCAAATTCTGCCGTAAATAATGGCTGGGTTAAAAATCTTTGTATTCTTTTAGCACGTTTAACCAGCTGTTTATCATCTTCAGATAGTTCATCAACGCCCAAAATAGCGATAATATCCTGAAGCTCTCTATAGCGTTGTAATATTTCTTGTACCCTACGAGCAACTCTATAGTGCTTTTCGCCCACTATTGCTGCCGTTAAGCCCTTCGAGTTTGATGCAAGAGGATCTATAGCAGGATATAAGCCCAGCTCGACAAGCCTACGTGAAAGCACCGTACTTGCGTCTAAGTGCATAAATGTCGTTGCAGGTGCTGGATCAGTAATATCATCAGCAGGTACATAAACCGCCTGTATTGATGTTATTGCACCGTTTATTGTATTCGTAATCCGTTCTTGAAACTCCCCCATCTCAGAAGCAAGTGTGGGCTGATAACCCACAGCAGATGGTATGCGTCCCAGTAATGCTGAAACTTCTGATCCTGCTTGTACAAGCCTAAATATATTGTCAACAAAGAGCAAAACATCTTTTTTGTCATGATCTCTAAAGTATTCTGCCATAGTCAGACCGGTTAATCCTACACGCAGTCGTGCCCCTGGCATTTCTCCCATCTGGCCAAATACCAGCACTGCTTTATCGAGAACGCCAAAGCGTTTCATATCAAGCCAGAGCTCGTTGCCCTCGCGCGTTCGTTCGCCAATACCCGTGAACACAGAAACACCCTGATGCTCAATGGCAATATTACGAATAAGTTCCGTTACGAGAATAGTTTTTCCTACCCCTGCACCCCCAAACAAACCTATTTTTGATCCTTTAAGATAGGGGCACATAAGATCAATCACTTTGATACCTGTTTCTTGAATCTCGTTTTCAATGCGTTGCTCAAGAAACGGTGGTGTATCACGGTGAATTGACCATTCTTGTGCATCCTGTATCGGGCCAAGATCATCAATAGGGTGCCCAAGTACATCAAAGACGCGACCGAGTGTTTTGGGTCCTACAGGTACACGGATAGAGCTACCGGTATCACGTACCGGTAAACCACGACTAATACCAAAAATATTCTCAAGGGCTACGCAGCGAACCACACCATCACCTAAATGCTGTTCAACTTCAACAGAGGCGGTGCGTTCTGGCTGCCCACCAAGCGCTGGCAAGAGAATTTCAAGCTTATTAAAAATGTTGGGTGCTGACTCAGCAGAAAATTGAACGTCAATAATGGTACCGCTAACACGAAGTATCGTGCCTGGCGTACGTTGAGTTTCTTGTGCGGTATCATTCATAGCGATCATAGCGATAACCTTTGCGATAACCTGTGCAGAATTAGTTTTAGTATATAGAAACTTAGATCAGGCGACAAATTTTAAGCCACTAAGTTCCATCAAGCTGTTTTATTAACAATTATAGAATAAGATAAGAATATATGCAAAATTTAGTAATCTTAGTAGTCTATGAGAATTTAAGAGGATATGGCTCGTATGCATATCCTCTAGTGGTTAAGAGATAATTTAGGTACGCGCGTCTTTTTTATCGATAGGGGCCATTAAAACGTGATTGAGTATTTCATCGGCATGATCAACCCAAATGACATCAATATCGTTCAGGATATCTTCAAACCCTACAAGATCTTGCTTATTTTTTTGGGGTAAAATTATATGCGGTACGTTATTGCGTTTAGCAGCTAATATTTTTTCTTTTACGCCGCCAATTGGCATAACATTGCCTCGCAAATTAAGTTCACCCGTCATAGCGTAGGCACCGTCGATTGGGCGTTGGGTATAGGCAGAGAGAATTGACGACAAGAGCGTAACACCTGCCGATGGGCCATCTTTGGGTATAGCTGCCGCAGGAACATGCACGTGCAGGTCATATTGAACAAATGTCTTAGATGGTATACCAAATTCCTGTGCATGAGCGCGAACATAGCTGAGTGCCGCCTGGGCTGACTCTTTCATAACAGCGCCAAGCTGACCGGTTAAGATAAGCCTTCCCCTGCCTGGAAGAATAACCGCTTCGATTTTGATCATTTCACCACCGTAAGCAGTCCATGCAAGACCATTGGTAATGCCCACTTGGCTTTCACGGTCAGTATCATGCTGAAGGTGTCGTCGAGGGCCAAGATATTTTTCAAGATCAGTTGAAGCAAATTCAAGAAGGCGTTTTTCTTCTACAAGCGTACGAGTAGCCTTTGAACAAAGTTTTCTAATAAGCCGTTCAAGTTCACGTACCCCCGATTCACGGGTATAGTGATCTATTATATCGTTAATAACATCGTCATGTAATGAAAGGGGGTGCTGCTCGAGTCCTGTGTCTACGAGTGCTTTAGGGATAAGGTGTCGTCGGGCGATCTGGAGTTTCTCTTGAATGGTATAGCCAGAAAGCTGGATAATTTCCATACGGTCACGTAATGGCTCAGATAGATGATCGATGGTGTTAGCTGTAGCGATAAAAATTACTTTCGATAAATCAAACGGTACACCTAAATAGTTATCATAAAAACTTTTATTTTGATGCGGATCAAGTACTTCAAGCATTGCTGCTGAAGGGTCACCTCTAAAATCAGCACCGATCTTGTCAAGCTCGTCAATAATAATCACCGGGTTAAGCGACCCTGCTTTACGAATGCCCTGTATAAATCTGCCTGGCATTGCGCCAACATAGGTTCTTCTATGCCCTCGAATTTCGGCTTCGTCTTTAACTCCTCCGAGGGATATCCTAAAGTATTGCCGATTGAGGCTTCTGGCAATAGATTTACCCAGTGACGTTTTTCCTGTTCCCGGCGGCCCCGCAAAACATAATATCGGCGCATTGCCATTTTGCTTGAGTGTTCGTATAGATATAAAATCAAGTATCCGTTCTTTAATATCTTTCAGACCGTAATGCTCTTCATCAAGAATAGCTTTTGCATGCTCTAAATTAAGATTATCAACGGTTTCTTTGCCCCAGGGCAGTGCCAATACCCAATCAAGATAGTTACGCAATACTGCTGCTTCCATAGAATCAGGTGTTGTCTTTTCTAACCGATTAATTTGGCGATTTACTTCATTGCGTGCTTCTTCACTCAAAGGGAGCTCGATAGCGCGCATTCTTAGTTTATCAACATCTTCATTGTCATCTTCGCCTAATTCTTTCTTGATGGCTTTAAGCTGCTCGCGCAAATAAAACTCTTTCTGGGATTTATTCATAGAGTCACGTGCACGATTTTTGATACGTTCTTGAACTTCGGCAACCTCTACTTCTTTCGATAGCTGTTTATAAAGTCCCTCAAGAAACTCTGTATATGTTACGAGCTCAAGAAGTCCTTGGGCTTGATCGACAGAAAGGGTAAGATGAGAGAGTATAAAATCAGCAATTTTTTCTGGATCTTGCATTTTTGATAATATCAGGTGGAAATCGGGGCTCAGTGATTGGCCAGAGCTCGACATTTTTTCAGCGATGTGCTTAATGTTCTTGATTTGTGCCGCAAGCTCAGTGGAATCCATTTCAGGCTGAAAGTCTACCTTTGACGCCGCTGCATTAAGAATATCTTCTTCAGCAATAATAGTATGTACCTGGGCTTTGTAAAGCCCTTGAACAAGAATCTTAATGCCCCCTTCAGGAATCTTGATCAGTCTCATGATTGAAGCAACGGTACCCATCTTGTACAAGTCTTTGGTGCCAATAGCTCCTTGATGGCCGGATGTCTGCTTCTTAGAGGCCAGCAGGAGAACCGTCTTCGATTCATCTTGTAGTGCTTTGTTGATTCCCTTGATAATTCGTTCATCAAGTACCAGTAATGGTACTATCATATTAGGAAATACTACGACATCCATAGTCGGAATTATCGGGAGTATTTCTGGTAGCGTCTCAGGCGCGGATCGTGTAAGTGTCTTCATTATCACCCCCCCTTTTGAACCTAACCGCTTGGTTTTATTATATCCCTATACAATAGTCTACCCAAGGTATCTTTCGTTAGACAATACTTTGGTTCTAGGGTGCTTAAATACAGGGTACACTGCGATACCAAAGACAAAAAAAGGGCCTGGCGTATGCCAAGCCCTTTTGATCAAGCTTTCTTGATTATGATAGCTAGGGATTACTTTTCTTTCCGGAGTAATCTACTTACGGTTGATTCGCCAGCCACAACCGAAACCGTACTATTGGTACTTGCTATAGGTATATATGTCTGATTTACCTGGCTGCCTTCAAGTATAGTCGCATCATGTGACATGTTTGGCAACAAATCCTGAGTTTTATTGCTTGGCACAGGATAAAAGCTTGTATCAATCTTGTGTGCAGGTTTAGGCTGCAGCTTTGTATCCTTCTTCTCTTTGTACATTTTAACAAGATGATCATTGCCAATCAATGCACCCATACCAGTCACAACCCCTACAGTGGCCAAACTAAGCAGTTTAGACAAAACAGGATGATCGCCTGAGCTCGGTGCTTCAGGTAGGTACCTAGGTTCTTGGTTGATTAAAGACGTTCTGACAAGGTCATACATGTTATTATCATCTGTATTTATTATATGTTCGTACGGCGTTCCATCATGCATAAGTTTGACTTTTATGTATTTTGCTGACTTTACGGAATCTAAAAAGGAATCATTATTGATACTGATGATAATTTGTCTAACTAAGTCAATTATTTGGGCTTCAGTAAACTTGGTCGAGGTGGTATAGTTACTCGCATTATGGGTTATGCTGGATGATGAAATCTCATTATCGTTGACATCAAGGAGAACAATTGTCGTGATAGTAAAATTTGAGCCAGAATGTTGATCAACTTCTTTAGGTAGCTTATCAGATTTTTCATTAGCGGAAGTAATATCGCCTTCTTTATCAGCGGATGAATCTTCTTCTTCGTCTGACTCTGCTTCAGTGCCGGAAGAGCTACCTGAAGCGCTTCCGGCATCACTATGCTCTTCTTCTTCGTCTGAGCTTGACTCTTTATCATCACCAGGGGAGTTTGAGGTTGACCGCGTAGCATTTGCTATCAAGCGCTTGTATGAGGGCATATATTGATCGTCGGTAGCTTTGTAGACAAAGCCATCCTGTACATCGGAGTTGTTATCATTAAGTTCGTATACATCTATTGGCTTGTAATCATCTGGCTTGCAATCATCAGCAGAGTATACGGCAAGTGCGGCTGGTGCAGCTGTTAAAGCTTTACTTTCCATTAATTCTTTGAAGCAGCTAGAAAATACAGTTAGTTCACCTGGCTGATCCAAAGAGCCTTTTTTGATCTTAATTGGTTGAAGGCCGAACACTGATTTACCGTTTACAAGTGGCACAACAATAAGATTAGGTTCTTCTTCTTTTTCGCTTACTTTTAAGCTAGTTGAGGTAGAAGTAGCCGAGCTGCCTTCTTGATTATCTTCAGTTACACGTTCAAAAATAGGGCCGTCATGAAGCTGTTGATCAGTAAGCTGATATTTTCCCCTCAAGTTATCTTTAGTATCATATACCATGATACTATCGAATTCGTTGGTCCTACTTTGATATTCCTGAAGATCTATAACTAATTCATTATCCAAGCTGCTCTTAATGGTGGTTTCGATCGAATTTATTTGTTTTCCATCTTTTAATAAGATAACACGTATAACATCTTGCGGTGAAGGCCGAGTTGTCGACGCTGTGTCTTCTTCTTCCTCTTCACTGCTGTGATCACTGTCACTGTCACTAGACACATCTTCAGAGCTGCTATTTTCACTATCAGTATCTTTATTCAAATCGTATACGTCTATGGTTTCCCCAGCTTGGTTTTTTACGTAAAAGCTATCGGGACGGTCTTCTGCGTTAAGATCTTTATCAAGTAAGGGCTCAAGTATGTCAGGACTAAAGCTTAATTCCTTGGTATCGTTATTAAGGCAATTAGCATTAGTATGGATTGGCTTGAAATTTTTTAGTATTTTTCCATCTTTGACCGCAATAATGGTAATCGGATCATTCAAAGCAATCACTTCAGTAGGATTACCCTCACCAAGTGTTTGTAGTTTTTTGCTGGCCTGCATTAAGCCTTGATAAGCAGCTTTAGCTTTAGTGGGTGTCGCATTGGGTGTTGGTATGGGTGTTGTGTTTGGCGTCGTTATAGGAGATGTATCAGGTAATTTTAAAGTATGTAAAATGCTAGAGATAGGGGGAGGGGTAGCAGTTTGTAATAGATTTTTAACTTGTTCAAACTCAGATCTAAGATTTTTAGGTGTTAACTGCTTCGAACCCGTTGGAACACTAGTTATATAAGCACTTGAACTTGGGGAGCTTGGGATAGGCTGTGTTTTAGATACTGGTGATTGGTAGCTTTGTTGCATGGTTCCTGATGGTATTTTGCCTTGAGAGAGAAGGAAATGCAAAATAGCTTGTTCGCCATCAATTTCTATTTCTTCTACGTTTCTATTTATTGTTTTATTGCCTAAGCCAAGTTGAACCCGCACGAGATTGTTCTTAGGACAAGCAGCTTTTAATTGGTTTAATATATTTGTAGGTATGCATAAAGTAGAATCCGTGTACTGATTGTTACCTATATTTACTGTACAGGTTGGTCCAAAAGTTCGTTGGTTAGTTTTGCTTACGGCAGTAATCGTAAGATATTGTTTCATATCCTCCATTGCTTGAGTACTGAAATAGCTTATATTGCTAGCTAATATACTTAGCGATAAAACTTTGAAAATATTTTTAACCATAGACGTTCCCTTTGACTCACGGTAAAAGTAGGTGCTTGTGAATTTAAAAATCAAATAATTTTTATTTTTATTTTGTGAACTAGCATTCTAATTTAGCATTAATGCACTTAAAAGTAAATTAAAGATTTTTTGCTTTATACTGCAGCTGAATAGTGGGCTTTAACGTGTTGTTTTTAAGTTATAACTTGTGTTTAAATCTGAGCTTATACTTTCATTTTTTGCAAAGTGTTTATAGCTGAGTGAGTATCGTTCTGTGTATCTTGATCGATATCTGATGAAGAGTCTATGATAACAGTGGTATTCATTTCTGCTGGTGAGTTAGATATAGACAAATCCCGATGTGTATCAAGCTGTGATGGCATTTCTTTAATACCCCCAATATTTTGAATAAGATTTTGTGAATTAGTTTCTTGCAAAGTAGAGTTGCTTATCTGAATGGTGCTATTGGTAGCTCCTATATCGGTTTGATTTAAGTAACCAATTTCAGGTATAGCTGTGCTTTCCTGACTATTAATCTTGGTAATATCTGATTGGGCCTGTAATGCCTGGTTAACAATGGGCGAGTAATACCTAGCGTTAAGTCCTTGTCTCTTTTGTTTGCTTGATTGTTTGGGGGGACTTACGTACTGTTCATACGCGTTAATAAGTTGCTTATGAAACAAGATGGCTCCCAATGCCACTATACCTACTGTTGTATAAAGAATAGAATTATTGTTTGATATTTTTAATAGTACTACAGGATTTTGCGGCAGAGTTTTAGCATCTTCCTCTTCTTGTTTTGCGGATTGTGCACCATCGTTGGTATCTGTTGAGTCACTACCAGCACCATCAGGATCGGAATGTGTAGGATTTATACAAGCATCAGCTGGTGGCTGATTCCATGAGGAACCTGCTTTTATTGTCCGACGTTCTACTTGTGAACTGTTTTGCTTATGTTGTGCCGCCAAGCAGGCTTGGTATGCTTGTATAAATTCAGGCTGACTCGGAGCTAGTTGGAATACATCTCTCATATTAACACCAGGTATAAAATTTATGCCTTGGAGCTTCATAACTAATTCTCGATCACCTAAGATCAAGCAAAGGTGACTTGGTAGTTTACTGTCATTGATCTTGAGCAAAGTATCTCGTAATTCGCCTGCTGCAACACTTAGAGCTACAAGTTGGTTGTTGCTATAGCATAAGGCATCCTTAGACATGAGGAATTCATAAGGGGCTCTATCTCCTGTGTTCCATATGGGTATAACAATTACAGAATTCTCTTGATTTGGTGCTGCTTGCATAGCATCCATTGCTTGGGCATTAGGAAAATGTAGGGTGCTTATAAGCGTAATAACTATAAGAGTTTTGCTGATGGTGTTAAACATAGAACTTCTCTTCGATATGATTAAACAAATATGGCAATACTAATTACAAATAGTTATGCTTTGTTTCGTGCTCTTTGTTTATACTTGGCTACTTGTTTTGCTTTGATGTTTTTTCTTGAGCAATACTATACAGCATATATGCTATCATGGCTGTACTACCAAGCGCAAGGTAACGAGGTATAAGATCTTGTGTATAGTTAGGAAAAAGTGTCGTGAGCCAATTAGGATCAGGGCTGTTATCCAAAGATATATAGCGAGGATAATAGTATAAGTCAGGTTGAGGATTATACATGAGTGGGTGCTGAAAGCGCGATATATAGGGTAGAGTACCATGAGTATAAGTTAGTGTGAGCACATATACCAAAAATAACGAATATTTACGAACCATAGTGAATCTTATAGAAACGGGTTTTTCCTACTTTGACGTTCATGGCAGGAGTAAGCTCTATTTGTGCAGCAAAGTCTTTGATTTTTATGTCGTTAATAGTTACAGCACCATCGTTTATAAGCCGCTTGGCTTCCGATGAGGTTGTAAGCGCACCCAAAAGTTTCAAGAGATCAACTATCCATAGCGGGTTAGGAGTAGTAGCCGGCAACTCTACCGAAACGGCATAATCAAAATCTTTCTGTTGAAAGCGGTGCTCAAATGCTTGCTGAGCATAATCAGCTTCTTCTTTGCTCCAAAAACGCTGAATAATAGTATAAGCAAGCTCTTTTTTAAGCTGCATAGGATGAAGGCGACCGGCAAGAACCCCTTCTTGCATGCGCGCAAGCTCTTGAGGGGTTTTGTTAAGAAGCAGTTCGTAATAGTGCCACATAAGCTCATCTGATAATGACATAAGTTTGCCAAATGCTTGATCAGCTGGTTCAGTCAGGCCGATAGCGTTACCGAGTGATTTAGACATTTTTGCTGTACCATCAAGGCCGAGCAAAAGAGGCATAGTTATAACCACTTGAGGTTCTTGGTCATACTGCTCTTGCAAGTATCTCCCCATGAGCAAGTTAAACGTTTGATCTGTTCCACCAAGCTCAACATCGGCTTGAAGGACAACCGAATCGTAGGCTTGTAAGATAGGATAGAGAAGTTCATGAAAGCCGATCGATTGATGTTGTGCCAAACGTTGTGCAAAGTCTTCTCGTTCAATAATACGAGCGACGGTAACGTGACCACATAAGCGCACCCAATCTTTGCTCGTTAACTGATCAAGCCACTGTGAATTATAGGCTACGGTTAAGCGCTGACGATCTAAGATACGGCCAACCTGATCCAGATAGGTAATGCTGTTTTGTTCGATCTGTTCAGGCGAAAGAGGAGGACGTGTTTTTGAACGGCCAGTAGGATCGCCAATACGTGCTGTAAAGTCACCAATCAAAAAAATGACTTCATGTCCCAGTTCTTGAAACTCTTTCATCTTAGAGAGTACGACCGTATGTCCTAGATGGAGGTCGGGAGCGGTAGGGTCAGCACCTAATTTTATTTTTAATTTTTTTCCTGTGCTAAGCTTTTTAATAAGCTCTTCCTGTGGGATAATCGCATGAGTAGTGGTACGCAAGCGATCGAATGGTTCATGAGTTCTTGTATTCACGGTATCCTTAACTCGGGATAGTTTACCAGGCCCCTAAAAGGCCTGCCATAAGCGTTGCACTTTTTGCTATAGTAACTAAGAGTATAGATTTGATGGTATTAGCAAAGAGCAAGACTATGATCATAGGTGCAATAACCATAAGAAAATCAGCATGGCGTACATAGCTATAGCCACGATCAAGCCCTATAACGAGTGCGTAGCGGAAACTATTGAGGATCAGACTTAACGATGCAATAAAGACACTTATAAAAATAATTGCAAGAAGTACTGAAGCGCCTACGATGGCAAGTGACGACCGATCACTATAAAGACCGGTAATGCTTGATAATGGTATGCTTTCCGATGAAAACATCCCTTGAAGGAGCAAGAGTGAGTATGGCCCATACATAAGAATAAGAGCTACTAATGATATAAGCGCAAGTACACTGCTCAGTAATGATTCTGATGCATACATCAGCATAAGTCGAGCAGAGCGCCAGGGAGCATATATGCGCTGAGGGTCAATAGGCAAGATCTTTCCCCACCCAAAGCCAAAGAGTATCACCAGACCCAGCCCCAAAGCGTCAATATGCGCAAGGGGATTAAGGCTGAGTAAACCGGCATCTTCAGCAGTTGAGTCACCCATTTTTTTAGCCAACCATGCCTGACCTGCTCCCGTAAGGGTTACCGACAAGAAGTAGGCACAAACAAGGCAAAGTTTTGTGACGATTGATTCAGTTGTTTGAATATTGAGCATAAGACTCTATGATGTTGCAAGGGAATACAAGTGTTACACGATGTTACTTGCTATAATTCTACCCTCATAGTATATAAGAAATTGCTGAAATCGTCAATTTGCGTACTCGAGTAGTGTCTGGAAGCCGATCAACGTAAATAGCTATAGGCACAGATAGTGCTTGAAATATCATGAATCGGGTGAGAAAGCTAGTTTGTGATAAAGCGAACGAAAAATAAAGATATACGTAATAGCATCGCTTGTTGTTGGGCTATCATCGATGTATAGTATACTGCTAGAATGTATGAATGGGGAATTGGAACCAGCAAGTCCTGTTGTTCTTGCCAATCAAAAATTGCTGAATGCAGCGATAGAGGGAGACCTCAAGGCAGTACAAGTTGCCCTTGAAGAAGGTGCTGACGTTAATGCTACCGATCGCAATGGTAATACTCCTCTTATATTAGCGCTTTGGCGTCGCTCTAATCCTATAGCCAGATTGCTTATAGAGCGTGGCACTGATGTAAACCATACTAATAATCTTGGCTGGGATGCTCTTCAGTGGGCAGTTAAGCAAAACAATCCAGAGATAGTTAGAATGCTGTTGCTTCATAATACTCGTATGACAGAAAATAGAAAGGGTGTTCTGAATTTTTTGCAAACATATAATGTTTCGCCGTTATCTCTAGCAATTATAGACGGGAATAGAAAAGATATTACCCAAGTTCTTGCTAGCTTACCACAGGAAAATATAGATGCTCAAGATAATTTTGGCATGACAGCGTTACACTGGGCGGCAGCTCGTAACGATGAACAAACAGTTAATGAATTGCTTAAGCGCAATGCCGACGTCAATATTCGTGATAATGATGGCAATACACCATTACATTATGCAGCACGTAATGGCTATTTACATATCGTTCGAGCTCTGCTTGCCCATAATGCACAGGTTAATCTTTTTAACGATCACAACGAATCTGCATGGATTCTTGCCCTCAGAAATAATCACCCTGAAGTTGTTAATCTTCTCGAAAGATACGCAGGACCTGCTGTATTTGGCTTAGTAACACGAGCAGGACAAGTTGGAGAACTTGCAAATCTTCCAGGTGATATTACTCTTCCTGCCGAGATTGCTGCTTTAGTTGCCCAATATGCTATGGCTCCTGGTGCTCAAGTACCTTCAGGGCATTCCGCTTAATCAGAGCCTCAATCACCTTATAATCCTTATGCATGCTTCACAAAGTTTGTGGGAAGGCTAGACTGGTCTGCCAAGAAGCTGTAACAAAAATCACATGAGCATGAGGGTAAGCATGAGGGTGAGCATGAGAGTAAGCGTAAGACATGCAGTACAACGTTGGTATCTAGTAGGATTGCCTTTAGTGTTGGCACTATTAGGCATGCTATGTTATTACCCTTCGCTTACCTATAGCTTTCAGTTTGATGATCTTTCTAATATCGTAAAGTTCTATGATATTCGTCACAAAACCTTTGGTTCTCTCTTTTTTAGTGGTCCGCGTTGGATATCTTATTGGCTTAATACAGTTTATTACCGTTACGCCCAGTTTGAGCCCTTTATATATAGGCTGGGCAATATCAGTGCTCATCTTCTTACGGGTATATTACTTTTTTATGTGATACTTCTTGCTCTTAGTTTTTTAAAAAAAGAAAACTTTTTTAAGCTGCATAGTTTTTGGTTAGCATTGTGCACAGCTGGTTTTTTTATTATGCATCCAGTACAAACACAAACAGTATCATATGTTATTCAAGGGCAGCTTGAAGGGCTTGCCGGATTAGGTATTATGAGCATGGTGCTCTGCTTTTTGCTTCGAGCACGTATTACTCGTGCTCTATTCAGGGGACTAGTTACTCTTGTGCTTTTGGTACTTACAGTGATAACCTGTGGTACTAAAGAAATAGCTATTATTTCACCCGTGTTGCTCCTGCTCGTTGATTGGTTCTTTGTCGCTCAAGGAGAGTGGTCAGAATTGCAGAAGCGTTGGTTGCTCCATGGAGCGATAGCTCTGATTGTAGGTGGTATATATTGTTATTTTCTTAAGCCACGTTTTTTTATCGATCTTCTTGGTTTTAAGCTCGAAATGCGTAATAATGTAGGCAATATGCTTACCCAAGGTGCAGCTGAGACCATTAAGCCTTTTGATTATCTTCTATCTGAGTTTAAAGTAATTCTGCATTATATAGCAATATTTATAGTGCCTGTATGGTTGAGTGTTGATTATGATTGGAAATTAACCGCAGGTTTTTTTGAGCTTGACTGCTTGGTGCCCTTTCTTATACTACTCGCTCTTGCATGGTGTATCGTACGGCGTCTACGGCGTGATCGCGTTGATCTTATAAGCTTTGGTCTTTTGTGGTTTTTTGTTGTTATCCTGCCACGTGCAAGTATTATACCTTCTATGGAGTTGGTATCGGATTACAAAACCTATATAGCTTCAGTTGGTCTGCTTTTTGTTGGAGCCTATTATGTGCTCAAATTCTGCGTTTTGCTCGAAAATTTAAGTAGTGTATTCAAATCTCCTGCGCTCAAAACTGCACTTATTATGATTATGTTGTGCTGTACTGGTTACCTGACTGCCAAGCGCAATACTGTTTGGCGAACAGCTGAAGAATTTTGGTCACATATTGTTAACATGAAACCACAAAAAGCACGGCCCTATAATAATTATGGCATGGTATTAACAGAAAAGGGTTTATATAGAGAAGCTATTATATATTTTAAAAAAGCATTAAGTTTTGACCCCTACTATCCTGACGCTTACAATAACTTAGCCGTTGCCTATCATGGTATTGGTGAACTTGACTTAGGAATCGAATGCTTAAAAACGAGCATTAGCCTACAGCCCTATTGTCCCGAAGGGTATAATAATCTCGCATCGTATTTAATTGAACAAAAGAATTACGACGCAGCTGAAGCAGCTTTGCACACAGCACTTAAGTTTCGCCGTCACTATGGTAAGGCACTGTATAATCTTGGACGTATTTATGTAGAGCGCGATCAGATTCAGGAAGCATGTGCATATTTTAAAAAATGCTGTACAGAAGCAGATTTTGATAATGAGCTCGGGTTTGATGCTTACGGTAAAACGAGCCTCATACTAGGTAACTATAGTGATGCTATAGAAGCATATAGCAAGATTTTAGCACGTAACCCAGACTCATATGAAGCAAACGCAAGCCTTTCGTATGCCTGTTTAGGCAATAAAGAGTATGATAACGTGCAGGTACTCTGCAAAAAGTTAGTTACCCGTAACCCTTATAACCCTCATGTTCTTTTTACGTGGGCAGAATCACTTATCCCTCAAGGTAGATATTATGAAGCACTGCAGCTTTATCAGAAAGTTACTCAGCTTGATTGCAATAAGCTTGTTGTCTACGTACGCATAGCGGGTTGTTTAGATAAGCTTGGTCGTCATGATGAAGCTCTTGATTATTTAGATAGCGTGCTCGACGCTAATCCCCCCGAAGAGCTTAGGCAATCAGCTCAAGCAGCCCGAGCCAGACTTGTGCATGATACTTTCACGTTATAGTGCATTTATGTGCTATACTTTCGTGTATATACTCACTATCAAAGCACCTATAAGGCACATGTATTATGAACGCAGCAGCATCCGACAAAAAGCCTCAAGAACTTGTTTTTGGTATTCATCCGCTTGTAGAATTACTAAGAGCACGCAGGCGCCCCCTGTATATGATCTATACTACACGCCCAACGCCTAAATCGTGGGAAGAAATAGAGCGTTTACTGCCTACGCAAGGCAGGATTATACCCATTCAATATGTTACGCGTGAAGTGTTGAATCGATTAGCTGGTACAACTGACCATCAAGGTGTTGTTGCATGGGCTGGACCGTTTCCTTTTCGCAAGAAATTCTTCGATCCGATACGTAGCCCTTTCTTGGTAATGCTTGATAGTATACAAGACACACGCAATCTCGGTGCAATTTTGCGCTCTGCTTACTGTACCGGTTTCGATGGTGTTGTTATAGCTCAAAAAAAAAGCGCGCCATTACGTGCTTCAGCATTAAAAGCTTCTGCAGGGCTTGCAGAACATCTTGAAATATACGAAGCACCATCAGCACGTGCGGCAGCACAGGAGTTAAAGAAAGCCGGTTATACGTTGTATATGGCTGCTTTAGGTGGTAAAGATGCAACAACCGTAACGTATCAAGGCCCCTTGTGTGGTGTTATCGGTAATGAAGCAGTAGGTATATCACCTGAGATACTAAAAATGGGCCAAATGGTTACGCTTCCTCAGCGTTCCCCCGATATCTCATATAACGCTTCTGTAGCAGCAGGGATCTTGCTTTTTTTAATTTCTACCCAAAATAAGAGAATATAGAGAGCTCGTTTTATGAAAAAATTGCCTTTAGATGTAAGTGATTTCGAAACGATGATTAAGGGCGGCTACGTTTACGTTGATAAAACATGCTTTATGTACAGTATGACAACTCAAGCTTGATTTTATTTTTTATCACGTCCTCGTCGTTTCGGTAAATCGTTGCTTATTTCAACATTTAAAGAACTATTTCTTGGTAACAAGCAGCTCTTTGAAGGGCTTTTGATTGCCCAAAGTGATTACGATTGGGCAAAATATCCTGTTATAAGCTTAGATTTGTCTGCTCTTGTTACGAGCAGCGCTCAAGAGCTTAAAGTAAGCCTGAGCAATCGTATTGATAAAATAGCACGAGGTTATTCAATCGAAGTTGGAAGTGGTACAACTATTGAAGATAAGCTCTCGGATTTACTAGACGGCTTGCATCAGCACTATGGAAAAGTTGTTGTGCTCATAGATGAGTACGATTACCCTTTGTTAAGACATATCGATAATCCTATAATAGCACACGCTGTTTTAGAGGTGCTTAAATCTTTCTTTATCGTCGTCAAGAGTCTGAGTGGTAAGTTTAAGTTTATCTTTGTGACAGGTGTTACAAAGTTTTCAAAAACTTCGCTTTTCTCTGGTCTTAATAATTTGATTGATATTACCATGGACCCACAGTATAGTACGTTATTGGGATACACCCAAGCAGAACTTGAGTACTATTTTGCTGAAAATATAGATACAATTGCTTATCAACAAGATCAGCCTCAATCCGCCCTGCAAAAAACTATCAGATCATGGTACAACGGTTATCAATTTAGCGAAAAAGCCCTCAAAGTATATAATCCTTTTTCTGTGCTATTTTTTTTTAATAGTGGTCATTTTGACAACTATTGGTTCAATACTGGTACTCCATCATTTCTCATAGAGCTTATAAAAAGATATAAGTATCCCATACAAGATTTACAGGGTGCTCAATTAAACGAGCTAGAAATGAATACTTTTGAAATCGACGAATTACCTATTGTCCCTATTTGCTTTCAGACAGGATATCTTACCATTGAGGCCTATAATCCCGATACAAATAATTATGTATTAGATTACCCAAATTGAGAAGTTGAAGTCTTATGTAAAAGCTTTGTAAGATATCTTATGCAGGCGAAAGGAGCCTAAATGGCAACACGCTTTTACACCGTGCATCAGCATACAACATGGTACCAGTCGTTGAAAAGTTACTTGAACTTGGCGCAAACGTAACTGTAACCAATGACAAAAATCAAACAGCACGAGATATTGCACTGCTCATGCAGGATCAAGGTCTTACCAGAACTGCTATTATCGATATGCTTACTCAAGCTCTTGAGCAACAAAAAAATTAATATATTCTTTTTGGGATTTAGATTATGGCAATTGAGAAAAAAATAGAAGATATAGAAACACAAGCAGAGAAAGAAGGCTGGCCCTACCCAAAACTTTTTGAAGCTCTCAAAGATGCTGGTGTTATCTCATATGATGTATTTGTTGCATCTCATACACGAAGTTACCATAGCAAGAGTACAGATTGGCAGGTAATAGAGCCACTGGAAGTGAGCCTAATAGTTGCTCAAAGTTTTAACGAAGAAAGCATAAAAAAAGCTCTGGCGCGCCGACGAGATAGGCAAGCTAATTACGGTGAGTTCCTCAAGGAACTTGGTCAAGCTGGGGTCAAAGAATACTCAATCGATATGCATAACAGAACTGCTACATACAAAGGTGATGCTGGCCAAGAATATGTTGAAAGAATTCCTCGATAAAATTATAGAGCTTTTTCGAGCACGCGTTAGGCTTACCCCTTAGTAAGATGGTTAACAAGATTCTCCCTTTTTGATGCAAGATCAGCTGCAATCGTGTCAACCTGGCCCAAAAGTGCTCCAAGTAGTTGATAGCTCTGAGGGTAGTGCGTTTGTAACTCAGTTACTTCCGGGATAACCTCCTGGTGTTTTTTCATTACATTGGCAAGTTTAATCAAGGTATCTGGACTAGGGGTCATCTCAAGGATCGGATACATTGTAAGACCAAGGTCTATTAGCGTGAGTCCAAGATTAACTGTCTTTTCTAGATTGGTAAGTGTTTGTATATTGGTTTGGGCTCCGTTTAAGGATGTTGTAACTGCTATGTTAATTTCGGGAGAGAAAGAACTAGCTAAAGGACCTATTTGTTTTTGAAGATTTTCTATGGTTTCCCGATAGTGCTTGTGCATGGCTTGAATTTCTTTAAGAACTTTAGTAAGTTGCTCAGTAATTGCTCGTAAGGATATTTGTTGTCCTAGTTGCGACAAGATCTGTTGTAGTCGCTTCGGGACTTCATCAATAAATTGCTCGATTTCATTATTAAGCTTTACTAGCTCCATCAACGCTGTATAACCTGGTTGGGTTACGGGAATAGCTGCTTCCCGAGTAATGATATTAGGAATGTTGGGTCGCGATTGCATTAGGTTAAGTTGTCCTGAAGGTCCTATAAGTGGCTCTATTGCTTGTTCCTCAAAAAACGGTAATTCCTATAACCAAGAAGCTGCTGGATGCTGTTGTGGTTGAACGGGTGCTGCAGCAGCTGCTGGCGCCCCTGGGGCAGCAGCAGGGGCTTGGCGGAAGAATTCAGCAAATGCACGCTTAAGGGCTTCAACTCCTACAATGCTTAAAATAGAAGCCAATGGTCGCTTAGTGCTTTGGATTCCAGTCGATATAAAGTCTACAATGGTATCCCACTGGCTTGGGCTTGTGTCATGTATAAGCTTTGCTATCTTTTTGGCCGATGGCTGGAGGTCTTCAAGGTAGTACTTGCCCTGATTTGCCAACTTTTCATCATAAGGAATATCGTTTTGCCTATAGAAAGCATGAACGGTTGCTAAATATTTACGAGCAGATTTACTTTGCTTAGGTTTATTATATGCCCCATGCTTGGCATCTGCAAGCTCAAGTAAATAAACTTTTTTATGCCCAGACCCAACAAGCGCAGCGTAAAGTAACCGAGAATTATTAATAGGAACTATGCTATCATTTCTTGAGTGGACAATAAGTATAGGGGTATTGAGAGTGGCTTTACCTAACACTTCAGGCGTTATATCCATGGGCGATTCGGCTATAATAGCTTTTAAACGATAGAGTGGGGTTGGCCGTGTTGAGGCATCGCGCAAGGCTCGCCCTGCACCATGAGATAGACCTATAATAACAACGCCGTCATTAGAATTTTTTGCTGAATTAAGAGTATTTCTGACCTCAGTATAGGCATTCTCAAGAGCAAGCATGTCAAGTACAGGTGTATGATTGTCAGAGAAACGGACAGCTTTATAGGGTTGGGTTGTAATAATTGACCAGCCAGGATCAGTCTTGCCTGCATAAGAATCAGCTGTGCTTGGGTTACCCGGTATGTCCGGCACAAAGAGAAAATGTGCCTCTGGCTGGCCATAGAGATACAGAGTGGAGGTTGCTAGGCAGGCGAAAAGCATAGCTATGTGTGCCATAGATAGATTCGTCTCTGGCTTCATAAGTATTTCTCTCTTTCATATTTAAATTGATTGCTATACATATTATTAAAATAATAGCATAAATTATTTTCGAAAACAATAATTAATTGTTTTAATTGAAGGTTTTAATCTTAGCAAAAGCACGCTGCTCTAACTAAAAACATACTATCTTTTAAGCCCATCAAGGGTTAGTAGGTGCTCTACTCGGTAAAGCTAAGGCTTTCGCAGGGGTCTGTGACGGCCTGAATGGATGGGTGTAATTATAGAGGGGAGTGCATGCACCTTGGATCTCCCAGTCCCTAAAGAGCTTATTGATATCCAGTCCTTTATCAACTAAAAATCCTGTAAGATATAATGCTTCTTCTAGGTCCGATGACTGGTCATCTTCTGGACTAGCAGTGATGGTTCCCTCTGCTCTAAAATTGATTTCTTGCAGTATGGGAAAAAGATCGTGTTGTTCATGCAGTTGCTCTGCTGCAAACAGATCAGCTCGTTGTTCTTGGCTTCGATTAAGCAATTTAATAGTATAGATATTTTTATCTGTTGGAGGATCCCAAAAGGGAGTTTCTTGTTGTGGTGTACCGTATAGCCATTTCATAAGTACTGAGTGGCGTAGTGCGTGCCATAAGGAGCCTTCTGCTGAAGCTACAGCTTGAAGTATCGTTCTTCCTGTACGGGTTGTTTGATCAAGTGCTTTCTTACCAAGTTCAACAAAATGATTAACATCTTTAATGGTTTTTTGTACATTTGGCGTATCCAACAACTGTTGAGCTCGTTCACCATATGAGCCTACCCAATCGCTTGCTGCTTGATCACGATTAATAACATGACTCATCTCATGGTAAACGGTAAAGAGGAGATCGCCTAAATCAGGTGATTCTCTAAGGGCTACAAAGGGTGTATTATGTCTAAGAACTTCACCCGCATGGCCCAAGACTTCCGATCGCCTAGTTAACACAGGAAATAGCGGACCTTTAATATTAGAGATCTGTTGAGCCTCTTTAATAAGCTGCTCGTAAGCAAATGTTGGCCGATAATGGTTGACGTGTGAGAGCTCAAGAACTTCTGCATAAAGTACTTCTTGTTCAAGCTTTTTTAAACGATTAGTGTCAATATTTTTGATTGTCGTAGCATGCGGCAAGCCTAACAGTTCCATCAAGAAGTTGTAGGTGAATAATGCCTCTTTTGTATTGGTTGCATCGGGGTTTTCTTTCATAAGGCTCATAAGCTCAATGAGATCTTTAAGCAGATCATCACGTTTATCTGCTTTTGTACTAATATTGCGTGTACGCCAATATTTCTCATGAGCGTCTTTCCAAAGATTATATGCTATAGCAGTGTTAACCCATTTTTGATCTATCTGATTAAATAGTGCTGCGGGCTGAGCATGTAAAAGTTCCCGTAAAAAGTTATAGGTATAGAGGGCCTCTTGCTGAGCGAAAGCATGCAATGGTGTTGCGGTGCTGCTTATATCAAGCCAAATATAAAGGGTGTCTATAAGATCTTGAGCTTTTTGTGCAGTAGTAGTAATATTTTTTTTTATCCATGCATCGCGCTGGCTATTCTTGTAGAGCGAGTATCCAGTTTCCGTAAGCCAGGCTTGATCAACATCAGCTAGCGATGAAACTTGTGGCATGTTAAAAATTTTGCGCAGATCATTATAGCTTTGTAAAGCTGTAGCTTTACATTCAGCATCTCCAAGCCCTTCCTGAATAACGCTGAGGTTTGAAGCAGCACTTCTGAAGAGAGCATTTTCGCTCAGCGTTACCTTTTTTTCAAGGGCTTGCGCGATAGGTACTATAGAACATCCAGCTATAATTACGAGTATACTTTGATACCATTGTAGAAATTTTTGCTGCGTCATGTCTTCTCCTCGTCAATTTTGATTATTTTTAATCCCTTTTGTTATTTTTTATTATAATCTCATCGTATCACATCTCAATTAAGAAAATCAATATTGAGCTGTATGCGCTGCTATACATTGATCGTGTTGTCTTGAGCAGATTATGACAATCAAGGCCAAGTTTTTGAGGCTTTCAAGGTCGCTGGGGTTTTCGCATTAGTTTAGCATTGCGTATTGGAGGGGTTTCTGAAAGCACAATAATCCCTGAAAAGCAGGCTGTCTTTTATGCTTATTTAACTCCCAACTCTGTTATTTTTTTAACTTCTCAATAAATATATTGACTCTTTGTATGTAAAAATTGTATGAAACAAAAAGGGGAACGTCATGTCAAGGGTTAAGGGTTAGGGGGGTTGTCATGACACGTGGTGTCATAGGGACCATGAGTGCCACTGGTTGTTTTTTTGTTGGGTTGCTCAGTCATCATGTTATGCATGTTGTACGGGTACCTCAATCGTGGTCGATATATTATGATCCTGTGCTATCGTTTGCAAGCACATCATTGCTTGATCCACGTATTACGTGTGTTGAGTTAAGTCGCCATGACGCTTCCTCTCTTATGAAGCTGTTACAGCAGGAGGTGCCGGTTATACAAGCACTTGAGGTGTGCTATAAAGGCTGTCGTCATGCTCATGTCAAAATAGAGGCATATAGACCACAACTCAGCATTAATACTGAGTATGTCATGTTGTGCAATGGCTTAATTGCACGGAGTGACTTTTTTGCTGACCATGTCCGTGAATCACTTCCTGCCATTGGGTACCCTGACGATAGTACTGGTATAGTATGCGGTGAATACTGCACGGCATTGCTCAGTTTTATGGGCCGTTTACCTGAAGGGTTTTTTGAGCAGTATTCGGTGATATGGCATAACAAAACGGATATTGTTCTGTACGATAAACAATGTGCACAGTTTTGTTTACGTGCTCATGCTGAAACGCAGTTTGACGATGCGTTAGTACATGCAATCGCCTCTATAAAAAAAGTTGTGCAGAAGCGTACAACTTCACGTTCTAGCAAAGGGACACTCCACCGTATGTGGAGAGCAGACGTGAGGTTCAAAGATTACATTGTACTCTCGTCGATCACAGAGCGATAAAAAAAAGAAGGGATAGGAGGGGAAATCATGAAGAAAAAGCTTATACCTGAAAACATAATTGCCGCTATTGATATAGGTACTACTAAAATTTGCGTATTAGTTGCTCAGCAACTTGATAATGAGAATTTTGAGATTGTTGGAATTGGTCGAGCGCCATCGATAGGTTTAGCACGTGGTGTTGTTGTTGATATACTGCCAGCCATGCACTCAATAAAGACTGCACTCAAAGAAGCGGAGCTTATGGCAGGATTGTCGATAGAGTCTGCCTATATCGGCATATCAGGTGCTCATATTAACTCTTTGACGTCTCAAGGCATGGTTGCTGTAAAACATGGTGAAGTACGTGCCTACGATATAGCCCAAGTGCTTGCAGCAGCACGAGCGACACCTATTCCTGAAGGACAGCATATCATACATGTGCTCCCCCAGTTTTATACTATCGACTCACATCATCATGTGCGTGATCCATTAGGCATGTATGGCGTTCGTCTTGAAGCACAAGTCCATATTATAACGGGTGCTCTGGCATCTGTTCAAAATCTTATACGTTGCTGTGAAATGGCCGGTGTTAAAGTGCGTGATATTATTCTTGAGCCTCTTGCTTCAGCTGATGCTGTTCTCAGCGTTGACGAAAAAGAACTCGGCGTTGCTCTGCTTGATATTGGCGGTGGTACATCTGATTTGGCACTTTATCAACAGGGAAGCGTTCGTTATACGCATATATTTCCCATAGCAGGTAATTTATTTACCAATGATATTGCGTTATGTTTGCGCACCACGCTTAAAGATGCTGAGCGTATCAAGAAAGAACATGGCTTGGTTTACCGGCCGTTTTTAACTCATGATGTTGCTCTTGATGTAGAATTAGTGTACGGTAATGCCTTGCAAGAGATAGGGCAGTATGAACTCGTTGCTATACTTGAATCACGTGCTCAAGAACTTCTTATGCTTCTCAAGCGAGAAATAGAAGAGCATCATCTCGAAACATTTATCCACTCAGGCTTAGTACTGACCGGTGGTGGGTCATTATTGACCGGCATACAAGAACTTGCACAAGACATGCTGCAGATACCAGTACGTATTGGCAGGCCTCATGTGCCACCTGCATTTAGAGAAACGCTTGAGAATCCAATCTATGCAACGGGATATGGCTTGCTTGTTCAAGCAGTGAAGAAAAACAAGCATGCTCCCCTTGGTCATTTAAGCGGGCCCATAATGAGCAGAGTCTTTTCACGCATGAAATCATGGGTGCTTGATTTCTTTTAATTAAACTCGATGGGACAGCATACTGTAATCAGAATATAATTACAGTATGCTGCCTTTATATAATTGCTTGATTAAGTTATCTCTTTTGTTAGCTTGCCTAATTGTTGTAGTACATCCTGGCACTTCTTCTCCAATTCGTTTATTTTTTTCATCTCAGGAGTGACCTTGATCCGTGAGCTTACAGCTTTGCCTGCGCATAGTATTATTCCTACTAACCCTGTACCTTGTATTACAGGATCGGAATGATTCCAAAGAGTTGCAAATGCGCATGGCGGAATTCCTGTAAACCACATGGCACCATTTGTTTTATTATTAAGATCTCTGTTTCGGTATGTGTTTATTTCAGCAATAAGTTCTGCAAATTGCTTTATGAGGGCTTCTTGCTCTTCTTTTTTACTAGCGTTAGAGGTATAAGCCGAAGGGAAAGCTGCTCCGGGTATTTCTTTCATTACATTATCTAATTATTTTAGCACCTTTCCATGCGCAGTGTGCAATTTAATTAGTTTTTTCACTTCAGGAGTAACCTTGTGCGTCAAAGCATTCTGTGTACATAGGATCATTGCAGCTACCTCTACACTTTGCCATACAGGATGGGAATAGCTCAAAGGAAGTGCGCCTGCACAGGGTATAAGTCCTGAAAGCCATCTAAGGCTCCTTTGTGTTCTCTGATTAAGCTCTATATTTCGGTATATATCTATTTCAGTGTTAAGTTTTTCAAGTCGCTGTATCATAGCTTCTAGCTTTTCTCCCTTAAGAGGACCGGAAGTATGAGCTCGAGCGTAAGCTCCAGAGAAAGCCGCTTTGGGTAAAGAAGGGTAAGCCCGCACTATTGTCGCTCTTCTTACCAAGTTGTAATGCATGGCTGAGCTGTTTAAAGCAGTTGTCAAAAGTGTTAATGCCAACAATCTGTAGATCATAGTGGTAAACCTATTGTTCTAAATAAGATGCAATAACTACATGTCCTCTTTTTTGTGCGAGGTCTTGAGGTGTAATACCAGCATTATTGATTAGATTTTTTTGTGCTCCTCGAGCGATTAAATCTAATACAATATCCTCGTGGCCATTTTGAGCCGCAAGGTGAAGTGCTGTATTGCCCAAAGCATCCTGTGTATTAATGTTAGAGTCAGCTTCAAGCAAGAGCGGTATAAGATTGGCATGACCTTGTGCAGCTGCCCAATGTAAAGGCCTGGCGGTATTAAAGGTTGAAGTGCTCAGTAAGAGAGAAGGGTGACTTTCTAATAGCTCTTTTACCATCGATTCATCGTTTATTATGGATGAATAGATAATCGGCTCAGTATTGGGTGGCACGAGGGTAGGCTGAACCGTTTCTGTTAGTTTTCCTTCAGTGTTTGCGCCATAATAGAGTAATGCTTATAAGCAATCAATAAATTTCTGATGTGGCTTTAAGCTATATTTCCGACCGACTATTTCAAGCACGGGGCGACCCTTGGCATTTTCAGCATTGGGATTGGCGCCAGCCTCGAGCATCTGTCCAGCCAGATCAGTATTTCCATTCTTAAGCGCTGCTAATAACAAAGTATCAAGAGATATGGCGTGAGCATTCGACGAAGAAGCTTCAGTTGCTTGAGTGGTATCGTGAGGGTTTTTCTGCTCCATGCAGTTACTTTTCTGTGAGAAATTTGCCAGCATAGCCAGTGCACATACGAGTAATTGGTTAGTAATTTTTGCTATTTTTTTTCATAAGTAACCTTTATGGGAAATTGTTGTGATTGTGATGCATTGATAGATTTTAACAGTGATTGCACAAGTATACAATGTTGATTCATGTTGATTGCTAAATTTCTTAGCAAGTGCAAGATCTTATGAGTACGCTTACGAGCTTGTGCGAGCGGATTTGGCATCCAGGCGTTGCATCTGGCAAGGTAATCATGCTAATGTTCTGATGAGCGAAAGCACATATAATCAGAAAGGGGAAGCATATGATTGACTTTGAGCAAGAAAATCTTGTAACACAGGTTCCTGTAGCACGTATTAAAGTTATGGGTGTTGGTGGTGCAGGTGGCAATACCATTAATCACATGATTGGTAGTAATTACGAAAACATAGAATTTATTGTTGCTAATACCGATGCACAAGTACTCAAAATTTCCAAGGCACCACTTAAGATACAGTTGGGTTCGCGTTCAACGCGGGGCTTGGGCGCAGGGGCTAACCCAGAAGTAGGCAAGCGGGCAGCCGAAGAGGATATTGAAAAGATAAAAGAATATCTTCAGGGCGCGGATGTTGTGTTTTTAGTTGGAGGTCTGGGTGGTGGTACCGGCTCGGGCGCTTTGCCGGTTATCGCCCGTGTAGCAAAATTATTAGGTATTCTTTCTATAGGTGTTGTGACGCAGCCGTTTGCTTTTGAGGGAAAACGCCGCATGAATATCGCACAACAAGCACTTGACCTGCTGAGAAAAGAAGTTGACACTCTTATTGTTATACCTAACCAAAAATTGCTTGATATTGCTGATAAAAAAGTATCGCTTGTCAATGCTTTTGGCATGCTTAATGAGGTAATAAACCAGTTTGTTCGGGCCATAGCTGATATTATTAGTCGCCCTGGTCATATTAACGTTGATTTTGCTGATGTCAGTGCAATTATGAAGAATACGGGCATGGCAGTTATGGGTACCGGTCGTGCATCAGGACCTAATCGTGCAGAAGAAGCAGCTCGTCAAGCTATTTCATCACCCTTATTAGGAAACATGACGATTGAAGGAGCTCGTGGTGTATTATTTAATATTACAGGCAGCTCTAATTTGGGACTTGACGAAGTAAGTGCGGCATCGTCCATTATTGAGCATGATGCCGATAGGGACGCCAATATTATTTTTGGTTTTGTTGTTGATGAGTCTCTTGGTGACGATGTCATGGTTACGGTTATCGCTACCGGTGTCGTACCGAAGGATGCCCACATGTTGCCGTATGTTCAGGTAACGCCAACAGTACGCGATAGTACCAATGCTTTAAGACCTTTATCACCTACTGCAGAAAGAAACCAGGGGGCAGCGAATTCTTCGTTTCAGCTATTAGAATCTCTTGATCAAAAAACCCTTGAAGTCCCAACGATTCTTCGCCGTATGGTTAAAGAAAAAGAAACCCGCCAAAAGACAAGCGCCTAGTACAGCTGCAAGTGAAGGGAAATAAGTTTCCCTTCACTCTCATGCTAAACTAACGCTTTTAGGTAATGAGCATGCAATTCTATGATAATGCGTATCTTCGCATCTATTTTGGTGATCAAAGTACTGCGCTTTCTTTAGAGTATCTTTATAGTGTTAAAGATAGTGCAGAGCTTATGCAACAACCGCAGCTAAAGCAGGTTATAAGCACGTTAGGGCTTAATGGTCTAAGTATCTTAAAGCAAGTGCATGGTGCTTGTGGTTATGTAATAACGGGAAAAGAGGGAATATGCCAGCTTGAGGGAGATTATCTTATTACGTCTATTCCCGGAATTGGGCTTGCTGTGACAACTGCTGATTGCTTGCCGATAGTTCTCTATGACACTGAGCATCAGGTAGTTGGGATTGCTCATGCTGGGTGGCGGGGTTCTCTTCAGCAGATAGCTGTTAGGATGCTTGAAGATCTTCAGAAGAAGTTTGGCACGCAGCCTGAGCAGGTACAGGCTTTTTTTGGGCCCTCAGCTCAAGTATGCTGCTATCAAGTAAGTACAGATTTTAAACACTCTTTTGATCGGTATGATTGGGCTCAAGAAGCGTTTAGCACGCGTACTGGTGCTCTTTATTTCGATATGCTCTTGTTTAACCAAGTGCAACTTGAGCAGGTTGGAGTGAACAGAGCATCATGTATTGTAGATTTTGCTCGTTGCGCTATTTGCAGTCCAGAGCTGTGTTCCAATCGCCGTGAGGGTTTGTTAGCCCGGCGGCAACTAACTATTGTTGCGCTCGTGTAATTTTGCGTGTTCTTGAGGGCACGGGCACGTAGCCTTAAGGGCGTCCCTAATTTCCGCCAAAAGAATTTCTTGGTGACTTAGCCAGAGCCTGTCTGTTTCTAACTTTTCTTTTGTGTGAAGCCTATTAAGGGCTTTAATAATTAAAAAAAGTACCCATGCTATAATAAGAAAGTCCAGAGCAGCCTGGGCAAAGCTCCCCATATTAAGTGTTACTGCTTTTTGTATGATGATCCCGTCTGAATGTATAATAGCCTCCTTGAGCGTAATCTTAAAGTCTTGAAAATTTATGCCTCCCATAATAATACCAAGAGGGGGCATGAGAATGTCGCTGACTAACGAAGAGACAATTTTGCTAAATGCAGCGCCTATAATGACCCCTACGGCCAGCTCTATGATATTGCCACGAATAGCAAAGTCTTTAAATTCACGTAACAATTTTTTTAGGGTAGTGGTATGGTGGTTATTGATAAGGGTATTCATAATGGGTAGCTTTCTACTCAAGCGTGACGAAATCTTTATTTTATGATACACTAAAATTATCAGAATGGGTTACTAATATTATTTATAGCGTGAAAAATTTTAAAGCTTTAGAATAAGGAAAGATGATGATAGCAGCACTGTTAGCAAAAGTTTTTGGCACAAATAATGCCCGTCAGCTGAAGCGCATGCAACCATTGGTCGCTCAAATTAACGCTTTCGAGCCTATGGTACAAGCAATGAGCGACGAGCAGTTTCCGGTAAAAACCCAACAGTTTCGTGAGCAGGTTGCTCAAGGGCGTTCCCTTGATGATATTTTACCAGAAGCTTATGCACTCGTTCGTGAAATGGCACGGAGAAAGCTGGGGCAGCGTCATTATGATGTCCAGCTGGTTGGTGGTATTGTTCTTCATAAGGGCATGATTTCTGAAATGAAAACAGGTGAAGGAAAAACGCTTACTGCCACACTCGCTCTTTATTTAAATGCTCTGTCTGGTAAAGGTGCTCATCTTGTGACAGTTAATGATTATCTGGCGCGACGTGATGCTGAGTGGATGAGTCCTATTTATAACGCCCTTGGGCTTACCGTAGGGGTTATTCAGAACTCAATGAACGACCGTGAGCGCAAGCAGATCTATGCATCGGATATTGTGTATGCTACCAATAATGAGTTGGGCTTCGATTATCTGCGCGATAACATGAAGTTTAGATTACAAGATTATGTTCAGCGTGATTTGCATTATGCTATCGTTGACGAAGTTGACTCTATTCTTATCGATGAAGCTCGAACACCGTTGATTATTTCTGGATCGTCAGATGAGAGCAGCAAGCTCTATGGGGAAGCTGATCGCGCTGTTGCTGGGCTTGTGCGAAATACTGATTATGAAGTTGACGAGAAAGTACGATCGGTTCAACTCACCGAAGCGGGCAACGATAAAATAGAAGCTACATTTGGTATCACTAATCTCTATGCGCTTGAAAATCTTCAACTCTTACATCACGTTAATCAGGCACTTCGTGCTCACGTAATTTTCAAGCGTGATGTCGATTACGTAGTAAAAGATCAGGAAGTGCTTATTGTCGATGAGTTTACGGGAAGAATATTAGCTGGTCGGCGTTATAGTGATGGATTGCACCAAGCACTTGAGGCGAAAGAGGGCGTAACTGTTGAGCGTGAAAATCAAACGTTGGCATCTATAACACTCCAAAACTACTTTAGGCTTTATAAAAAACTTGCTGGTATGACCGGTACGGCTGCCACTGAAGCTGAAGAGTTCCATAAAATCTATAAGCTTAATGTTATTAGCATACCACCTAATCGGCCACTAATTCGTGAAGACAAACATGATCTTATTTTTCTTACTAAAAATGCAAAATATAAAGCTATAGTCGAAGATATTAAGGGCCGTTATGCCAAGGGACAGCCAGTTCTTATTGGTACCATTGCTATCGAGACTTCAGAACTGCTCAGCAATGTCCTTACGCTTAATGGTATCCCTCACGATGTGCTTAACGCTAAGCAGCATGCTCGTGAAGCAGATATTATCGCACATGCTGGTGAAAAGTCTCACGTGACCATTGCAACGAATATGGCTGGTCGTGGTACAGATATTAAACTTATTCCTGATTCGGTTAAGGCCGGAGGGCTCTATATCTTGGGAACTGAGCGTCATGAAAGTCGTCGAATCGATAATCAGCTTCGTGGTCGCTCGGGACGACAGGGGGACCCGGGGGAATCCCGCTTTTATATTTCGCTTGAAGATGACCTAATACGTCGTTTTTCTGGCGATAGTCTTAAGAAAAATATGCATAAAGTTGGTATGACTGAAGATGAGGTTATCGAGTCTAAAATGATCTCGCGTATTATTGAAGGCTCTCAAGAAAAAGTTGAAAAACAAAATTTTGATTATCGTAAGCATCTGCTTGAATATGATGATATTCTCAATCAACAACGTATTGTAGTATACAAGTATCGGCGTGCTATTCTAGAAGGTGACAAGCAAAGCTTTGATTTGGTACGAGATCTTATTATAGGTTCAGTGCAAGATAGCGTTGCTGCGTATAACCCTCGATCAGGGGGAGCTGATGCTGATCTTCAGGAACTTCTTAAAGCACTTTCACATATGACCGGTATTCCTCTGTCAGAATTTACCACACAGAATTTTAGAAACAGTAACCGTGAAGTGCTGCTTGATGGTATTATTAACTTCCTCCTCGAGCGCTATGAACGTTACAGTCAGTATACACGATCGGAAACGCCTTCGGATTCTTTGCCTAATAATGCTCATGATACTATGCTTCATGAAGCCCAAAAATGGCTCATGCTTGAAGCCCTCGATAAAGCTTGGAAGCAACATATGCTTAACCTAGATCATCTGCGTGAAGGTATTGGTTTGCGGAGCTGGGGGCAAAAGAATCCATTACTTGAGTATAAGCGTGAGGCATTTGCAATGTTTGAAGATATGATGCGTAATGTTCGTTGGGAAGTAGTCCATCATATATTTCACTTAAACCTTGAAAGATTTAATCACTTCGAGCTTGAACGCCGCCGCGAGCATGAGCTGAATCAGCTTAATCTTATCGGCATAGAAGGTACACTCGATGTTGGAGCAGGCGTACTCGCTCCAAAAGTTGATCCTAAAATAGGAAGAAATACTGATTGCCCTTGTGGTTCAGGAAAGAAATACAAAAAGTGTTGCGCTAAGTAATAGCTTTCACGCATCTTGAAATTATTTTGGCAGGGGAAGCTAGGCTTCCCCTCTTGAGTAACCTAGGGCGTTGTTAGTAGCTGCTGCCAGAGCTGCCACTTGTTCCGCCGGTTGAGCTGCCGGTACCAGCTGTACTGGTTGTCCCCGAGGTGCCACCTGTTGCAGATGAGCCAGTTGTGCCTGTTGTGCCGGTTGTGCCGGTTTTTCCAGTATGGCCCGATGAGGTTGTTCCTGTTGTTTTGGAACCAGCAGTCCCGTGTGTGCCTGTTGTTGTACCTGGATGGGTACTAGTTGTTCCTGAGCTTGATTTTCCTTTTGTATTAGCCATGATATCTCCTTTGGGTAACTTCTAATAACTTCTTGAGCGTGAAGATCGGCTTCGACCTGACGAAGAACTACTTCTACGCGACGAACCTGCTCCTTCTTCGTGGCATTGGAACCCCCGGCAACGATGAGGAGCTATACCCCCTAAGTGTCCCGCTTCAGAACGGGTCATAGGTCTACCTGCACTTCGAGCTGAAGATCTTGATGATCTGCTATAGTTTGCCATTACGTTCTCCTTTGTTATAAGCTAACTTACTAGGGGTACCAAAAAAAGTACCCCTATAAGCCTGTTTAGTTACAGTAACACTTATTCCTGGCCATCACTATGTGATTCGGAAGAACCACGCTGTTTCCGCGAAGAGCTTTCACCTTCTTTTTCACATGCAAAACCACGACAACGGTGAGGGGCAGCTCCGCCCAAGTGTCCAGCTTCTTCTGGTGTCATAGCGCCATGTTTGCCAGTTGAGCCACCTTGTGAACCAGTTTTATTTGTTGTATCTGCCATGATAGTCTCCTTTGTTTATATTTAAATAGTTATATATTTAAATGGTTATAAGAATATATTTACTCACCCTCAAACCAGCCAAGCCAACTGCTACCGGTGTTGCGGGAGCGCCTGCCGTTTGATGATGAGGTTCTTCTGCTTGTGGTACCCCTGCTGCTCGTGCTTCTGGTGCTACCTTGTTCAGAACATTGTCGTCCACGACACCTATGAGGAGCAACGCCACCTAAGTGCCCTGCTTGCGAACGACTCATTGTTCCGGTTTCTCCTGTCGATCGGCCACGACTTGATGACCTATTATAAGCTGCCATACTAGTTCTCCTTTAGTATGTTATAGTTAATAATATAGTTAAGAATAACTGCTACGAATACCGTCAAAACGTATCCGTGCATCAACGTATGCACATACATACGAGATATTTAGAAATATCTAAAATTTTTTGTTAGCCTTTATTCTCTTAAGCCAAAATCTTCTTCGATTCCGTGCTCAGCTTTAAAGTCTGAACCTCTACTATTTAAGCTACTGCCGCTTCCTGTTCCACGTTCGGGTATGCGTTGGCTCTGATCCTGCTCGTATGAGCTTTTAGCTCGTTCTTCATCAAGGCTCGGCTCTATTTCTGCACCATGTTCAGCAGTAAAAGCACTTGACCTATCCTCAGCTACTGCAGCTTTCGTTGCAGAACGTCGTCTGCCTCCTATATCTTCGGCTCCAAACCCTATATGATCCCTATCATCACTCACCCAGCCGATGGTGGCGATACTATCTGGATCATAACTATGCAGAGGAGCATCAGCTGGTGGAGTATCAGCGACCCTGTTATCGGTATCGGTCAGTGTAGTGCTTCTACGTTTTTTTGCATGTTTGTTCATACAAGCCTCCCTTGTATTTGCCGGGTTTCCGCGACCTCTAGTTTCATTATACAAATATTAGTTTTATAATTGCAATAGTTTAATAAATATTTTTATATCTATTATCTTGTATATAATTCTATTTGTGTTGTTTTTCGTCTCGAAGTGCATTCTTTGTAAAACAATCCCTTGAATACGCATAAGAATTGCTTTATAATTACAGATTAGATATAGAAACTTGAAGCCATTAATCGAAGGTTATAAAAGTGATGAAACTAAGTATACAGTTTTTGATTCTTAGGGTACTCATACTTACGATACCTATTTGTTCACTTTATTCTCAAGATAAAGGCCCTTATAAGGCTCATTTTCTGTTTGCTCATGGTTGGCAGGGGGATAAGTCAAACGTTGACTGGTATACGGGCAAAAGAAATCCTGCCTGGTCCATTATTACCGGTCCGTACTTATCGTTTGATTTTCCCGATGTTGATTTGTCTCGGCCGGACAAAGTAAACCCCCATTTGGTTAATGTGGGTCAGACACTTGATATACTTGCTCTTGAAACTGCCTATAAAAAGCTTTTACAGGTTATAGATGTTCAAGATCTTAAGCTTCATCGTGACGGTATTGTTATGATAGGTTCATCACGTGGTGCAGCTACGGCAATCAATGCAGCTTCTACCCGTACCATGCCTTATCTAAAAGCCGTCGTAGCTGAAGCACCTTTTGACGTCCTTGCCAATGCTATCGATCATTTTCTTCTCAAGCATCAATACTTGGGGACACCGTACAGCTTTTTACCTATGTTTCTTCAAGAATGGGCACAAAAAAAGGCTATTAGTAGTTACTTTCCCGCCCATAAAACGGAAGATGTTTATCCCCTTTTAGTGATACACAACTTCCCTCATACTGTACCTATTATTCTTGTACACTCAAAGACCGATACAACTAACCCTATGAACAGCTCTCGCTTATTATATCTTGAATTACTGAGATCTGGACACAAGAAGGCCTATCTTCTTGAACTTGATTACGGTCCACATTATAAATACAATAGAATATACCCTGATAGTTCAGAGGCTCTTAAAAAATCTGCTCATAAGTATCTAACTGCTATTCATGCTTTCTATAAAGCCAACGCTATTCCTTATGATGAAAAACTGGCTTTCGAAGGGCAACGGTATATCGATAGCGGTGAGCTTCAGCCATCGGCTGCAGTTGTTGAAAAGCGCATTGCAGAAAGCACATAGTCTAAGAGCTCAAGTAGAGCTAATTTAAAAATCTAATTGAATAAAATCAAAAGATGCAGTATTCTATTTATTACTAAGCTAATCTGAGTATCCCGTTATTTTGAGGCTTGTCTTTAAGTGCTTTATGTTATTATAATCTATGCATTACTCGCAAGTACTTTTTTATCAAACAAGCTCTTGCTCGCGCGTATCCCTCCACTTTACCTATCAAGCTTAAGTACGCTGATAGGGGGGCTAGTTTTATTAGGGTATCGGAGCTTTAGGCGAACAGGTCCTCTCGTTCCTGATAAAAAGTACCTTATAAGAATTTTTCCTATAGCACTTTGTATTACCTATGGAGCAACACTTTTGAGGTTTTATGCTCTCAGTCAGCTTGCATCATATAAGGTGAGCTTTTTTTCAGTGCTTGACCCTTGTATTACTGCTCTTCTAGCCTATAGTGTAATGTCAGAAAAGATTACTAGAGTTCAACTTATAGGTATAGCTCTTGCTACGTTAGGCTCACTTCCACTTTTGCTTAACAGCTCAAGTAGCCAATCTCAAGCAGACATGAGATTAACCATAAGCATGCTTCCTTTAGCTGCAGCATTACTTATGGTTATCGTGAACAGAAGTGGGTGGTTAATAGCACAGAGTACTCTTAGGAAATACTCTATAAACCCTCTAGACATGACAACTTTGATGCTCCTTATGGGCGGCACAGGCTTGTTTTTAACAGCAGCCTGTGTTGAGAAATTTCCTTTTGCAGAGTTAGCCTTTTACGAGTATGCTCTTCTTGCATATGGAGCTCTAATCAGCAATGTTATTTGCTCAAGTGCCTATGCTTTCTTTTTAAAACGCTACAGCATCACTTTTCTAGCTCTTGCCGAGCTCATAACACCCCTTTGTGCGGCGCTTTATGGATGGCTTTTTGTGCATGAAGCAATTACGTGGCACTTCTTCTGTGCTATTTTCTTGGCCGCAGTAGGGCTTAGTTTATTTTCAAAGCCTAAGCTACCGAGCATCATATATAACTATATGAGCATTTTCCGCTAAGCCTACTATATGCTATAATTAAACACAGTTGTTTATAAAATTTTTAAGAAAGTCTTACCTATGAGCATTAAGATGAGCATTAACAAATTTTTTCAGTTATTGTTTTTTGTAGCTTGTGCATTAGCTTCGGGTCTCAGCAGCTGTGAGGTTCAGCAAAATCTAGAAGCTCATTTTCTTTGCGCTCCTGCGTATGGTACACGTGATTGGCAACTCCAAGCCTACACTTCCCTGATGCCTGGGTTATATAACCAGGTAGACTTAACAACGCATACTGGCTTGGCATTACATAGATTTACGCTTGAGACGCGCTATAAAGAAATCTTACATCTGCTTGATGTAAGCAAGCTTGAGAATAACCGTGATGGTATTGTTATTGTTGGTAGTGGCGAGGGTGCTACTGCAGCGCTTACGTCTGCCGCACGTATCAAGCTTCCTTTCTTAAAAGCATTGGTGATTGAATCACCTGTTGATCCATTAGCTCAAGCGCTTATTGATTACGGCCAAGAGCTTTATCACAAAGCTCAATTATCGCACGACATATCCCAGCCATTATATGCTCAAGCGCTCTCTAACCCTACGGCTTGGTACGCGAGCACCCCTCGTGCTGCCACGCAGCCATTACGTGACATCTATCCTATAAGTAGCGCATCCTATATAGATCGTAACTTGCCCATCCTATTGGTGGCCGAACAGCATCACGGCTTGTATTCAAAAAATACAGCACATCTGCTCTATATCAAACTCAAGCAAGCTGGACGTACTAATATTTACTTACTCGATTTAGAAGATACGTTCACATCTGATTCTTTATCTGAGTCCTACGTGGCAACTGTTCATGCTTTTTATGAAAAATATAATATCCCCCATGATACTCTCTTGGCAGCTCAGGGTAGACGCCATCTTGAACAGGCTCAGCCATCTATCAAGAGCATTGAACAAAGTATTATAGAAAGCTATAAAGATGATGCTTATAATAGAACATTTATGCTTGGTGCTTATGCTGCTCTAAGCGGTGTGTCTGCTCTTCTTATGCCAGCACTTAACTATGCTTTTGGTTCACAAACAGTTGATGACGACCCAGGCGAAGGACCAAGTGATCGGTCTGGGAAGAACAAAGCCCCTGACCGTAATCCGATATCCCCAACAGTTATCGTAACCGGCTTGAGCGAAGAAAGTAGTCCTCTTCTTGTCATACCTCGAACTACTCAACAGGCTAGTATACTTGGCTCATTATTTGGCATGTTATTCGGCACGCCAACGTCAACTCCCCTTGAGGAGATTGGCGAAAATACCGAGCTTATGCTACAAAGCGTTGTTCAACGAGTCCAGGATTTAAACAATGAAATTGAAAAAACTTATGCTGAAAAGACTGCTACAGCAGCATGGGTAAGGACTATACGGAAACAAATTGCAGAAATAGAAGAAATCGTAAGTGGTGTCATACCCTCTGCTATGGATCTTCTAGTGAGCGAAAAGGGTGGAGAAATCACTCTTGAACATATTGAGGGGCTTTCTTGCTTGCAGGAAAAAGACCGGGAGCATCTTAAGGAGATTATGACTACAGTGCGCACTATCAGTAATAAGTCTAAGCCTTGGTTTGAGCACGTACTAAAAGTTGCTAGCGATCAGCCTGAGCGCCCTCAAGATGATCAAGAAGAGCGGATTGAGGTGACCGGGGCATTAGCACCATCTTCTGCACCTGAACGAAACCAAGAACTTGAGCAATTACCATATGATGATTTTGTAGCGATGGATAGGGCAATTGCATCAAGGATGGCTGATATAGAAGTAGCTATTAATGATTTAAAGCCCATCAATACCGAACAGCTAAAGCGTTACGAAATTTTAAACGCAAAAGATCTAGCAACGTTAGAAAATAAAATCAAGAATGAAGAAGTTAAGCATCTCATTCGGGAGCTTAATAGCTTGAATGAAAAGATTTCAACGCTTCAAAAAAGAGAAAGTGATAAAGTTGCTGCGGCTCGAGGAGAGCAAGAGGTAGCCCGACTATCGCTTGCTAGCGAGGCTGAACAAACAATAGAGAATCTTCTAGCTATAGCCAAAGGAGGACGGGACCAATTGAACACGGAAGTCAAAGGCTATAAAGGGACAAGAAAACAATTTCTCAACCATGTTGCTCAACAGGGCAGTCAAAAGCACGTTGAACCTGCTCTCGCTACGATAACCAAATATCTTGAAACGCTTAAAGCGCATAGTGGTCCTTCCCTTAATAGGGCACATGAGCTGATACCTCAAATGCAAGAACATGCTTCAATGGGGTTAATAGCTCGGCAGCTGCAAGAAGCACGTGAGAAAGTTGACGGTATAGTAACATCTATTGCGCAGGCAAAAGAGGCATTAGAGCAAAGACAGCGGAATCTATTAGCGGCGGCAAAGCCAAATAAGTAAACTTGCTTCAATACAATGATTAAGTGCGAGGGGTCACACCAATTATTGTATTAACTTCAATTTAATTTATTTTTTGAAATTGTTGTTAAAAGGTGCGTGACAGTGCTATAGTATTAAAAAGTACTCTTATTAACTATAGGGTATTGTTAGTACAAAGCTCATGATAAGGGGTGTGCTCGCGTGAAATTAAACGTTATTTTAGGCAAGCTATCACAGGTAACCCTTATGGTTGCGCTATGGTTTAGTTGTGTGGAAGCTCAACAGAAAGTTATAGCACATTTCCTTTTTGTTCCCGATTATGGCATGAGCAAGGACGAGATCAATGCCTACGAACCCCTTATGCCTGGTCCATCAGTTTACGTAAACTTTCCAAGCAGTCAAAGCTTAGCTCTCGGTCGTTTTAGGTTAGAAACGCGCTATAAAGAGCTGTTGCAATCACTTGATGTTAGTCAATTAAAAGCCAAGAGAGATGGTATTGTTATTCTTGGGGTTGGCAATGGTGCAACAGCAGCACTAACAGCTACAGCAACCAGTAGGCTGGCCTTTTTAAAAGCACTGGTAGTTGAATCGCCTGTTGATCCATTGGCCCGAGCACTTATCGATTACGGCCAGCAGCTTTTTGATAAAAATCCAGAGAATTCAAAAGCGTTACAGCTAGTTACTGAAGCACTCTCCGATCCTGGAGCTTGGTATGCGAGTACCGGTCTTGCTACAACTCAGCCATTACCTGATGTTTATCCCATAAGTAGCATCGAGCATATAGATCGTAATCTACCCGTGTTATTGGTAGTTCGACGTAATGATATTTTTTATCGAAAGAATGGAGCGCGCTTGCTGTATATCAAGCTTAAGCAGGCTGGACACCCTAACGTTTATTTACTTGATTTAGAAGATATTCTTGGTGACAGTGCCGTAACGAGTACCCATGTTTACGTTGAAGCGGTGCATGCTTTTTACAAAAAATACGATATACCCTACGATATCCTATTAGCAACCGAGGGACAGCAGTATCTTGCACAAGCTCAACCTTCTATTGAAAGCATTGAGCAAACTATCTTACGTAGTTATGTAGACAATGCTTTTGCGCAAAAGGTTTTGTTAGGAGCGCTTACTGCGGGAATTGCATTTCCCACAGCAGCGCTTGGTATTGCTGCTGAACCTGTGATAACAAAAGCAATTAGGGGAGCCGGTGCTCCAGAAGCACCTCAAGTACCTCCAGCGCCGGGTGGACCAGCAGCTGGAACAAGCTGGTCTGATATGTTAAAATCTGTCTACAATACGTTAGCTTCTAAATTCAAGGGCTCTCTCTTTTTTGGCAAAGCTGGTGGCCCGAGCGAAGCGAGTGGCTTTCTTGTGCCAACGACTCCTCAGGCTAAGGAACTTTTTGAGCTGCATGTACCAGCTGACATACAACAACCAATTCCATCGGGAACTCTTACTGACGTTATTAAGCAAATAACTGAGCAACAGCTTAATGCACTTAATAATGAGGTTAGAGGGCTTGCAGATAGACTTCAGGCAATAAGTGAAACAGCGGATGAGGCCGCGCTAGAAGAGGTACAAAGAGAAATAGATGAAATTAATAAGCACCTAACAGATTTACCTGTTCCTGTTCGTCTACTTATTGAAGGTACATCGCTAGAAATTACTACTGAGGCTGAAGAAAATACTCGTGCTCAATTAAGCCCACAAGCTCGTTCATATATAGAGCAGATTACCCAGCGCTTACGGTTAATTAAAAAACATCTGAATACTATAAAGCAAAGAATTGCAGCGCAGTATCAAGCTTTATCCAGCGCGGCTGGTAATGTAACAGAAAGAGCAGCGAATCATGCCAAGCTCTATCTTAATTTTGCCAAAAAATACCAAGAAGCACTTAATAAGCAACCAGATTTGAGCGAAGCTCTTGATTTACGGAGCTTTTGGAGATCTCAAGGCAAAAGGCAAGCTAATACCAGTTTTGCTGAAGATTCTAAATCACTTGATGAAATGATTGAGCAAGTTAAAGAATTCATCAAATCCCTAACGGGCAATTCACCATTAAACAGAGATACAACTAATTTGCTTAGAAAGCTTACTAATATGAAAAAATACCTAACAGATGATTATAACACCTTAACTACTGCTATGGCAATTCGTGTCCCTGGTGCTCCAACGCCTTCAGAGGTCAAGAAAAAGATTGGCTAAGATGGCATTCCAAGAAGCTGCTTTGCGTACAGCATGGCCGAGTAGTCTCTCGTTTGCGTTTTAGATCTCGCTAGATGGGGTGATTATCCGAGATTACAGCAACTTAATTAATCTAATCTGTAAATTCTTGTTAATATGTACTTAATAATGTTATAGTATTAAAAAGTGCTATAATGAAAATATAGGATATTCTTAGCGCAAAGCTAATGTAAGGAGTTTATTCAAATGAAATTAAACGCTATTCTACGCAGGTTATCATGCGTAACCCTTATGGTTGTTACGTCATGGCTTGGTTGCGTGCAAGCTCAACATAAAGTAACGGCACATTTCCTTTTTGCTCCTGATTACGATATGAGCAAAGAGCAGCTTCAGGCTTACACTCCTCTTATAACGGGACCCTCAGCTCAAGTAAACTTTACGAAGAGCGAGAGTCTGGCTCTGGATCGTTTTAGGTTAGAAACGCGCTATAAAGAGCTATTACAATCACTTGATGTTAGCCAACTAAAAACACATAAAGATGGTATTGTTATTCTTGGAGTTGGTCGTGGTGCAACAGCAGCACTAACAGCTACAGCAACCAGTAGGCTTGCCTTTTTAAAAGCACTGGTAGTTGAATCGCCGGTTGATCCATTGGCCCAAGCGCTTATTGATTATGGACAGGAGCTTTTTGATAAATCTCAAGGAAAGCTAGAGGAAATACAACCGTTATTTACTCGAGCGCTCCCTGATCCTGCAGCTTGGTATGTAGCTAGAGCACAAGTACAGCCGCTTCGTAATGTCTACTCTATAGGTAGCATAGACCGCATAGATCGCACGCTACCTCTTTTATTAATAGTGCAGCACAATGATCCATTCTATAGCAATAATACGACACGCTTACTTTATATCAAGCTCAAACAAGCTGGATATACTAACGTTTATTTGCTTGATTTAGAAGACATTCTAGGTGCTGGTACCGTAACGAGCCCTTACGTTGCAGCTGTTCATGCTTTTTATAAAAAATACGATATACCCTACGATACTACATTGGCAGCCGAGGGACAGCAATATTTTGCACAAGCCCAGCCTTCTATCGAAAGCGTTGAACAAAGCATCTTAAGTAGCTACGAAGATAATGCCTTTGCACGAAAGCTCGGCTTAGGAATATTTGCAGGTGGGGGCGCACTTATCGCAGCTCTTGGTCTTAAAGAAATAACAGCACCGCAGAGAGCAGCAGCTGCTCAACGGCGAGAATTAGCTCCTCAACGGCAAGAATTAGCCAAAGAAGTTCTAAAGCGGGTAGAGGAAGCCTTAGGGGAAGAAGTACCTGCAGCTGCGGAAATACCACAAGTACCTCAAGTCCCAGCAGAAGGGCGCGGTATACCCAAAGTACCGCCCCTACCAAAGGCACCGCCTCGAGCACCAGAAGGAACAAGCTGGTCTGATGTTTTCAAAAGTACGTATGCTAGTATTGTTGCTAATCTCAAAAAGATTGGTCCGGCAACTGGAGCTGGTGTGGACCTTAGTGAGCCAACTCTGCTATTTGGGGGATTACTCCCATTAACTGATATTCCGGTTCAACTGGTTCCACCATCGACGACTGCTATACCGCTAGAACCCGATCTGCAGAGGCGAGTCCTTACAAGTCAGCTATTAGCGATTGCGTTCAATATACGAGAGCTTCAAAGACAGCTGCAGGTTCCTAACCCTGCCCCAGAATGGCTAACGTCTATTAGGGAATTACTTCTTTTAACGACGCAACAGATTGAAAATCTGCCTCAGCCGTTTAGAGGTTTAATTGAAGGTAGGGCGCTTGAATTACCATCTATACCACCTGGTGCTTCACAAGCTTTAGCAGCTCCGCAACGGCAGAATCTCCAAAACATTGGACAACAACTTATCAAGGTTGGTGAAGATCTTGCTAAGTTAGAGAAAGAAGCTGCTCAACAACCGCAGCAAGAAATTCTAAGTCAATTAAAAACGATTAGGGATAATGTAAGGTGGCTTCAGAAGCAACTGCTGGTTCCTAACCCTACCGGAGAGCTTCTAGATTCTATTAAGCAGTTACTTGCTTTGACGACGGGACAGATCGCAAATCTTCCTCAGCAAATTAGAAAGTTAATTGAAGGTGGTGCGCCTGGATCGTCAAACCTAGGGCAACAAATTGCCAAGATTCGCGAAGATCTTGCTAAATTAGAGAAAGAAGTTGCTCAACAACAGCTTCCAGCTCCAGTACCGCCACAACCATTGCCACCTGCTCCTAAACTAGTAAAAGGGACGCAGGTACCAGAACAGGTATACGGAAATATTTTGAGTACTGCTCGAGACATTCGAGCAATTGTGAATGTGGACCTTCGAACATTGGAAAGACTTCCTTTAAGCAATCTTGAACGTATAAGAGCCTATAAAGGGATTAATCAGAAGAATATGAAAGAGGTAGAGGGCAAGCTTACTCTCAATAGTCCGTTAATGAAGGAGTTGACAGAATTAAGCAACGACCTTGATAAAATTGAACAAAGGCTAGTTGAAAAAAAAGCAATAGTTGCAAAAGCCCAAGAAGAAGCTCGACTCCGCAAGCAAGCAGAAGAACAGGAAGCTGAACGCAAGCAGCAACAAATACAACAAGAGGCTGCTGTCAGCAAGTTATTAGAAGATATAGCAAAGAGCGTTTCTGATCAGCAAAGAGTTTTGTTGGAAGTACTGCCTTTGAATGAACTAGAGATGGCGATTAGACAAAATAATCAACATACACTAGGGGGTCAACAAAGACTAGCGCAAAGAGCTATTGCAGAGTTTGACCCAGACGCAAATGCGTTGGCTGACAGGGCAAATAAGCTTATGAGTCAGCTTACGGCCCCAGAACAGCAACCGCTACATGATGCGCTGGATGCAGCATCGAAAAGTCTTGAAGAGATTAGATTTGAGTTCCAGATAAGGCTTCAGAGAATACAAGAAGGTATAAACAAAGTACGGGAAAGTACAGCTGGACCGTTACCATCTGCTACACAACCTACCTTGACTCCCCCCCTTCCTAAAGGAGCACCGGAGGAGCTAGTAAGATTGCAAATTCAATTAAATTCTTATGTAAGAGATGCGCAAACGCTTGATCAATGGTTTCAGCAAGTTATTACCGAATTGACTGCATTACAGAGAGTTGTTAATTCTAATCTGCCTGTTGACTCACAAATACGTAAATATGCTCAATATAGGATAAACTGCTGGATTCATATATGGCCTCGGCAGGAAAGACCTGCTCTGGAGGGATATCTTACTCGACTTTATGCAGAAGCTAAGGATCTTGATAGCCGCCTCGTCAAATTCAGGACATCAACTTTACCTAAAACTGTAGAACTCGCCGCAGGGCCAAAGACTGTAGAGTTCTTGGTTAGCCCAGAGTATATACATTATACCCAACAGCTCAGCACACAGCTTGCGCGACAGGTAAAAAATATAAGTGATCACTATGAGCAGCTGACCGCGCTCGTTGGGCCATTAAGTCTGGGCTCTATTCCTCAACCAGTTTTATTAAGTGAGGATCAACAACTTAAGCAATATACAGCTTTAGTGAATAAACTTAAAAGTAACATGAATGCATTAGCAGGAAATATCTCTAGATATATAGAGGCTGCTCAAAGATATCAACAAGCTCGAGTGACCAATCTAGCAGAAGCTGCTAGGCTTCAAGAGTTTTGGCAGTCTCAGGGTCAAAAGCAGGCTCAAGATGCATTTAATGCTGATAGTGCTCTAGCTGATCAAGGGGCTCAAGATATTAGAAAATTTATGGAGACCCTTTCGCAATCTTCACCATTACGAGAAAGAGCCGCTAATTTACTTGAAGAGCTTAACCAGATGAGAAAAGATCTAGAAGGGGCATATAGCAACTTAACTAAGCTTGTACCAGGTAACCTTGAACAATCATGGGTTATGCTTGGTTCAGGGGAAGAGCCTCAGGCAGAGTAGCATTAAAAGTATGACCCGCTTTTGTTTTTGAGTTTTATCAAGTGCAGGAGAATTATCTGATCTACGCGTGGGTTATAACTATATCCGGGTGTAGATCGGTATTTTCGAAGAAGCTTTTCAGCTGTTTGTGTGTCATTATTGCTTAAAGCGTCGAGCATTTCTTGGAATAGTTGTTGTAGATCGTTTTTAGACTCAGCATAACGTTGCAGTTCTTGAGCAGAAGCAGTAGGCGTCGTGCTATTATAATTGAGAGCGATAGAGATAGCTTCATGAAGCTGAGGCGTAAAGATAGGGTATGCTAAAACTTGAGGCTTAGGATGTTTTGTAACCCTATGATGGTACTGTTCAAGCTCGTTTTTGAGTAGTGTTATCTCGCTCTCATAGGTTGGAATAACGTAGATCTCAATGTCAATACCAAATCGATACTTAAATTTTTCTCGTATAACTTTTGTAACAGGGTGGTCCTGTCCAAGATTATTGTAAAGAATCTGGTAAAGTTGTGCCAGCTTACTGCGTAATTCAAGCGTATCAATGCCTTGATCTTGGCTAATTTTAAAACGTAAAGCATAAAGCTTTATGCTTGCTCGAGCATGTGCATTGCATAGGCTAGGTGTTATCCAGAGTGTGCTCATAAAGAGCAATAGAGAGAGTGCAGAGTGTGTGTTCATAATGAGCCAATAGTAATAAAATTATTAAAGCTAATTGTTTTTTAAACTGTTACTATTAATAATATTTGATATTTCGAAAAAGATCAAAAGCCTTGGCCCAGGCACAAAAATGGGCTTTCTATTATGCAGCGACGCCTTTGCCTAGAATCTTTCTAATGGCTTCAAGGTGTTGATTAATCTCGCGGCACAGATAAGCATCAGGTTGTACAAGTGGATGCTGCTCAAAGTCTTGAAGTGCTTTTTCATAAGCTTTAAGTTCTTCATAAGTAAAAGTTTCAGGCTTTTTTGTCACATACATTAATAGGGTATTCATGAGCTCAACTTCTGATCTTGCGGGCATCGTAAATTTGGTAGTAAGGCGTTCGATAGAATCAATTACTTGTTTTTCTAAAGCGCTGTCGGTTATACCATACTGAGCTTTATGGTCCTCTTGGTATCCCTTAAGATAAGCCTTGAGCTGGGCAATAATTGCTTCAGCTCGCATAAGCTGCAGTGACGCTTCATCTCCCACTTCGAGTATCTCTAAGTTCAATTCTTGTGCATAGTTAAGCCGTTGCTTGAGGGCTTCTAATTTTTGGTAAAAATCAAGTAATGCAACCTCCTGACCTATAAGAGAATCTTGTTCCGTTATCACATATGAATAAGGGAGACTATACACAACCGCTTCCTGAGAGAAAAGCTCTGCTATGTCATTAGCAACTGTTTCGTTATCTTGCCCGCCTGAAGCTCCAAAACAACTAATAAAACCAACACCGATTGCTGCCGCTATTGCATGAGTAATATTCACGATTCTCCCTCAATAAAACTGTGGTAAAAGACTGGTTACGGCAATTAAGTATAATCGAATATCTTTAAAAAAGAATAAGAGCCCGAGACTAATCGGGCTCTTATAATGGATGAGATAGAAACCTTTAATTAAGGTTGTTGAGTACTCGCTGCTTGCTCAATAGCCGAGAGTTGGCGACGTAAGTCTGAACGCAGAACATTTAATCTTGCTTGAGAAGTGTTTATGTCTGTTGCTAAATTCCTTTTTCCTAATGTTGTTCTCGTGGAAGGTTGCACCTGTTCTCGCCGTAAATCACGTAATTTTGTAACCTCTGTTGAATACCGTGCGAGAGTAGCTTCAAATTGATTAAGTAGCTCCGATGGTACTTTTCCTTCAACGACTGTCTTGTATGCCTGCCAATCAGTGCGAAGTTTCTCGTTATCGCCGGCAGTTAAATCCTCTTGTATGGCCTTACTTGCTAGAACAAGAGCCGGTGCTTGAACAGTTGGCTGGCCGCTTGAGCCAAACCATGAAGTGAAATAACCAGGAAGAGAACTGAGAGCACTCGTTATTGAGCTATAGGCGCTTTGCAGCATACCCGGTTGCTTTGCAGCTTCAAGAGCTTTTCTAACGGTTTCCAGTTGCTGATTAATTTCATTGGTAAAGCTTGGATTAGGTTCTATGAATGGATGTCGCTGGTAGTCTTTCCATGCTTTCTCAAAATCAGCTAGATCCTTGGCAGTAAATGATTGTGGATTTGCAGCTTTTGTAGTAAAGCGTAGTAAGGCGTCTGCAAGTTCATCCTCTGACTGCTCAGGTAAATTAAATCGTTGGTCAAGTTGCTTTATGAAATCAAGAGTTGCTTGAAGCCTCTCTCTATCGATGCTCCTACGTTCGCTCAAATAGCTTTGTTCATAGGCTTGCAAGTAAGCTAGGAGCTGATTGCGGAGAATTTGAGCTCTTACGCGTTGATTAGCTAAATCTTCTGGACTTATAGGTATACCATAAGGTTCTTCAAGAAGATCTTTAGCTTGACTAAGCCTCTTTGTCAGCTCATTAAATCGTTCCTGAAAATTTAGGCCTGCAACTTGTTGCTGCAGGAGTGAAAGTTCATCGCCTCCAAGCGCTAAAAGCAACTGAAGTGTTGCTTCAGGTATACCGAGGATCTCTTCTATGGTTTTCGGTATTTGTACGGGTGGGGTTGGCGTAACTCCTGGTACTTGAGGCGCTCGAGTTCTTGCTGCAAGTTGCCCTTCTAATCGAGCAATGTTGGCGAGTGCTTCATCGAGATTTTTTTGTGCTGTGCGTTGGGTTTGACTGAGTTCTCCGCTTGTTTTTTGAGCCTGCTCTTGTGCTGCTTCTAGCTGGTCAAGCTGTTGCTGAAGCGCATATTCATGTTCTTTCCGCTCTGCAGCTCTTGGGCTTATGCCCGACAGTCGCTCAAACTCCTTAATTTTTTGAGTCATGGAACTCTCTACAGGAGCAACGAGGTCTTGAAGAAGTACGTTATATTTCTTGCTTAGTATTTTGCCGGCTTGATCTTTTGTCAGTCTAACTGCCGAGTTCGTGTCTCCCGGTAATAATATATAGAGTGTAACCAGGTGATCACGGAGACTAGTGTCAGCTGTGTCTTTAACACTTTCTAGAGTTTTTATATATAACCCAATGGCATTTAGGATTGCTCCAGCCGACTGTTGGGCAGCCAGAGGTTGGCCACTAACTGTTATCGTCAGAAAGGCTTGCCCGAGCAGGAACAGCCTTAGTAATGTTCTGTTCATTATAGTTCCTTTTTTTTTATAATACTTATGCTTCTGCTTGAGATTGCCCTCACTTGAGTAGATTTTTAACATCTTTTACAAAATAGGTATCTATAGGGATACGTTGAGCTTGTGCTTGTGCTTCATAATCAGTTAAGGCAGTATTGAGTTTTTGCCACGTTTTTTGTAGTAGCCCAAGTTCAAATTCTGCCTCTGCTTCCGCTTTGGCTTCGAGAAGCTCAACAACTGCTGGTAGGTGCGATTCCAAGTCTTTCTGAAGTTTAGTAATGCGGTCGCTTATTTCTCTGGGAAGAATATGGGCAATATCGAGAGGTATAAGTATGTAGGGAATAACCTGTGCCGCTCGTGCTGCAGTTTCAAAGTCTTCAATAAGGGAACCAAGTTCTGCTACAGCTTGATTAAATTTATCGGAGTCGCTAGTTCCAGCGTACACCAGTTGGTTTAGATCCTGTATTTGTTTCTGAATTTGCTTATCGAGTTTATCAAGTTCTGATCCTTCTATAGGTTGTATTGGTATTGGCTGCGTTAACTGTCGGTTAAGCTCAGCAAGTCTGTCAATAGCTTTTTCTAGCGCTTGAGTAAGAGCTGCTCTTTGTTCCTGTAGCGTTTTATGACCGGCCAGAGTTTGTTGATGCTCTTCTCTTACGCTTTGTATTCGTTTCTCTAGCGCTTTAATGCGATCTTCTTGGGCTTGTTCTGCCGGCGTAAGGGTGGTTGTAGGATATCTCTGGTTAAGTCTTTCAAGTGTAGGCTTAATGAGCTCATCAAGAGGTATGTTATATTTCTCGCTCAGCCTTTCGCCAGCTCGAGCTTTTGTCAGTTTAACTATTGGATTACTATCTCCTGGTAAAAATATATAGAGCGTAACAAGATGATCACGAAGACTGGTATCAGCTGTATTTTTAACACTTTCTAGAGTATCTACATATAACCCGATGGCATTTAGAATTGTTCCAGCCGACTGTTGGGGAGCCGGAGGTTGACCATAGAGTGTTATTGTCAGAAGAGCTTGCCCGATAAAGGTAAGCTTGAGTATTTTTTTAATCACGTGGTGACTCCCTAAGTTTAAGGTTTTAACAGATCCGGAAAAAAGAGCTTGACGAGAGGTTCGGCGTCTCCAACAAGTTCTTGGTTTCTTTGGCTATCGGGTACGCTTACAAGATATTGTTTAAGTGCTTGACCCAGCTCACTTATTTGTTGTAGATATCCTGTGCCTTCAGCGTCATCTATTAGCTCACCTGATAAGTACTTATTGATAGTGTCAAGACGGTCCTGCATGTAAGTCTCAAGTTCTGCTTTGGATGGGAGCGTAGGAGCAGGCACTTCAGGTACTGTTGGTGCCGGCGGTGCTGGTGGTACTTGTTCTTCTTCTAGTCGAATCAATTCCTGCAAATCTTGAAGTTCTTTGCTGCGTTGCTCATGAGCCTTTTGCCATTGTGCTAGCTCAGCCCTGAGCTGTTGCATTTCTTCTTGAGTCGTAAATCCACCAGTGACATGTTGACGGATTTCCTCATTTCGTTGTCTCACCAGATCATCAATATTGACGTCATATATATTTTTGAATTGGTCTTTATATCGTAGAATATCGTCCCGTTGACCTCGTGTAGCGGTAGGCAAATGGCTATAGAGCGAGACAAGGATGTCACGCGTTCCCATATCGTTACGATTCTTATCTGCATCGCTTAATGCTCTGCCAAACAACGTAAAGGCACTCGGTGAAGTCGTGCTTTGCGGTTGTGCCTCAAGTGCTCGGTTGAGTAAGTTTATTACTATAAGCCCTAGCGTGAGGGCTTTTGTTTTTTGAATCTTCATGATCTTGTCCTTTTAAGCTACTGGTTTATTTGCCCCACTGTTCTAAATCTGCCTCGGCGGATCTTACATATTCGTTATCGACAGAAATACCTAGCCCGGGTGCTTGTGTACGATAACTTGCTAGAGCTTCACGAAGTCTTTTGGTGGCAGCTTCGCTCGGTTTGCCTAGTTTTACTAGCTCACCTAAAAACTGCTCATGTGCGGCATTAAGCTCTGCAATAATTGGTAACGTTTCCCCCGTTTCTGTGCTTTTTTGCCCTTGTATCAAGGTATCAAAGAGTGGTTTTGGTAGCAGTATCTCTATGTCTGCTGGAAGAAGAGGGTAACGTGAGATACCAGCGCGTTGCGCCTTCGCTATGTACTGATTAAGTAAGGTTTCTAGGTTTCCTATAGCGTTGTTGTATGCGTTTTCGTCAAATTCTCCTAGCTTTTCAGAATCCAGTATTGATGTTAGAAGTTTTGCTTGTTGGCCAATCTCTTTGTTCAAAGAATCAAGTTCCTGTTGTATTGTTCTTATAGGCTCGGCTGGTGGCCGTGCTTCTTCGGCTTCTGCCGTCTCCCTAAGAAGATGCCTGAGCTCTCTTTGCCTATTGAGCTCGTCAATATTTGAGCTTATTTTGGCATGCTCAGTTTTCAGCATGTCGATTTCTTGTTGAAGTTGGCGAGCTTCTTCAGCTGGCGTTAAACCTTTGGTTAGCTGCTCCCGCAATGCTTCTTCTTGTTGCTTGACTATATCATCAATATTGACGTCATATATCTCTTCGAACTGATTTTTATACCGTAGAATATCATCCCGTTGACCTCGTGTAGCAGTGGGCAGATGGCTATAGAGCGTAACAAGAATATCACGTATTGCCATATCCTTACGATCCTTAGCCGCATCGCTTAATGACCTGCCAAACAATGTAAAGGCAGTTGGTGAAGTCATACGAGCAGGCAACAACGATTGCTGCTGCTGTGCCTGCGCAGCTCCAGATATCAACTGCAGTATGATTATATTTCGTGTTATTATTTTTAGGGTTTTTTTCATTATCATGGTTATATTCCTTTAATGTCTTTGCACAATGCTTGAACTGGTATAACTTCTTCTTCAATCTTGCCACCAGCTGCTCTCGAATAATCGTTAAATGTCGTACACAAGTCGGCATTAACGCCATTCTTAAGCTCATAGTATTTTTCATTGCTTAGTTGTTCATATTCCTTGTTGTCTCTAATATCTTCATACTTTGCCAATAGCTCTAGAACTTCTTGCTTAAGTTCGGCAGTGGTTTTTGGTACCGGTGGCACTTCAGGTGGTACTGGAGGTACGGGCGAAACAGGTAACCTATATTTATAGTCTAGATCCTCTAAGATACTTCGTGCATCATCAATAAAGGGGAAGTTTTTTGCATACATTGGATAAAGACCTAAAAATAAATTAAAGCGGTCAGCCAAGCTTTTTGCCAGTGCTTTATTCTCGTCGTTATAAGGCATGCCGAGAAGAGTGTATGCCTCACTTAAGAAGTGACGTGCTTTTTTATCAAACTCATTCTGGCTTGAAGCAACAAGCAATCTGCTGCCGATTTGCTCTTCTTGTTTAAGAATAGGCTCGATTCTTGATGGTGGTATTACTTCTTCGGGTGGAATACTTGGTGCTTCAGGTGGTGTTATAGGTGGGGCAGGTGGTACTAGCACTTGAGCCCTGCGTAATTCGGCAAGAGCAGCCTCAAGTTCTGAGATGCGTCGGTTAAGCTCCGTAACATTTTGCCTACGTGCAAGTTCAGCTTCAAGATTTGAAATACGCTGTTCAAGGTGTTTAATATCCGGTGTACGAGCAACGGTAGCTTCAAGATCTGCAATACGTTTCTCAAGTTGCGCAATAGTGTGCGTAGGCGGTACTTCAGGTAGCGTTGGTACTACCAGTGCAGGCGGTGGAGCTATCGGTCTTGTAGGTCTTGCTGGTACTGCAGGCGGTATGCGAGGAACGAGCACGGGTCTTCTTGGTGGTGTGGGGATAACAGGGCGTCGAGTAGGTTGTAATTTCTTAAGGTACTCTCGAATTGTATTTATGTTTAACCCAGCAAAGCGCAAGAGAGCATCAGCTTGTCTTCTGTCGGGAGCGCTCATTATCGTGTAATAGTTATTAAGATTTTTAAGCCTACCAGCTAGTTTGTTTGGTTGTACGGTTCTATAAGAAGCAAGAAGGTTACAAAAATACCATAAATTTGAGCCCGAGCGATATCTTCTACAGATCGGCTGAAGCTGATCATACAAGCTTTTTTTTGCAGCAGGAGCAGCAAATCGCTTAGATGGAGGGAGTGTCCCTACATAGTTAAGTATCCTTATGCTCGTGCCTGATCGTCTTAATTGAGCTTGTGCTTGAGCACGTTCTCGAGGTGTTAGTTGTCGATCATAGATACCGGTGAGTTGACGGGCAAGATTAATTCTATCTCTTCTTTCTGTAGTTCTTTGATAATTTCTCAAGGTGCCAAAGAAGTTTCTTAATTCCTGTGGCGAGCTATGGACTAGAGGAGCTGTGCTAAGAGTTATAGCAAAATACAGGAGTATTTTGCGAAATCTCTGTTTCATAATTATCCCTTTCTTGCAATAGAAATACGACTTTTATACTAGTTTTCTTGGCCATAAGCAGTTCTTATGGTGCTCATTGTTTAGTGTAGTTAATTGTAATTACTAATTGCAATACTTTAACTAAAGTATATCTAATTATTAAGTTCTGGGTTTGATATTTTTAAAGGGCTTGCTCTAGAAAGCAAGCCCTTAGTTGTTTAGTTATGTTCCTTTAATGTCTTTGCACAATGCTTGAACTGGTATAACTTCTTCTTCAATCTTGCCACCAGCTGCTCTGGAATAATCGTTAAATGTCGTACACAAGTCGGCATTAACACCATTCTTAAGCTCATAGTATTTTTCATTGCTTAGTTGTTCATATTCCTTGTTGTCTCTAATATCTTCGTAGTTTGCCAATAACTCTAAAACTTCTTGTTTAAGTTCGGCAGTGGTTTTTGGTGTCGGTGGCACTTCGAGTGGTACCGGAGGTACAGGTGGTATTGGTGGTACTATTGGCGGAACAGGCGTAACCGGTAACCTATATTTGTATTCTAGATCCTCTAAGATACGCTGCGCATCATTAATAAACGAGAAGTTTTTCGCATAATTTGGATAGAGACCTAAGAATAGGTTAAAGCGATCAGCCAGGTGCTCTGCCAGTGCTTTATTTTCGTCATTATAAGGCATGCTAAGAAGAGTGTTTACCTCACTCAAGAAGTGACGTGCCTTTTTATCAAAATCATTCTGACTTGGAGCAGCAAGCAATCTGCTGCCGATCTGCTCTTCTTGTTTAAGAATAGGCTCTATTTTTGATGGTGGTATTACTTCTTCCGGTAGAATAATTGGTGCTTCAGGTGGTGTTATAGGCGGAGCAGGTCGTACTTCAGAAGGTATACTAATGCACAATGCTTGAACTGGTATAATCTCCTCTGCAATCTTGCCACCAGTTGCTCTTGAATAATCGTTAAATGCCGTACACAACTCCGCATTAATACCATTCTTAAGCTCATAGTATTTTTCATCGCTTAGTTGTTCATATTCCTTGTTGTCTCTAATATCTGCATACTTTGCCAATAGCTCTAGAACTTCTTGCTTAAGTTCGGCAGCGGTTTTTGGTACCGGTGGCACTTCAGGTGGTACTGGAGGTACAGGCGAAACAGGCGTAACCGGTAACCTATATTTATATTCTAAATCCTCCAAGATACTTCGTGCATCATTAATAAACGGGAAGTTTTTCGCATATGTTGGATAGAGACTTAAGAATAGGTTAAAGCGATCGGCCAAGTGCTCTGCTAGTGCTTTATTTTCGTCATTATAAGGCACGCTAAGAAGAGTGTTTGACTCACTCAAGAAGTGAATTGCTTTTTTATTAAACTCATTCTGACTTGGAGCCGCAAGCAGTCTGCTGCCGATTTGCTCTTCTTGTTTAAGAATAGGCTCTATTTTTGATGGTGGTATTACTTCTTCTGGTGGTACCGTTTCAAGGGGTAAAGCGAAGACATCTTCGAGGGTCTTTAATGTGCGATCGATGCGGCTTTTAGTAGCGGCTTGTTCAGTAAGTAATCGTGTAAGCTCAAGTTCTCTTTGAGCCTTTTCTGCTTCGTCTCTTGTTTTTGCCTCTTGAGCTTTTCTAAGGGCTTCTTGAGCAAGACGATCTCGTTCAGCTTGGTTTGTAGCAGCTAGGGCTTTTAAGATCAAGTCGTACTCAGCTCGAAGGACAGGATTACTCAGTATTTGGTGAATTTCCGATATGTCTTCCCATGTTGCAAGTGATTCTGGTTCTCGTGTAACGGTTGGGGAATATATACGAGCTAATCGTCTAAATGCTATGTCAATTTGTGACGAAGAAGCTGTGGGTGAAACACCTAATTCTTCGTAATAGTTTTGAACACCAAGAAGCCTTTGTGCACTTTGCACGCGCTTGAGCAATCGATCAAACAGTGCCTTATTGTCACCCAAAATATCGCTGTGTTTAACAAGGGCGTATTGTATAGCATCAGTAATTTCTTGCGCTGCTTTTTTGGTAGGGAGTGGTACCGGTGCACCAGGCCCCTGAGCTTGAATGAGTCGAGCTATAGTAGCCGTAAGCTCAGCAAGTTGATTTTCTAATCGAGTAATATTTGCTATGAGTTCAGGTTGCGTACTTGGTGGTGCAACAACGATTGTTTCTGGTGTTGGTATAATTGGTGGGGCTAGTGGTAGTATTATCGGCGGTGTTGGTACAGGTGGTGCGGGTGGTATTGGTAGTGGTACTAGCACTTGAGCCCTACGTAATTCGGCAAGAGCAGCCTCAAGTTCTGAAGTACGTCGGTTAAGCTCCGTGACATCTTCCCTACGTGCAAGTTCAGCTTCAAGATCTGAAATACGTTGTTCAAGCTGTTTAATATCTGGTGTACGGGCAACGGTAGCTTCAAGAGCTGCAATACGTTGTTCAAGTTGCGCAATAGCGTGCGTGGGTGGTACTCCAGGCAGCGTCGGTACAGGCGGTGCAGGCGGTGGGGGTGGAGGCGGTGGCGGTGGCGGTGGCGGAGGTGGGGGTAATGGCGGTGCAGGTGGAGGAGGTGGAGGCAATGGCGGTGCAGGTGGTAAAGGCGGCACAGGTGGAGGAGGTGGAGGTAATGGCGGTGCAGGTGGTAAAGGCGGCACAGGTGGGGGAGGTGGTGCAGGAGGTCGGCTTAATGCTTCAATTTGCTGACGCACAGCGTCTATAGTAAGCCCAGCCTGACGTAATAGATTGTCAGCGCGTGCTCTCTCTGGTGCACTTAAGGTGTCATAATAATTAACGAGTCCGCGGAGCATGCCAACATTGCCAGCATACTGTGCTTTAGTATGTGTTGCCAATAAGTTACAAAAGAGAAACAATTCATTGGAAGATTGGCCCCATTTGCCACATTGGCGCACTATATCTTGATAGAGATTATCCTGCGCGTAGTGTAAAAAAGTAAACGTAAGAACAAAAAGTGTAAGCATGTATCGCATAAGTGATTTCATAAAGTTCCTTCCATTAAATGATCCTTAAGCTATTTATTTTAAAGTATAATATATTGCAACTGCTATTTGCAATAAACAATTAAAATATAGTTAAAAATACTCGGATTATAGTGAGTATTGATGCTTACTAGGTAATTGTGGTTAATTCTTGATGAAGATGAAATTCATGAGCACTTGTAATAAGAGACAGGAGATCTGAGTAACGAGGAGCCCATTCAAGATATTTATAAGCCTGGGTATAGTTGGCTACCAGTACAGGAGCATCGCCAGGGCGGCGTGGGGCATGCCGAACTTGAAGAGTAGTCTGCGTAACCTGCTCTATCATAGCTACAACATCGAGCACAGAAAAACCTGTGCCTGTGCCTATATTAAAAGCTCGTTGTATAGGTTTGATAGGTTTACTATGTGGTTTATTTTTAAGGTATTCTAGGGCACGCCAATGAGCATCAGCTACATCTCTCACGTGAATGTAATCTCGAATACAGCTACCATCGGGGGTAGCGTAATCGATGCCAAAGATGGTAAAGGGACGGGCAGTATAAGCTGCTTCGAGTGCTCGAGGAATAAGATGACGTTCAGGAACATGTCGTTCGCCTAAATAATAGTCTGGTAATGCTCCTGCTGCGTTAAAGTAACGGAGTGCAATATAATCAAGATCATAAGCATGAGCATAATCGTGTAAAATCATCTCTATAATGAGTTTAGTTCTACCGTAGGGGCTTAACGGCTGTTGCGGGTGATGCTCAGTAAGTGGCAGTGTTTGCGGTATGCCATACAGAGCACAACTTGAAGAGAAGATGCACCGTTTTACTCCATAGGCAATCATCATATCAAGCAATTGAATTGTTTTGACAACGTTTGTGTTATAGTAGTTTTTTGGGTTGCTGATTGATTCGCTCACGTCTATTACTGCTGCACAATGAATCACGGTTTCAATACTAGTATGGGAAAAAAGCTGTGCAAGAACTGTAGTATCAGCATAATCGCTCTGGATATAGATACTCGAAGTATGAGCAAGAAGAGCTTGTATATACCAAGGGCAGGAAACTTGGTCAATAATTGCCAGGGAATATCCCTTGGTGAGAAGCAGTTGTGCTATATGCGAGCCTATATAGCCGGCCCCGCCCGTAATGACAATCATATACTAAAAAAGCTGAGGCTTAGAACGAAACAGCAAGCTTGCCCCATGCTAGCCAGCGGCGTAGCGTCGTATTAATAAACGAGAACTCATATGAACCACCAAGGCCTAAAATAATAATCGAGCAACCGGTATTGAGATGAGCTCCAATGGTTATATACAGTATATTGGATAGCACCGCTGGGTGAGCAGCGCTATCAAGTAAAAGCTCACTTTTGCTAATAAAACGAAACTCAGAGAGGGGGAGTGCTGAGCCAGGAAAATTTTCTTGAATAGTGCGCGCTCTATTGGTTTTACCCATACCGGTTATATCTTTAATAGCAGGTTTTCGTTCCCACATAAGCTCTACTTTTTCTGCTTGACGGGCAAAAAAGTTCCAGCCTGCTTCAACAAGAAAGCGGTCGTAAGAATAGAGAAAGCCACTATTAAAATCTGTTTGAAAGCGTGGTCTGACCGTTACGCATTGGGTAAAAACATTAATACCGGAGGTGCCGCTATTGGGGTTTTGAGTTGCAGCAGCTTCTTCTGCCTGCGCTTTATTTCTGTAGAGTTCTTGATACCGGCTCCATTGCTTGTTCCGAACATCAAATGAGCGCACTTGATGGTTTGGCAAAAGATACATGCTATTGTTTGCTAATTCTAGACCTATGCGATGACCATTATAGCACCAAAGTTCAAAACCCATATAGGTGCCATAGAGAAATCCAAAATGATGGTTGTGTCCTACTATTGGTTCAAAGACGAATTTTCCCTGAGGCTTGTTACCCGTTGGTATTAAGAATCCTGCAAATGAACTCATATAAGCAGTCTCACTGTCACAAATATATGTTGTGCGTCCAACTTTAAATTCTATATCAGCGATACCGCGTTTTCTCAGGGTACGTGTTGTAATATGACCAAATTGCCAGTTTGGTTGATTAAATGCTTCAATCATAGAACCAACACGCGGACTATTATCGAGCCCCAGTTCGTTAACAGGTCCTCCACCATTATCGATAATATTTTCTGTTAACCCCATGGTATTTTCTACTTGGACAAAAGGACCTGATAGTTCAATCCACCAATTGCAGGTTAAAAGCTGCTTGTAAGTTATACCAAAGCCAATAACCCGTTGTCGTGGTTCAAAGCAAACTCTGCTCTTAAACGTGTTGCGCTTAGTTTTAATATTAAAATTACGGGCGACAAGATCTCGATACATAATGTCCATTGCGGCATCTTCTGCTGCAAGCAAACAATTTTTATCGAATGGCAAGAAATAGCGTGCAAGATCTTCCGGTTCCGTCGATTCTCCACCAAATGGTACTATTTGCAAGCCAGTACGCCTATCTTCAAAAGGACATAGAATAAGATCGTTACGAAAGAAGGTCTCTTTTTCAGGCATAACCGATTGGAATGGTGGCCTGACAGTAAAGGACGTATGACTCTGAGCATTGTTGGCGCACAGTGGGACGATAACACACGCTCCATATATTAAAATAGCTTTTGTTGCGATCCTCGCCATCTTCATGGGGGCTCCTTGCTGTTCGTGGCTGTTCATATGGTTATTTTGCGATGCTCTTCAGATATAGAGAAATTGCTAAGAAAATCAAGTCTGATACAAGTTTTAATAATAACGATGTGTGTTCTAGGACAAGAAAAGAAAATTTTGACTATAGCAGTGCTTTGCCTGATGACTTCTTGTTTATAAATTTAATTTTTTTATGTTATATTGTTGACAATTAATAATAACAAAAAATATACTAATAACTATAGTATTATAATTTAAAATAGAGGCTAAAGTATGAGTTATAGAAAATTATTGAGCACGATTTTCATGTCATTATTTACAAGTGTTCTCGTGGTGACAACCATCGACCTTGTTGCACTTTCATTTTTATCACCATCACAACAAGCTTCACTCTATGAAAAATTTAAAGAACAGCAGCAAGAAAACTGGCGTCAAGAGGGTATAACTACCCCTTTAGATCAACAAGTACAGTTGGTTGATTTTGTAAGACATGGTCTTAGGCATCCTGAAGGTTATTTAGAGTGGACACTTAATGCATATAATTATTTAAGGGAAATGCTTTCTGAAAATCCAGATACACCTAAAACTCCAGCTACATCGCTCAATACTATCGATAAAGATTGGGTTAATAATGTTGGTTTTGATTTATGGAAAGCGCAACAGCAAGAGCTTTGGCGCAAGGAAGCTCTGGCTACCCCTCTGGAGAAGCAAAAAAGTTTGCTCGATACTATCAATAGGGATTTTTCTGTTATAGATAGTGTTTCAACTGAAGCTGCTTACGCTTACAATCTCTTGAGAGAAATGCATGGTGACAAGCCGACATTACCACCAACTGCTACGCATATAAGCGATAGTGATAAAAAATGGATTAAGTCTATTGAATCGGTTGCGCCATCGGTTGCGATTACCGCATCTACGACACCTAACGCAGCTATGGTTGGATATGAGCAATGGAAAAAACAAGAGCAAGAAGATTGGCATAAGCAAGGTATAGCTACACCCTTAGAGCAACAAACGAAATTGCTCGATGCTATTCGTCGAGATTCAGATACCATTGACCACATTTCAACTCAAGCCGTTTATGCTTACAATCTCTTAAGAGAAGTGCTTGGTAGTGATCCAACGTTACCTGCACCTGCTATGTCCATAAACGATATTAATAAAGATTGGATGAGCAGACTTGACTACGAGATATGGAAAAACCAAAAGCAAGAATATTGGCGTGAGAGGGGTATAGCTACCCCTTCAGAACAGCAAAAAAGCCTGATTATTACAATTAACAATGGTATTAAGGATCCTGAAAGTACCTATGCTTCAACTCAAGCCGTTCGTGCTTATAATTTCTTAAGAGAAATGCTTGCTTCTAGTGATCCGGCTACCCCTAAAACTGCTGCTACATCACTTGATACTATCGATAAAGATTGGGTTAATAATATTAGCTACGATGTATGGAAAAAGGCAACGCAGGAAGACTGGAGTAAGGAGGGCATAACTACCCCTGCAGAACAGCAAGAAAGCTTGCTCTCTCTCATAGACTTTGGTCTTGAGTTGCCTGATCTTTATTCGACCGATGCTGTTAATTCATACAATTACTTAAGGGAAATGCTTGTTGAAGATGAGGCCACTCCTAAAGCTGCAGCTACATCATTAGAGGATATTGATGAAGATTGGGTTAATATTATTAGCTATGAGGTATGGAAAAAGACAACACAAGAAGACTGGAGTAAGGAGAGCATAACTACTCCTTCTGAACAGCAAAAAAGCTTGCTCGATACCATTAATGATGGCATTAAAGACCCCGATGAATACGAAACCGAAGCCGTTAATGCCTACAATTATTTAAGGGAAATGCATAGTAATGATCCAAAGTTACCTCCAGCTTCTACTTCTATAAGCGATATTGATAAAACGTGGCTTGAATCTATTGAATCGAGTTTACGTGTGCAACCTAAAGCCAGGATCAGCATAAGGCTTTACGCACTAGCACTTAAGAATGCATTGTCAACTAATGTTGAAAAGCGTGATCAACTTATAGCTCTGTATAACCAGCTGCCCACAGCTACGGCTACGCAGCGAAAGACAAAAGAGAAGGCGAGAGAAAAATTTAGAGAAAAGTTTGGTATTGATCCTCAAGTAGAATAGCTTGTGAGATGCGCGTTATTACGATAAAAAAAGCTTTCTTGCTTGTAGAAATTTTGGCTTCTGCTATAATTTTAATAAGTTAATTTGTGCTCGTCTGTTTTAAAACTTCAAGCTATCGAATACTTCTATGGCTATGCGTGTCAAAGGTACACAGGATTTTCTTGATCTTACGCTCTTCAATTTTTTAATCGATCAGGCAAAAAAGCATCTCGCTACCTATAGCTTTACTGAGATTATGACGCCTGTTATCGAGCCCCTTGAGCTTTTCAGGCGTTCACTCGGTCTACAGACTGACGTTATTACCAAAGAGATGTATCTTGTTACTACGGGTAAAGAGAGCCCTGAAGATACTGAACGTCTGTGCTTACGTCCTGAATTTACCGCACCCGTTGTACGTGCTTTTATTGATAACGGAGTTGATGTGCTTCCTTGGAAAGTATTTACGCATGGCCCGTTATTTCGCCATGAGCGGCCACAAAAGGGACGCTATCGTGAGTTTCATCAAATAAGCGTTGAGATTATTGGCTCACATGCTATTGCTCAGGATGCTTATTTAATTACGATGCTCGATCGCTTTTTTCAAGAAGTACTCAAGCTTGATACGTATGCTTTATTAATAAACTTTTTAGGCTGTCATGCTGATCAAGAAAACTTTAAGCTCGTGCTTGCTCGCTTTCTTGAAGAACACAAGGGAACCCTGTGTGATACTTGTATAGAGCGCAAAGAGAAAAATATTATGCGTGTTTTTGATTGCAAAAGTCCCGCCTGCCAAGTGCTCTTTGCTAACGCTCCGCGTACAGCTGATTATCTGTGTTCAGAATGTGCTCACGAATGGACACTATTACAACAGCTTTTGCAACAATTATCAGTGTCGTTTTCATATATGCCAACACTTGTGCGGGGCTTAGACTATTACACCAAAACGGTGTTTGAATTTGTTAGCGCAAGTTTAGGTGCTCAAAATACATTTTGTGGTGGTGGCCGCTATGATAAACTTGTGCGTGAAATTGGTGGCCAACAAGATCAGCCATCGGTTGGTGCTGCAATGGGCATTGAGCGTTTATTACTCATGCTTGGGCCCCTACAAGACCGGCTTGCTCTTGCCAAGCCTGTACCTCTTCACTGTATACTTCCCATTGAACCTGAGCAGCTTACGTATGCTTTATTATTAGCCGATGAATTACACGCTCAGAATGTGCATGTTACCCCTATGCTTGAAGGGGGCTCTCTTAAGAGCATGCTACGTCGGGCACATAAACTAGGCGCTGTTACCTGCCTTATTATTGGCCAAGAAGAACAAGCTGAAGGGGTAGTTACCATAAAAAATATGGCATCAGGCCAAGAACATCGCGTAAAGCAACGAGAAGCTGCTGCCTACCTTAAAAATATCAGCTTACAACAAGAACACACATAATAGTATGTCAAATAGATCGCATAATGCATATGTAGTACTTGGGTTACTCACGTTAAGTCAAATTCCTTTAACACATTCTATGGAGGGTAATCGCTTTGCACAGCTTAACCCTTATGTTCTCGCTGGTATTGGTACCTCATGGATTGCCATAGCTGCTGGTGTCGTTAAGTATATAGATAGTGCTCGGGTGCTTGATGCTCAACAAGCAGCTCGTGAAAACGATGAAAAGTTATTAGTTGAGCTTTCATATACCCTTGCACAGCTTAATAAAGACTACGCTGAAGTGCTTAAGCTCACAGATAGTTATAGTTATACAGAAGATATAATCGTAAAGATTATTGAAATTGCTACTAAATCTGTAACGATAGATACCTATAGAGAAAGTCTTCAAGAAGATCTTAAAAAGTTAATTAAAGCCCAAACGCAGATCAAGCTGATTATAGGTAATAATGAAACACCTCATGAAGCAACTAGAGAGTACGCACAGCAGGTGCTTGTGTTGCTTGATAAGGTTATAGCAAGACTGTCCAGTCTTGACCAGGTTATTGCTCATGAAGCTAACTTTATGCAACTGTATTCTATGAACAGAAAGTATACGTGCATGTATACTGACGAGTTACGACTGTATGCTCTTTATGAAGATAGTGAGTCAGAAGATTATCTGAAAGAGCTCATGAATAGTATTTTAGTTCGCACAGATCACGTAATGCGTGTTTATCCCGTTCTTGATTATATGGCAATGCTTATGTGTGATATGCAGGCTATTAACAAAGCAATAAGCTTATTGCGAACGCAGTCTTCGTATCAAACTAATCTTGCTCATCAAGAACTTGTGCATCGTGCTGAATATCTGGTAAAAGCGCTCCAGAAAGCTCATACGAGTATTGCTCTTACTGAGCAATTTGCTAGAGATCGTGTACAGAAAGAGCAATCGACATGCCAGCAAAAGCTTGCTGATGCTGAGCAAAAAATTAAGATGTGCTCTGCAGAAAAGCAAGAACTAGAAGACCGAATCAAATTTCTGCGATCTGAAAACACTGCTCAATTTATAGAAAATATGAAATTAAAATTAGATTATCAAGCAAGACCGGGGTATAGGTTTAAAGCTTAAAATATCAAGAAGGAATGCGCCAAGTGATACGTAATGTTTTCTTATGTACAAGTATGATGGTGCTGCTCATGCAGCCATATTGTAGGTCGTGCGACACCACCTCAAACCCTTATGTGCTTACAGGCATAGCATCAGCAGGTGTTGCTGCAGCAGTAGGTTTGTTTAAGTATATCGGTGATACCACAACACTTCAGCGCCTTAAAATGGAACACGATGCTCAACAAGTAACACGAGTTTCACATGAGCAAGGGTTAATTAGACTGTCTAATACTATCATGGAGCTTAAGGCTCATTATGCCGAAGCGTGTAAGATAGCTGCTCAGCCATATAGTGAAGAGATGGTTCTCAAGCTGGCAGAGCACGTTATTCCAAAAGCAGAATTGACTGGCTCCATAACTCTCCGTGCTCTTGAAGCGCATCTTAAAACATTAAAAGACTTTAAAGAATTAACTGTTATTATTGACAAGCACGCGAAACTCAGTTCAGAATACCGAGACTTGGTGCTCTATGCCCAGCCACTACTACCTGAGCTTGATAATCTTATAGAACAGCTACATATCTTACATGACGTGCTAACGCATGAAGCTGGCTTTATACAGCTATACTACGAAATCAGTAAAGAATATGCCCAAAAATATGCTGCCGAAATTCAACTATATGCCCAACATGCTCAGGACATAACTCCATCCGATCAATATCTTAAAGAATTAATGCTGCTTGTTTTAATGCGTATGGATCAAATAAAACATGTGTATCCGGTACTTGACTACATGGCAGAACTTACGCACGATATACAATCTATTAAGAAGGCATTGAGTGCAGTACAAGCTCAAGCATTGTATAACAGTTTGCCTCTTCATAAGCACCTTGTAAGTTCAGCAGAAAACTTAGTAACAGCTTTGACAAAAACGCGTGATGTTATGAGTGTCAGTGAGCGGTTTAATCATGATCGAGTTGAAAAAGAGCAGTCGGTAAGTTTACAAAAAACTGCTGATGCAGAGATGCGCAAAGCCCAAGCAGAAGAAATGCGTCTTCGTGCTAAAGAGCAAGAAGTAGCCGAACTTAAACGCCAAAATCAGCTTAACGAACGAGCTCTTGTTGCCAAAGAGCATGAGATAAGGCTGGGTGTGTTATTTGAGCCGGAGCGTCAACGCTTAGCACAGGAAGCAAGCACGTGGCAGGCAAGCTATCAAAAAATAGCTCATGAAAAAGAGGAGCTTGGCAAGAGCTTTGCAGCCCTTAATAACGTTTACATAGATACTCATGAGAAATTTAAACAACTAAAAGAAGCCCACAAGAAGCTTGATGCCCGTGATTATCAACTACGCACTCAACTCATGCACCTTCTTCAAGCTTTGGCGGCCAAACTTAATGCCCCACCAGTTAATCCTGAAACCGTTGTGTATTTGAGAGAATACTTGAATAGCTTGCTACAGCTTGTTAACCAAGCACACATCGAAGTTAACCGTTAACCGTTAAGAGCTGATAACTTTTTGAGTATAAAGGCTTCTTTGGCTCGCATGCGGCGATAATCATGATCTTCAATATGATCGTAGCCTAAAAGGTGACAGATACCGTGTACTAATAGTACACGCATACGTTGCTGGAATGTAACATGATGTTTCTCTGCTTCTTTGATAATATACTCTGCTGAAATAATCAAATCACCCAAATTTTTATCTTCAGAGCTGATCGGCTTAATGCGCTCGCCTGCTTTAAGATGAGGATGATAAGGGAACGACAGAATATCCGTAGGCTTGTCAACATGACGATAGGTGCGATTATACGTTCTGATAGTTGTATTGGTTGTTATCCAAATACCAAGATCATAATCTGAGTAGGTAAGTATATCAAGAATGGTTTGAGCATCATGCATAACGTGAGCTGTATCGATAGGTACTTTGCGTTGCGTATTTTTTAGTAAGATCATTCAAAAGTACTCACGATAATAGCGTCCCAGTACGTATCAGTTTGTTTCAAGCGAGAAGTTTCAGAAGTTGGCGTGCTATACTGTATATTTTCAGCGTGAGCTATGCCCTTGAGTAGCTTCTCGTTAAGGCGTAAAAATTCAAGAATATGAGGTTGAGCTTCAAGTATAAGTATACGTAATGGCGTGCGTAGCGAAAGCTGTGCTTCACTTTTGAGCTTACGTATCGTGTGTACACTATCTAATATATAACGAAATAGATGTGCCCGTTCAGGATCCGGTTCAGGCATGTGTGTATGCGCAAATCGTAACTGATGTATCGACGATACTGGTTCATGCTGTTTATAGAGAGCACCATAAATTGTTTCAGTTACATGAGGCACAAAGGGTGCGTAAAGCTGTAGTATGCGCAAGCCAATTGTATACAGCATCTCTCGTGTTGCTTCAACTTCTTCAACGGTATAGAGAGCACTATTAAATAGTTGATCTTTAATACATTCAAGATAGTTATCACAAAAGTCATGCCAGAAGAACTTTTCAAGAGCTTCCAGGGCGATACTAAATTCGTAGCGGCTAAACGCATCCGTATAACGCTTAAACATATCATGTGCCTGAGCAATAATCCATTGATGTACAGGAGCTAAGCTTTTTACCCATGTCTCAGTTCTATACTCAGTAGATGGCCTATACCCTTGTGTGTGCTGATGAACAAATCTAAAGGCATTCCAGAGCTTGGTAATTAAGCGTTGGCCGATTTTAATTTGCTGCTCAGAGAATGCTATATCTTGGCCCAAGGCTCCCGATGCCGTCCAGAATCGTATTGCATCAGCTGGATACAGCTTAAGTAAGTCTTCAGGCGAACGAGCACTGTTGCCTTTTGACTTAGAGAGCTTTTCTTTCTCATTACTAAGCACATGGCCAGAAATAACGATATCCTTCCAGGGTATAACGCCATCATGCATCCATGTTTTGACAATCGTATAAAAAGCCCATGTACGAATAATATCGTGTGCTTGTGGACGCATGCTCATAGGTAAAAACAGCTCGTTGGACTGCTCAAGTCCTGCTCGAGAGTTTTGGTACAGCTCTCGACAAATATAGGGTGTTAACGATGAGGTATTCCAGGTATCCATAACGTCAGTGTCAGGTACAATAGTACTTGTGGGACATGCTGGACAGATGCCCCTACAGGCTGTTTCTTGCGGGTCAACCGGTAGATCATTCTCGTCAGCTAAAAGAATTTCGCCACATTCACTACAATGCCATACGGGAAAGGGTATCCCATAAAAGCGTTGGCGTGACAGACCCCAGTCCCAGCTGATATTTTCTACCCAGTTCTTATAACGAGCTTTCATAAACTCCGGATACCACGTAATCTGATCGCCAAGCTCAATAAATTTTTCTTTGAATGGCAAGATTTTCAAGAACCATTGCGGAAGCATAAGATACTCTATTTCTTTTTTGCACCGCTCGTGTATATTAACGGCATGCATGATGGGCTTCTGATCACCAACGAGCTGGTGTTCAGCAAAAGCCTCAAGAATAGCCTCACGTGCTTCAGCTACTTTCTTGCCAGCAAGCATACCCGTATCTTCAAGAAACTTGCCATCTTTGCCAACAGAAGGGCGATAGGGCAGATTAAACTTCTTAAACCACTCAACGTCAACGCTATCACCAAAGGTACAGCACATAACAAGACCACTTCCCTTGTCCGGGGCAACACGCTCATCTTCAAGTATAGGTACAGTATGCGTATACAGCGGTACCTGCGCCATCTTGCCCTTTAAATTTTTATAGCGAGTGTCGGCAGGATTATAGATAAGTGCTACACATGACGGCAGAAGCTCAGGACGGGTTGTTGCTATTCGTACTGGCATGCCATCACTGGTCGTAAAGATAATCTCACTCAAGAGTCCTGGTTTTTCGGCATCTTCAAGCTCTGCTTGAGCTACAGAAGTACGACATGTTGTACAATAGAGTGCGGGCTCATTTTTACGATAGATATAGCCATTTTTATAAAGCTCTATAAACGAAGCTTGTGATAAAGCACGAACCATAGTACCGATAGTTGAATATGACTGGGTCCAATCAACCGATAGACCGATATGTTGCCATAACTCTTTGAATTGCTTTTCGGCAAGTTGTGTCTCTTGCAAGCACAGTTCAATAAATGCTGAACGACTCATCGTATGTGACGCTATGCCTAGTTTTTTCTCAACATAGCGCTCAGTAGGTAGCCCATTATCATCAAAACCAAAGGGATAATAGACGCTCAAGCCGCTCATGCGCTTATAGCGGGCAATAATATCAGTTTGAGTATATGAAAAGATATGACCAGTATGTAACGATCCCGATACCGTTGGCGGTGGAGTATCAATACTATAGAGCGGACCAGGGTTATTACGGGCAGCATATGTCTTTTCAGCTATCCATAATTCCTGGGCTGCACGTTCGGCTAAAGGGGCATTATACGTAGTATCCATGTGCAAGTAGCTATCGAGAATAAGATGTGGCCTATACTTTTTATAAGTATACTAAAGCTGCGCTGAGAGCGCAAATTGATACTAACCTCAAGGTCAAGAGTTGGAGTTAGGGTTTGATCTTGCTTGTGTAGGCAGACCCGGAGCGATAGCATAGCGGGCAATAAGAGCGGTGATCTCAGCAGGGAGTACACCATCGGGCACAGCAGCCAAAGGCTGAGCTGTGCCGTTGACGTTATTATTGGTATAGATTACGCCCAAGCGCCCTTCTGCTCCATTGTGCGATACTAATCGTAATATGATCCGGGCTGCATTGTGCTCAATCAGTTCTGCTATTTTGTTGCGATGCGTTCTAATGGCAACACTTAAAGCAGTCTGCCCATCATGATTAGGAATAGTAGCCAGGGCTTCAGCTTTAAGTAACTGTCTGGCTATAGCAGTACGACCAGCTTGAGTAGCTAGGTGTAACGCTGTATCTCCATTACTATTCTGAGCATTAATACGTGCATCATGAGCAAGTAATGCTTGCAAAGTAAGATCGTTATCATTACGTGCAGCTAAGTGTAAGGCAGTATTGCCTTCATCATCTTGTATATGTATATCGGGATTGTAGGTAGTAAGTAAATCTTCAACAAGTTTATTATAATTTTGGGCAACTGCCCAATGTAACGCTGTCATGCCAAACTCATCTTGGAGGTCAATGCGATGAACTGGAATATGGCTTGACTGAGAGTCTTCATACTTAGCCTCCTTATGTGGCCGTTCTCCAAGAAGTCTCGTAATAGTATTAGTATCTCTGATTGTAATTGCTCGAGCAAGAGGTGAAATGCTGCTTTCCCTTAATTTTTGTATAATAATATACTTATATTCATCTGATAAGTGCAAAGGTATGGTGGCACCGCAGCGTACAAGCAGTTCAACTATATCTATATAATTTTCTTCAGTGGCCAGTCCGAGCGCAGTTTTGCCATCCTCATCAGCACGATTAATATGAGCACCGTGCCCTATAAGCACTCTAACTATATCTATATGGCCATACAAGGCTGCCTCCATAAGAGCAGTCCAATTATTGTTATTAGCGACATGTATATCAGCATCATGCTCTATAAGTATTTCGACTATATTGGTACATCCATGATAAGCTGCTGTTGCAAGAGCAGTATTGTGGTCTTGGCTGGTGTGATTGATAATGGCACCGTGCTCTATAAGCATTTTGATTACGTCTATATTATTATTATCCATACTTGCCCATATAAGAGCAGTCCAACCTTTATCATCGATACAATTAACGTTAGCACCGTGCTCTATAAGTATTCTAACCATCTCTCTATGTCCGCTCTCAGATGCATACATCAGAGCAGTTTTGCCAGTATTATCGGTATAATTAACATTAGCACCTTGAGCAAGTGCTTCTTTTACAGCTTGCGTATTTCCTGCTTCTGCTGCCGCCTCTAACAACTGCTGATTGGGCTGATCTCTAGGCTGATCATTAAGCTGAGGCTGGTCTTGTTCTTCATTGGGGGGAACATGCATACTCATAAGCTGATTTGAGCAGCATAGAACAGTACTAAAACTTGCCAATACCAGCATGTACTTGTTCACTTGTGCCTTTATTAAGCTGTATTTTATATAAAATAACAATCGTAAGATTGTTATTTTAACTGATGCTTTAAATCATGTCAAAGGTGTTAATAAAATAATTTGATAATAACCCTAGGTTAAGAGTTGGAGTTAGGGTTTAATCTTGCTTGCTTAGGCAGACCCGGAGCCATAGCATAGCGGGCAATAAGAGCGGTGATTTCAGCGGGCAGTATACCATGAGGTACAGCAGCCGAAGGCTGAGCTGTGCCGTCGGTGTCGTTATTGGTGTTATTATTGGTATAGATTACACCCAAGTACCTTCGTCTTCCTGTATGCGATACTAGTCGTAATGTAGCACGAGCTGCATTGTGCTCAATCAAGCTTGCTATTTCGTTACGATGATTTCTAACGGCAACACCACACCTTGATATGTATAATAACAAAAGTTAAAACTTTGTATTGAAAGAAAAGTTGTTGACGTAAATAACAACCAATGCATTGACAATCTGTGGTATAAAAATGACATCAATAACATATTAAAGCTTAAGCTGTTAAGAATAAAAGTGCAAATGTTAGTATTACACGTAGGTTCAAAAAAGCCAGGATATGTAAAAGTGCCCAACTCTTGGTGTTTTGCGTTATCCGATGAGCACGCGTTAACGAAAGTGTTGACTTTTTGTTTTCTATTTGGTAATCTATATTATAGTTTATCTTATACTCTACAAAGGAGTTATTATGTCGTCCTTTCAATCTAACTGCCTATCCGAGCAGTTACGTTCACCAGTGGGCTTGTCTACAAGCTTAAGTTCTGTCTTAGTGCTCATCTCCACGAGCTCTTCTCTTTACCATTCATATCATCATTCTTATTGGCATTCCAACCATTGGCATAGCCATCTATCTTATTAATTACCCCCTATTTTAATTTTAGATTTTATTATTAATGTTGGTTGAGCTGTGTGCTTAACAAGCACAGCTTAATTCTGTTTGCCTTCACAAAGAGAAAGGTCTTTAGGAGATCTCATGTCCTGTATAGTGCCCAATTGCCTCTATGAGCAATTATTCAAACGAATAAGTTTATGTACAAGCTTACAAGTTTTTTCTTCGGCTATTCTTATGTACTCTCTTCCTTCACTTTGCCCTATCTATCACCCTATCTATTGGCATCATGCCTATTGGCATAGCTACGTATCCTAATTCTCTAGAATTTATTTTTTACCCATAAGCGTTAGCACTTTTGTATAAGCTTCCCGCTTGAGTGTCATTTTTAAGTTTATTCATATTTTAAATATAAAGGTTTTATCATGAAATTGTATAAATCAATAAGTATTTTTTTGGGATGTGCGTTATGCATAGCGGTGTGTAATGGCATGAACAATAACAATAGCAATAACAATAACACTAACGATAAGAACGATCCGCCTCAAAACTCTCATAACAATGGCCGGGGATACCAAAATCTTATGGCATCTTTCACAGATATATTCGAAGCTTTAATCGAGCGTGCTCGTGGTGCTCTTATTGAAGGTCGCTTGTTGGATTTTGATGCTCTTGTAGGCGATACTGCGTGTCATCTACGAGCTTTGTTTGTTGCTTCGCTTTATCAAGCAACAATATCAGGCAAAGAGATATCACGCCCAAATCTAGAGGCCCTAGCCTTTACGTATGCTCTTACGCTCTGTCAAACAGCACAACGAGCAGCTGATGGATTTCTTGCTAACGAAACCAATAGTGAGCACAAGCTTCCCGAGGCTGTAGGAATTAAAAATACTAAAAAGAATAGAGCGTTACTGAGTCCTTTGCAGCGTACCGTTGCTGATAGGTCGCTAGCATATCTTCAAGGCGAAGCAAGATTACTTGAAGGACAGCTTGGGGCTGAGCTTCGGGCACAGCTTGATCGACAGGTTATATTTGACCAAAATTACCGCCCGCTTGCTGGATGTTTCCCTGAATTAAGTGTTGTGTTGGCACGAGCTGCTGCTCAAGGCATACCTATTGTGCTCAGGCTTAGATTGAGTTTTGATATAAAGCACCCATCACAAGGGCTTTTGGTGATGGTGTTTACTCCGGTTATGTCATCGGAAGGGCTACGGTTTATCTTGACAAACCCTGACAGTATTGATGAGACTCAGGCAGCTCTCGTTATCGATGGTTATACAACACGATTTGAAGGATATCGTGATCTTGAATCTCGTATAACAGCTATAAACGAGTTTATGAGCGAGCTTAATCTGGAACGTGCTTTACTAGCCAATGCTGCAACACACCCTCAGTTTGCAGGAAATGTTAAAAATACGCCTCTTGATCTACAAGGCCTTTCGTTGCTTGCTCAAGAATTTGAAGCACTCAGAGAATACGCTCGTGCACATGGTTGCTGTTCAGAGAACAGGAGTCAGTTCTGTATTGATCACTTGTGTGCGGCTCTTGTCAGACAAGCATTGGTGTATAACTTTCGAGGTAATGCTGTGCCTAATCCTGCACAAATGTTCAGGGTAGGACCTGTAATTTTTTACAGATTACAAGAACTATTAAAAGAATTGCCAAAGGAGGAAAATCGTGACATATAATACACAACAATCCTGGCTGCACCTGACTATGGTGCAGCTGGGAGGAGCTTTATGCTTACCCGTAATTATGGTTGGCCAATCCCTTGCTACAACATACGGTTGTATACCAGCGATAACTGCGATCATGATTGGCAATATGCTTCTTATGATAGTGGGTATGATTTTGGTAAGAAATAGCTTTGCGGCACGCACAAGTACCGTTGAGACAGCTGCTTATTTTTTAGGCACACGAGCGTCAGGTATTTTTGCCCTTACGATGATCCTCTCTATGACCGGATGGTTTGCCCTTCAGCTTGCTATTATTGGTGGTGCAGCCCAAAAGATGCTTCAGCTTATCCCGCTTGATATATCGCTCACGCTTATCATAGGCATACTTGGCACGTGTATTTTAGGCATGGTGTCCTTTGGTATTAAAGGTATCGCTTCATGTGCTACGGTGACAGCGCCTTTATTAGCCCTTACGGTTGGATGTGCTCTTTACAAGAGCTTGATAGGAGCACCTAATCCTACGGGCGGTATAGCAGTTGCATCAAACATGAGTGCGCTCGGTGCTGTTTCATTAGTTATATCGATAGCACTGGCAGCTGTTATCGATATCCCGACCTATTACCGTCATGCTCGCTCATTAAAAGATGGTACTATAAGCATAATTCTTCTCTTTATAGTTGCCATTCCTCTTATCGAGATGGCCGGCGTAGCTCTTGGACTACGTCAAACAGGCACGCTTATCGATATTCTTGCTGCTCAAGGAGGGCTGCTCTGGCAATTGTGGGCGACACTGTTTTTGATTATAAGTGGCTTAGTCGCTAACACTGCTAATTTATATTCGGCAACAGTAAGTCTTAAGGCATTTTTGCCGTCACGCTCAGACAGAGCCAGAGCCGCTCTAGTGGCAGGGACTGGCATAGTGCTTGCATCGTATAATTTGCTTGAGCATTTTGAAATAGTGCTTACGCATATGGGTATTCTTATCGCAAGCTTAGGCGCAGTTATTGTCATACGAATCGGGTTATGTGCTTCAGGCAGAGCGCCAGGCTCTCCACAAGCTCCTCTTATTGCGTGGTTAGTAGGAAGCTTAGGAGGATTTCTTTTTATGGTATGTGGAACAGAAAATACTGGAAGCTCCGTAGTTAACGCTTTCTTTCTTTCCGCAGCGCTTATACTGCTCAGTGATCTAAGTAATTTTTATAATTTTTATACGAAAAAAGGTTAGCTGTGAAATATATTACGAGCAATGATCTTGAGGCCCTTGCGCTTGGGGCTGGAATTTTAGGGTCAGGTGGCGGTGGCGATCCTGCTCTGGAGCTCTTGCTGGCACAGCATGTTCTTGAACAGTATGGACCTATTCGTTTGATATCGCCATTAGCTGTGCATGACAGTGATGTTGTAGCACCTGTTGCTTTTATGGGAGCACCATTGGTGTCTGTTGAGAAGATACCAAGTGGTAAAGAAGCAACAGCGCTTATTGCTCGTCTAGGGCACACGCTTGGCGTACGACCAACGGTGCTTATGGCCGCTGAAATAGGAGGAGCGAATGCATTCACGCCATTAATTATGGCAGGGCCTCTTAATCTTCCGGTACTTGATGCCGATACACTGGGACGCGCATTTCCTGAACTTCAGATGAGCTCATGTAATCTTTATGGTATTTCTGCTTCTCCTGCTGTACTTGCTGATAGTCTTGGTAATACGACCGTGATTACAGCATCTGATGCTTGTACGATTGAAAGAATTGCGCGTTATAGCACTATTGCCATGGGATCAAGCGTTGCCGTCAGCCTTTATACCATGACAGGAAAGCAAGCACGCTCTGCCGTTGTACCCCATACCCTGACTCAAGCACGTGCCCTAGGAAGAACTATCTTAGATGCACGAGCCAATTCCCAAAATCCTATTAACGCACTTGTTGCATATGCACACGCTGTTCTCTTGGGTATTGGGATGGTTGATGATATTAATCATGTAATTAAAGACGGTTTTTTGCGTGGCAAATTTCGTGTTCTTACAGCTGATACAGTTCTAGAAGTAGCGTATCAAAATGAAAACCTGATCGCTTATGTCAATGGTCGCGTTGCTGCAACAACTCCTGATATTATAACACCGGTCCAGGTAGAGACGGGAGCACCTTTATCGTGCGATGCCCTCAGGTATGGCATGCGTGTTGCCGTGCTTGTCTTTCCTGCTCCTGATCTATGGAAGACAGCCAAGGGCCTTGAGCTGGTTGGCCCACGTTCATTTGGTTATGACATCGATTATATATCAGCATCAGCACATTCGAGTAATAAACAGGAGTAATATATTATGAATACTTATAGTATAGGGATTGATATTGGAGGTACCAATACTGATGGCGTAGTAGTGGACCAAGCTGGTTGCGTGATTACAACCTGTAAAACACTCACGACACCTGAAGTTAGCCAGGGCGTAACACACGTACTCAACTATCTACTTGAGCAATCACGGCTCAGGCCGGATGCGATCATGGGAATATTTATAGGAACCACGCATGCAACTAATGCCCTTTTAGAACGTGCTTATCTCTATAAAGTGGGAGCGATACGCATAGCAGGTCATTATCCTACTATACCTGTCGCTTATGGTTGGCCTTCTGATGCGCGTAACGCTCTGTTATGTGATGTTGTGACAATTGATGGCGGATTTGAGTGTGATGGACGCCCAATTACGTTACTTAGCCATACCCAGATACGCATGGCTATCGAAAAGCTACTTAAAGCTGGAGCAGAAAGCTTTGCCGTTACTGGAGTTTTTTCACCGGTCAATGCTGAGCATGAGCAGTATGTTGCAGAGCTGATACGAGAAATTGTCGGATCTACTGTGCCCATATCACTATCACACACTATTGGTGGTATTGGTTTTATTGAGCGTGAAAATGCAACTGTCCTAAACGCTGCTTTAAAAAAGAGCATGAAACTTGGCTTTGAAAACTTAGAGCTAGCGGCACAACAGCTTGGCTTTACCTGCTCGCTCTATTTAACCCAAAATAATGGTACGGTTTTGCCTATCGAGCAAGCACTAGAATTTCCTATTTTGACTATTGCTTCAGGTCCGACTAACTCCTGTATGGGGGCTGCAAAGCTTGCTCAACTTCAGGATGCTCTTGTCGTTGATATAGGAGGTACCTCTACTGATGTAGGCATAGTACGTAATGGTTTTGTACGTCGTTCCGCTCATAGTGCTGTGATTGGTGGCATTAAGCTGAATTTCTCTATGCCTGATATTCTTTCTTGTGCTCTTGGGGGAGGTAGCTATATTACTTACGATAATAATACGCTTAAAATTGGACCCGAAAGTAGTGCAAAGCAGGTGCTTAAGCAGGCTCTCTCTTTTGGTGGTAATCGTCTCACCCTTCTTGATTGTGCTCTAGCAGGGAATCTTGTAACTATACCAGGCGCTCAAGTAGAGCTTGTAGCAGTTTCACCTGACTTTATTGGCCAGGTTATGAGACATGTTACTACGGAAATAACGTATCTTATACAAATACTGGCGGGTCAAGAGTATGGCATGCTTCCTGTTGTGGTGGTTGGAGGGGGCGCTCTACTGGGACTTTTCAACGACAACGTTTATATCCCCGAGCATGCTGCTGTCGCTAATGCTTACGGAGCAGCTTTAGCTGAAATATCAGCTACTACTGACACTGTTGTATCACTAGACCAGCGGGAGCGTGTTCTAGATCAACTACGAGAGCAAACATGTGCACAAGCTATTTTGCAAGGCGCAGATGCAGCATCAACACGTATAGTGTATCAGGATATTATTCCGTATAGCTATATGCCTGGTAATCGAGCTCGCGTTATTATTACTGCCGCAGGAAAAAGGGCACATATAGGATGACCTTAATGTACTATATTATTTTAATACTGGTTATTTTTCGAAGAGAAGACATCGCAGAGATACGATGGGTGATACCCAGTTGCGCAAAGCTGTTCGTGATAAAGATGAAGCTCTTGTTCGAGCATTACTTGCTGCCGGAGCAGATATAAGCCGAGGGGAGAAAAAGCTCTTGAAGCCTAACAACGTATTTGGGTATTATGGTCCACAAGAAAATCAAATAACGATTATAGCTATAGTGCCTCACCCAAAGTGAAGGTATACCTACCTAAAGATAAGCTAGCCGAAGTTCGCATATCTTGTTATCTACTATCTATAAATCTTATACTATGCCTCGGGGCATCGATGTGTCTTTTATAAAATAGGAGAGTATATGAGCAATAAGACTATGAAGCCTCTAGCTGAAGTTTGTAACGAATGTATTAAGAAGTGTGAAGCGTGTCGTCTCATGGCTCTACAGATAGGAAATCGAGAGATTGATTCCCGTGCGCCGGCACAGTATAAGAAATTTGTGCAATCATATAGAGAATGCATGAGCGCATGCAAAGAATGCATTGAACAGTGTAAAGAGTATTTACGCTATTACCAGCCTCATAATAAGCTTGTTGCAAGATGCATAGAAGCTTGTGAAGAATGTATTAGAATG
>CAWGPQ010000007.1:0-44012 GCA_963824495.1 uncultured bacterium
GAATAAAAATATGGCTTAAACAAAGGCTCCACGTGAACAAATATATTCTGGCATTAGCAGGTTTTAGTATCTTTATGTTTGGTTCACATCAGCTTATAAGTATGCATTCTCCTAACCAAAAGCGCCAACTTCAGCTTAATGAGCAGTTATTAGCGGCAGTAGCCACAGGAGATAACGATACCGTAATTTCCTTACTAGAGCAGGGAGCCGATGATAGCAACCATACCACTAAAGATGGCATGACCGCTCTAATATATGCATCTTTAAGGGGACATATAGAGATAGTTAGAATGCTTATAGAGCATAACGCCGACGTTAATTATGCTGACGCTAGAGGCTGGACGGCTCTCATGTTCGCAGCTAATAAGGGGTATACAGATATAGTCGAGCTACTTATAGAGCACAGAGCCAATCTTGAGCACACTGATCATGGGGGCGACACTGTTCTTATGCATGCAACTCTACGTGGTTATACAGATATAGTTAGATTGCTTATAGAGCACGAGGCTGATGTTAATCATGCCACTATCAATGATGGTTGGACTGCTCTTATTTATGCAGCTCTTAAGGGGCACATAGAGGTAGTTGGGTTGCTTATAGAGCATAAAGCCAATCTTGAGCACACCGATAATAATGGCGACACTGCTCTTATACATGCAGCTAGAAGCGAGTGTATGGAGATAGTTAGAATGCTTATAGAAGCTGGTGTTGATATTAATCGTGCTCATAATGGCCAGCCTGCTCTCTTCTATGCGGCTCTCAATGGACACATAGAGGTAGTTAGGATGCTCATAGCGCATAATGAGGCTAACGTTAATTTTACTGATAATAATGGCCGGACGGTTCTTATACATGCAGCTAATAAGGGGCATATAGAGATAGTTAGATTGCTTATAGAATATGGTGCTCATATTAATACTAGCGATATGCGTGGCGATACAGCTCTAATATATGCATCTTTAAGGGGTCATACAGAGATAGTTAGATTGCTTATAGAGCATGGTGCTCATGTTAATCATGCTCCTATCAATGGTTGTACTGCTCTTATCGAGGCGACTCGTAGTGGGCATGCAGAAATGGCTAGAGTGCTTGCATATTACGGTGGCATACCGCCATCTACCATATCAGCTCGAGATAGGGATAGGATTACACAAGCATTAAGGAAAAGCAGAATTTCACCAATGGATCAAGCAATTATTATGAGGGATAGAGAAGATATTACGAGGCTTCTTGCTGAAGGTAACGGTACCATTTTTGGTAGACTTATGAGTTATTTCTCAATCGATAGAGTTAATCATCGAGATGAGCTTGGAGCAACAGCGCTACATTGGGCCATTGCTCAAAATTATGCTATTCTTATCGAAGATTTGCTTGAGCATAATTCTGATCTAAATATACGTGACAACGAGGGCAATACTCCCCTATATATAGCTGCGCGTAATGGTAGTGACCTTATTCTTCAAGCATTACTTGCCCACGGTGCTCGTACTAACGTTCAAAATGCACAAGGCAACACACCGTTACATGTAGCAGCTCAAGCTGGGCATCTAGCTATTGTTCGATCCCTTATTCGTCATACTAGCGCTACTCTTAATTTTGTTAATAGAGTTAATAATCGGGGGTTATCTGCTTGGTTGCTTGCTCGTAGGCACAACCATCATGATAGTGCAAAGCTTCTTGAACCTATGGCAGGACGAGCGCTTCTTGCTTTGCTTTCGACTGAAGGCCAACAAGGGCGTTTGAGTACGTTTCCTCCCGAGGTTGCAGTTAACATTGTTCGCTTTGTTGTTGCGCAAAGACCTCCTTCTTGCAGCTGCCAAGAAGCTCATTTGATATGCTGCAGATTATAAATTAGGCTCATAATTGTTAGATTGTCATTTTAAATAAAAAAAATATAACTCAAACAAAGGTGCAACTTGAACAAATATATTCTGGTGCTAGCAAGCTTTAGTATCGTTCTGTTGAGCTCGCATCAACTTATGAGCATGAATTGTTTGGACCAAGAATCAGAGCAGAGCCAGCTTAATGGGGGCTTGTTACGTGCAGTTAGCAATGCGTTTGAGCAAGGTTTGGATGAATATATTAACGAATATACACTAATGCGTAAATGTATTCTAGAAGCTAAGAGAAAACATATAGAGTCAGCTAGAAAATATCTAGAGCACGGCGCTGATATTAATTGTGTGGATAATTATGACCGTACCCCCCTCGAGATTGCAGTTTCAAGTAAGTATACAGAGATGGTTAGAGTCCTTTTAGAGTGTGGTGCTGATGTTAAGCATGTTGATTTGCATGGAGATACTGCACTTCTCTTTGCTGCTCAAACAGCGGATAGCGAAATAGTTCGAATGATTCTGGGCTATGGTGCTGATGTTAATCATGCCAATAATGATAGCGATACTGCCCTTATGATAGCAGCTCAAGAAGGATATGTAGATATTGTTCGGGTTCTTCTCAGCCATCATGCTCAAGTTAATTTCTTCAACAATTCAGGAGAATCAGCATGGACCATTGCCCTTAAGAATAATCATCCTGATATTGCTGATCTTTTTGAAAAATATGCAACTCAAGCTGTATTTGGCTTAGTACAAAGAGCAGGGCAAAATGGTACACTGGAAAACCTTCCGGCCAACGTTAACCTTCCAGCTGAAATTGTTGCTTTAGTTGCGCACTACGCTATGGCTGCCGGCACCATGCAATCTAACATTAATGCACAAGATGTTGGTGGTAATACTGCATTACATTATGCTGCCCTTCATGATAATAGATACGGTATAAGATCGTTACTGAGCGATGGTGCTGATATTAATATGAGAAATAATGATGGCAACACACCGTTACACGTGGCGATACAGTATGGCCATGCAGGTATAGTTCAGGCACTGCTTGATGCTCATGCTGATCATGCAATAAAAAATCATAGAAAGCAGACACCGCTTGATAGAGCATATGAGCACAGGAACGATGCTGTTATGGATGTGCTGAGCAGAGAGATAATTATACCGGGTATCTTGCGTGATCAAGAACTCTTTCAGCAATTGCAAGCCCGGCATAGAAATGTTCCGGATATTGGTATGCCTGAAGAAATTATAGCCCGTATAGTTGGATTCTTGCCTAATCCTAATTCTAATTCTTAAGGCTGAATGATATTACTTGCACACATTTTCTAATATCAAAGTAGGTATGTTTTAGCTTGAGCTTGTTTGACAAGATATAGAGCACCAGTTAGAGTAGCAAGTACAGAGTTGTCATTTTAAATAAAAACGTGCTTAAACAAAGGCCCTATGTGAACAAATATATTCTGACACTAGCAACTTTTAGTATCTTGCTGTTTGGTGTACATCAACTTATGAGCATGGATTCTCCTAACCAAGAACATCAACTTCAACTTAATGAGTGTCTAATAGAGGCAACACGAACAATGATGGAAGACAGAGATGCCGTAATTGCTTTACTAGAGCGTGGTGCTGATGTTAACCATGCTAATAGTAGTGGTGATACTGCCCTTATATATGCAGCTTTTTATGGGCACACAGATATAGTTAGACTGCTTATAGAGCATGGTGCCGATGTTAATCATGTTAATAATATTGGCAATACTGCTCTTATAGCAGCAGCTAGATGTGGACATGTAAATATAGTTGGTCTGCTTATGGAAGCCGGGGCTGGGGTTAATCGTGTTGGTTTTGAGGGCCGTACTGCCATTATATGGGCAGCTGCCGGTGAACGTACATTTGCGGTTGCTGCTCATGCACATATAGATATAGTGAAGCTACTCTTAGATCATGGAGCTCAAGTTAATCATAGGGATAGTGAAAACTATACTGCTCTTACGCTTGCAGCTGATAGAGAGCAAACAGATATAGTTAGGTTGCTTGTGCGTTATGGTACTTTAGTGCCATCTGATGTGATGGACAGGTATAGGATTAAACAAGCTTTAACTCCAGGCAGCATTTCACCACTGGCCCAAGCAATTATCATGAGAGATAGAGAAGATATTACCAGGATTCTTGCTGAAGCTCCTATGGGCGTGAATACTCAATATGATTTTGGTATGACAGCGTTACACTGGGCAGTTGCTCAAAATTATGAAGAGCTTGTTCAAGAGTTACTTACTACGTATAAACTTGATTTGAATGTACAAGATAACGAAGGTAATACTCCATTACACCATGCTGCACGTAATGGTAATATCTCAGTAATTAAGTTATTACTTGCTGCAGGTGCATGTCTTGATAATAATAATTATGATGGCTATACAGCATGGGGTCTAGCTAACGGACAAAGCCAGCTTTCTCCCCGTACAGAGCGTGGTGAGCTTCTCGCTCGTGCTGCCGAATTTCTTGAACGCAATGCTGCGCAAACGATTCTTTGGAACGTAACACGAGCAGGACGTCATGAAGGCTGTCTCGGTGATCTCCCTGCTGAAGTTACGGCTCACATTGCTGGCTATGTTATGGCTCGTGATAATCGTGGTAATACACCACTTCATATTGCTATACTTTATAATAACATACATGACGTTACAAGATTACTTAATGATCGAGCTAATGTTTACACAAGAAATGATGACGGTAATACACCGTTACACATAGCAATACAGCAAAATAATGCAGATATAGTTCAAGCATTACTGCTTCATGATCGTGAGGATCGTGAACTAAGAAATAAGAAAAATCAAACACCGTTTGACGTAGCATCTGAGCATAGGAATAGTAACATTATTGCTATGTTGAACAGACATAAGAGAAATCAAACAGTTGATGTAGAATTGGGCGAGTACGTGTATCGCGGAACTCCACGACTAAAATAGAAATTATAGCACGTATGGTTGGATTTCTGTCTAACTCTAATCATAATTCTTAAGATTAGGCGATGGTACATGTGAACATAATTTTTTTGTATAAGCCCAGTTTGTTACGAGCTTGTGTTTTTTTAAGCGCCTCCCAGATATGAACAGTATCAACTGCTTGACTCTGGCAACGAACGGCAAGCAGAGCCGCTTCGTTTATAATATATGCAAGCTCAGCGCCACTTAAGCCTGCTGTTTGTTGAGCCAGTTCTTCAAAAACTTCAGGTGAAAGCTTATGAGTAATCTTGCGTGCATAAAATTCGAGAATAGATTGTCTGCTTGCCTGATTCGGTAAGGGTATTTCGACGAGACGATCGAAACGTCCTGGCCTGAGTAATGCCGGATCAAGAATATCAGGGGTATTGGTAGCGGCAATGACAATAATTTGCGAATCTTGCGTAAACCCATCCATCTGGTTCAGTAGTTCATTAAGCGTATTGCGATATTCACGGCTGCTGCCGCTTTCAATAGATTCATTCGAGCGTTTACCGCCAATCGCATCGATCTCATCAATAAATATAATAGCTCTGCCTCCTGTTTTTCGAGCTTGTTCAAAAAGCTCACGTACGCGTTTGGGGCCCATGCCTACATACAAGGTCACAAATTGTGAGCCTGAGGTTGCAAAAAAAGGTACACCAGCTTCTCCTGCAATAGCACGTGCTAGTGATGTTTTACCAGTGCCTGAAGGACCATAGAGCAAAATGCCTCGTGGTATTTTTACACCGAGCTGATTAAACTTTTCAGGGTGTTTGATAAGCTCAGCAAGCTCTACAATATCTTCAGGTAGTGCGCCAGCGATATCACGTAACGTTGTTGTAATCCCTGAAGCTGTTTTAATAAGATATGAAGTAGCTCTATTCTTGTTGATTTTTTTAAGCGCGCTTTCCAAATGATTATCGGTTACTGCTAATGCACCTTCTCGTGTAGCAAGAAGCGCTGCTTCATTAAGCACATTTTTAAGATCAGCAGGGCTAAACCCTTGTGTTTCATCCAAAACACGCGTCATGTACTGTTCTGAAAATACGTGGGTGATTTTTTGTGCATACTGTGTAATAAGAGCTCTACGATTGCTTTTGTTGGGTAGAGGTATCTCTACCAAGCGATCAAAACGACCTGGCTTAAATAGGAGTGGATCAAGCAAATCAGGATGGGTTGTTGCGGCAATGATGAAAACGCCGGGTATCTGCATGCACGTGTCCAGATACTTAAGAAATCTGTGAAGGCGAGCTTGATGCCCAAGTATGTCGCTACCCTCACTTGCTTTATGAGCTATACTCTCGATTTCATCAATAAATATAAGAGCTTTAGTATCCGTGTTAAGCACATGCGGGTCAAGTTCTGTACCGGATATGGCAAAAAAGGGAATATTGAGCTCCCCTGCTAGTGCTCGTACAATCGATTTTTTTCCTGTTCCCGGTCGACCATATAAAAGTATACCACGTGGCAACGCTGCACCAAGCCTGGTATAGGTATCCGGATGCTTGATCATGTCAAGAATATCGTAAATGTCTGCAGGGAGCGATCCGGCCATCATACTGAGGTTGCACGTAGTGCCTACTGATAGGGGAAGCAGCGTGTGCTCGTTATCTTTGGTGGTTGTCGTAGGTTTTATACTGGATAATAAGCAGAGTGATGCTGCTCCTAAAAAAACACCCCTGCCAAAAAAGGGGGAGTGAGTTTTTTTTTCTATACAATATGAACAAGCTGCAATAATGCAAAAAGGTATAATTGCTTCTGCGATCGAGATGGCTGACGGTGGTAGAGGTAGAGATACGTAAGGGAACGAAGTCTCGGGGGAGGCGCAGCTGGAATTGAGAACCAATATGAGAAAAATTATAGTATATCTCATCGCCTCCCCTTGTAATTAATAAACGATTAAAAACAGCTATATAGCCATAGGTATGGCTGTGGCTGCTGTAGTATGCTCGGGAACTATATTCTGTTGTGGTACTGCTTGAGCTTGGTTACGTAGTAATTGAGCAACCTCTTTGAAATAGCCTGAGCCTTTACGTAGCGTACGCTCTTGCGTTTTAAAGTTCACTTCATAAAGCCCAAATTTCATGCTATAGCCAAAAGACCACTCAAAGTTATCCATGAGCGACCAATAGAAATAACCACGCACATCGTAACCGTCATTAATTGCTTGAGAAAGAGCATACAGATAGCGCTTGATATAGAGCTCGCGTCGATCGTCAGTTTTATCAGCTATGCCATTTTCAGTGATATAGATAGGCACACCAATTGCGGCAACTTCCTGTATTGCTTGATAAAGGCCTTCAGCATAGAGACCATACGGCATATCAGTTGGTATATCACCCGGCCTATAAGCAGGTATTTGAGGAGGCAAGCTAAGAAGATTAACTAATACATGGGAGTAATAATTAAGCCCAATAAAATCAAGCATCGATGGGGCGTTAGGGTCTTCGTAAGTGACGCTGCTTGTGATAGTATTAAGTTGAAACTTGCCTGTTACTAAGAACTGAAGTATGGCTCGATGCATATATTGGTTAAGATAATAGCAGAGCGCATGCTCAGGACCAACTCCCTCATGATAGGGCTCAAATTGCGTAAGCGAGTGCACGAGCCCTATTTGTGCTTTTTGGCCATTGGGTAGTGCTTTTAAAGCTTTATAGGCACGCACATGTGCTTGTAATAAGTGCTTGGTAACCATGCCTGCTTTCTTAAAGCTCATTTTTTCAGCTGGAGGGAAATCGCCCTTAATATAGCCCATGAATGCATACATACCAGGTTCATTAATAGTACACCATAGCGGAACTTTAGATCCGAGCTCATTAAATACTTTTTTAGCATAACGGACAAAGTATGCAATATTTTCTTCTTTTTCGAATGCTCCCTTGCGCTCAAACCAAAGAGGATTAGTAAAGTGATGAAGCGTTATAACGGGCGTAATACCTGCTTCAATGAGGCTATCGCATACATTGTGATAGTGTTCAATGGCAGACCGGTCAAAGATGCCTTCTCTTGGTTCAATACGGCTCCATTCAACAGAAAAACGGTAGGCGGTAACACCCAGTTCCTTCATTAAAGCGATATCTTGTTTATAGCGGTTCCAATGCTCACATGCCTTGCCCGACCTGTCGCTGTTCTGTATGGTGGACCCTCCCAATAAAGTTTTTTTAAGCTCATGTTCAGCCCAATTAGTATTAGGGCACTGAAAACTTCCCGACACTTGGTATTCTGCAGTACAGGTACCCATCATAAAGCCCGCGGGGAATGCTAGGGAGCTCGTATTAATAGCATCCCAATCCCAACGTAGATCGGGTTTGGACGAAAGAATAGGAGGGGAAGCATAATGTGTGTTAAAACTTATAAGGCATGAGATGCTAAAAAAGATTGTAAATAACGTACTGTTCATCTATAAACTCCGGTAAAACGGGACTGTCTATTACTTCTATACTGGGATAAGTGGGTAGCTTTGAAAGCCAACAAGGCGGCATTCAGGTTGAGGCAGACTACCATAGTTGGTATACACAAGCTCTTGCAATAAGCGCGCAAGCATAATGATATCATCTGATGTAGCTTTCCCTCGATTGACGATCATATTGGCATGTTGATGCGAAACAATTGCATCTCCAACCGAAAGATAACCCTTAGCACCCAGCTTATCGAGATAGTATGCTATGTATACCATTTTTTTGTTATTAATTTCAAGTGTTACTTCATGATCGTAAAAATTTCTAAAAAAACTCCCACAGGTATAGGCTGTTGGATAGCGGCGAGAGCGATGTCGAATAATTTCGTCATGGCGGCCTTGAGCATAAGCGGTTGAGCGCGTATCCCCTTTCTTGAGTTTAAAGGTGGCTTGAAGTAGGTAATAGTCACCTTGATGAAGTCGTGAATAATTATAACCAAAATTAAACCATTGTACATCTACAACGCTGATTATTCCAGTGTGTCGATGAATAATATGTGCGCTTACCAAGAATTGGCTAAGTAAAAATTCAAAGTAGTGAATATTAATGAATACCGATCCTCCAATGCTTCCAGGGATACCGCTGAATTCTTCAAGGCCTATACTATGATGGTCGAGACAATACTGAATAAGCGTAGAAAATAAAACACCGGCCTGAGCGTGCACGAGAACTTGATCATTATCGTGCGTGTGATGACTTATAGTCTGAAGTTTTGGATGAATAACGAGGCCATCAAAGCCAGTATCTGCTATAAGAGTATTGGCCCCTTCGCCAAGTATAAATATATCAAGCTCTTGATAGTGAGCAAACTCAAGAGCCTGTTTAAATTCTGCTGACGTTGTCGGTTCTGCATAAAAACGTGCCAGCCCTCCGGTGCGAAACCAGGTTTTGTTGGCAAGAGGTACATTTGGTATGATAGGCAGAGCATTATAGTGAGGTGATGAGGGATGTGTGGTTGACAGCGGATAGGTGCTCATAACTATTACACATATATTATTACAGGTGAAGAGATAATAATTATCTAACGTTAAGAAAGTGTACCATAAGCCTAGGCTTTTGCAATAAGCACATCTACGTCATAAAGTTACGTAATTTGAATGCTTGAAATATCAATTTTGCTTGATTTGCTTGAGAGGAATAGTACGTTTTTTTGCTATCCCGCTTTCTACGCGCCAACAACAGATAGCACCACATGTATGAGCATGGCGCTGTAAGCACGGAGGACAGACGATAATGTGCTTATTGCACTCGACGTTAACACAATTAGTGTACTCATCATAAGGTTTGGCACAGAAAAGACAGTGGGCAAGAATATCACGCGTTACAGGTAGTGCTATGCGTCCGTCAAAAACATAGTTCTTACCCTTAAAGTAGCCGTCGGGGTATGCCTCAACGTAACGGTGAATGCCGCCGGTAAGTTGATATACCTCTTGAGCAACATTCTGTAACTTAAGATATGCTGATGCTCGCTCGCAACGAACACCAGCAGTGCAGTAGAAGAGCACACGCTTATTCTTAAAGAGATCAAGATTTTTATCGATATAGTTGGGCACTTCTCGAAACTTAGTGATTGTAGGTGTAATGGCACCCTTAAAAGCACCAATGCATGACTCATATGAGTTACGAGTATCGAAAATAACAAGATCATCAGGTTTTGAAGCTATAAGATCATGAGCTTGCTGTGGTGTAAGATGTATACCACTCCTGCTTGCGGGAACCCTTTTTGGGTCAAGCCCGAGATGAACAATCTCTTCTTTAATAACAATACGCAAGCGGGGAAAATTATCAGCAGTTCCATCGCTTTCTTTAATATCCATATCTGAAAAGAGAGGATGATTGAGCATGGCATGCTTGTAGGCCTGGGTTGATTCATACGTTCCGCCAACAGTTCCGTTAATGCCTTCATGTGCTAGTATAATACGCCCCTTCAAGCCTAGGCGACCACAAAGTTCCTGTTGAGCAGCAAGCAGAGCTGCTGTATCAGGAATAGCGACATATTTGTAAAATATTAAAATTTTTTCCATCTTATTATCCATTAATAGCTTTTATAAGCTATTAACAGTATAGTTGAAATTCACCTATGAGTATAGCAAGCAATTAAATTATTGATTCACATTACAGGTATCTTTTAGACTAAGGGAGCCAACAAGGAGTAATGTATGACGCGGTATACTTATACTATAAGCTTTCTCTTGTGCTTGTTTGTGTATAAAGCTCAAGCTGAAGAAATTGAGCACAATAATGGTATCACTAACGGTATCACTAATGGAAATGGTAACGGTATTGAGACATCAGTAGCACTGATTAAGTGGGGTAATCAACTTGATGATATAGCAGCGCTGCTTGCTGATTTGACACAACGAGTACCGACTGCAGTAAAGCAAAAAATCAAAGACCCAACACTTGACGATTGGCTGCATAAGACCGTTACTTCATTACGAAATTGGCGTAAAGCAACTGAACCACATCTTCATACAGCACAGGATGTAGCTCGTGCTTTATATAGCACACAACAGTTTCTTGCTCTTCTGAAGGGTATACTTGATAAGAAATGTACAGTGCTACCTGAAATTGATTGGGATATATTGGCGAAGAATGTGCCCGAGTCATTGCCCAACCTTGAGGTATTGTATAGAGCTATCGATGATGATATTGATTCTATCAGTATAGTAATGCAAGAGTTAACACTTATGTGGTTTCATAGAGCTGCTCGTCTTATCGATCTATTTTTTGAGCAGGTTGAAGAAAAAACATCAATAAGCACATGGTGGATGTTTTCACCAAGTTTGCTGGGCTTACCTACATTACTTGCTCGTGTTCCTCAACCCGATAGAATACATGAAGCAATTAAGCAGTATATATACGGTGGCGAAATACCTCATATTACAATTGGCTCTGTCAGCTATAAATCATGGAGTATACCGTGGCCAAAACTTGACGCAGCGTCATTTAAGCGCTGGGGCAGAGTTGAGCAATTAGTTGAACGTTTACTGCCGTTGCTTATCTTGAGCGGACTAGCAGATATGGTTGTAGATCACTTCCTGGGGCACGATGTTATCAAGCTTCTGCAGCCTATTCCTGAACAGATAAGTAATCTATGGTCCCGTTTACGAGGATATCGAAGTCGCTCGCGTTCACAGTACGAGGTTATCACGGGTATTGACTTTAATGACGAGAATATTATCGGTCTAGAGGAACAAAAAGCCCAACTGAGGGATATTGTAAGTTATATGCTTGATCCTGATAAATATACTAATCAGGGCTATATACTTCAAAAGGGGATTTTGCTCATGGGTCCTTCACGTACAGGAAAGACGCTAATAGCACGAGCGTTAGCAGGAACTATTAATAAGCAACTTCAAAAATTGGGCAAGGCAGGTCGGGTAACATTTATTGAAGTACGCTTGCAGGATATCACGAGTGACGCGCAATTTTTACATATTATAGAAGATGTACAAAAACATGCGCCTTGTATTTTGTTTATTGACGAATTGCATATGCATCATTTGCAAACTACCGGTAACGTGCATCTGCTTAAGTATCTCTTAACCGCTATTAATGATTTGTATATTTCCAATGATCCTAAAAATCAAATATTTATTTTAGCAGCAACAAATAGGCCTGACCTTATTGCCAAAGAATTACGATCGCATCAGCGATTTGGCAAAGAAATACGGTTTAATCTGCCTAATGCACAGCAACGGGGAAAGTTCTTTGAGCTTAAGCTTATCAAGCAACTTATGCTTGATGCTGAGCAGCTTAAACTTTCTTCATATATTCGTCAGACTGCTGGATGTAATTATGGTCAGCTAGACTCTATAGTTGAAGTAGCTAAACTTATAGCCAAAACTGATCCTGAATCAAAAACAGGAAAAGCGCTTAAGCATATACATGTGCAAAAGGCAATTGATCAGGAGGTTCATCATTTTGTTAAAGACTCACACTTACGCTTAACGGATGATGAGCGTAGGAGGCTTGCAGTATATCAGGCTGGTCATGCGTTACTGCACTGTATCCTCAAACCGAAGGCAGAGCTTGAGTTTGTTACTATAAGAGGCTATTATAAACCTATTATAGAAGTACTTGAAACACAAAGGGTCAAAGGTGAGTATCAACCGGACGATCAATTTGTCATTGAGTATGGCAAGCTTATTAACTATGACCCTTACGAATCACTCAAAATTGCTGATACGTCCGACCTTGAAAAACAGGTAAAGATAGTACTTGCAGGTCATAGTGCACAAGCTATTATGTTTGGGAGCCCATCCTATAGCTATCATGTTGATGATCCTAAAAATGCTTGGCAATTACTTAAAAAATGCTTTCCTCGCATTGGCTATGAGTGTCCAGAAGAATTTATTGCTGAAGAATGCCCCGTAGCAGCTTGGCTTCTTAATCGCATGGTAGAACTTGAAGAAGAAACTGAAGCTATCCTTATGAATCACGCGCAAGCTCTTGATGATCTTGCTAATGCCCTGTATGAAAAAGTAACGTTAACTGCCAATGATGTTGCAGCAATTATTGATACATCATATACTACTATATTGCAGGCGGTTACTACAAGCCCCGATGCTTTGGTCAATCCCTTCAATCCTTATATATACTCACCCAACAGCGAGCATCTTGAGTTCAAGATGCTCGCTAGCTGATAAACTTGATTAGCGTTTTTCTTGGGTTGTTGTTTCTTTTGTAACCTGTTTACCTCGTAGTAGGCGTTTAGCTTTTGCTTTTCCTGTGCCTAATGTACCCGTATGACCTGTTTTTTCAGATTCTTTTATGGGTTGATAAACACGTTTTTTCCTTGGCTCCGTGCCACCGAGAATGCCCGTTGTGCTAGCTGTCGTTGAAGGCGCTGCTGGCGGTGTCTCTAGTTTGTGGGTTTCTTTTTTTGGAGATGTTCTTGGTGGAAAGCTCCTGAGCACTCTTCCCATAGGACGGCCAACGGTACCGCCAACTCTTACTTGTTCAGCATGAGTTTGTGCTTTATGCAAATTACTTGTGGCATGCTTAATATAGTCCGAATTTTCATCATACCCAAGCTTTCGTAGGCCCTCAATGACCTTTTGCCAAAAATCTACCCGATGTTCAGCTCTAAGCTCAGGTGCTTCGGGTGCGACTGTTCTTCGCACACCCTGAGCTCTCGTTTCTGCTTCAGCTGAAGCAGAAACGGATGGTCTTGGTCTTAAGCCAATATCCTCTTCTAACCGTTGCCACCAATGGGCTCCTTGCAAACCAAAAGATGCTGTAGCGCTTACGCTCATAAGAGCAAGTATCGGCAGAAATTGTTTTTTCATGATAACTCCCCATGAATTATATGTGTAATGTGAAAACTATCTCTTAACATCATATTAAAAATATAAATTTAAGAGCATGCTAAAGTCAACAGTTTTATGATATATAAACAATTTGAATTTTTTAAATTGCAGGATGAGCGGGTAAATTACGATTGTCGCCTAAGCCAAAATAAAATATAAATTTTTTATTTAATATATAAAATAACACACTGAAAATAAGTTTGATCATTACTCATTTTTGGCGTATCCTAAGCATACTATGTATACTCTCTCAACAAAAGGTTACGTGCATGAAATTGTCGCTCGCCTGGATCTTCGATCATATACAAGCTTGTTGGCAGGATTATGATATTCACGATGTAGCTGCTCGTTTTACCGTCACAACGGCGGAAATTGATCGCATTGATCATGTTCTTATAGATCTGAATATGATTACTCTTGCTCAGGCACAAGAACAGAAGAATGGCTCTATTTTTGTATATACGAGCGAATGGGCCAAGCACATCACAATGCCGATGCGTTCTGATGTTCAAGTCGGTGGTTTTTATTTGGTTAAAAAAGTAGGCAGCGTGGAGTATGCGTGGGTAAGTCTAGCTGATCTGTATGCAGACAAAGACGACCTTATGCCTGCCGTATGCTGTTCGCTTGATGACAGAGCTGGTGCTTGGAAACGGCACGTTGAAGCTCAAGATTATCTGTTAACCATTGATAATAAATCATTGACACATAGGCCTGATCTTTGGAGCCATCGGGGAGTTGCTCGAGAAATTGCGGCTCTTCTTGAGGTGCCTCTTGTGCCAGAAATGGACCTTTTGGCTATTCACTCGATAAAAGCAGATAACGATCGAATTTCTGGTTGTAAATATAATCCCTATACTCTCTATAATGAGGAGCCGGGTATATGCAAGCAATTTGCGGGAATTTACCTTGAAGATATAGCTTATAGGCCTTCTCTTATACCTATGGCTTCGCGCTTGGCACGTATTGGATCAAGACCGCTCAACGTCCTTGTTGATGTTACCAATTATGTTATGTACGATATAGGACAGCCGCTTCATGCTTTTGATGCACGAGCTCTTAACAACAAAACTATTACGGTTAGATTTGCACATACGGGTGAAAAGCTTACGCTCTTAGATACTACTACGATTGAACTGACGCCACAGGACTGTGTAGTCACCGATGGACAACAGCCGCTTTCCTTAGCTGGTGTTATGGGTGGTTTAGAAAGTAGTATTAGTCCATCGACCCGCCAAGCCTTTATTGAATCAGCAAATTTTGATGCAGTTACGATCAGGAGAACAGCCATCCGTCATAAAAAGCGCACTGAAGCGTCAGCCCGTTTTGAAAAGGGCCTTGATCCCAATCAGGTTGTTCCAAGCCTCTTGCGCTTCTTGAAGCTGCTTAATGAGGCGTGTATCCCCCACGATGCACCAGGTCCTATCATAGTGCTTGGTCAAGACGTAGCAGAAGAGATTATCGTCATAGCTCATAATCTCATTGAGCAGCGGCTGGGTACCGCTATTGCTCCTGAACGTGTACATGCTTTACTGAACAGACTCGGCTTTGGTGTAAGGGAAGTTTCACAAGATTCAGTACGTGAGTATGTTATTACAGTACCGACATTCAGAGGAACCGGTGATATAGTGCTAAAGGAAGATATTATAGAAGAGCTCGGGCGATTTATAGGATATGCTGTTTTACCTCAAAAACTCCCGGTTCGTCCAATGGCTGCTTATTCCATGAAGGTGCCTATAAAGATACACACCATCAAATACCAATGTGCTTTCGGTCTTCGCATGCATGAGGTATATAATTACGCTCTCTACGACGAGGAGTTCCTAAAAGTGCTTGCGTTGGATATACCAGAAGCAGTTGAGCTACGTAATCCTTTATCTGAGCACTGGAAACGTTTGGTAACGTCTCTTATACCTCATTTGCTTAAAAATATATCTGAAAATATTTCTCAGCACACTTCACTTCGTTTTTTTGAATGGGGCCGACAATGGCACGCTCAAGCACCTGATCATATACGTGAGCGTAAAATGCTTGCTGGTATTTTGTTTTCTACCACAGAAGTTAATTTCTATACAGCAAAAGCTGAGCTGCAAACGTTATGCGATAGTATTAAACTTTCGGTGAACTGGCGCAAAGCACAGGGGAAGCTTGAGCCTTGGTGGAATCCTCATCAAACTGCCGAATTACTGAGCGGTGATCAAGTAATAGGTAGAGCAGGTAAAGTTGACCAAGCACTTATGCCACGTGTTGCTGAAGGTGATGCGTTTATATTTGAGCTTGATGCTGATTTTCTGCTCACCTATAAGCCGCCACAAGCAAGATTTATACCACTACCAAAATACCCCTCCGTTTCACTCGATGTAAGTATGTTAGTTTCAGCACCGCTTACGGTAGCTGAACTTGAGCGCTGTGTAGCCAGTGCTGATAATCGTATACGTTATGTTACGTTGGTTGATTTTTTTGAAAAAAAAGAATGGGGCAATCAACGGGCAGTCACGCTTCGTTATATTGCTTATGACCAAGATCGAACCATGACCAAAGAAGATATTAACATGATACAAAAAGCGGTAGCACAGGCCGTTAGCGCTTGTGGAGCTCAAGTGCGATGATACAGCTACAGCTTAAAATGCAGCATATCAGTTCGTTGCTTATGGCACTAGCTATACTCCATATTGATAGAATAACCAAAGTGATTGCGCTCCAGCAAGGTGGTACCGCTGTATATTGTAATCAGTTCTTATCCTGTAAGGTAGTTCTTAATCGTGGTGTTTCATGGGGCTTATTTCATTCAGATGCTATGCTGCCATTTGCTTTGGTTACAACTGCTAACATCTTTATTATTGCTGGTCTTGTTTGGTATACCTTTGAGCGTATTCGTAAGGGATATGCTATTGTGGGAGAAAGCCTTGTGCTTGCAGGTGCTATCAGTAATGTAATAGATCGCTATGTTTATGCCGGTGTCGTTGATTTTATCGCTCTTAATTACAAAGGTTTGTCGTGCCCTTTTATATTTAATATAGCGGATATAGCTATTGTTTTCGGTGTTTTTATACTATGTGTCTATCACGTATCAAAAAATTAAGCAGGTAAAGATTACATTACTATTATTACTATTATTATGAAAGAAACCTGGTATATTTCTAGTGTTACTCTGGGGCCTCTGGGTTATGCTCCAGCAGCTGGTACGCTTGGGTCGCTTGTAGCGTTACCGGTACTCTATATAATGCGACTTTACGTTCATACGGTTTTATACCAATTTTTTATTATTTTCTTTCTTACTTTTTTTGCTATAGCTCTTATTGCGCATGCGCTACGAGATTTTAGTGAGCAAAATTTTAATAAGAAAGATCCTAGTCCTATTATTGTTGATGAAGTGATTGGCTGCTTGTGGGCCCTGGTAGGCCATAATTTCGATGCTCTAACGCTCAGTTTGGGGTTTGTAGTATTTAGAGCACTGGATATTTTCAAGCCTTCTCTTATTGCACGTTGTGAGTTGTTGCCAGGTGCCTATGGTATTATAGCAGATGACGTGCTTGCTGGTATACTAACGTCAGGGATTCTTTATTTTTTCTTTAAACTTTGATATTTCGCCTGTAAATCAAGCACACAAGAACCATAGAAAGAACTTCATGTATTCTCTATATTCTATAGCCACACTAGTTACCGATCAATTTCTTGCTCTTATTTCCCCGCCGCATTGTGCTTATTGCAAAAGATTATTGCCTGCACGTAAGCCTTTATGTGCATACTGCATGAGCTTGTTACGGCCTGTTGTATCAGTAACGCTTAATCTTACTACGTGCCATACAATGACGGTCCATGCGGTTGCTGCTTACGAGGAACCTATTACGTCGTTAATTTTGGCAAAGCGTTATAGTAATAAAGTTGCTAGTATTCAGCTCGGACAGCTTATGCTTGAGCACATAGCACGTACGAATCTTGCGTATGACTATATAACGCCTGTGCCCATTTATTGGCGCCGTTATGCTCAGCGTGGCTTTAATCAAGCAGAAATTATAGCAGGCGTGCTTTCCCGCGCATCGGGGAAAGAACTCATTTCTGTTCTTAAGCGTACTCGTCATACGCCGTTTCAATTTCTCCTAACAGGAGCTTCACGACAGGCCAATGTTGCTCATGCTTTTGTAATCGATATGCAGCCTGATCATTACGCCGATCATCACTATAAAGATAAAGATATTCTTCTCGTTGATGACGTTATGACAACAGGAGCGACACTGCGAGCGATAGGCACGGCACTACTCGAGCTCAAGCCCCGGTCAATTACTGCAGTTGTTGCCGCACGTGTTATATGATAACCTACTCTTTTAGACATATCTTATTACTCTGGCTATAATGATACGTAAGAGAGTATCGATTTTTAATAATTACGATGAGGATGCACTATGAATAGTAGGTATTTAAGTAAGGCGTTACTAGTTTCATCAATAGCTTTATTGCCCGCTTGCTCAATTACTGATTGGTTTTCAAAACATACGCCATGTACTGATTGTGATGGTAAGCACACAAGTACTATAGGAGCTCCTGTACAAGCAGCATTACCTGTTCAAACTGAGCTTGAACGAGAAGTTCTCGTTTCTTTTGATAATAAACCGGCTGTAACAGCTGCCGATTATGAGAAAAATATTCAGTTGCTCAGTAACGTGCAGCCAGCTTTTAAAGATATGCTGCCGTTCATGCCAGCAGATCAGCAAGACCAAATCTTTGAGCAGATCGCAGAAAATTTGGCCACTGAGCGTATTATACAAGAGTGGGTAAAGCGTAGTGGTATTGATAAGACTCCCGAATATCAAGAAAATGCTCGTCAAGTTTACGAGGCTGTTAATAGAGATCTTGCTATGCGAGCATTTGAACAAGACATTATTCGACATATCACTATTACTGATGAAGACGCCCAAAAGTATTATGAAGAAAACAAAGATAAGCTTCCTATCTTTAAACGTGCACCTTTTGTTGCAAGCCTCGGTGGTGTACGTGCTCAAACTGTTACTGCAGCAAATGAAAAAGAAGCTAACGATATCGCTGATAAAGCACGCAAGAGCAGTTTAGCTACAGCAGCTAAAGAAGCTAAAAAAACAGTTGATGATCTCGGGCTTGTTACAACACAATCTACATCACTTGAACCAGATGTAAAAGTAAAAGTCTTGGCCATTAAAAAGTTCCCTGATGTTATTGTTGTCAAATCAGGTAAGAACCAATGGAAGGTTATTGAAGCTACCGCTCGCCAAGAGCCACAACAGGCTCCTTATGATGAAGTAAAAGATCAAGTGAAGCAAATTCTCCTGCGTGATAAGTTCACTGATGCTTATAATAAGAAGATGGCTGAACTTAAATCAGAGTATAAGGTCTCTGTTAACAAAGACTATTTAAAGAAACGCAAAAGACCAACGCCGCCTGAATTACCATCACAAACAGCTCCAGCAGGCGAAGCTCAAGCTTCAGAAACGGTAAAGCCTGAAGAGCCTCAAGCTCGTCCTCAAACCCGTCCAGCTCCCCAACAGGTAGCACCTCCAACTCGGGCTGCTTAACAGCTCTCTAAAAAAAGCGTATAGTTAAAAGAAAGGGAATTTGTGTATACAGATTCCCTTTCTTCTTGAACTTTTTTGACGTGAACTTTTTTGAAAGGGACAGTATGATCTGCTATCGTCAAGCAAAAGTGACGCTCTTTATGCTTTTACTTAGTGTGTTTGCCATTATGCCTATTTGTGCTTCAGCGCCAGCGTCAGCGCAGCCTAAGGCCGTTCCTGCTCAAGATCCAGCTCAAGACCCAGTATCTGATCTTTATCCTGTCGACGAGACCGTTGTGGTTATCGATTATATGGGAAATGCTGTGCTTATCTTGTTCTCTGATCTTATGAAGCCAGGTATTGACGGCAAGCCACCAGCCCTGCGTGATATTATCTTTGAGCATCTCATGGTATTAGATGCCCAACGCCTTAAAGTCACGGTTGGCGAAGATGATATTGATAGGTTTTTATCACATCTTCAAAAAGCCAATAATCTTACTCGTGATCAGATTATGACACTTTTCAAAACAGAACTTGGCTTTACTTCAGATGAAGAAATACGCAATCAGCTGAAGCGTAAACAGTTAATTGAAACAATTCTTGAAGAGCGCGTTAAGCGACATACTATTGTTTCTCAACAGGATATCGAGGCATATTGGAATGAACATTATAAAGAAGAAGCAACGTATACGTTAAAGCAGGTATTTATTCCAACTGCTGCAAAGACACCTGAAGAAATTAACGATGCGGTAAAACGAGCAGCGCTCGAAGACTCTCTTAATTGGGGTGAGCCATTTACGCTTAAAGATCATGAGCTTGCAGAAGACAAACGATTTATTACTACTAAGAATGTTGGTGATGTTATTGACATAGAGCACGTTACCAATGGGATTGTTGTTACGCGTCTTGATGTTAAAGTTGACGCTCATGTTCCGCCTTTTGATAAAAAACACTATGACGAAATCGCATCGACGCTGCGTCGCGAGCTTTTTGAGAAACTCTTAAAAGAATACCAAACGCTCTTGCTCTCACAAGCACGTATTACCTATACTGATGAACGCTGGAAAGCACTCATGCCTAATCCGTAACATGTATCGAGGGCGTCTTTCATGAAAGCACTTACTTTTTCGGTTACGATATTTTGTGCGGTTCTTATGATGAGCTTTGGCACTTTTTTACAACCTGCTACACCCACAGACATGCATATACTACTTGATGCAATTGAACAAGGGAACTTGCCAAAACTCAAGGGTTGTTTAGCTCTAGAAGAACTACTTACAGTGCAAGAGCAGCAACAACTCATCACTACTGCTCAGGCTGCATTAAAACGTGCTGAAGAACAAGCAACGCTCTCTTACCAGCCTAAAAAATCAATATTTGTATTTTAATTTGATAAAAGAATTATTTGCTGAATCAAACACAGGAAATAGCGCCGAAGACTTAGTACGAGCATTAACCCAAGGTCATACTGAAGAGTTTGCTCTCTCTTTACAAAATTTTGTTGCAACAAGTATGAGCGTATATGATCTGCCAGTGACAGAACCTGAGAAAAGCTACCACTTATTTGTTCTCGGTCTTCTTGTGATGCTCAAAGACACCTATCACATAACATCAAATCGTGAAAGTGGGTTTGGTCGTTATGATATCATGCTTGTGCCGTACAATAAAACCAAACCAGGCATTATTATCGAATTTAAAAAAATATCAACGAGTACATCGGAAACACTAGAAAGAGCTGCCGATAGAGCACTTGAGCAAATACAAGAAAGAAATTACGCTCAACAGTTACGTGATCTAGGTATCCGTCACATAATTGCGTACGGTATAGCATTTCAGGGTAAAAAGCTCTTGGTGAAATCACAAAATTTTTAGCTTGAAAGCTTATAGAGCCCGAGGCTAATCGAGCTCTCATGTTTGGACATACAAGCTTCTTAATTATATGATATTCAATTGTTGTTGCAAATTTTCAATTAAACTATCGGCTTTTTCTTCAGCAGCACGCAATTGATTGCTCAAGATTTGTATTTCTGCTGATGTTGTTGGCGAGGGCATTATTCGTTGACTTTTTTCGAGACTACGTACGTGCTGCACTTCTTCTTTATATGTATCAAGTGTAGTTTCAAATTGATTAAGTAGCTCTGATGGTGCTTTTCCTGTAATGGCTGCCTTATACGATTGCCAATCAGCGTCAAGTTTCTTAATATCACGGGTAGCGAAATCATGTCGTATGGCTTTATTTGCTAGAAAAAGAGCCTGTGCTTGAACAGTTGGCTAGTTGCTTGAGCCAAACCATGAAGTGAAATAACTAGGAAAAGAACTGAGAGCACTCGCGATTGAGCGATAGGCGCTCTGCAGTACACCTGGTTGCTTTTCCGCTTCAAGAGCTTTTCTAATAGTTTCAAGTTGCTGATTAACTTTATTGATAAAGCTTGGATTAGGTTCTACGAATGGATGTTGTTGATAGTTTTGCCACGCTCCTTCAAAATCTGCTAAGTCTTTGGAAGTGAATGACTGTGGATTTGCAGCTTTTGCAATAAAGCGCGTTAGAGCTGCTGAAAGCTCATCTTCTGATTTCGCAGGCAACTCAAATCGTTTATCAAGTTGTTCTATAAGATAAAGAGTTTTTTGAAGTGTATCTTTATCAATGTTTCTACTTTTGTTCAAATAATAGCTTTGCTCATATTCTTGCAAGTAAGCTAGGAGCTGATTGCGGAGCATTTGAGCCCCTATCCGTTGAGTGGCTAAAGTTTCTGGACTTATAGGTATGCGATAAGCCTCTTTAAGAAGATCTTCAGCTTGATTAAGCTTCTTTATGAGCTCATTAAATCGTTCCTGAAGATTTAGGCCTGCAACTTGTTGTTTAAAGCGTGAGAGTTCATCGCCTCCAAGTGTAAGAAGGAACTGAAGCGTTTCTTCAGGTGGCGCTGGAGGTGCAGGAGGTATTTCTTCTCTCCGACTTGGAGCAGCAGGTAACCTGCTTTCGATCTGCTCTTCTTGTTTAGGAATAGGCTCAATTCTTGATAGTGGTATTACCTCTTCCAATGGAATAATTGGTACTTCAGGTCGTGTTATTGGCACTTGAGCCCTGCGTAATTCGGCAAGAGCAGCCTCAAGTTCTGAAACGCGTCTATTAAACTGTGTAACGTTTTCCCTACGTGCCAGTTCAGCTTCAAGATCTGAAATACGTTGTTCAAGCTGTTTAATATCCGGTGTACGAGCGACGGTAGCTTCAAGAGCTGTAATACGTCTTTCAAGTTGCGCAATAGTGTGTGTAGGTGGTACTGCGAGTAGTGTTGGTACTATTGGTGTAGGTGGAGCTATCGGTCTTGCAGGTCTTGCTGGTACCGCAGGTCTACGAGGAGCGAGCACGGGTCTTCTTGGTGTTCGAGTGAGTGTCCCTACATAGTTCACTATTCTTATGCTCGTGCCTGACCGTCTCAATTGAGCTTGTGCTTGGGCCCGCTCTCGAGGGGTGAGTTGTTGGTCATAGATGCTAGTAAGGCGACGGGCAAGATTAATTCTATCTCTTCTTTCTGTAGTTCTTTGGTAATTTCTCAAGGTGCCGACAAAGTTTCTTAATGCCTGTGGCGAGCTATAGACTAGAGGTGCTGTACTGAGAGCTACAGCAAAATACATCAAGATTCTGTGCAATTTTTGTTTCATAGTTTATTCCTTTCTTCCGATAGAAATACGACTTTAAGCAGTTCTTATGGTACTTATTGTTGAGTATAGCCAATTATAATTACTAATTGCAAGAATTTTAGGAAAATATATCTTAACGGCTGGCGAAAATCAATAGCACACTTATACAAGCGGCATTAAACTAAAAGGCTCTGAAAAAGGGGACCTGATTATGGCTCGGGTCACGAGGCTTTGCCGTTACTAAGACTCAGTGGGTGGCCGTATTTTTAAGCTGATATATGCTTGATTTTAGGCCTGCATGACATAGCCTATGTTCGGCTCAGGTAGAAGCTGTGCTATATCACCTTGACCAGTGCTTAAAGCAAGAACATGAGCATTTTGGTTAAGTCTATTGACTATGTCAGCTCGAGCACTATGAGCAAGAAGAAACTTAACGACATCAGCACGACCAACGCGTGCTGCAACCATAAGAGCAGTATTGCCATTTCCATCTTGGGCATTAATATCTATGCCTTCACTAAGCATGTGCTGAAGTGTGTCGATATTACCTACTGAAGCTTGAACGATAAAGTCACGTTCTTGCGCTTGGCGCTGTAGGATTGCTTGTGCAGACTCTTGAGTTGTAGGTGCTGTTAAGGCTTGGATAATGCTCGATCGTTGCTGCTCAGTTTTCCAGCGCATACGTCGTACAGTATCAAGTGGAGCTTGGCCATTTAGATTTACAACATCTGTTTGTGCACCATGATCAAGTAAAAGCTTGATCATTTCAACTTTTCCGCTTCGTGCAGCAATATGTAAAGCAGTATCTTGATCAAGAGGCCTTACTGGTGCATTGAGATTGATATGATGCTTAATAAAAAATTCCATGAGTGGTACATCGTTGTTCCACGATCCCCCAAATAATAGACCTCGTATAAGCTTTGTTCTATCAACAGCATTCTTTGGTATAAGCAATAAGGCCTCAAGTGCCAAATTATTATTTGTTACGCTAGCTGTTAAGAGTGCTGTGTACTTAAGAGGATCATCAAGTGGTGTGCCTTCAGGAAAAAATCGATCAAAAGCGTGCTTAGTAGTTATAGCAAGTTCTTGTAACTCGCTTGGTATATTCGCTTGCTTTATGTGTTCATGTGTGAGTTTTTGAGCTATTTTAGCGAGAGCTTGAGCTTTTAAGCTAGAATCGAGAACAATAGGTATAATGTTATTGTTATTATTGTTTTGATTCATAGCTAACAAAGAACTATTAATATACAAATAACTAAGCATGAGAAAACAATAGTTTTTATTTAGCACTGCTGAATCCTTTAATTAAAATAATTAATCAAGAATTATATTTACTAAGTATAAATTTTTAACATAGTTATGCAATAGGTATAGAGTATTAATAAGAATCCAGAACTTGCATCCTATATAATGTGCTTAAATCGTAGTGCCTAAATTATGCTTAATCAGGAGCATCACTGTATCTAACTGTCCAGTACTCAAAGCTAAAGCGTGAGCATCTTGGTTAAGCCCATTTCTTATATCTGTACGAGCACCGTGAGCTAGCAAAAATTCAACAACATCAGTACGGCCAACACGAGCAGCAACCATGAGTGCTGTATTGCCATCTCCATCTTGGGCGTTAATATCTACTAATTTTTCAGTGAGCATACGCTGAAGCGTATCGATATTGCCTACTGAAGCTTGAACGATAAAGTCGTGTTCTTGAGCTTGCTGCTCTGAGTCTGCCTGTGTAGTTTGTTGTACTACAGCTTCAGTTAACATTTGAATAACTCGAGAGCGTACATGTTCATTGAGTAGCGATGAGCTGTTCCTTGCGGTCATCAAGGCGGTTGCATTATAATTATTTAGAGCGTGTAGGTTAGCGCCACGTTCAAGTAAAAATTTGACTACCTCACTGTGTCCCTCTCTTACTGCATAATGTAAAGGGGTATGATTAGAATCACCAACAGCATTCACATTATTCACATTTGTATCGTGAGCAAGTAAAAATTTTATCATTTCAAGCTGTCCATACTTTGCTGCTTTATGTAAAGTAGTGTCTAGACCATGCCTTAAGGTTCTGTTGGGGTCTACGCTATGCTCAATAAGGAATTGCATAGTTGGTATATGGCCATCAACTGCTGCACTAAGCACAAAAAGGTCTATAAGCTCGGTTCTTTTAATAGGATCCTTTATTATAAAGAATAAAGTTTCAAGTAATAGGTTACTCTGCATTACTGTATGTCTTACAGAATCCCCAAGGCTGCCGTATTTTTTAAGTCGATCGAGAGCTACCTTAAGGCTTATTGCGGATTCTTGTAATGCAACGGATATCTGTGCTTGTTGTATCCGTTCAGACGTAAGCTTTTGAGCTACATTGCTTAGGGCTAAAACATGCAAGCTAGGAACAGAATCTAGAGCGATAGGGATAATGTTATTTTGTTGCTATCATTATTGTTAACTGGATTCATTGCTGGTAAAAAACTGCTTATGGACAAAGATATGAGCACAAGGGGATAAGAAATTCTTTTAATCATTATAAAGCTCCTGGAAATGTAATAAGTACTAGACAGTTTTTAGCCTAAAATAAGCAAATCGTATTTTCTACTATACGTCTTTTAGCAACAAAATCAAACAGGTGTTTAATAAAAGTGACAACTATAGTCTTATTTTTTGCTCTTAGCTTAAGCTATGGTATCAGGTGACTCCGAAGTCAGTGAGCTTGGCACTGGTGTTGCTGAAGGGGTAAAGCACCGTGCTATAGCTCCAGAAAGTTCTGAAGGGTGAGACACTAAGAAATCGGGTTTCTTGGCCTGTAAAAGCAACGGCGCATTAAAGCCCCAGGTAACGGCTATTACTTTGATGCTGCTTTTGTGCGCTGCTTCAATATCTCGAACTTCATCACCAATATACATAACATTGCAGGGAGCAAGTTTATAGGTTTTTAAAAACCGGTTAATAACGTTATGTTTGCCAAAAAGGCTACTATCGCAATAGATAGCCTCAAAGAAGTTAAGGCTATTATCGCACAAGAAAGCACCAACGTTTTCCTGATTATTTGAGGTCAAGATGCCGAGCTTATATCCGCTTTCTTTAAGATCCATAAGAGCTTGTTGAATGCCCGGTATCGGTTGCAGACTTTTAATCTGCTGATTAAGCTCGTCTTTTATACGCTTAATAAGTATGGGTAATGTGAAGATTGAAATATTAAGTTTCTTGATAATCTCAGAAAGCGAGGTATGGCGAAGTTCTTTAACAATTTCAGAAGTAGCTTGCGGCAAGTTATAGTTAAACTCAGGTGCAAGTCGTTCGACAATGTTAAGCACCGCAGAAAATGAGTCGGCAAGCGTGCCATCAAAATCGAATAATAGGGTTGCCTTGGGATCTATAGGATGCATAGATAGCTACTCTTTCGTGGGCTTAAAGACTATTATCGTGAGAGGGTCATAGATAAAAAATACAACATAGTATAGCACAGAACTATGTGTAGATAGAAGTATATGCGTATGTGCTCAATTTTTTGGCGTAGCTAAAGGAGCATAATACTGCTCGATAACTTCCAAAAGTTGGGAAGGGGTAGAAACTAAAAAATCAGGATGAGCTGCCTGTAAGAGCGAAGGCCCGTTAAATCCCCAGCTAACGGCGATTATCCGTATGCCAGTCTTTTGAGCCGCTTTAATATCGCGTACTTCATCTCCAATATACACAATATCCTGAGGGCTCAGCTTATAATATGTTAAGAAATGATTAAGAGCGGTATGTTTGCCAAAAATGCCTATGTCGCTATATACAGCATCGCAGAAATCTAAGCCATTATTGTGTAAGAATTTTTTTACGCTTTCATAACTGTTTGATGTAAGAATGCCAAGTTTATAGCCTTTGTTGTTAAGCTGTTTGAGAACGTCGGGAATGCCTGGTATTGGCTGGAGCGTTTTACTCTGTTGATTAAGCTCGTCTTTTATACGTTTGATAAGTAGAGGTAATGCAAAGATTGAAATATTAAGCTTTTTTATAATAGTATCAAGCGGTATATCCCGAAGCTCTTCAATAATTTCTGATGTAGGCTGAGGCAGCTTATAATTAAACTCAGGTGCAAGCTTTTTTATAAGGTTTACGAGCACAGGAAGCGAATCAGCAAGTGTGCCATCAAAATCGAATAATAACATCGTTATGTAACTCTTCTTTTAGGGCTTAATTGTGTCAATCATCACAGCAGTTTTCTAATTCTAATTCTAAATCTAGAGCCTTCTGAATTAAGTGTGAGCGTTTATCTTTCCACTCGGCTTTTGATGCAAAATAAGTATCAAGCAAATGACGCAGATCCATATCAACCTTCAAGCCGAGACGCCGTTCGCGAAGTTCAAGGGCACGGATAGGGAAAATCCCAACAAGATAGTGAGCGGAGGCACATGCTTGTTGGACCATAGCGATATCGACACGGTCTTTTTTGCCAGCAGGTACTTGGTAAACAATTTTAATAACGACTCCCGTGAGTGTATGACGATTAAGAGCATCAATAACTTGATCAGTTTGTGTTTTTACATCATCGACAAGCTGTACATCAATTTGAATAAACGGTCGTGTGGGAGTTGTGATAAAGTCAAAAGTTGTCCTGCCCTTTTCATGAAGTTTAACTAAACAGAAGCCCTTATCTTCTTTGCGTTCGCCAAAATCAACACGCTCTAGTGATCCTGAATATACTATAGGCGGATGGCCCCGAGGGTTAAGATTCTGATAGCGGTGAAGGTGTCCTAAGGCAACATAATCAAAAGGCGGTATGGCCAATTGTGATGGCAGCAGAACGGGATCTGTGCCATAAATAGCACGCTTTTCAGAGCCTGAAAAGATGCCTGAGCTGACCGTTAAATGTCCTGCCAATACTGCTGGTAGCTGAGCATCAAGCTGTTGAGCATAATCTTGTATAATAGCATTGACTGCTTGGCTTATGTGCTGCGTGATTTCAAGCGAAGAATCGTGATGCGCAAGGTTAAGAGATAGCGTAGTACGTGATGGCCATGGTATTCCTACAAGTTGTACAAGGCCGCTTTTAGTTTCAAGTTTAATAATTTCTGGTTTTGCAATAACATGAAACCCATCTAAGGGCAATTGTCCAAAGAGCTCAAGAGCGTGAGCTTTGCCAAAACTAAGTGGATTATCATGATTGCCAATAATAATAACGAGAGGAATGTTAGCCCTAAAGAGGCGTAAAAAACACTGGAATAATAAACGTTGCTGTGTTGGACTTGGTGTTGCAGTTTTGTAAGCATCGCCACAAAACAAAAAGAAATCTACCTGTTCTTCAAGTGCCCGATCAATACATGCATTAAGCACACGTTCAAAATCAAGAAGACGAGTATGCATACCTGTCTGGGGATCAATTTTGCCGTAGTTTTCCATGCCGAAGTGAATGTCGGCTGTATGAATAAACGTAATCATGATTCTGAAGGTATACTGGTTTGATCAGGAAGAACAGGTATGAAAAAATCTGCTGCTGATGTTTGAGGTGATATTTGAGGTGATAGTTGGGTAGGACTGTTACTCTCTGGTATAGGGTGAGGAATATACTGTTCTTTTATAACTTGACGTGCTCGACCAAGCGCTAGGGCGTTATCGGGAACGTTTTCAGTAATAACCGATCCAGCACCGGTAACTGCATTAGCACCAATAGTTAGAGGAGCAACAAGCGAATTATTGCTCCCAATATGGGCCTTATCGTTAATAATAGTCTGATGCTTGTAGACACCGTCATAATTAGCGATTATAGTACCAGCACCAATATTAACATGTGATCCAAGTTGAGCATCACCTAAATAGGTTAAATGCTTGGCCTTTGTTCCAAGCCCGACTGAGCTTCTTGTAACCTCAACAAAATTGCCAATACAAGCACGCTCGCCAATAGTGCTTTTATTATGAATATGCGCAAATGGTCCAACGTGAGCATGTGATAAAACTTCTGAATCGCTAATAACGCTATGTGTTTTTACGATTACATTATCATGAATGATGCTGTTACTTAGTACCGAAAAGGCATCAATAGAGCAGTTGGCGCCAATACGAGTTCCATCAGTTAGGATAACTCCTGCTCCAATAACGGTACCTGCACCGATGGTAACGGTGCTATCGATATGGCTTGTCTGTGGTGTAAGAAAACGAACACCATTGTCCATCCAGTAACCAATCAATTCAGAACGCTTAATGTGTTCGGCTATCCAGAGTTCTCTAAGAGTATTAATACCCCTAATCTGGTCAAAGGGTGCCGTAATGGTTTTTACCAGATGGCCTTGGTGGCTTATCAAACTGATTAGATCGGTAATGTAGAGCTCGCCTGTCTGACCGTTTGGTTCAAGTTGGGGGAGCATGAACTCAAGCATTTCACGTTTAATAAGATATATTCCAGCATTAACACAACAATGTTGTGTGGTATCACCTACAAAATGTTGTGCTTCGATAATGCTTATACCTGAGCTGTCATGAACTACCCGACCATAGCCTGTCAATAAAGGGTCGCTATTATGAGCTACAACAAACGTCAGTGCTGCACCACTTGCTTGATGTGTTTCAAGTAGATCACGAATAACTCCTTGTGTGACTAAAGGCGCGTCACCACCCAGTATGAGAATATTTTCAGCATACCACATGGTACGTGAACACAAGATGGCATGACCTGTGCCTCGTTGCTCATGCTGCTCGCAATACGTAAGCCCAGCTACACCAGCTTTAGTAAAGATAGCTTGTATGTGTTCTTTTTGATGTCCTATAATAAGCGTTATAGGAATAGAAAAATTACGCAGTAATGTGACCGGATAGGTGATCAGTTCTTGTCCGCAAAGCTTAAAGCTTAATTTAGTTGTGGGGGTTTTAAAGCGGGATGAAGAGCCGGCAGCAAGGATAAATCCTTGGACCGTTGAGTTATGCATTGTTTCTCCTACGCACATGATAATACGTATATACGTAGTTAAGAATAGCACTGCTTACAGGGGAAGTCTAAAGCAGTTTTAGCTTGTGAGCTAATTTTAAGGAATGCCTGTATTGCTTGTTGGCTATTAGAAATAACTATCTATATACTTATTGATAATGGGTCTCTCATTAATTAAATTCAATAAGGACAGACGATGAAAGAAAGACAACCAAGACCACAAAGGTTAACTATACTTATAGCTCTCACGGCATGTTTACTATCGAGTTATTCATCGCACGTGTATAGCATGGAACCTGAAATCCCAAACGAAGCCAATCGTGCATTATCTGAAGCAGTGAAAGAGGGAGATATTGATAAAGTCCAAGGAGCACTTAACGTTGGCGCCTCTCCCAATTGTGTTATCGATAATGATGGCAATACTGCCCTTATGGAAGCAGTGGGCAAGGAAGGTGAAGGTCCAATGGTTAAGTTGCTTATAGAGCATGGTGCTGACGTTAATCATGCCAATAATCGTGGCTTTACTGCTTTTATGCTGGCAACGAATATTGATGTAGCCAGATTGCTTATAGAAGCTGGTGCTGATGTTAATCACGCTGATAATAATGGCGATACTGCTCTCATATGGGCAGCTGACGAGAAAGATGAAGATCCAGATATGGTTAAGTTGCTTATAGAGCATGGTGCTGACGTTAATCGTGTTAATAATGATGGCAAAACTGCTCTTATATGGGCAGCTGAAAACAGGTATAGAGATATAGTGAGACTACTTATAGACCATGGTGCCACTCTACCAAGCAGAGCAAGCGAGGAAACAGAAAAGATCATTCGCTCTATATTTGATACTAACGAGCTAGCCTATGAAGCAGCGCGGGGGAATGGAGAAGGAGTTCTGGAAATAGCTATAGCACAACCAGGCATGATCAATAACCAAGATGCTCAAGGCTTTACTGCTCTACATTGGGCTGCTGCTCAAGGACATGCTGACATTGTCGTTGCTCTCTTGGACCGCAGAGCTAACTTTAGATTGAGGAATGCAGAAGGCCTAACACCTTACCAACTTGCTGAAAGAAATAGAAATGAAATGACTCGTGCTGGTAATGCTAGAGAAGCACAACAATTTCAGAATACTATGGATACCATAACTAATTTTCTTACTCAGTTTACTGCACCCAGAACGTTAATGAGTGCCTTTTGTCAAATGACTGGAGCTGCTCCTGCCGGGGTGCCCCAAGCAATCGTAGCGCATAATCTACCCCAAGTAGCTATTAGAAATCCTAATACCGCTCTACTTATCGCAGTTGCTAATGGCAGCAATAATGGAGTTACAGGAGCTCTTGAAAGAGGTGCTAACGTTAATTATGCAAGTTTTATGAGCGTTACACCACTTATGGTTGCGGCACGTCGTGGCAACCTTGATGTGGTCAAATTACTTATAGAACGTGGTGCTCATATTAATCAGGCCAATAGCAATGGCCTTACTGCACTTAGTTTAGCCGCAGGCTTACACCATATAGAAGTAGCTTGGTTTCTTCTCGAGCATGGGAGCACATTGCTTAACGCAGAAACTCTCAAGAAATTCATGCGAGCAGCTCGTGCTGCTAATAAACCAGCTGCTCAATTTTTAAGAATAGTTCAACGTCTGCTAAACAATATTCGTAGTATATTTGGTGTTGATCCTCTTGCCTATGCTGCCGCAACAGGAGATGCTCAAGAAATAATCAAGCTTCTTCTTTCAACACTACCAGTAAATTCGTCCTTGCTCTCTATGCGTGATGCACGAGGTATGACGCCTCTTCATTGGGCTGCAGCTACCGGTAACGCTGCTATTGTCAATATATTACTTGAGCATGGAGCTGATTGGGGTAACGAGAATGTTGAAGGCTTAACAGCTGCCCGTCTTGCTGAAAGAAATAGAGATGAAATGACTCGTGCTGGTGATACTGAAGGAGCACAGCGTATGCAAGCTGTTATCGATGCTATTGCCGAAATGATTCCATATCTACGACGTAGAGCTACTGCTCCAAGAGCACAAGAACGCTCAGCTCGGCCACCTACCAGACAACGTCGCACTGCAACGGAAAGACTTGTCCAAGAAATGAGGTTAGGCACCCTTCCTCAACGGCCACCCTTAGGAGGCGGCACAAGCAATCTCTAAGCAGAGCACTGCTCAGGCATCCTGCAGCAATCTTGCTATATATATTTGATACTTACGGATACTCACGAGATGTGAATTTTGTAGTAAACTCTACGCTAATAGTTCATAAGCATGCCTCCCTGTTTACTGCTGAGCTTGATGAGAAGAAATCAGACTAGTAGACTATAAAAAAATAATGTATACTAAAAAATAAAGTACAGGGATACGGTGATTCAAAATTTTCAGCAAGGTATAGTATTACGCTGCTTTATGCCCTACCAGCGCAAAATGATAGTGTTGGATCGTGAAATTGGACGAATCGAATGCTCAGTACCTTGGAAAGCTTATAAAGGCTTGGTTGTACAAGCAGGGCTTATAGCGTATGTGCTTTCACCGTTGCATAGGACATATGCTCTAGTTGATATAGAACTTGTAGCGCTTCCTGTGCTATGGGTACGAGGAGATATTCTATTTCTTCACCACATACTTGAGTTGTGCGTGCATTTGCTACCGTTGCATAGTAGCAACGTCGAATCTGTTTTTGATCTACTGATGGTGCTGTATACTCTTGAAAATCTTGAATATAATCAGAAGTTTTTTAAGCAGCTGTTTTTATGTCGATTTTTTGCTATTTTAGGCATGTATCCTGATGATACAGCTAACAATTACGATAGTATCTTATTTGACTTGATTTCAGGGCCTATCGATATTATGTTGAATGTTCGTTATGATACTCATATGTCAAACAGGCTCAATCGGTGGCTTGTTGGCTGTCTAGCGACATATCCCTATAGAGATAAACTGAAAACAAGCTTCTTTTTAACAAACATGAATAGCATGGATAGCAATGAATAAACTATATAAGATAGCTAAGCTAAGTGGGTTGATTATACTCACGTATGGATCTTTGTTGTATAGTAGCCCTTTTACACCCTGGCAGCGGTTACTCAAAACAGATGAAAAAAAAGAATCAGCACCTGTTAACCCTCTCGATCGCCAAATACAGACGTTGGAGAAAGAGAAAAGTGAGCTCGGATCGCAAGCCGAGCGGAAAGCTCAAGCAGAAAAAATCTCAACACAGATAGCTATTTTGAAAGAAAAGCTCAAAACTGCTTCTACTACAGAGCGTGAGTTCCTTAACAAGAAGCTTTCGCTACTGAGTCAAATATTACAAGCATGTAACGAGCTCCAGCAAGCGGTGCAACAGGTAGAAGGGCTTATTGCACAGCACCAAGCTCTTCTACATGAATATAAAGAAGATCCTGAATTTAAGAATTTAAGGATACCCGTTCAGGCATCATATAGCTTCGATAAGCTGCAAGAGCTCGGACAGCGCTTACTCGATTATAAAATCAAGATAAGTGATCTCGAAAAAAATAAACTTACTAGTGCGGATGATCTTGCTAAACGTAAAAAAGCACTTGCTGCTATTCAGGAAGAATATCGAGAAAAACAGAAACAACAAGAAGAATTTGGTTTACGCACATCGGCGGAAGTTACTCCAGCGGAAAATGGTTTTTCCCCGGCGCAGCGTGGAGAGTTGCTTGATGAACATAAGCGTTTATTGAGCTACAAAAAAGATCTAGCCGAGCTTAAGGTTAAAGAATCTGAACGTAAGCTTGCCTTGAGTGATTCACAGCTTGAGATTACAAAAAAGCAGGCGCTTGGTATACGTGATGATTATGCTCGTATTAAGCGATCACTCCATGTAGATGCACAGTATGTAAAAAAAGCTGAAACTGAGCTGGAAAGCAAGCGTCAAGGATTAGCAACCAAACTCGAGCGCCTTCATGAAAGAATGAAGGTTTTATCACCACTGAAAGATGATATTAAGAGGCAGCTTGACGATGCTATTACGCGTTTTGGTATTTCTATGAGCGATTTGACCCTTCTTAAGGAATGGTCTAAAGAGCCTCGATCAATCTCAGAATGGTTAGCTATTTGCACAATTGGCAACTTAAGCGCACGTGAAGCTCTCATAGATATTGAGCGAGAGTATTTGGAAGCCCAAATTGATCTTGAAAAGGCAAAATTTAGGCTTGATGAACTTAATGTCTATGTTATTCGCTCATGGCATAAAATGACGCAAAAAAAATTTAGAGCTGATCTGGATAAAGAGATTGATCAAGAAATTAAAAATTATGAAACACCACGAGCTGAGCTTCAAGCTGATTTGGCAGTTTTTACCGAAAGGCGTAATAGTGCAATTAACGTCTTACATAGCTTAAATGTGCTACTTGATCGCGTTAAGTCATTAAGCACGCTACTTAAAGAGCACAAAAATCTTGAGTTTAAAGATCATCAAGACATATTTCGAGCCTGTTTGCAGTTACTCTATGAGTCTGAAGAACAAATTCGCAAGCGTATTGATTATACTGCTAAATTAATTGAGCTGTACTCTGCGATTATTGCTACCGTAAACGATAGCATGAAGCATATTGAAAGCGTAGTTGCAGAATTGGGTACTAAAAGCTTTTGGCGACGCTCAGAACAATCTATTGAGTGGAGTGAGGTAAGGAATTTTTTCCCTGATCTTAAGCGGTTTTTCTCTGACGCTCATACGGCTGCCCTCAGTTTATTTTCAGTAGACAGTATGCAGGCAGCTATCGGCACCCTTAAAAAAATTGCTGCAGATAGGACAATGCTTTTTATTGTATTACTGCGGCTAACCATGATTATCGTTATCTTTATGCTTATTCGGGCATATTTACCAGATATAATAAGCCACCTTTCATCAATACCCAAAGAATATGGGCGCATATCTGTTATAAGTTTAGCGATAGCAAAATTCTTAGACTTTATTTATTATCATTTGGTTATTATGTATGGCTGGTCTGTTGTATATGTTCTTATTAAATTTGGATTTATTCAAAATGCTTCAGTGGCTATTATTTTTTACTTGCTTTCAATACCAGTTATGCTTGCTCTTGCGTATCGGCTTACACGGTATTTTTTAGTAGCTAATGAACGTTCTGGTTATGTATTTATTAGTCGCTCGTATGAGCCGCGCTTTGTGGGTGTTGTCTCATCGTTGTTATATGCGACCATTTGTTTGTTTTTTCTTCGTGAAGCATTTCTGAGGGGGAATTATCCCTATCCAGCATCACATGTGCCTACTATTTTGCTTGCGCTGAGTTTTATTGCGCTCCAGATAGCTCTTATGAGTTTAATTGGCAAAGAACAGATTCTGCGAGCTATTCCCACGCATACGCCCATGTGGGAATGGATTAAAGACCATGTAAGTAAGTATTATTATTTGTTATGGCTGTGTGTTATTGCTATTATTGTTATGAGCAATCCGTATGTTGGTTACGGCCACCAGGTACTGTATATTCTCTCCCGTGTTGCATTAACAGCATTGCTTGTTCCACTGTTTTTGTGGGTACATAATCGTGTCAAGCGTATCTCATCTGATCTTTTCTTCTATTATTCTGAAGGAGAGGCAATTAAAGAGCGTTTTGCAACAGGCAGAACCTGGTATGGTCTTTTTGTAATTGCCTCATTTCTTCTTTTCGTCTTAATGGCGGTACTTGTTATTGCTCAAATTTGGGGTTATCCGGTAACGTTGCGTGATATATCAGAATGGCTTAACTATGAGCTGTACAGTCCTGGCTTTGATGAGATGGGCAGACGTATCTGGGTTACCGGTCTTTCGCTACTTAAAATTGTTTTATTTATTTTGAGCGGTATTGGATTAACCTATATAATTAATCATTTTATCCTCAAGCGTATTTTTGACCCCTTGCTTGTTGGTTCAGGTGTTCAGAATACTATTTTTACGCTTACACGCTACGCAATTATTGTCTTGTCGGTTTTAATCGGGCTTCAAAGCGCGGGCTTAGATGCCATGACAACAAAGATTGCAATCGTTATTGGTGGTCTGAGCGTTGCATTACGGGAGCCGATCGGCGATTTTCTAGCATATTTTATTATTCTTGTACAAAGGCCAATCAAAATTGGTGATTTAGTCATGATTGACGAAAATGTAACTGGTGTCGTGCGCCATATTACTCCACGCTCAGTGCTCTTGCGGCGTAAAAATAGTGTAACGATTGTCGTACCTAATTTACAAGTTATTACCAAGCCTCTGATAAACTGGAACTACTCTCGTTCGTTCTTTGCTTTTAATGATATTCTTATTACGGTACCCTATTCATGTGACCCAGCACGAGTACGGCAGCTTATGCTAAAAGTGCTTGAATTAAATAGCAATGTTCTCAAGACCCCTTCGCCATTAGTATGGCTTCATGATTTTACCGATAATGGCTTTCAGTTTCTTGTACGAGGTTATTTGACAGCTGATAAAGTACTCGATCAATGGGAAATTAGCTCTGAAGTACGTCTTGAAATCGTCAAAACATTGCGCTTGCAGGGCATGGATATTGCTTCACCTACGCGTACGGTCAAAATTATACCACCAGCTCAGCCATTTCATATACGAGAGCTTCAGGAGTTTCAGCCCGACACCAAAGAATAACCATAAGAATATGGGCAATATCTATACTAGTATAGGTATTGCCCAGGTATATCTTCTATCTCTTTTCTATCTTCTATGGGTAACGCGTACAACCATATCGTACAGGCCAGAGATGTAAAAGCCATAAGCAATTGCCGCAAGTGCAGCAATAATAAGAATAAGGCTTAAGCCCTTTTGTAATAGTCCCATCGTATGCAGAAGAAGCACGAGCCCTCCTGTCATAATGAGTAATCCTCGTACTGTCGCATTCGTACGTGGTGGCATTTCAGATGAACTTACCATAATCGCTCCTTTTTAAAAAAATATCTTTATTAACTAGTATAAAGAATTATAAGTCTTTTTCACAATACTATGATGGTTTTTTAAGAAAATAGCCTTCTGTTGAGCAAAAAATTAAAAAATAATTTTAAATTCTATTTTGATTAACCCTTGTTTTTGCGTAAGAAAACTGATAATTTTAAAATAAAGGTATATAATCTGATAAACAGGAGATACGATGAACTATATAGTTTCAAAAAGTACACCATCACTTTTAAGTATAGTGATGCTCTTTGGTGTGTCATGTTATGCGTTAGGTCAAGGCCAAACAGCTCAAGATCTAGAAAATGCTTTGCAAAGTAACAGGAATTTAAAGCTTTTGGGTGATGCTACCCTATCGCCGGCCGTGGCTGCTCGACCATCCGGCGGACCACTATCAGATACACCAACGCTTAAGAGTTTAAGAGTATATCAGTCAACACAGAATCCTTCACAAGGTGTGGGTGTTGCTACCTTTAGTATTCCAGGTTTGTTTCAGCCTACCGCCATTGCTGCACAACTGAATGTTATTCTTTCACATCGGGTAGAGCCGCAAGCAACTGGTACTGACATTCTGTTAGTAGGGGGAGCACCCATTGGCAATAAACTTCTTGGTACCATTGCTACAGGTACAGGGGAAATGTATTACGTGTATGCTGCCCCCGTAGAATCCATTCTTAATGTGTGACCTGAGGTTTCATGAACATGGTCCAATCTTGTTTCCTGATTCGTATCGTTTAAGCCCCGAGTAAAAGACAAGAAATGCCATACAAGAAAAAGCTAGTGAACTGCTTATTAACAGAAGCAATAAAGGCCACGAGAAGCTTCGAATTAGTTCGACGGGAAGGTAGCTAATAACGCCTGCAGGAATCAAACTGAACATGATGACTTGTAGCAGTCCAGAGTATATGCTCGTTGGGTAGAGAGCAAAGAGAAAAAGAGCATCGCAATATTTTTTAGATAATCCCTCAACAGAGCCCATCCAAAAAGGAAGACTATGGGCAATTATGTTCATCGAAGTAAAAACTAAACAGCTGCTTACAATGCTTATCAAGATTAAAGGGGTCCTATCGAGTGTGACAACTCGTGTAAGCACGAGTAAGATTATCGCAGTTATGAGGTTACCCCATCCCTTTGAAATTGACTTTGAGCCGGCAATATGCAGGAGTACATTTTTGGGCTGAGTCATAAACGAATCAAGATCGCCAGCAATAATCATTTTTGACAAATTTCTTATACCTCCAAAGCACACTTGCATCAACCCAAATCCCCCTTTTACAACCGCCATGAGGATGATCATATCATCGAAATTCCATCCGGCAATACCATTAAACTGGCGAAAAAAAATCCACCAAAGCGCAAGAAATATAAGGTTATCTGCGAGTATTAGCCCTGATTCAATAAGAAATGCTCCCCTTTTGCTCATCGATGCCTTGATGCTTGTCCTGAGAAGATATACAAAAAACATACTAGTTTTCAGCACCGTCTTAGCCCCCTTCAATATTCAAGATGCGTAACCCCTTGCGATATACAAGTAGAAGACAAGTTAAGCCAAAAATTCCCCATCCCATGAGCAAAGCTATAAGAGTCATACTCGTGTTCAGACTAAAATCCAGAACTAACGCACTTCGTTGACCCAAAATACTAGGGAAAGGGGTAAAATGGGCTAAAGTTTGTATCCATTGAGGATATACCGTAAGGGGAAGCATTAATCCTCCCAGCATGAAAAGAAGCTTCTCCCATATCCAAAATGCTGGACTAACTTCACGTAACCAAAAAGCCGATAGACCAATAAGCATACGAAACATTACTGCAATTACCCCCGACGCGAAGCCAACCATGATCGTTACCAATAAAGCTACTGGTTGGAAAGGCAAAGCACCAGTTTGCCACCAGGTAAATAAAAATGTCACACACCCTAAAACAAGCAGATTTACGCTCAAAGTACCACAAGCTTCAGCGAATGTTGCTCCTAGATACGAAATAGGCCTTGGGAGAAGATAGGCTAAACGGCCGCTTGTAAGATCATGTTCCATATCTTCTTGTATGTCAGGAATTGCAATAAGAACCCACTCATTAAGTGCTATATACCAGAGGAGCTGTTCGGGCTTGAAGTTGACTGCACCTGTTTTTGCTGCAGCAATTTTCCATAGATGAGCAAAAATAATTAAACAGGTTATCAAGAAAATACTTAAGCCAATCAATGCTTTATAATTTTTAAGGGCGTGCAAAAATGAGAGCTTAAAAACGGCGATATATTTTTGTACTTTAACCATGAGCTGCTGTTTGATATACCAGTCGTATTATTTCTTCCATAGAAGGATCTTCAATCGTTATATCTCTGAGAGTCGTCTGATTAAGGGCTTCTTGAATCACACAATCAATAGGTGTTATTTCGACATCTACTTCACAGGCAAAATGATGATGCGCATTTTCTAAAATCTTAATTCCCGGAAGCTTTAATAAGAGGCTTTCTCCATCGGTAATCAGCTTAAGGATTTTCTTTTTCGTATATAGCTTTTTCAAATCTTTAAGCGCTCTATCAATGATAATCGATCCTTTATCTAATACGATTACACGATTGCAGACGTGCTCAATATCAGCAGTGTCATGTGATGTAAGAAAGAGCGTGGTACCATGATCTTTAGATAACGTAGTCAAAAGATCGCGGATCATTAATTTCGCATTACTATCTAAACCAATTGTAGGCTCATCTAGAAAGAGAATTTTTGGCTTATGGAGCAGACTTGCTACGATTTCACATCGCATTCTCTCTCCCAAAGAAAGCTGACGAACGGGTTTGTGCAAAAAATGTTCTATTTTAAAAAGATGTACAAGCTTGTTAAGTTGATCTTGATAGGATTGGGGATCAATTTCGTAGATTTTAGCAAGTAAGTTAAAAGTATCGGAAGGGGGCAAGTGATACCAGAGTTGGGATCTTTGCCCAAAAACGGTTCCAATATGGTAACCGAGATCGTGTCTATCCCTCCAGGGGATTAAGCCGAGAACTTCAACATTTCCGGAAGTTGGGTAAAGAATGCCCGTTAACATTTTAATCGTTGTTGACTTTCCTGCGCCATTGGGTCCGATACATGCAACTCGTTCGCCCGCTTGTACTTCAAATGACAAGTCTTTAACCACCGTTAATTCACGATTTTTGCCAAAGAACAGACCCTTGAGGGTACCCAAAATGCCTGGAAATGTTTCTCGTGTAACAAATGTCTTGGATAGCTTATCTGTTTTTATCACTGGAGTCATGAACTGTCGTCTTCGATTTAGGCTTTTTACCGAACTAAACCAAGAAAGTGTTAGGTTTTAACTTGGAAATGAATTGGTTTGAGTGTTATGATATACTATCAATACTATAATATTAACATATAAAATTAAGCACAACAAAGAATTTTCTCAAGCATTGATCGATGGCTGCGGTTCAGGGTAAAAGCATGCGAAAAATCGTTATGGAGTTGATTAATGAGCAATTGTTAACGCATGAAGATGAGGAGTGCCCTTATAGCCATGCACCTAATAAAGAAACACTTAAGGCCCTTGAGAATGTTGAAAAGGGAAAAAATCTTGTAAGAGCCAAAGATGCCAAGGATCTTTTTAAGAGACTTGGCATCTAGATATTGATTTCTGTCTACGAGCAAAACTTTATCAAGGATTGCTTGTGCCTCCCCCTAAGGGTGGCCGTTGAGGAAGGGTGCCTAATCTTACTCCTTGGATAAGTCTTTCGCTAGCAGAATGATAAATGTTTTAGCAACCGCACAACGTCTATTAGCAGTATCACCTTCAGTAGAAGTATATAAGGCACACTGCGAAGGTATATCCACTATGCTGGAAGAATTGCCAAAACCGAGCTTGGCGGGATGATTAATTAAGGGAAGTGATTGCTTGCGTGTAGCCTATTAGTGCTTGTGTTAGTGGTTCGATAAGCGTGTGCCAATCATCACTGTTTACGAGGCCAATCTCGCATCCTAGTGATGGTACTGTAGCCCCGATTAACGGCTTAAAAGGGATGCCAATCGGTTGTTGAATAAGAGCACGAGCTTCATGATGACGCTGTCGAAGAGCAGTATACAGATACCAGCTGGTCCAAGCTGCTGCGGAAAGCGTGTGTACATGAGCTTGATTATACGGGTAAAAGTTAAGAGTAGCCTGCTTTTTATGCCAGAAATCTGTGATTGGATGATATAGAAAGTAATAGAAAAATATATGTGTACCTGAAGACGTTGGTGGCTCTTGATAACAACTGAGAGTTATATAGAGGTCAACGTTAAGTCGATTAGCAAAAGCAACAGCTTGTAACGGCTCAAGCGTTTGGCCTGGAGAGCGCGTAATAACTACCTGTATAGTGCGCACTCGAGCTTCGAGTGCTTTTTTAAGCTCTTGAGCACAGGCAAACGTAATGCTTCGTTCAAAAGTATCATGAATAGTCCGTCCCGTATAGCGAGCATCACCACTGGGATTGATCATAAGTGTTATAGATGTCTGTTGTGGTTTAAGAGCTGATTTCTGACGAGGTGATTGCTGGTGGGCTGAAGCAGTGGAGAATCCTGCAAGCGGCCATGGTCGAGAAAAATCGAGATGATCATCGTGAATAGGCTGATGGTGTACAAGAAAACGGATGGCAGGTATTTGTATGTTCGTGCTCTTATCACGTAATGTTTTGAGTAAACTTTCAATGCACATGAGCTTATCATAGGTGGGGGCATCTTCAGCAAAAGGAGCTCTGTCTAATGAAACTATAAGTTCATTTTTGTTAAGATCAACTGTAACAAGCTGTAGTGATACTTTCTGTGGAGTTATATGCTCTTCATCTAAAAGAGTAAGCCAGCTTTTAATAAGTATGGTACTTTGGTCAAGGATATTCGATGGCCATACAAGTTCTCTACTATCTGTTTTGTAACTATCAGACTGCCAATAGCTGAGGATAACCTTTTTTTTTGTTCTGACTGCTGCTTGTTGTAGTAGGGGTTTCTGCCATGTTGAGGGAATACTTATAAGAATCCAATTGTGATAAAGACAAAAAAAAAGACAACCAAACCCTAGGCTCAGTAGAGATATAAAAATAAGATTTTTCACGATGGCAGAGTAGTTAAAAATTTATATAAAAATGTGACTCTTTTAAGCGATGTGGCGTTACGTATGGCCATAGCACATGCTTGTGACTGACCAATAAGTATGCATAATTTTTTGGCTCGTGTAATAGCAGTATACACAAGATTTCTTTGAAGAAGAGTAAAATGTTGCATAAAAAGAGGTATAATAACAGCAGGGTACTCTGATCCTTGGCTCTTATGAATGGTAATAGCATAAGCAAGTACGAGCTCATGCAGTTCATCAAAGTCGTAATCTATAAGCCGCTCTGAAAACTGGACTTGCAGTATACGTTCATCAAGTAAAACTGATTCTATAATTCCTATATCACCATTAAAAACAAGCTTGTCATAATTGTTACGTAATTGCATAACTTTATCGCCTGCTTTAAATACCGACCCAGCACGGGTAACACTGACACTTGGATGAGGATTCAACAAAAGTTGTAGCTCATGGTTAAGGTGATGTGCCCCGGCGGTTCCCCTGTTCATAGGCACCAAAACAATAGCATCTTCTCGAGCGATACCATGCTTGGGTAGCTCTATAAATAGAATACGCTTCAGATGCGTTGTTAATTCTTCTGGCTTATCTTCTTTGATGAATATAAAATCTCGACGAGATGTTGGGCAATAGCTCAGTGGAAATTCACCTTTATTGACACGGTGGGCGTTAACGATAATAAGACTATCCTGTGCTTGACGAAAGATTTCGGTAAGTTGTACTTGAGCAATGCCATCATATGCTCTACAATCATTGAGAAAATTACCTGCACCAACGGAAGGAAGCTGATCCACATCACCAATTAGTACAAGATGAGCAGTTACTGGAAGCGCTTTGAGCAACGCATGAGCAAGAAAAATGTCAATCATTGATGCTTCGTCAATAATTAAGAAGTCAGTTTGTAGTGTATTAGATTCGTGATAGGTAAAACTCATACTACGCACGTCAAATTCTAAAAGCCGATGAAGCGTTGAGGCTGATCTGCCTGTTCCCTCTGCCATGCGTTTTGCAGCACGTCCTGTCGGCGCAGCAAGCTTGTAGCGGATACTATGAGCGTCTAAGATAGCAAGAAGCTGTTTAATAAGCGTTGTTTTACCAGTACCGGGTCCACCAGTAATAATGGTGACTTTATTTTTAAGACATGCAAGAATGCCCTCTTGCTGTGTCTTGTTAAGTATAATGTTTGCGTGTGCGTGATTATGTGCCGCAAGCGAACGAGTAAGTGTGTCAAGATCGAATACATCTAATGGCGGCTTTTCGATACTGTTTTTTAAACGTCGAGCAACACCAACTTCAGAAAAATAATATGAGGTAAGTGTCAAATAATGAGCATCGTTATCGTTGACCATCTTGATTTTGTCAGCAGCATAAAGCTCATGCAGGCCTTGCTTGATAAGAGCTGCGTCGGTTTCTTCGTTAAGCTGAAGTAGCTCAATTGTTTTTTGTTTAAGTGCTGCCAGCTCAACATAAAGATGACCTTGGGTCGTAGCGCTTGTTAGAGCAAAGGTAATGCCCGCTGTAATACGGTGTGGTGATTCCAAAGCAAACCCGAGTTTTTGGGCAATAGCATCGGCAGTTTTAAATCCAATACCCCAGATATCGTCAGCTAAGCGGTAGGGGTTCTCTTGCAAGCGAGCAATGGCTTCATGACGGTAGTGTTTATAAATCTTTGATGCATAGGCAGGTGATATGCCTTTTTCTTGCATAAACACCATGAGATTAGCTATTTCTTTATGTTCTTTCCAAGCTGCAGTTATACGCTCAACACGTGTAGCACCTATGCCTTCGACTTCTTTCAAGCGATCGGGCTGAGTATCGATGACGCGTAAAATATCAGCACCAAAATAATTAACTAATTTGTCGGCGTATACCATGCCGATACCCTTAATGAGCCCTGAGCCAAGGTATTTTTTTAATCCGACAAGGGTAGTTGGCAAGCTACTTAGGCATTCACTAATTTCAAATTGCTTGCCAAACTTTTTATGAAAAACCCAGGTACCACGTAACCGTACCTCTTGGCCAACTTGAAGAGCTGGAACTGATCCCGTTGCAGTAATAGTATCATTATATGCTAGTGCTAGTAAGAATACGGAAAACTCATTGTCAGCGCTTTGATACACAAAGCGCTCAACGGTTCCTGTTATAACTTCTAGCTCAGCCATAAGAGTTATCCACGCTGCGATCGTTTTTCAGCTTCTCGTGCTGCATTTTTTTCTTGCTTATATTTTTCGAATGATGCCGGACAACTTTGAACAAGAGATTCTAAAAAGCTTATGAGATCATCAAAAAATTCATCGAGAGCATGAAGCGTTGTCATCAAACAACTCGGCGGCGCGCCTCA
>CAWGPQ010000008.1:0-269110 GCA_963824495.1 uncultured bacterium
TATGTTAGCAACTTAGTTACGTATTGCTCCTTTAGTCTTTAGCCTTGTGTCTTTAGTATCTTTAATTGTTAACCTCACTGAACCTACTTCCCTTGAACCCAGCCTATAACGAAATCGTTGCCAAAATCAACCAATGGGATCACGAGTATTATATCCTCGACAATCCGACGGTTACTGATGCCGAGTACGATCAGGCATTCAGAAAGCTGCTGGAAATGGAGGCCCGCAAACCCTGAATTAATCTCCCCCGAATCCCCCTGGTGTTCAACGTTGGACCCCTGTGCGACAGTTTAACATGATGTTCACAACACAGGTAGGTGCTTCAACTGAGCAAAGTCATATAGCTTACTTGCGTCCTGAAACCGCACAAGCAATTTTTATTAACTTTAAAAACGTTATATCAAGCACGCGTGTTAAAATTCCCTTTGGCATAGCCCAAATTGGCAAAGCCTTTAGAAATGAGATTACCCCTAAGCAATTTCTCTTTCGTATGCGAGAATTTGAACAAATGGAAGTTGAATGGTTTTGTACGGCTGATCAGGCCCTGAAAGCTTTTGATTTTTGGTGCCAGCAGCGGCAAGCTTTTTATACTACTATTGGCATAAAACCCGAAAATATTCGCTTGCGGCCACATTCACCTGAAGAACGAGCACATTATTCTCAAACTACTTCTGATATTGAATATCAGTTTCCCTTTGGCTGGAAAGAGCTCGAGGGAATAGCGTATCGTGGCAATTTTGATCTCAGTCAGCATGCAAAGTTTTCAGGTAAAGATCTCGCTGTGTATGACGAAGAAACCAAAACTTCGTATATACCTCATGTCGTCGAGTGTTCGGTAGGTGTAGATCGCCTCTTTCTTGCAGCACTCTGCGACGCATATGATGAAGATATAGCTGAAGGTGAAACACGTATTGTACTTCGCCTTCATCCTCTTCTTGCACCTATTAAAGCAGCTTTTTTGCCCCTAACTAAGCAACAAGCAGAGCCTATGGAAAGCATTTATGCTAATTTTAAGAAAAAAGGCTATGCTGTACACTATGACGCTACTGGTTCTATTGGCAAACGATACCGTCGTCAAGATGAGATTGGGACACCCTATTGCTTTACGTATGATTTTGAAAGCAGTACTGATAATCGGGTTACACTTCGTCATCGAGATACTATGCAGCAAGAGCGCATTTCTCTTGATGCTATTGGTACGTATCTTGAAAAGTTGTGCCACCTATAAAGGTTAATTGAACAGTAAACAACTGCCCACTAAAAGTGGGAAGCTTTATAGTCAGCTAAAAGAAGCTGCTACATTCGGGAAGTTTACGCTACCCGTTGCAATATCGGCATACGCCCTGTAAGTGTATACAAAGAAATACTACAATCTTTAAACGAAGCTGGATATCGACTTGAACGTAATAGATGGAATCTTTTGGTCCACGAGCAATGGATAAGACTTTGTAGGCCTTACAAACAGTCCTGATGGCATTACAGGCCATCTGAGATCCAAGCTGAGTTGCTGTTAGGAGCTATTAGACTAAACATTACATTAGTGTTATAATCTTTAAAATTGCTTTAACCAGGTTTACGCTTTCTCCTCCCCTTACTCAAGTAAGGGGTTTCTGAAAGCACAATAGTCTGTGAGAAAATGAAAAGCATGTATCGCTGGATCGTAAAACACGTTCATAGCCCTTATGCAACACCTATTTTCGTGGGTCTTGTAATAGTAGAAGCTTTTTTCTTCATGCCTGTTGGAACGCTTTTGGCGATTTACTGTTTAGAAAAACCAGGCAAGATTTTTTATTACGCTACGCTGGCAGCTATTGCTTCTACCGTTGGAGCTTTTGGAGCCTATATGCTCGGTTCAGCATTATGGGATGTTATTGGCCATAAGCTCATAGCAACGTATATAACAGCAGGTACATTTGAATGGCTCACTGGGTTATACCAAGCTCATTATATACAAACTATACTTCTAGCAGGATTTTTGCCAATACCCTACAAACTTATAACGCTGACGGCAGGATTTTGCAAGCTACCCCTTATATCATTTTTAGTATGCACATTAATTGCTCGCTCAGCACGTTTTTATCTTTTAGCGGCAGCACTCTTTCGATGGGGTGAGCACGTTCAGAAAATTATTGACCGTTACTTCTACCACTTAGTAGCCTTTGGTATAGGTACCGTGTTTATATGCGGCTGGCTTATACACTAGCTTGTGACTGGAAGCATGTATGTTATCTCATATGCGCAAAAGTATACTTCTTTCCCCTTGGCGTATGATTCTTCTTTCGGTACTTTTTACCATAGCTGCAGGAACACTCATGCTATCATTGCCACAGGCTCAACGACAGCCGCTTTCATTTCTTGATATTCTCTTCACAGCTGCATCAGCTACCTGTGTTACAGGACTTTTAACAATACCACTCGATTCATTTACCGACTTTGGACATGCTATTATTATGTGCTTGATACAAATAGGCGGTCTAGGTTTGATTACCTTAACAGTCTTCTTTATGTCGTTTTTTGTTAATTTGGGTCTAGGCACTCAGCTCATGGCAGGACAAGTGCTTGAACTTGGAAACTGGAAAAACGCTCAACGTATCATAACATTTATTATCAAATTTACAGCGTTGGCAGAATTGATAGGAACGCTTATTATTTTTTGCATGATAACCAATTCCACGTATTCACCACTCAAGCGGTTATTTTTAGCACTCTTTCACACGATCGGGTCGTTTAATTGTGCTGGACTAACACTTTTAGATCCTGCAGCTCCTGGATCTATGGTAGCATTTAAGAATCACCCTGCCTTCTTAAGTATTACCGGCATACTTGTTCTTATTGGTGGACTTGGATTTATCACCTGGCGCGAGATTATATATTACGCAACAGCCGGCGCTATGAGAAAGCGGTTCCACTTCTCTTTACATAGCAAACTGGTTCTGTCAGGAACGCTATGGCTTACTCTAGTGTCAAGCATATTATTTTGGCTTTTAGAGCATAGGCGAAGCTTTTTTGATCTATCAGCATATTCAGTTATGATTAATACTATTTTTAATGCCCTCTGTCTGCGTAGTGCCGGATTTACAACGTTTACGCTTTCGGAAGTGCATCTGGCAACCTTGCTTGTAATACTCATTATTGCTTTTATTGGATCATCTCCCGGATCGACAGGAAGTGGCATAAAGATAACAACCGCTGCTATTTTTCTTTCAACGATTAAAGCCGTTATTACTGGTAGGACAACCGTTGAGATGAAAGGCCGTCGCATAGCTAACGATCAAGTTCTTAAGTCAATTGCTATAGTATCACTCGGGCTCGCGTGGATCACACTTCTCATATTCTTTCTTTTACTCACAGAGCCACAGGCACGCTTTATTGACGTTATGTTTGAATCATTTTCTGCTTTTACTAATCTTGGGCTCTCACTCGGTCTTACACCTCATTTGTCAAGCTTAGGCAAGCTTTTAATTATCTTGAGTATGATTATTGGTCGTATTGGAACATTAACGTTTGTTCTGGCTTTCAAAAAGCGTTCAGAGAAAGCAGAATTCAATTATCCCGAAGAACGCGTCATGATTAGCTAACTAGGATCAGCATATGAAATTTTGTGTTATCGGCGTGGGCCGCTTTGGCTACTATGTAGCAACAACGCTTGCGGACAACGGTATGGATGTAATCGCTGTAGATAGCAATGAATCTATTATTGCATCTATACGTGATAAAGTAACACAAGCAATTTGTATGCGCGTAACTGATGAAGCATCACTACGCAGCATAGGCGTTGAAGAAATGGATACCGTTATTGTCGCTATGGGAGAGAATTTTGCGCAGTCTATTCTTGTCACAGCACTTCTCAAGCAACGTCTTGTAGTACCCCGTGTTATCACGCGCTCTATTAGTGATATACATAAAGAAATACTTACGCTTATAGGGGCAGATCAGGTAGTGCTTCCAGAACGAGAAATGGGTATTCGTCTTGCCGATAGACTAAGTCTACCCTTTAATGCATTAGCAAGAATTACGCTCAATTTTTCTATAAGTCAGCTACCAACACCACGCCGCTGGATCGGCAAAACACCCGATGAGCTCGATATCCAGGAGCACTATCATGTTACGTGTATAGGTCGCAAAGTTCAGGAAGAAATTGAACCCCTTGAGCACGATAGGCTTCTTGAAGAAAATGATATCTTGCTTATCTCAGGTACTAATAGAGATCTTGAGAAAATCGCTCGGCTTTAACAGGTACAGCAGATAGTAAGATAACGCTTATATAGGTATACATCAAGCTTAATCAGAGTCTATTCTTCAAGGATGCCCAAAGGTATATGTAGGTAAAGAAGAAAAGTGTAAAAGATTTATAGAATCGGTGTTTTGGATGGCAAGAACGGGAGCCCAATGGAGAGAGTTGCCAGATGCGTATGGTAAGTGGAACAGTGTATTTAAAAGGTTTAATGAATGGAGCAAGAATCAAGTTTGGGATGACTTGCTTAAATTTTGTGCTCAAGATCCGGATTTGGAGTACATAATAATTGATGCAACAATATTACGAGCACATGCATGCGCTGCCGGCTATGGAGATCAAGAGACAGAAGGGCTAGGCCGCAGCAAGGGCGGCTTTAGCTGCAAACTTCATGTAAAGGTTGACGCTTTGGGTAATCTCTTACAACTCATTATTACAGCTGGCCAACGCAACCATATTACCCAAGCAGACGCTCTCCTAAAAGATGTTGCTGGTTCTTATGTAATAGCAGATAAGGGTTACGATTCAAATGAGCTCCGATCAAAGCTCATCCAGCAAGGTTGTCAATCAGTTATACCCTCAAGATCCACTACTAAAACTCCTTGCAAATATGATAAATATATTTACAAAGAACGTCATGTTGTTGGATGCTTTTTTTTCTAAAATAAAATACTTCAGGCGAGTCTTCTCACGCTTTGACAAATCAGCTCGTAACTTTGCTGCTTTTGTTGTTTTTGTCGGGGCTTTCATGTGGCTACGATAAAAACTCAACAGAGCCTAAAAAGAAAAAGCTTACCATAAAGCTTGCCTTCACAGAACTCCTATAGTGTGAGCACTATACTATAGAGCTCATAGACCATACTCAAATTGTCAATATCTTTTAAAATAATACGAGGGTATAGGTCAACCATCACCTATAGCTTAAGTTTGAAGAATTTTTACTGCGCACCGAAAAGCGCCGTAATCGTGAAGGATATCGTAAGAATTATGCTCAGTAGTTTAGTATAGTTCACGTCGGACTTTCTTATTTCAAATCGCTCTATTTCTCAGTGTAGTGTTATTTTAACTTATACTATAATATTAAATCAAGCATCAAAATAAAACTATTATTTTAAATAAATTTATTTTCAAAGTGTTGTATGCTTCTTTTAAGTAGGGCATAAATTCATGCTATACTTAAAAATAAAGTGCTACTAAAAACTTCTGTTTTCGAATGCCCTTAATATTTGAGTACCTGCATGAAATTTATCAAATTCTTTAATCAGATTACACTTGCGGACCTACCCCAAGTTGGTGGCAAAAATGCTTCCCTTGGACAAATGACTCAAGCTCTTACTCAGCGTGGTATACGTATACCCAATGGATTTGCCATAACTGCTGATGCTTATTGGGAACACATCAAGCGCAATAATCTTATTGCTCATATGCGTGAGCTTTTTGGGCAACTTTCAGAAAAACAAGATTTACCAACACTTGAGCAGGTTGGCTCAGCACTGCGAGCCATGATTACTGAAGCACCACTTCCTCATGATATAGCCAAGGAAATAACAGAAGCGTATATATATCTATGCCATGAGTATCGCCAAGAGCAGTGTGATGTGGCAATACGATCTTCCGCAACGGCAGAAGATCTGCCAACTGCTTCGTTTGCTGGGCAACTTGAAACATTTTTACATATCGAGGGAATTGAGCAGGTACTTATTGCCTATAAAAAGTGCATAGCATCACTTTTTACTGATCGTGCTATTATTTATCGACAAGAGCATAACTTTGACCACTTTACTGTTGCTGTATCAGTGGGGATACAGAAAATGGTACATTCCGACACAGGTAGCTCGGGTGTTGCTTTTTCGCTTGACCCTGATACAGGGTTTAAAGATGTTGTTGTCATTAATTCAAGCTATGGGCTGGGGGAAACAATTGTTCAAGGCATAGTTAACCCTGACGAATTTTACGTATACAAGCTAACACTTGCTCAGGGGTTTAAGCCCATTATAAAAAAACAACTCGGAAGCAAAACAGTCAAGCTTGTGTATGCAGGTAGCAACTCGGGTGCGCTTATTCAAGAGCCCGTAGTAGTGGAGTCGCAACTTAAGTTTTCATTAACTGACACCGAGATTCTTGAGTTGGCTCGGCAAGTTACGCTTATAGAAGACTATTATACAGGACTTAAGGGTCGCTGGTCACCGATGGATATTGAGTGGGCTCTTGACGGTCAGGACGGATTACTCTATATCGTACAGGCTCGGCCAGAAACTATTTATGGAGCTCGCGCTGAAAAACAAGAGCACGTAGGTATATATTATAAACTTGAAGACGCTCGCAAGCCTAAGCCTAAACCTATCGTTACCGGTAGCAGTATCGGTAGAAAGATAGCTCAGGGGATAGCGCGCAAAGCCCAATCCATCCATGATATTGAAGTATTTAATGAGGGTGATATTTTAATTACCTCTATGACTAATCCCGACTGGGTTCCCATCATGAAAAAAGCAGGTGGTATTGTTACTGACAGGGGAGGAAGGACAAGTCATGCTGCAATTGTAAGCCGGGAATTGGGCGTGCCTGCGCTCGTTGGTACTGAAGATGCAACAGCCCGTATTGCCAATGGACAAAAAATTACGCTTGATTGTAGCCAAGGTTCACTTGGTGCTGTTTATGATGGCTTTATATCTTTTACGAAACAGAGCGTGACCATTGAGCAATTACCAGCATCACCGGTACAACTTATGATGAATCTTGCAGATCCAGCACGTGCTTTTGAATTATCAGAATTACCTGTTGATGGCGTAGGTTTAGCACGTTTGGAGTTTATTATTGCGTCATCGCTGAAAATACACCCCTTGGCTGTATGTAACACACAAGCAGTTCGTGACCCTGCGATAATTTCCTCTATTAACACGCGTGCTGAAGCATATAATAATAATCCAGAGGAATTCTATAGTAATGTGCTTGCTCAAGCGGTTGGTATGATTGCTGCTGCTTTTTATCCACGGCTAGTTATTGTTCGGTTAACTGACTTTAAAAGTAATGAATATCGTAATTTATTAGGTGGTGAATTTTTTGAGCATTACGAAGAAAACCCCATGCTTGGCTTTCGTGGTGCACTACGCTATACCAATAAGCAGTATGCTCCGGCCTTTGCTCTTGAATGTCAAGCCCTTAAAAAAGTACGTGATGATATGGGGTTTACCAATGTGGCAATTATGATCCCCTTTGTTCGCACTATTCAGGAAGCTCAGGATACTATTCAAGCACTTCAGCAGCACGGGCTTAAGCGGCACGTCTCTAACCTTACGTTGTTTATGATGGTTGAACTACCTGCTAATGTACTCTTACTAGAAGATTTTTGCCCATTATTTGACGGTTTTTCTATTGGCTCTAATGATTTAACACAGCTAACATTAGGTATTGACCGTGATGCAGGATTACAGGGCTATCTCTTAGACGAGCGCAATCCAGCGGTAAAGAAAATGCTTAAGCTTGCTTTAGAGGCAGCACAGAGGTGTGACCGGTATATAAGTATTTGCGGTGAAGCACCATCAGATTTTCCGGAACTTGCTCAATTTCTTATTGATCATGGTATTAATGCGCTCTCGCTTAATGCTGATGTAATTATTCCTTTTTTGCTTGCTCAAGAAAAAACCAATAATATATAGAGACAATTTGTATACATGCAGTGCTCGTGCATGATAAGCTCATGATAAGCTCGTGATAAGCTCCTGAATAATAACTGCGTAGTCGAAAGAAATATAGATAGTAAGATGAACACAGGCAAAATAATACTTGGCGTTGGGATTCTTGTACTTATAGTGCCACTCAATCTTATTTTAGGCAGCTTAGCTCTTGGTGCAGTGGGCATGCCGGTCTTGCTGGTGGTAGCCCTCGTTCTTATTCTTGCTGGCATAAAACTCATAGTTGATGGCGCAACCTAAAATTGCTTCAAAAAATCAATTTTACCACTGTGCAATAAACGAATATCATTGATGCCATATATGAGCATGACAATCCTATCCAAGCCAAAGCCCCAAGCAAAGCCACTATAGGTATCGGGATCGATACCGCACGAGCTTAGAACACGGGGATGAACAAGCCCTGCTCCGCCCAATTCAAGCCATCCGGTTCGTTTACATACAGAACACCCACTTTTGCAAAAAATACATGAGATATCAACTTCTATTCCAGGTTCAACAAACGGAAAATAGCTTGATCTGACGCGGATATCAAGATTTTTTCGTTCAAAGAGAGCTTGGACAAAAGTTTTGATAGTTGCTAATAAGTTACCCATTGAAATGTCTTTATCAACGAGTAATCCTTCGCATTGCATAAACATAAAGTCATGCGTGGCATCAGTTGCTTCATTGCGAAAAGCACGGGCAATGGTAGCAATAGCAAGCGGAGGCTTGCGCTGTTGCATAGTGCGTATTTGAACATTCGATGTATGAGTACGCAAAAGCATATGCGGAAGCTTGAGCCAGAATGTATCGTGTACTTCGCGTGCTGGATGTGTTTCAGGTATATTCAAAGCTTCAAAATTATAAAAATCAGTTTCGACTTCTGGTCCATCAACCATTTCAAAGCCCATCGACATAAGAACATTTTCAAGCTGTTCAGCTATAGAGGTTATTGGGTGTATGCTTCCTGAAGGATAGCTAGGAAGATATGCAGTAACATCAAAATGTGCTTGTTGCTCATGCTGAAGCTTGATTTTTTCTTGTCCAAACTGTTGTTGTTTTGCTTCAAAGGCAGCAAGCGCGTCATGCTTAAGCTGATTAAGCTTGGGTCCCCAGATGCGCTTGTCTTCAGGCGAAAGGGTTTTTAGCAAGCTCATAAGCTCCGTTAACGTGCCATTGCGACTTAGGTATGTTAGGCGGACTTGTTCAAGCTCTTGTTCTTGTGTAGCCTTTTCAAGTGCAGAGAAATAATCACGGGTAAATGTTGCTAATGCTTTTTCTAGGGTGTTCTGTAGGTTTGCCATGGTCTCTAAAAATACTGGTGATAATATATTATTAATTAAAGCTTAGCAAAGGGTAGAGATATTGGCAATCAACAGCAAATCGACAATACACCTTTTTCTATTGACAATAGTTGAGATATATTATTATATCTATTTTTATTATAATATTAATTAAGTTTAACAAAGGAAAGTTCGTCATGTACAGCAAGTTACGTTACGCCTTACTTTCACTGCTCATGATATCTGCGGGAGCATTAGCACCGCCAGAAAAAAGCTATAAGAATCTTCTTAGTGATTGGTATATATATAGCGTCAGCCATCTGTCTGACCGTGAAAAAAACCTTCTTGCCCAGTATCTTTATTACAGTGTGCTTCAAGAAGAAGCTGCTGAAGCTTCACGTCGCTATAAGACCAGCGTAGAGTTTAAGCAAGGTGCAACGCCCACTCAAGTATTTTTTGCACTTGAAGCAGTTCTTGATGGTATTCATCGTGGCAAAAATACAAGTGCTGATCTCCGCTGGGCTATAGATTTTGTAACAAATTACCTAGCTCATTTTATCAGACTGCATGCTTCTTCGCTCACCCCTTATGAGCTGTATGGGTATATTCGTACTATACTCTTAAGATTTTATAAAACGCTCTACCCACATCTTAACGACACCTCTATTACAATCTTTTCAGTCTCTGAAACTATGTATTTGCCCAATCCACAGGAAAACCCGAGGGCAGCTTAGCTATATATTCTTTTCTATTGTTTTCTATTGTTTTCTATTGACAAAAACCCTCAATATGGTACTCTAGCTATAGCTTTAAAATATCTTAAAAAATATCTTAGCTATTTCTATTGTTATTCATAATGCCGGGGTAGCTCAGTGGTAGAGCAGAAGCCTGAAGAGCTTTGTGTCGATGGTTCAATTCCGTCTCCCGGCACCATTTTTGTTGTGTCGCATAAGTAAACCTTTTGATTCTTCACGAGTTATAGTATGGTTGTCAAGACCATACCAACCCTATGCTATTAAAGGTTTAACTATGACACAGACTCCATCCGATAAGTATACCATTGCATGGTTTAAGCTTGCTGAGTTTGTTAGAAATAAAGAAAAAGAACGAGCGTTAGGGGTATATCGTCTCCTTGTTCATTCTTTGTCCGATGAGGCATTTGCTGCTCAACTTGAAGGAGATCTTTTGCTTGCTTTTCATGACGATAAAGCTCGTGAATCGTATATTAGAGCAGCTTGTTTATATGAACAGGAGGGTAAGCTGACACAGGCAGTGGCTATCTATGAACATTTATTAACACTTGAGCCAGAATCATTTGAATATTTAGTGAAAGTGGTACAGCTCTACGATCATATGAAAAGTGAGATTAAAGTTGTGCGTTGCCTAGCAAGTCTTGTTCGATTGCTTTTAAAAAGAGGATGTATTGAGCAAGCACATACAAGTATAGAAGAATGTAGGGTGCCCGATACGCGAAAGATACTGTTACACGAGCAGTTTGTTATAGGCATCTTAGCATATCCTAACTACGATAAGGTCCTGCTTGATTATCATATGACTATTGTTCTTGATGCGCGTAAAACTGAGCCTAGCTTACAAAATCTTACGCTCTTCTTGTCACATATTGCCCACCTTAACCCTACAGTGTATGCTACCGCTTGCGCTGCTTTGCAGCAATCAGCCCGACTAGCGTAACAGGATAAAGGGTACTGTAGATCAGGTGCCTGGCAGGCATAGGCTAAGTATAATAGTACGCAACTGAGAAAAGCTCAGCGTCATAGCTTCTTTTTTGATAAAGATAATCCAATCGCATCCTCTTTCGTATATCTTATGCTCATAAAAGATAGCCTTAATACGACGCCGTATGCGTGCTCGTTGGGGTGCAGTACCGCTTTTTCGGGGAGTTATGATTAAAAGACGCCCAATTCCAATGTTCGATGAAGCAGGAGCTAACCGAATATCAAGTCCAGAATAGCGGTGACTTCGACCTGCTGTTTTAAAGAGGTTGCTGATCTCTTGTTTGGTCCATAGTGTACAAGATCGTGCAATGCTGGGCATAGTTTCATGCGTGAACAGCTAATCGCCTTCTCCCTTGTGCGCGCCGACGATTAATAATCTTTCTGCCATCATGCGTGGCCATTCTCATTAGAAAACCGTGCTTTCTGTTTCTTTTTTTAGATTTGAGTTTAAATGTTACTGACATGAGCTATATCCTTGTAAAGAGCACAATAAATAAAAATGGTAGTACGTATCTATTTTAAAGCAAAAATCGATTTTTTTCAAATGCGAGCTCGTAAGCTCGTAAGCGGGGCGAGTGTCAATCTATAATATTTTTTAAGTATTCTTCAGCATCAAGAGCTGCCATACAGCCGCTACTCGCTGACGTGATTGCTTGTCGATAGCGATAATCAACAACATCACCGGCAGCAAAAATACCAGGTACTGACGTTTGGGTATGAAGTTTCTGAACGATATAGCCCCAATCATCAAGTTCAAGCTTACCCTTAACAAGTCCTGTATTGGGATGCATACCAATAGCGATAAAGGCAGCGTTAACAGGCAAGACCTGCTGGATTCCTGTCTGCTTGTTCATAATAGTGGCTTGTGTTACATGTTGACCGTTACCATCAAAAGCCGTGATCGTGCTATGATAGATAACATTAATAAAGGGATATTTAAGCACTTTATCTTGCATTGCAGGAGAAGCAGTCAGCTTGTCCAGAATATGGACAACAGTTATTTTTTTGGTAAAGTGGGTCATAAATGAGGCTGCTTCCATAGCGCTATCGCCGCCACCTACGACCAGAATAGGCTTGTCGGTATAAAAGGCGCCATCACAGACAGCACAGCTTGTAATCCCTCTGCCCCAATAGGTATCTTCACCAGGAACATGAAGTCTTCGAGGAGTTGCTCCCGTTGCAATAATAATGGCGTAGGCTAAAATCTTCTCATGCTTGTCAGTAGTTACTATAAAGGGTCTCTGTGTTATATCGATATCAATAATCTCTTGAAAGAGAAGTCGTGTACCAAAGTGTTGAGCATGTTCACGCATGGTACGCATAAGTTGTGGTCCAAGAACACTGATATCGCCTGGCCAATTTTCAACGGCCGTGGTGCCCGTCAGCTGACCACCCGGTGTATCGCCCTCAAAAACCAAGGGTTCAAGATGGGAGCGGGCAGCATAAAGGGCAGCAGTAAGCCCAGCAGGTCCTGAGCCAATAATCACCAGTTTTTCAATAGTTTTGACATCCACGTTTTCATACCTTTCTTGTCAAATAACTAATTACTTGGTTAAGCGTCTTTTCCCTGAGGCAATGCTGCCGTAATAACTCCATAGGTAATGGCGTCTCTTGACTCCTAATTTTAGTTAGAGGCAAGTCAAAGTAAACGAACTCTTTCGTTCGTGGACGCTTCATGAGATTAAGATATGAAATAATATCGTCTTGTGTTACCTGAATGTTTTCTTGGTAGGTAATATGATCTATGAGAATAGTTTCTTTAAGTTGCTTTTCGGCAAGCATACGAACTTTTTGCTTAAAATCGTTTTGTGCTTTATACACGTGATAATCAGGATTAATATGGACAGCATCGAGCACTATATACTGTTGTCGTTTAATAAGATAATCAGGAATCATAATTGGATGATGGGTCAAGAGAACCTTAAAAATAGCTTCGATAATTTCACGTCGTTGGGAAAGATCATTGCGATACGAAAATACCTCAATAAGTTTAAGATGTGTTTCTTTGGCAGTTTTGAGCTTAAAATGACGCTTAAACTGCTCAAGTGAAAAAAACGCAGCAGGAACGCGATCCTTAATATGTATACCAAATGTATAATGAGTATCAAGCATAGTGCTTATATAATTTTGTAAAAATAGATTGCTCGCGGTAAATATATCGCCCACTTTTTTGTTTAAGAGAACTTGCTGTGCGTCACGGTCTGCTTCTTCATCACCAATCTTAAGCCAAAGGGTATCTTTATAATCGAGAAACAAAGGGTTAGGGGCAGTACTGTCCTCCAGCCATAGGTCAAAGCATACCCAGTCGCCAATCTGAATTTCGGATGTAATAGACTGTTGAGACCGCTCATGCTCTTCCTTAAGAAAAGTCGTTACTTGGCGGTCAAGATCTTTATAATTTTTGCGTTCAGGGCATTTGAAGGGTAGTCTTTTCCAATCATGTTTAAGATCATATAGGGTAATAGTAGGAAGCTCAAACGAAAAGTAGGCACCTTCAGTAGGCTTAATAATAGCATCTTTAAGTAAGGGCTCACCAACAACGACAAGCTTATGCTGGTAGAGCTGTCTATAAAGAAAATTAATAACGCAGTGAGTAAAGAAGAATTCTTTTAAATGCTCGGTTAAATGGGGTTTAAAGGTGTGCTGAATGTAGGCTAAAGGGGTAGCGCCTTTGGAAAAGCCATAGGTCTGTATATCTTCACGATGAGCTTGTAGTGCATGATGATACATACGTTCCACAAAAGCACGCCCTATAGCTATGGTTGCAAGCGAACGATCAGCATGTGGCTGACTGAGGGTAAACGTGAGATTATTTTCACCATAAACCATAGGATATTTCTCCTTTTTTTATCCTTGGTGCAAGAGGAGGGACTCGAACCCCCATTCTCTTACGAGACTGGATCCTAAGTCCAGCGCGTCTACCACTTCCGCCACTCTTGCTCATATACTGTGGTGGGCTGCCTTGGACTCGAACCAAGAACCTGCAGATTAAGAGTCTGTTGCTCTACCACTTGAGCTAGCAGCCCATATGTGCTTATAGCCCGTACTATATCGTGCTTCATTGAGATTATCGTTAGTATACTTATAGTACTACAAAAAGCCCAAAAGATAAAGTCTCATATCTCATATTACATGGTTTTTAGTTCGTGTTCTTTCTTAGCACTTAGTTTGTCAGCGCTATCTATTGACCGATCAGTAATTTTTTGGAGAATATCCTGCAAGCGCTTGCTATAATCCTCTGATATTTTTTTACTTTTTTCAGCATCACGAATAAGATTGTGAAAATCTTTACGAATTGCTCGTAAGCCTACTTTACTTTCTTCGAGCTTTTTACTAACGGCTTTAATAAGCTCATCGCGTCGGGCCGTGCTCATGCGTGGAAGCTGCAGACGTATAAGGGTACCATCGGTAATGGGACTGGTGCCTATGTCAGAGGCAGCAAGTGCCTTTTCTATATCTGGTATAATCGTTTTGTCCCAAGGCTGTATCAAGAGGGTTTGAGCGTCAGGGGCAGAAAGTGAAGCTAGTTCCCGTAATGGCATAACGTTGCCGTAGGCAGAAACTCGAATATCTTCAAGTAAACTTGTTTGTGCCCGACCGGTACGTATTTTGCTCAGCTCTTTCTCAAAATGCTTGAGCGGTTTGTCCATTTCGGCTTCCACAGCTTTTTCGAAAGGCTTAGTATTTGCGCCTTCAACAAATGCAAATGAGACCATGTGGTTCCTTATACTTTATACCTTACTCACCAACCTCAAAACGGGAGAAACGCCTAATTTTGATACTTTCTCCCATTTTGGCAATAAAATCTTTCAGGACATCGCCAACAGTGAGCTGATCGTTTTTGACAAAAGGTTGCTTGAGAAGGCAAACCTCAGTATAGAGCTTTTGAACTTTACCCTCAACAATCTGGTTAATACCATGGTGCGGTTTATTAGTTGCTGCAAGCTGGGCAATAAAAATAGCTTTTTCATGCTCAATAAAAGCAGGATCGACATCTTCAGGTGTTATACACCGTGGTTTCCCTGCTGCGATATGTAGACAAATATCATGGGCAAACTGTTTCATATCTTCACTGCGAGCAACAAAGTCGGTTTCACAGTCAATTTCAATAAGAACTCCAATAGTTGCTCCAGGATGAATATATGCATGAACAATACCCTCAGCTGTTGCGTTTCCTGCTCGTTTTTCGGCAACTGCTGCTCCTTTTTTGCGTAGAACATCAACGGCTTTCTCGATATCTCCTTCACTTTCAATGAGGGCTTTTTTGCATTCCATCATGCCGCAGCCTGTTCGTTCACGTAATTTTTGAATAAGATCAAGATCGACTTTTACCATGCTTATGCCTTATAGTAGAGAGTTTCTTGTGTATGAAAAAGTATATACTACCTATCGACTATAAGTTTGCCAAAAAGAACTTTTTTCGGCAATGGGCCGCAATGCCTCGCAATGAATCAGGGTAGAGCATAGCTCATGCACGGGAAGCAAGAATCAAGCAGGGCAACATGTGGGTTAATCTAATGTGTGTTTTACTCCAAAGGTGGTACCGGTGGTGCTGGATGATGCGTTCGTTTTGCATATACCCTACAAGGGGCCTTTCGCAGATCAAGCCCGAGCATAATTAATGAAACACCACTGAAAATTAGATCAAGTCCGATAAACGCTCCAATTACCCAGAGCGATGAGGTTGGCCATTGAGCCCAGACGAGACCACCAAGCACTACGCCAATAATCCCGCTTATAAGTACCCAATACCAGTTATCAATATCTATACTCAGCGCTATGCTAATTCTAATCAAGCCTGCTACAATAAAGAATATCGCAAGTAACAGTGTTAATGAGAGGGCGCTTTCCAGAGGGCTTGCCACCATAAGAGAGCCGGCAGCTGTACTTAAGATCCCCATTGACAGCAGTAAAAAGAATCCTCGCCATCTCTTAACTCGAAACGCCTGTATAACTTGGGCTAGTCCTCCAATAATCAAAAGAGTACCCAATGAAACAATGCTAACCACTGTTGTTGAAAACGTTGACCCTAGAGCTAGGGCACCCAACACCAAGAGAAGAACCCCAATGGTAAGGAACCACCCAATATTATGACAGAGGTCTCTGAATTCACCAGGCGTAAGATGTTCAGTAAAATGAACATAAGATATTTCAGTAATGGATGAGTCGTTAAATTTGTCAGCCATTTTTTGTCTCCTTTAGAAAGTATTTTTAGAAAATATTTTAAATATCCATCTATTAATATTTTACAATATGAATTAATCAAGATGCAAGGGTTTTATGCAAAATTTTTAGGGCAATTGCACGAACCATGCTATTACCACAAGGGTTTTGCCAAAAATTTAGTGAAAAGCTGAAGCGTCTTAGGTGACGGGGTCGTTGTCATAGGAGTCCATGGCATCGGGAACTTATCACGTTGCGCCAACGACCGTATTGCAGGCTGCCTCTGGACAGAAAATTAAAATCTGCTAAAATTAATCATAATCTTGATCTTATCTTGATCTTGTTCTAGTTCTAGAGTTTTTAAGTATTACATATTACTACGAGGTTTTTCTTTCCATGAATCAGGCCAGCACTAAGGACATACCAACCCAGTCATATGCCATTTTTAAAACAGGCGGCAAGCAATATCAGGCGAAAGTTAACGAAACCATTGCTATCGAAAAGCTCAATGCAGATGTTGGCACTTCTATAGTATTTGATGAAGTACTCTTGCGTAAAATCGTAACCCCTGAAGGTGAAGTTGCTATCCAGATAGGCCAGCCTTATCTTACTACACCTATTACGGCACGTATTGTTAAACATCTTCGTGGCCCCAAAGTCATCGCTTTTAAGTTTAAGCGACGCAAGAAGTATAAACGTAAACAAGGCCACCGTCAGCCAGTTACTGTTGTCCGTATAGAGGCTATCTAGGCTCTGTTGAGTTTTTATCGTAGCCATATGAAAGCCCCGACAAATACAACAAAAGCAGCAAAGTTACGAGCTGATTTGTCAAAGCGTGAGAAGACTCGCCTGAAGTATTTTATTTTAGAAAAAAAGCATTCAACAACATGACGTTCTTTGTAAATATATTTATCATATTTGCTCGGAGCTCATTTGAATCGTAACCCTTATCTGCTATTACATAAGAACCAGCAACATCTTTTAGGAGAGCGTCTGCTTGGGTAATATGGTTGTGTTGGCCAGCTGTAATAATGAGTTGTAAGAGATTACCCAAAGAGTCAACCTTTACATGAAGTTTGCAGCTAAAGCCACCCTTGCTGCGGCCTAGCCCTTCTGTCTCTTGATCTCCATAGCCGGCAGCGCATGCATGTGCTCGTAATATTGTTGCATCAATTATTATGTACTCCAAATCCGGATCTTGAGCACAAAATTTAAGCAAGTCATCCCAAACTTGATTCTTGCTCCATTCATTAAACCTTTTAAATACACTGTTCCACTTACCATACGCATCTGGCAACTCTCTCCATTGGGCTCCCGTTCTTGCCATCCAAAACACCGATTCTATAAATCTTTTACACTTTTCTTCTTTACCTACATATACCTTTGGGCATCCTTGAAGAAAGGTCAAAATTTTGCTCCAGGCTTCTTTCTTGATATACTCTTTTTCCATGATAGTACCGATTATTTAAAGGTTAGACTCTTTTTTTTCGGTACTGTCATGCCTCAAATCTTCATGCCTGCAAAAACTCAACAGAACCTAGTAAGCTACTCAATATAAATTTTTTACAAAAGATGACAGAATCACAAAAAGAAGAGTTACGCTCAAACATTTTTTAAATATAAGTTTTTTGGTGTTCATGAAACTTTATTATTGACAAAATGAAATTAGAATAGATATGATAATTATTAGATATATTTTTAATCTCTTAACCAATAGAGAGAGATTTATATGAAGATACTACGTTATCTAGCAATATCATTGGGATTATTGAGTTCAATTAGTGTCTGAGCACTATAGTTAGTGTAATCTTTTAACTAATAGGGAGCATCATATGAATACATTATATTATGTAACACTATCTTTGGGGCTGTTAAGCCCACTAGCAAGCGCTATCATGAGCGCCCAAGTTCCAACTGAGCAGGAAATAGACCGGTTAAGCGCTGAAGTAAAAGCAGAAGCAAGAGCTGATATCGATCAATGGTACAGAGACTACGTAGCATCGTTATCTGTTGACCATCAAAGAGATATTATGGAATATATCGCTCGTGCCATCGAAATAGAAAAATCTTTGCTAAAACCAATTTGCCGGTTTACTGCAAGTGGATGGCAATGGGACTGGTACAGCATAGTACCTCATGATCATGAACATGAAATAGATGTGGATGACAGTATTACTAGTACCATCAAAATGAACCCATCTTTGCTGGAACCAATTTGCCGGACTGTTACTAGTCAAGCAGAATTAGACCTACTACGTAAGCAATCAGAAGCAATACTTGAGGAATTAGGCGCAACAACTAAGGAACAGGTCTTCAATACCCCGGTAGAACCCGCTCTTGATGCTCTGGATACCACTATAGGAAAAATACTTGCATATCATCGGCCACATATAGACGCGATGTTCATGGGGGATTATTATAAGCTAAGATTTCTAGCAGAGTTTATCATAGATTTTAATAGAATGGAAATAACGCTGGAGTTCTACCGAGCACTTTACTTCAACTTTATCAACCCTACCGTACAACGGGGGCTGCCAAATCCTGATGAGCTACAGCCATCCGTCCGCTTATATGCGCTACTCGAACCAATCTTTAAAGAATACCATGCTCACTATTACTACTATCATGGGGAGTTATAGGTAACTTCACAAGATGCTAAAGAGGGAGTATGTGCTCCCTCTCTCGGTGTATAGAATATTACTAAAAGAATAGAAAGCAATGCCTAAAAAAGAGCAAACGCAAGAGAAGCCTCAGGCGAGCACATTAAGAATGCATGACCAACAGATATCCAAAAGCACGATCAACTTATAGCTTTATAGGGTCAAGCGAAAGATAAAAGAGAAGGCTCGCGGAAATTTAGAGAAAAACTTAATAGTGATCCCACAATACCGTAAATCTATAGTCATATTAACAAAGCTAACGACTACGTCGCTGATAGCGACCCATAAGCTCAGTTTGAGCTATGATGTGATTGTGTATAGCTTGTAAGAGCTCGTCTTTCGTTATACCTGGTCGTGCATCAAGCACAGTATCTAAAGCATAGAGGGTAAAAAAGTAACGGTGCGAACCGGATGGCGGGCATGGAGGCGTATAACCAATCTTTCGAGCACTGTTAATTCCCTGCCGAGCACCATCAGCAAGTTCCTGACGAGGGGGTATACCTTGCTCAAGCACGTGCCGTGTTGGCAGTATATTAAAAATTACCCAATGAACAAATGGCTGTGCCATTGGCGCATCAGGATCATCTACTATAAGTGCTAGGCTTTCTGTGCCTTTTGGAACCCCAGACCAGGAAAGCTCAGGTGATATACCCTGGCCATCACAGGTATACACAGATGGTATAGTACCCCTATTTTCAAAAGCAGTACTTACAAGCGCAAAATCCATTGCACATGCCCTTTCGTAATAAAATGCCGCAAGAGATAGCATTACAAGACCTGATAGATATAAAGCACACGACTGTTTCATATATTTACCTTTTAGATAATAACATGATCAATTATATATTTAATTATAAAATAATTGTTCTTAATAATGCAAGAAATTTGTTCTAGTAGCATCAATTTTGGCTTTACATAGATGATCCCTTCATCTCAGATCAACAAAACCTTCTTCAAGCAAGAATCCTTCAAACTGTACATCTGACCGATCTTCATAGAACTTTTTGAGTCGTTCACCATCGTTGATACAATCGCTCTGGCAGTTTTCAATTTAAAATAAATGTAATAATAATTAACGCGAATTCGACTTAAGGCGTGAGAACAGATAGAGCATCATCGACTACGATTGTAGGCTTTGTGGGCCTAAAACTATAAGCAATTAAACTAGAAAATATATGAGCAAGGAAGCCAATAGGACTACGATGTCTAGTATGTTCTATAGAGAGAGAACCCTTCATAATGCCAATACATGACTCAATGACACCCCTCTTTTTCAAAAGCAAGATATCAACTCCATCAATAGGGCTGCTCTTCATATTCTTTCTAACTTTTGTAACAAATTGAACATCCTTATTGCAATAAGATTCAAGCCGCTCAGCGTTGAGAATATAACCTTTATCACCATATACTTTACCCGATACTGATTGAGTTAAAACATCAAGCACCTCAGGATTGCTGTCTGCTACATTGCCCGTAGTTATAGAAAAGTTTATAATTTCACCATATACATTAATCAAAAAATGTACTTTAAAGCCATAAAACCAGCCAATACTTGTCTTGCCTCTCTGAGCTATATCTTTGAATACCCTATTGGAGTTAATTCTTCTATTATGGCATACTTTTAGGGCAAAACTACCTATAAATGATACGCCAGTACAAGGATTCGAGCACGTAAGTCTGCTAAATAATGCAAGAGGTAATGCTGCTTCCTGCTTAAGTTCAATGAACCTCGTATAGCTAACCAGCTCGCTAAACTCTGACGTTAGGTTGCGCAAAACGTGCCTTTGGTAATAATCTTTGAGTGTTTTATAGTTTGAATAGTGGTAATAGATCACTAGCGTCATTACTTCACTAAGCTGCAGCCTACAGTTTCTTTTTCGTTTTCTTTCACTATCTTCAATCCTCAATTCTTCTTCCGTAACCTTCGATAGGTCTTTGCAGAATTCATCAACGTGGTAAAATAAATCTGTGAGCATTTTACTTCTCCTTTCTTTTTTTTGTTTCTGATTTAAAAAGGATAGTATTTTGCTCACTTTTTTCTATCTTATCTTATGTCGAATTCGCGTTATTTTAATCTTTTAGCCGGGTAGAGAGGTTTGCATGAAGACACTACGTTACCCAATAACATCGTTGGGGCTATTAAGTTCGATAGCACGTGCTACAATAAACACGCAAGCACTAACCAAACAAGATTTATTAAGATTTAGCGAGGAACTACGAAAGGAAGCAGAAGGTCCAGCTGAGCAGTGGTATCAAGACCACGTAAGCTCTTTAACGCTCCGTCAACAAGAAGAACTTGCTCATTACATTGCAGGTACAATCACAATAATGCAGGACTACCTAAAAAGTAATCCTCTCTGGATCACTCAGGTACTTTCCTTCAGGAAAAGTGTTTTTTTATACTGAACACAGAAATAAATCTCTTAAACCAGCTATTAATACTATGGATGACACTATAAAGAAGATAAATCGTGAGCATCAACAGCATTTAGAAGCAGAAATAGGCGACTATGCTATGTATGCAAAAGACTATAATAAAATGGCGCTATACCTAGAGTTTTATAAAGTACTTTATTCTCATCTTTCACCTATCATACAGCACGGGTTGCTAGCTCCAGATAACCTACAACCTGATTTTAGCCTACCTGAAATATTAGAGTCTTATTTTCATGCTCATGAAGAATTATAAGCTATCTTAAAAAAGAATAGAGGGATGCTCGTCACTCCTCTTTGCATCATGCATACCAAAAAGATAGTTGCAAAACAAGGGCCATCAATTAAGGCCGTTCTTCGTCAATTAACGTGTGGAGCGCAAGATCTTCACGTTCTTCTTCGTTATGATCGCTATCCATAGGAATATCGCCAACTATCGAGGGGTCCGAAAATTCTTCAATAGCCTCAAGTATATCTTGCCTAATTCCCACAAGAAACGTTGATTCATAGGAAACAAATTGTGCTATGATTCCAGATAAAATATCATCATCGGGATTACTCGCAACAATCATAAGAATATCACCATCACGCTGAAACGGTATAAATCCCTTGCGCATCATGATATCTTTGGGAAACATGCGCACAAGCTGATGATCAAAGAATATTCCAATAACATCCATAGACGGAATCTTATAATAGATACTTAACGCTTGAAGAAGATCTTCTCTGTCAACAAAACCTTCTTCAAGCAAGAATTCTTCAAATTGTACATCTGATCGATCTTTATAGAGCTTTTTGAGTCGTTCGCCATCGCTGCGTGGTATCGCTTTGTTTTTCTCTAAAATAGTACAAAGCTCAGTGATAAAACTATTAGGTTGCCTCATGCTAGTATCCTTCAGGTCCTGGTTCCCAATTAACCGGGCATGATTCGCCATACTGTTCTTTGTGCTGTACTGCTTCTACAAGACGAAGTATCTCATGAGTAGAACGACCAATACCACTATTTGTTGTATAGATTACCTGTATTATATTCTGAGTATCAAGAATAAACGTAGCGCGTAACGCAGTTCCATCATCTGGATTAAGCACGTGGTACGCCGTAGTAACTTCTTTGGCAATATCTCCAACAAGAGGAAAAGTAACGCCTTGTATACCCCCCTGGCTGCGTGGCTTTGAAAGCCACTCGAGATGAGCATATACTGAATCGACAGATATACCGATTACGACAACATTACGGCGCTTAAATTCTTCTAATTCGTCTTGTAGCGCATAGAGCTCTGTCGGACAAACAAAGGTAAAATCTCCTGGATAAAAAAACAGCACTTTATAAGCATCGTTAAAATCTGACAGTGTTATATATTTGATAGTACCGTCTAAGACGGCATTACAAGAAAATTGAGGAGCTGGCTTACCAATAAGTACCATGATATATACTCTAGTGTTAGGGATACTTTGTTATACATTACTTTACTCTTATAATTTTAGTCTCATACTGTAAGAATAGGGGAATTTTTAAGAAAATTATAGAGTTTGCCCAAACTTCATGATACGCTAGAAACTTATCTTACTATAACCTGTAAGCGTAAACCATGAAAACATACGCCATGCATGCGAACACTTATGTATATATTATCTATGATAGTATTGATAATTCGGTGTTTGAAAGTCAGGTACTCATGTCCTTTCTAGCACATCCAGATTCACCAGATCCATCGGCTCAAAAAATACTCATAACGTTCGAAACAAGCAGTCTCTGCCCAAAACGCTTGTCGTCAATTGCACACACGTATCCAAATTTAACTCTTATAGCTCTGAAAAAGTTACCCCTTATGGGTATCTTAAGCCTTTATTACGCATGTTTTCAACTCAAAAAGATACTATCAACCCATAAGCCATTGCATATACTAGCACGTGGGCCCCTAGCCGGATGGATTACGCTGAAAGCCATAAACTCAAGTATACCTGTTTTGCTTACTATTCAAGCACGAAGTATTTTGGCCGAAGAATATGCCTATACGTATTCATGCGATAGCTCCATGTGGCACCGTTGGCGTTTAAACACACTCAAATACATTGAACAATCGGTATATAGCCCTGAAATAGTTAAACAGTTTCCCTTTGTGCGTATTGAAGCAGTGAGCCCTGCTCTTAAAGATTACATAAGAGTAACATGGAAAATGCCTGAACATGCTATCACAATTGCGTATCGTGATATACCTGATAAAATAGCACCAGAAATTGTAAAAAATTGGCGCTTACACGTACGTCAAGAACTTGCCATCCCTGACGATTACTTTGTGTATTGTTATAATGGCTCGGTAAAACCTTGGCAACGCCCGGAGCTTGTTATTAATTTCTTTAAAGAAGCTTTAATAAAAGATAAAAATAGCTTTCTTCTGGTCATAACCCAAGATATGCACATCTTCAAACAAAGCCTAGCTTCAGCGCAAGTACCGTTACACTCATATCACCTAATAAGAGTGACTCACGATACTATTTACCGTTATCTAGCAGCGGCTGATATGGGTATACTTATAAGGGAGCCGCATGTTATTAATTGGACATCACGACCAACTAAAATGCTTGAATACCAAGCAGCTGGGCTACCCATTGCTCATAATAACACCATCGCCTGGCTTGCTGAAAAAAATGACAAGCTTATGCGTAATTGCCAAAGAGAACTGCAGATATGATCGTAAAGAAAAAAAGTTGGGTACGACATGTTCAAGAAACATCAAACGCAATGGATATTCCTCCTGGCCTATTTACCCGATCTTCTCAAGAAATCGCTCAAGGCCTTAAAAGTGCCGTACTTAAGAGTAATCGCACTAAAGGCACCAAGTTTCAGTCAGCAATGTCAATGCTGAATTTTTTTATTAACCGCTCGGGTAAAAATTTAAAGCCTGAAGATCGAGCACGCCTAGAACAGGCTAAAGTAGAACTACGTAAAATATTTAACAAACTTTAGCTGTAATTTCTAGTTTACAAAATTAAGAATTCTTGCGTATAGCAAATTATTAATGATATAATAATTCATACAGTAACGAATAATACTAGTTAATAACTGCAGTTTAGATAGCATTATCGCTCATTTTAATACTAAGAACTTATGGGGGGATTGCGGTATGAAACGTAATTATTACAAAAATAGCATCTTTATGGCACATGTGCTCATGCCAGTTTTTTTTCTCATTATATTTCGGTCATGGAGCATACTCACCGTACCCCTGAACAACAACAAGCTATTAACGAAGAATTAATCAATGCTGCAAAAGATAGAGATAGTGATAGGGTTGCTTTCTTATTGGATCAAGGAGCTAATGTTAATGCTACCGGTCTTTTTCGCTTGACCGCTCTAAGGTTAGCAGCCATGGAGGGATGTGTAGAAATGGTTAAAATGCTTATAGCAGCCGGCGCCCATGTTAATCATATAGATTTTTTTGGCAATACTGCTCTTAGGGTTGCCACTCGTGGTGGGCATATAGATGTAGTTAGAGTGCTTATAGATCATGGTGCTGATGTTAATTATGCCGATAATAATGGCGATACTGCTCTTATCCTGGCAACCGAGGCTGGGTATATAAATATAGCTGAGTTACTTATCAGAGCTGGTGCTGATATCAATCGTGCTAATCGAAAGGGTATTACTCCACTTGTCGAGGCAATTAATCGTTCAAATGGGGCTATAGTTCTATCACTTATGCACCATGGAGCAAAACTACCCTCTGGCCCAAAATTTATCCTAAAAATCAAACTCAAGAAGATGCTTAAAAAAATAGTTGACAATGATTTTATCGTAGCAGTTATCGTTGGCACTACTAAACGCGTTAGCCAGCTTTTACAGCAAGAACCACTAGGGGTTATTCATATGCCAGATCGGTCAGGCAAAACGGCATTATATTGGGCTGCAGCTCGAGGCAACAATGATCTTGTAAGACTATTACTTGAGCATAATTTTAATATTGATGCACAAGATGCAGGTGGCAACACACCGTTACATGTAGCAGCTGCTAATGGCAACTTGAGCACGGTTAAGCTTCTGGTTGCACGTGGTGCTCAAGCTACTCTTGTTAATCAACATGGTAATTCCCCCTTAGCCCTTGCCCGACAATATCATCACCCTGATGTTGTCGCATTCTTGGAAGAACAGGCAGCCCCCAGTGCATTTGGCAGAATATCAACATTAGGTCGTGGAGGAAGGTTTGAATGGCGGCCCACACTCACGGGTGAACTTCTTCCACCCGACATTGCTCGACAAATTGCCCAGTTTGCTCTGGCTCCTGGACATATACCTCCTGCCGGATCACTCTAACGCTCTAATAGGGGTGATTTTGGAAAAGCCAATGGTATATTCTTGATTATTTAATTTCTAATTTGATATATTAATAAATATACGCACAACATACCATTAATTTCATGTCACTAATTTGAGGATAGCTTGTGAAATATTTATATAGTTGTCAATATACCCATATCTTCTTTATACTGACAGTCTGTAGCATAGGTGCTGGTTTTAACAAATTACTTGTATCGTCATCTAAAGAGACGCCCGTACAAAAGCTCATCAAAGCAATACACGCTCATGACCTATCTGAAGTAGAGAAATTACTTGCTCATGGCACAAGCCCCAACGATATCGATACCTTAGGCAATACCCCTCTGCATGTTGCAGTTTATCTGCAGGAGCGATCGATCGTAGCAGCGCTTTTAGCGCATAAAGCAGACCCTAATATTATCAATAAAGAAGGCAGTATGCCAATTCATATTGCTGTTGCCCGCAATAATCCAGCAATTACTGAAATGCTTATTGACAATGATGCTGACGTCAATGCTCTGGGACCATTAAACAGGACACCCCTTGAGCTTGCAGCACAGGCTGGCGAGATAACAATCGTCCGCATACTTCTTAGCCATGGAGCACGCGTAGATATGCGTGATAGCAGAGGTTACACAGCGCGTGATCTTGCTCTACAAGGAGGCTATGATGCTATTGCAGCGCTGCTGAAAGCCCATGAACCCAAGGGGCCGCAGCAGACGCGCTAGCAATTACACCGCTAGCTTCCTTTAACAATTATAGTCATGCCATCATAAGCAATGCTTGCTTTTACGTGATAGCTATTGCCTAAACTTTTAATAGTTTGCTCAATTATATCCGGATCATCTCTAACTATTTCGGACCCACAATGCGTAAATATAGCTTGTTGCACTCCCCCATGCTCACACCATGAAAGTTGTGTACTAATAGGAGCGTGACCGGTGAGTTTATGATCATGCATGCGCACAAGTAAATTTCTTGTTACAATAGCACCATCACCGATATAAAGATTAATCCCCGCTAAAGCCTCATGTTGCTCAGGTATAGCAACAAGATCAGGTACGTAAAAAATGCTTACCGTACCAGCAGTAATACGGTAACCAACAGCAGGAGCATGAATAGAATGGTCGACCTTAAATGCTTCAAAAAGTAGAGCACCAATAGTGAATGGTATACGAGCTTCAATAATCTTTTTATGTATCACAGGGTAGCGATGCATACTATGCCAACTCTCAGACGTTGCATAAACAGGACAAGGGGCACCTTTTTTTAAACCGTCAGCATGATCAGGATGTGCGTGAGTAATAACAACAGCATCAGGATTGATTGTATAAAGCTCGCCAAGCCAGTCTATACCACAATCAAGCATCACCTGTTTGCCCTTATATATAACCAGGGTTGATGTATGACGGTAGTGATATGGCGACCGAATTTTAATATAACCACGAGTACCCAAAAATACTAATCTCACATCATTACCCCTCAAATAACAAAATACAGAAAGAAATTTTAGATTAACTATTTTGTTTATATGTTTACGCTTTATGTTTTATAGTATATAGTAAAATAATGGTTCTTTTTAATACTTGCGGAGTATAGTATGATTTACACATCATGCAAGAATCTGTTTATACTTGTTATACTAGCATCTCTACCTGGTTACTCGTGGGGAAGAGTTCATCGCAATTACCAAGTTAAGCATGCTATGAGTCACAAGGAAAAGCAGCCTCTCACATTAGCAGGGCACAAAGAGCCCGTAACTATTTTTGTTCATGGAACATTGCCACCTTTTGTTTCCCCTATTTTTCATACCCTCGATTGTCCATGGGGCTTAACTCCCGCGCGAGCTCAGGGCAACAAACTTGTTCACGGCCGACTTTGCTACACGCTCAATAAAGCTGATCCCATAAGATTTCCTCTTGATTCTTTCTATCTCTTTGGCTGGTCAGGACAATTAAGCTTTGCTGCACGAGAGCAAGCAGCACAAGAGCTTTACGACGTGCTTAAGGGATGCAAGGGTTCTATACAACTTATTGGCATGAGCCATGGTTGCAATGTAGTCTTAACGCTTGCCAAAATTATACAAGAACATAACGACACAACGCTTGATATAACCAGCGTAATACTTCTTGCTGGCCCTGTTCAAGAGGCAACAAAAAACTATGTCAGATCTCCACTCTTTAAAAAAGTCATTTCACTCTATTCTGGTGGCGATATTATACAAATAGCTGATCCTCAAGGTTTTTATACAGAGTCACGTGCGTGCTCTTGCCATAGTTCTCGCTATAGTTATTGGAGACCACTTTTTTCAGAAAGAACATTTGAACCCGCTCCTCATCTTGTTCAGGCACGCATATTTATTAACAAGCGCAATCCCTATCACATATCATTTATGTTCGATAAATTTATGAGAAATCTACCAGCACTTCTTGATTTACTTGAGATTCTTGAACAAGGAGCTCAAAGTCAGGGCAAAGAGGCGCACTTTAGCGTTAACATACCACGCAAAGATGGCCAACCTCATGTTTGGTATAAACATTTTCATGCTTAATACCTCAAGCTCTAGCTTACTTCAACAAGGGTTTAGCTGTATCAAATCAGCTGCAGTTACACCCTGACGGTTACGTATAGTATCCTCGGCGCCATGTGCAATAAGCAAGTGCGCAAGAGAAACGTAGCGGTTAGCCACAGCACCATGTAACGGTGTATTACCATCCACATCGGGAATATTCACACTATCATGAATAGAGGCATTTTCTAAAAGCTTACAAACAAGATCATGATGATTCTGAGAAATTAACCGATGAAGGGGCGTCATGCCATAGGCATCAGTGTGCTTACTAAGTTCGGAGTTGAGTTGCGCTTGCAAGAGATCTTGATCTCCAAACAGTGCGGCTACGGTAAGCTTAGTATACTGTTCGGCTGAATACCTCTCTTCAAAAAGTTTTTTAATGTCTTCTTTTCTATGTTCGGGTATAAAAGCTCCGTGTAAAACAAGTGTCATCACATTATCGATACGTCCTTCATGAAACGCCCATCTCAGCGGAGTTTTTTCATCTTCATCGGCATGATTAATATATGCCCCATTTTCTAAAAGAAGCTCAATCACTTGTGGTGTTTGTCGTCCAGCAGCAAATATAAGTGGTGTTTTATTCGTGCCATCTTGAGCATCAACATAGGCACCACGCTGGATGAGGAGCTTGATAATATCTATAGAGCCAATTGCCACTGCTTTATGAAGTGGGGTAGATCTCCTGTTGCTATACGTATGTACATCAGCTCCACAATCGAGCAAAAGCTTAACCAGGGGAATCACCCCTTTCTTTATCCGTCACATCTTCTGCATCTTCCTGTAAAGACGGATTTACTTCTTGAGAATTTTCTCCTGGCACCTCAAAAACAGTACAGCACAGTGTTTGCGAGACTACAAATATTCTCAATAAAAATATAATATAAAACATGATTTTCTCAGATATATAGGCACAAAGGTTTTAAGATTATCTATACTAGGATATCAAAATACGTAACAAACAACACGTGATTAAAAAATGCTTTGACCTTGGGAATCCCACACACTTTTTAGCTTTAATAGCAAAAATAAGGGTGCCTCTCGATATAACTCGCCCGATGCTTTAAGGCGCTTGAGAGATCGTTTATCAAAGTAAGCAGTAAGAAGTTCTTGATATGAGCTTATATCAGCAAACGCTTGAGACAAAGAAAGACTGTGCAGCGTGCCATACCCAGAATCGTAACCAGCAGCTTGAATAAGCACATTACTTTGTATATCACTAACGACCATAACGTGACCGGGCATCCAAATTAAGTCACCTTCTTGAAGCTGATCACTCTTTTCAAGTGGCTTAAGATAGTGTACTAATGTGCTCGTGTTTCTATAAAAATAAGGTATGCCACACAACTGAGCAGCACGAAGTATAACACTTGAACAGTCAAATCCACTATATAGGCCATAAGGTTCTGATGGAGCAGGCGAAGGCTTATAAGAGCCACCATAATTCACGCTCGTTTCTGTACCACTGCAGCCACCCCATACATAAGGAAAATGGCCATCGGGATGATCGGCCCATGATTTGAGTAGATTGACAAAAAGCCCTATCTTGTTTTGAGGTTCACGTGGTACATCTACATCCAAAAGAGCCTTATCACGGGATATATGTGTAATAACCATTTTGTTTGCCACATAATTGTTAATACGCACAGCACAGCTAATAGGGGTATCATGTTGAGGAACACGTACAAAACGTGTACCAAGAGCATAATGGCATCGAGTTGCTGAGTCATACCAGGGAGCCTTAAGCACAAGGGTTACCAAAGAACTTTTGCCAAAAAATGGAATAGCCTTAGCGTTAAGTGGATGGGAAAGATCAGCAAGGCGCCTAACATTTTTCTCTAATGTCCAAAAAGTATTAACGGGTTTTTTGTGAGTATCGTGATAGAAGACCGTATCGATAGCACATTCAACTTCATTATTTTGTTTATTTGTAATAGTTACAAGCTCATTAAAAATAAACTGATAGGCCCGCTGTTCATGATGCTCGCTATCGGAGGGAGAGCAAGGAAGCCGGGCATACTTGCTCGTATTACCGAGAGGTTGTGTAACAGCGTCAGCAATAGGTACCATAATTACAGCTCGCTCTCCGATGCCAAAAGAGTAGAACGAGTACACCAAGCTTATCAAAAATATATAAATATGCACCATTACTATCTTTACCGGTTAAAAAAGACAACCGATACCAAATAAATATACGTATAAGTTAACGCAAAAATCAACAGTTGCAGCACCATAGCATACGTATTATACTACATCAAGCACAAAATATAGTATAAGTTTAACAAGCAACCGTTTTGAAGGAGACTTACCGATGAGACACGTAATGAAAAAATTCTTCCTGCCTCTCGTTATGATATTCGGCATGAGCAATGCAATATCTTTACAAGCAGTAGATATATCTGTCAATAGCGCTAAGGACATAGCTGGCGCTGCTGCACTCATTTATGGCGGTGTACAGCTCTTCAAAGGCTTTGTTCAGGCTCGTGACGATAATCACATTATTAAAGGTTTTGTTGCGGTAAATCTTGGCTACAATCTCATTAAGCGCTAAGCATTTGACTCTACAAATTATTATCCCCGGCTTTTTGCCGGGGATACTGTCTTTTTTTAAGAGAGCAGCTTCTTAAAACTAGAAGCCTGCTTGATTCTCTCAACCGCTGTCTTGCCCTCATCATCTTTGATGGTCTTATCAGCTCCATAATCAAGCAAAGTTTTTGCGATAGGGTAGTTTCCTAACTTACTTGCCCAATGTAACGCCGTCATACCTTGGAGATCTTGTATATTGTACATGGTGCTATGCCCTGAAAATGCAAGAAGAAGCTCGACAAGTTGCTGATTACCAAGCTTGACAGCCCAATGAAGCGGCGTGAAACCATTCTTTATATCACGCACTGAATAATCAGCTTCGTAGCGCAACAGGATATCAGCTACAGCACTATAACCTCCGTATACAGCCCAATGGAGCGGTGTAAAACCAGAGGGATCTTGAATGTTAGGTGATGCTGACCGTTGCAACAATTGTTCGACAAGTAGGTGATTGCCTTGCCATGCGGCAAACATAAGGGGAATAATATCACTACCAGTAGTAAAGGGAACATCAAAATTGCTGTCACTTTGTTCAAGTAGAGCTTTAATTTTTGGCGTTAGACCCTTATCGAGATCTTTCTTAATCTTATTAAGGGCTTCTCGATCAGGTTCTTGTTGTTGCGATAGCTGTATGAATTTACTCCAGAGGTCCTGCTCTTCATTGGCAGACAAGACGTACTTGTGTTCAGACTTGTATTCAGGATCTTGGCCAAATTTATCAAAAAACTTTTCCTTAAGAGCTTTAAGAGCTTCGGGGTTAATAATGCCATCATCATGAATCAGCTTATAAAGATCCATAATGCCTACACGTGCTTGTTCATCATCGGGTGCTGCCATTTTTAACTTATATGCATATGCCAGAACTAACATCCTGGTATCTGGCATACCCTCAATTCCTCGTACTTCACTTTTACTCAAAAGAAAAATACTCAGCGCTAGCACCGTCATAAACCTTGTGTACATCATAAAAACCTCATGTCTTACTATTTTAATATGCGCATATCAATCAATACTTAGTATATTGAAAATAAAATATTTCACAACTGGGTTTAGCAAATAAGGCTTCTTTGATAGGCATTTTTCTTGATCCAGTAGCATGTTGTTGCAATTTGTAATTAATATAATGTACCCTATAAACAATAACAACCAAATGCTGAAAAATACTTAAAAGGAGGGTGCATGAAAAAGAGACTATTAGTGACGTTAAGTTTATGTATTATTTTAGACTGGTATATTAAGAATAATGTTATTCCCTACAAAACTGCGCAGCCTCAACAGCCTACGCCTGTTCCGTTAGTTGTGCATCATAAAAGCGGAACCAAAAAATCGTAAGTCTACTAAGGCCTGTCGTAATTCATATAAAGGCAGGCCCATAATTGTTGAATATGAACCATGAACTTCTTTCAAAAATACTAAGCCAAAACCTTCGATAGCTAAAGCTCCTGCTGCCTGCAATGCCAACGGTTGGCGTTCAAAATAAACAGAAATACATTCGTCAGGCACATCAAAGATACAGGTAGCAGAAACTGCTTGCCTATGTCGTTGCTCAGTAGACCAGACACCGTTACGAAAAATCTTTTTATCTAAACAAAACGCTGTGCAGGTTGTTGCTCCACCGCGTAAAGCACCTACTTTGGCGTAGGCATCGGCACGATCGACAGGCTTACCATGAATAACGCCCTGCCTATCCTGTGTCATGGTATCAGCTGTAAGAATAAACATACTATCCTCCTCGTCGCCCTGAGGCAGAACGACCCGCTCCATCTTATGCAAAGCGATAGCAGATACAGTATCTTGAAGTGATGTACCCCATTCACCTATATCCTCGCTACTCTCTTGAGCAATACTTTCAAAAGGAATACATGCCTCTGTAAGAAGATAGCGTCGTGAAGGTGATTTTGAAGCAAGATAAAGAATATTCATGATCTGGTTTAGGCTCTAGTATTAGTCAATAAGATTTTTCTGCTTAAGGTCATCAAGAATCAGGCGAGCTGCCGGCGCAACGAATGGGCGTTGATCATATGCAATAAAATCATAGTGCTCTATTTCAGCATGAGGTTTAAGTATGCCTCTATATAAAGCTGTATAACACTCTTTGCGCACAAGAACACCTTCGGATCTACCATGTGCCTGGGCTTCAAATACACCGTAGAGTTTAATAGTAGCAGGCTCAAGATTAACGGTAAGTTCTTCATGAATCTCACGTATTAATGCTTGAGTGCTTGATTCACCAGGCTCAAATTTGCCACCCGGTACATACCAACGATCACGCCCGTGTGTTTTTACTACAAGCAGTTTTCTGTTTTTAATTAAGATCCAACCCACGGTCTTGATAATTTCTTGGGCCATCTCTTCAAGTCCAAAGTAGATATTTAAGTGCTGTGAAAGATGGCTGGGGCGGAAGGATTCGAACCTCCGATACCCAGGACCAAAACCTGGTGCCTTACCGCTTGGCCACGCCCCAACCCAAATTTTTATCGACTACTCTCTTTTACTCTATGGTTTGCATGACCTGACTGAACTCTTGAATTACAAAATCTTCTATCATTTTACGTGTTTCAGAGTTCAAAGGGTGGACTATGTCCCTGAAGGTTCCATCTTTTCGGCGACGAGATGGCATTGACACAAACAGTCCCTTGTGTCCTTCAATGACCTTTAGGTCCCGTACGATAAAGCTGTTTTCAAAGACGATCGTCGCATATGCTTTAAGTCTACCACTTTCCTTAGAAAGGTAAACCTTTACTTCAGTTATTCTCACCGTCTGTAGCCTTTAAGATAACATGACTAGTACACGATTAACTTACATTACTCCCATAACAAAATGAGCCCATAGGCTCTCTTCTTAGTATTCATGCTTTATTCATTATAGTCTACCTTCCTGGTATATTTTGTCAATTCATTTATGCTCACATTCATTTTTTCAAGGGCGCGGAGCTTAGCTGAGCGTGCCGAGGGGTTTTGCCGGAGTTCATCTTCACAAGCCGTTACAACATGGGGCGTGAGTAAGAGCGCCTTGTCTTTGTTTTCGTTAAAAAAGCGCTTAACCATGCGGTCTTCAAGCGAATGAAAGCTAATACATATCAAGCGGCCTGTTGGATTAAGAAGCTCGAATGCATGCGGCAAAAAGCTCTTGATGGCATCTAATTCTTTATTTACCACAATACGTAACGCTTGAAATACCCGTGTTGCCGGATGAATACGCCGTGGATATACCCGAATGCTGCGCTCTATAAGAGCAACAAGATCACGTGTTGTCCGTAGAGGTTTTACCAATCGTGCTTCACAAATTGCTCGTGCAATAGTACGTGAAAAACGTTCTTCGCCATACTCCTGAAATATACGTACAAGCTCACGCTCAGGTGCTTTATTAACGATGTCACGAGCTGTTATTTTATGGTGGCCTGGTGACATACGCATATCTAAAGGGGTATCAAGAGCAAACGATAATCCTGGTCGATGTAAAATTTGAAATTGAGATGTTCCAAAATCAGCAAGTACACCATCGACATGAGCGACACCCGCTTTCTTTAAAAGCCGTGCTATATGAGCAAAATTACCCCATATAAACGTCACACGCCCGGGATATTGCTGCTCAAAGCTTGGAGCATTAAGCTCGAGAGCACGCTCATCCCAATCGATAGCGATAACTTTACAGGTAGGCTCAGTATCCAGAAGTGCCTTGGTATGGCCACCACCGCCAAATGTAGCATCAACGTAAACACCATGTGGCTTTGGAGCCATGTACCTAATGACTTCAGATACTAATACGCTTGTATGATATGATTTTACATCTACGCTGTTCATCTCAACCTCTAGCTCAGTTGAAGGGAGGGAGTGACCCACCATCCCTTTCAAGCCGTACCGACAGGTATTATTCACGCACCGTAACGCTATCGACAAGTTTATCGAGTCCTACATTACGCGAGCCTTTAACAAGAACAACCGATTCACGATCAAGTCGCTTCTCTAAACATTCAATAGCTTCTTTCCATGTTGGAACAAGCTCGACAGTCATACTTACAGGAGCAGTCTTCTTGGTCCATTTTACGTAATCTCCAACCAATAGTATATGCTGAAGTGAAGGAACTTTGCGCAACAGCCTACCTAACTGGCGGTGCCAAAAAGGGCTGGTTACACCCAGCTCAAGCATATCACCTAATACTGCAATTTTTTGCCCTTTTGATTCAAGCTTTTCAAAAGCAAGCAAAGCTGTTTTCATACTTTCAGGATTTGCATTAGCACAATCGTCAATAAGCAATCCTTTTGATTGCTTAATTGTTCGTCGCTCAAATCGTCCAGGAACAACCAATGACGCCTGTATGCCCTTAATGATTATATCATGTGGTATATTTAAAACATGAGCTAAAGAAGCAGCAGCGAGAGCATTCATGACACGGCCGGTATGGCTTGTCGGCAATACAATGCGATAGCGCTCTCTATATAATTTAAGTATAAATTGCGTTTGGGATCCATTCGATTGAATCTTACGTGCTTGTATTTGATTGACGGTTTTACAGCCAAACTTAATAATAGGATGCCTATAGGATATCGTCGACAAAATAGGCTGATCACCATTAATAATACCGATACTTTCTTCAGTAAAAAATTTGAAGATATCTCGTTTCTCTGCAGCAATATCTACAAGTGAGCCCAAGCCCTCCATATGGCTATGACCAATGGCGGTAATAAGCGCAGTCGTGGGACGCAGCATTGCTGCCAATTGTGCCATTTCTCCACGTTTGCTAATACCCATTTCAAAAATTGCTACCTCGTGATCGGAGCGCATCTTTAAAATATTGAGTGCAGCTCCAATCATTGTATTTTGCGTCCCAGCTGAAGCGATAAATTTTTTACCCTGAAGTTGCATAATATGAGCAAGCAATTCTTTCGTTGACGTTTTGCCCAATGAGCCGGTAATGCCAATAACTGGATAGGTAAATTGAGTACGCCATGCTGTCGCAAGCTTGATAAGTGCATCATAAGGGTTGGGCACGCAAGCAATAAACAAGCCCTTACGTACTGGCAGATCCAGACTGGTTAAACACTCTTGTTTATCCTGAGCAATAATAAGCCCCGCTGCTCCATTTGCCACTGCATCAGCAACAAATGCATGCCCATCTTGATGCTCACCTTTAAGAGCAACAAATACTTCTCCTTTCTTAAGAGTTCGAGAATCGACTGAGCATATAAAAGACTCAGGGATTCCTGCACCAAGCAATAAAACGTCAGGTAGTACCTTTTTAAAAAATTGCTGATCAAAACTCATTGATCTTCTCCATGCCTAAAAGCACCTCTGTTAAACCATTTTCAATATGAGGAAAAAAATGGCTTTATTTTTTACATTTGTCAACAAAAATATACAAAAAAGGTCGTAAAACTCAAGATCAAGCCCACGCTCAATTCTGAGACCTTCGTTCATAGAGTAGTATACTCATAATGAAGCATAATAATAATACTATTTTTCTGTTTTTTTTCAGATTTCTCTTGCATTGAGCAGTATGTATATACTATAATCGTAATTGAACTATATTATTTTATTAATCTTATTAAAAATAATACTATAAAAAAACTGGAGATACTTGTGAAGATAAAAATATATGTCTGTATAGCTCGAGCTTTAACTAGTGCTCTTGTGTTACACTTTTATATAATCCAAGCACAAGAAAAGCCAGAAGCACACTTTCTATTTGTTCCTAATATACCAGGTCACCCAAGCATTGCTGATTCTTATGCAGGCAAGACTGACCCGAACTGGTCCATTATTACAACACAGCCCTATAAAGTTGTCCAATTCCCTCATGATCATAATGAAAGGCTTGACACGCTAGCTTTCGAGAATGCCTATGCTCAGGTTAGAAATGCTCTTAATCCAGCAAAAAGCTCTCACGACGGCGTGGTTATTATAGGCCTATCCCATGGCGCGGGGCTAGCCTTACGGGATGCTTCGACACGACCAACGCCACTCTATCGTTTAAAAGCTATTATAGCCGAATCTCCTATGGGCATTACTCCGGAAGCTTTAGGAAAAGCCACTCTTAATACCCCTATACTTATCGTCCACTCAAGCAATGATAACGTAGTTCCTATCGATAGCTCTCGATTGCTCTACGCTGGGCTTATTGCATCAGGACACCGTAATGCTTATCTGCTTGAGCTTGAAGAGGGTGAACATGGGGCATACAATAGGCCTGAGCACAGCAGTGCTCGCAAGTATCTTACGACAGTGCATGCTTTTTATCGAAAAAATACTATTCCGTATGATAAAACCTTAGCAGATGAAGGCGAACAATACCTTCAAGAATCTCAACCAACACCTGAAAGCATTGTCAAACTTGTTGATCAAAGTTCGCTTACAACGCTGATAAGCCTTATAACGGCTATTGGATTACCCATGATTAATTTTCTTATTAACTCGATTAAGCAACTACTATCGCCACAACAACCAGCAGCATTTGAGATCGTCAGGGTAGAAAAGGTAATACAACAAGCAGCCAAACAAGAGGTACCAAAGTTACCAAAAAACATCGCACCTGAAGCAGCACAACCTCCTACTGGCAATGTCCCAACACTATGGCAATCAGTACAAAAGCAACTTGATGACTATGCGAAAACCACACGTGATAGAAGCTCAACTCTTTTAGATGTTTTAAGCTCTCAGTTGCCATCGTTTAGTACAGATAGACCCTCCGAGCTTGGAACTATAGTAATAGGCGTTCACCGCACAAAGCTCAATGTACCTCAACTTGGTATAGTAACGCAAGAAGCATTGCCTGGTTTTGATATACTCGTTGCTCTAGCAAAGCTCAATGCTGATATTCAAGATACCACAAACTATAGTATTGAAGAACTTAATAAAGCTATTAAACATTTTCAAGAATCTCCCCAGCTCCCTCGACTTAAACTCGTGCATATATTTGAAAAAGAGCTTGAAGAAACGATCCAGCACTATAGAGATGAAGCAACCAAGATTGAGCAAACACTCCAAAATCCATCCACTAGAAATCTCCAAGTTTCAAATAAGGCACTGTATGATCAGCTTATAAGTTCAATAAACACCATCAAAAACGCCTTAACGCAACTTGTTAGTCTTGGAGAAGAAATAGCCGGTACACTTAAGCTCTATGAACTTAGCGTCAACGCTCAAGCAACTATTGCTGGACTGTTACGAAATCAAAAGCTCGTGCGTATACAAGAAGGGTATAACGTTAACCTTGGAGCTGCTTTCGAACATGTCAACCAAATCCTCAAGGATGTGCTAGAAGGAAAGCGCCTGAGAATTGCTCTGACGCTTATTCCAACTTACCTAGGAAGGCTTCAAATGACTGCTATGAAATCAATAACCACTATAGCTGATCGTAATTTTGCGCTTCATATAATTGATATCCTTGTGAAATTTTATAGGACAAATTTACAAAAATTAATAGATGAACAACAAAGAGCATCAATAGAAGCTGATCATGAGATAGCCCAGACTGTTCAATTGCTCGATACATTACACACTAGGTTACAAAAAAACATAAAAGAAGGCCTTACGGAGATTGCTTTGCAGACACTTAACAAAAACATAGAAGTTTTTAAACAATCTCTAACTGACCAACTTAGTCAAGTCTTTGGATCGAAAAATCCCGAGTGGCTACTCAAGAATATTCAATTAACTGCTCAAAAAACATTTAATGACTATGAAAATGAGGCAAAAAAGATTGAAAATGAAATAGCACCTTTAGCACTTTCTAATAAATTGTTCTATGACACACAAATGCAAAATTTACAAAAAACATTAAAGGATCTTAATCAGTTAAAAAGCTTATCTCAAAGGCAATTCACATCGCTGAGTTAAGGATTTACGGATTAGGCTAGGTATAAAGCCACTTAAAAAATTGCTGAGAAGTACACACATTTGGCTTTGACCAACTTGCCTGACAAGCCTGCACTCAATTTTAAGGCCTTTGTTCATAGAGTAGTATACTCATTAACAAAAAATATAATAATAATACTATTTTTTGTTTTTCAAATTTCTCTTGCATTGAGTAGCACGTATATACTATAATCATAATAGTGTTATTATTCATTAAATTTGTAAAAATAAATACTATAAAAAATTGGAGACACCCGTTGAGAATCAAAATACATGTCTCTATAACTCGAGCTTTAGCTAGTGCTCTTGTATTACCCTTTTATATAATTCAAGCACAAGGGAAGCCAGAGGCACACTTTCTATTTGTTCCCGATATACCAGGTGACCCAAGCATTGCTGATTCGTATGCAGGCAAGATTGACCCGAACTGGTCCATTATTACAACACAACCCTATAAGGTCGTTCGATTTCCTCAAGATCATACAAACACGCTTGATACGCTGGCTTTAGAGAGTGCCTATGCTCAGGTCAGAAACGCTCTTAATCAAGCAAAAAACTCTAACGATGGTGTTGTAATTATAGGCCTATCCCATGGTGCCGGGCTAGCCTTACGCGATGCCTCAACACGACCAACCCCACTCTATCGTTTAAAAGCTATTATAGCCGAATCTCCTATGGGCATTATAGCTGAAACACTAGGCAAAGCTACTCTTAACACCCCTATACTTATTGTCCACTCAAGGAATGATAACGTAGTTCCTATCAATAGCTCTCGATTACTTTATGCTGGTCTTGTTGGAGCCGGGCATAAAAAAGTTTATTTACTTGAGCTTGCAGATGCCAAGCATGGGGCATATAATCAACTTAAGCACAGTGAATCTGCCACTAAATATTTAGCAACTGTTCATGCTTTGTATAGGCAAAACAATATTCCTTATGATGAGAAGTTGGCAAATCGGGGGCAACGCTATCTTAAAGAACTCCAGCCACCTGCTGAAAGGATAGCAAAGCTTATATATGACACGAGTCCAAGCCTCTGGAATACTCTAGCAAACTTTATAGCAACCGGAAACCCAAGCGCACGAGAACTATTGGCTTCTACTTTAAGCATTATAGGATTTGAAGCCATTAGGCACGCATTTGCTGAATTTTTCCGTCCAGCTCCTCCGGCTGTGCCAGAAGCGCCGGTAGCTCCTGCAGCACCCGCTCAACCACCTGCACCACAGCCTCCAGCCGAGCAACCCCAAGCTCTTCCAGCTGCAGAGTTGACGTCGGGAAATTGGTTAAAGCAACTACCCTTTTTTGGCGAAGGTTCCTTGCCTCATGCAGTAGCACTACCTGGCCGACCTTCAACTATTAGTGTGCAACCTCCAGTACCTTCTGCACGAGAAACGTTAGCTTCTGCATTAAAAGCCTTGCCAACTATGGGACTTGCAGCTTCAACGCTTATTGATAAAACTCTAGTTGATGCAACAGCAGCATTAAATTCCCGTACAGAACCTCGACAAAGCATTAAGAAAAAACTCGAAGAGCTCGTACAATTAATTAATACAACTTCTAAGGGACTAGAAAATGCAATACAGCAGGCAACAAGCCCGCTCACGCCACAAGAACACCTGGATCCCGTAATACAGTCAACGCTAAATCAAGCAGCTGCTAATGTGCAAAGGCTCTATTGGGTTGCCCAAGCACTACAAGTCGTGCTTGATACTGAAAATGCTCTGGGTCAAGTACTAGAAGGTAGAGAACGGGGGGCATTCCTTAATAAATCTATAGCAATACTACGGCAATTTTATACTAACCTTACTGCATCATGGACATCAGATAAAAATACTCTTTTAGCGATAGTGTTAGTACTTGATGCTGAAGTAAATCGGTATCTCAAAGCGTTAAACAATCCTCAAATTATTGCAACCTTGAACAGGCGGGGATTAACTCGCCCGTTACAATCTCTCTTGAATGAGGATCTCAAACTATTGCAGGATGAATTTAAAATCTTAGAGTTACAGCAAGAAAAGCCTGGCCATAGTAGTTCAATAAGATTAGTAGAGATTGATGGTGAAATTAAAGACCATGTTGAAAAGGCTTCACACGCATTTAAAGAAATAGTACAACAATCCAAGCAAGCAACACAAGTACCAAGTCTACTTGAAAAACAAGAAGAAATAACAGCAGAGCTTAACCAGCTTATCGTACAGCTTGAAGCAATCCGCAATCAATACCAAGATGAAGTAGAAAAAATCGAAAAACAAATAAAACGGCTAGAACGTTCATACCCAGAAGGCTATCAAACTATTAGCTCTCAGATCAAAACCGCAAGGCAGGACTTACGTGACCTCATACATCTTGAAGAAACAATTAAACTTGGACTACTGCTAATAGGCATAAATAATGGGATAAGCAAAGCATATACTGCTATTGCTAAAGCAACACAAGAAGCCCAAAAATCTTTGAGCTCACGTATCGATGCTCTCAATGCCCTCAATCACGCTATAAAGTCATACGAGACGCAAATAAAAAATGCTCGTGAACAGGCAGAAATATTACGTTCTTCTTATGAAGAAGGCTATGAAACTATTAGCAGCTACCTAAACGACGCCGAACTTAAGTTATCAAATCTTCGTGAACTACAAAACTCATTAATTACTCCTGAAGCCCCTCCAGAACCACAATTAACAAGTGCCCAAGAAGAAGCTGCTTTTTATCATAAGCTTCAACAAGAATATAATTTTGATCTACAAGCACTTCTCGATAAAGCGCAAAAAACGATTAACGATTTTTTAACAGAAACTCTATCTGAAACAAAAGTCCTGGATATGCGTACCCTTTTGAGGGGCATTAACTATCTCTATGAAGCAGGAAACATAACTGTTACATCAGTAAAAAATAGAGCTGATCGTATAACTGCACTTGGAGCAATCATGAATTTCGCAGATAATAACCAGGACAGCTTAACTGAATTAAGAGAAAAATACTTCAAAAACGCAACTATCAATGAATTAATAAGGAAACAACGAATCCATAAGCTTAATCAATCAATTGAGGTACTTGAGGCGCTAAAAGAAGCTCTAGCTAGGAGTATGGCAGAATGAAGGTTATCCTATATGGAATATACAGTATTTTTTTCCTGTTATTCCCTCTAGCACAGCTACATGGACAGCTTGAAGCGCATTTTCTTTTTGTACCGGATATATCGGACGATCCAAGCATTGCTGATTCTTATGCAGGCAAGACTGACCCGAACTGGTCTATTATTACAACACAGCCCTATAAAGTTGTTCGCTTTCCTCAAGATCATACAAGCCCTCTTGATACGCTGGCTTTAGAGGGTGCTTATGCTCAGGTCAGAAATGCTCTTAATCCAGCAAAAAGCTCTCATGACGGAGTGGTTATTATAGGCCTGTCTCACGGTGCTGGGCTAGCCTTACGCGATGCCTCAACCCGATCAACCCCACTCTATCGTTTAAAAGCTATTATAGCCGAATCCCCTATGGGCATCACAGCTGAAACACTAGGCAAAGCTACTCTTAACACCCCTATACTTATTGTCCACTCAAGGAATGATAACGTAGTTCCTATCAATAGCTCTCGATTACTTTATGCTGGTCTTGTTGGAGCCGGGCATAAAAAAGTTTATTTACTTGAGCTTGCAGATGCCAAGCATGGGGCATATAATCAACTTAAGCACAGTGAATCTGCCACTAAATATTTAGCAACTGTTCATGCTTTGTATAGGCAAAACAATATTCCTTATGATGAGAAGTTGGCAAATCGGGGGCAACGCTATCTTAAAGAACTCCAGCCACCTGCTGAAAAGATAGCAAAGCTTATACATGACACAAGCCCAAGCCTATGGAATACTCTGACAAACTTTATAGCAACCGGAATCCAAAGCACTAAGCAGCCATTGGCTTCTACTTTAAGCATCACAGGAGTTGAGGCCCTTAGGCATGCATTTGCTGAATTTTTCCAACAAGCTCCCACAGTTGCACCAGTTGCCCCTGTATTACCGGTGGCTCCTGTTGGTCCAGTGTTGCCAGTAATGTCGGTAGCTCCTCCAGAACAGCCTCCAAGTGATATAGAGGAACTTTTAAAACGTGCCGAAGAATTGGAGCAATCTATTAGTGAGGGCTTGGCAGGCGCACCGCAGCCCCCACCTCTTCCTCCAACCAAACTAACACCCGAGCAGGGGCCATCTCTTGCAGAGCAACTTCAAGAGTATGCACAAAAATTACGCAAAACAGGTTCAGAGCTTTTAAGCACTCTAGCTAGTCAATTTCCATCACTTACCACATCTGGACCTTCAGCCCCTGGTACTATTGTGTTTGGGCGCAGACCTGCACAACTCGAGATTCCAAAGCTGAGCACAACTGCCACTACAGAGCTAGAACCAGGTCTTGCAGTGTCCATTAACTTGGCAAAGCTTAATGCTGAAATTCAAGATACCAGAAGAAATAGTACTGAACGGCTCAATAAAGCTATTAAAGAACTTCAAACATATCCAGAGACTTCACAACTACATGCACTTGAAAAAGAACTTCAAGAAGCTGCTAAAAAGCATGAAGACGAAGCAGCAAAAATTGAGCAGATATTATCAGACCCATCTATCAAGCAGCTTCAAGCTTCTAACAAGGAATTTTATGATGGCCTTAAGAAAAGTATTATAGAGGTGCTCAAAAAGCTAGATAAGTTGCATAGGTTGGAAAATAGAATAGCATCGGTGATCGCATTGGTAGAAAACCCTGTTCAAGTTCTTGATCTGCGCTATGGGCTTGGCTTAGGCAAGCTTTCTGAAAATGCAAAGAATGCTTGGAATAGAATTTTAAGTGGCAGAGAGGGGCTTGAAACTTTTAGTACTATTATAGAAAGTTTACAAGAAATGCGTAGAAATGCCCAACGTTCTATTATAAATCAAGACGATCTTGAAGCAGCCCTTTTACAAATCAACGCTATTGCACAAGAGTACAAGAATTATTTAGGAGGCTTGACACCTGAGACTTTGCAAAATCTTGGTGCTAGCCCTAATATTGTTGAAGATTTACGAGAAGAGCTTCAGGATACTAGTACCAAGATTCAAGAAGCTATTGAAAGAATTCAAAAAAAGAAAACTACCAAAGTCTCTGCTTTAAATTCGGGGAATGACGATTATGTCCGGGCGCAGGTGAAGATGCAGGCGGAGCCCATTGTGAAACATACGCTTTGGCATTAGATTTCTTGCTTCTGTGCTCTGCCACAAGACATTCTTGCCAGAAAGGGTCCTCATAGATACGTATTAGTGAAGACTCTTGAGAGTAATGCTCAGCGATACTCTCACGTACCAGTTCTTCAAATTCATCATGAGCAGTTGGTGAAATATGTAACAGGCGCATAAAAAACTTTTTAATTTTTAGGAGTACTCCCATGCGTAAAAGATGTGGCATGCGATTATAGATAATGTTCATACTAGACATACAACGAGTATGGGGTATAACAGCAAACAAGGGTTGAACCCACCATAAGCGTAGTATAAGAATACCTGATATCCAGAGCAGCGCCGATAGTAGAAGCATACCGAGGTTATAGTCAAGCATAGAAAAGATATAACGCTTAAGATAGAAGCCACAATAGCCTCCCGGATATACGCCCGTATAGGCTTCATAATCAAGCGCACTATTTAACGTAGCCCATACAAGCATACAACATATACCAGCTAGAACACGATCCCATTCATCGGACCATAAACGCCTGCCCAATATAAGAGAAGCGCTGAGAAAACACAGAGGGATAAGCATACTGCCAGCATAACCAAAGAAGTATATAACACTTGCTCCCAGGGTAATTATGTAATAAGACGGGTAATAATACGATGCCTGGGTCGTTGTGAATAAGAACGACGGTGCTCGATGATGATAGGTTGCAAGTGCTATAAGTATGCATATGCCCAACCCAAGCACTAAAAAAGCACCTATGACTCTTACTATTGAATGAAATAACCATGCGCGTAGATACATAGCATGTCTCCTCTTTTAAAAATTATGATACACTATCGCTCAAAGATCGTTCAATAAAAAAATGGATGGTTTAAAATTGAGCACCATTGAAGCTTTGCAACACAGAGAGTATGAGTTTTGCCCCTTTTAAGAACTTTTTCATGCAATTTTTAAGGTTAATGCGATCAAATGTTGCAATCTCAAAATCTTTTGACTAGATTATACACCAATAATAGAGACTCATTGCCTATCAAAGGGTCAATGTATACAAGCGAAAGGAGGGAGTAAGCGCACAATTATTTCTTAACATCACAGTAGGTGCGGTTGCCTACCATACGGGGAAGCCCCCCGCATATCGGTTGTTTCTCGATTTACGTTAATCGAGTTCAGTTCATATGAAAAGGAGTACTTAGATGAAACAACTCATCAAATCATTTTTATATTTTGCGCTGCTGCTCTCTCCATTAGCAGCCATAGCAAGCGGTGATGAGACGACCCGTGGTTGCTGTGGCGGTGGTGGAAGGAACACAGGCAGTGGCTTTAGCGGTAGCTGTAATTCCTGTAGCTTTGAATCAGGCTGTTCTGATTGCGGCAATGGCAGATCCAATTGCAGATCCGAATCGGAATGTTCTGGCTTCTCTGATTGCAGTTTCAGCAATGACAGCTGTTGCGAATCACGAAGCTTTGAATGTAGCTCAGATTGTAATTCAGACTGTGGAAGCTGCTCAAGCGGCAGGGACTGCCGACGTTGCCATACATTCATACTTCCACGTCCCGTTGGCCGTAACTTAGCACGTCAAGACTCAAATGCTAATTTCCTGCGCTTCTTCTTGCCAAATGGAGAGCCACGTTGCTTTGACTTTGCATGGACGTTTGAATATGAACGTACACGTAGGCCAGAGAAAATAAATCGATGCTTCTTTGGCTTTGGTAACAAAGGTAATAATTGCGGCAACGAAGGCAATTTTGACAACGGTGCGGGCCGAAAAAACTGTATCAGGTTCACGGGTAGCAACGTTAAGAACAGGGGTAGTACTGACTTCTTAGCCGATACTTTTGGCTTATCTCCTTATACCAGCGCCAATATATGCTTCTGCCCTCGCATTGAGAATTTCATTTGGGATCTCAATTTAATGATCGAAGGCGCAAACTACTGTGATTGGCTCGATGGTTGGTACTTCCGTATCAACGCTCCGATCGTTTACAGTCGTTGGAAGCTTCATGCAAACCAGTGTAATGATTGCAGAACCATTGAAAATGGTCACGATTTCCCTCCAACCCAATTTAGCGAGGGACCAGCTCAATCAACGAATAGCCTCGATCAAGCATTGGGCGGCAGCTTTACGTTTGGCAATAAACGATCAGTCTCAGATTTTAGCCAATTCTGCTTTGGTCGCCAAACACGTACCGATCTTGCTAATCTTGACTTAATCTTAGGTTGGAACTTCTGGAACTGCGATACCTATCAAATTAGCGCTTATCTCTTGGCAGTTGCACCAACGGCACACCACCGTTCACAAGCACATCGCCTCTTCTCACCAATTACCGATACCGGTAAGCACTGGGAACTTGGAGGTGGTCTTCAAGGAAGCTGGGAAGTCTGGAACTGCAGTGATGACCATAGCCTTTATCTCTGGTTCGATGGCTATGCGACACACTTGTTCAAAAAGTGTGAACAACGTACTTTTGACTTTAGAAAGAATGGTTGCTTCAGCCGTTTCTTACTGTTGAAAGAATTTGACGCCTGCAATCGCTTTACTGGCAACTTAATCAGTGCAGTTGACTTTACCACACGTAATGTCGACGTACAGATTGACGTACAAGGTGAAGCATTGGTTCAGCTTCTCTATCGCCATTGTGGCTGGACAGCTGGCGTTGGTTACAACGTCTATGGCCGTAGCAGAGAAAAAATCTGTCGCGTCCAAGAAAGTCGTTCACATATAGGTCGTTGCAACAGAATCAACCCTTACATTTTCTGTGAAACTGACAACGACGACTCTGAATCACAACGATGCAATAATCGACGTCACTTTGGTATCGCTGGTAGATCAGGTGTAAGCGCACGCAACCATATTCCTGGCATTGGCTTGACAGGAACCCATACACTGCTTAATGCTACTGAAAGTAATGCAACCATTACCGGTCGTGGTACCGTAGATAACGCTGTCTTTCTTGAAAATACTGCAACAGGTGAAGTTGGACTTGACTACTCAAGCCCAGCAGAACCACATACACCGCTTTCACAGCTTGTAATTGCACAAGATTCTGAAGTTGATGGTCAACCAGCTCCGGTCTACGTATCAACAAAAGATCTTGACCTTCGATCTGGCGCATCCCCAAGCTATCTTACACATAAAGCTTTTGCCTATGTAGACTATAGCTGGTGTGAGTGTGAATGGATTGAACCATTTGTTGGCATAGGTGGTGAAATAGAATTTGCTGATCGTTGTCGCTGCTGCAGCATCGACAAATGGGGCGTATGGTTCAAGGGCGGCTTCTCGTACTAGCGTAACCCGCGCACCTACAGCAAACAAAACTAGCAAAAAGGCTCGGTATACACCGAGCCTTTTTTAACAATCTATTTTTTGCGTAAACTAGTAACGTAGTCAATAACCTGATTGACAGTTGTTAGCTTATCGGCATCAGTATCATTAATTTCAATACCAAACTCTTCCTCAAGCTTCATAACAATTTCAACACGATCAAGAGAGTCAGCCCCTAAGCTTTCAAGTGTGTCGTCTTCATGAATAGCGTCTTTTTTAACACCAAGCTGCTCAGCTATAATCTCAATAACTTTAGAGCTGGTGCTGGTACGGTCAAAAGGCATAATTAGTTTCCTTACGATATTACGATACTATAGAATTGACAAGAAGATCTTCAATATCACTAAGCTTTTCAATCATGAAAAGTGGCTGAGGAGAATAAGCTTTCTGAAGTACAGGTTTCATAGAAGAGACTGGTGCAGGCATAATAAGAGTATCACATGTTTTAATGTGAGCGTATACTGCATCCCATCGTAACGGTCGACATATAAGCTTACGTATGAGATCTGTAACGGCTATGCCATCGCGTATAAGCGCAGTAGTCACATCACAAGCAAGCGGAACCTGTGGATCTTTAATGTCAACTTTCTCTCGGTACATAGCAAAGTGCTCTACCACTGCTTGTGACCAAGGACCAAAAAGTATGCCATCGGTGGTTATTTCACGTGCTGAAGCACCTATGCCTCGAACATCTCGATCAAGCTCGTGAAGAGCTTGATGTACCCCAACAACCGTAAACTCAGATGGATCCACAGTAGAACTTATTATGAGGGGCTGTTTGCAGAGCTGGCGCAGCGTACGCTCGGACAACCCTTGAATACGACGCGCACCAATATCAGTGTGCTTTTCAGTTAGTTCAGTATATACCTGTGCTAACTTTTTAAGTAAATACAAGCCATCAGGCATATTAATACTGCCAGCGGCAAACAGGGCACTATATATGCCAATGCCATACCCAAAAACAGACCTTGGTACAATACCAGCCTCTTTACATAATGCTGCAGTGCAAGCACCAAGCAAAAAAATGGCAGGATAAGCGTGCTCGATTCGACTTAATTCTAGCTCAGATGAAGCAAAGCACAACTTAACAAAATTCACGCCCAAGCAATTAGATGCTTCCTCAAAATATTCCTGTACCAATCGTGAGTTATCGTACAGCTCCTTTCCCATGCCAACAAACTGGCTGCCATAGCCTGGAAAGAGCATTCCATAATTCATACGCCCTCACTGAGTTAATTTTTTAAACACTTTCAAGCGATTAAGGCTTTCCTGCTTGCCAAGCACTGCTAAAAGATCAAAGATCCCCGGACTTGCAGTTTTACCAGTGAGCACCTGGCGAATGGGCTGAGCAAGTTGCCCAAGCTTTAAACCATCTTGAATACAGACAGCTTTTACAATTGCCGCTGTGCTTTCATGTGAAAATACCATATCATGCTCAAGCCGCTCAATAGCTAATGCAAGAGCATGCGCAACATGTGTATCAGTCGTAGTATAGGATGTTAGACCCTGAGGCCCAGCATAAAGATCCTTCAACTCGGATTCAAGTTCTTTGAGTGTCGTAACTCTGTCTTGATATAACTGAATTAACCTTATAATCTGCTGATGCGTCCAATTCATGAGAACTGTTTGTAAAAGAGGGTTAACCTGAGCAAGCATATAGTCTAACAGCTTATCAGGCGATGTCTGACGTATATACACACCATTCATCCATTCAAGCTTCTTAATATCAAATATGGCGCTTTTTTTGCCAACTTCATCCAAAGAAAAGTACCGTATAAGTTCATCTTGAGTGAATATTTCTTGATCGCCATGCGACCAACCAAGACGCACAAGATAATTGCATAAAGCATCGGGCAGAAATCCAGCATGCTTATAATCAGTAACAGCAGTTGCAGCATCCCGCTTACTTAACCTGTTGCCGTGAGGTCCCAGTATAAGTGGCAAATGCGCAAAATAAGGAACATCAAAGCCACATGCTTGATACAGTAAAATCTGCTTGGGGGTATTAGAGATGTGATCTTCACCTCGAATAACGTGCGAAATACGCATAGCAGCATCGTCAACAACGACAACGAAGTTATAGGTAGGCATGCCATCGGAGCGCAGGATAATGAAATCATCAAGTTGATCGAGTGCAAACCGCACTGGACCTCGTATGAGGTCATCAAAAACAATTTCTACACGATCATGTGGTATCTTAAATCGCACAACAAAGGGCTGATCGTGATAACCATAGGTAGGCTGAATGTCACGGCAACGACGATCATACGTGGCATAACCCTCTCCCTCGGCAGCATTTACACCTAAACGTTTTTGCAGCTCTTCGGGGCTACAGTAACATCGATACGCAAAATTTTTATTAAGTAACTCTTGAGCAACTCTCTTATGCGCGTCAAGACGTGTTGACTGAATAACGGGTGGCTCATCAGGCATAATACCAGTCCATGCAAGAGAATCAAGTATTGCCTGAGTATATTCTGGTCTTGAACGCTCAAGATCAGTATCTTCAATGCGCAGTAAAAATACACCGTGATTATGGCGAGCAAATAACCAGTTAAAGAGTGCGGCACGTAAACCACCAATATGCAAATATCCTGTTGGCGACGGAGCAAAACGAACACGTATCTGCTTACTCATGGCTTATACTCACGGCTTATTCAGGGGGATAGTATGTGTGCTGGATTTTGAAAAAGCTGCGAGAGCTTTGATTGCGCCATGCCTGCCCAAGGAGAAGATGAACCACTTTCACGAATTAAGCGTGCCCATATTTTTTGTGCTTGTTCATAATCACCTGCCATCCAGCTGACATAACCAAGATTATAGAGTGCTATATCGCGCTGAGGATTATGCTGGTCTTCTGCCAAAGCAGTGAGTGCTTGTAATCCTGCTTCATGCGTTGTCTGATCTTGAGCATCACTGTCCATAAGTGCTGTCTTAAGCGCATACAAATAATAGAGGGGTGAGCTATGAGAAAGCGTGTCCAGCATCTCATGCATAAGTCGTCGAGCTTCAGCAGTTTTGCCCTCTCTCAAAAGTGTTTCTGCTTGAAATGCACGAAAATAAGGAGCCAAGGGTGTTTTAGCATACAGCAGAGATCCTGTAGCCCACGCTTGCTCTATCTCCCGCAAAGCATCTGGGTTATTCTCAGCACTAAGGGCTTTCTCAAATGCTTCAAACGTATCGGAAAATGCTTTTTGTGCACGTGCTGCCTGTGTAACGGTATTACGGTAGTAAAGACCGCCAGCAAGAGCAAGCACTAGTGCTCCGCCACCACCAACAAGCAAGCCCCGAAGAAATTTTTGAGATGATGTTACCTGCGTTATACGTGACGCTAATGTCATTGTACTACTCCATACTCATTATAAATGACAGAAATGAGGCTACGCTGGAGAAGAGCCTTCTGGGTTGTGCTGTTCATGGCGTTGTGCCTGACGTTGTGCTTGTACCTGCCGCACTTCGCCTCGCTTGACTAACCGATCTCTTTTAGTAGTGATAACTTTTATACCCTTATAAAACCCACAACTTTCGCATGCTTGATGAGGTAGTAATGGATGGCCACAATTATTACACATCGTAATGGCTTGTGGTCTAAGAAACTTAGTAGATTGTCGCTTATCACGACGGGATTTAGACGTTTTACGTTTTGGTACTGGCATAGTGCTTCCTGATATTTTTTGCTCACCACATGCTTGATGAGGTGAGTATATAACGCTCAATTACTTTATAGTATACAAAAAAAGTCTTATTATAGCAAAAATGGCACAATAAGAAGTGCCCATTAAGAACTGCCTATGAGCTTAGAGGTAAGCGTACGCACCAAAGCCCCATAAAATTCTGCTCAATATACCCATCACAATGCAAGGCAAATAAGCGCTCATGCAATTGATCCACGGGTAACCCAGTGGCCTCAAGCAGCTCATCAAATGCCTTTGGCATGCGACAAGCTTCGATAACCGGATCACTAATTTGTTCACTAATGTGTTCACCAAGCCGAACAGGTTTTTTTGAACTCTTGCTGAGCACATCCAGAGATTTGCCCAAAGCAGCAAGGATATCGTTAGCATGGGTAACAATAAGTGCACCTTGACTTATAAGCTTGTGACACCCACCGCTAAGCTCATCATGAATAGAGCCAGGTACCGCACCAACTTCACGACCTTGCTCAAGAGCATAATACGCCGTGATAAGGGCTCCGCTTTCAAGCGCTGCTTGTGTTACAATGCACGCTGAACTTAATCCCGCAATAATACGATTTCGTGCAGGAAAATTTCCCGGCAAAGCCCCCATGCTCAGGGGAAAACAGCTCATTACGGTTCCATTATGCTCACGTAGCGCTTGAAATAATGGCTTGTTGGAGGCCGGATAGGGCCTGAGTAATCCTGAGCCAATAACAGCAAGACTGCTACCACGAGCTTCAAGCGTCACCGTATGCGCCATGCTATCTGCACCAAGGGCACCACCACTAACAGTGCCATATCCCTGATTAACAAGTTCGGGAATGAGATACTTAAGTACCGAATAGCTATACTGTGTTGCCTTGCGTGATCCTACAAAAGCTATCGCATGGGTATAGAAAGCCGGTGGTCGGCCCTGCCAGTATACTACAGATGGCGGAAGGTGAATTGCGGCAAGATTGTGGGGGTAATCCTCGTCATAGATAGTTGTCCACTGAACAGCATACTGCTCAATAAGCTCAAGCTCTTGCTCAAGAAGTGAACGATCGGCCAGCCCTTTAACAATACGATCAGCAGCATCGCGTGATACTGAACATTGAACATGCAGATCATGTGCATGTACCCGATAGAGGTGCTCTATATCACGTAAGGACAAAGACTGGACAAGTCGCTCAATAGTTCCCGGTCCGATAGAGGGGATAAGCGACAAATGAAGAATCGTATGCTTATGCGACAACCTCAATATCCTTCTTATTGTCAGACTTATTGTCAGACTTATTGTCAGGCTTATTGTCAGGATCGCTCAAAACGTTACATGATTGAAGCTCTTGTTGTCCATCAACTGCTACAACCGCTGCTAGTTGTTGATCCGGATCAAGTCGAATTAATCGTACTCCTTGAGCTTGACGGCCCATAGTACGTATCTCTTTTGGCGAAAGACGAATAATCTTACCTGACACATCAATGAGAAGAATACTCGACTCATTAGTAACAATAGCTAAACCGATAACTTTGCCATTACGCTTTGTTGTTGGAATCGTTCGAACACCGTAACCACCGCGGTGGGCAACCCTAAAATCACCAACGCGTACACGTTTGCCATAGCCATATTGTGTAGCAAATAAGATATCTTTATTGTCATCAGCAACAACCTCCATACCAACAACGTAATCATTATCTTTAAGGCGAATACCAATAACGCCAGCTGCTTGTCGGCCCATAGCACGTACTTCATTCTCATCAAAACGTATGCCTTGACCTTCTGCTGTAGCAATAACGATAGAGCCATTACCTGAGCTAAGTGAACAAAATACTAATTGATCATCATCATGTACTGTAAGCGCCCTAATCCCCGTTACACGAATGTTTGAAAATGCTGTAGCTTCTGTACGCTTTATAATGCCCTTGCGCGTAAGCATGACGAGATAGCTACCCTCTAGGTCATGTGTACAGAGAAGCTTTACAACATGCTCATCTGGATGTAACGTAAGCAAATTAACAACAGCGCGGCCTTTAGCGGTCCGTGATGCTTCAGGAACTTCAAATACCTGAAGGCTATAGACACGTCCAAGATTGGTAAAAAATAAGAGCTCATCATGAGTACGTGCTGCAAAAATATCTTGCATAACGTCATCACTTTGCTCAAGGTCAGCCGTGCCCATTTTACCCTTGCCACCCCTGTGTTGCACATTATAGACAGCCAATGGCACACGCTTAATGTACCCTTTACGTGTAAGAGTGACGACTACTTCCTCATCGGGTATTAGATCAGCTTCACTGAGAATATCTAAAGGACCTTCAATGCGAGTTCTACGACTATCTGCATAGTGCTCTCTAATAAAAAGCAGTTCTTTTACAATTTCTTGCTGAAGCTTACTACGATCATCAATAAGCGAGTGCAAGAAAGTAAGCGTATTTTTCAGCTCTTCAAGTTCAGCATGAATTTTATCCTGTTCAAGACCTGTCAAGCGATGCAAGCGCATATCAAGAATAGCACGACCTTGTTCTGGGGAAAGCAAAAATCGCTTATTAAGTCTTATAATTGCTTCTTCAGCTGAATCGGAGTCTTTAATAAGTGCAACAACGTCATCAATATTACGCAAGCCAATAATAAATCCCGCAAGAATGTGCTCGCGCGCTTGGGCCTTCTTAATATCAAACTGCGTGCGCTTGAGAATAATATCTTCACGATGCATCAAAAATTCTCGTATCATATGGCGCAACGTAAATATAAGTGGTCTATTATCAAGTAACGCAAGCATCAGCATATTCACTGTTGATTGCAGCTGTGTAAATTTATAGAGCTGATTAAGAATAACATGGGGGTTCTCCCCACGGCGTATATCAATAACAAGCCGCATGCCCCTTTTATCAGATTCATCACGAATATTGGTAATACCATCAATAGTTTTATCTTTAACTAAATCGGCAATTTTAATAATCAGATCGGCTTTAATAACTTGATATGGCAATTCTGTGATAATAAGCGATGTGCCCTTTTTAGTTTCCTCGATATCAACAACACCACGCAGCACGAGGCTACCGCGTCCTGTAGTATACGCACGTAAAATTCCAGCTCGTCCACAAATAATACCACCGGTAGGAAAATCTGGACCCGGAACCAACGCAAACAATTCCTCATCCGAAAGATCGGGATCTTTAAGCAGTGCCAAACAGGCGTCAACAATCTCCGTAAGATTATGCGGAGGTATCGCTGTCGCCATACCCACGGCAATACCGGATGTACCATTAATAAGTAATTGGGGTAACCTGCTTGGCAAAATTACCGGCTCAACGGTTGATTCGTCAAAATTAGGAACAAAAGGAACGGTTTCTTTATCAAGATCAGCCAAAATTTCTTGGGCAATCCTCTGCATACGTACTTCGGTATACCTCATAGCGGCAGCGGTATCTCCATCAAGTGATCCCCAGTTTCCCTGACCATCAAGTAATGGATAACGTCGAGAGAAATCTTGAACCATGCCCACCATGGTGTTATACACTGCTTGGTCACCATGAGGATGATACTTACCGAGAACTTCACCAACTACACGAACCGATTTGTGATATGGCTTGTTATAGTGAAACCCAAGCTGGTGCATGGTATAGAGAACACGACGATGTACCGGCTTAAGTCCATCACGCACATTCGGTAGCGCCCTGCTGACCACAACGGACATAGCATAATCAAGAAAAGCAGTTTTAAGCTCGTCTTCAATAAGTATCGGCTGGGAAATCCTATCAAGCGCTGTATCGTTGGGAGTTGCAGTTGAATCCATGAAGCAAGCCTTTCGTCACTGGAAAGCTGAAATTATTCTATCTTAGAAGTTTAGCATAATATGAGTATTTAAACAAACGAGATATAAGCACTTTGGGGGGTTTTTACAGGTATTAACTCAAGCTTAATCTCTTTCTAATTAGTATAGCAATTCTATAAATTATTTCAAGGTAGAAAATTTAATTAAGCAACATGCAGCACCCTGTCATCTCACAGTTTTGCTAAACAATATTATTGCAAATTGAATATTAAATTTGATATTCTAAGATCATGCTCTTGGTATGAGCATTTTAAGTATACCGCATTCACCCGTATAACCATGATTGTAAAAGTGAATTAACAAAAAATTCAGGGCCTCAAGGATCAATTACTATGAAATATGACAAGGCTAGCAGGGTTTCCTTCCATAACACCAAGCGATTCCCAAAAATATTGCTGCATATATGGCGTGAAATTACGAGGTGTAAAGCTACAGGTGTAAAAGAAATTAATAAAATTTTAATGAGAAACTAATGATGAGAAATATGACTTTGGCAATAGAGACTATAGCTCTTATGGGTTCTATACAGTACTGTAGTGCTTATACTTGGAACATACTAAATCTCACGGGTAAGCCCGCAAGGGTTAAGATTAAGCTCGCCTGCCTTGGAAAAGGTCCTGAAAACAACAACGTTCCGCCTGCAACAACAAGCAAAGAAGGTTTGGACACCGAAAAGTACGACAAGACTGATAGGACTCCATTATCCGGAAAAGCAGGGTGCTGTATCAGTGGTATTGAAGTAAATGGAAAAGATGTTACATTACGTGCTCTTTCAAAGCAACAAGCCACCGCAGTGCTCATTGGAGCGCTCAGTTCGGCAGGAGCTGCCATGAGTGTAAGTGCCGGCGCAACAATAGCAGCCACTCTTATTGGTGCTGCTGCACCCCTTCAAACAGGAATAATAACCGCAGCTGGAGCTACTATTGAAGTACCGCCTGTTGCAATAGGGATTGCGTTAGCCGGATTAGGGTTAGCGCTCGCAATACCAGCTATAACCGAAGGCGTGGCAAGATGCAAGAGCCGTGATCTAATAGTTGCACAAGATGGCGCCTTTCTTGTTATAGAGCCCGACGAGGAACCGGAGGAGATAGCCCACCAGGTATGAGCAAAACTCGTCAGTTTTTCAGCAAAACGAGAAGCTGATTATAAAATAGTAGGTAGATAGTCCCAAGAAATTTAGTACGTAAAAGAAGATGATCTGGGTTGAAATTTGAGCACGCTGCTTTTTTTAAATTGCTTTTTAGTTGCAATTAGGAGAGTGATGTGCTCATAAAGAATAGAACACTGAGATGACCAGATAGTCTTTGGTTGGCTACTATCTTAAACTCACAACTTTATTATTGCAATTTGTAAATGTTATATGATACCATCAAACTAGCGATGTGCTCGAATATTGTTCACTTAGGATAAAAAGGAGGCTGAAATATGAAAGGCTTTTATAGAATATCTTTTTTAATATCTTTTTTTATGATGGTTAGTGGCTATGTTTTCTTACCCACTCAGGTATGTGCTCGAGCATTGCTAAAAAGCGTTGAGGCCGATACCAAAAAGGCTGAAAAAGGGATTGAGACTGGAGCAAAAACCGCTGGTAGGGAAATTGAGGCAGGGGCTGAGGGGGTTGCACAAGCTTACGGTACTGCAGCCCAAGCTACAGAATAAGCACTGAGCTGAAATAATCTCGCAATCGTGCCCATTTTACTCTTTGTTGTTGTGTATTGAGCTATGACATGATAAGGTTTGCAAGAAAACAACTCTCTGCTATAAAGCACCCAGAACTAATAAGGACCTGGAATGGACCGTGATAAAATATATATTTTAGATACTAATGTACTTCTTCATGACCCACTTTCTATTTTCAGCTTTGAAAATGAGCAGATAGGAATACCTATCACCGTACTTGAAGAACTGGATCATTTTAAAGTAGAGCAAACCTTACGTGGCCGTAACGCACGTGAAGTTATACGCTCGCTTGATGTACTGCGTGAGCGTGGATCACTTGCTGCTGGCGTAATGCTCGATAATGGCAGTTTATTACAAGTGCTTTTTCCTGATTATCAAGCAGAATTACCTGCTCCTCTGTCTAAAAGTCAGCCTGATAATCAAATCCTTTTGACTGCTTTATTTATGAAGCAAAAAGGGCTTGACGTCCAACTCATCTCTAAAGATCTTAATATGCGCGTTAAAGCTGATGTTATCGGCATTACTGCAGCTGATTATTTAAAAGATAGCGTTGACCGTTACGAGTTCTATAAAGGTTGGCTTAAAGTCCAAGTACCGTCAGTACAACTCAAACGAGACGTGCCCGATGTCTTGACCAGCATGAGTAAAGAATACCAATTTACTGTTAATGAGTTTGTTATTGTCGAAAGTCAGCATAATCCCTATAATTACCGCCTCTTTCGCTATGAAGGGAATAATCAATTTTTACCGGTTAACAAGCCTGACTTAAAGTGGCCAATCGAGCCACGTAACGTCCAGCAGCTCATGACGCTTGATCTGTTACTCGACAGTTCTATCCAATTAGTAACGCTCATGGGACCAGCAGGTACCGGCAAAACATTTATGACCTTGATCGCTGCTTTACACGAAACCCTTGTCCGCGAGGATTACGAAAAAATCCTTATTACACGTCCGGTTATACCCTTAGGTCCTGATATTGGCTATTTACCTGGCGATATTCAAGAGAAACTGCATAGCTGGATGCAGCCTATTTATGATAATATGGAGCTGATTATTCATGCTGCTAATATTTCACCAAAATCACTTGGTGTATATCGTGAAGAGCCTGAAGAAAAACCAGAGCGTAAGGGCAAATACCGTAATGGCCGCAAACTTCAACGAGAGAAAAATCTCCCCACGCTTGATGAGTTAATACGCCGTGGTAAAATTAGCCTTGAAGCTATTACCTATATGCGTGGCCGCTCAATACCTTATCAGTATATCTTTATAGATGAAGTGCAAAATCTTACTCCCCATGAAGTAAAAACTCTTATTAGCCGTGTTGGCGAGGGCAGTAAGATTATCCTTGCAGGTGACCCCTATCAGATAGATTCACCCTATTTAGATTTCAGCAGTAACGGGCTGGTTGTTGCAAGCCAACGCTTTAAGGGACAAAAGCTTTTTGGCACAGTATTCTTAGAAACAAGCGAACGTAGCGAATTGAGCAAACTTGCAGGAAAACTACTCTAGAAATGCATAAGCAAAATCTACCAACAATACTAACCTGCAGTACCCCCAGGTGCCCCAACGTATTGGGCAACTAAAACAGCAATCTGAGAAGGAAGCAGTACAGCTGTTGGAGCCCATTCAAATTGTCCTTGGCCACCTGCTCTTGATATTCTAGCAAATACAGCTTGACCTAAATATTGCGAAAGGAGATGCGCGACTTCAGGATGATTATTTTGAGTTGCAAGGGTGCATGCTAATGCACGTTGACGATTGAAAAGATTAGTCCGTGCGTTATAATTGAGTAGAGTCTGAACAGCATCTAGATGTCCAGCACGTGCTGCAAAATGTAATGGTGTGTCACCGTTGTTATTTATCGTATTAATATTAGCACGGCGAGCAAGTAACGCTGTTAAAATACTATTATTGCCATTGCGCGCTGCGTAGTGTAACGGTGTATTGCCATCTTGATCACGAACATTAACCTCGCGTTCAAGCAGCTCATTAACTGTTTGTCCATCATTACGAGCGGCTGCCCACTGTAATGCTGTCATGCCAAAACCATCTTGGAGGTTTAAAATATGACTTGGCTGAGGACCTTCATATTTAGCCTTCTTAGTTGGCCGTTCTTCAAGAATGCTTGTAATAGCATCTCGGTTGCCCGTTATAATTGCTATAGCCAACGGTGAAAGATTTTTTTGTAATAACTTCAGAATACAATCACTCTTTTGCCCTGGCACACGAGCATTATTGAGTAAAAGCAGCTTAATTATATCCAAACTTTCATTTCTAGCTGCCCATGAAAGTGCAGTATTGCCATTTTTATCGGCATGGTTAACATCAGCGCCAGCTCCTATAAGCAATCTAACTATATCTATACGGTCCTCCCGAACTGAGTAAAACTCACTACACCCAATTGCGTGCATAAGGGCAGTAGTACCCTTATGATCAGCACTATTAACATTTGAACCACATCGTACAAGTAGCTCAATCATATCCATTTCCCCGTGAAGTAGCAACGCTTCAGCTGCCAGTGTAAGAGCAGTATCGCCCTTATTATCAGCACGATTAACTTCAGCACCAGCCTCTATAAGCATTCTAGCTACCTCTATGTGCCCAAAGGAAGCTGCCCCCATAAGAACAGTGAAGCCACGATTATCGATATGATTAACATCAGCACCACGCGCTATAAGCACTCTAACTATTTCTTCATGTCCCCCATCAGATGCATATATAAGAGCAGTCTCGCCACTATCATCCGGGTAATTAACATCGGCACCTTGAGCAAGTGCTTCTGCTACAGCTTGCGTATCTCCTGCGTATGCTGCCTCAAGCAACTGCTCATTAGGTTGGAGTTGACCTTGTTCTTCATCTTGCTCTTGATCGGGAAAATGCATGCTCATAAGCTGATTTGGGCATAACAGAACAATACTAAAACTTGCCAATGCCAGGATATACTTTTTCATGCCATGTCTTTCTTAAGCTCTATCTTTATCTTAAATAACAATTTGCTATCATGGATTTTAGCCTAGGCTGTGTTTCTTGTCAAATGAGCTAAAATCAAAGGATATAAACAAAAGTGTTGGCAACGTTGACGAGGTTTAGATAGCGAAAATAGAATTAACAATAGCAAATACATTAAACTCAAATAGCAACACTTTTAATGAGGTACGGGATATGGTACCTATCTTTCTATGGCCCCATACCCCAATTCCTCATGCAGAAACAAAAGCACAGCTTCTCACACGTGTAGAAAAATTTTTAAAGGATACTGCCCAGCAACAAAAAGGCAAAATAGTTATTATCGTAACTCATGGTGGTGTGATTAAAACTTTGATTACTCATTATACAGAAACAGCCGAATCCCCCCAAATTGCTGCGTTGCTGAATTTCACTGTTGCCATAGCAGTGATTCTCTTTCGTTTAAGGGAATCAAGCGAATAACAAGTTAGAAAAAAGAGATTTTTATGCCTAGAGCTCTAGGCGCATTGTCAGCGCATAGCGCTCAACTGCTTGCACAAGCTCAGGTGTAAACGCTATCTTAGTGCGTGACGATAGTTTCAGCTTTTTGTTATGCTCAGAAAAGAGCAAGAAGAACGAACTTGGACCACCTTTAAGAGCATTTTTAATATCATGTAATGCCTGGTCTGTAATAGTTTCAGGCAGCTGAAGCGATATCGATGCTATTCCTCTGCCCTCCCGTATTACATGATCAATGGGTATAAGCTCTTGTGCTTTAATTTTACAAAGAGCAGCCGACTCTGGATCTACGAAGCCTTTAATAAGAAAAATCGTGTGCTCATCGAGCAATGTGCCGAGTGAGCTCAATACTTTAGGAAAAATTATAACTTCTGCCTTGCTTGTGCTATCTTCAATGGCCATAAAAGCCATTTTATCACCTTTTTTTGTCGTAATTATTTTAGACTGCTTGACAATACCACAACAAATAACTAATCCAGTAACCGATGCTGCTTCACGTAAAGATGTTATGTTGAGCCAAGCAAAATACCGGGTATACGTATCAAGTGGTTGTTCGCTAATATACAAGCCAATTACCTCCTTCTCTTTTTCAAGCCTAAGATTAGGCGGCCATTCTGCTCGTTCTGCAAAATAATATCGTTCTTCAGGTTGTTTTCCATCAGATTCTTGTGATAGTTCAAACAGTCCCATTTGGCCAGTAAGAGCTGCTCGTTTTTTTTCAAGAGCTCTATCCATAATCTTAGAAAGCTCGTCATGCTTTTGTGCCCGGTTACCTGGAAGCTGATCAAGTGCTCCAGCGTAAATCAAACTCTCAATAACACGCTTATTACAGGTACGTAAATCTACACGACTACAAAAGCCAAGCAGATCAGTAAAAACCCCATTTTTTTCACGTTCTTGTAATATATCATCAAGTGCGGCAGTACCCACGTTTTTGATACCGTGTAGACCAAAGCGGAGATTACCATTAACAACGCTAAATATTACATCGGAAAGGTTAATATCGGGTGGAAGCACCGTAAGCCGCATATCTTTGGCTTCTTTAATATAGAAGGCCATCTTCTCAGCATCCGCTGCTTCAAGCGAAATTAAACACGCCATAAATTCAGCAGGATAGTTTGCTTTAAGATACGCTGTCTGATAGGCAATTAAGGCATAAGCAGCAGAATGTGACTTATTAAAGCCATAGCCGGCAAAATATGCCATAAGATCAAACAGCTCTCCTGCTTTTTTTTCATTAAAATTACGCGTACATGCTCGCTCGACAAAAAGTGCTTTTTGTTCTGCCATTACATCAGCTTTTTTCTTGCCCATTGCGCGACGCAAAATATCGGATTCTCCTAGGCTATAGCCTGCTATAAGCGATGCGATTTTCATAACCTGCTCTTGGTATACGATAACACCATAGGTCTCTTGCAAGACACTTTCAAGCTCTGGTAAAAGATACGAAATTTTTTGCCGACCATGTCGCCGTTCAATAAAATCATCGACCATCCCTGATCCAAGTGGTCCTGGTCGATACAGTGCGTTAACAGCAATAATATCTTCAAATGTCGATGGTTGTAATCTGCGTAAAACTTCTTTTAACCCATCAGATTCTAATTGAAAGACACCCGATGTATCGCCTCTACCCAAGAGTGCAAATGTTATAGCGTCATCGAGAGGCAACATTGTTATATCAATCACTACTCCATGATTCTTTGCCATGAGATCAACACTACGCTGAATCAGTGTTAAATTCTTCAGCCCCAAGAAATCCATCTTAAGAAAGCCTAGGCTTTCAAGCTCTGTCATGGCGTATTGAGTAACCAAATCAGTAGATTTAGGGGGAACATATACAGGAAGCATATCGCTAATAGGCTCGGGAGAAATTACAATACCAGCTGCATGTTTAGATGCATGACGGGTAATTCCTTCAAGCCTGAGTGCCAAATCAAATAATTTACCCACTTGAGGGTTATTGGTAATAAGCTCTTTTAATTTTGGTTCTTGCTCAAGAGCTTCTTTAAGAGTAATTTTAAGCTGATCAGGAATCAAATCAGTTAGGGCATTTGAGTCTTCAAAAGGAAATCCCAAAACCCGCGCAACATCTTTAATGACGCCTTTAGCCATCATCGTACCAAAGGTAATAATTTGGCAGACTTTATCGTGACCATAGCGTTGACGTACATACTGTATTACTTTATCGCGACCTTCAATGCAAAAATCAATATCAATATCAGGCATGCTGATACGTTCAGGATTTAAGAACCGCTCAAAAAGCAAATTGTACTTAAGTGGATCAATATCCGTTATCTGTAACGCCCATGCAACTAATGACCCTGCTGCTGAGCCTCTACCCGGACCTACAGGTATCCGGTTATTCCGTGCCCATTGAATAAAGTCACCAACTACTAAAAAGTATCCAATAAACCCCATCTTGATAATAAGTTCTATTTCAAGCTTTAACCGATCTCTATAACTGTGCTCAAGCTTGCTATCAATACGACCAGCTTGTAGAAGCTTATCTAAACCCTGCTGACAAAGCTCAGCAAAATAGCTCTCGTGAGTACAGCCCTGAGGTATATCAAATTGGGGAAAAAAAAGCTTGCCAGTCTCAAACTGAAAGTTACATCTATCGGCAATTTCACCACTTGTCCATACAGCATCAGGGTGATCTTTAAATATTTCGAGCATTTCTTCTGCTGTTCTGATATGCACACGGCAGTTACCAAATGTAAAACGATCTGGATCGGTGAGCTTGTGATGCGTCTGAATTGACAGCATAACCTCATGAGCTTCGCGATCTTCAGGGTTAACATAGTGAGAGTCACCGGTAGCAACACACTTAATATTCTTGTGCTCGCTTAGAGCAAAAAGTTTTTCGTTTAATATTTTTTGATCAGCTTGATCGGGCGGCTGTACTTCAAGATAAAATCTTTCGCGACCAAATACCCGTAAATACCACTCGAGCCATCGCTCAGCCTCTTGTGTATTATTGTGCATGAGCAGCTGAGGTATATGCCCACCTAAACAAGCGCTTGTTACGATAAGCCCTTCGGCGTGAGCTTCAAGCATACGGTAATCGATACGAGGCTTAAAATAAAAGCCGTCAGTATAAGCAAATGCAATAAGCTTGCATAAGTTTTTATAGCCTTGTGCGTTTTCTACCAAGATAATCAGGTGATAATATTTATTCTCAGCATCTTTAACACGCGCATCTTCAGTAAGATATGCTTCCATACCCAGCACAGGCTTAATACCCGCTTTTTTTGCTTGCTGAAAAAACTTAACAGCACCGAATATATTACCATGATCAGTGATAGCAAGTGCTTTCATCTGATGCTGCTTGCCAAAAGCAATTAAGCGATCAAGCGTAATCGCTCCGTCGAGTAACGAAAAGTCAGTATGTAAATGTAAGTTAGTAAAATGCTGTGACATGAAAATCCGGTAATTGCTCAAATAGAGTGAAAGTTCTTACGGTAATGTTACGTTTAGTATAGCACAAAAATGTACTCGAGATTGCTTATACACGCACGTCCGCCAGGACATCAAATAAATTTTATTTTTCTTTTTATCGACAAATAAAATTATACTTGTTAAGCTTACATTATTAGTGTTGCCATTGAATAATATAATTTATAATAAGGCGTATGTTTTATGCATTCAAATCGAACAACTACTCTACGCACTATATACACCACTCAACAAGCTCTGACTATGACAACAGGAATAGTACTCTTTACATTGAGTTCGTACGGGCAAAGTTCAGTTTCTGAGGCTCAATATGAGCAATGGAAAAAAGATAAGCAAGAGAGATGGCATACCCATGCTATCACGAATGCTTTAAAACAGCAGGAAGATTTGCTGCTTGATGTATCTTATGGCCTTGAGCGCTCTAAAAGTATTCTAGGCTTTACTGAAGCAATTTGTGCCTATAATTACCTACGAGAACTACACACCAAAGACCCTCTGCTTCCTCAAGTGGCTACAACCGTACGTTCTATCGATACAGATTGGTTGAGCAGAGTTGATTATCTTATATGGCAAGACCTCAAGCAAGAATATTGGAAATATAAAGATATTACTACTTTCTCGAAGAAACAGCTTAATTTAATATTTGACATACTAACTGCCCAACGCTTTTTGCAAGAAGATCCAAAAAATAGCACGCAACAAAGAAATATTCTTTACGCTTATAATTTCTTACGTGAACTCTTTGGTCTATCTACCAGCACTTGCTTTTCTGCTCTTGATGCAACCTGGCTTCAAGCCGTATACAAAAAACTTGCTTATCGTGCTCTTATTAGAAGAATACTACAACCCGTTTAAGGTAACACAGCCTATAACACCTGCCGTTAAGCCAACATCTTAAGAACAAAAGTAACTAGTAAAAGTTTTTAACACCGTGTGACCCTGAGTATACCATAATTCAGAATGCTCGAGACAGCTTATACCCTGGTATTGCCTAATTATTAAAATTTTCTTAATTTTAAACATTTATTGACAATTGTAAGTAAAAATCAATAATCTATTAAATATAATAGTTTATTAATAATATTAATATTAGAAATCATAGACTATGATCATAATATTCCACCGTGCTTATAAGCTCATTGTGCTTATGACATGCGCAATCATACTTATGAGTGAGATATCAAGTTTTGCTGTTATGGTACCTGTTGGCAAGGGAGCCTATACAACTGAGCTTCCTCAAGGCCGACAAGGACCATCTAATAGTGCTAATCAGCCGGTAAAACCAAAGGTTTCTTCTCAGTTTAACAAACTGCCTATTACGCATAAGTGGTGGTCATCACTTATCTGGCAATTTGATCCACAAAACCCTTGGAGTGAAAATCTCTTTGCTTATCCCCTTGGTTTTAAGGCATCTGCTCAAGGCGTAGGACTTGGTTATACTACCGTTCCAGCCATAACTCCTGATATACGTGTTACCGATGGGCATGTCGTCCAAGAATACCACTATGAGTATGCACAAGATCTCACGGTTTCTGTTGTGGGATTACAGGCGCAAAAAACGGTTGTTGATGATTATTCAGATTGGGCCTTCACTGCACTTTGGCAAGGACAAACAACAAGCTTGCGCATGACCACTGGCCAAGGGTTGCCTTTTGCTTATTTTACTGTACAAGGCACGCCGATTACTATTACCCCGAGCACTACCCCTATTGTATGGTATAACAAAAACGGTACGCTTGGTGTTACCGTTAATGGTCATACTTACGGAATTTTTGGGCCATCGGGCTCACAATGGTCGGGTACAACGGCATTAGAGTCAACACTCAATGGTAAAGATTATTTTTCTATTGCTGCTTTGCCTGATGCTACCGTTGAAACACTCGAGTTCTATCGTACACATGCTTATGCTTTCGTTACCAATACGAGCATAAGCTGGAATTATGACGAGCAGACGGGGCAGCTTCAAACTACCTATAGCGTAGAGACAACACCTCAGGAGTCAGGGTCAGGCTTAGTTAACCGTCCCTTACTTGGCCTCTTTAAGCATCAATGGCTTCATACGACTGTGCCATTTACTTCTTATAGATATATTAGCCCTCGCGGTGTGATGCATGTTATCGATGCAACAGAGTTTACAACAACTATGAAGTTTGCTGGTATCCTCCCTGCATTGCCAGGCGTTATACATGAAGGCGAAAATGGTTATAGTGAAGAAACACTTTTTGAGTATATCGATCAAATCTATCAACAGTCACCTGAACAACGTTGGCCACATACTGATACCTATTGGACAGGTAAAGACCTAGGGCATATAGCTATGCTTGTCCCAATAGCAGACCAACTTAAGTATACGCAAGCACGGGATCTGTTTCTTCGGGAAATTAAAGAAAAACTTGAGAGCTGGTTTAAGGGAGATCCTGAGCACCTGTTCTACTATGACACTACCTGGAAGACTCTTATAGGATATCCAGCAAGCTATGGAAGCGATACACAGCTTAATGACCATCATTTTCATTATGGCTACTTCATTATGGCAGCTGCTATAGTTGCCCTCTATGATCCAACATGGGCGGACGCATGGGGTGGCATGGTTAACTTACTGATCTCAGATGCTAACAATCCTGACAGAACAAATAAGCAGTTTCCCTTTTTGCGTCAATTTAACGTATATGCTGGTCATAATTGGGCAAATGGTCCAAGCTTATTTGCGGCAGGAAATAATCAAGAATCATCATCAGAAGCACTCAACTTTGCTAGTGCCGTTATACTGTGGGGTACTGCTACCGGCAACATGCTTATGCGTGATGCTGGTATTTATTTGTATACTACTGAACGAACTGCTGTTGAAAATTATTGGTTTGATATCGATACAGCTGTCTTTCCTGCTGGATTTACCAAGCCAACGTTAGGAATACTATGGGGCAATGGTGGTGCCTACTCAACGTGGTTTGGCGGTACTGTTGAGCAACTTCATGGTATAAATTTTCTTCCTATTACGGGTGGCTCTCTCTATCTCGGTTATTATCCAGACTATTTACGTATTAACCAAAATTATATGAAAAATAATAGCGATGCTAATGACGTATGGAAAGATATTAATGCCAGCATCATGGCATATCATGACCCCAAAGCTGCTATAGAAACTATCACAAGCCCGTATACCCCTGAAGACGGTGAAACAAAAGCTCATACCTATCATTGGGTATATAATATAAGCAAACTAGGTAAACCTGAGACAGCCACCTATGCTCTAGGTTTAGCAACTGCTACAACGTTCTTGAACGGGACTACCCGAACGTACGTAGCCTTTAACCCAACGCCAAAGCCATTAACTGTTGTATTCTCCGATGGAGTTATGTTGCGCAATATCCAGCCACACACAACTCAAACTGAAACTCGAGCGATTACGGGCGCAATTGCTCTGCCTCAGGTTCCACTTAACCCACAAGATACCAGCCGTGTTTTTGGCAAGCAGTTGGAAGCAGAAGCACAAGCGGCACAATTTAAACACTCAGTACAACAAGTGAGTCCAAGCACATTGAGAATTACTTTTACACCTGCTATTCCAAGCAAATTTGTTGATATTCACTACACTATTAATAAAGGCGGCCAACTTAACTATCGCATGAACCAAAAGGCACATGACTGGACTATCACCGTGCCTAATATACAACCTAGCAATATAATTAATTATTCATTTACGTATGAAAAAAATGGCCCAGCATTTAATAGTCCACTATTTACGTTCACAGCAGCTGCTTAAACCACCTAATGGCGTGGCGAAAGCTTCAGCGCTACTAGTGCCTGCCACTCTTGCACTTGAAAGCTTGCTAGAAAACTTATACATGGGATATAAAAGGGGAGATATAAAAAGCGAACTCGTGCTTGGCTCATTGGCGCTGGCTGTTTTAGAAAAGATTATCCTTGACTACGGTCTGCCAGCCTTCAAGAGACCACAGGAGAAAGAAGCAGACCTCTTTGCTTGTGATCAATTGATCAAGATTCGCCGAGAAGATCTGGTTGTTCGCCAGATAGCATCGGACCTTCTGAGCAACAACCGGTCACATGTTGAATTACAAGGGCCGTGGGCGGAAGCTTTGGCAGCAAAGACACACCCAACCCCTCCTGAAGAGGCTCGCTATCTTATACAGTGTCTTAAAGAAAAAGGCTTTAAAGGAGCACTTACTCCCAAGTATAAGCACGTACTTACAAGATCGTTAGCCCTTGCTAAGCACAATACTATTGATGAAATCAGTAACGATATTCTTGCCAAACAACCGAGCATTGCAAAAGTATACAGTATAAGCGAGTCACTGATTATTGCAGCACATGATGGTGACGAAGAAGCCGTTAAAGAGGCTCTTACTCAAGATGCTGATGTTAACCATGCCGATAAGAGTGGCTATACCGCACTTTTATGGGCAACCATAATGAATCATATACCTATAGTCAAGCTGCTTCTGGAATATAAAGCTCATGTTAACCAGCCTGATAAGTTTGGCATTACCCCCCTCATGAAGGCAGCTCGTTATGGGCACACCTCAATAGCTCAACTTCTCATAGAGCATAAAGCTGACGTTAACCAGACTGATTTTGAGAATGGACACAAAGATATAGTCAGGCTGCTTCTAGGGTATGGTGCTGACGTTAATGAAGCTAATAATGAGGGTGAAACTGCTCTTACATTAGCAACTAAATCTGGTCATTCTGATATAGTCGAGTTGCTTCAAGCAGCATTGACACTCACCAGCTTAAAAAGCAGGTGATTCTTGTTTCAGCAATATAGCCTACGAGAAAGATGCTTGGTTTTTGCATACTGTTACTCTCTTGCATAGTACCTCGCAGGCCTCACATTGTCTTGTCTCCATAAGCTTTACTTTGGGAATGCCCTATTTTTAAATTTAAACAAGCAAAATAAAAGAGTAGATATGCAAAAGCAGGTCACGAATACTATCATACTATCGTAACCGATAACGATTAGGCACCATGGGAAAACTGATTTAAAACAAGAAGCGCATCATTGAGCTTTTCTTCTTTCACCAAAATATAATTAGTATCATACGTAGATATAACAAATACCGGAATCGCCGATTCGGCCAATGGACCAAGAATTGTAGATAATATACCCGTTAAAGAAAAAGCAAGCGGGCCATTTACTTTTATAGCACGCCAGCTTTTTTCCACAGGTATAGTGTCAGGTATGGTATGAGGTATAGCATCCTGAGCACAAACAATAGAAAGCTCGTCGTGCGTTTTGGTTATAGAGAAAAAGAGAAGGGCACAAAGCCCATGATGGCACTTCAGCAGCACTAGCAAGTCGACAGATGCCAAAAGTATCGGGTAATAACGAAAAAGTTAATTTACCACGAGATAGCCTAGGATTCATCAAAATTTCTCACAACAAGTTTAAAGCGGTTATTAAAGAGAGTACTACAAATTAAGGCTAAACGCTAGAAAGTACCCGTTTAATTTCTGCTAATTCATGTGCTGTAATCGGACCTGGACCAAGCGCAGGTTGCCCAAGTGGTTCAGCTCTGATGGAAGAAATTAGCGTACCGCTCAGAAGTACCGATAAAACTATAACTTCAGCGAGAGTGAGCTTGGCTGCCCAAAACCGCCCTTCTTCCGATACAAGAATTGCCCGAAGCTTCGCCCTGAGCTGCTCATCTGACTCACTTCTGTATTCGGTTTGTTCAGGTAATATAAGCTCAAGCAATCCGTTCAGTGCTCTATTAACCAAAATCTGTGACTCAATCCATGTCTCTGGTTTTAACTGAATAGCTTCACTCGTGGGAACTATAATACCATGAAATACAAGTGGAGAAACAGTATAATTAAGTACATAGGCAAGATATTCTGCTGCATACTGTACATAATCACCTAGCTTCTCTGGAATACCCTTTAGGCTAGTACGCACAGTATCAAGCCATTTTTGATCAAGCGATGATAAAGATGTAACGGTAGGTAGACTCGCAAGCTCTCTTAATGCATTATAAGAATAAAGTGCTTGCTTTTGATAGTATGTATGCGAAGGAACTTTTTGCAACAGCTTAAGGGCATTATCAAGGTCCTGAAGCAAGCTTGCTTGACCCTCTGCAAGAGTAGCCAGAGCATTTTGGTTAGGTTCATAGTCTTTAGGGTCATCCTATGCTATACATTAGTCAATATGCTTTATAGAAATTAGTGTAAATTTTTTATTATATATTTGTCAATATTCAATATCGGAAATTTTTCTGCTCTATTAAACGATATTCTGAGCTTGCTCGCGTACCTTCTCGAGCTCAACTTTAATAGCGATAGCTAAACTGCTGATTTCTGCATCACGTGATTTAGCCATCATAGTATTAACCTCTCTAAATAGCTCCTGTAGGAAAAAATCGAGTTTCTTCCCCTTCTCTTCCCGAGAAGAGACTATTACCTGCTCAAGCTTATGTAAGTGGTCTTTAAAACGTATAATTTCTTCGTGAATAACCATCTTATCAAGCTGATTATAAATTACCTGAAGTTGTTGTTCTTTTGCTTCAGTTTGTGTATCGTGGAGAAATGATGAAAGAGTGCCCATAAGCTGCTCTTTCTGTTCAGCTAAAAGATCCGTTGCCCGGGGCTCAATGCGTTCAATGCACATCCGCATAACAGCTATACGCTCTTCAAGGTCACGCTGAAGTGCTTCACCTTCTTTAAGGCGAGCAGCACTAAGTTCATCAATCAATCTATCAACATGATAGAGAATAAGAGATGCCAGGTGCTCATCGGCAAGCTCTTCAGCTGTCTCGAAAACATGAGGCAGATTAAATAATGTAGCAAGAGAAAGTTTACCTGGCAGATTAAATTTTTGCCGGATAAGCTCGGAAGCTTTGATATAACTTTCGATAACGGGCAATGACGGCCGAACCTGCGCTTTTAGTACTTGAGGGTTACCGATATGAAGCGTACAGTGAATAGAACCCCGATAAAGCTTTGCTTTACATCTCTTAATAATCTCTATTTCAAGCGAACTCAAGGCATACGGCAGTTTACAGACAGCTTCAAAAAAGCGAGAGTTGAGCGATCTTAAGCTCAGAGTGATATGGAGCTGCTCAGCTGTTTGGGTTGGAAGCGCTACCGTTATTGTACTAAAGCCAGTCATGCTCGAAAGCATACAACATTCTCAGTCAAGGTTAGTGTAAACATTTTGTACATCCTCAAGTTCTTCGATAGATTGTAAAAAATCGAGTGCTTTTTCTTCAGGCTCACCTGAAAGGGTAAGTGTCGTCTTTGGCACCCACTCAAGCTCAGCTTCTTTTACTTTAAAACCAAGATCAGTGACAGCTTGCTTTACGTCATCAAAAGAACGAGGATTGCAGGTAATGGCAAACGTTTCGTCTTCTGCTGTAATGTCGTTAATTTCATAATCAAGAAGATACTCAAGAAGTTTATCTTCTGTTACATTATCTTTTGCAATAGAGATAACACCAGCTCTTTCAAACATCCAGCTAACAGCTCCTGCTTCTGCGACATGCCCACCTTTACGCGAAAACGTGTGACGTAATTCAGCAATAGCTTTATTTTTATTATCCGTTAGCACGTCGATAATAACAGCAATACCAGCTGGTCCATAGCCTTCGTACTGATACGGCTCGTACTGTACACCTGGAAGCTCACCCGTTCCCTTTTTAATAGCACGAATTGCATTATCTTGAGGCATATTAATTTCTTTTGCCTTTTCAAGCAAAAATCGTAGACGGGGATTGCCAGCAGGGTCACCTCCGCCGATACGTGCTGCTATAGAGATTTCTTTAATAATCTTAGTGAATTGCTGTGCTCGCTTAGCATCAGTTATTGCTTTTTTATATTTAATCTGCTTCCATTTAGAATGTCCGGCCATTCGTTATCCTTCAACTACCTGTTGTTGGCATGCATACTTATTTTTTAAATAGGGTAGCGCTTTGTGAGCAATCTGTCGACCCCTAGCTGTTTTTTCAAGATATCCTTTGCGCAACAGAAAAGGCTCATAGACTTCTTCAAGCGTGGAGCTGTCTTCACCAATCAGTGAAGCAAGTGTTTCAAGCCCTACAGGCCCACCCTTAAAATTTTCGACTATAGTTTTTAAAATGAGATTATCAACACTACCCAAGCCATCGGCATCAATACCTAAAAAAGCGATAGCACGCCTGACAAGCTCCGTGTCCGCTTTATTGTTATTGTGAACTTGTGCAAAATCACGCACACGTCGTAAGATTTTTTTGGCAATGCGTGGAGTACCTCGTGAACAAGATGCTATATAAAGTGCTGATTCATGAGGTAACTCTATACCTAAAAAGCGAGCATTTTGTTGAACTATTGCTTGCAAGTCCTCGTCAGTATAAAAATCGAGCCGTTCCGTGATACCAAATCTACTGCGCAACGGAGCTGATAGCAAACCTGATCTGGTTGTTGCTCCGATAAGCGTAAACGCTGCTATCGGCATATTAATCGATTGAGCTCCAACGCCTTGGCCAATAACAATATCAACACGAAAATGCTCCATAGCGCTATACAAAATTTCTTCAACAACAATAGGCAGCCGGTGAATTTCATCAATAAACAACATGTCATGTGGAGTAAGACTCGAGAGAATAGCTACAAGATCACCTGTTCTTTCAAGCGTTGGGCCACTACAAATCTTAATACCAACCTGCATAACATGTGCCATAATTTGAGCAAGCGTTGTTTTACCCAACCCCGGTGGCCCTGATAATAAAAGATGATCAAGCGGTTCTCGTCGCACACGCGCAGCATCGGTATACAGCTTAAGTTTTTCTTTTAATTCCTTTTGACCTAAGTAATCATCGAAGCTTTTAGGGTGAAAGTCACCTATATAATCTTCGTTAGTCTCTGGTAACGTTAATAATTGAATGGGCTCTTTTCTGTCATGGCTCATAAGTACCCTTTTAAGACAACGGCTTGAGCACAGTGCTATAGACTCATTATAGTAGTATACACCAACTGCTTTTATTAAGCTAAGCGGAGATTTCTAACACCTATTCAAAAATATTTTAATTAATATTGCAATTTGACAATGCGCTTTGTTATGATGTATGTAGAGATTGTACTTTAATTATGAAAAATTATGTTCGGAGAAAGAGATGGCAAAACAAACATGATTTTCTCTTCTGGCTTTCATAAGCCTCATCGGCATTAGTTTGGGCCAGCAAACGGGCCTAGCACCTATAACTGAAGTATCGGTACCAATAACATCGCATGAGAATGGTGTACAGTCTACAACACTTTTAGATGATCCTCCTAAAACTCAGTTAAATACAGAAAAATTTGAAGAAGAGCCTTTTGAGGCTGTCCGTCGCGATAATCAAGCAACGGTTAGTTAACTGCTCAATCAAGGAGCTGACCCTAATGCACGCGATAATCTAGGGCGCACACCTTTAGATGTAGCTATGCTTTACTATAAAGATATTGATCCTATGGTTAAGTTACTTTTGGATAAAGGTGCAAACGTTACCGTTCAGGACAATGAAGGCGATACACCGCTGCACTATGCTCTTATGAATCGGAGAACGCAAAGCACGTTACGCTTGTTAGAAGCAGGAGCACCCATTAATATAGCAAATAAGTCCGAGATTACTCCGTTAGACATAGGATTAGAGTATGGGGGGCAAATCGCTGATTTATTGAGATCGTACGCAAAAAAGCAGGGAATAACCATACCAGAAAAAACCGTTATTGATCAAATAGCATCAAGAGCAAAAAAACACAGACTGTTGCTTATTTAAGCATCCCATCGCTCAAGGAGCGAGTGCAAAAAAAATTTGGGCACTATATCGTGCAGTATAAGAACCTTATTCTCAAGGTAATTGATCAAGAGCAAGCATTAAGTGATTACGATGTAGTCTATCATGGCCAAAAGATCCAGGTCAAATTCGTCTATGATGTCCTTAAAGAAATATTCAGCTGGCTGGACAACCAAGCAAGAGCGAAAGACTTTGAGTACCTAAGAATACCGGGAGCAATTTTTGAGTTTAAGCAAGCCCTGACAGATCTGCTCATACATGATTTTGGAGATATAACGGAAATTTCACCGGAGGATAAGGAATTTTTAGATCTTGACCCGCTCATAAGCAAAATACTACTCACTACCAACATATCGCTCTTTGGCAATAGTGGTGATTTTATTAAAGAAAGTACTTTTTATTTTTATTTTCTTCAAAATCATAGCATACACTGGCTCAAAGTTGTAGAAATCCTAGAAATTCTCAAGCACATTGGAATTAATCAAGACTTCCTCAATCGGCTAGATGACTTTTACAGAACGGAATTTAAAGAATTAGTAGCCAAGCAACCAGATGACAGTGGTAACCTTGTACAAATTTTTATACCCAAGAATATACTAAATGAGTATCTCTATCTCTGTGGAGTTCACGGTGTGCCTCTAAAGACCGCCACTATTAATGGCCACCCAACCAATGTACGTGAATTAGGCGCAGAAAAATTTATAGAAATTTACAGAAATAACCCAACTGCTCTTGATCCTGAAGAGATGGATCAAGTTCAAGCACGATTATTCTTGACGAACACTTTTTTTCTTAATCCGGCCAGTGGTGTAAAGATCTATACGTATAATACACTTGACCCTCGGGCTGTTGCTGAATACACAACAAAGCTACGCCAGCTTATTAATCAGATAATGACCGATTGGGCAACAAAACCAACAATACTCAGTAGAGCTCTTATTGTAACAAGCCAAAAAGATTTTGAACATAAAGTAAATATTTTAATTAAGATTGCACAAAATCTTCTTAAGCCATCATTACCGTCAGAACCATCAGATCAAGAAACAGTTAAAAAAGCACAGGAAACGTATGCAAAATTATCTGCTCTTATAGAAGTATATGGAAAGAATTATAACCAGAATACAGAACTTCTGAAGCAAGCAGAGACTACTCTTGCAAGTTTGTCATCTAAGTTCTTGTTGCGAAGTCAGGTTTTCCCTCCATTAGAGGGTAAGAAGCTACCAGCGACCTCATCGTTTCAAACATACCTCAATCAACTCAAGCAGCTTGCCCATCAAATGCGTGATTATATAGGTCTCAATCAACATTAACTTTCCAAGCCCACGATCACCACTTAGCAAGTAAGCTTGCTACACATACGCCAAAAGCTCAGGTCAGCACGAGATATAAAGCTCTCTGTAACCAGCTCCCCGCAGCCACGGCTATACAAAGAAAGGCAAAAGAGATAGCACGGGAGAAATTTAAAAGTAAATTTAATGATGACCCTGAAGAAGCGTAACCATATATATACCATGAGACAAGCTCAGAGTATATCAAATCTTCGTGAAGCTATGCTGTTAAACCATCCTAAGTCCTGTTGCCATCCCCACAACTTATTGTACAGTTACCACTAATTTTAAAAAATTATTGACCAATTTAATTAAAATTAAATATACTTAATTTATATAATTTTATAATTAGCGTATATTTTTTTACTAATAAAAATAATACTACTAAAGGAAAGCCATGCTAAGACAAACGATTGTTTTACTTTTAGCCATAACGAGTTTGAGTGATATTCGTCATGCAATAGCTGCCGATGATCAATCAACCCCAATCCCCGATAATAGAGATAAAGCAGTACTTGCCCTTAGTCAACAGCTTGTGGGAGCAATGCGTGGACAAAATGAATGTATGGCTATTCCCTTGATTGCCAAGGGAGCTGATCCTTTAGTAAAAACTGTATTTGGTGATGCTTATAGCATAGCTTTAGAGAAACATAACACTAACTTAATAGACTTAATTGATGCAGCAATTCGACTCAAGAAAGCGCAAGGTAAAGAATTGTCTGAACTACTTGAGAAATGGGGTAATAGTGGTTACTGGTTAGCTCGATTAGCCAGAACATATGCTACAGAGCACGGGATAGCCTTACCTCTACCTAGTAAAGATACTCTTGATAAACAATTATTCCGGGCAGTTGAGGATGGAAATGAATCTTCAGCAGCTTCTTTACTTGCTCAAGGAGCCAACCCTAACGCACGCGATAACGAGGGACAGACGCCCCTTCATATAGCCACGTTGTGTAATAAGGATGATAGTACACTCGTGAAGCTTCTTTTGGATAAAGGGGCAGTGGTCGATGCTCAGGACGCTAAAGGCAGGACTCCTTTATATTATGCTATTCATTATTGGAATAAAAAAATAGCTCAGCTTTTATTGGAAGCAGGGGCTCGCGTCGATGTGACAGATAAAGCAGGAGTAACACCACTAGAGCTAGTACTCAAGCAAAGTCATGAATTAGGTCCCTTAAAACAAAGTTATGGATTGGCTTCCTTAGTTACACCGTATGCTCAAAAGCAAGCAGTAGCTTTACCTATCCCTATTATTGATCAAATAGCATCAAAAGAAAAGAAGACCCAGACCGTTGCATACTTAAGTGTCCCTTCGCTTAAACAGCTTGTGCAAACCAAACTTGGAGTAAAAGTAATAGGATATAAAAATATTCTTCTAAAAGTAATTGATCAAGAGCAAAAGTTAAGTGATTACGATGTAGCCTACCATGCCCAAAAGATTGATTTTCAATTTGTTTATGATGTTCTAAAAGAACTATTTAGCTGGTTGGATAATCAAGCAAATATACGAGAATTTGAATACTTAAGAATACCCGGGGCTGCTTTTGCATTTAAACAAGCCATAGCAGATATTATTAAAAAGGATTTTGGGGATATAGCTGAACTTTCGCAAGAAGACAGGAGAGCTCTAGACTTTAATCCGGCTATAAGCAAAATATTACTTGCTGCCAATTTGTCACTTTTTGGCAATACTGGTAAAAATTTCAAGGAATCTACCTTTTACTTCTATTTTCTTGATAATCGTAGCGTCAGAGACATCAATGTTATAGAGTTATTACAGGATATTTTTGAACGAATTGGCATGAGCTATAATGACTTAAAACAGCTCGATGATTTCTACAAGACAGAGTTTACGAAACTATTGGCTCAGAAAATTGATAGAAGTGGCAATCTTATACAAATCTTTATTCCCAAGAATAAAGTAAATGATTATCTGTACCTATCTGGAGTTCATGGTGTACCTCTTCAGACTATTACTATTAACGGCCAATCAACTAATGTACATGAACTTGGCGCAGAAAAATTTATAGAAATTTATAGAAATAACCCAGCAGCTCTCGATCCTGAAGAGATGGATCAAATTCAGGCACGGTTATTCTTGACTAATACTTTTCTTCTTAATCCAGCTAGTGGTATAAAGATCTATACGTATAATACACTCGACCCCAACCTAATAGCTGAGTATAAAAGAAAGCTTCACAACCTTGTGGGCCAGCTCATGATTGATTGGGCTACCACTAAGGGTATCATGAGCAAACAACTTGCCATCACCAATCAGCAAGAATTCCAGCAAAAAGCCAATCTGCTAGTTAATAGTGCACAAAAGCTACTTCAGCAATGGGTAACACCAGAAGATAAGCAAAAGGCACAGGAGGTATTTGATCGCCTTTCAGCACTTATCGAAGTATATGGTCAAAAATATGGTACCGCTGAACTTATCACAAGAGCAACTGATAGCCTGCATGACGTAGCAAGTAAGTTTGCTCTGCATATGCCAACTTTTACGCCACAGGCTCGGATCAGCACGAGACTTTACGCACTAGCGCTTAAGAATGCATCACCAACTGATGTTCAAAAGCATAATCACCTTAAAGCTCTCTATAACCAGCTCCCCACAGCCACGGCTATACAAAGAAAGGCAAAAGAGATAGCGCGGGAGAAATTTAAAAGTAAATTTAATGATGACCCTGAAGAAGCATAACCATATATATATATATATACCATGAGACAAGCTCAGAGCATGTCAAATCGTCGTGAAGCTATACTGTTAAACCATCCTAAGCTGGCAAACGTTATCCAAAGATTACTTACGCCATAGCTTAACAAAGGCAACGGTATACCAACAACGGGCAAGAGTCCTGTTACCATGCCTATATTAACAATCATAGAAACTACACAATGTATAACAAGACCTGTTGCAAGCAATTGTGCGTAAAAGTTTTTAATAGTTGTTGTTACGTAAAAAAGCCGCAAAAATAACAGACTATACAAAAAGATAACCGTGAGCGCTCCTAAAAAGCCCCATTCTTCTGCCATAACTGAAAAAATAAAGTCCGTTCTACTTTCAGGCAAAAATTGAAACTTGTTCTGCGTACCCTTGAGAAATCCTTTACCAGTAAATCCACCTGAACCTATGGCAATTTGAGATTGCTCAATTTGGTAGCGTTCTTTGCGGGAATCTCCCTCGCCAAGAAATACAGCGATTCGTTTCTTTTGATATGGCTTAAGACATGCCCACGTTAATGGTGCTGTAACTAAAAAAAGAACAAAAGACCACATAAAAAATTTCTTACCAATACCCGCTAACCACATCATAACAGCACTGGCAAAGAGAAGAATAAGAGCCGTGCCTAAATCAGGCTGCTTACGAATTAATAGCACACTACAACCAACAACAGCTAAAATAGGCACAAATGTCTTAAAAGAATAATCAATATCCTTTTCTGTATATAAATAATACGAAAAAAACGCAGGAAAAAAGAGCTTTGTCAATTCTGATGGTTGAAATCTTATACCACTATAACTAATCCACCGTTGACCCCCCATGCCAATACTTCCCTTAACAAGTGTAAAGAGCAAAAGCACGATAATCCCAAAATAAAAAAAATATCCCCACCGCTGTAGCGTGCGGTAATCAATAATACAGCAGGTGATATAGATACAGAGCCCGGATATAACACCAAAAAGCTGCTTTTTAAAAAACAACGAGAACATGTGCTCGGGTCTATACGTAGCGCTAAATACCAATAGAACACCAAGGCTCGAAAGCACAATTACCAGTAAAAAGCTGAGCCAGTCAAAATAACGAAGATACCGTCGATCAATAAGAAACATATAACCCACACAACACGAGCATTATTATTAAGCAGGCAGCGGTAATGACATGCATTGCTGATCTTCAGGAATAAGCCCTTGCTCGTCTAAAAGCATACAAAGTTTATCACATACTATACTTTTACGCTTGCTTATCGTGCTATACAGTGCTGCATAGCACGCTTGATAGAACTTAAGGCGAGGTTGCTCAAGAGTGCTCCAAACCTGATTGCTTATTAATTGTCCAGAAAGCAGTGCTTGCCATGCTTTATCGCTTACACAACAAAAGCGTTTGTCACTTGCTATAAATGACTTCATGAGATAGAGCGGAATCGACTCCAGCACACTTGTGATAAAATTACGCTTGCAGTTTTCTTGCTGTGTATCATGGTTATTCTTGAGCATGGTATAAGCTTGAAGTATAGATTGAGTTGCCTGTGAAAGGGTTCCAACAACATGATACTTAACGATAGCACGCGCCATATGGCGCAGCTCGTGAACTTGCTTTTTTACCAGCATTGAGCGTATAAGCGGACCATCAACGATCTGCTCCACACATCGTGCATATGTTTGGCTAGCCCGACGCTGATAAGCATATGCTTCTTTAAATTTTATAGCTACTTTATCAAACAGATCAAGATCAAGCTGATGTGATAGTGCTCGCGAGGGATCGAGACGGGTGGAGTTACTGGTATGCATACCCTGAGCAAGCATGGTTGCTAATTCAAGCTCCGCTTCTTGTGCCAGTAGCGTACTTGCTGAGCGCTCTCTTGACCAATACAGAAGATTAGCAATTGCTACAAGCTCATAATCAGAAGCTGTCAGAAGCGATTCAGCCCATCTATGAGCAACTGCATCATACTTATCATGATACCTATTTTGAACTCTATCTTTAACTATATCGGCAATTTCTGGCAAAAAACCCTCGATCAAACATGTAAAGCTTGCAAGTACTGTAAAAATACCAGCTATCCCACATACTATACCCGTGCTTCTCATTATCTTCTCCCGTCACGCTTGATGGTACACCAACAATTAAGCAGTGTACAAAATAATATACGCAACCCACAATGCATAGTTCAATTTTATGATAATAGCCATTAAGCACATTTTTAATAAACACAAGCTTTAGCTAAAACAAAGCTTAGCATCTTTGACGAACTATAGAGCACACATTAAACTCATCATTACAAAATTGTTATTTTAAGTGAAAACTATACTTTAAACAAAGGCACCTCATGAATACGTATATTCTGGTATTAGCAATTTTTAGTAGCTTTCTGTTTAATTCGCATCAACTTGTGAGCATGCATGCTTCTAACCCAGAGCAACTTGAGCTCAATGAGCAATTACTGAAGGCAGCAAAAGCAGGGAATAAAGATACCGTAATCTCTTTACTAGAGCAGGGTGCTGATGTTAATCATGCTACTAACGATTATGGCCATATCGATATCGTAAGGTTACTTATAGAGCACGGTGCTCATGTTAATCATGATTTTCACCAAACTGCTCTTAAAATTGCAGCTCGAAAGGGATACATAGATATAGTTAAAATGCTTATAGAGCATGGCAAGGATGAAGCGAAGTATGATGCTCACCTAAACATTCGTAACCATCAAGCGTTAACCCCCCGGTCTCTTGCGCAAAAATATCGCAACCGCCAGGATATTATACGCATTCTTAAGCCTATGGCAGGCCAAGCACTGCTTGCTTTACTTTCAACTGAAGGTCAAGAACAACGCTTCGGTGTATTCTATACCAATAACGATACCAGTGGAACAGCACAGACTTTAGGTGTTTTACCTGACGGTATACTTCCCGCTGAAATTGCTGCCAATATTGCCCATTTCGTTGTTACTCAAAGACAACCTGAACAAGCACGATCAAACCCTAATTCCAACTCTTAGCGTAGTTTATTGATATTAATAGAGCTTGCCACCAGGGGGTATATCTTTATCCGGTGAAACAAGAATTACGTTGCCTTGAGCATCAGGGAAGCCAAGAACCAGCACTTCAGAAATAGCTGGGCCAATCTGGCGTGGCGGAAAATTAACGACAGCAGCAACAAGCTTGTTAAGTAATTCGTCTTTTCTGTAATTTGTAGGTAGCTGTGCACATGACCTTTTGATATCCCCCGTAGAACCAAAATCAACTTTGAGCTTATAGGCGGGCTTACGTGCTTCGGGAAAGTTTTCAATATCAATAATTCTACCTACACGGATATCAACTTTTTGAAAATCATCAAATGCTATCCTGTATTTGTCTCAGAATGTTGATTACTAAACAAGAGAGTGGAGATAATATGGTCGGGGTGGCCAGACTCGAACCGACAACCCCTCGCTCCCAAAGCGAGTGCGCTACCAATTGCGCCACACCCCGACAATATATGTTAATTGTACGATCTTTTTCTTCTTGTTGCAAGCTTTTTTTAAGTGGGGTGAATGGTGGGATTCGAACCCACGGCCCCCAGAGCCACAATCTGATGCTCTACCAACTGAGCTACATCCACCATAGAAGCTTTATATTAGTATAAAAGATTACAAGCAAAAAATCAAAAATTTTAAGCTTTACCGACCTATTTTGTGGTATACTTTATTATAAGTATTCCTGAAAGAGTCTTTATGCAAGGCTCGATGATCTTAAAGGTACGACAGCTCTGGGCGGGTATAAATTTTACAAAAAGATAATTTTTTGCTAATATTATTCAAATAGATATTAATCAAGAAAGTATGGTATAACTAGCATGACGAACCGCAAGAGAACGATCAAAGTTATCGGTGCGCGTGAGCACAACTTAAAAAATATTACCGTTGAGATTCCTAAAGATACCCTGACCGTAATAACCGGCCCATCGGGGTCAGGCAAGAGTACACTCGCGCTTGATGTTCTCTATGCTGAAGGTCAACGACGCTATATGGAATCATTGTCATCATATGCTCGTCAGTTCTTAGGTATGCCCAAGAGACCTGATGTTGATAGAATCGAGGGGCTATGTCCTGCCATTGCTATCGATCAAAAGACCGTTGGAGCAAATCCACGCTCTACCGTTGGCACTATTACTGAAATTTACGATTATTTGAGGGTTCTTTTTGCCCGCATTGGCATTCCCCATTGCCCTCGTTGCACACGACCTATACAGGCAGAAGCTGCCGATACCATAGCTCATAAGCTTCTTGAGGATTTTGCTGATCAGTTTATGAGCATAACGGCACCTTTAGCTCATGAGAAAAAAGGTGAGTTTAGTGGTGAACTTGAAAAGATTTTTATGACCGGCTACCATCGCTTTATCATAGATGGCCAACGCTGTACGTTTAACTCACTTCAAGAACTTCGCGATCTTCACCTTAAAAAAACATTTCGCCATTCAATAGATATACTTATTGATTCACTTAAAGCTACTTCTGAAGAATTACCTCGTTTACAAGAAGCACTTGAAAAAGCCTATTCTCTGGCATCTGGTTCATGCAAAGTTCTGGTTGGAGCAGCTGAATATACATACTCTGCTCAACGTATGTGCCTGAGCTGTAATTGCTCATTTCCTGAGCTTGAGCCGCGCTTTTTCTCGTTTAATTCACCGTTAGGCGCCTGCAAAGATTGCCATGGATTAGGTATAAGTATGTCGTTTACCTGGCCCAAACAAGACTATTTCGAAAGTATTGATCTTGAAGAACGGCCGTGCCAACGATGCAAGGGTAAACGTTTGCATGATTTAGCACTTGCTGTAACCATCGGTTCAAAAAATATTTATGAACTAGGACAGCTGTCGCTTAAAGATGCTCTCGATTTCTTTACCCAGATCAAGCTATCCGAATCAGAGCAGGTTATTGCTGAGCGGTTACTGTATGAAATTAAAAATCGTTTAACATTTCTCAGTGATGTTGGTCTTGATTACCTATCTCTTAATAGAACAGCACGAACTCTATCGGGTGGCGAAGGTCAGCGTATTCGTTTAGCTACACAGATAGGGTCAGCCTTGAGTGGTGTACTCTATGTTCTTGATGAACCGAGCATTGGCTTACATCAACGTGATAACGATCGTCTTATTGCTACCCTTAAGCGCTTACGTGATCAAGGCAATACCGTCGTTGTTGTTGAGCATGACCATGACACTATGCTTCATGCTGATCATCTTATTGATATGGGTCCTGCTGCAGGTATAGAAGGAGGCGCTATTGTTGCCTCCGGTACACCTACTGAAATTACAGCCAATCCAAACTCGCTTACAGGAGCATATTTAGCTGGCAGGCAGGTCATAAAGCGTCCTACTGCACTACGACAACCACGAGGGTTCCTGACGCTCAAGGGCGCAGTAACGCACAACCTAAAAGATCTTATCGTACAGTTTCCTCTTGGGGTCTTGTGTGGTATATCAGGTGTTTCCGGCTCAGGTAAGAGCACGTTAATTATGCACGAATTGGTACCGCTTATAAAAACTGCTCTCAATGTACGCTATAAGATTGCCCTTGAAAATACTCGCATTGAGGGAATTGATCAGATAGAAGATCTTGTTGTCATTGATCAAAGTCCTATTGGTAGAACGCCACGCTCAAACCCAGCTACCTATTTGGGCATTTTCGATGATATTCGCAGTTTATTTGCACGCACACCTGAAGCAATCGCACGAGGATACACATCAAGCCGCTTTAGTTTTAACACCGGCCAGGGACGCTGCTCAAAGTGTAATGGTGAAGGCACTATTACGGTTTCTATGCACTTTTTGCCTAATGTGACGATGCTCTGTACTCAGTGCAAGGGAACGCGCTATAATGCCCAAACGCTTGAGATTACGTATAAAAATAAAACCATCTCTGATGTGTTGGCTATGACAGCCTATGAAGCTGCTGAATTTTTTTCTGCGCATAGTGCTCTTGCCAAACGTCTCAAGCTTTTATGTGACGTTGGTCTTGATTATATAAAGCTTGGTCAGCCATCAACAACGCTATCTGGTGGCGAAGCCCAACGCATTAAATTAGTATTTGAGCTTGCCAAGCGTGGTCACAATACGCTCTATATCTTAGATGAGCCGACAACCGGCTTACATACCAGCGATATCGCTAAGCTCTTACACGTATTTGATCGCTTAATTGATAAAGGCAATACTGTTCTTGTCATTGAACATAATCTTGATGTTCTCAAGACCGTTGATTATCTTATAGATCTTGGACCTGAAGGTGGCCAGAACGGAGGATCTCTTGTAACATATGGCACACCCGATGACGTTGCTGCTTGTTCAACAAGCTACACGGGTCACTATCTTAAAAAGCTCCTCCGCCGTGCTTGAAGAAATGACCCGTTAACAATTAGCATTTGCCATAGCATAACTCTTGACTTGGTAAATCATGTGTGTTATGCGTAAAAATATAAATTTGTAATAATATAATAAACGATAAGGTAGAATTGGACGTGGTTAAAAAATTTACAAAGTTAAATTTTTTGACAGCGCTTGCTGTAGGCCTCTTGTTGTGCAATAGCACGTTATTAAAAGCTATGGAGGCACAAGAACCAGCAAATCCTGCCAACGAATTAATGCCGGTGCTGATATTAATCATGCTAATAGGTTCGGCGATACTGCTCTTATGAGGGCAGCTGATAAAGGAAACACCGATATGGTTAAATTACTTTTAAAGCATGATGCCGACGTTAACCTTGCTAGCTACGGGTATAAAACTACTGCTATACGGTGCTTACGTATGCAGCGGATATGGGGAATGTAGACCTAGTGAGATTGCTTGTTGACCATAATGCTAACGTTAATTATATTCAGGAGGAATTTGGCAATACGCCCCTTATTCTTGCTGCTTTTTGGAATCATTTGCATATAGTTAGGGTGCTTATAGAGGCAGGCGCTCATGTTAATCATGTTGATAATCGAGGCGAAACTTCACTCCTAATAGCAGCTAAAAAGGGGCACACAAATATAACTAAACTGCTCATAGAGCACGGTGCAAAATTACCTACTAACCCAGGACTTATTCAAATAATCAGAAATCAACTCGAAGAAACCATTGGCAATGACTTTATCGTAGAGGTTATCCTTGGCAACACTGAGCAAATTACGCAGCTTTTAGAACAAGCTTCACCGGAGCTTACGTATGCACCAGATAGCACAGGCAAAACCGCATTACATTGGGCTGCCGCTCAGGGTAACGATAATATAGTAAGACTATTACTTGATCATGGCTTTACCATTAATACCCAAGATGAAGAGGGTAATACACCATTACATTTGGCAGCTCGTAATGGTAACTTAAGTACCGTTAAACTCTTACTTGCACGTGATGCTAACGCTACTCTTGTTAACCGAGACGGCCAGACCGCTCTAGCTCTTGCTCGCCAATACCATCACCCCGATGTTGTTGCTTTCTTAGAAGGAGAAGCTGGTCGTGCTGTGTTTGGCAGAGTGTCACGATTAGGTCGTGCAGGAGGCTTTGCATGGCAGCCTGAACCTGTAGGTGAGCTTCCAGCCAAAATTGCTCATATAATTGCCCAGTTTACGCAGGCCCCCGGCCACCCTATACTTCCATCGGGGTCAGTTTCTTAAGCTTATCACCATGTTTCTATCTTTCTTATATCGATTCACGTTATTAAACGAAATCAAGTCTTTTTTTTAGGTTTCGCATTCCTAACACAAGAAAAAAACCAGAAAAAAACACTATTGCCAACAGGCATAACCAAAAGTTGATATAACCTGTTTGGCCTAACATTGCTGCTCGAACTGCTTCAGTTATATATATCATGGGATTTAAAAGACTTATCAACGCAACGGTTGGTAGTACATGATAGAGTGCCATCCAGGAGAATTGAAAGCCACCCATAAACCACATGGGAAAAATAAATCTCGCCCATACGCTGCCCAATTTATTCATGCTAGAAATTATACTGGAGGCCCATAAGACAAAACAGGCATAGAAAACACTTGAAAAAATCAAACTTAACAAAAGTTGAGCATAGAAGATTTGAGCAAGATCCATCTGCTTCCATAAAACAAGCTTGCCAATAGGGAACATAAGAAGCGAAAGTAAAAAATACACGATAAAATAATAAGCTGCTTTACTTATGATTGCTAGCCATGATGGTATGGGCAACGTCAGGCTATAGTTAATTACACGATCACCTTCAAAGTCTGAAACAAGATCTACAGCGTTTGCATAGAGCTCAAAGAGACCCGCTGATGCTAATACACCTGCTAATTGAAATGTACCGAAATCTGCTGATAAGCCAAAATATGGCATTATATAGCCCATAACTACTATAGTTAAGACTACCCAAATTGTTAGATCTATAAATTTGTCAAAAAATACCTGTTTAAAGACCATAAGATCAGAATATATAAGCTCTTTAACCACGGTACCATAAAGTTTTTTATCCATAAGTAAGTTCCAGGTAATATTACATTAATTTTGGCCGGCTTTTAATAACTCGATAAACACATCTTCAAGATTTTTTTGTTTAAAATCTGACATAAGTTTATCAGGCGTATCGATAAGTTTGATTTGACCCCTATCTAAAATACATACCCGATCAGAGAGCTTTTCTGCTTCATCAAGATAATGCGTTGTAAGCAAAACGGTTATGCCATCTTTCTTCAGATCTTTGATCACATCCCACAAGTTTCTTCTGATATGTGGATCAAGACCAACGGTAGGTTCGTCCAAGATTATAAATTCGGGCTCATGTATCAAGCTCCGAGCTATCATAAAGCGCTGTTTATAACCACCTGAAAGAACCGATGGTTTTTCGTGCAAGTATTTTTGCAACTCAAATTGCTTACTTAATCGATCAATGCGAGTTTTACAATCCTGCTTTGAAAGTCCGTAAAACTTGCCAGCAAACATAAGATTTTGCTTGAGGGTTAACATAGTATTTAAATTAGGTTTTTGTGGACAATAACCTAATTTAAGCCTAAAAGCAGGAATATCTTTATAAATTGACTCTCCGTTATATTCAATATCACCTTCTGTTGCGGGATGTAGGGTCGCAATGATCGAAGACAATGTTGTTTTTCCTGCGCCATTAACACCCAGAAGACTTAAGATCTCGCCCTTATAGATAGCCAAATCTATGCCCTTTAAGACTTGAGATGTACCGTAACTTTTTTTAATATTTTTAACTTTTAATAAAATTTTTTGCATAAGATCTCATAATAATCGCTATAATAATCGTTTGAGCGAAATTTTAAAAATCTCTTCGGACAAACACTGAACCTGTCTGTAACAAACAAAATTGTGTGCGATACTGGGCGATCAGAAACAGCTTAGTAACCACCTTTGGCACCAAACTTGTTTTTGATTAAAGCCCCGATGTGACGTTAGACATTAGACGTTAGCTAAGAGAAGAAGTAGTGATGTTCATGGCTTTCTCCTTGAAATGTAAGCCAACTTGAAGCAAACCTGAGATATATACTTATAGGGTATTTTTGATTAAAAGTCAATGGCAAACAGAGCAAACGAGACGAGCTTTCTTGGCCCCCCTTTTGTTATTCTTGAATAACCTGGTATGCTTAACTTGTGTACAAATGGCATTACTATACAAAATTTATTTATCTGCCGGGGATTTTAATAACGGAAAATTTAATGCATAAAACATAGGTAGTAAAGACTATACAAACCAAGGCATACTAAACCATGGTATACTCAATATCACTCTTACTTAAGGGGTTACTATGAAGACGTACATCAATTATTTCTTATATCTTCTCACCATTTCAACTATCTTTCAATCGAGAGCTACTGAAGCTTTAGAACCAGCTGATGTAAACGATCTCATTACTTTCTCTGTAGCATCTAAAGCCATCCCCAATAGCACTTATTATGATCCCATTATGCATAAGATGCGAACATCGCAAACAAGTTGTTCCGAAGAACCAAACTATAGCAGCATTTCGCTTGGTCGCATCGCTGAAAATAAAAAGCAATTTGCAATCGAACGCTCAATCGTTGACTATGTAAAAAAAGGTGGTGCTGGTCTGGGAGTAATTTCAGCAGTTGTTTATGGAGCGCTACGTGCGGCCACTGGTGCACCGAGCCCTACGGGCCAACCGGTAGCTCCAGATAATAACCCTATTAAAATTCACAAACTCGCTCAACTTAGGGCTGGCCTGACTGCACTTGCAGGCTCTGCAGCAAGTACTATGGCAAGCACTATGGCAAGCTTTGTAGGCTACCGATGGCTTGATGAATCGAGTCTTGCTCGTACCATGGTTGATACAGTAGTAGCAACGCCATCTCTTAAGTGGTATATTACTACTCATACTTCTTTTGATCAGTATGCTCAGGATATTATTCGCTATGCTGCTGAATATCCTGAGCAGGTCGGCACTGGTCTCTATGGCTCACATGAGCCATTTCTAACAACATTCTATTTATTTATTAAGCACTTTGAAAGGGTTCTTGGCTATATTTCATACACCTTAGAAAATTTTCCTGATCAAGCAAAGCTTGAACGACAACGTGCAAAGTACGGCTTCGATAAGCTTATACGGTTAGGACATGACTTAAGCTTGGCTGCTAATAGACTCTTAAGCGATATTCCTGAGCAATCGGCTGGTATAGAATCACTTGTTACCGCTATTCGAGCAGAGGTAACATCATTTTCAGCACTTGAGAAACAATAATAATACGGAGAATTTTTATGATCGTTCCGCGCGACAGATTTCTACATGTTTTATTAACCATAGGAATGAGTAGTACGCTTCTGCTTCGATCTCAAGCTCCTGAAGCTCTTGAAGCATGGGAAGAAATTCAAACTGCGCCACAAGCAGAGCTTATGGAAATAACACATGACCCTCGTACTGAGCTTCTTGAGATTTCTGACGAGCGTATCACACAAGCAAAAAACGATTATAGCACCGAGCTTTATTGGAATGCAGCTCAAGATTATGGGCTTAAAGTTGCTACAGTAGGTGTCCTTCTAGGTGCTCTCTATTACTATAAATATGGTGTTCCCCAGTGGCTCAGTAAGAGCTTGCCTACAGGCCCGCAGTTATCCATACAAGAAAGGATAGCTACCCTAGAGAGGAGCGTAGCAGATCTAAGCCCTGCCGTGATAAAATTATCTAGCACACAAGCAAATCCAGCAGAGCCTGGAAGTGCTATAGCTAAGCCTCATGTGCTTTGGCGTGCCGGCAAAGCTATGATCAACGTTCCGGTAGTAGTAGGCAAGCAGGTACTATTGAGTATGGGGTGCCTTGCTGGGAGTTTTGTAGGCGCCGATATCGTGAGTAAAATATACCCTCGGACACAAACAAAAAATCCCTTTATTCAATTTATGACTACGCATACATTTTTTTTACAAACTATAGAGCAGCTGCAACATTACGCAAAGGCGTACGAGCATTATCACACCAATCCAAAGCTTGGACCACTGAGCAAAAATAATCTTATAACCGTTTATAATATGCTTATTCAAGATATCGAAAAAGCACTTGGCTACATGGCACATAAGCATGATACCACAAGCATTCAAGCAGATCTTGAACGTCAACGTATCGAAATGAGCAGTATCACCATTCGAGAGATAACGTCTTATTTTCATGACACGCTCATCAAAGCCCTTGAATCGCATGAGTCAAAGGACGCATCGAGCGTTACAACGATCTCGTTTGTTGCTGCAGGATTTGTGTCACAGCTTCAAAAAGAAATTATACATATGGCTCAACTTGAAGCTCATAGTGGCTTAATTTTAGGTGATGTCAATGAGCAGCAAGGGGTTTAGTTAGTCTTTTCTTGCGGCTACCGGGACATAGCTGGTCCTGAATTGACTGCACAAGGTACACCCTAATCTCCAACAATATAAGCGCCATCGGTCGCAACTATTATCTCACGACTTGAGCACCTATCAACCACTTCGCTTATAGGTGCCGCCAAGCCAGCGCCGGCTGCAAGTAGAAGGGCCAAGCCGCCACCAAACACTGGCTGGCCTATCATGCTAAAGGCAATGCCATTTGCAAGTAGCATTAGAAGCATGCCATCAATTGTATCCCGTTGGCGTTGCGTTATAGCCTTGAAAGACACATCTTTTCCGTTTACTTGAATCCCACTGATGCAGCAATCTTCTTGCCACCCTTTTACGGTTATAGGAGATTTATTTGCACCCCCATCAATATGTTTTGTAGGATTTTTTCCAGCACATGCTGCAAGCTTAATGGTAATATCTGCGTCTTTACCAAGTCCATTTGTTATGTACCAAGTTCGGGCACCACAATAATGACTAGAACTCGTAAGAAATAAGATACCAAGTACCCTAATCATATATTTTATTAACATTTCGCCTCCTATTTTTGATTATCAATAATAACTTCTGTAATAATTTTATAATAGGAATTATTGAAATGTCAAGAGTGAGGCAAAAGCATTCGCCAAAAACAGTACTAGCCTTACGTAGCAGATAGTCGGTCGCGTTGAAAGTCTAAGGTATAAGTTGATAATAAGCCCTAACACAAGCTTAAGGTATTAGCATCATGCTTTAGTTGCGCAATTTTTCGTTAACAAGATCGTTTTTAAGCTGATGCCCCGCCTTGCAGCTTCTACTGCTAGATTAGCATGTATATTAGGCGAGCAGAGGAATCACTATAGTTTTTAACGCTTTCGACAAAGGCTTTATAGCAAGCTATACTAAGATATATATTGATTATTAATTTTTTTACGGATAATTCTAATCTATGTCTACGTCTACTGAAACCCAATCATTAACGCCGTTAATGCGGCAATATTACGATATTAAGAAGCGCTATCCTGACACACTGTTATTATTTCAAGTAGGTGATTTTTACGAACTTTTCTTTGATGACGCTCATAAAGCTTCGGCATTTTTAGGTATAGCTCTTACCAAGCGAGGATTCCAGGGCAATGAACCTATTCCACTTTGTGGTGTTCCGGTTCATGCTATTGATCATTATGTGCTGAAACTTGTTCGTGGTGGTTTCCGTGTAGCTCTGTGTGATCAACTCACTCCGGCACAGACAGGTAAAATGATTGAGCGGGGAGTTACCTATGTACTAACGCCAGGAACATTAACTGATCTTAAGCTCCTGAACGAAAAAACTGCTTCGTATTTAGCAGCAGTATTTCCAACAGAAGATAGCTACGGGCTAGTGTTTGCTGAAATCCTAACCGGTCAGCTCTATGCAACTATCGTTTCACGGGCAGAAGAGAAACTCTTCGAAGCTGAATTAAGCCGTTTTTTGCCGGATGAAATAATTATTCCCGATACCAAGTTAGGCAAGCAGCTTGACGTATTTCTTAAGCGCTTGGGCTATGTTATCACGGTACAGCCCTTTGCTGTAACATCACGTGATCATAATGAGCACTTAGGCGAATGGCTCAAGAGACAGTTTCCCGAATCATCGCTTTCGTTTGTCAATCAATCGTCAACTGCTCAAGCAGCATTGTCACTCGTGTATTCGTTTCTAAGAATTAATCAAGAACGTGCATTACATAACTTTAAGCAACTTTTTACCTATAGCCCTGACGACTTTCTTTTACTTGATGCAGCAACTCAAAAAAATTTAGAGCTCGTAAAAAATGCTCACGACGGCAGTAGTGCGCATACCCTTTTTTCTATACTTGACGCTGCAACAACAGCTATGGGCTCACGGCTTATTAAAAAATGGCTCTTGCGTCCCTTGCTCAAAAAAGAAGCCATAGAGCAACGCCTGAGTGCCGTTGAATCTCTTGTTACTCAGCCATTACTTGTCGACAGTATTAACGTATCATTGCGTGACATAGGAGATCTGGAACGCATAGTTGGTCGCATTGCATTACGACGAGCACACTTATATGATTATACTGCTTTATTGCGTGCTTTAAGCACCTTGCCTCAGCTGAAACAAGATCTTATAGTGGTGCAGCACGTAGAGTTGCTCGGTTTAGTTGCATCACGCTTGGGTGATTTTAGTTTTTTGCATGACCTGCTTTCGCGTTCGCTTAACCTGGATACTGCTAAAGATTGGAAAATACAAGCCGGCTTCAGCCCAGAACTGGATCGCTTACGCATGCTTATTGAGCAAGCAGCCCAAGCAATTCTCGAGCTTGAACGCAAAGAGCAGCAGGCGACCGGAATAGCATCACTTAAAATTCGTTATAGTAAAGCACACGGCTACGGCATCGAAGTTACTAAAGCAAATCTCAGCGCTGTGCCTGAACGCTATACACGGCTTCAAACGCTCACAAACCGTGAGCGCTTCACAACGCAAGAACTTAAAGATTTAGAATACGATCTTAATCGGGCTCATACTGATATTAACGAGGTAGAAAAACAGATATTTGAAGCAGTATGCCAACATGTTGAAGCTGCAATCAGTCCCTTAAAAAAACTTGCTCAAGCTCTTGCGCATCTTGATGCTTTGATGAGCTTGGCGAAAGTAGCATATACCCATAACTATACGCGTCCCCACTTTAATGATGAGCATAATATTATTATTAAAGAAGGCTATCACCCGGTTGTTCACGCTGAGATCAAGCACCACTTTATCCCTAACGATACGAGACTTACTGATAATGAAACGCTCTGGATTATTACCGGCCCTAATATGGGAGGCAAATCGACCTATCTTCGCCAAGTTGCCCTCATAGCTCTCATGGCACAAGCAGGATCATTTGTTCCAGCACGTAGCGCAGACCTTTTTATACTTGATCGTATTTTTACGCGTATTGGCGCTGGTGACAATGTCGCCCAAGGCAAAAGTACATTTCTTGTTGAAATGGAAGAAACAGCGCTTATTTGTACCCAGGCAACCCGTAATAGTCTTGTGATTTTAGACGAAGTTGGTCGAGGCACGAGTACCTATGACGGATTAGCTATCGCTCAAGCGGTAGTTGAATACATCTATAGTCACATCAAAGCACGCTGTCTATTTGCTACACACTATCACGAACTTACGCAGCTCACGCTTTCACATCGTGGAATTGTCGCATACCATACAGCAAGCAAGCAGACTCCTGAGGGTATCGTTCTTTTGCACAAAATTATGAAAGGCAATGCCCAGGGCAGTTTTGGTATTGAAGTTGCGCGGCAAGCAAACTTGCCTGCACCTATTATTCAGCGATCACAAGAGATTCTTAAAAGCCTTACGGCAAGTCGCGCTGCTTCGTAATCACAATAATTCATGTATAGAGTATCAAGCTTAAGAAGGTGACCCTGTTTGAGGTATATATCCAGGAGCCAGAGCATACTGGGCAATTTGTCGAGCAACATCGGGTGGAAGAAGCTCACATGTAGGTGTTGACTGCCAGGCAAACCCTCCTGCGCGACCGGCTCTTGATAACCTACCAAATACAGCAATACCAGCTTCTCTTTGTAATAAGTCAACAATAGCAGAACGATGATATTGGCGAGCAAGAGTTAGGGGTGACCCACCATACCGATTAACAAGAGTACCTTGAGCACCACATGCAACCAAAAGTTTAACAGTGCTCAAATTGTCATTGCAAGCAGCTACGTGTAACGGTGTGTTGCCATCCTCATCTTGTGCATCAATATCAAAGTCATGATTAAGCAACAGCCTTACTATAGCATCGTTGCCCTGAGCGACAGCCCAATGTAATGCTGTTTTACTAGCTTGATCTGTATTATATGCTTGTGGAGCTTGATCTACAAGCTCACCAATGCTCTTAGTATTGCCAAGAATAACCTCTACGATAGAGTCATTGTCAATTAATTTCCTGAGTATACCCCTGATTTTTTGAATGGGTTGTGAAATAGAAGGTAGTTTTGCTCCATGTTCTATAAGCAATCTAACTGTTTCTGTCTTTCCGTAATCAGCTGCCAACCAAAGAGCAGTATCGCCATTATTATTAGTGTGATTAATATCAGCGCCTGCTTCTATAAGCATTCTCGCTATTTCTGTATGTCCCCAAAGAGCTGCCAAAATAAGAGCAGTATCGCCATGCCTATCGGCCTGATTAACATTTGCGCTATGTTCTATAAGTATTCTAACCACTTCTGCATGTCTGGCTGCAAACATGCAAGCAGTCCAACCACCCATATCGGTACAGTTAACATCAGCACCTGCGCTAAGAGCATCTTTTACCGCTGTAAGGTTGCCCTCATCGGCGGCTTGAACTAGCACGTCGTTAGGATGACGACCTGCTTGCTCAAGCATCATGCATTCTAATGGCACAGTATGAGCCAGCCATAGTCCCACAGCAAGCACTGATACAATATGTAATTTTGTAATAATTTTAATCACAGAATAAGCCTCGATTAATTTTAAATAATATCTATTTTTAATTAATAATATAGGTGCAATTAAGAAAGTCAAGAAATTACATCTTAATGCGCTCGTCTACATACATCAATCGCACTGAAGTCGTCCGGAAGCTGTGCTCGTCTGCTTGTTAACTGAGCTGGATTCGCTCAATGATTGCTTGCATAATTTTATAATACTGTTCGGCATCCTGGCTAATTTCTTGTGCAAGCGCAATATCATATGCATGAGCAGACAAATTTCTCATGTCTATCATATCAATAAGATTTTTGTATTCATCGGGCGCAAGCAGTTCAAGATCAAAGCAGCTTTTTAATACGCTTTTTGGGCTTGCAATAGGCTCTATACCATGCTTTTTGTTCAAATATTCTTTCAAAAACCTCCAGAATGTATCCGCTGCATATTCAAAGCGCTTAATCACGCCATCACGAAGCTCTTCGTAGTAATAATCTGATGACTTATATTGATTAAGCTTAGACAAAGCACCACCAAGAGCAGCTAAAATTTTTATTAATGTCGTATGGCGAAGCGTTAATCCGCCAATAACATCTTCTTGAGCAAGTATTTCACGCATTTCTTCGGGTATAGCGTTAAGATCAAGCACATTGATTTTAAAAGGTATGTGTGAAGCGTTAAGCATGTCACGTATCTCACCAACATCACGTCGTGGCAACTTTCTGCCTGCATCAAGAGCAACATCTATATCTGGTCTTTCTACGTGAGCACCATGAGTTCGTGCTATAAATAGATACACACGTATATCTGGTATAAGTGCCTTAATAACCCGTACAATTTTTTGTTGAGTACCTTCATCAATATGCACCATGACGTTTCCTAGCTTATCATATCTTAGGTAATCTATTAATAATATTAATAGTAGCATATACCTGGGCTTGTTATCTAGAAGAATTATTAAAAGATATACTACTGTTGCCGAAAGCAATAAGAACCTGTTAGTATACTCGTGGTGATAGTTAAAGAAAATCAACCGATAAACAATATGTAAATAAGGAGCCTACTATGACACGTACTTCTACTAATTATGATAATCATGAAGTATCGCCAAGCTTGACAGCCCGCTTACACCAGTTAGCAGACAACTGGGGTTGGTATCTTGCCCTAGGGATTGCGCTTATTCTTACGGGCATTGTAGCTATTACGTTCCCCTGGATAACCACGGTTGTTTCTGTTGTCTACTTTGGTAGCCTCCTCATAGTTGGAGGCGGCATTGAGATTATACGAGCCTTTCGCATGAGCAAATGGGGTTCGTTTCTGCTGCACTTGCTTTTGGGTATTCTATATTTTGTCGCTGGGTTTGTCATACTGGTACATCCTCAGATAAACGCTCTCAGTTTAACACTCTTGCTTGCAGCATTTTTTATAGCAGCTGGCTTGTTTAGGATTGTATCGGCCCTAACCGTACCTGTACCACAATGGGGTTGGGTATTATTTAACGGAATCGTTACCGTTATTCTAGGGTTTCTTATCTGGAGACAGTGGCCAATTTCTGGATTATGGGCAATTGGTCTTTTTGTGGGTGTAGAAATGATTGTTAGCGGTTGGGTCTCGGTTCTTCTTGCAGTTCAAGCACGGCGCTTAAAAAATCGCTTAGCAATAGATTAAAAACTTTGTTACGCCTTGATCACTTATAAATCTAAATATTTATAACTTTATATTTTTATTGCTATCTGAATTATAGTTATGCTATCTTTATCTTTAGAGAGCACGTTAAGCGTGCTTTCGGGGACTCTGATATAACTATACTAGGAAGATATGCAATGAAAAGTATACATATATTCACATTGGCGACAAGCACGCTTGCCCTCAGCTTATTGGCCTTGCCACAAGCAAGCATTGAAGCTCAGCTAGTACAAAGGGTAAAATATACTGCCCTTGGGCTAGCAGCAAATTGGCTTGCAACACAAGCAAGCTCTATCTTGGCAGATCAGCCATTTATCGCTCAGGCTATCGATGCTGCGCAGCCTTATCTGCCTCAATCTATATCTCTTCAAAAACTCATACCAAGTCAAAACAAAACACTTTTAGAGTATCTCTTAAAACAACTACTGGTCAATCCCGAATACGATCAGATCTATACTAATTTGTATGCTCTCGGTTCAAAATCACTCGCGCTTTTTGATACACTCAACTTTGCGCTAGAAGAAGTGCCAAAAATGCCAGAAGAAAAAGTTGAACCGGTTACCATAGGTGATGCTGAATCAAGCCAAGCCCAACGTGCTCTATTTGCTAGTTTTTGTGGTATGACCGGTCCCTCAGCACCAGGCAGAGGAACTTACGTTCCGGAGACAAAAGTTGAGCCTTGCCCCTGGCTGCAGAGTGATTTTTGGTTGGGCGAACGGAAAAAATTAATAGGACAAGGGATTGTTGCTGCCCTTTCAGGCTATTTCCTCAAGCTTGCTTCTTTGGGTCTTGCTCAAAAAATAACAACCGGGTTGTCAGTATCTTCACCTATTGGCAATACTATTGCCTTTATCGTTGTTAATGCCGTATGGAATGGCATACTCTCCCAAATTATCGGCCAAACTCAAACCGAGTTTTTAAAAAAAATGCGTAATCTGGGAACTCAAATCGGTGAAGCAAGCGAAAATCTTCAGCTGATATCTTAAGCTGGCAATCGTGATAGCCTATCGGCCACAAGCGCTCGCAAACAGGCAAAATAATACTGCGCATCAAGCGTCAGTTTTGTAGACTCTATAGCACGATGAGCAGCATCTTCCATGAGCGGTTGCGCGGTTCGCCGTAGGTGATAGACAAGCTGCTGTAGCTCCGGTCTTTTTGCAACCTCCTCGACCATATCAGAAAATTCGCCTGAAGGCCCAAGTGCAGGCTCACGCAAAAGAAAATCTTCTTCAGAAGCTAAAAATCTTGCAAGAAGATGTATATCAGCGCTCGGCGCACTGTCAAGATATGCTGTTAATTGCGGCATAACGCGAGAGCAGGCTTGGATGCCTGCATTTGAGTTAGCAAGTTCCTCTCGTACACTTTGATAAAACTTTTCACCCTCTATCGTTAATCTGCTCGATCCAGGTAGTGCAGGCTGAGGTTGGCGCGTAAACTGCTGAGCATATTCTTGAAGGTCATGAATAACATGACGTGCCGACTGCGAAAGTGACTCATAAAGCCCAACGGGAGCCGGTCTTACGGCTTGGTACCACGAACGATAGTATCCAAGATACTTCATCAAAAGCGCAAGATCTTCAGGTGTTGCTTGACCAAGATAGCGTGCAAGCGTCTGCTGCCACTCAGGCGTTTTATCAACAAGATTTTTCCAGGGCTTAATACCCCGAGGATATTTTTTAATACAGGCGATGTAATAGTAACGATCATATGCTGTACCCGTTTTTGGATCGATCAAAGATTCTCCAGGAGTGGTATAATAAACACCTTGTGGGTCACCATACTGTGTAAGATTATGTTGATATATCCATTGATCAATTAAGTGTTTTTCCTGATCGGTAATGCTACACTCTTGAGCAAAAACCCGAACAACCAAAGCAAGTGAAAGAATGAGGATACTCGTGTAAACACCCATAATCCAATAGTAAAGTTTCATCATTACGCTTCTCTCTTATGTTCTCTTATGTTACAGATACAGTATTACTACATGATCACTACATGCTCTTACCGGCGCAATAAGAATTATTGCATATAAAAATGACAATTTTTTGCCCACTATTTCTTCCTATTGTTAAAAATAAAGCAAAGTATATAAATAATTTTAGTAGTAGGGAAAAATAGATGTCAACAGTTTCAGACATATACAGCAAAAATTAGTGTGGACACAGTATCTTATCAAAGAGCTGATTCCCCGATTCGTCATAGCCATCAAGACAACCATCTCCACAGCTACATACATATCTGGTAGTAGTTATATTTTTAGAAATATTTGGAAGATATTCTTTACAGCTTGCACCATAGATCAGCCGTTTCCCATCTACATCAACACTACCATCTGGTTGAATAGTAATAGCACGATCAAGACAGAGCAGAGGGAGTGACGCCAACCCCAATCTCGAAACAGAAGTTGGCTTATTCGAGTCTAGCCCTATCGATTCTAAGCAATAGAGTTTTTGATATCCTGTTGTCGAAAATATATGATTTTGAACACCAGCATCAACAGTTTCAGTGTGATCTGCATTAGGGCATGCACCAAAATGAAAGTTAACCTTTACCTGTTTGTTCATAGTATTAGATATGGTATACGTATAAGCTTGAACTTGAGAGATAAAGCTACCAAGATAGGCTATACTCAGCATCCACCATAATAACCACAAGTTTTTATGCACACTCTTACTCTCTTTAATAATAATTAAAATTTTATTCACTAATATCAGTATAGATATTTACTTATAGGAATTTCAAGAGTACTATAAGCACTACGGCGAACAGCCTACACTGAGCAGCAACATCACGGTGAGTCCACGGTGGAGTCACCGTGGGCACTGTATCTTATCAAACAGCAGATTTCCTGATTCATCATAGACATCAAGACAGCCATCCCCACAACTACATGCGTATCTGGCAGGCACAGGCTTAGAACTATTTGAACGATATTCTTTACAACTTGAGCCATAGATGAGCCGTGCCCCATCTACATCAACACTACCATCTGGTTGAATGGTAATAGTCCGGTCAGAGCAAAGTACAGTACCAAATAATGTCGATGCCCATAATTTCGCAACAGAAGTTGGCTTATTCGAGTCTAACCCTATTGATGCTAAGCAACAGGGCTTTTGATACCACTTAGGCGAAAATATATGATTTTGAACACCGGCATCAATTGTTTCAGTTTGATCTGGATTAATGCAGGCAGCAAAATGAAAGTTAACTTTTACTTGTTTGTTCATAGTATTAGATATGGTATACGTATAAGCTTGAGCTTGAGAGATAAAGCTACCAAGATAGGCTATACTTAGTATCCGCCATAACCATAAGTTTTTATTCATACGCTTACTCTCTTTAAATAATTAAAAATTTCTTTATTTATTAATAATAGTATAAAATATTGCTTACAGAAATTTCAAGGATATTTTGAGCACTACCAAAAATGTGCTCTACATGCGGCTGGGGGCATGGACACCAATAAGCCTCAAGCACAGGGCAAATGTTTTTTGAAGCTCTTGTATTAAAAGAAGGCGGCCTCTGCTTTGGGTAACACGTGCTTGATCAATAACCCGATGTACTCCATAGTAACGGTGAAATGCTTGAGCAAGCTCAAGGACATAATAGGTAAGTAAATGCGTCTGATAATTATGACTAATATTTTTCAGCAACGCTTTGAGTGAAATAATTTTTTTCAGCAAAAGCGCTTCGTCTAAACCAATGCCAGAACTATCATTAATGGTCAGGTTTCTTAGTTCAATACTATCAGCCGCTTTCTCTAAAATACTTTTGGTTCTCACATAGGCATACTGGATATAATATACTGGATTTTCTTCAGTATGCTTAAGGGCAAGATCAATATCAAAGTCTAAATGGGCATCTGCTTTTTTGTTGAGATAAAAAAATCGAGCAATATCACTTCCAACCGTCTCAACAACATCTTTAAGCGTTACAATACGACCGGCACGTTTTGACATACGTACGGTTGTCCCCATTTCTTTAATGGTAACAAGTTGATAAAGAATAATATCGAGATGATCTGGATTATACCCCAAAGCCTGCATAACGGCTTTTAGACGCACAACGTAACTATGATGATCTTGGCCCAAGACCATAACTAATCGATTGGCCCCACGTTCCAGCTTATTTTGTAGATAGGCTATATCTGCAGCAATATACGTCAGCTCTCCCGAACTTTTACGCAACACACGATCTTTATCATCCCCAAAGTCCGTTGAACGAAACCATAAAGCACCTTCACGCTCATAGGCATAACCCTTGTCTATCAGTATCTCTAGAGCTTGGGTAATGGCACCACGTTCGTGCAATGATTTTTCTGAGAACCATACGTCGAATATAATACCGTACTCAACAAGCGTTTCTTTGATCTCATTAAGCAGGTATTCTTTGGCATAGTGCTCAAAAAAGCTCTCTGGTTTTTCGAGCACTTGAGCTCCGTACTGATGAACAAGCCGCTGCGCAAGCTCTTGTAAATATTCTCCCTGGTATCCATCTTCAGGCATCACAACATCATAACCAACTTGCTGTTGACAACGAACTTTAAGTGAATTACCCAGCCGTTGAATCTGTAGGCCTGCGTCATTAGTATAAAATTCTTTTGTAACAGTATGCCCCAGAAAACGTAAAATATTGCCCAATACATCACCTATAATGCCTCCGCGACCATGCCCTATATGTAATGGTCCAGTAGGATTAGCACTGACAAATTCAAGTGAATAGTTTAAAACCTGCTCAGTACTTTCTAAAGCAAAAAACTGTTCACCTTCATGCATAAGCTCACGCAAAAGCTCTTGAAAGGCTGCTGGGGTCAAAAATAGGTTAATAAACCCTGGGCCTGCTTGTTCACTACGCATAACATATTCTTGCTTGAAGTCAGCAATAACCTGTTCAGCAATATCCCGTGGATTGCGCTGCAGCATTTTACTGATCAACAAAGCATAGTTTGTTGTGAGGTCACCAAATTGCTGCTTATGAGGGTCGGTAGTAAGAACCAGATCGGGTACTATATCAAAAGCGTATGCCGGAAATAACTTTTTTGTATGAGCAACAAGAGCAGCTTGAATATGTTCAATTACGTTCATGTAAAATTCCTCAACCTACGCGCAATGGGCAAAAGCTATGCTATTAGAATAGCAAGAGTAAGCACGTTTGGAAAGACAGGGAAATCGCATGACTATACCGTAGCCATAAGAGTTTTTACCAAAAAAATTAAAATCACATGCCCGGTGAGGCCTTTGCAAAGAGTGCTTCCAGAGACTTGTTACCCTAACGCGAATTCAACACAAGAGAAGATAGGCTTTCTTGCTTAATTGCTTATAGCTTTAGACAAAAGGCCTACAATAGTTTCACATGACGCTTTGCTCATCCTTAAACTTAAGAACGTGATACTGCTGGAGATACATGACCAGGGGCCTGCGCAAACTGGGCAATTATATCAGCTATCTCAGACGGAAGAGGTTGCTCCTGACCTACTGGTTGCCATGCAAGCTGTCCCGTACGACCTAATCGTGACACTCTACCAAATACAGCACGACCAGCTTCTCTTCCTAATAAGTCAACAATAGCAGAACGATGATATTGGCGAGCGAGACCCAGAGGAGTCTGACCGTCTCGGTTAACAAGAGTAGCGTTAGCACCACGCGCAAGTAAGAGTCTAACGGTACTCAAGTTACCATTACGAGCTGCTAAGTGTAACGGCGTATTACCCTCTACATTTCGTAGGTTAATATTTGCACCAAAATCAAGTAATAGTTTTATTATGTCGTCATGTCCTTGAGCAGCAGCCCAATGTAACGCTGTCATACCATGACTATCTGGATGGTTAATGTTAATTTGAGGGGGTATCATTGGGGCCAGTATGGCATAAGAAGCAAGCAGTTTACGCAATTGAGCAATCAACGATTTGGTCTGAGGTGATTGTGGTTGAGCCTGGGGTAAAGTAGAAAGTAATACTACCACGCGCTTGGTATCGCCCCGGGCGGCCGCATAAGCAAGCTCATTACCTTCAAATACAGCACTTAAAGCTTGCCCTGCGTATTCTGGATTGTGGAATCTTAAGATTCCCCTTTGAGCATATCTTTGAAGATCCCCTTCAGTTGGTATTGTTGCCCCATGCTCTATAAGCAATCGAGCAGTTGCCAGCAATTGAGCGTAAAATGAATCCGGTAGTCGCGTCATGTTTATAAGACTGAGTATAAGAGCATCATTGCCCCCATCATTGGTGTGATTAATATCAGCTCCACGCTCTATGAGCATTTTAACTATGTCTATATATCCCCTTGTCGCTGCCCATATAAGAGCAGTGTTGCCTTCATGATCAGCATGATTAATATCAGCACCAGCTTTTAAAAGCAATCTAACTGTCTGTGTATAGCCCAACATTGCTGCCTCCATAAGGGCACTGTGACCAAAGTTATCAGCCTCATTAGGGTCAGCACCAGCTTCTATAAGTATTTTAACTATATTTATGCGTCCCTTATCCATTGCAAATAGAAGGGGATAACCACGATTAGCATCAGCTTTATGCTCTAAAAGCACTCTAACTATACCTTCATGTCCATCTCTAGCTGCCAATGAAAGAGCTGTCATGTCCTCATTAGTGGCATGATTAACGTCAGCACCCTTGCTAAGTGCAGCTTCGACTCCTTCAAGATTTCCACTTTTAACTGCATTTATCAATTCTTGGTTGGCATCAAGATTTTGCTGAACTTCCATACATTCCAAGAGCAGGGCATTACATAGCCACAGGCTAATCGTGAGTAATTTTATAGTAATTTTAATCATAGCATAATCCTTTGTATAACCATTTATAATATATTTCTATTTTTTATTATGCGAAACAACAAGCGATAAAGTCAACAAAATTGAAAGCACCTTAAAGCTGCTCTTTTGTAAGCTATTTTAGATTAAGGTAAATGCATTGCCTATAATACCCACCCAAATAGAGATGAAGGGAACCTTTGATTTATTTTAAAGTGCTCGATATACTTAATGGCCGTTAAGCACTCTATTTCTCACCTTTTATCTTTAAGGGAAAACATGAACGTATGCCGAAAGATAACTACTCTTGTCGCAACGTGCTCTCTTGTCAACAGTGGCCTGATGATCGCACAGACTGAACAACCCGAGCACGAACTACCAATCGCCGCTGTTATACAAGAAGCCCCTACAATTAACGAACCAGCCCTCTCATCAACAATAACTCCCGAGGCACAACAGGTAACGCCTTTGGTGGGAGCTATTCACGAACGTGACCCATTAAACCCAGATGCCCTGCTTGACCACGGTATCGCCCATTTTGTACCCGAAGTAGCAATAGAGCAACATAACGCAGTGGTTATTGACGAGCCAGCTCTTGAACCAACAACAATACCTACGGTAACAAGTGAAGCACAGCCTGAGAGCGCTCCAGTAGAAAGCGAAAGCCCTGAAGCCATCACCATCGAACACGAAGTAGTATTTTCGCAAGAGACAGTAAACCAAGAAGTCGCTCCAAGCATTATCACGCATGAAACAGTCGTGATTGATGAACCAGTTCTTGAACCAATAGTACCTGCCGTAACCACGGTGACTACTGAAGCACAGCCCGAAGCTCCTGCTCAAGAACAACCGCTTACTAATGAGCTTATTGAAGCGGTAAAAAGCTTTGACCACGAGCGCTTAATTGACCTACTAGAACAAGACATAGATACCAATACACCTGGTGTACGTGGCATAAGTGCCCTTACCTGTGCAGCAGCTCTGGGAAATAATCAAGGAGCAGAAATTCTTATAGGGCATGGTGCGAATGTTGACCTTGTTGATGAATATGGTAATACACCGTTGCATTGGGCAGCTGCCAATGGTCAATTACCACTTGTTGGCCTCTTGGTTAGTAACGGTGCTGATGTTACTCATACCAATAGGTATGGCAATACTGCTTTTGATTGTGCTCGTAATAATAATCATGCCGATATCGCTGATTTCTTCGCTGCCAATTATCCAGCAGCATTTTCGACTACCCTCAAAGCTACAGATCAAGTAAAAGCTATGACCAGCGAACTTGACGAAGTCGATTTTGACAATGAATATGAAGAATATCGGGATATTTCTGATATAGATTTTGATGCAGACGAAGATTTTGTAAGCGATATGAACGATACTGATTATTAAGTTTACATAAAAGCTTTGAAAAGCTTACAAGGGCAGGTAACACTGCCCTATTTTTTGATACTATAAGCTGACAAAAAGCCCCGTCGTGGAGCATATCGGTTGTTATGATAGAAAAGGAGTACTTAAGCTATCAAAGGGTTGTCCACGACAGGGTCAGCTCAGTTCATATGGTAGCGTAGCACACATGTAACGCAAATTGCAATTTCTATAATTTAACAAAACTTAAGTATACCTACTATCTAGTAATTTTCAAGGGTTTGCCAACGTGCTATTAGTCAAAAAAAGCCTATAGTTGTAGCTAGTAAGGCTTTTGGGTTCGCTATAGTATTCTCTGGCATATATTTTTGAATATACTATTGTATAAAAATATGCTATACTTTTGTGTTGTTTAATTAAAATAGGTTGGTTAAAAGAATTATGAATATAGCAGTACTAGTTTCAGGTGGTGTCGATAGCTCTGTTGCTTTAAGACTATTACAAGAGCAAGGACACACTGTTACTGCTTTTTACTTGAAGATTTGGTTAGAAGATGAGCTCTCCTTCCTGGGTACATGCCCATGGGAGGAAGATCTTGCTTACGTTCGTGCTGTTTGTTCACAAGCAGGGGTTCCTCTTGAAATCATCTCGTTACAAAAAGAATACTGGGATGAAGTAGTTTCGTATACACTCCATGAGATACGGCTAGGGCGTACACCCAACCCTGATATACTGTGCAATCAAAGCATTAAATTCGGAGCTTTTTATACAAAGATTGATTCAAGTTTTGATAAAGTAGCTACCGGTCATTATGCACAAGTGCATGAACAGGATGGCATCTTTTTGCTCAAAAAATCACCTGATCTTATTAAAGACCAGACTTACTTTCTTGCGCATCTTAAGCAGGATCAGCTCGCCCGCGCTCTTTTTCCCATTGGGCATTTACGTAAAGAAGAAGTTCGTGAGTACGCGCACCGTTATGATTTGCCAACCAAATTACGTAAAGATAGTCAAGGTATCTGCTTTTTAGGAAAGCTCAAGTTCAATGATTTTATACGCTATCATGTCGGGGACCGCCCCGGCAAGCTTATCGAGTATGAAACAGGGAAACTTCTTGGTGAGCATCAGGGGTTTTGGTACTACACTATAGGTCAACGTCAAGGATTACGTCTTGCCGGTGGTCCATGGTATGTTGTTGCCAAAAATCCTCAAGACAATATCATATATATTTCTCGATCATACTACGCTGATGATAAAGTACGTGATACATTTACGGGCGAGGACTGCAGTTGGATCTCGGGCCAACTTCCAAAGAATCGACAGGTGGAGGTTAAACTACGGCATGGGCCCTCAAGTGCTCAATGCACCCTTGAGCTTTTAAATGCCAATCGCTGTATCGTTAAGCTTGGTGATCGTGACCAAGGCATAGCACCAGGACAATGTGCTGTATTTTATGATGGCGATACCTGCTTAGGCTGTAGCACAATTGCTGCTGGTTAAAAGAACATAAGTCAAGTATACTAATAATAAGGGGCATGAACGCCTAAGGTGGTTTTTTCCAATGCATAAAAGCTCAAAGAAACTTACAATATCAACAGGATTTACGATTCTTCGCATTATGCTCATACCAAGCATTATCGGTACCATGATACATCATCAATGGGGTTTTGCTTGTATATTATTTAGTATAGCATCACTTACTGACTTACTCGACGGAGCGTTTGCCCGCCTTCTTGATGAGCATACACTTTTAGGAGCATACTTAGATCCTATCGCTGACAAACTTCTCTTGCTGTCCTGTTATAGCGCTCTGGCATTCGTTAATTCATCCTTATTTACGATACCCGTATGGTTTGTTTATGTAATATTAATTAAAGAGCTGTTTCTTGTTTTTGGTACTGCCTACGTTTGCCTGGTCCAGCGCTGCATAACGGTAAAACCTACACTATTAGGCAAACTTACCGCCGTAGTACAGATGTGCTTTATTATGAGCATTATCTTTTGTTCCTGGCTTTACTGGCTGCCAAACCTGCTCTTACATACCTTTTTGTGGCTTGTTTTAGCACTATCACTAGCGTCATGTATACAATATAGCATTATTGGATTTAGAGGATTACGACTATGCTTTTCAAAATAATAGCTTGTGTTTTGATGGTTACTATGAGCATTACTGCTCGTGAAACTCCACAAAGTGAGCAGCCAGGCGAAGAAGTATTTATCCACCTACCCACAAAACGTAAGTATGCCCCAACAAGCAAAATGCGACAAGAGATACTTGAAAAACTCGAAGCACTTGCTTATGACTTATCTCACGAAATCGAAAGCCTTGGACAAACCATACCTCAAATACTTTCAAGCGTGCGTTCTATCGTAGATAACAACAAAAAGAGCCTGCTTGTCTCAGGTTCTTGGCAAGAGCTTGAACGAGTGCATGCACATCTACAAAAGCAGGTAACCTACACTCAGCAACGCCGTAGAGAACTACAAGAACTTCAACAAGTTCTTACACTCAATACTTTATCAAAAAATACAAAACCTTAACACTATTATTTACGAAAGGAAACCATAGTGGCAGGCTATAATCGTATTATTATGATCGGTAATCTTACTAAAGATCCTGAATTTAAGCAGATATCTTCAGGCATGGGTATATCGAGACCCTACTGCCGATTAAGTCTTGCGTCAAACAGGCAGTTCAAAAATAAACAGTCAGGTACGGTTACACAGGAAGTGTGCTATATCGATATTGATGTTTGGGGGGCTCAAGCAGAAAATTGCCATCAATATTTACAAAAAGGCAGACCTGTTTTAGTTGAAGGACGCCTCAAACTTGATTCATGGAAAGAAGCTGACGGGCAGTCACGCAGTAAGCATTCTATCGTCGCCGATCATGTAGTCTTTTTGACGACAGGTCAACGTACCGATGCTCCTGCATTTGATAGCCTTACAGCTAGCCTTACACCTGATGAGGCAGCCGTAGCTTCGCCTAAACGTCCTGTTGCTCATGATAAAACATCCCCTCAGCGCAGCAAAGGAGCAACTCTTCTTACCCCCGATGAGTATGGCAGTGAAGGAGATACGGTCAGTTTTAAGGACGAGCCACCCTTTGAAGACGATCTTCCTTTTTAATCATCTTTAATCACCACAGCTCACTATAATCATGCTACAAGGGGGCTTTATAAGCTCCCTTTTTTACTGTCGTTACAAAATAATTGACAATTATCAAATTATTTTGAAATACTAGTATCAGAGACATCCATTATTTACGCAAAGGGAAACTATCGGAGAAGCTACCTATGAAGTGTTCAATACGTATGCTTGTTATACTAGTGAGTGTAGCAGTCACACCCACTGTTCTTAATTTTTCTGCTTATGCTTTCGCTTATGCTACAGATAAAGCAGCTGTTCTTGGATCGCTTATTGCTGAAACACTAGAATTTTGGAATCAACTAGACATCTTTCGGACATCCCTTACGCTAACGCCAGAAGAGCAGCATGATATCCTTGATCAGCTTGCAGATACAAGCATTAAACTCTATACAGAGGTACAAATGCTTGCAAAAGAATCCGATCACGCATCTGCTGACTATCAGGATATTGTTCATCTGATCACAATTTTTGAACGATTGGTGCCTGTATTACATGAAACATTTGACATGCATACACATGACTCGTTTGTTTGTACACGCTATCTCCTTACACGAGCTCCACAACTTTTAGCCAATATCAAAATAGATATAGCCTCCTAGAATTGACGTTGTGAAAATATTTCTACCGCCCACTGCGGCGTTATAGATAAGACCAATACGGGGAGCACAAGGGCGATCGAGATGGGCAAAGTCATACTCAGCTATAACATTGAGCGTATGCATACGCCAACCAGGGCAGCATACAGGTAATCTTTTTTTGCAAGAACGCCACAGATCATGACCTTTATGATCATAGCGATAGCCCAGTAACCATGACAATCCTTGAACTACGTGGTCAGCTTTTATATAACACTCTATGGCACCTAAAGGCCTACGCTGTACATGGGCACGCTCACAAGCATCTAGTGCGCACCTCCCTACTTTCTTAATGTGCTTAAATCTATCGATAAAGATTAAAACATCACCGTGAAGCCCAAGCGTTAACCAGTCATAAAAACCAATAGCACTGTCAAACAGGATGGGTATGCCAAAATGGCCATCATAGCCAAGAGGAATATCAAGTAATTTACGCTCACTACGCTCAACCCCCGTGGGCAATAGTAACCCAACCTGTACCGCAAAATCAATAAAATCAAGACATTCAGTCTGTTCGTAATTTATTGTCCAGCCTCCCAAGAGCGATACATCGCCAAGTCCAGATTTGCGTACATTGAGAACGTGTTGATCATAGGGATTACGAGCAAGCACACGACGCCTGCCACAGCTGATATCGGTTATTTCTAAGCTTCTAATAGGCAGATAAAAGTGAGTAAAAAAGCCACACGTATAATTGCTATACCAATCGATAATTGCTTCAAAAATACCAAATCGTCCATCGATCTCTATCTGAAGATCCCGAGGTATACCGATAGGACAGGCCAAAAGTTTCTGAAGAATTTCTGGATTATCTAAGCAAACCTTTTTACCACATGCATTACGGGCGGTGCGCGTAGAGCCACCGCTACAAGTTACACCAAGCGTTTGCAACCACCTTTTTTCAAATCGTGGTTCACCGGTAAAAAATGATGCTCTATAAAAATGGCTATTATCAAGAGCCTGCAGGGTAAAACAACTAAAAAACACTACTGCGCAACATCCTAACCAGCGATGCGCATAAACGTACGCCATCATATACTCCTTAATAATAGTATGCTTTTAAAGTTAGTCTAAACTAAAAAAAAAGAGAATACTTAAGCAGAAACTAAGAGTATTTATTTTTTTGCTCTTGGGGTAAACTAAGTATAAAGACACAACACTATAACCTCAAAAAACACTATAGATATTTTAAATATTCTCAAAATATTCTCATGGAGCATCAGCATGGCTGAAGAACACAATCATACAACAATAAACGATCTTGAGCACACTCTTCATACCTGCCAAATAGATTTGGCAGCATGCGAAGAAAAATTACGTATTCTTCAGGATCGCTATAATTACCTTAATGCTGACTTTGACAATATACGTCGTCGCATGCATAAAGAGCTCATGCAGGGCATTCAGGCAGCTCAAGCAGACATCTTTCTTGATCTACTGCCTATTATTGACGATTTCGATAGAGCTTTAGCTGACCTACGCGCTCAACATCCGAATTACGAAACGGCAACGTGGTATTCTGGCTTAGAGCTTACCTATAGGGTGCTCATGAAATTGCTTGCCAAATATAATGTAGAAGAAATTACCGAGACGCAAACATTCAACCCAGAACTTCACGAAGCCATTCTTCATGTTGCTGATCCTAATAGACAGCCTGGCGATATTATTGAAGTCTTACGTAAGGGTTATCGATTCAAAGACCAGGTGCTGCGTCCAGCTCAAGTGAGCGTTGCCCAGTAAAGCTCAGTATCTTTTATTTAAGAAGAGCTACTATGACCTCGAAAAAAATAAGAACTATTACGAGTATTGACAGAAGATCGTCACGGCGAGCATCTATTTTACTTTGATATACCGTGCTAATATCATGAATAATAGCGAGCTTATTATGAATAGATTCTTTCCAGTTGTTTAGATCAAGCTTTTCTACTAAAAGTGAATACAGTTCAGAATAATAGGCTTCTCCAACAAGTTTTATACTGTTTTCAAGACGCTCAGTGATAACAGATATATCAACCCGAAGTTTGCCCAATTCACTTACAGGATCATTAACCGTAGAGCCAATAAAGGGCAAGTAAGCTTTCCAAGGTGCAGCACTTACACCCCGTTCATACACCGCATTAAGCTGCTGATCTAAAACTCGATCAAAATACTGAAGCTCAAGCTGCTGCATATTAGCAAATTCAAAAAGATCTAAAATATCTTCGTATTCGTCATCATAAACAAATGCAGCTTCTGTATCAATAATTATTAGATCACCCCTGTAATAGCCAATGGCACTATCAAGAATTTCGTTTCTCTGATACTCAGAAAGTGTTTCTGTTTCAAAGCGCAACATTGAGGCAATAACACTGCCATAGCACTCTTTCAAGTACACAATATCAATGGTCTCAGGTTCTGGGTCAACTTGAATAATTAAATACGTTTTCCGGAGATGGAAAAACCTCGGCTGCTTAATAGTGGGTTTAATACGTTTAAAGATTGCCCCAGCATCTTCAATACTTTGTTCGTTATACTCATTATCGATAGCAGTCAATTTGGTACGTAGATCCTCAAGGGTTGACGAAAAAGGTATCCGATAGCGAAGTGTGATAACACCAAAACTATGTAGTTTAGCATCGACAAACTGAGAACTCGTGTGAGGATGAGGTAATTCTACAGCCAAAGGAATATGATAATTTTTAAAATATTTTGAGGGAGTAAATGAGCGTCGTATGAGCATGTGTGATGATTTAACCCATTCTAAATTTATATCATCACCGATATCGAAACTATGAAATATAAAGATATTTCCTGTAAATATATGCTGTTTCGCATCGTCCTGCTGATTCATAGTTATCAAGTTCCTCATGTTTCATTCTTTTGTAAGAATTGTCATAAATGCTTCTTGAGGAAGCTCAACATTCCCTACCTGCTTCATTTTCTTTTTGCCTTCTTTTTGTTTTTCGAGTAATTTACGTTTACGAGTAATATCACCACCATAACATTTTGCCGTTACGTCTTTACGTAATGGTGCAACTGATTCCCGAGCAATCACTTTAGCACCTAAAGCAGCTTGAATACTTACCTCAAACAATTGACGAGGGATAACTTTTCTGAGCTTAAGCGCAAGCTCCCTTCCCACGTTGTAGGCACTATCACGATGAACAATCGTCGATAACGCATCAACAGCTCTGCCATTTAATAAGATATCCATCTTGACCAAGTCTGCCTCTTGATAACCAACTTCTTCATAATCAAGACTTGCATAACCCGATGTCAACGACTTAAGCTGATCATAAAAATCCGTAGCAACTTCATTAAGGGGCAAACGGTAAACAAGTATAACCCGGTCTTCCGTGAGATAAGTAAACTGTTTTTGCTCCCCCCGTTTTTCTTGACATAACTTCATAATAGCACCAAGATACTCTTTGGGCAGAATAATAGTTGCATCGATAATAGGCTCCATAATAACCTCGATTTTTTGAGGATCAGGGAAATCAGAGGGGCTTTCAATATCGATAATCTCACCGGTATGGGCCATTTTAACTTTATACAACACACTTGGTGCTGTTGAAATAACAGATAGACCGTATTCTTGCTCAAGCCGCTGCTTAAAAACATCCATATGTAAAAGTCCCAAGAAGCCACATCTAAACCCTAAGCCAAGGGCTGCAGAAGTCTTTTTCTCAACTTTTACGCTTGCGTCATTAAGAGTAAGTTTTTCAATAGCATCACGTAAGAGATCAAAATCGGTATTTTCAATAGGATAAATACCCGCAAAAACCATCGGCTTTGCCGGTTTAAATCCAGGAAAAGGCTCTACACACTTTCTCGTATGGTAAATGGTCTCACCAACACGAGCTTCTTGGACAGTTTTCATACCAGCAATAAGATAGCCAACTTGACCAGCATAGAGGGCGTCTGTAGGTGTTTCATTGGGATACATAAGACCCAGCTCAAGTACTTCATATGCAGTGCCTGATTGGGCAAGCGTAATACTATCGCCCTTTTTAATAACACCATCTTTAATAGCAAGTAAACAAACAACTCCCCGATAGTCATCATACCAAGAGTCAAAAAGCAGTGCTTTTAAGCTTTTTGATATGGTGCTCTCAGGAGCTGGTATACGCTCAACGATGGTATCAAGAATGGTCGATATACCAAAACCAGTTTTTGCAGATGCTCTAATTATATCTTTTTCATTATAGTCAAACAGATTTTTAAGCTCTTTTTCAACGCGCTCAGGCTGGGCTGCAACCATATCAACCTTATTAATAACCGGAATGATGGTTAAGTTTTGATCAAAGGCCAAGTAAAAGTTAGCCATAGTCTGGGCTTGTACACCTTGTGAAGCGTCAACAAGCAAGAGCGCTCCCTGGCATGCATAAAGTGAACGGGATACCTCATAGTTAAAGTCAACGTGACCCGGGGTATCAATAAGATTAAGTAAATAGGATACTCCCTTATACTCATGAATCATAGAGGCACTTTGAGCTTTAACAGTTATCCCTCTTTCTTTCTCCACCTGCAATTTATCTAAAAATTGTTCATTTTTAGTGCGCGTGGAAAGGGTACCCGTTACTTCTAAAAGCCTATCACACAACGTTGATTTTCCATGATCAATATGCGCGATTACTGAGAAATTACGAATTTTGTCAGGCGTAAATTGCTGTAAATCGAGTTTTTTATCGTCCATAGTATTGAATTCTAGCGTGCTTTCGTAGTTCCCTTAAGTAACCATACCAGGAACTCATGTAGTTATACTAGTATACCATAAAAAGGGCAGTATATGAAATTAACAAGCTGACGGGATAAGCCATGCCACTGCGCTGCTCAGTGCGCCATTCAAAAATAAATCTTTGTCAATTTTTATTTGAAAATTATTCAAAAGCTGCTATCATTAACTCATATATTTGTTTTTAACTTGATTATACCTGATTATGAAGGATATTTCATGAAATTAGCGATATTTTTGAGCTTAACAGTGCTTGCTTTGGGTACTTCACCCTTAGGTTATGCTATGGATACCAATGAAAATACTCATGAAAATACCGGTGAGCAACCAACTAAAAAACAAAAACTTGAAGAGTCCGATAGCCCACCCAGGGGTCCTATCGATTCGCCTATCGATCCATTATCCGATGAGCAAATAGCACAGATTGAGCTTGAAGAAAAAGCAGATCAGTATTTCCAAGCAGTGGTAAATGATGATATTGAATTAGTCAAAGATCTCTTAAACGAAGGATTCCCCGTTGATTATATAGATGCAACTACTGGTACAACAGCATTTTTTACCGCAGCGGAGGAAGATCAACCAGACTTGATAGCCTTGCTAGCTGAGCATGGGGCAAACGTCAATTTTAGACATACCCATGGTGACACTGCTTTACATCGCGCAGCACGCAAAAATAATCATGACCTAATAGTTGATTTAGCTATGCATGGTGCAGATGTTACTCTTACGAATAATTATGGCGAACTTCCCCTGCACATTGCCGCTAGACGAACATCTAGTGATACGCTTGGAACACTTCTTGCCCTGACTCCACAGCACTTACTTAATGCAGAGAATCTTGATGGTCGAACACCTCTTGCACAGGCAATTCGTGCTGGGAGTCGTCGAAACGTTGAAGTACTTCCTCAATACAATGTTCGTATAGAACAAACTCTGGAAGAACAGATACAGCAAATTTTGCATGCTGAACCTCTTACGTACCATACAATACTAGGACATAGAGCGCAGGTGGAAACAATTTTGCGCTCAAGGGCGATCATACCCGCACAAGCTGAAGAAATGACACCATTACACTGGGCTGCTGCTCGAGGCCACAGTGATATTATAGAATTACTCCTCAACGCACAAGCACAAATCAACGCCCAAGATGAAAATGAAATGCGGCCATTACATCTTGCTGCACAAAACGGCCATACCAACCTTATCCCTCTCTTGATCCAGCATGGGGCAGATCCTCATGCACAAGATTCCGATCATTATACACCTTTACATCATGCAACGCTTAGAGGACATACCCCTACTGCTCAAGCTCTCATCGAAGCTGGTGCGCACGTTAATATTGCTCTAGTGCCTGAACAACCACTGCACGTTGCCGTACGATTTAATCAACTTCAGCTCATAGCACTGCTTGTGCTCCATCACGCAGATATTGATGCAAGAAATGAGCCTGGCATGACACCGCTTCATCTTGCTATTGGCAGTAATAATCTTAACGTTATTCGGGCATTGCTCCATAATCAAGCAAACGTTAACGTTCAAACTAACGATGGTCAAACTGCGGCAGACTATGCTCAAGCTCATCATAGAACTGAAGCTCTGGAGCTCATTAATCATCCTGAAGTACCAGCTGCAGTATATTTGACATTGCTAAGGGACCGAGAGCCTCTTCTTGCCCAAACAGCCGAAGCTCTGACTGAAACCGATGGGTTAGGCACAAATCCACTGAGCCTTGCTATCCAAATGGGTTATGATGATGTAACGTGCCCTATAGTGAACCGTGCACCTAATCTTGTTCATCAAGCTGACCGTCAAGGATGGACGCCACTGCATTACGCAGCAGCTCGAGGTAATGATACTGTGTTACAATTCTTGCTTGCACGTAACGCGGCTGCAACACAGGTAACACATAATCGGCAAACCCCAGCAGATGTAGCACAAGCACATAATCATCTGACAACATTAGAACTTCTCAGAACCCATGTATTACAGCCCTTTGTTGAACGTTTATTTAGAGCTGGACAACCAATCGGACACCTTAGAGAAATACCGTCAGACCTAGCCTCAGATGATACTCCATCACCAATAGCAATTGCAGGCGGAGATAGGAATGTTATGGCAACCATTACCGCATTTCTTGTGCATCAGACTATGTACCATAACCCAAATAATAACAACAATTGATAAAACTAATAATTAATAAAACCCTTGAGCGTAGCATCATAGCATAAGGAACATCGCATGAAAGTATCACACAAACGCATTCTCTTACTATTGACTCTGATGAGCTCACCCTTAGGCTATGCAATGGATACCAATGAGCCACCGGCCAAAAAACAAAAAATCGAAGATGCTATCAAAGATCCTCAAGAAGGCACTTCTGATAGCGGGTCGGCATATCTTTTTAGTGAAGAAGAAATACAAAGCCATAGTGAAGAACTGTTTGCCGCAGCTGCCGACGGTGATGTCGAAAAACTTTATTGTCTCTTAACGAGAGGAATGCCTATTGATCTTGTTGATGAAAACCGGGAAATAGGCAGAACGGCGCTTGCCATAGCTGCTCGAGCAGGCCACCAGAAAGTAGTTGAGCTTCTTATTCACAATGGAGCTGATATTGATACTCAAGATACCAATGGCGCAACGCCGCTTCATCTCGCTTTACTCAACGATCACGTTCATGTCATAGGAACATTAGAATTTTATGGAGCTAATATCACACTTACTGACAATAATGGCAACCTTCCTCTTCACCTTGCCGCTGCAGGAGCAGATATAAATATTTTTTACAGCCTTCTTCAGGCTACTCCAGCACATGCGCTTAATACACAAAATAACGCTGGACAAACACCACTTGCTCTTGCACTTGAAAGAAATACTATTCAACATGTTAGATTACTTCTTCAATACAATGCTACAGCAAGCCACTTAGAAGGCCCATTAGCCACCATTATTTTAGCAGGGCTAGAGCAGCCTTCAGCGCATCAACGTATCTTGTACGACATTCTTATAGGCAATACAGAACATGCCAATCAACTTCTTCAAACAGAAGATCCAGCAGAGTATATCAACGCACAAGATGAGCTTGGTATGACGATTCTTCATTGGGCCGCAGCTCGAGGCCATAGTAATATCATAGAATCACTTCTCAATAAGCAAGCAACCATCGATGGCCAGGATACACAGGGCATGCAGCCGCTACACTTTGCTACACAAAATGGTCATCGTATTATCACAGAGCTATTACTTGCTCATAGAGCACCCGTTAACGCACGCGATAGCCATGGGCAGACACCTCTCCATTATGCAATACTGAGAGGAGATAGAGAGAGTGCCCAAACTTTGATCGCAGCCCGGGCAGATATTAATGCACAAAATGCTCGTGGCCAAAGTCCTTTACACCTGGCAGCATTAACAGGAAACCTAGATCTCACGCTACTTCTTATTGATCATGGTGCACGTATTAATACTCATGCTGGTAATGGCTTTACACCGCTAACTGTTGCTATTCCTCAAAATAACCTGAATATTATGCGAGCATTGCTTTATCATAATGCTGATATAACTATACCCAATAATAATGGTCACACTGCAGCTGAATTTGCCGGGCAGCTCGGCAGACATGATGCCCGTGCTCTCTTAATGAACCCTATGATACCACCATTATTGTATGCTGTTATGACACAAGATGAAGAACTAGCGCGTCGTCTTCTAGAGCAAGAAAACATAGATATTGCCGCTACTGACGGTATAGGCACTACCGCGTTAAGTATGGCTGTTCAGATGGGTAACGATAATTTGGTAAACCTTCTACTCAAGCACGGAGCACGGGCTCACTTGGTAAATAGAGCAGATCACGAGGGATGGACACCCCTTCATTATGCTGCCCGTGGAGGCCAGCTTGAAACTATGCACCTATTACTTAATCATCATGCTCATGTAAGAGCTCTCACAGAGACTGGTGAAACGGCTGAAGAGCTGGCACGAGCAAACAACCAATGGGAATGCCTAGAGCTTCTAAGGGCTCATGGACTACAGCCTTTTCTTGCACGTTCATTCAGAGCTGGAGAACCAATCGAATATCTTAGAGAAACACCGTCAAACCTATCCTCAAACGATACCAGATCGCCAATAGCCATTGTAGGGGGAGATGAGAATATCATGGCAATCATTGCTACATTCCTTGTTCATCAGACTATGTACCATAACCCAAATAATAATAATTAATAGAACTATAGTGCCTGCTCTAAAAAAATATGCGGGCACCTTAAGCATGTCACTCGAGCATGCTGTTAAGGAATACGACATGAAAGTACTACACACAATTACTCTCTTACTTGTAACTCTCATTGGGTCAACCTTAGGCTATGCTATGGATACCAATGAAAATATTCATGAAAATACCAGTGAACCACCAACCAAAAAACAAAAAACAGAAGATACTATACAAGATGCTCAAGAAGGCACTTCTAATAGCAGATCGACATATCTTTTTAGCCAAGAAGAAATACAAGGCCATAGCGAAGAACTGTTTACCGCAGCTGCCGATGGTGATGTCGAAAAGCTTTATATTCTCTTAACGAAAGGAATGCCTGTTGACCTTGTTGATAATAACCAAGAAATAGGCAGGACGGCGCTTGCCATAGCTGCTCGAGCAGGCCAGCAGGAAGCAGTTGAACTTCTTATTCGCAATGGAGCCAATATTGACACTCAAGATACCAATGGCGCGACACCGCTTCATCTTGCTTTGCTCAACGGCCACATTAACTTACTACAAACACTGTGCTTTTATAGGGCTGATACTACACTTGCTGATAATAATGGCAATCTTGCCCTTCACCTTGCCGCTACACAAGCAAATGTAGTTACTTTTTACGGTCTTCTTCAAGCTACCCCGGCAAACTTGATCAATGCACAAAATAACGCTGGACAAACACCACTTGCTCTTGCGCTTGAAAGAAATAATATTGGAACTGCTCAGGTGCTTTTTCGACATAACGCTGCAATAGGTAACTCAGCAAATCAATTAGCCGCAATTATTGCAGACGGGCATGTAGAGCACCTTCAAACGGATCAACAGCTCTTGTATTATATCCTTATAGGCGACATAGAACGCGCCAATCATCTTCTTCAGACGGAAGATCCACTAAACTATATCGATACAGTAGATGATCTTGATATGACGATTCTTCATTGGGCTGCTGCTCGAGGTTATCATGACGTGGTAGAGTTCCTTCTCCGCGCAGAAGCAGATATTGACAACGCGGATATAGAAGGTATGCAGCCGCTACACTTTGCTGCACAAAATGGTCATCGTACTATCATGAAGCTATTACTTGCTCATGGAGCACTCGTTAACGCACGCGATAGACATGGACAGACACCTCTTCATTATGCGATACTAAGAGGAGACAGGGATAGTGCTGAAATTTTGATTGCAGCCCATGCAGATATTAATGCACAAAATGCTCGTGGCCAGAGCTCTTTACACTTAGCAGCATTAACTAGAAACTTAGACCTTGCGCTATTTCTTATCAATCGTAATACAAGTATCAATGTCCGTGATAATGAGGGTTTTACACCATTAACCGTTGCAATCATCAATGACAACTTGACCGTCATACGAGCACTCCTCTATTATAATGCTGATATAACTGAGCCCAGCAATGATAGTTACACTGCAGCTGAATTTGCTGAGCAGCTCGGCAGACATGATGCTCGTGCTCTTTTAATGAACCCTATCATACCACCATTATTGTATGCTGTTATGACACAGAATGAAGAACTAGTGCATCGTCTTCTAGAGCAAAAAAATATAGATATCGCTGCTACTGACGGTATGGGCACTACAGCGTTAAGTATGGCTGTTCAGATGGGTAACGCTAATTTGGTAAACCTTCTACTCAAGTATGGGGTACAGATGCATCAGACCAATTTAGCAAATAGGGCCGATTCTCAAGGGTTTACGCCACTTCATCATGCTGCTGGCAGGGGTCAGCCTGAAATTGTACGCGCATTGCTTAATCATGGTGCTCACGCAAGGGCTTTAACACGCAATAACGAAACTCCTGCGGAGCTTGCACAAGCAAACAACCAATCGGAATGCTTAGAGATTCTGAGGGCTCATATACTACGGCCCTTTCTTGCCCGTTCATTTAGAGCTGGAGAACGAATCGAACATCTTAGAGAAACACCGTCAAACCTACCCTCAAACGATACCAGATCGCCAATAGCAATTGCAGGAGGAGATGAGAATATCATGAAAATCATTGCCACATTTCTTGTTCATCAGACTATGCACCATAACCCAAATAATAACAATAATTGATAGAACTCGAGGGTCCAGGCTTATATAAACTTTTAAACTTTATAAGCCCGGACACCTTTCCTTGTACGTGATATGCCCTTCGTAGCTTTTCAGCGCAGTGAGGTGAGATTAAAATAACTTTTCAACTCGGAATAACATGAAAATTTTTGAAGTTCAGTGTCATGTTGTATGAGCTTGTGGAGCAGGGTAAATTGCTGTGGTGCATGGGCAAAAACGTCAGCAAGTTCTTTAAGCCCCATTGCTACGCTGCTTTCATAGGCTGCAGCATTTTTATTGAAAAAATCAAGTGGATTACTCCAGTTAGGCTGCTCAAGATCAATGAGTGCTAATTTGTCATCGACAACCATAATATTACGTTTGATATTCCAAATACCAGCATGCTTAATACCTATAAAAAGATCGTGTATATCGTGCTCAGTGAGCGATGCTATAGCACGAGGGCAATCTTCCAGTACTATGCCCTTAAGTAGTTCCTGAATAATGATATAATTTTCATCTGCAACTTGGGTGGGCCTGTCTGGTACATGAACAAGATAGGTGCGGGGTAACCGCAAACGTGTTAAAGCATAATGCTCAATAACCTCACTTAGCTTCAAATAATAAGCACTATGGCTTATAGTTTGGAAGGTAGAGTAATCAAAAAGGTGGTCAATTTCAGATACTGAGCACTGTTGGTTAAGTTTATTGTAATAGGCAAGAAGCGTATTCAATCTATTAACAGGCCCAGCTATTTTTACTATATAACGCTCATCTACAGGTAGCGTAAAAACATAATTCCATTTACTTACATTACTGATACCATATTCAGCAAGAAGAGCGTTATTATATGCATGTTCTTTGTGAACCTCAGAAATAGGGAAATGACGTATTAGAAGGCGCATCATAAGGCTTTTATGGCAGGTAATCCATGTAAGCACATTTTTTTTAAGGGCAGCTGGTTGCTGTGGGGCAAGCTTAATGATATTCAGCTGGGTAATAGGTATGTTACGATACGTGGTATAAGTTGCCGTGTGCGTACGCCCACTGTCGCCATCTATATCACCCATGAGCATAACACACATACTTAACCAAACAAAATAGTTCTTTTGACCCATAGCTATTCTTTCTTTATTATCACAGACACATCACACGTCCTGCCATAGCGGTACTATACCACACCCTACCATGAACGTTAAGGCCAGGCAAAGAATTCCATTGAATTCAGTGAGAAAATTGATTTATTTTTAAAAATCTATATATTTCTAAGTAGATAAACAGCACTTGTGAGGATATCATTCATGAAACTACAACAAACTTTTTTTATCACAACGGCATGTGTACTACAGATCCTTCTCATTGCAGCAGATTGCTTACCAGTACCTATAAGTGATGCTCAATTAATCAACCAGCATATGCTCAAAAATAAGCAGGTATACGCAACATTGAGTAACTTGTTTATACGGTATCGTGATGCGCTTATAAAGAAAAGGGGTCTACCCAATAAAAACAGTATTCAGGAAACATATCTTGTTAATCCTGACTTTGAAGTATTGCATACACTAGGGTTTAAAAAAATGGGAGAAGGATCGTCCCCCGTTTTTGAGCACAACAAATTGCCCGGCTCAATTATTAAATTTGATGCAGCAGTTGAAAGACTCAAGGGGCTTAAACTCCTCAAAGAAGTTATACGCAAGAGAAAGCCCTCTATACCTATTGAGTTGCCTTCTAAAAATATAGTCCCGATTCAGTTGAATAAGCAACTACATTACATTATTCTCGAGAAAAAATTAGCTTTGGTCCCCAATAATATACAAGCACTTAAGCATTCGCCGTTAAGGCCTCTTGCTGAAGTAAAGCAGGTTTTACAGGATGCAGGCTACTGTGATGCACATCCCGGCAATATTAAGAAAACCAAAAAGGGGTTTGCCATAATCGATACTGATATTCGCAATTATAGTAGACCTGGCGATGCCTGTGGTGTGCGTGAGCTTGAATTAAAATTAGCACAGGCATAGTTTAGAAATGCATGCTCATATAATTAGAAAGAGCAAATGTTAGGCTTTTGCCCAAAACACGTTCTACGCCTTTACCGATAGGAAATTTTCTATAGGGTGAAAAATACGGATCAAGATCTGTTCGTATACCCAAGAGAGTTTCAGCACTATACACGCCAAGTGCCGCAGCCCAGGGTAATCCCGTAGCACCACTTATATAATACACTGAAGGATTTTCCCGATCTCGGCCTGCTAGAGGAGCCAGATCTTTACTAATTCCGATCAAGCCAGGCCACATATACTCAAAGTTTATCGCAATGGTGGGAAACATACGAGTCCAGTAACGTACCAGCTTTCGGAATATAGTACGATCGTTATGCGATTCATGAGCAGCAAACATAGTAAGCAAACTGCCGCCTCCAAGCAATAACCTGTTACTCCCTGTCAGGCGATAATACTGGTAAACTATATCAGTATCCCAGACCATTAAGGGCTTATCAGGAAAAATCATAGGTACTTGCTTATCAGAAAGCGGCGATGATAGAAGAAGAAATGTTTGTGCGTGATACACATCTAAGCTTAATTTGCCAAGCTCAGGAAGGAAGCGATCGGTACAAACAACAACATAATCAGCGGTAACGTTTCCGAAAGGTGTTTGGGCACTATGAGCGTCAATTTTTACAACAGGTGTTTCTTCGTAAACCTGAATACCAAGATCTTTCAATGCATGCTTAAGACCCTGACAATAACGATATGTGTTGATACCAAACGTATCGGTATAGCGCATGGCACCATAATACTTAGATGATCCGAGCACAGCGTGAAGATCCTGCGCGTTATCATACAGCACACTTGAGTATAAGAGCTGCTGACGGGCAGTATATTCCTGCTTAATTTGATTAAATCCCGTGCGATTAAGCGCCACATAGAGTGAATCCTGTACCTGATAATCACAATCGAGATTAAAACGCTTAATGGTATTTTTAATTAACGTCGCACCGGAAATTGCAAAATCCCATATACGTCGTGCTTCATCAAGACCGTAAAGGCTAAGATAAGTACTCAGGCCAAGTTCAGAGTCTGGTGAAATAAATCCTGAGCTTTTACCACTTGCTCCACCACCGCAAAAATACTCCTCAAGCAGCACAACACGTAATCCCCGTTCATGGAAACTCAAGGCTGCACTGAGCCCTGCCATACCACCACCGACAATCACTACGTCGGCAGACGTATTGCCTGTTAGTATCTGTGGCTTATACTTGTCAACATACCACCATACAAGATCTTGGGGGATACCATACACTGCCATATCAAGCACTCTTTTATTACATGCTTATTTTTTAACGCTGTACCTGCTGATATCATGACATGCCTATATTTTTTGTTCAAGCACATCTTGCTTTACTCAACTTGTAAGCTTGAACAAAAGTCTGTTCATAAAATGTGCTTGGAATTCTGCTTGAGGCTTCATCTACTGCTCTTTGAAAGATAGGACCATGCTCGTCCTTGTTTATAGCTATGGTAGGTTCGCAAGGACACGACAACTAACATAGCCTTGATTTTAAGGCTTCGGGCTATAAACCAAGAAACTCAGCCCGAGTCCCATTTGCTACTTGTCAGCGTATACCAATGGGCTAATCCTCATCTGACAAGTCCATAGGCATCATAATAATACCCAATAATAATACCCAGGGAGATAGGAGCTTCTAAGCTTCCTTTAGCCACTTTTAACGAGCACATGACCTAGCTCGGCATGCCTATCTTTCAAAGAGCAATAGATAAAGAAATTACTAAACTTATTAAAAGCAGAGGGCTAGGCTTCACTAAAAAGCTACGCCTAGCGTATCAGTTGTTGGAGTTTTTCAACTCACCGCTAATACCACAACCTTGCGGCTATTCCTCCATTTATAGGCGGGAGACCGAGGATTTAACTCCTCGGCATACTCACCCTATAGGGTATACCTAAGGGTACTACGATAGCCTTTAACAGCTACTCCCCCCATTAATCTGGAAGAAATCTGTACTCACTATTAGTGTATCATAATAATGAATTATTGTCAACCAGAAAATAATTTACTAAAGATTTTAGGCTATACAAGCAGACTTTCCAATCCTGGAAGTTTTTCGCCACTCAGTAACGCTAAAGCAGAGCCACCACCTGTTGAGCAATGATCAATTTCATGCTCAAGGTTAAATCTATATACTGCTGCGACAGAATCTCCACCACCGACAACTGAATAGGCGTCAGCATGAGCAACAGCTTTGAGTATTTCATGTAAGGGTTCCAGGGTTTCCGGTCGAGATGCATCGCCCATGGCGGCGTTTAAAAAGATTGTTTTTGCTTGGTAAATTTCTTCGATAAAAAGTTTAACGCTTCTTGGTCCGATACTCACACCAATTCCATTTTCAGGAAAATTATCCTCTGAGCAATGGGCCAGCAATCCCTTCCATGCATCGTAAGCGATCAAAAAATCTACCGGAAATATGAGCTTAATGTTTCGCTCATGAGCTTTTTTAATAATTTCTAAAGCTTTATCGAGTAAGCTATCATCCACTAACGATAACCCTACTGGCTTACCCTGCGCTTTAAGAAAAGTAAATATAAGAGCAGGACAGAGCATCAGCGAATCGATAGGTTGCATAATTAATTTTTCAAGAAATGGTAGCTTATCGGTTACTTTGCCTCCCCCTAAAATATAGAGCACAGGTCCTTGAGGATACACCATAAGTGGCTCAAATGTTGCAAGCTCTTTTTGCACAAGCAAACCAATACTTTTATGTGATACCGGAAAGAAGTGAGGCACAACTGCTATCGATGTATCGTTACGATGAAGTGAGCTAAATGCATCATCAACATAAAATTCAGCAGTTTTGGCCAACTGTTGAGCATAGGCAAGATCACCTGATTTTTCACCAGAAAAAAATCGAAGATTTTCAAGCATAATAATAGACGGACCGGTACTACCGATGGTTGGTATAGTTTGAGGGTCATCAACAAGCGTGACGTCATAACTCCGTTCACGTAACCAGGCAACGAGAGGCTTTACAGAAAAAGCTACATCATAACCGTGAGGCCTGCCAAGATGTGTTGCAAGAATAATCGTAGCATTCTTTTCTAAAAGCAGATCAATTGTTGGCAGAACTGCACGAATACGGAAATCGTCAATAATGTTACCCTTGTCGAGAGGCACATTAAGATCTGCTCTCAAAAAAACTCGTTTTCCAGAAAGATCACCCCACCCATCAATAGAAACATGAAAATAAGACATATTCATAGCATCTTCACCACTCTCTTCTTATTCGCTCAGAGTTGATTATATTTCCTTGTCACGCCTTTAGCTTTTTCTAATGGGTACCTTTGAGCACCAAGAGCCATTTTGTTCTCTATAGCGTTACTTAAATCGATATTGTGTGCTGCACAAAACATCAAAATACCTATGGTGATGTCAGCCAACTCATCCTCCACATTTTGACGATTCTGTTCAAGATCTCGGAGAGATTCTTCGCTTGTTCGTGACCACCGAAAGGGCTCCATAAGCTCTGCTGCTTCGGTTGCTATGAGCATACTCAAGTTCTTTGGCGAATGAAACTGCTGCCAATCGCGCTCATGTACAAATTGTTGTACTTTTTGCTTAAGTTCAGCAATAGTTATTGTACTGTCCATAGGCATAATCCTCGTGCTCGCGTTGATATAGTGTGAGTGATACGCTGTTTAAGAATAGCATGAAGTACTTATTCTTGGTAGCGCCCACCGAGACAACGTGCTAGGAACTTTTCTGCAGCCTCGTAAAATTTAAGCTTATTTTCAGGACGAGCAAAACCATGTCCTTCATCAGGAAATAACAGGTATTCATAAGGGATTTTGTGTTCTTTAAGAGCTTCAACAATCTGCTCAGATTCAGCTCGCTTTACCCGTGGATCATTAGCTCCTTGTGCTATAAGTACGGGTATTTTAATGTTGTGAGCACTAAATAATGGTGAGCGTGATTTTAGAAACGCTTGTTCACTAGTGGGATCGCCTACTTTGTTATAAAAATTTCTTCGTGCATGAATCCAATAAGGTGGCAGAGATGTAAGAAGTGTTAGCAAATTACTTGGTCCAACAATATCGACAGCACAAGAGAATACATCTGGTGTAAATGCAGCACCAACGAGTGCTTCGTAACCACCATATGAGCCGCCATACAGCGCAATTCTTTTGGGATCAGCTATACCATTGCTTACAAAATAATTTACCGTATCTAGAATATCATCGTGCATTTTTGCACCCCATTCTTTAGTACTTGCATTAACAAAATCTTTGCCGTATCCGGTAGACCCACGATAATTTATTTGTGCTGATATATAGCCTCTATTGGCAAACCATTGAGCTTCTGAGCTATAACCCCAGGTATCGCGTGCATAAGGGCCGCCATGAACATTTACAACCACAGGTAAATTACGGTGCTCAACACCGATAGGATAGGTAACATATCCCTCAAGCTTAAGGCCATCGCGAGATGTTATGGTAAATGGCTCCATGGGGGCAAGCTTGTAGTTTCTTAATGCAGGCTTACTGTCAAATAAAAATTCTACCTTGTGATTGTCTCTAAGATAGAGATAATAGGCTGCAGGTTCGATATCGAGCTTAACCCCTACGACCCAAAACTTATCAGCATCATCGCGATCAATAAGTGCAATATCACCACGTGTAGCATCTTTAATAGTTTCGATATCATGCTGAATGGTTGAATCTAGGACAACAATTTCTTGACGTGCTTTAGTGACCGTAACGGCCTGAATCCTTTTTGTTTTTGGCTGTTGTATAACAGCCGTAATATCATAATGGTGATCATGATACATAACTGTTATATTTCCCATAACAACGTCAACAGCTACAAGCTTATTCGTATTAGTATCACGCGGATCAAGCATTGCAATAGTTTTGCCATCTTTACTAAAGCCTATAATCTCTACCAATTGAGCATCATCAGGATTAAACTGCGCAAGTAATCGCCACCCAGCTGTTGGTGTATCACGAACCCAAAGCTCACCACTACCATCATCCAAACTGAGAAGCTTGCCACGAATATTCCACTGATCATCGGGAATCCAGCTCGCAACATTTCCTGGGTTTTTTTCGAGTAGTGTAAGCTGTCCAGAAGATAGCGTAAGCTTATATATATCATGAAGTGCTGGATTATCTTTATTCAGTTCAATCAGTATATCGTGAGGCTTATCGCTATCAATATCTACAATACGTGCCTGTACATTATCAAAAGGCGTTAAGTCTTGTATCACCTGACCGTCGAGTGAAGCACTATAGATACGCCAATTTTCGTCACCATTTTTATCTTGAAGATAGAGTACACTCGTATCATCGGGCGACCATGCAACACTTCGTATTCCTCGATGGGTATCATGCGTAATAACATGATCGTCATCTTTGCCAAGCGTTTTTACCCATATATTAAGGACATTGTCAACGGGAGCGAGATAGGCGAGTTGAGCACCATTATGTGCTATACGAGGTGATGCTTTTACTGGATTGCCAAATAGTATATCGCGAGGAATAAGCCGGACGGGTGATGCCCTCAGCATTACTTCACGTTTATATAAAACAACGCCCACGGTAATAGCAGCTAAAAGCACTAGTATATGCGATAGGGTTCTCATCTATAACCTCCTACTTATATTACTTTTGTGTAACTGATAACTATAGAATTTTATCGAACCGAAGCAAGAAATTTGCCAAGCGCCAGTTTGAACTGGAGATAATTAGTTTGAGTGTTATGGTATTATTAACGTTATAATACCACCCTATAAGATTAAGCATAATAGGGGCTTTTCTCAAGAGCTGATTAAAGTATGAGAAATTGCTGATGGCGCTCTCATAATCAAGAGTATGGCTTTAAGATATTAAAGATAGTAGTCTCTTCTCCTAACTTCGTCATCTTCTCCATCAAGGCTAGGAAAATCATAAACTGCTTTTCTTACAGTAGGCTGCTTACTTCAGCCCACTGTAAGCTCCTTAAGAAGAGAGGAATAGTTGCTAGATTATATCATTTTTAAGCACAATCCAGATCGGCTTATGCTCTAAAAAGAAACATTGCCCTATCGGGGATAAGAATAGTGCAATCCTATTAGCACGTTAATGTCAACGTTGTGGCTTAAAATTAGTCTTATTGATACCTGCATTGTTATTATCGCCACCCCTTATTTTCCAAAATATACTGTACGTAGGGACTTACAGCGTCGATGCGAGCACCGTGCTCTATAAGCATTTGAATTACATCATTATTGCCACTGCCGCACTCAAAAACTGCCCAACTAAGAGCAGTATGGCCTGAACTATCAGCTTGGTTAGGATCAGCTTTATAATCTAGAAGCAACTTTACCATATCAGGGTAAGGAGAGTAACCATCGGCTGCATGCATCAGGGCAGTCCAACCATTATGATTAGCACCATTAACATCAACACCACGCTCTAGAAGCAGCTTGGCAATATCTTTATGTCTGCATACAACTGCCCATATGAGAGGCGTATAGCCATCACCCTCTTTACGATGAACATTAAGGTCAGCACCCTGAGCAATAGCTTGTTCAACAGCGTTTAAGTCATGGTTTACTATTGCATTAAACAATAACTTATTAGAAGACATTGGTTGGGAATGCTTGGCAGATGTTGGAACTCTACCTATAGTACTTTTAATCAATTGCTTAGATACAGCCTTCTTTTCAGCGCGAGATTTAAGCTTTTTCGATCGATGTTGAACGGCAGATTTAGTATGAGCAGACTTTACCACTCGATCTAACGCTTTATATGCGTTTAGTCTGTTTCGTCCAAAGGATAAGGGTGTAAACCCGATAGTGCATACTATACTTATAAGTATAGCTTGATAAGTCCGTTTTATCATAATCTTCCTTCTTGAGGGGTTAGTATATATTTATCTATCTCGATAAGTGACTTAGCTATAAGGCACCGTTAACTAAGATTTTACCATAAAAAATGCATATTGGAAATACAGATAAGAGAATAAGCGGTTGGTTTTGCTAGATGAGTTATCAAAGCCTTGTAGCCCAGCCGTGCTTATCGAGAGGCGCGGCCTTAGGGCTCATCGACGCGAATACCGTCAGTAGTTTTGGGATGCTACATTAAGAAAATATCAAGCAGAGATTTTAAGAGCGGCGTGCTCGCACGATAAATACTTCATGATAATCTGCTGCTTTTTCAAACGTATAATCACCATAGATACCTGTTACGATAAACCCAGCTTTTTCGAGCATCATAACAAACTCATATTTTGAGTACCAGCGAAGTATATGCGCCGTGAGCTCATGAGCTACAAGTTTACCATTCATATAAAGATCATAGCGATATATTCCATGTCGCAGCTGCTCAAATGGCTGATAGGTTAACGACTCAGAGCACAGAGCAAGAGCTTTATCTGTAGGGCGCACTTTCTTTCTGGATATGCGCCATACGCCAACCTCTGCTGTGCCTGTATCGGGCCATGGTATAAACAGAGAAACAAGCAACTGGCCATGAGGTAACATGTGCTCATAAAAACGCCGAAGTGCCAGCAAAGCCTCTGCTCTATCAGCTATAAGCATAAACGAACAAGCAGGTATATACAACGTCATATAGCGTTGAGCACCATCAAATTTTTGCATAAAGTCTTGGTATAAGATAGGCGAGATACCTATAGCTTGAGCTTTCTTACGGCATATCTCGAGCATAGCACGTGAGCAATCAAGGCCTTCTACCGGTAACCCTTCCTGTAAATACGGAATAAGCAAGCGCCCGGTACCACAACCAAGCTCAAGCGCAGAACCAGGCGACTCGTGCATAAAGTGTCGATAAAAAGCAAGCTCTTGAGTATGAGGTTCACCTAACCAAAGATCGTACAGCTCTGCTTCAAGCCCCGTATAGCTTTTAGCACATAAATCACGCGAATTATCAGAATTATCGAACACCACGTTATTACTCCCCGTGTCGCCCACCTATATGCTGAGCCAAGAATTTTTCAGCATGGTCATACCATGCAAGTTTATTCTCGGGCTTATCCAAACCGTGACCTTCATAAGGTTAACCTTAACTAACTCATTGGTGTTTGAAAAACGAGGGTCAGGCAGATAAAGATAGAGGTCTTTACCATCGCTACTCAATCGTATATAGGCTGTGTCTCCATCTTTACCTAAATCAAAATCAAGCAACTTTTTCCAGCTAACGGTTCCACTATCTTTTACCCATATTTCGGTACTATTATCCGTGTCTATAATTTTACCACGAATTGTTCCCCGAGCGTCTACAAACCACATAGCTATATTTTCATCGTGAGAACCTTTTTCGATAAGCTTTAGCTCACCTGAAACTATGTTAAGGCTATATATATCATCTATATCCGGCTCGTCACTCGTATTGCGTGAGATCAGAATAGTATAAGGTAATGGATTGTAGGCACCAATAATATGTGCATTAGTGTACTTAAAAGGAGTCAAGTTTTTCTCTTCACCTGTTGCAGTATTCACCATATATATGCAATGGCCGTTAATAGCATCATCATAGCGTGAATATACGAGCGTAACGCCGTCCGTTAGCCAAAAATATCTATAATCAACGCTTTCTTTAGATGAACTGGTAATAGGCCGATCGTCATCAGTATCAAGTGTCTTTAACCACAAGTTATATACACCATTAACAGGCGCCCTATAAGCAAGTTTTGTGCCGTCAGGCGATAGGCTCAGGGCGTCCCTTTCTTCGGTCAAGTTACCAAATAATACCTCAAGAGGAATATATGGTACAGAAATGCCATCTGGAACTGTAAAGTTATTGCATATAAAGATACCGCCCACCATACTAGTAAAGAAAAAAATTGATCTAAAGATGCTTTTCATGGTTCGTGCTCAGGTTGTTTAATGAGATATCTAATGTGCTGATTACTTATAATTAAACAAATTATTTTTATGTTTGACCAGTAAACAGCATCATTTACTTGTCAAAAACCGTAATATTGTCCGCTCAAAAATAAAGGAAATAGTTGCATTCTATAAACATATATATGAGGGAACAGGAAATAAACAGCGCATACTTTTCGTCATGAAGGCAACCTACAGTTGCCAGATCCTGATACTTTAGAAAAAAGCTGAAGCGCCTTAATTTTATCTAAGATGATGTTAAAAAAGGGCTTGTCTCCCCATACAAGACAAGCCCTTTTTTAATAATTATAAGCAAGCAAACTTAAGCAGCCGAGGGGTGCTAAAGCTTATCCGAGCTCAATATTTGGTTACGCTGGTCCACATCAAGTATGTACAGTCAATGTGCTTCCTAAATTATTCGCTAAGAATCTTTCAACACATTCGTAAAATTTAAGCCTATTTTCAGGTTTAGCAAAACCATGTCCCTCATCGGGAAAGAGCAAATACTCATGGTCTATAGATTTTTCTTTGAGTGCTGCAACAATTTGTTCAGCTTCAGTCTGTTTTACTCGTGGATCTTGAGCACCTTGAACGATTAAGAGAGGAATTTTAATTTTATCTACACTAAAAAGAGGCGAGCAGGTTTTAAGAAAGTCTTCTTCAGTTTCGGGGTTACCAATACGCTGGTAGATCATTGTCAGCTCATGAAACCAATAGGGTGGTATAGATTGAATAAGCGTGAGCAAATTACTTGGTCCTACGATATCGATAGCGCAGCAGAAGACGTCAGGAGTAAAAGCAGCACCACAGAGTGCAGCATAGCCACCATATGAACCGCCATAGATAGCAATTCTTTTTGAATCTGCGATACCTCCATCTATAAAATATTTCACCGTATCGATAAGATCATGATGCATCTTATTGCCCCATTCTTTATTTGCTGCATTAAGAAATGCTTTGCCGTATCCGGTAGAACCCCTAAAGTTTACTTGAACACACATATACCCACGGTTGGCAAACCATTGTGCTTCTGGATCACAACCCCAGGTATCACGTGACCAGGGACCGCCATGAACGTTTAATACCATGGGTAAATCATGCCGTTCAGCATCAACAGGATACGTAACATATCCCTCAAGCTTGAGCCCGTCTCGTGCCACAAGCGAGAATGGTTCCATTGCTGCAAGAGTATATTCTTTGAGTGCCGGCCTGCTGTCAAATAAAAATACTACACTCTTGTGCTTGCGATCAAAAGCATAGCACGTCACAGGACCATTATCTTTAAAGAATGCCACTATCCATAACATATCTTCATCATCACGGCTTATAATAACACATTCACCACCATCTACCTGTGCAAGAAACTCAAGATCTTGTTTGACCTGTTGATCAAAAATGACAAACTCGTTATGTGCTTTAGCTATGACGACAGCTTCAAGCTCACGAGTTTTAGGGTTAATCATCACCGAACCAATATCGTAACCTTCATCATGATACAACATGGTAAAATGTTCTGTTGCGCAATCTATTTTTGCCAGACAGCTGGTATTAGTAGCACTCGAGTCAAGAATATAGAGTTCTTTATCATCGCGGGTAAATCCGAGTACCCCACTTGAACGACCGTCTTCAAAGCCCCACTCCAGCAACTTTTTAAATTCAGCATCTGGTGATTGTCGAATCAATACCTCAATGCCACCATCTTCACGTGCAGTAACTATACCCTTTACGTGCATGTGGGTATCAATAAGCCATTCAGTTACAGTGCCAGGATTTTTTTCAACAAGTGTAAGTTCGCCCTTACTCATATCAAGATGATAAAGATCGTGAAGTCGCGGATCATCTTTATTGAGCTCCAAAAGTGCATCAGTTCCACTTTTACTTAACGCAATCAAATGTGCTTGTACTCCCTCGAAAGGCGTCAAATTGATCACGGCTTGTGTTGCTATATCAATTCTATAAATGCACCAGTTTTCATCACCATCTTTATCTTGAATATACAGCAGGGCATTGCTATCAGGTGACCACATATACCATCGTATTCCTCGATAAGTATCATGAGTAACAACATGATCGTCATCTTGACCAATGGTTCTTATCCAAATATTAAGTACATTCTCGTGGGGTGCCAAATAGGCAATCTTCTTGCCATTGGGTGAAACACGAGGAAGCGCTTTTGTTGGATTGCCAAATAAAACTTCTCGTGGAATATACGTAACTGTATATAGATGAACAGTTGATAAACTGCTAGCTCCAACGAAAGCCAGTACTAATAATCTTTTAAAAAATATAGTATTGATCACGATTTCCCCCTATCAGTTACTGTTAGATGCATAATCATCAAGCACAAGTCATCATTGCAAACCATGTCTTGTGAAGTTCTATTAAAGTTCTATCATAGAGCACATTGCACAGCAAGAGAAGACCTCAATCATACTAACAGTATGTACAAGAGATAAGAAAAGCCGCGGGGGTCATCCAAGCAAAGATTTGGTTATTAGCTTAATCCCGCAAGATAGATTTTATAAAAAAATAAATTGTTGCAATATGAAATTATTATAAGTATATGTAGGACATTAGGCACAGCAGTGCTATCTAGTTCTGCTGATGGCGTTAAAAAAGCATACCGTAGCTTCGCTGTTAAGTGCCATCCAGACAAATTTAAAACCCGTGAGGAAAAGCAAGAAGCACAAGATGTATTTATTAACGTTACTGATGCCTATGAAACAGCTACAGGCGCAGCGCCAACAGCCGCTGAATATATACCAACCCCAGGGTATGGTCCCGCATCGTCTGGATCTGAAAGACATGAAAGAGCAACGCCGGCAGACGAGCTATTATTTAATGCTGCAACAGAAGGTAATATAAAAGCAGCTAGAGAAGCGGTTGATGAAGGTGCTGATGTTAACTATGCTGATGGTAATGGATTTACCCTCCTCTCAGAAGCAGTTAAACATGCCCGCACAGAAATGGTTAGAATGCTTATAAAGTATGGTGCTGATGTTAGGCATGAAGATAAGTGGGGCAATACTCCCATGACGTTCGCAATGTATATTGGGAACATGGACATACTTAGACTTCTTACAGAGCATATGCCTTAATTATACAGGTAATAATGTCATAATTGCTCTCAAATTAGTAACTGGTCATGGTCATACAGATGTAGCCAAACTGCTTAGACAACATGCTTGCTCATAAGAGAAACACACGAGCAGTCAGCCCTAATTTTAGGTCCTACGAGCGTTAAGCCTGAGCAGCTCTTGATACAACAGTCGTGCTGCACTATCAAGATAGATTGCAACAAGCTCGTCTTCTTTTGCACGAGGCCCTATTACGTCTATAGTAAAATCTTCGGGCATAACTGAAAGTATAACGCTTTCTTGATAACCTACTTGTGGTTGGCTCGATATAAACAAGCATTTTCCTGCCTTTGGGCAGAGTTTCAGCCAATCATATAACGTATCGGCGGTAGTAGGCCTGCGCATACTACCATCACTTCTAATCTGGAGTGGTGTATCTATAAAAAATACGGGAACTTGTGCCAGACCGGGTGGCAGGTCCAGGGAGTCCCATAGTAAGCGTATCATATCACTTTCTGTTTTCAGTACTTGCCTATTGAGCTGCCAAGCAGGGCAGACTGGCAGTTTATTATCATGACCAAGTATACTATCCGGACTTTCTCGTTCAGGATCAAGTGGACGTGCGCCACCTAAAAAAACAAGCACATTCCAACGTACACCGTTATTCCATTGCTCAAGCAGATAAGCACAGCGCTTTCGCATTGTTGATGCAGTTGCTCCTAAAACAACACTATAATCATACTGCTTATAGTGAGCATCAACCTGCTCTACATATCCCAGATTCTTGAGCAGAAATCGCAGTTTTTGAGATGTCTCTTCAGAATGCTCAAGTACCCGTTCCTCAAGTTGCCAACGCTCTTTATCCGGTGGGCGCAACCACTGGTGAGGCCCTTTCTGCGTAACCGCTACGATATTCTCAAGAGTACCATCATGAGGAATTTTTAAGAGAGCAAGAAGATCAAGTAGATCACGCGATGGCTTTCCATCACGATCCATCCAGCGACCAACAGTAGTAGGGTGATAATAAGGGTTCTTATTCATGATATTTAGATTATCAGTTTGAAGATTATCTGCCAAGGTCGAACAGTTTATGTTGGCTGCTATAAACAAGCCCGAGAGTAAACAGATAACCCAAATATGCCCATATAGTCGCATCATAGTGTGTCCTTTAATCAAACATCTGTTCTTTGCCTTAAACTTCTGATTAGCATAAGTTTAACACTATAGTGTTAAACTAACGATATGTATTTTAGAGGGGGATTTTCGTGAGTGATACGCATTGGCCAATAACACTTATACATAAAGCACTTACTCAAGAACACGATTGGCTTAATACACAAAGACCTTTGACTGCAGAAGATTTAGCTGGTCGTATGATTTTAATTGATTTTTGGACCTTTTGCTGCATTAACTGTATTCATGTTATACCCGATCTTCAGTATCTTGAGCACAAGTTTGGCAACAAGCTGACGGTTATCGGTGTTCATTCAGCAAAATTCCGTAATGAGCAAGATCGTAATAACATTCGTGCTGCTATTATTCGATACGGTATAGAGCACCCTGTAGTTAACGATAAAGATTTTGTTATATGGCAAAGCTTTAGTGTTCATGCCTGGCCAACATTTGTATTGATTACTCCGGCGGGAAGAGTTGACACCATTTATTCAGGTGAAGGTCACAGAAAAGCTCTCGAATTTGCTATCGATCGGCTTATAAAAGAATATACCACTACAATTCAAACGGCACCCTTGCCAATAGCACTTGAGAAAGATAAAGTCCCCGAAACGTTTCTTCGCTTTCCGGGCAAACTCGAATTTGTACAAGATTTTCAAGGGTCACCAGCGTTATTTATTGCTGATAGTGGCAACAACCGTATACTTGGGGCTCGGTTATCAGGTGAAGTATTTCTCGAAATTGGCAACGGTACGCAAGGTAATCGCGATGGCTCTTTCACACAAGCTCAATTTAATACTCCACAAGGCCTTACCTATCATGATACTATACTGTATGTTGCCGATATGGGAAATAACAGTATCAGAAGAATTGATCTTCTTGCCAACTTAGTCCAAACGCTTGACACTACCAGAGGCTTTTCGTCACCGTGGGATATTATACTCTATCCATCAGATAACGAGCTCACTATTGCTATGGCAGGCACACACCAGTTATGGGTCTATGATCTTACGACACAGCTACCTCGCGTCATTGCCGGTAACGGTCGAGAATCGATTGACGATGGAGCATATCCATTTAATACCCTTGCTCAACCCAGCGGTCTCAGCGTTGATCGTAATAAGCTTTACTTTGTTGATGCAGAAACCAGTTCATTGCGCGTATTTTTTAACGGCATTGTAAGCACGCTTATTGGCACTGGTTTATTTGATTTTGGTTATGCCGAGGGCAAGCGGGGTGTTGGCCTCTTGCAGCATCCCCTGGGCTTGGATGCCGATCACGAAAGCCCTACTATCTATATTGCCGATTCATATAATCATGCAATTCGACGATTTGACCGTGTTACACAAGAACTCAAAAATTACAGTGGTACAGGACAACCAGGTAGTGTACTTGGTACCCTTGAACAAACGCAGTATAACGAACCTAACGATATCGTTATAGGCCAAGGGCTTTTTTATATAGCAGACACCAATAATCACCGTATTCTCATACTTGACCCCGTCAAGCGTATGGTTTCTTTGTTTAACATTATGCCCAAAAAACCTGCACCTCTGTGCGTTGAGCCTGAGTTATTACCCAACCTAAAAAAAAGCAGCCCTATCGAGGTAGCTTCTGGCAAACCTATTACCGTATATATTGGCACATCAGCAATAGAAATAAACAGAGAGGGGCCAAGCTCACTTGCTCTCTTTGACGCATCCAATTATCCTCAACAAATGGCAAACCTTATACGTGAATATACACGCGCAGATATACTCAAGAAAAAAATTATACTGCCTGCACTTGAGCCAACAAAACAGTATCTGCTACAGGGAACAATCTATTATTGCACTGAACAAGAAAAAGGTGAATGTTTACTTATAAGCTATAACCAGGAACTTATTGCTCGCAGTTCAAGCTCAGAAACTGAGCTACATCTCCCCTAAAGCTTTTTAATCTTTAGCTATACAGGGCTTGCGTGCACATTCGAAAATTGGGAAAATTACTATTGAAAGGCAGAGTTACTCTTGTAACTCTGCCTTACTTATATTCCTTATGTTCACAATAGTTATCTAGTCTACTGTCTTTTAACCACGAGATAGTGCTGCTTGAGCCCTTTGATAATCTTCCTCTGGTGTCGTCTCTGCAATAGATTTCCCTGAGCCATCCCAATGATAGGCGTCATAATACCAATCGTCGTAATATCTAAATTTAGGAGCATCTCGGCAAAGACCACATGCTAAGACCGCAGAGGGAAGCATACCACTAAGAATAACGGTAATAATAAGGAGCTTCTTCATGGTATCCTCCTATTTTTTGGTGGTACATATCTGGACAGCTTTATCTATGGATGTGTTAGATATAGAGTAGGGTGGCTATCCCGGTTTATTCGTCCCGGGTACACCTAATGCATAGGACGAATACATAATAAATATATCATATATTATAAGCTAAAATAAAGAGTTTTTTTGATAATTATTGAAAAATGTGCTTTTAATTTTCTATACTTTAAACTAACTACAGATTTTAATAGCCCATCTAGGCCTATGAGGGGCAACAAAAGGGTAAACCCGTAATGCAAAACTATGCAGTCATGCTTATTATCAACCTTATTATCAGCACTCTTTTGAGCACAAGTAAGCTTGTAACCTGTCAGCTAACGCTCATTAATAACACAGGGAAAACCATTTTCATAGCACCACTTTCAAAAAATTTGAGTGACATAAGCAGTATACAAGAGGCTTTGAGCCTGGGAATTCTAGTTTATCCCTATCAGATAGGGGTTGTTGAATCAAGAGGCTTGCTCATACCTCAAGTATTTGTTGTGTATGAGCAAAACCCACGTACAGCTCATTTTAGAGCTTACCATATTATACGAGAACAATCATGTGCTTATAATCATCCCGTAACCTATCGTGAAATCGAAAATAACCGAGAGCTTCAAGTCGATGCAACAGGACGGGCGCGGTTGATAATCTATCCTGTATAAAAATGCAGGCTAACCCTTGCTTTTTGCATAGTTAAAAGTTATTTACTCGCTTGGCTTGTTCACTTTTTTACTTATTATTTCCGCAACGCCCTTGCTAAGTACATATTAAAAAATTGGTTACCTATCTTTTTAGCTCAAATAATACTATAATGAACATGTTGCCATTCGTTTGAATTGCTTAAAATTCAGCTACATAAAAAAGGTTATACGGTATGCAGCAAAAGCCCAACAGATTAATCATGACCCTGCTTATTTTACTTGGTCTTGTTTTTATAGCCTACTATGCCGGACTTAAAAATTATCTTTCGCTTGAGACGCTTAAGACATATGGTGAATCACTGGGTATGTTTGTTCAAGCACATTATAGTCTAGCTGTTTTCTTATACATAGCTACCTACATACTTGCTATGACACTTTCGCTTCCTGTTGGTGTATGGCTTACATTGGCGGGTGGTTTCATATTCGGCGCACTACCGGCAACGCTCTATGTACTTATAAGCTCTACAATAGGCGCAACACTTGCCTTCTTTACGGTTCGTTATATCTTGCGCCCATACTTAGAGCAAAAGTATGCGGCAAAGCTCAAAAACTTCAACCAAGAACTTGAACGCTATGGTGCTTATTATCTTCTCATGGCCCACCAATTACCCATTATCCCTTTTTTTGTCATTAACATTTTAGGCGGTCTGTCTCCAATATCAGCATTAACCTTTATATGGACTACTGCCGTAGGCATTATCCCCCTAACGCTTATTTATGCTTATGCTGGACAAAAGTTAACAAGAATTACATCGGTAAAAGATATTTTGTCATGGCCTGTACTTCTCATGTGTGGAATAATTCTTGCAGTTGTCATACTTCCACTGATTATTAAGAAAAGACGCGAACGCCGCGCATAACAAACCCTGTATTTTCAGGTAGTTACTATAAATTTTAGCCATATTATTGCAATTTGAAAAAGATATAATATATAATGGTAATATATTTACTAAATTTTAAATAAAATAACACAGTAAAGAGGATTACCATGAAAGGGAATATCGCGTATGCATTACTTGTGCTAGGACTCCTGATGGCCGCCTTATCGATTAATGTACTTACAAGAACCTATGAGCCTTTGAAAATTACCTCGAGGGTTAATCATGAAATTTATTAATATATACCATACGATAAGCACGATAAGCACGATAAGTATGATAGTAGCCTTAGGGCTCTGTATACCTTGTGAAGCTGTAGAGTATGCTCGTACGGCTGGAATTAAGCCTGCCAGTGAAGCTAACCCCCGCATTCCAGCTCTACCTGAAGCTTATGATCGGCTTCGGACTATTATTACCACTACGGTAGATCTATACCTGGATCTTTTAGAAACCGTTGGCCTTTTGAGGCTTTCAAGGCCTCAAAATAAAGAATCTTTGCGTCAACAATTTATTCATGATCTAGAGAGTTTTATCATCACACATTACGATGCACTGACTATCCTGACGATTACATTAGGCCAGCTCATTATGATTAAAATAATACTTGATTACCTACGCCCTCAAATTGCACCTCAAGTGCCACCTCCAGGAGCTGCACCACTCGCACCATTACTTCAGCAAGCGATAATTCTACAACAACAACCAGCAGAACACAACCATGGTGATTGAACCGCCCGATTTGGCGGCTGTTTACGGTATTTTTTGAAACTGCTTAGTATACTATACTCATAGCACATAACGATACAGAGAATAACTTAAGGGTAACCATGCAACTGGGTAAAAAATTATTGTTATTAAGTGCATTAAGTGTACTATATTCGTTACAAGCAATGTGGCCAGTAGACGAAGAACAAAAAGAACAAGAGGAGCAAGAAGAACAGCTTGAAGAACTATTACCAGAACTAAGCTACATGCTGCAGCCAGACTACCTCGGTCAAGCAAGTACGGGAGTGACTCATAGTGTGACATCTACTCTCAGTTGCGCTTCTGATAAAAGCACGTTTATACAGTGGTTATACTCTATGTATAGCACCATAACTAAAGCCTGCGATACCGACAACTCTACGCTCTTGCACATGATTATTAGTAGAGTACCTTGTCAGGAACAAGCAACATGTATACATATGGCATTATCCTATGGTGCTGATTTGAATGCCAAGGATGCCGCAGGTATTACACCCCTTATGCTTGCAGCAGATAAAAATACTACCCAAACCATGGCGGTGCTTTTGTCATTGGGCGCAAAGGTAAACGCTACGGATAACGATGGCTCTACGGTATTGCATAGAATTGCTCAACAAAAGCATCATGCAGAACGATTAACAGAGCAATTAAACCAATTATATCTCATTTTAGATTTCAAGGGCGATATTGATAGCCTTGATAACCGCAATAGAACGCCATTTCTTGTTGCTGCGGAAATAGAAAACGTGCCAATTATGCAAGCTCTCAACACCCATAGAGCCTATCTTAATCAACTACCTTAATACAGAGCAGCTTCTGGTCAACTCCTGGCGAGCATGCTACACTTACGACACAGTAGATATACCAAACGTTTCTAAGTTGCTTTGTCTATGATTCCTCTTAAACTACAGCTCAAGAATTTTTTAAGCTATGGTCCCGTTATGCAAACGATTGATTTTACTCCCTATCATTTAATCTGCCTTGCAGGTAAAAATGGCCATGGCAAGTCAGCGCTCTTGGATGCGCTTACATGGGCTGTGTGGGGACAAGCACGGAAAAGTGGCGCATCACCCAAGGCAGACGAGGGGCTATTACGGCTTGGCCAAACTCAAATGCTTGTATCGCTCGATTTTAGCTGCAATGGTAATATGTACCGTGTTCGTCGCGATTACACTGTCAGTGCCGGCAAAGGTATCGCGCATGCTGACTTTGGCATATTAGATCCGTCTACAGGAAATTTTAAAGCATTAACCGACAAGACCATTCGAACAACGCAAGAGAAAATTGATCAAGTTATTGGTCTTACCTATGATTCTTTTGTTAATTCAGTATTTTTGCGTCAAGGCAACTCTAATGAGTTTTCCAAAAAATCGCCCAAGGATCGTAAAGAAATACTAGCAACTATTCTAGGTCTTGATCACTATGAATCTCTCCGTAAACGCTCTCTCGATAGAGCACGTCAAGCGACGTTAGAACGAGAGAATCTTATTACCTTATACGAACGGCTAACAGCTCAATTGAATCAAGAAGGAACTAGCATTGAGCAACTTAAGGAAGTAAAGCACAAGCTAGCTCACATAACAGATCAAGAGAAATATATTCATGATCAAGTAGCCAGATACGAACAAGAAAGAAAGTTGCTTGGTGAACAGCAACAACAGTGTTCTATCCTTTCGATACAACAAGACCAGCTCACTCGTCAAATACACGAACATCGACAAGTACTTCGTGACAAAGTAGAGCAATGGCGATTTGTACTCAGACAACAGCGTATCTATACAGACTACGATAAATTAGGACATGAGAAGAAAGAGCTTGAGCGAGAACTTGTTCGTATTCAAGAGCAAACTACCCAACGGCTTGAGCTGAGAGAGCGCTATATCGTAGCAAAAGAGCAAGAACAACGCTGTGTACAGCATCAAGCAGTCAAACATAACCAGCTTATGCAGTCTCATGATCAACAATGCGCTACACGTGAAATCAATCTTCAAACTATACAGGCACAATTAGTTGAACACATCAACCATAACTATGAACTTGAGCAAGAATATAGAGCTACTCAAGAACAGCATGAGACACAAGCAGCAAAGCTCAAGCATTATGCAACATATGATACAACCCTTAAAGAGCTTGAGAAAGAATTTGAACGTCGTAAAATGTTTTATCACAAGTTTATAACACGAGGCAATCACCTTAAAACTGAACTTAAAAATCTCGCGCATAAGAAGAAACTTGCCGGTGATGGTCAAAGGCCAAGTTGTCCCTTGTGTGAACAACATCTTTCACATGAACATAAACGATTGCTCGAAAGTAAATTTCATGAACAAGAATCATTTTTTGTTCATCAACTCACCCGGTTGGGCTCAGTAATCAAAAAACTAAAATCACTGCTTATAGACCAGCATGAGCACATTAATCATATAAAAAACAAGCGCGAAGAAAGAAATCGACTTGTTATTATGAGTGATGAGCTCGAAAAAAAGCTCGTAAGGCTGAGCACACTCATCGCGGAACATGAGATAAAAAAATCAGCCCTTGAGCACTTAGTGAGCGAAGCTCAGGCAGCTCTTACACAAGCAACTCACATGCGAGATGAGCAGGTGCATGCGCATGAGCATTTTTTGGCTGAAAACATAGAATTACGCCAACTTCAAGAACAGGCTATGCAGTATGACATGCAATTAGCAACCCTCGTATATAACATGGAGCATCATACGAATATTACACAACGACTTGCCAGCATTAGTCAACAGCTAACCGTAGCTTCTGAGATTGTACAACAAAGTATTTTGCAGCAACAACGCAAAAAAGAGATTCATGAACACTGCAACATGCTTAAAAGCTTAAAGATTGTGCAAAAAAATCTTGAACGAGAACTGCTTATGTATAGCAATCTTGATCGTAAGCTCTATCTTATAGAGCAACAGCAGGTAGAGCTTGCACAACATCTTAAAACGCTTGTGAAAGAAAAAGAAGTGCTTGTACGAGAAACAGGATCCCTAGAACAACAAATTCGTATGTTTGAGCAGCATACTCAAGAAGCTCAGGATTACAGTAAACGTATGAGTGAACTTGAAATAATAGCAACTGAATATCAGGCTATCGCTCAAGCACTCGGCAAAGATGGCATACAAGGGCTTTTGATTGAGGATGCTATACCAGAAATTGAGCAAGAAGCTAATGCTCTTCTGAGTAAATTAACTGATAACCAAGCTCATCTTATGATTGAATCCCTGCGTGATCTTAAAAGCGGTGGCACTAAAGAAACGCTGGATATTAAGATTTCCGATGCGCTAGGCATACGGCCTTATGAGCTCTTCTCCGGCGGTGAAGCATTTCGCATAGATTTTGCACTGCGTATTGCTCTTTCTAAGCTTTTGGCGCGACGCGGAGGGACATCGTTACAAATGCTGATAATTGACGAGGGCTTTGGCTCACAAGATGAAGAAGGACTTTCGCATATTATGGATGCTCTTCATAAGATTCAAGATGATTTTGCTAAAATTATTATTGTTTCTCATTTGCAGAACATGAAAGAGCAATTTCCTGTCCAATTACTCGTTCATAAAGGTCCTAATGGTAGTCTCGTGCGTATTGTCGAGCAGGGTTAATTAAGCTATCTGTATAGATTAAACGACCGAACGGTTTTTTCATTTACCCCAATATCTTCTCGTAAAAACTTTAAGGCATCAAGCGCTGCTTTACTTCCATCACCCATAGCAACAATAGCCTGCCTATAATCTTGATCACATACGTCACCAGCTGCAAAAATACCACGAATTGATGTTTCCTGATGGTGGATAAGACGAATATAACCATCACTTGTAAGCTGCAGAAATCGTTTAAAAAGCTCAGCATTAGGGTTATGTCCTATAGCTAAGAATAGACCCTGAACAGGAAATAACGATTGCTCTTTCGTTTGTGTGTCTTCTAACCACACGTGTGTAATCTCCTGACCATTACCACATATTTCTATAATGTGCTTATTATAAACAATTGAAATATTATCGTAGGTGGTAAGGCGTGCACGAACGTGAGGAGCTGCACGCATGTGATGTGATCGTACAAAAAGTGTGACGGTTCGTGCGTAAGCAGCCAAAAGCTCAGCTTGCTCTATGGCAGAATCGCCACCCCCGACAATGGCCACATCGGCATCTCGATAGAGAGGCGCATCGCATACAGCACAGGTAGAAACACCACGACCAAAATAGGTTTTTTCGCCGGAAACACCAAGCAATCGAGCTGAAGCACCTGTCGCAATAATTACCGTTAAAGCATTAAGTTTTAAGCCCTGCTCAGTAATTATTTTAAAGGGCCACTCAAAAAAGTCGACATCTGTCACGGTATCATAGAGCATACGTGCGCCAAATAACTCAGCTTGTATACGAAGTTTTTCAACAATATCATAGCCTGGCATAGCATCAACAGCAGGTATATTTTCTACTTTCGCCGAGCCCATAAGTTGACCACCAGGCTCAGATCCTGCAATTATCAATGCTGGCATATGCGCCCGCCCTGCATATAAAGCAGCTGCATAACCAGCTGGTCCAGCACCAATAATTGCTAAAGGAACCAGATTATCTTGCTGTACTGCTAATAATGGATCGTATACAGTAAAATTTTTAAGCTTAGTTGCGATAGATAAAGATAGTATTAAGCTCAGGCAAACAGGTATAATGGATTTTTTCATACTGGTATCTCTCTTATCAGGTAGACCGTTAATCTGCGATAAAGATACCAAAGAAGTGAAAAAAAAGATAAGCGCTCTTCTTAAAATATCAAGAAGAGCGCTTATAGAGCTTATAATCAGCAGTAGTTAACAGTTGTCGTATTCACTCATGGCATTGATGGCGCCAAAAAGCCCACTAAATAACTGAGGGGCCCAGTGCTGCTGTACCTGTCGAACAACCGGACGAACAACTGGCTGAACAACAACGGTTGTTGAACGTTCTCGCGCAGCTGGACGAGGAACATACCTATAGGTTGTCGTCTCTAAAGCATAATCGTCTTCTTCGTAGTCTGAGCTATAATCGTTGTAGTCTTCATACTGCGTATAATAGACTTTTGGTCTTGTGTAACGCTGTTTACGATACCCACGCTTAAAACAAACAACCTCGGGCCGACGCTTTTTCACACACATGACTTCTTCACGTTCTGGCTCAGACACACAAACCGGCTTACAAACGACAGGTTTGCATACCGGTTTGCATACCGGTTGGGGATGGGTAGAGCATTGTGTAGGGCATGATGCGCTAACGCCGAATGAAACATTCACTCCTGCATGTGCTATGCCGAAAGGCATTGTTGCGGAAAGCACCGATGTCATGAGGCTGAGAGTTAAAAATTTACGTCTCATGTTCATGTTCATAGAGGGCTCCTCTTGTCTACTGGTTAAACTAACACATCTAAGTATTAGTTTATCAGACAAATAGAGATAGTCTAGAGCACCCATTCAAGTCGGGCTTGCTCGGCAGTATCACTTGCACGACGCCCTAATGGTATTATACGAGTATAACCCCCAGGTCGCTGTACGTAGCGAGGTGCTATTTCTGTAAAAAGTTTAACCAATGCTTCTTCTTTATAGGGCAATAGTGCTTTAGCTCGACGACGTGCATTAAATGTATTCCCTTCACGTGCAAGCGTTACGAGCTTTTCTGCAAATTTACGAACCTCTTTTATACGTGGCTTCGTTGAAATAATAGTACCATGCATAATAAGCATAATAGCCTGGTTACGCATAACGGCACGTTTATGAGATGGACTCATATTAAGCTTTTTTTTACCGCTTTGATGTCTCATGTTCAAGCTCTCTTTCTTGAAGTTTCTTAATATCTGATTCTTTTATATGCATACCAAAAGAAAGCCCATACGCTCCCAGACCCTCTTTAACTTCTTCATATGACTTACGTCCAAAGTTTTTAATCTTAAGCACTTGATCTTCCGTTAAATTTACCAAATCTATAACGTGCTTAATACCAGCCTGCACTAAGCAGTTTTGCGCGCGAACGGAGAATTCCAATACATCGATAGGCTTAAGCAGAAGATCTAAGGGAACACCCTTGAGATTCTCCACATGATCTTCTGCCGATTTTTCATGGGGATTATCGCTTGATGGTGCCAATATGTTATTAAATGGTATGCCTGATGCTGCTATAAAATGCTCAAACTGCGTAAGCAATACTGATACAGCATAATGTACAGCATCTGATGGTGCAATAGTACCATCAGTTGTTATACCTAAAAGCAACCTATCGTAATCGATATCTCTGCCTACGCGTGTTTTCTCAACGTCATAGGTAACTTTACGCACGGGAGAAAACATGGCATCTAAATAAATCCGGTCATCCTCTTGTAACGCCTGACCGAGCGGCCAGCGTGCTGGCTGATAACCACGACCGGACTCGACAAAAAATTCTATATCAAGCGTCCCACCAGGGGCAACGTGAGCGATTATATGGTCTTTATTTAAGGCTTCTAGGTGCTCATCTGCTACAATATCAGTTACGCGCGCAATAGACTCTCCGGTAATATGTAACGACATTTTACCTGGTCTGCCTGTTGTATTACGCACAATAATTTCTTTAATGTTGAGAATAACTTGAAGCGTATCTTCAATAACACCTGGTAGTGGTAAAAATTCATTATTTACCTGTTTAATAATGACCGCGGTAACAGCAGAACCTTCGACCCCCCCTAAAAGAATACGTCGTAACGCATTACCAAGGGTAATGCCAAACCCAGGTTCAAGAGGTTGCGCCACTAACTCACCATAGGTAGCGGTAAGCGTATCTTTATTCCAGCTGAGTCGCGGAATCGTTAAGGGTTGATACTCCTTTCTATTCATTGAAACTCCTGAAGCTTAGAATCATATGTATCACCATTACCTAAGAAATAATCTAAGAGATACTTGTTATTTAGAATACAATTCGATAATTAAATGTTCTTCTATAGGTGCTTGAATGTCTGCTCGAACTGGATTACGTAGGACACGCCCTTTGCGTCCCTTTCTATCTAATTCTAGCCACTCCGGTACCTTAATACTTGTTTGTAAGCGCTTGTCAACAACCTGCTCAAGAAACGTGGTTTTTTGAGCAACCTGAGGAGCAAGAGTAATCTCATCATTAACCGCAACGAGATAGGATGGCGAATAGACACGTTCTCCATTAACAAGGATATGTCCATGCGTAATACTTTGTCGGGCTTGACGACGAGTAGAAGCAAACTTAAGCCGATATATAACATTATCAAGACGGCGCTCGAGCAAACTCAACAAGAGCTCACCAGTTGCAGCACGGCTTTTTGAAGCAATACTAAAAAATCTTTTAAACTGACGCTCTCGCATACCGTATATTGATTTTACTTTTTGTTTTTCTTGTAATTGACGGCCATACTCAGTAAGCTTACGAGGTTTTTTGCCACCACGTTGCTCATTACGCTCAGCTCGAGCCGGACGCTCACCTTGAGACGTAGATTTTCTTTCCATAGCTACACGCTCTTTCATAAATACAGGTAACTTTTATATAGCTTATACGCGGCGTTTTTTAGGCGAACGACATCCATTATGCGGCAATGGTGTTACGTCACGAAGTACAGAAATATCAAATCCTGAAGCTTGTAGTGAACGCACGAATGAATCGCGCCCCGATCCAGGTCCTCGAAGGTTTACCTCTACCTGTTTTATTCCCAATGATACCATTTCTTTAGCAAGACTGGTACCAATTTGTGTTGCAGCGAAGGGCGTGCCTTTGCGGGCACCTTTAAAGCCTAATTTTCCAGCACTCCCTCGCAAAAGAACATCTCCTTCGGGAGTTGTAATAGTAACAAGCGTATTATTAAACGTAGATTTGACGTGTGCTATCGCAGAATCTACCAAACGCCTTACTTTTTTTGACTTCTTTTTATAGGTCATTCTATCCTCATGCTCATGCTATATTATTTTCTAAGTTATTTCTTGGTTACTTTGCGCTTAAGTGCTATCGCTGCTCCTGCCTTACGTGGACCTTTACGTGTACGAGCATTTGTTTTTGTACGCTGTCCCCGTGTAGGAAGTGATCGCTTATGGCGCAGCCCCCTATATGATCCAATATCTTGCAAGCGCTTAATATTATTTTTAATTTCCTTACGAAGATCACCTTCAGTAATATAATTGCCGGAAATTTCTTTTTGGATAGCTGCAATTTCTTCGTCAGCAAGATCTCTAACCCTCTTGTCAAAACTAATACGAAGTTTCGTTAAAATATCGCGCGATCCTTTAAGCCCTATGCCATAAATATAGGGCAGTGCATATTCGATACGCTTATCATTGGGAAGATTTACGCCCTCAATTCTTGCCATAATGTCCTCTCACAGACTCTCATAAAGTTTATTTTACCCCTGACGCTGCTTATGTCGGGGATCTTTTTTGCAAATAATTCTTACAATACGTGCGCGATTAATAACACGACAATCGCGGCATATACGCTTAACTGATGTTCTTACTTTCATGTGACGCATCCCTTATTTCATACTACTTTTACGATCGATCACTCTTATACCGTAAAACGATCCTACCTTTGGTCAGATCATAAGGAGAAAGTTCTACGGCAACTTTATCTCCTGGTATTAAACGTATATAGTTCATACGCATTTTACCCGAAATATGTCCTAATACCAAATGCCCACCTTCAATTTCTACACGAAACATAGCATTGGGTAATGTTTCTTTAACAACGCCATCAACACGGATAACGTCATCTTTTTCTTTAATTTTCATGCAACTCTCACACCTATAAAATCGTGCTTATAATCTTGTTACAATTTCTGGGCCATGTTCGGTAATAATAACCGTATCTTCCACATGAGCAGCTAAGCTGCCATCAACCGTCTTTGCTGTCCATCCATCGGAAGCAATACAGATCGCGGGACTACCAGCCGTAATAATTGGCTCAAGCGCAAGCGTCATCCCTGCTTTTAACAGGGGACCACGGCCAGGTTTACCATAATTAAGAATCTCCGGGTCCTCATGCATACGTCGCCCAATACCATGTCCAGCAAATTCTCGTACAACAGCGTATCCCTGTGACTCAGTTGTACACTGGATTGCTGCCGAAATATCACCCACACGATTGTGAGGTATTGCTTGGCTAATTCCGTTATTGAGTGCATCCCATGCCACTGACACAAGCTTTTGAGCTTCAGGGTTACCCTGTCCTGCAAAAAAACAACGAGTCATATCGGCACAATACCCTTTCCATGCGGCACAAACGTCAATCTTAACCAGATCATGTTGCTTGAGTGTGCTGTTGCTATGAGGAACACCATGCACCACTTCGTCGTTAACTGATATACAACTTACGTGCCTATATCCGTGATATCCCTGCGTCTGCGATACCATATGAATACGGTTCAGCCAACCAGCAATCCACGTATCAAGCTCAAGCGTGCTTATGCCAGGAACCACCTGGTATTTGAGCTCTTCAAACATTTCGGCCAAATGTTTTCCTGCTACAGTAAGTGTTTCAAGAGCATGCTTATTTTTTAATGTAATCATTCAAAGTCTTCATGCAAAGTCTTCATGGTGAGCGTAAAAGGCTATCAGAAATAGTTTACCAGATTTTACCATAAAATCTACCGATGAATCTACCGGATAACCATTTCGTATATTAACGCGCAAACCTGCTTTTAACCCTACCTGATGATAAAAATCCCTCATACTTGTGTTCAATAAGATACGACTCTATTTGTGCAGAAAGCTCAAGGGCGACACCTACAGCAATCAGTAATGATGTACCTTGCAATTGAAAGGGTAGCGCAACAAATGCCCTAAGAATATTAGGCAAGAGCGCAAGTATACCCAGATAGATAGCACCTACCAAACCTATGCGCGTTAGAATATAATCAAAGAAATTAGCAGTTTGTTGACCCGGCCGAATACCCGGTATAAAGCCACCACTTTTTTTCATGTTATCGGCCAATTCCGTAGGATTAAATACGAGGGCTGTATAAAAAAAAGTAAAAAAGACTATAAGACCAAATAATAACGCGTTATATAAAAAACCATCGAAGTGCAGCATTTGTGCAATGGTCCTAGCAAATGCAAATCGCTCAGAAAAAATAGATGCAAGAAAAAGTGGCATTTGCAATACCGATTGTGCAAAAATAACGGGCATCACCCCTGCTGTATTAATCTTGAACGGTATATAGGTACTTTGCCCTCCATAAACACGCTGACCAACAACACGTCGCGCGTACTGAACCGGAATTTTACGATCACCCTTCTCAAGAAAGACAATACAGGCCATGAGAGCAATAAAAAAAGCCAAAATACATACTGCTGTAATAGCTGTCATATTACCAACTTTTACCCAGTAAATTGTCTTAGCAACGTCTTCAGGAAAGCGCGCAACAATACCAGCAAAAATAATCATTGAGCTGCCATTACCTAAACCCATAAGCGAAATTTGCTCTCCTAGCCACATGACAAATAGAGAACCTGCTGTCAACGAAAGCACACAGAGCAACGTGAACCCAAGACCTGGGGTAAGAACCAATTGTTGATTTTCAAGAAATTTTGCATACCCTAAGCTATACACAACGCTCAATACAAGCGCTACATACCGTGTATATTGATTAATAACTTTACGTCCATACTCACCTTCTTTAGATAGTTGTTCAAGATACGGGACTGCCATAGTCAGCATCTGCATCATAATCGAAGCTGTGATATAAGGACCAACACCTAATGCAAAGATAGTACTTGATGCTAAAGCACCACCGGAGAACATGTCAAGATAGCTTAACAAGCCACCCAATGTTTCTGATCGTTTCATATACTCAGCCAATAGGGGGATATTCACCCCAATAACTGGTATAAATGTACCGAGACGATACACGATCAGTACACCAAGCGTAAATAAAAGCTTCTTGGTTAGCTCAGGGATAAGAAAGATGTTTTTAAAATTTTTTAGCAGGACCACAATACTCTAGCTCCTCACAGTGTATGTACTTCGCCACCCTGCTTTTTAATTGCTTCTTCTGCTGATGTACTAAAAGCATCTGCATGTACCGAAAGCTTCTTATCAAGCAGCCCTTTGCCTAAAATCTTTAAACGTATAGCCTGACCACCAGAAATAACGCCTTTCTCAATAAGTGACGTTTTGGTAACTTCAGCACCGTGATCATACAGACTATTCAGACATCCGATATTAACTATCTCCCATTCTTGCCTAAAACGAGCGTGAGAGAACCCGCGCTTTGGGAGACGTCGAGCAAGCGAGGTTTGGCCTCCTTCAAATGCCTTACCAATATTGGGGCCTGAACGGGCTTTCTGCCCCTTATTACCACGCCCTGAGGTTCCACCTCTGCTGCCACCTCGTCCTACACGCTTGCGCGACTTACCTGCAGAGGTAAGATTACTGAGCGTTATCATTGCTAGCGCTACCCTTCGTTATCTCATGTACAGTTTTACCACGTAATTTTGCTATTTCTTCAGCAGAGCGACACTTTGCCAATGCATTAAGCGTTGCCTTAACAACGTTCTGTGCCGAACGTGAAGGCCCTATAGATTTAGCTAAAATATCTTTGACACCAAGTGCTGTCATAACAGCACGCACGGCACCACCAGCAATAAGGCCGGTACCCTTATAAGCTGAACGAATAATAACGTTGCTTGCTCCATGCCGACCAGCTACGGAATACGGTATCGTTGTTCCACGTAGTGGTATTCTAATAAGGCTCTTGCGTGCACTGGCCGTTGCCTTAGCTATAGCTGAAGAAACCTCACGACTCTTACCTTGACCAATACCGACACCGCCTTCTTGATCACCCGAAACAACAAGAGCAGAAAAACCAAACCGTTTTCCACCCTTAGTAACTTTGGTAACACGTCGTACTTTGACGACGGTATCAACAAATTCTGCCATTATTTCCCTTAAATCGTTAATCCACCTTCGCGCAAGCCCTCAGCAAGTGACTGTACACGCCCATGATATAAAAATGGTCCCCGATCAAACGCTGCTTTGGTAATACCTTGCGCACGAGCTCGTTGTGCAAGCTCTAAGCCAACCGCACGAGCAATCGCTTTTTTATCACCAGCTATCTTATTCAGCTCAAGCGATGAACAACTCATGAGCGTTCGCTGTAATACGGGGTCAATTACCTGAGCATAAATATGCCGAGCACTACGGAATACAGAAACACGGGGAAGCGTCATGGCTAATGAACTACGTGAGCGTAATGCCCTTCGTTGTGTTCTTTGGCGGATTTTTCTTGTTATTGACACGTTAATACTCCACTATTTTGCAGCTTTAGCCTTACCAGCCTTGCGCCTTATAACTGTGCCTACCTCGTGAATACCTGTGCCTTTGTAGGGCTCAGGTGGTCGAAGTGCTATAATCTCGCTACACGTTAACCCAAGATTATCTTTATCAATTGATCGCACTGTTAAAAGCTGGCCTGTCTTATCAGCTTCTATAGTGACTCCTTGAGGAAGCTCTCTATCAATCTTATGACTAAATCCCAAGGAAAATTGAACTTTGTTGCCCGTGATTACTGCTTTAAAACCAAGTCCAACAATACGCAGTTGCTTTTCAAATGGTTGATCAGCACCCTTAAGCTCATTTGCCAGTAATGCTCTATGTAAACCCCAAAGCGCATTAATATCGGAAAGTATGCTATCTGAAGGCACAGGAAGTAGCACGAGCTGTTTATTTTTTAATTGGGCCTGCAATTGAGGAGGTAATCTGTAGGTCCCGGAGGCTTTTTTACCCTTATAGTGTATTACACTATTTTTTACCTCAACCTGGATATTTCCAATATCAATAGGCTTTCTACCAATCTTTGACATATCTTACCTCTACCATACCGTACACATGACCTCTCCACCAAGAGATCGTTGCAATGCCTGTCTGCTCGTCATAACGCCTTGGTTAGTGGTAACTATAGCGATACCAAGACCTCCGCTCAGCGGCTTGAGCGTAGCAATACCTTCGTATATGCGACGGCCAGGTGTGCTTATTCGCTTAATCTCATGAATAACTGATTCGCCACGAGTATATTTTAATATAATTTTTAAGCCTTTAAATCCTCGCTTAAATCCTGGCTCATGTTGCTCATGTTCTTCAACAAGCACATCATGAATAAAGCCTTCATTCTTAAGAATTTTTGCTAATTCATGGGCGAGCTTTGAATAGGGCGCTCTGACAAATGGTCGAGCTGCCATAACGCCGTTGCGTATACTCGTTAAAAAATCTCCAATCGTATCTCTCGACATGCCTATCCTTTACCTTACCATTTACCAACTTGCTTTTTTAACTCCGGGCAATAACCCGTTCGATGCAAGGTTACGAAAACACAGCCGACACATCTGAAAAAGACGTATAAACCCACGAGGTCGTCCACATAATCTACAACGATTACGATGACGAACCGCAAATTTAGGTGTTCTCTGAGATTTTTCTATCAGGGCTTTTCGAGCCATCGTTATTCCTCACTCTTATTTTTTTCGAAAGGGCATACCAAAACTTTTAAGCAATTCATATGCTTGTGCATCAGTTTTTGCAGTTGTAACAATGGTAATATTCATACCATGTGCTCTTTCGCTAGCCCCTGCAGCATCAGCTTCAGGAAAAACACTCCATTCTTTAATACCAAGATTATAATTCCCTCGACCATCAAAGGCAACCGGCACACCTTGAAAATCACGTACTTTGGGTAATGCTAAATTTATAAGCTTATCGAGAAACTCATACATACGTTGTCCACGCAACGTTACCATTACGCCAATGGGCATGTCTTCCCGTATTTTAAACCCTGCAATTGATTTGAGCGCACTTGTTCTGACAGGTGCTTGACCGGTAATTGCTGCAATTACCTGCATAACTGTTTGCAGTACTCTACTATCAGCAACTGCTTCTTTAACTCCTACGTTCAGTACAATCTTTGACACCTTAGGTACCTGCATAGGGTTAGCAAGCCCAAGTGATTTTTGTAATTGAGGCCGTAAGGTCGTTGTATATTGCTCATCAAGACGTGCTTTTGCCATCTCTAACCTTTACATTTACATTATCTGATTACAGTGATTGCAGATACGGACATGATGTATGTTGTCATGTGATATACCAGATCGAGGTCGTGCTGGTTTGTTACATGATACACACACAGGCATGACATTTGAAAGCTGAATATACGATTCTTTACTTTTGATACCTGATGTTTCACCTTGACGTCGTGCCTTAGCATGACGCATTACAAGAGCACTGCCTTCTACTAATACTTTATCTTTTTTGGGCAAAATATCAATAACACGACTACGCTTATTTTTATTTTTACCGGTTAAAATAAGAACCGTGTCATTTTGCTTAACGCGCATCATATCAGAACCCTTCAGAACCCTTATAAAACTTCTAATGCTAACGATGGTATCTTTGGGCTTCGTGGGCGAATTTCACGTGCAATAGGGCCAAAGATACGTGAACCAACCGGTGTAGTATCTTCAACGCTCTTGATAATTACCGCTGCATTTTCACCAAATCTAATATAACTGCCATCTTCACGACGAAATGGTTTGCGTGTTCTGACAATAATTGCCCTGACAATATCACCTTTTTTTACTTGACCACCCGGGATAGCACTTTTTACGGCCGCTACAATAATATCACCTATGCTAGCACTTTTTTTACCAGTACTGCCTACAATATGAAAGCAACGGATGCGTCTTGCCCCCGAGTTATCAGCAACCTCTAATTCAGTTTCTTTATAAATAGCCATATAGTTCTTCCGTTAATACCTGCTATACCTACGGTGTTGCATGGGCTTTGATAATTTCAGCCAAGTACATATATTTAGTTTTTGACATAGGCCGCCCCTCATAAATCTTGACTATATCGCCCACACGTGCTTGTTGCTGCTCATCATGTACACTATATTTTTTTGACGTTCTCATCACCTTCTTAAAGAAAGGATGGGTATACATACGATCAACTTTTACCACAACCGTTTTCTGCATCTTGTCAGATACAACAGTACCAGTAAGTGTATGTGGTATATTCTTAGCTCCAGTTACACGATTAGCCACGTGATTAGCCATGTGATATATTCCTTGTTTGCTCTGAAGTTTGCTCTAAAGATTTATGCTCACGTATTCTCGTCAGCGCGCAAGCTATAGCCCTCCGCAACACTGTTTTTGTTGAGGAAAACGACTTGACGTGCGATGTTGCTGCATTCAAGTGTAATTTAAAAAGCTCGCGCCGTAGCTCTTCAAGCTTAAGCTCAAGTTGCTCTAAGCTCATCTGCTTAAGCTCATTATGAAGTTTTTTCATGATTACTGTGCTACCTCTTGCTCTAATTGCTCTGACTGCTCTTGATGAAGGCGCTTGACGACTTTTGTTTTCATAGGCAGCTTATACGCAGCAGCTTTTAACGCTTCTTTAGCCGCTGCTTCGTCAAGGCCTCCTATTTCACAAATAATGCGATCTCGCTTTATGACGGCCACCCATACTTCAACGTTACCCTTACCTTTACCCATACGTGTTTCAGCAGGCTTCTTTGACACAGGTTTATCGGGAAACACACGCAAGTACAGCTTTCCTACTTTCTTAAGTTTGCGGGAAATGGTTACGCGCATCGCCTCAATCTGCTGAGCAGTTAACCATACGGACTCAACTGCCTGCAAGCCATACTCACCAAAGGCGACATCACGAGCACCTTTTGAACGGCCGGCACGCGTTCCTCGCTGTACCTTACGATACTTAATTTTTTTGGGCATTAACATAATCGTATCTTTCGCACAGACTCTTACGCAAGCTTAAATTCACCTTTACAAATCCAAACCTTAACACCAATAATACCATACGTTGTTTTTGCTTCTGCAAAGCCATAATCAATATCTGCACGTAACGTATGACGAGGAACGGACCCTATACGAATCCATTCTTCACGAGCAATTTCAGCTCCACCTAAACGGCCTGATACACATACCATAACACCTCGAGCTCCTGCCCTAAGTGCTGATGATGCTGCCTTTTTCATAACTTTCTTAAAATTTGCACGTCGCACGAGCTGATCAGCTATACTTTTTGCAACGATTGGTGCTGAAAGCTCAGGCGTTTTAATTTCCTGTACTGATATCTCAATATTTTCCCTATGCAGTATATCAGCAAGCTTTTTACGTAAGGCGTCAATCTCTTGACCTTTTTTACCAATAACAAAACCAGGTCGCGCAGAGTGTATAATCACTCGTAGGGCATCACCGGTTTTTTCAATTTCAATACGTTCAAGCTCAGCACCTGAAAGTTCTTTTTCTAAAAATTTTCTGATAGAAAAATCTTCAAAAAAACTTTCAGCATATGATTTGCGAGCAAACCAACGGGAGTCCCAACCTCGATAAACACCTGTACGAAACCCTATTGGGTTAACTTTTTGTCCCACCTTGTGCCTCTTTACCGTGTGATTCCAAAACAATACTTATATGACATAAACGCCTACGTTGAATCATAGCACGTCCCATTGCTCCTGGCTTAAAATATCGCCGAATAGGACCTTGATCAATCCGAATTTCTTTTATAGAAAGTTTCTCTGGACCAATATTTTGTAAGTTACGAGCGTTTGCAACAGCCGACTCAAGAGCCTTCTTAAGAGCATGCGTACGCTTTGTTTTATAGGTCGTTAGCCAATTAAGCGCATATGACGCGCCTTTTCCTCGTATAACATCCGCCACTGGCCTCAGCTTATACGGTGAATAAGCAATATACTTAGCCTTAGCTACAAATTGCATCGTTTAACCTTTTATCTTAGTATACATGAATTATTTCTCACTGGCAACTCCAGATTTACGTTGACCACTATGAAGTCTAAAGGTTCTTGTCGGTGCAAATTCTCCTAAATAATGCCCAACCATATTCTCTGTAATATAAACAGAAACGAACTTTCTTCCATCATGTACTGCTATCGTTAATCCCACAAATTCAGGAATAACCATACTGTCCCGTGACCAGGTTTTTATAACCTCACGCTTTGTGCTTGTTTTACTTCGTTGTATCTTATCGAGCAACGATTCGGCAACAAACGGCCCTTTTTTAGAAGATCGTGCCATACTATTTGCCTTCCCTTACGGTTTTCTTCTTTTCAGAATAAGCGCGTTTTCTCGCTTTCTGGTACGCGTTCCTTTGCTTCCTTTACCCCAGGGACTAACAGGATGAGAACCTGACTTAGAACGTCCTTCACCACCACCATGAGGGTGATCGATAGGGTTCATTGCCATACCTCGTACCGATGGCCTAAAGCCACGATGACGTGTTCTTCCTGCTTTACCCCATGAGATGTTTTTATAATCAGCGTTGCTTAATACCCCTACCGTAGCGTAACAATCGAGATGAACCATACGAATTTCGCCTGACGGCATTTTTAACGTGGCGTGTTCATCGGATTTAGCAATAAGTTGAACTGATGTTCCTGCACCACGAGCAAATTTGCCACCTGATCCAGGAAAAATTTCAACATTATGAATCGTAAAACCTACGGGAATATTACGCAATGGTAAGCAATTGCCAATTTTTGCCTCAACGTCAGATCCAGCCATAATCGTTGAACCAACCGTAAGCCCTTGCGGCTGCAAGATATAGCGCTTTGCCCCGGTTACATATACCACTAACGCTATAGGTAAGTTTCTATTAGGATCATACTCAATAGAAACAACCTTACCAGGAATACCACGCTCAATGCGCTTAAAATCAACTAAGCGATAGTTACGCTTAGCTCCACCGCCACGATGCCGGACGGTAATACGTCCATAGGCATTACGCCCTCCGCGTTTACTTAATCCGCTTGTAAGACGACGCTCTGGCTTTTTCTTCGTCAATTCACTCGTATCTATAAACGTTTGGAATCGAAGCGAAGAATTTCGTGGCTTTCTCGTTACAATTGCCATTATACACCTTAACCCTACCTATGCTGTTATGTTGTCTGTATCGGCTCGCCACCTGAAGCACTACCTGACGTATTCCAGCCCATAAGATCGACCGAATAGCCTTCTTTTAAGGTAATAAATGCTTTCTTTTCCAGCTTATCATGCACTATGTGGCGACCTGCACGGCGTCTTTTGCCCTTGGAAACAACAATACGAATTTTATCAGCCTCAACATTAAACAATTTTTTAAGCGCTTCAGCAATGAGCCGCTTATTAGCTTGGGGGTGTACCTCAAGAACAAGCTGTTTAAGCTGCTGATTTAATCGATAGGCCTTACTGGTAATGCGAGGTCTTCTAATAATACTATAAATATCTAAATCCATGATTTCATCATTTCTTTAAAGGCATCAGCATCTTTTTTCAAACTTACCCATACATCAGCATCAGCTAAAACATACGCATTAGGTTCATCGAAAAATATAACACGTACGTTGGGAATATTTAAAAATGCTGCACCTGTTATATAATCGTCAGGGTCAACAAAAAGAACAATCTTCTTATTGATCAACTCAACGTGCTTAAGAGCAGCATACGCTGCGGCTGTTTTCGGCTTTTCCCCTTCAACAGACCAGTCCAATAACATAATGCTTTTTTGCTCAAGTTTATTCCAGAGCAGTGCTTGCAGGACATTTCTCTTGACCCCCTTAGAAACTTTAAGCGTTCTTACACGGGGTTGTGGACCAAAAATGGTTCCCCCCTTGCGCCACAGTGGCGACCGGCGGCTACCTGCACGAGCACGGCCAGTACCTTTTTGTTTCCAAGGTTTTTTGTTGGAAAATGCAACTTCGCCTCTATCTTTAGAGCTTACTGTTCCTTGCCGCCAATTTTGCATTAGAGCACGTATATACTGCGCAAAGCTTGTGCGAGAAAGTGGCTTATGCTCAGTTATACGATCAGCAAGTTCCATATCACCAGGGCTAAGTACCTGAAGCTGTGAATCTGTCTGTGCCATAGTTCTACCTGTGCTTTCGTACAAAAACTAATGAGCCTGATTTACCTGGTACCGAGCCCTTAACTAAGAGTACGCTCGACAGTGGCTCAACCTTGATTATTTCAAGGTTTCTCATAACGCGTTGATCGGTCCCCATGTGGCCAGCCATTCGCTTTCCCTTAATAACACGTCCTCTACTTCTCATATGACTCAGTGAACCAGGTTTGCGCCCGAGTTTGCTTCCATGGCTAGCAAGACCTCCAGTAAACCCATGACGCTTAACGCCACCTTGAAAACCGCGGCCTATAGTGATACCGAAAACATCAACACTATCTCCTTTGGCTACGAGTGACCCAATATCTGCAGGTTGCCCAACAGCTAGTCCTTCTACGTGGGCAGTAAGACGTACTTCTTTCAGAACGCTGAAATACTTTCGCGGAGCCTTAAGCCATTCAGGAGAGAATTCCTGATTCTCGTAAGCATGCTTGGCATGTCCCATTTGTACGGCATCATAGCCATCACGCTCTTTAGTTTTAATGCCCGTAATATACCAATGAGCGGTATCAATAACGGTAACTGGCACAATTTTATAGTCATCTGAAAAAACCTGGGTCATACCAATTTTTCTACCCCAGACACCACTAACCATTGAATGACCTTTCTTACTTAATCTCCACATCAACGCCTGATGAGATGCTTAATTTCATAAGTGCATCCATAGTTTGATCTGAAGGTGATACAATATCTAGAACACGACTGTGTGTGGTCAATTCAAATTGCTCGCGAGACTTTTTATCAATATGGGGCGACCGTAATACCGTAAAACATCGCCTACGCTTGGGTAGCGGAACGGGCCCAACAACGTTGGAGCCAGTCCGCTTAACGGTTAATACAATTTGCCGGACTGCTTTGTCAAGCAATTGATGGTCATATGATTTAAGCGTCAAACGAATCTTTTGCTTCTTCATGCGTCAACCTATACGTCAACCTGTGTTAATCAAGAATTTCGGTAACGACGCCAGAGCCAACTGTTCTACCACCTTCACGAATCGCAAAGCGTCCATCCTTTTCCATTGCGATTGGTGAAATTAAGTCGACGTTCAACTCAACGTTAATATCACCTGGCATAACCATTTCACGGCCTTTTTCAAGCGTAACGTTACCGGTCACGTCGGTTGTTCTAAAATAGAATTGAGGACGATAGCCATTAAAAAATGGTGTTGCTCGTCCGCCTTCATCTTTAGACAAGACATAGACGCGACATTTAAACTTTTTGTGTGGTGTCACACTACCTGGTTTGGCGAGTACCATACCACGCTCAATATCTTCTTTCTTTGTACCACGAAGTAAGATACCAACGTTATCACCAGCTTCACCTTCAGTAAGAGTCTTACGGAACATTTCAATACCGGTGACTGTTGTTTTTGCTCGTTCACCCAAGCCAACAATTTCTATTTCATCGCCAACTTTAACCCGACCGCGCTCAATACGACCCGTTGCAACGGTACCACGACCAGAAATCGTGAAAACACCTTCAATAGCCATCAAGAAAGGCTTATCGACTTCACGAACTGGCATTGGAATATGCGTATCTAAAGCCTCCATAAGTTTCATGATCGACGGCGATCCAAGCTCACTTGAATCATTGTTAAGAGCTTTCAAAGCTGATCCCTTAACTACCGGTATATCATCACCGGGAAATCCATATTTTTTAAGAAGATCCCTAATCTCTTCTTCGACCATATCAACCATGTCTGCATCATCAACCATGTCAACTTTATTTAAAAAAACGACAAGCGCTGGTACACCTACGTTACGAGCAAGCAGAATATGCTCACGAGTCTGAGGCATTGCTCCATCAGCTGCAGATACGACCAAAATAGCACCGTCCATTTGGGCAGCACCCGTGATCATATTTTTAACGTAGTCAGCGTGACCAGGACAGTCAATATGAGCATAATGACGCTTATCGGTTTCGTATTCAACATGTGAAATAGCAATGGTAATACCACGTGCCTTTTCTTCGGGCGCATTATCAATTTGATCAAAGCGCTTTGATTCAGCGAGCCCTTTTTCAGCAAGTACCCGCGTAATTGCTGCAGTTAACGTTGTTTTTCCATGGTCAACATGACCAATAGTACCAACGTTAGCGTGAGGTTTTTTGCGCTCAAAAACACCTTTTGCCATTAGAATATCTCCTGACAATTTTTATTGTTCTACACTACTGTATTTATGCTGCTTTACTACTCAGTATCTGATCCTGAATATATTTTGGAACTTCACGATAAACCTCAAATTCCATCGTATAGCTTGCACGCCCCTTGCTCATTGATCGCAATTGCGTTGCATAGCCAAACATTTCAGCAAGTGGTACTTCAGCGAGAATGATCTGATTACCAACTTTGGCCTCCATACCCAAGATACGGCCACGTCGTGAGTTTAAATCACCCATAACGTCACCCATATATTCATCGGGAGTTTCAACCTCTACCTTCATAATCGGCTCAAGCAGAACTGCGTCGCCTTTACGCTCGCCCTCTTTAAACGAGAGTGAAGCGGCAATCTGAAACGCCAGCTCCGATGAGTCAACATCATGGTACGATCCATCAAATACTGTTGCTCTAAAGTCAACAACTGGGTAACCACCCAGCACACCGCTGTTCTTTGCTTCTTCCAAGCCTTTCTCTATGCCTGGAATATATTCGCGAGGAATTGTTCCACCGACAATACCGTTGACAAATTCAAAGCCCTTGCCGCGTTCAAGTGGTTCAAACTTGACCCAAACATGACCATATTGACCCTTTCCACCCGATTGCCGGATAAATTTACCCTCAGCTTCAACGGTTGTTTGAATGGTCTCTTTAAAGGCAACTTGTAACTTGCCTTGCGTTACATCCACTTTAGATTCACGCTTAAGGCGATCAACAATAATATCGAGATGGAGCTCACCCATTCCCCTTATAACTGTTTGATTGGTCTCTTTATCAAACGTAAATTGAAATGACGGATCTTCTTGCATAAGTTTTCTCAAGCCAATAATCATTTTTTCATAGTCTGATTTAGATTTTGGCTCAACGGATGTCGATATCACGGGAGCAGGGATATCAATCCTTTCTAGCAAGATAGGATGACTTTCGTCACAGACAGTATCACCTGTTGCTGCATCTTTCAGACCAACAATAGCTCCAATATCGCCTGCTCGTAGCTCATCAATATCCTCACGCTTGTCAGCATGAAGTTTAACCAAGCGGCTTACACGCTCTTTTGTGCCTTTTGTTGCGTTATACACATATGAGCCCGACTTAAGCGTCCCAGAATATACGCGTACAAAACTAAGTACGCCAACATACGGGTCGGTCATAATTTTAAAGACAAGACCTGCAAACGGACCTTTAGGGTCAGCTACACGCTCTTCAACTTTATCGGTTCTTGGGACAATACCCACAACTGGTGGCACATCTAGGGGGGATGGTAAGTAATCAACCACACCATCAAGCATCAGCTGAACACCTTTATTCTTAAATGCTGTGCCACAAAAAGCAGGGACCACCTGACGATTAAGTACACCCTTACGTAACGCTCCTTTTATTTCAGGAACAGAAATCTCTTGTTCATTAAGAAATTTTTCAGCAAGATGATCATCGATATCGCATGCTGCTTCGATTATTTTTACGCGCAAAGTTTCTACCTGATCTTTATAATCTTCGGGAACGTCTGACCAAGTTATCGTTACACCTCGATCTGCACCTTCACCAAAAGTTGCCATTTTACGCGAAAGCAGATCAATAATACCATGAAAGTTCTCAGATTCACCAACAGGTATTTGCATAGCAACTGCGTTAGCGTGAAGCTTTGCATTTACGTCTCGTATAGTTTTGAAGTAATCAGCACCGATACGATCAAGCTTATTTACGAATATAATACGCGGTACTTTATAACGGTTTGCTTGTTTCCAGACTGTTTCAGATTGAGGCTGAACGCAACCAACACCACAAAACACCGCAACAACACCATCTAAAACACGAAGGGAACGCCCTACCTCAATAGTAAAGTCTACGTGTCCTGGGGTATCAATAATATTAATTTGATAGCCTTTCCAGGTGCTCGTAATTGCGGCAGCGGTAATGGTGATTCCACGCTCTCTTTCTTGCTCCATCCAATCGGTTGTTGCTTCACCTTCGTGAACTTCGCCAAGCTTATGAGTCGCACCAGTATAAAATAGAATACGTTCTGTGACAGTAGTTTTACCCGCATCTATATGAGCTGCTATACCTATATTTCTGTATTTCTCGAGCGGAACACTCATTACACACCTTTACTTACGTTACCAAGAATAATGCGAAAAGGCACGATTCGCTTCTGCCATTTTATGGACATCAAGTTTTTTCTTAACTGCATTACCACGTCCTTCATGTGCGTCAACAAGTTCGTGAGCCAATCGCATACCCATAGTTTTATCGTTACGTGTTGCAGCACTTGAAATGAGCCAACGAAATGCCAGTGATCGCCCACGATGAGGGCTTACCTCACTAGGAATTTGATAGACGCTTCCACCAACACGACGAGGTCGCACTTCGATTGCTGGTGTTATGTTTTCAAGAGCTCGTAAAAACATTTTTAATGCTTTATCTCGATCTCCGCCTGCTCTTTTTGTTAATATATCAAGAGCATCGTATACAATGGTGCGGGCAGCGTTCTTTTTGCCACGCCACATAACAACGTTAATTAATTTTTGAATCGTTTCCGAGCCATAACGAGGATCAGCACCGACATCTCGTATAAAACTGACCGACTTACGTCTTGCCATGCTCTTACCTTCCTAGCTTATTTCTTTGGACGTTTTGCGCCATAAAGCGAACGTCCTTGTCGTCTTTTATCTACACCTGCCGTGTCAAGAGTACCACGAACAATATGATATTTCACACCAGGCAAATCTTTTACACGACCTCCACGAACTAATACAACTGAGTGCTCTTGAAGATTATGACCTTCTCCCCCAATATAAGCAGTTACTTCAATACCCGTGGACAATTTAACACGAGCTACTTTACGTAGTGCTGAATTTGGCTTCTTTGGTGCTTGGGTAAACACCTTAATACATACACCACGAGCCTGTGGATTATCTTTCAATGCCGAGCTTTTTGATTTACTCTTCGGCTGAATACGCTCAGAGCGAGCAAGCTGATTAATAGTAGGCATTCTAAGATTTCCTCTAAAATTTCCTATGATTATTTAACACCACATCTAACGCACTAGCATCTAACTTGGCCGTCCTAGCAACTCGTAGTAAGGTGGCAAAGCCGGCAAAGAGTTACATACTAGTGTAACTTTTTTGCCAATTTTTTCAAGTGGAATGAAAAGAACAGGAAGCGACCCTTGATGTAGCAAAAATACTGCGCTATGCTGAAGCATCGGTACGACTTTACGGGCTTATCGTTTTGCTAAGCATATTAAGCCTGCTACGCAACGCCAAACACGTAATAAGTATAGCACATATTTTTTTATTATCAAGGAGAAATTATATGACCTCAGTGTCACCCCTCGTTCTACTATTCAAAAACGTTTTTTTCATTATTGTGGGCCTGGCTGGCATAGGTTTACTTATTACCATACATGAGCTTGGCCACTTTATTTTTGCTAAGCTCTTTAGTGTTAGTACACCTTCATTCTCTATTGGCTTTGGTCCGCGTATTATACAGAAAAAAATAGGTCATACGAATTTTGTGCTTTCTGCTATTCCGCTTGGCGGCTATGTTGAAATGGCAGGCTCAGCCGAGCTTGGTCAAGGTGAACAAAAAGAAGCAGCTCGTACAGATTACTATTCATTTGCAGCAAAACCCTACTATCAAAAATTTCTTATCATGATAGGTGGTATTCTTTTTAATCTTCTTTTTGCCTATATAACACTTACGGCACTCTTTGCCGCAGGTGTCCCTCAAACTCCTTTGCTGCATCCTAAAAATGCCATCCCTACGTTAGAGACCGTAGCTCCAGGCGGTGCAGCCCAACGTGCCGGGCTTCAGGCAGGAGATACTATCATTGATCTACGCACGCCTTCAGGCATCACTCATATCACCTCCTATGAGCAGCTCATTACTGAACTTGAGCCATTGGCCGGCATTCCGATAACGCTTCGCATTCAGCGTGATAGCTCTCAGCGAGATATTGAAATTACACCTGATGCCTATCAACAAGGCCCTAAAAAAGTTGGCCGCTTAGGTGCATATTTTAAGCACGTTGATTTACCACCACGTCCTTGGCGACAAGCAGTGAGAGATGGCATCTCAGCAACACATACGCTTATTAAGCAAACGTTCTTAGCATTTAAATCTATTTTTTCTCAGCGATCCCTTGAGGGAGTAGGTGGACCTTTAATGGTTATTTCGCAAACAATAAAAGGCGCTGAGCATGGGCTTAAGCTGTTTCTCTTACTTCTTGCTTTTATTAGCGTTAATCTCGCCGTATTAAATATTATACCATTGCCTATCATGGATGGAGGACAAATTCTCTTTTATTCTATAGAAGCGCTTACTGGCCGACCATTGCCAGAGCAGATTAAGATGTATATTTATTACGCCTCGTGGGCTTTTATTATTGCTTTGGCTCTCTATTTAAGTGTCAAAGATGTGTACAGAATGACCGGTAGTTTTTTTAAATAAAACTATAGAGAAAAACACGTGAAAAAGCACCTAGTATTCCTGCTTGTTATACTTGCTTCTAGCGTTCTGCGTGCTAACCCTCTTGAAAAAATAACACCCTTACATAAAAAAATTGGCCAAATGATTATGCTTGGGTTCAAGGGAACTGTTTCCGCTGACCCAGGCGTTCAGCTTCTCGTCGACCATATAACCAACGGTCGTATTGGAGGAGTTATTTTTATGAAGACTAACATTGTTCATAGCAATCAAGTTAAAAATCTAACTTCTTATATACACGCTATTAAAGCACCCGAAAAGCTGTTACTAGCAATTGATATGGAGGGAGGCAGAGTACAACGATTAGACCCTAAAAAGAATTTCCCACCTATTCTTTCAGCTAAAAAATTTGCCCTACTTGATACCCCTGATGCTATTGCTGAAGCAGAAAAGCTTGCTTTGTTAGTAGCTGAGCATGGCTTTAATCTTAACCTTGCGCCGGTAGTCGACCTTGACGGTGAACCACCATGCTCAGTTATAGGTGGACTTGAACGAAGCTTTTCGCCCGATATTGAAACGGTTATTCGCTGTGCCCAACTTGTAATCGATGCTCATCGAAAGCATGCCGTCTTGACAACTCTTAAGCACTATCCCGGCCATGGCTATGCACAAGGTGATACGCATGATGGCATGGTTGATGTTACGCTAACGGCTCAACCGCAAGAACTTGAGCCTTTTAACAGGCTCATTGAACAAAATACCGTAGACGCCATCATGACAGCGCATATTATTAACCGTGCAGTAGATCCCCTATTTCCAGCAACCCTTTCGCGCACTATACTAACCAACCAGCTCAGAAGCCTGGCACACTATAATGGCGTTATTATTACCGACGAGCTCCGTATGGGTGCCATTAAAGATCATTATAGTTTGCGCGATACCGTCATTCATGCAATCGAGGCAGGCAGCGATATATTACTTTTTACCAATGATGATGGTTTTCTAGAATCTACAGATAGCTTTCCCTTAAAGATAGCAGCTATCGTCGAAGAGGCACTTATCACAGGGGAACTATCAGAAGACCTTATAGATCAAGCATATGAGCGCATTCTACGCATGAAGCAGAAGTTAGCTGTTATTAGCTTTGTTCCGATACCATGATTGTCTCATCTTTGAAAAAATATACCTCGTCTTCCCCATTTGGTATTGCTTTTTTAAGATAGGCTGAAAGAGCTTGATCGACATCAATACCCTTATTTTTAAGAAATTGACGAATCAAAAGGCTGCGCTCTTGAAACGAAGGATAGGTGCTCAATGTTAAATGGGAAAAGCGCTCCACTAAATCATCAAGTGATTGTCGAGCTAATTTTTGAAAACAATAAAGCATTGCTAAAAGGGGCTCAAAGTTTCTAAGCTTATAGAGCTTTTCGCATGCAAACATGTCAGCCTGACGTTCAAAATCTCGTTGGTAAGCGAGATAAGGTAAATCATCGGTAATTTGAGTTAAAAAGTGAGCGACGACAATTAAAAACCATGTCACCGATGGCAACTTGTCCCAATAAGGCTCCAGCTGCATATCGAGATTCTTAGCACAACCTGTGAAGCTAAGAATAATAGCTATCAAACTAGAAGATAACGAACTGCCCAAAGAAACACGCTCTTTTGGCTGCATATCAATATCATGCTCAATACCATAGTTAGAAATGTGCCCACATTCATGATAAGCAATTGCAGTGATCAAATCTTGTGTATAACGCGTTCCATCGAGCACTGGAGGTAAAGCTATATAGTGCTCATTGTCTGACAATGAAAGTGTCCATCCAATTAAACTGCGCCGCGGGATGTGTTTTAAAATCACCACTGGAACTTGTATTATAGAAATATTTTTATCACTCAGGCCAGAGTTGGTAAGTGCTGCTTCCGCGATGGCTTTAATTTCAGCTGATGGCTCTACCGAAAATTCATCTCCTGGTATAGAAATATTTTTATTGATCAAACCATTCATGATAGATATGTCTTGTAAGATCTGCTCTAAGTTTTCTTTAAGTTTAGCCGGTAGTTCTATAGAAAATGCACATTCAGAAACACCAAAGCTTTCTGAACCATACCCCAGACTTACAAGACATAACACTACCAATACAAAAGATCTCATAATTACTTGATTCCCTACATTGCATAAAAAATTCACATTAACATTTAAGCCCCATAAGACATATCAATTTGAGCAATATTAGATTAGATTAAGTAATTTGTTATTTTTTTACAATCAGGGGATAGATTAAAACCAATTATCTACCCGTAATCCTTGGCATTTCTTTATTATTATGCTGAAATTTTAAATATTAAATTTTAAAGTAATCAATTAAAAAACAGCAAGTATCGTTGAAAAAACGCTTATTCCCGGTCGGTTATCCGAAGATCTCGTAGACCAAGCTTATACTAGTTAGTTCCCATCCATAGACTTACAGATCTACGAATATCACTAAAAAGAGCTACCTCTTTTTCACCACGAGGCATCGCTTTCTTAAGATAGACTTCAAGGTTCTGATGTACGTCGATGCCCCTGCTTTCAAGAAATATAATGACCCCTAGAAATCAGACACGTGTAATTGGAGAAATTGGGGAGTATAATGATGCAAAAAGATCATCACTATTACTGGGGTAAAGCATGGCAAGAATATACAAGAAACATGGAAGTTCATTTAAGAGTAAGGTAGCTCTAGAGGCCCTAAAAGAAAAGAAAACAGTTGCAGAATTATGCCAAGAGTATAGCATTTCAGCAAGTCAAATATTTGCATGGAAAAAGCAGCTGGAGGAAGAGAGCAATAAGATCTTTGAAGATAAGCGAGAAGTAGACCATAAAGCAGAAATAGATAGATTGCATCGTGTTATTGGACAATTAACTGCGGAACGTGATTTTTTAGGACATGTGCTCAAACGTTAAGTAGTGAAAAACGCAAAGAGATGATTGAGCACGGTAATGAAGCGATAGGTATAAAAAGAAAATGCGAACTTTTGGGTGTTGCGAGAAGCATGATGTATTATCAACCGAGGCCGTTAAAAAGTAACGATGCGACTATATTGAATGAGGTTAGAAGTATTTATCAAGAAACACCATTTTATGGCTATCGCCGTATTCTTGTTGCTCTGAGGCAAAGAGGCTTCGTTATCAATCACAAGAGGTTACAAGGATTGCTCGCTCTTGCAGGCATAAAAGCTGTTTATCCTACAAAGAAAACAACTATACGAGATCGGGGACACAAAGTATACCCCTATCTTCTACGTGAACTTAGCGTTGATCGCCCTAATCAGGTATGGACCGTTGACATTACCTAGTTTATTTAGTGTGCTTGCTCGATGTCTTTAGCAGAAGAATTATGGGATGGAGCTTATCTACTTTTCTTGATACGCAATCATGTCTTGAAGCACTTGAAAACGCCTTGAAGCATGGCATACCGGAGATTATTAATAGCGACCAAGGATGCCAGTTTACCAGTACCTCTTGGATCGTACAATTAGAAGGAAACGGTATAAAGGTGAGCATGGATGGCAAGGGTCGCTGGGCTGATAATGCTCATGTCGAACGATTATGGCGTACTATAAAGTACGAAAACGTTTACCTGCACAGTTTTGATACTGTGGATCAGGCTCGAGTAGCTTTGCGGAGCTATGTTGATTTTTATAATCAAAAACGACCTCATCAGGCGCTTAACTATCACACGCCAAACCTCATTTTCGCTTTAAGAGTTGTGCCTACAAGACAACAGTTATTTGCACAATTTAAGTTACAAAACCAGTCTAACCCTTTGGAGGTTAACATGACTCCTAAATAAATCTATTTTCGTGTCTTAACGCAGGGGGTCACTATAAAACTCATAAATTGTTGCAGCTCGATCTTTACGTGATGGATGAGTTCTTAAGGGAAAACCTAACATACTCCTAGTATCTTTAGGATAAAACAACGCTTTTGCAAAAAAGAGGGTATTGAGAATCTAACCTAGACAACCACTGATAAAAGTAAAGCTGTGCCAAGATTGGCTCTATGTTTCCAAGCTTGTACAATTGCTCGCACATGAAGAGATCTGCTTGAAGCTCTTCTTGCCTCAATGCTCGATAGAGCTCCATTACCTCATTATCCATAAGTAGCATAGCCGACAAAACGGTAGCTGAAGCATCCAGTAACAGTCTATGACATATTTTTAGGAGGCATCAAAACTTTATTGTGGCGAAAATAAAGGTGTCCGCACTCATGATAAGCTACTGCAATTTTATAGTCTCGTGTAAACTTAGTCTTATCGAACAATGATGATAAAGTCAAAACTTCTTGATAAGCATCTGCTCTATCTTTGCGGTCACGCGTATCTTCTCCTATACGAATTCCCCTATCGCTCAATCCAGAATTAACTATAGCTTCTTCCGCAATCGCTTTAATTTCAGCTGAAGGCTCTATAAGAAATTCATCTTCTTTTTCAATAACACTATCGTACGCGGACGTGCCAAAGCTCACTAGTCCAGACCCTAGATTTGCCATAAGTAATGCTACTAATAAGACATATTTCATATTTTTAATATGCTCCATATAAACAATTTAAACTTACTATTAACATTAGTAAGATGAATTATTTTTTAAACATTATCAAAAAAGCATGAGTAATCGACGTAATAATACTACTTTAATAGATGGCGCCAAAGAGCTACTCTTTTTCACCATTGGGCATTGCTTTTTTAAGATACACCTCAAGAGTTTGATCTACGTCAATAGCCTTACTTTCGAGAAATTCATAAATTGCTGCAGCTCGATCTTTGTGCGATGGGTGAGTTTCTAAGGGAAAACCTAAGATACTCTTATCTTCAGAAGCATACGTTTTTGTCAAAAGGCCTTGAGAATATAGTCTGGAGGTCTGCTGGTGCACGTAAAGCTCTGCCAAAAGGGGCTCTATGTTTCCCAGCTTGTATAACTGCTCGCACATGAAAAGATCCGCTTGAACCTCGTTTTGCCTATATACTCGATAGAGCTCCGTCTTGACATTATCAAAATATAAAACAGCTGTTGAAACGGTAGCTAAAGCATCCATTACTAGCTTGTTATGTGCTCTATTTAACATACTTTGTCTTAGAATAATATACGATCCTAACCAAGAAGCAGGAGCTTTCATAAAATCATAGACTAACATATTTTTAATGGTCTCCAAAACTGTACCATGACGAAAATACAGATGTCCGCATTCATGATAAGCCACTGCGATCTTATAATCTCGCATAAGTTTAGTCTTATCAAGCAAGGGTGATAAAACCAAAAGTTCTTGCTGAGAATCTGACCTATCTTTGTCGGGGCGCGTGTCTTCTTGTATACGAATCTTTCTATCGCTCAGTCCAGAATTGACGATGGCTTCCTCTGCAATGGCTTTAATTTCGGTTGAGGGCTCTATAAGAAATTTAGCTTCTTTCTTGATAGCTCTAGGGTACGCAAAAGTATCAAAGCTCACTAATCCAGGCCCTAGACTTGTCATAAGTAATGATAGCACTAAGATATACTTCATATTTTAATATTCTCCAATTTAAATAATTTAAATTTAATATATAATACTAATATGATAAATTATTTTTTGAAAAATATCAAAAATTACGTTTACTTGCCCTATTAGCAACAGAAAGGGCTCATTAGCATACTTTCTAACGAGCCCTCTTATTTATTAACGTGAGTAGTTAGGCTGCTTGAGTAGACTTTCTACCAAGCCCTGCAATCTGAGCTTTATGCGGATGCTCAGTTCCAGAATATATTTTAAGTTTTTCAAGCTGAGAACGTGCCATTTTTGTATGAGCAAGCATCCCCTTAACAGCATGCATTAAAACCCGCGCTGGGTCTTTTTCCATTACTTGCTGTGCTGTAAGTCTTTTTTGGCCACCAATATAACCAGTATACCACACATATTCTTTATCGCGCATTTTATCGCCGGTAAACACTACTTTATCAGCATTAATAACCACGACGTAGTCACCGGTGTCAGTATGAGGTGTAAATTCAGGTAGATCTTTGCCACGCAAGATATCAGCGATATCGGTTGCCAAGCGGCCAACTACTTGACCTTCGGCATCAATCAAACGCCAACGAGGCTTTCTTGCTTCTTTTTTCATGAAAAAGGCTTTGTTCATATTTGCTGAGCTCATCGAATAATCCCCATGGTAAAAATTCTATTAAAAATTTTAAATCTAAATACTGAAAAAAGAACAGGTTTATGTTAAGCTTAAATAAAAATCACTTTTTGGTCAACCCATAGTAACCTGTATCAAACCACTATAAAACCAAGGATCCGTCTTTATGTACCCAACCTGGCTCGTGCTTGTACCCCCTTTTGCCGTTATTCTTGTTGCAGCGCTGACCCGACGCGTTATTCTCTCGTTATTTGGTGGGATACTCTTGGCGGGACTTATTGCGTCAAATTTTTCTCCACTTGAAGCAGTCAAGCTAATCATCAAGAGGCTCTATACAGAAACCAATATTGGTAACCTTATAGCTCAAAGCGGCTCATACGATAAATTGTATATGCTTGGCTTTTTGGCAGTGCTGGGCATTTTAATCCAGCTCATGACCCATACGGGAGGTCTTGCAGCGTATACACGTGCTATTAAAAAGTATATCACCTCTGCCCGAACCGTCCAAATAGCCTCGTTAATGCTTTCCCTTATTTTTTTTATTGACGACTATCTTAACAGCCTTACGGTTGGTGCTATTATGAGACCCTTAACCGACCAGTTTCGTATACCTCGTGCTAAACTTGCTTTTCTCATTGATTCGGTAAGTGCCCCACTCTGCATTCTTATACCGGCAACAAGCTGGGCTGCTATGATCCTTATGCAATTGAACATATCAGGCATAGCGTCACCTACAACAGAGACTACTCTTATTGCTGCTGATCCCTTTAATCTTTACGTCAAAACTATCCCCTTTATTATATATCCCCTCTTAAGCATTTTTTCTGCTTGGTTCATTGTACTCAAGAACATACATTTTGGAACTATGAGTTACTATGAGCAAGAGGCTCAAGCTACCGGAAACCTTTTTGGCGGCAAAGCACCGCTTTCGAGCACAAAAATTCGTTCTTCAAACAAAACAGGATCTTTAGCAGACTTTATCATACCCATACTTACCTTTCTCGGTACAGTTCTGGTTATTCTTGTTTACTCAGGTCAATGGAGTGCTTTAGGTGGAACTAACTCTTTTATACCTGCTTTACAAAATGGCAATAGCTTTTTAGCACTTTTTTTAGCAAGCGTAACTGCTACGGTGCTGAGTGCCATTCTTTTTATTGCACAGGAGAAGTTGAGCATTTCTGAGCTTGGGTATAGTATACGTGATGGTTTTTATCTTATGAAAAACTCTCTTATTATCTTATTACTTGCATGGACATTTGGCAGTCTGCTTAAAGATGATCTTCATACCGGTACGTATCTTGCTCATATTCTTTTAGGCTCAGTATCGCCAGTTTTATTACCTGTTATGTTTTTTATTACCGCTACGCTTATTTCTGCTACTTCAGGATCTGCATGGGGAACAATTATCTTTATGTTACCGATAGCAATTCCACTCGTTATAGGCTTCGCTCAAGCTACTATTCCTGTTTCACTTGATAGTTTACCATTACTCTTACCAATAGTAGGTGCCATATTATCGGGTGCTGTCGCTGGAGGCCATTTTTCGCCCATCACCGATTCAACTGTTATGTCATCGACAAGTGCAGGGTGCTATCATCTTGATCATGTACAAACACAAATAAGCTATGCAACGCCTGCGCTTATAGGAACCATAAGCGCTTATATACTCGCTGGTGTACTCCAAGAGCAAAACTCTCTACTTTTGGCAGCCTTGTCTATTAGTGTTGGCTTGGGCGTTACCCGCTTTTTACTTATAGCACGCTCAAGATTTTCACATAAAACACTGTAGCTTTATCTTTGAACTACACATGCTACACTCTTAATGTGCCAATATAATAATAACCACATAACCAAAAATTGAGCCAACTAATATGTTTTTTTACAGAAAAACTTTTACTACAAGTTTCTTACTAGCAACACTCACATTAACATATACAGCCTATGGTATGCATTCGCCCAAGCAACAGCCTGACGCGCATGATAAAATTAACCAGTGGCTGCTTAATGTCGTCAAGCAGGGCGACCGAGTAAAAGCACTACACTGGTTGACGAAGGAGGAGGCTGACGTAAATTTCGCTGATAGTCAAGGCAATACCCTACTTCATTGGGCTATTATAAAAAAGGCTAGCCTCGATCTTAGCCACCAATCGTCTGAACATTACACTTCAATTATAGAAATGCTTATAGAGCATGGTGCTAATGTTAATGCAGTTAATAAAGAAGCTAAGTCGCCCCTTTACCTGGCAGTATTCTATAAATCTGCTGATATTGTTGCAGTACTTTTAACCAACAATGCACACGTTGACAGTACGGATACAAACAACTTCACTCCACTTTGCATAGCTGTTAGCCGGGATACTCAAGTTAAAGATCCCAATCGAGAGAAAATAATCAAGCTACTCTTAGACTATGGAGCCAATGTCAATCACGCAACCAAGCATGGAACTAAAGCTCTTTTTTTAGCTCTAACACAAGGTAAAAACTTACCTGCAGCAACATCACTTATACGTCATGGAGCGTTGATTGATAACAATGTTAAGAAAAGTAAATTTTGCATGCAACAACTTCAAGGTATTATTGATGAGCTTTCTTTAGCATCTGCTCTTGGCAATGTTGAACAAGTGCAACAGCTCATTCAGAGCAAAGCTTTACCGAAAGTACATACCACTCAGTTTACCCCTCTCCATTACGCTATAGCTCAAGGGCAAGCAGGTGCCGCAAAGCTTTTACTTGGTAATGGCTTTGACCCTAATACTCCCGATGAAGATCATAACACTCCAGTACATATCGCAGCTCGCAATGGATATCCTGCTTTGATTACTCTCTTACGAAACAAGCAAGCTAATCTTGACTTACAAAACACCAGCGGCGATACGCCGTTGCATCTTGCAGCTCGTTTTGATACAGGAAACCAGACACTTTTGACATTGCTCAATGCTGGAGCAGCTGCGTATATACGCAATAATATGAGAAATACTGCCTTGGATGTAGCTCGACTCTACAAACAATCTCTAAACGAACAACTTATTATAACTGACGCTCCTCGAGCTTTGTTTAAGCTTGTATCAAAAGCTGGAAATCAAAGAGACTTTGCTCAACTTATACCAGGTCTTTCTGCAGAAATCGTAACCAATATCATTGATTGTCTTATAACTAATAATCCTCAAGATACCCCGGATACTCACTAGCTCAGTCAAAAAAGCTAGTTTCATGATAGTTCAGTTAACATCACTATCATCATCTTCTTCTTCGTATTCAAACTCATCTTCTTCATCGGTAATAGACGCTTGCGCCATTTCTTCAATAATATCAGCCTCTTTTGGTAGCTCTTGGCTCAGGCAAAGGGTACCATCTTTAGAAATCCAATAATCATCTTCAATACGAATACCAATGCCCTCTTGAGGAATATATATACCTGGTTCAATGGTTATAACATCCCCCTCTTGAAGCGGTTCAGCAGTATTACCGACGTCATGCACATCAAGTCCTAAAAAGTGGCCTATACCATGGATAAAATATTTACCGTAGCCTTTATCATCCAAAAATTTTTGGGCTAAGTGCTGAAGCGATTTCTGTGGGTGCTCTTTGTTATTAAGCCAATAACCAGGACGTGCTTGTTGTTCAATAAACCTTTGTGTTTCAAGCACCAGATTATACAGCTGACGCTGGCGTTGACTAAACTTACCTGAAACAGGATATGTTCGTGTAATATCAGCACAGTAATAATCAAGCTCTGCACCAATATCAATTACTACAAGATCTCCGGCTTTCATGGTATTTTTGTTGGAGTTATAGTGCAAGACAGTGCTGTTTTGGCCGCTCGCTACAATAGAGGGAAAAGCAGGTCGAGCACCTGACTCAGTAAACATAAACTCAATACCTGCTTGGATCTCATATTCTATTTTACCATCTTCTATCACACGAGCGGCAGCCTCCTGAGCAACTAACGTAATTTCGACAGCTCGATATATAGATTCTACTTCTGCTTCTGATTTTTTACGACGCATACGTGCAACAAGAGGCGAAATATCTTCAAGAGCACTGGCTAAACCGGGAATAAGATGGCCTAGTCGCTCGAGAACAAGTTTTTGCTCAATATATTCATGAGGGTTATCGGAATTAAGGGTAAATATTTTTCCCTGAGCACGTATATGAGCAGTCAGATAGTTTATAATATTTTTGTATTCCGGCGCAGTAAACAATGGAGAAAAACGATACCCTTTACATGTATCACCTACATAACGTATGTCGTCGATACGCCAGTTTTTAAACTCTTTAGTTTCAGGAGTTATAGCCGATTCAACCCATGCAGCTCTATTAATACCACAGTTTGGAACATATAATGTTGTTTTACCAGTAAAATCTATTGTATATGCTATGCCTGCCTCTTTAATTCCCGTTAGGTAATAACAAGAGCTCTCCTGACGAAAACGATAGCGATCATGTTCAAAACTACCGATGATAAGTACTACGCCATAAGATACTTGAGGGTATGCTTGTTTAATAGCGTCGAGTAACTTTTGACGACGCTCGTGAAATACTAACCAATTGGTATTCATAAAAACTCTTCACTTGTTGGTTATAAGTTTAAAATAATCTTCGTTCTGTAATTGCTTTGTGAAGCGTTAGGCGATCCATAAGTTCAAGCGATGAACCGACAGGCATACCCCGCGCCAAACAGGTAACTTTAGCACCTTTATTTTCAAGTTTTCGTGCTATAAAAGCTGCCGTAGCTTCTCCTTCAGGGTTTTGGTTTACCGCAAGAATCACTTCAGCGCATCCGTTACCTACGCGTATAACGAGTTGTTCTATTGTCAAATCTTCTGGACCTACACCATCAAGTGGACAGATAGAACCACCCAAAACATGATAAACTCCTTGATAGCTACCTGTTTTTTCAATAGCATAAAGATCATGCCAGGTTTCGATAACACAGATTGTACGCTTGTCACGCTTGGGTGAGTCACAGAACAAACATGCTTGACCACGCTCTTTCCATGTCCAACATAGTGTGCACTTTGCCAGTTGAGCACGTGCCTCAGAAAGTATGCGGCAAAATTCTTGCGCCTTATGCTCATCCATTTCTAGGAAATAGTGGGCTACGCGATATAAATTCTTTGATGCTAGATAAGGTACTTGCTGCAGCTGTTTAAGCAAGCTGACAAGATGGGGGAGATTGTTCATCATTATAGGTATCCTGTGCTCTCGCTTATGGTGATAGTGCTTTTATACAAGCTTCAACATTTTTTGAATTTTAGTTTGAGCTACACCTAAGAGGGTATTAGCACCAATATACAAAATAAGCCCTGCTGGAAAGTTAATAAAAATACCGGTAACAATAGCAGCAATAATAAGTGAAGTTACGCGCTTGCGTATATCACCTGCAGCTGCCGTTTGTAAGGCCATTCCTATACCAGCAATGACCGGAAGAATATAATACTTATCAGGTGCTGATAAATCGGTTATCCATCCAATAAACGGTGCTTGATAGAGCTCATAAGAATTAGTCAACACTCTATTAAGCCCAATAAAAATGGGTAACTGCAGCAGGGGCGATAGCAGACCTCCAAGCGTTGAAACACCATATTTGCGCGAAAGCTCCAATTTTTCGCGTGCAAGCGCCTCTCGATCATGCTTATATTTTTGCTCAATATAGTGAAGCTTTTTCTGAAACTCCATTTGCTTTTGCGCGCTTTTTTCACCTTTAAGTGTTATAGGCAGCAAGACGATCTTTATAATAAGCGTCAAAATCAGTATTGCCCAACCATAATTTTTTACATAACCATATAAAAATTTGAGCATCACGAGCAAGAATTTAGAAATTACCGCAAACCAACCGTAATCAAGTGTTTCCTCAAGTCTTGGATCAACCACTGTTAAGTGCTCAGCTTCCTTTGGACCACAATAGAATGACAAGGTCCACGTTGTTTTTTCGTGAATAACAGGTCCTTCCAGTATTGCCTCAAGCGCATCAGTACTGGTGAATGTATAATAAGCGCGTTGAGTAAAATGTTGTTGATCAGCCACTAAAGCATGAATAAAATAACGATTCTGTGCACCAAAAAGTGTTGGCGCTATCCATACTTGTTGTTTAAGATCTGCTGGTTGTATTTTCTGTACTCTATTGCGCTCATTATAGACAATACCGGTAACTGCATCTTTAGGATTGAGCTGTAGTAATAATGGTGCGGGAAAAAATATACGTGCTTGAATGCCTTCTTGAGAGTTTACTTTCTTCGGTTCAAGTGTTATTTCAAGATCAAGCTTATACACATCATCATATACAAGATATTTTTTGGTAATACGCACATCCTGTGTCTCAGCCTGATAGATAACCGTATGAATACCTCCCTCACTAGTCTTGCTCAAAAGCGTATAATAGTAAGGTGTTTGCTTGTTAAGAGCAACCAAAAACGGCTGCTCTTCACGTGCAGTACTCATCGGTGGAGTGATAGTTGACAATAATTTTTGCTCAGTATTATGCGCATGCTTAAATGAAAGACGTTCCAAGGCTGCCGCCTGCTGTGAGAAAACAGCCTCGGCGTGAGGAGTGGTTACCGTAACTAAAGAAATAGCTTCAGGAGCTTTTTCGCCAATAAAGCTAACTTCAGTATTAAGGGGTTTAACGAGCTCCTCGGACAAAGGAGCCTTAAAGCTCTGCCCTGAACGGAGGGCATCTTGCGTCTCAGTTGCACGTCGCGCGACAAAAAAATAATTGAATCCTAACGTAATAAGAAGTGCAAACGACAAGGGAACTACAATATCTTGAAATTTCATAGTACTATATCCTTAGGCCTTACAAAAATGATGCGAATAGAAAAATTTTATCACAGAATCCCCTCGGACGCTAGGACCAACATTAGATAGACGAAAAATGAACTACGTGCCAAAAAGGAGAAGCAATGGAAAAACGTACATTTCGTATTGGAGAGCTTGCAGAGCATTTAGCACTCGAGTGTTTTGTCATCCGCTTTTGGGAAAGGGCATTTAATATTAAAGCCCAACGCTCAGATCGCGGCCAACGATCTTATACCGAGCAAGACCTTCACAAATTTCTGCTCATAAAAGAGTTACTTTATGAGAAGGGGTTTACTATAGCAGGTGCTAAAAAACTCCTTCAAGATCTTAACGATACTCAAGCAAAAAAATTGCCGTCAGCGTCGATCATTGCCTCAAAGGTCACAACTATGGAAACTGATACGCATTCCTCTGTCTCTTCCGGAAGCTTACAACAACAAATACCACCTAATGTATCTCAACAAATTGTTGAGCTCCAAAAGAGATTACTCAAACTTCGTGAGCTTCTTTAATAGAGTATAGCACACTAAGAAGCTACTGTGAATCAACGTACAGTGGCTTCTTAGTATATAATTCATAGCTCATTATGCTTTCAGAAACCTCTTGCTTGAATAAAGGGAGGAGAAAGCGTAAACCTGGTTAAAGCAATTTTAAAAAAAATAACACTAATGTAATGTTTAGTCTAATGGCTCCCCTTGTAATAAGTAAGGTAAAATGATAGCATAAATAAGCTATAAAAAAAATCAGTTCTTATGCATGAGGAAGTACACGTGCAACGTACGGTAATGCTCAAATTAAGCCCAACGCATGAGCAAGCCAAAGCCTTATCACAACTACAAGCAGCATATAATAATATCTGCAACAAGATTGTACCGTTTGTTGTAGAGAATAGATGTTGGAATAATGTTGCCTTGCATGATCTGTCCTACTACCCTATCCGTGACACAACTCATCTTGGATCTCAGATGGGTCTGTAATGCCATCAGGGCTGTCTGTAAGGCCTATAAAGTCTTACCCATTGCTCGTGACCAAAAGATTCCATCTATTACGTTCAAGTCGAGATCCAGCATCCATTTTGATAAAAGGACCCTATTCGTTTAAAGATAATAGCATTTCCTTGTATATACTTACAGGACGTATTCTTGTCCCTCTGCAGCTAGGAGCATTTCAACAGAGCTATCTTCGGTTAGTTTGTAAAAATTGTGGAATCCAGCGACACAGTGACTTGAATGCACGTCGCAATATTTGCCGGATTGCTTTATCTGCCAATACTGCAACGGGTAGCGTAAACCTGCCGGATGTAGCAGCTTCTTTCAGCTGACTATAAAGCTCCCCACTTTAGTGGGCAGTTGTTTACGAAACTACGTTACTAGGTTTGTTATTTAAGAAATTTCGTATATCGGTTTCGGTAACTCCTAAGGTACGCTGACAGTCCTCTTGTGTATTAAAGGCAATATGAGGAGTTACAATTACGTGAGGATGCCGAATGAGGTGATAATTTATAAGAGCAAGCTTGATTTCTTCAAGATCGGTTATCTCTGCTATTAGTGCAGGTGACTTCATGAATTTTTCACCCTCAAAAACATCGAGCCCTGCTCCTTCTATTATTTTTGCATCAAGCGCGCGCAAGAGTGCTGGTGTGTCGACAAGTTTTCCATCGGCAGTATTAATTAAAAGCGCTCCACGCTTAATGTGTTTCATAGTATCTTCATTGAGCATATGATGGGTAGCTTTGTTATAAGGCACATGAAGCGTAATGATATCAGCCTGCTTTAAAAGCTCCTCAAACGAACTGACATAGGTAAAATTCAAGCGCTTTGCCAATTGCTCGTCAACTCGCTTATCAAAAGCAATGACCTTCATAGCAAAGCCGTTACCGATAGTAACAACATGCTGGCCAACATTGCCAACACCAACAACCCCTAGTACCTTGCCCCTAAGATCGAATCCTATCAAACCCCCCGACCTAAAATCATAGTGTTTTGCCTGTTCATTTGCTTGTACTATGGAACGTGAAAGAGCAAGAATAAGCCCAAAAGCAAACTCAGCAACAGTATTTACACCATACTGGGGAACATTTGATACAAGAATATTTTTTTCTTTTGTTGCCGCTAAATCTACATGATCGACGGCTACCGTTGGCGTAATAATGTATTTTAAATTGGGTAAAGCATTAAGTAGCTCACGCGTAACATACGTAGCTGGTGAAATAACAATAATCTGTGCATCTTGGTAACTAGGGGCATTTTTGACGGAAAGCGGCTCATAAATAACACGAGGCTGTAAATCATATAAGTGATCCGCTATATATTTTTCCTGGCAGCCCTTAACATCAAAGAAATAAGTAGTCATTGTTAATTTTCTCGCCTCCACAAAGTTAATTACAATTATATATTTATAACCTATTTTATATATTACTATATTTACAATTAATTAATCAAGGGTCTGTGTACGATTTTTTAGGCTAAAAATATTCAAATTCTAAAAAGTCCTATTGACAAGCGTATAGAGCCTAAGTGGTGGAATTTTTACCACGATATGGTAGAATACCTACCAGATAGCGGTGGAATTTTACTGAATTTAGGAAGATTTTTATGTTTTTCCAGCAAAAACATGTGCGGCACCAATTGCATCAACCGTAGACCACAAACGCTCAACAATAATCACCATGATAGGAATTTAACTACCGCTTCGGATTCCTTAAGAACAAGATCAACGTGTTCATTGGTCAAGCCTATATGAGCAAGCATATCTCTATGATGTTCAAGATCGCGGCAGAGAACAATATTTTGCTCAAGCAAAAGCAGTTTTTGTTGATGCGTAAGTGATGTCAAACAGGTAAGAGGCTGAACACCAAGCTTATCAATTAAATGCGCTATATTGTCGACTTCAGGATATGACCATCCAAGCAAGTGCAAGCCAACACATGCTCCATAGGCTATCGCTGGTGTAGTAAATTTTGTATTGGTTACAAGCCATCCCTGATTAAAATGATAACCATGCTCTGGAAACTTTTGATAACCTAATGCAATATCGTCAAATCGAGCTTTGACATAAAGGGCTATTTTAACGTCTACTTTAATCCCTTGCTCATGATGAAACTTGCATTCCACCATAGAGCGTTGATCACCGCGTAAAGCCACAACATCAACTTCGTGCTCAACACATAACCCTTGTTTGATTTGATCGACAGCAATCGTATAGTCTTGATACTTAAAGATTTCAGCAACAAAACGTTCAAAGGAAAAACCCGACGGTCCTAATTCATATAGAGCATTTTTCAGGTTATAACGAGAAGCAAGGGGGCGATTTATCATGCGTAAATAATTATAAGCATAGGCATAGATAGCATACGTTGTCTGTAACTCAGGTGCTTGCTCAACCTCTGTGATAAGCTTATCGATAACCTGATCGCTGGCACCAGCTTTTCGCAATGAACGAGCAAACTTTTCAGCATCAAAGGGCTCAACTTCACCTGAAGCTTTTTTTATAGATCGAATCATACGAAACCTTTCTTTTTAGCGCTCTTTTTATAGATCACAGAACACGAGCCTTTACAAAAACTACTTTGAAGTATTGATAATTTCAGCTAGACTAAAAGTTTCAATAGTTTTTTAATAAATAGGATTAACCATGTATAGCAACAAATATAGCAACAAAAAAGCACACATACATTTTCTTGGTATCGGTGGCATTGGCATGAGCGGCATTGCCAAGATCTTACACTACCAGGGATATAGTATCTCCGGTTGCGATAGTGATCTTGAACAAAAGAGTATAGAAGATCTTAAACAATGTGGCTGCACAATCTATCAGGGCAACGATACCCCTGCATGTCATGATCCATCTATCGATATTTTAGTTTATTCCTCAGCACTTAAAGCAGATAACCCTGAGATTATTGCTGCACAGCAACGAGGCATTCCTACTATACCTCGTGCAGTCATGCTTGCTGAAATCATGAGAACAAAATATAGCATTGCTATTGCAGGTGCCCATGGAAAGACCACAACTACATCACTTATTTCGCACGTACTTATTGAAGCTGCTTGTGACCCAACGGTTATTATTGGGGGGCACCTAAAAAATATTTCAGCAAATGCCCGCTTGGGACGGGGCGATTTTCTTGTGGCTGAAACGGATGAAAGCGACAGGTCATTATTACGACTTTATCCAACACTTGCAGTTGTAACAAATATTGACCGAGAACATCTTGATGTCTATCATGATCTAGAAGATATTAAAAATACGTTTAAGCAGTTTTTAAGCAATTTACCTTTTTATGGAAAAGCCATTCTCTGTATTGATGACCCTCATGTTCGTTCACTCTTACCACTGCCCCATATAAAAACAATCAAATATGGATTTACACCTGACGCTGACATCTACGCTGATCATCTTGTACTTGAGCGTGATCACTCTGAATTTGACGTATACCAAAAACATGTGCCTGAGCCCTTCGGACACGTTCGTCTAGCAATGCCCGGTCGCCATAATGTGCTTAATGCGCTGGCAACAATTACCGTAGCACTCGACTTATCACTGCCTTTTGCGGTAATAGCTCAAGCTCTTGAAAATTTTAAAGGTGTTGAGCGACGCTTCAGCTTCAAGGGTATCTATAAAGGAGCAGAACTCTTTGATGACTATGGGCATCATCCGACAGAAATTTATAATACCCTTAACGTAGCACGAAAACGAGCAGGCAATAATCTCACGGTTGTTTTTCAGCCTCAACGCTACTCAAGAACCTATCATCTGTGGGATGATTTTATTGACATATTCTTAAACAGTACTGTTGATCACCTGATTATTACTGATATTTATCCTGCAAGCGAAAAACCAATCGAAACTGTTACCAGCAATCGACTCGCGTTAGAACTTATTCAGAAAAATCCAAGCTTTACCGTAACCTATATACCTGCTGATACTAACTTTTCATTAGTACATCAAGCCCTTGATGGTATTATTCATCCAGGAGATCTTGTTCTCTTTCTCGGGGCAGGTAAAGTTAATAAACTCGCCGATAACTTGAAAAACGCAAATAACCAATAAAATATTGATTTTATAGGTACCGAATGTTTATGCTAAAAATGCTAAGTCTTACACTATATCTTACACTATAAAATAGCAGAAGGGAGAAACGCAATCATGAACACAAAGAGGTATTCTATAGTCACTCTTGGCATTATAGCCACCTGCTCAAGTACGCCATTACTTACACGAGGGGGATTTGGTGCTTGCTTTGGCGGATCATTTTTAGGAACAGCAACGGGGACCATGTTTGGCAATGCAATAAGCCAGTCTTACCAGCCTCGTGAACGGGAAGTTGTTTATTATTCACAACCTACCTATTCAGCACAAGCACCTACACGACAACAACCCAATGCTCTTGAGCAAGAACGCTTATATCTCAAGCGAAAAGAGCTTGAACTTAAAGAGCGAGAAATTGCTCTTCAAGAAAAAAGAGAGCAAAACCGCCAACGTGAGCTTGAGTTAGAGCTCATAAAAGAACGCTAAACGGTAACGGTGACGCCCTATCCATTCTTATCTCTCAAAACCTAACTCACATTAGAATATTTTTAGCTTACCATGTTAACTTTATAAATTTATTGATTTTTTTAAATATTACGTGCTAATATAAAAAAATAATTAGAAATCATATTAGGCCTAAGGGAGAAGATATGAAAAGGCAAATTATTTCTAAAGCTATAGTTCTAAGTATTATTTTTACTACAGCATGGGTGACCGTATCCTTGACGCAAGATCAATTAAGTATATGTACTGGATTAGGCCAAACAGTACTATTAAGTTCTGTTGCTGACGTTAGGAAAGCATATCATAAATTTGCCGTTAACTGCCATCCAGATAAATTTAAAAATCCCGATGAAAAGAAAGAAGCACATGAGTTATTTTATAAAATTGGCAACTTTTACGAGAAAGCCATAGGCAAGACGCCAATAACAACTGAATATACACCACCACCAGGTTATGGCTCTACACCACCATCGAGTTCTTATTGGGGTTATCGGGATGAAGCAGCATATAAGACATATCTTGTCAATAAAGCCCTATACACTGCGGCAACGAATGGTGATACCAAAGCTGCAGAGGAAGCAATTACTCAAGGTGCTAATGTTAATTATGCCGGCGATGATAATAGCACCCCTCTTATTCAAGCAGCTTGGAGTGGCCATCCCGACATGGTTAAACTGCTTATAAAATATGATGCTGATGTTAATCTTGCCAACGATAAGGGCAGTACTGCTCTTACCCTAGCGGCTATGCTTGGACGTACAAATATAGTTGAGCAACTTCTGAATGCTGATGCTGATATTAATCATGCTGGTTATTTTGGCCGCACTGCTCTTATATGGGCAGCTAAAGAAGGGTCCACGGATACAGTTAAGCTTCTTATACAATCGAAGGCTAACCTTAATCAGACTGATAATAATGGAAAGACGGCGCTTATGTTTGCAGCTAGGTTGAAAAATCTAGATATAGCAGGACTGCTTACAGAAGCTGGCGCTAATGTTAATCATGCTGATGATGATGATGGCATCACAGCTCTATTAGAAGCAGTTGCCCAAGGAAACATCAATATGGTTAGGCTGCTTATAGAGCACGGCGCTGACGTTAATCATGCTTATAGCGGCGGCACCGCCCTCACGTTGGCTCAACAGAGAAATTATAGCGATATAGCTAAGCTACTCCAACAACACAATGCTCGCTCGTAATTCTTAATGGGCTTATCTGTGCCTATAAAGCTCGAAGAGCACAACCGCCAAAATGTGCACCAAATAGTCACCTACCCATTTGAATTAGGATTAGGATTAGACAGGAAGCGAACTATACGAGCTATAATTTCTTCAGGCATACCAATAGCTGGAACATTTCTACCCTGAGCATGCACTTGCTGAAAAAGTTCTTGATCACGCAAAATCTCAGGTATAATTCTTTCTCTGCTCAACATATCAATAATGGCAGTGTGCCCAAGCTCACGTGCTACATCAAATGGTGTCTGACTTCTCGTATTGCATATAGTATGATCAGCATGAGCATTAAGCAGTATTTGAACTATACCAGCATGACCTTGCTGTATCGCCAAGTGCAATGGTGTATCGCCATTACCATTTATAGCATTGATATTTGCATTATGAGCAAGTAATGCTTCAATACTAAGCACGGTATTACGCAGGACAGCAGCGTGAAGTGGCGTATTGCCATCGCTATTTACAGCATTAATATTTGCACCATTACTCAGTAATATTCTAATGCCATGGGTATTATTATGAAGAGCAGCATAATGTAATGCAGTATTACCATCCATATTTTCTACAGTATGATCAGCATGAGCCGCAAGCACTGCTCGAACTATATCTGCGTTGTTATGTCGCATTGCTAAATGTAATGGTGTATTGCCATCATTATTTCTCACGTTAACATGAGCACCGTCGCTAAGTAACGATCTTATACCATAGGTATTATTATGAAGAGCAGCGTAATGTAATGCAGTATTACCATCGGTATCCTGTGCATCAACGGGAGCAATACCACCCAATGTTTCAGCTTGGTCCAAAATGTGCTGTATAACATCTTCAGGATTAAAGTCCTGCCGATTAGGCAGTGCCACAAAAGCTTCTTGCAAGACCTCCCTTATTACTGACCCCATCGCATAAGTTTCCAAAAGCCTAATAACGTTTTGGTAGCGTTTGGCTGTATTGATATCTTCGCGTGCAGCTGCTTCTCTTCCATTGCGTTGGGCCAACTGGAGAGCCGTTAAGCCTTCGTTATGGCCAAGCCTATTGGTAAGCATAAAATTAGCCCCAGCTTCAAGAAGAGCCTGCACGATATCTACATGGCCTTGTGCTGCAGCCCAATGGAGGGCAGTAAAACCGTGAGCATCTCGTTGATTAATGTCGACAAAGTTTGCTTGCTGCTGCGTACCACCATAGGCAGCATTAATTAAGCCTTTGAAATATGCTTGTATTGTCTGTATAACAGATGGTGATTGAGCTTGTGCTGCTTGCTGTAACACTAGGTTTTCAGCTCTTACTTCATGAGGTATCGCTTCAAGAAGCTGAGTTATTGTATCCCTATCGCCTGTTGCTGCAGCAGTGTTAAGAGGCAGCCGAATAAGCTGATGTATCATACTTAAATCTTGCTCTACAAGAAAATCTACTTCGGCTAAATTTGGGCTCACACCCCCATGCTCCAGAAGAAAAAGTAGGGCACGGTATCCACGAATACTGTCAAACTCACCTTCATTGCGCGACAATTCTAAGCCAGCTCTTACAACTTGCATAAGCGCCTCGCCCTCACCTCGTGCGTTAAGATCAGCTCCATAATCCAAAAGAAGTTGCATTATCTTAAGATAAACAGACCTATCAAGATTTAGCTCGATTTCCTTTATTAAACGATAGTCTGCCGAAAACCTATAATATATACTTAAAAGATAGGCATAAAGTGCGACTCCGAAAGGATTTGTCGCAAATCGGTCTCTTGTATAGGTATGAGCGCCTAATTGCAGCAGCAATCCCACTACCTCTAGATTTCCTCTTGCCGATGCCCAATAAAGAGCTGTATGACACGCTCCATTCTCGTAGTTGATATTAGCATCATGCTCAATTAAAAATTTTAAGATATCCCAATGACCATGAACAGCAGCTACTAGCAAAGGCGTTAGCTGATAGTGTTGACCGAATCCTTGATCGTCTACTACAATATTGACGTTAGCTCCTTGATTTACAAGATTTTCGACAAGGCTTAAGTTGCCTTGTGCTGTGGCATCAAAGAGCTGCCTATCAAGCTCGGCCTGATCGATAGCATTCATTGCTTGTACACTTGATGCCATAAACGAAAAAAATAAAGCCATATACGTTATATTTTTTACAAACCTGATCATGGTGCGCTCTCCAATAAAAGCTCATTTTAATATCAAACTAACTTAATTAATTATAGTTGAAACTTTAAAATAAGCAACTTGAGCTGAAAGCTACGCTTGGATTCCATTTACAAGAGTTATACATTTAAAGTTGATTTTTAGGACTTATAAAGAGAACAACCTCATGCTCATCAGGCTTACCTGCTTGAGCTCGTAGACGAATTGATATAGTGCACCAGGTATATGGCTTCTCGTAAAGCAAAACAACCTCGGGTATGGTGGTCATGCTTCCCCTCTCTCTCCAGCCAAAACGCTCCATGTCTGTACGATAGAGCTCGATAAGCGGTTCACGTGCGAGAGATGTACTAAACTTAAAAGCACGAGTGTCACCATCAGATGGTAGTGCCTGTGGTTGTGCATAGAGGGGCAATGGAATATCAACCAGTTGTGCTTCATCAACAAGCTTAGAGGCAGGAGAACTATCCTCTCCCACCTCTACTTCTCTATCTGTTTTACTATCTGTTTTAATACATGATGGAACAGCCATAAGAGTAAGAGCAAGTATGCTTGCTAAAGACCATAGATACAGTTCCATTACCTGTTATGCCAGAAAGTTTTACGATTGTGAAGCTGTTTCTGAGGCGTTGGCTTTTTGAGCTCTTGTTACAATTTTTTCTCGTACTCGAGCAGCCTTGCCAACACGATTTCTCAAGTAATAAAGCTTGGCGCGTCGAACATCGCCTTTACGTAAATAGTTAATCGACTCAATCAAAGGTGAATACAGAGGAAAAACACGCTCAACTGCAACACCATGAGCACCTATACGTCGTAACGTGAATGTCGAAGAGATGCCATGCCTACGCAAAGCAATAACGTCTCCCTCAAATACTTGAGTTCGCACCACCTTACCACCCTCAACGATACGCTGAACAACTTCCAGAGCATCCCCTACCCTAAATAGAGGGAAGCCTCGATCAATTATACCAATAGTGCTAATGGTTTCTCTTGTATATTTTTTTGCTTTCATAGTAGTCCTAGTAGATACATTTCATAATAACCGTTTACATAACCTGGCAAAATATTTAGTATATCATAGTTTACTTTGGATTAATACCCAGCCATCGATCCATAACTATAGCGGCAGCTGACCTGACCGATAAATGATTAAAATCAGAAAATCCCCTCAGGGGAGGAAGAATAAAGTCACATTGCTCAAGAAGACGTGGGGCAAGCCCTCGTCCCGTGCCAAACAGAAAAAGCACTGGCCGCTTAAGGTTCCAAACTTTTTCTTGATCGTAATACGTGATAGGCTCAACCATTGAACCATGCTGTGGCTGTGCTGAAGTTGCAATAAGTAAAGGCTCCACTCCCTCATGTTTTTCAATAGCAGCTCGTACCTCATCAAGCGAGTCGGTAATCATGGTATGCTTGAGCGCTTCATGTCGCTGTCTATTATACTCAATGCCTACACCTGTATGCCAAAATTCTAAGAGCCGACAAGCAATCCTTTTTTGGTCCTCAAGTGGTGTCACAATAAAATATCCGCTTAATCCATACGTAGTTGACGAGCGAGCAATATCATGAATATCAAGTGATGTAATAGAAGTTGTACCCTCGCCAACATGAGGCACTACCACCTGAGCATGCATAAGCGCAGCATAGTGAGCCGGTATATATTTTTTTGCCAAAACTTCTTGATCGGGCGTTGCTACATGTGAACGTAACCATTCAAAATGGCGCAACACCGTTCGTTGAGCCGCTTGATTACTACGCCATTGCTCAATGTGCTTATGGTTACCAGATCTGAGAACTTCAGGAACCTCCATGCCTTTCCAAACAACGGGAGCTGTATATTCAGGGTGGTCAACAAAGGGCCCTGAAAATGACTCTCGCTCAACTGATTCTTGCTTGCCCACAACGCCAGGGACAAGCCGCAGGAGACCCTCAAGAAGCATCATTGCTGGCACATCACCACCCATGAGCACAAAATCACCAACTGATACAATGCTATCAGCATAATATTCTTCAATACGCGCATCCATTCCTTCGTAACGAGATGTTACCAAGAGAAGATGTCTCCGCTCGCGTACGTTTTCATAAATTTTTTTAAGCAGAGGTTGATCGAGCTTTTTTCCATGGGGTGAAAAAAACACACGATACGCAGTACCATGAAGTTGTTCTTGCGCAGTGATAGCTTTATCAACAATGTCAGGACGCAGGAGAACACCTGCACCATGACCACATGTCGGCGAATCAATCCGTTCTTTAGGTGCAGCATAGGAAAAGAAGTTCTCAACATGATACTGCACATAACCGTTTTCTTGTGCACGACCCATAAGGCTCGCTGTCAAAAACGATTCATACAGTCGAGGAAACAACGTAAGAATAGAAATGTTCATAAATCAAGACACTATTCTGCAATATCAACAACGATATCGTTATTGCGTGTAGGGTCAGCCAGACGAACCAACGTTCGCAGTGCTCTAAACGTACGACCTTCACTGCCGACAACTCGTCCTAAATCATGCGCGGCAACTTTTACTTGGATCATATTCTTGTCAGCCATAGGGACTTCTGAAACAACAACAGCCCCTGGTTTGTCAACCAGCTTCTTAACGATATCTTCAATAAGCTTAATAAGCATACTTTTCTCGCTATACTAAGCTGCTGACACTGATTGCTTTTGATATAACTTTTGGATTTTTTTTACTGCGTCACTAGGGATTGCTCCTGTGCTAACCCATGCTTGAATGCGCTCAGTATTTAAATCAAGAACATGCCCCGTTAAGGGATTATATGTACCCAGTATTTCTAACGATGCGCCATCACGCTTACTATGCGAATCAATAGCCACAATACGATAAAAAGGAGCATTTTTTTTGCCTATACGTGATAATCGTATTTTTACTGCCATATTAAGAATACCTTTCTTTAAGTAAAAGAGTTCATGGTTGTTTATTTAAAAAAGCCGTTAAAATGCTTCATCTTTTTAAAGACTTTAACAAGTTGCTGGCTCTGTTCAAACCTATCTAAAAGCATATTAACATCAGGGACGCCGACACCGGCACCCCGAGCAATACGCTGCTTGCGCGATCCATCAAGCACTTTAGGATTTATTCGTTCTTCGGGTGTCATTGAGCTAATAATCGCTTTAAATTTTTTAATTTCCGCTTCGCTTTTATCAATCATATCAGGAGAAAGCTGCAGATCGCTGGCTCCAGGAAAATATTTCATAATCTGAGATAACGAACCAAGCTTACCAATCATCTCCATTTGTTGAGCAAAATCGTTGAGCGTAAGCCTCCCTTGCGTAAAGGCTCGCGTAAGTTGCTCTTGCTCATAATGTTGGATTTTTTCTTCTGCTTTTTCAACAAGCGTTACGATATCGCCCATACCAAGTATTTGGCGAACAACACGCTCGGGCCGAAACAATTCAAGATCAGCAACCTTTTCTCCTACTCCCACAAATATAATAGGCTTTTTTAAGGCGTAGCGAAAAGCGAACGCTGCTCCAGCTCGTGTTTCGCTATCCGTTTTTGTAAGTATTGAGCCTAAAAACCCCACTGCTTGATCAAATGCTTGTGCAATAGTAAGTGATTCTTGACCTGTCATGGCATCAAGGACAAGAAATTTGTACTTAGGTTTGACAAGCATATCAATCTGCTTAAGTTCATCAAGTAATGGCGCATCAACGTGTAAACGCCCAGCCGTATCGAGAAAGATAAGCTCATAGCTATTTTTATAAGCATAATTAACGATTTCTTGTGCTGCCCTCACAGGATCTTTGCTTGAAGCTCGATAAAATCCGACATCTACTTTTTTTGCCAAAATTTCAAGCTGATCGATAGCTGCCGGGCGATAGAAGTCGACAGAACCTACCAAAATGCTTCTCTGTTTTCCTTTTTTATGAGCAGCTTCTTTAATAAAATGTGCTAATTTAGCAATGGTCGTTGTCTTTCCCGACCCTTGTAATCCCATTACCATAGTCACTGAAGGAATCTGAAAAGAAAAGACGGTTTCGCTACCTACACCCCCCAAGAACGACAAAAGTTTATCATGAACAATTTTCATTAAGTGCTCAGAGGGCTTGAGTGATGCCAGTACTTTTTGACCCATAACTTCTTGTTTAATCTCTTGAATGAATGCCTGGACAACGGCATAGGGCACATCAGCATCCAATAAAGCATCATGAACTTTGGCAAGCGCATCTGACAACGTAGCCTCGGTAAAATGAGAAGTTCCCTGTAGTCGAGAAAAAAATGAAGAAAATGTTCGTGATAAAAATTCAAACATATCTATACTCGTGCTTGCCTATACCCATTCAGTTATAGCTTTTCTTATCTTTTAGCATACCACTAGTATACCAAAAAAATTGCTTTTAGGAATCCCTTAAGGTATCTTAAGTTAAAGGCCATATCAATCTTCAGTGCACTACTTTTTTAATCTGCCGAATCTACCCTCATGGTTATTCCGGCCGAAATGGCAAATATATGATCAAAAGAATAGCTACCTCTACAACACAGCTACCAAATATTCTCATTGTTGGCATTGATGCCCCCTATAACCCCATTAAAGATATTAAGTCCTACTATGAAGAGTTTAAGAGTCTTGTTCATTCAGCCGGTATAGAATATCAGCATGAGCTTTTCATAAAACTGCGTAGTATTGAGCCGGCCTATTTTGTTACCAAAGGTAAACTTGATGAGCTGATACAGTTCTGTAAACAAAATGCTATCGAAGAAGTTATCTTCTCTGAGCCCCTTTCTGGGCAGCAAGAGCGTAACTTAAGTCAAATACTACATTGTCCAATACTTGATAGGACACAGCTTATACTCAACATCTTTAAACAGGGAGCCCAATCAGCCGAGGGCAAATTGCAGGTTGAACTTGCCATATTTCAGCACGCAAAATCACGCCTGGCAGGACGTGGTGTCTTCATGTCCCAACAAGCAGGGAGTATTGGAACGCGTGGTCCAGGAGAAACCCAGAAAGAAAAAGATCTTCAGCACATTGAGTTACTTACACTCAGGACACGCAGAGATCTTGGAAGACTTCGAAAAGTACGTGAAACTCAGCGCAAGAAGCGCTTGACAAGCAGCATCCCTCTTATAAGCCTCATTGGCTATACCAATGCGGGAAAATCAACTATCCTTAACGCTCTGACCAAAAGTTCAGTTCTTGCTGAAAATAAGCTCTTTGCCACGCTTGATACCACAACACGCGAATTCTATACGGATGGTACAAAAAAAGCGCTTATTTCTGACACTGTCGGATTCATTCAGCAATTACCTCATCATCTCATTGAGGCGTTTAAATCAACGCTCTCTGAGCTTACGCATGCTCATCTTCTGCTCGAAGTTGTAGATCTATCAGACTCCAACTGGGAATCTCATATACGTGTTGTTCATGATGTCCTTGAGGAACTTGGTGCTGCCGACAAACCAATGCTCTATGTATTTAACAAAGTTGACAAAGTACCAGACCTGCCATCACTTGAGCAAGCACTTTCTCGCTATCAGCCCCATGTTTTTATTTCAGCACTTTCACCCGAGGGAATAGCACCCCTTATTGAATTTTTACGTTCTTGGAAGCCAGAAGCTGAAGAGCCTTCTGAATAGAGTGAACTTAAAACCATAACTTGTGCTTGATTTTATCGCAAAATTGTTTCGTTATCACTGCTCACGCATGTAATTGTTACGTCTGACTCGTTTGACATAGCACAGAGCACCAGCTAAAATAATAATTACAAGATTGTCATTTCAAATAAAAAATGGCTTAAATAAAGACATGACGTGAACAGATACGTTTTTATATTAGCAAGTTTTAGCATCTTTCTATTAGGTTCAAACTGGCTTATGAGCATGCATGATGCTAACCAGAAGCTCCAACTTCAACTTAATGAGCAATTACTGGAGGCAGTACGAACAGGAGACAAAGACGGTACGGTTTCTTTACTAGAGCAGGGCGTCGACATTAATCACGCTGATAACTATGGCACGACTACTCTTATATGGGCAGCAATAAGAGGACATATAGATATAGTTAGGCTGCTTATAAAGCATAACGCTGATGTTAATCACACTGATAAAGATGACACAACTGCTCTTATATGGGCGGCAATAAAGGGACATATAGATATAGTTAGATTGCTTCTAGGTCATAACGCTGACGTTAATCATACTGATAAGGATGGCATGACTGCTCTTATATGGGCGGTAATAAAGGGACATATAGATATAGTTAGATTGCTTCTAGGTCATAACGCTGACGTTAATCATATTGCTCGTGATAGCTATACTGCTCTTACATGGGCAGCTTTTAGGGGACATCTAGAAATAGTTAGAATGCTTATACTGCACAATGCTAACATTAGTCACGCCAATAATGATGGCAATACTGCCTTAATACTAGTGGCTCAAAAAGGATACGTAGATATTGTTCGACTTCTTCTCACCCATAATGCTCAAGCTAATCTCTTAAATAATGCAGGCGAATCAGCATTGACCATCGCTCAGCGACGTAATTGTCCTGAAATTATAAGTCTCATTAATACCAGAATCAATGAAGAATTAGTTGACGCTGTAACTCGAGGTGACATTAACAAGGTTACTGCGTTATTAGAGCAAGGAGCTTATAGTAATTATGATGCTCCTGGCGTAACAGCACTTCAATTTGCAGCATTTTACGGCCATTATGATATCGCCGAGCTCCTCCTAGAAAGCAAGGCTGACCTTAACGCTACTGATATTAATCATGCTACCGCACTACATTATGCAGCTGCTACAGGCCATAGTAATATAGTTAAACTGCTCTTAGACCATGGAGCTCATGTTAATGCTGCCAAATCGAGTGGTACAACACCGCTTACATTAGCAGCACGTAATGGCCATAAAGATATTGTTCTTATGTTACTGCGCCATAATGCTCAAGTTAATCTTTTTAATGATGCAGGTGACTCAGCACTAACCCTTGCCCTCAGAAATAATCATCCTAACATTGTTGATATTTTCGAAAAATATGCAAATCAAGCTGTATTTCATTTAATACAAAGAGCCGGCCAAAATGGTACACTGGAAAACCTTCCTGCTGAAATTGCTGCTTTAGTTGCACAATATGCCATGACTGCTGGCAGTGCTCAATCCAACGTCAACGTACAGGATAGTGATGGTAATACTGCATTACATTACGCTGTCCTTCATAATAATACCTATGGCGTTAGAACATTACTGAGCGATGGTGCCGATATTAACACGAGAAATAATGACGGCAATACACCGTTATACTTAGCAATACGGCAAGGTAATGCACATATGATTCAGGTACTGCTTGATGTAGCACATGAACGCGGGGATACTGCCCTTATTGATATGTTGAGCAGAGAGAGAATTATACCTGATATCTTGCGTGATCAGGAACTTTTTCAGCACTTGCATGCTCAAGGTAGAAATGTTCCCAATATTGGCATGCCTGAAGAAATTATAGCTCGTATAGTTCACTTCTTGCCTAACGCTGACTCTAATTCTTAACTTTCCTCATACTATTTCTGCTCAACCCTGTAGTTTTAATTCTAACTCATTTGACACAGAACAGAGCAATGAGTTAAAATAACAATTACAAGATTGTTATTTTTAAATAAGATATAGCTTTAACAAAGGCACAATATGAACAAGTATATCCTGGCACTAGCACATTTTGGTATCTTCTTATTTGGCTCACATCAACTCATGAGCATGGATTTTCAGCTTGCTGATCAGTTATTAGAGGCAGCAACAGTAGGCGACAAAAATACTGTTATCTCCTTATTAGGCCAGAAGGCCAATATTAAGCACACTAATCGTTACGGCTGGGACCCTTTAATATTGGCAGCTTATAATGGGCACACAAATATAGTTAAAATGCTTATAGAGGCTGATTCTGACGTCAATCATGCTGATATTGATGGCAATACTGCTCTTATGTGGGCAGCTAACGAAAAGCAGACAGATATAGTTAACGTGCTTATAGAACATAAAGCTGGTGTTAATCACGCCGATAAGCACGGTAATACAGCTCTTACCATGGCAGCTTTTAGTGGATATACAGATATAGTTAAAATGCTCATAGAAGCTGAAGCTAATATTAATCATGCCGAGGACGGTGGCTGGACTGCTCTTATGTTTACGACAAGATTTGGAAAAACAATAGAGATAGTTAAAATGCTTATAGAGGCTGGCGCTAACGTCAATCACACTAATAAGCGCGGCGAAACTGCTCTCGTTCACGCAGCTGAAATAAAAGCAAAAGATGTTGTTCAGATTCTTCTCAGCCATGGTGCTCAAGTTGACCTTTTGAATAATGCAGGTAAATCAGCACTGACTATTGCCCAGCAAAATAATCACCATGAAATTGTAGATCTCATTGATAAACATATAAGAATTATGGCGTCATACACCGGCAGGGCAAGCGGTTCCTCCTGAGATTGTTATTTTAGTTGCACGATATGCTATGGCTGCCGGCAACGCTCAATCTAACATTAACGCACAGCATGCTGATGGTAATACTGCATTACATTACGCCGTCCTTCACAGTAACACCCATGGCGTTAGAACATTACTTATTGATAGTGCTGATATTAATGCTGTAAATAATGACGGCCATACAGCTCCGCAGTTAGCAATACAACAGAATCACGCCGATATAGCTCAGATACTGCTTGGTGCTCAAGCCAAAGACACCGCTTGATGTAGCACTTGAGCATGGAAACGCTGATGTTATGGATATACCCAGCAAATAGGCTTGCCTATAATTTTCACCATTAGAATTTCTTTGATAACCACTAATTATCTTGCTACCGCTGCTACTTGTGCACGTCTTAATATAACAAAGTCATACATTTCTGAATAATAGGTATTGCTGAGAATATCAAGCTAGGCTACACTAAGAGCAAACATATTACCACTATACCGTGAGAAACTTTTAATTTACATTTTTAATACATGGACACAGAAACAACAAACTTAGAACGTAACAAAAAATTTACACAATTCTTTACCAAAAGCCTCAATCCTGAGCAACAAGAAGCAGTAAGCCAAAAAGATGGTGTTCTGCTTATATGCGCTGGGGCTGGTTCCGGTAAAACGCGCGTCATAACTGCTCGTATCACCCATCTTGTTTTGAGTCACAGCGTTCCACCTGAATCTATTATTGCTCTTACCTTTACCAACAAAGCAGCACGTGAGATGAAAGAGCGCATTATTTCATTTTTAGGTGATACTTCGGTTGTTCCCTATGTTGGCACCTTTCACGCCTACTGCCTCAGAATTTTAAAAACTCATAATCATTTACTTACAACACCTGATTTTTCCATTCTTGATGAAGCTGATCAAGAAAAAATGGTTCGAACACTTATACAACGTTATGCTCTTCAAAAAAGAATTACAGCACGTCAGGTTATCTCTCTCGTTTCACGTCTTAAAAACGATGCTATTTCAGCTTGTGTTGATGAAAACCAACTTCAAGATCCGCTCATGAGGCAAATTTATAGGGCATACGAACAAGAGAAAAATCTCTCACATTGCCTTGATTTTGACGATCTTTTGCTTGAAACGCTTAAACTATTTAAAAATAGTCCAAACTTCAAGTATGCGTTCAATCAGCACATACGTCACGTATTGGTTGATGAATACCAAGATACCAATCATGTTCAGCACGCATTGCTCAAAGCGCTTGCGTTAACTGAGTTAGGTGATCTTGCTATCAATTCACTCTGCGTTGTTGGCGATGAAGATCAATCTATCTATTCGTGGCGTGGCGCAACAGTTACTAATATTATGAACTTCACGGGTGATTTCCCTGAGGTCCGAAGACTGACACTTGAGCACAATTATCGATCAGTACAACCAATTTTAGATACTGCTCATTCTGTTATTATGCATAACCGGCAGCGCAATCCTAAGCGCCTCTGGTCACAGCGTTCAGGATCAGATTGTGTGCGATTGCTCAAATGTACTTCTGGCTATCAGGAAGCTGAAATGCTAGCCACTTTGGCAAAAAACCCAAATTTTGGCAAACTTTCGTCACTAGCGGTGCTCTATCGATCACATTATCAATCACGAATTCTTGAAGAAGCGCTTATCCGTCATTCGGTACCCTATAAAATTATAGGTGGTATACAGTTTTATGATCGTCTAGAAATTAAAGATTTATTGGCCTACTTACGTCTTATAGTAAACCCTTTTGATCGCTTCTCTTTTATGCGTGCCATTGCAACTCCAAGCAGAGGTTTGGGTGAAAAATTTCAAGAATTATTTATGGAGGTTTGGGATCAGCATCCTTTTTTAACGTTTATTGACGTTGCCTATATGCTTATTAATAATAAGCTCTTGCCTCAGGCAAAACAAGAATCTCTTGAGCAATTTATCAAGCTCTTCTCATCATATTCACGTACCGATAACGCATATAACACACTTGAATCTGTGCTACGTAACACTCAGTACATAAGTCATCTTAAAACTTCATTTGATGCCCAAGAAGCGCTAGCAAAAGCAGAAAACGTTAAAGAGCTTACGCAAGCGCTACGTGCTATGCAAGAACGTGGTGTTGTATCCATAGAAGCATTTCTTGATGAAGTTTCTCTTCTACAAGATGCCCGCACACATACCAATGACGAACAAGAATACATTTCGCTCATGACTCTTCATGCAGCAAAAGGACTTGAGTTCGATACAGTAATGATCACAGGTCTTGAAGAAAACGTTTTGCCAAGCGGCCATGCAGTAACTGTCCCTGAATTACTTGAAGAAGAGCGACGGCTTTTTTATGTTGGCATAACACGAGCACGTGAACGTCTTCTTATTACCAATGCACGTTTTCGTTCTATATATGGTACGCTTACTGAACAAAAAAGCTCACGCTTTGTTAAAGAGCTTACTCTCGGTCCTGTTAGGCAAGATGATAGCTCTACGTGGCAACCATCGCATACACAGCAGTATTTTAACGAATGGCTTACTCCTGCTATGCGTAAGCAGCACGATAAAAATACCTATACCCCCGCACAAGCTCCAGCCACCTGGCAACTTCAGCAATGGGTTAAGCATGAGAAGTTTGGTCATGGCTTGATAGAGAAAATAGAACAGCGAGACACTCAGCACGTTTACTTAACGATCAAGTTTACTCATGGCTCAAAAAAGCTTGCTGGAAACTTCGTAGAGCCTGCTTAATCTTGTTCATGAGCATCAGCGAGATCTTCTGCAAGGGTTGTAACAATACGTACAGGCTGATTAATACTAAGCTCTCTGATTAATGGTTTATTATTGTAGGTGAGTACGGCAAGATGCTTTACAAGCGCTGGCACATCTGTGGTTGGAGTAATAGTGATATCTTTACCAAAAACTTGGCCACTAGGTAACTTAACGCCGTTACCCGGAACTATAAAGTAACCGGAACGTGTTTTTACAACATCGTAAAGCTTATTTTGCACGGTTGGGTTGCTCGTAAGATAAGGCCCTTGCCACATATCAGGATGTGCTAAATTCATTGATCCCACTGCAGAACCAACAAAGCTTTTAACGTTTAAAAAATTAATAGGATTTCTGTCGCCCTCAAAATCTATAATGTGACTAGTGTCATTAATTGATTTAAATATCGCTTCAAGCCGATCCATATCATCAGCAATTATTTGAGAAGCTTCCGTATGGGCTTGGTACCAGTAAAACTTGACCGTAATACCCACAAGCAGAGCAAGTACTAATGCAGCAACGAGCGAAAACAGGCGGTTCTTGGGCTCCTTATATACAGCCCGTATATGCTTGTGTAGTGCTTTGCTCATGCACATGATCCTTTTCTAGTTTTTTTGAAAAACGATTCAAGATAAGCATAGCACAATCAACTTGAGAAAATTAATAGTATCTCTAATAATTTAGCTTCATAGCTTCACGCACTTGGAGCATGGTCTCTTCTGCAATAGTTCGTGTATGTATAGTTCCTGCTTCAAGTATACGCATAACCTCAAGGGGATCTTGTGCTAGTTGAGCACGGCGCTCACGAATAGGTGTTAAAAAATGCTCTAATACCTCAAAAAGACGCTTTTTGACAACAACATCACCAAGACCACCTCGCCGATAATGCTCTTTAAGTTGTTCAACTTCTTGAGCATCAGGATCAAATATATCAAGATATTCAAATACAGGGTTGCCTTCAACCTTTCCTGGGTCATTTACGTGTATATGGTTGGGATCGGTATACATGCTTCGTATTTTACGCGCTACCTCATCTGGTGAATCTGAAAGAAAAATGGCATTACCCAAAGATTTACTCATTTTTGTTCGACCATCAATACCAGGCAAACGGGCAACTTTAGGGATAAGTGCTTGTGCTTCAACTAATACACTGGTTTTATAGATACGATTAAACGTCCGTACGATTTCATTTGTTTGCTCAATCATAGGAAGCTGATCTTCACCGACAGGAACAATATTAGCTTTAACTATGGTTATATCGGCAGCCTGACTCACCGGATATACAAAAAATCCTGCAGGGATATTTTCGCCATAACCCTTTTGCTGAATTTCAGCTTTGACGGTCGGATTACGTTTTAAGCGATTAACCGTTACGAGATTCAAGTAAAATACTGTAAGTTCGGCAATCTCAGGAATAAGCGATTGTATAAAGATAGTTGTTTTGCGTGGATCAATACCGACTGCTAAATAATCAAGAGCAACTTGAAGCACATTATCACGTACTTTCTGAGGATCTTCATAATTATCGGTCAATGCTTGAACATCAGCAATCATAACGAACTGCTTATATTTCTCCTGAAGCACTAATCTATTTGCCAGCGATCCAACATAATGACCTAAATGTAATGGACCTGTAGGTCTATCGCCTGTAAGAACTATTGCAGTATGATCTGTAGTATAATCTATTCGTGTGGCAGATTTGTGCCCTGTAGCCATAGTATGTAATCCTGAAGTCAGTACTCAAAGTATCTCTATAACTATAGCGAGCTCTTACTATTTTGCCAAGCAAACTCATGACACTTATTCATAACTGCTTTTAAGCTGCTGTTTATCCATTTGAGTTAGGGTTAGGCAAAAACCCAACTATACGGGCTATAATTTCTTCGGGCATACCAATAGCCGGAACATTTCTACCCTGAGCTTGCAATTGTTGAAAGAGTCTGTCATCGCGCAAGATATCAGGTATAATTATCTCTCTGCTGAGCACATCCAGAACGGCAGTATCCCCGCGTTCATGTGCTACATCAAGCGGTGTCTGATTTCTCGTATTTCTTACGGTATAATCAGCATGAGCATTAAGCAGTGTTTGAACTATATCTACGTGGCCATATTGTAGTGCCAAATGTAACGGCGTATTGCCCTGTGCATTTTGAGCGTTAATATCTGCATCATGAGCAAGTAGCACCTGTAAAATAACATCATTGCCATTACGTGCTGCATAATGAAGAGCAGTATTACCGTCGTTATCTTGCATGCCTAGATCAGGGTTGTATTCATTAAGTAAAAGCTCAACAAGTTCGTTATAGTTTTGAGCAACTGCCCAGTGTAACGCTGTCATGCCAAACTCATCTTGAGCATTAACTTTAACGTGAACAGGCTCAGCTCTAAAACGATTGATAATCCCTTGAAAAATTGAAGCACTTTCCCGATGTCTGTCTTGATGCCTGCTAAGAATATCTATAACACTATCCCTATCTCTCATGATAATTGCCTGAGCCAGCGGCGAAATGCCAGCCTGACGTAACGCCAGCTCATACGTTTCCCCGTCATACCCTTTGTTTTTTTTATCTAAAAAAGCAGAAGATGCTCGTATGCCACGGCATACAAGCCATATAAGTACTTCCTTGAGGCTTTCACGTTGTTGATCTGAACTTTGTAACATTTTACAACCTACCTTCAGGATAGCAGGACGCTCAAGCTCACGTGGATGCCTAACGTCAGCTCCGTGATTTCTAAGCAACTCTATCGTTTCAATATCATCATTAAGAGCAACTAACGTAAAAACAGAGTCACCATTATTATCGACATGATTAATATCAGCATCATGCTCTATGAGCAATCTAACTATATCTGTATGTCCATGCTGAGCAGCATACATCAGAGCAGTCCTGCGATAGCCATCGACATGATTAACATTAACTTTATGCTCCATAAGCAGTTGGACTATATCTATACGTCCATTACGAGCAGCATCCAATAGAGCAGTAATACCATACCCATCGGCATGATTAACGTTAGCGCCATATTCTATAAGCAATCTCACTATCTCTCTATGGCCCTGCCTAACTGCAACTGTAAGAGCTGTGGCGCCAGCAGTATTAGCATAATTAACGTCAGCACCTTCCCTGAGTAAGGATATTACGCTATCTGTATCTCCATTTGCTGCTGCCACTATTAGTTGCATATTAAGCTGAAGCTGATTTGGATCAGGTTGATCCATACTTATAAGTTGAGAGGGACCTACCAGAAGCATACAGCATGTAGCCAATACCATTTTATAAGTGCTCATAGTCACCATCTTTATACCTCCTCCTCGCTATGATATACGTCTAATATTTATATTCTAGACGAACTTCCTGGTATTCCTCCTCGTCCAATTTCTGCCGCTATTATTCTGATCATTTCTGCTGGTGCACCGCGTTCACGTCCTGCTTGAGTACGCTGAGCAAGGCCCTGGCCGATAGTACTACCAATCATTCCTTGGGTGACGCTATCGATAATAGCATCGGCAATGTCTTGATAAAGTTGTGTACGTAGCTGGTCACCACAAGCTTGTGCTTCTTGCCTAAGTCTTTCAGCTAAATCAAGAGGTGTTAGGTGTTCTGCATTTTGTATTGACCAGCTTGCACGCCGCAGCAATGCTGTAACTACCGACAGATTACCCTGAGTTACAGCCCAGTGTAATGCTGTCATGCCACGTATGCCTTGCGCATCAATCTCTTGTCGGGACAGTGCTTCAAGAAGACGCTTAACTTCAGCTTCATTGCCTAATAATGCCGCGAGCGCAAGAGGCGCTGTAACCATCTCTCGCAGTACCTGCGGTTCGTGTTCATCATGTTCATTAATTTGATTAAACAAATCACCAAGTTGATTAATTTGAGCACCATGAGCAATCAATTGTATTACCCCATACTGGTTATTGAATGACATTGCCCAAAAAAGAGGGCTATAGCCATCATTATCTAAAGCATTAACGTTGGCACCATGAGCTATGAGGGATTCAATTATACCGGCCCCTTCAATATCGTGGGTCGCAGCTGCCTTATGAAGTGGTGTAGATCTCCGTGCATTAGCAATAGTGACATCTGCTCCACGAGCTATAAGAATTTGTGCAATATCAACATTGTTATACAAAAGTACTAACAATAAAGGTGTCTCATTCTGCGCATTAGTCGCATCAATAGCTATTCCTTCAGCTTGAAGTAGGCACTTAACGATTGCGGTCCAACCTAGCCTAGCCGCTCTATGTAAAGCAGTAGACCCCAAGTAATCCTTTTTGTTAGCATCTGCCCGGTTAGCAAGCAATATAGCAACCAGTGGTTGTCTATTGTTAACAGCTGCCAAATAAAGGGGTGTTTCGCCGTGCTCATTAATAACATCGATAGGCGCCTGATAATTAATAAGCTGATCGGCTATATTCGTAAAGCCCAATCTAGCAGCTCTATGAAGAGGTGTGTTTCCCTCATGGTCAGTGTAATCAAGATCAACTCCCTCTTGAAGCAACATGCCAACGGTGTGCTCATCTCCTTGAGCTACCGCATGAAGTAAGTCTTCATTACGCTTCATCCTTTGTTCTGCTTGATCCTGCTTAGCAAGCAGTGCTTCAATATTCATTGAGTTAAGTGCAGGCACAAACTGCAGAGACAGTATAAACACCGCCAGCACTACCTTACATTTCATCATATATCCCATCTTCATATGTTCACCTACTAATTTCGGCTAAAGGGTTGCTTAATAATAATTTAAATTAACCATATAATTATGAACTCATGCGCTAGATTATTAAGATTAATTTCAATATTAATTTCAAATTTAATACAAAATAGCAGAATTGTCTAGTTAAGATATTGGCTCGCGTTAACACCAATAAAAAATTCTGCTAAAAAGCTTATTTTTATAGAGCATGAGAGGCTCATTAAGCTATAGTAGATGCAGAAAGGTGTCGGTGTGTTTGGTCAACTATGTACTCAAATTTAAGAGTTAACATTAGAATTAGGGTTAGACAAGAAGCCAACTATACGTGCTATGATTTCTTCAGACATACCAATAGCCGGAACATTTCTACCCTGAGCTCGCAAGTGTTCAAAGAGCTGCTGATCTCGCAAAATCTCAGGTATAATTATCTCTCTGTTGAGCATGTCAATAATAGCATCATTCCTATACTCATATGCTAGCTCAAGCGGTGTCTGATTTCTTGTATTTCTTATGATATGGTCAGCGCCGGCGGCAATGAGTGCCTGAACTGCGCCTGCATGACCTTGTCGTATTGCCAAGTGTAACGCTGTGTTGCCATCGTTATCTACAGCATTAATACTTGCACTATGAGCAATTAACACTTGAAGAGCAACATCATTACCATTACGTGCAGCATAATGAAGTGGAGCATTACCATCTTCATCTTGTACGTTCAGATTAAGGTTGTAATTAGCAAGTAAATCTTCAACAAGAGCTTCATAATTTTGAGTAACAGCCCAATGCAACACCGTCATGCCAAACTCATATCGAGCACCAATGGCACAGCTTGAAAGAAGCCTTGTAATGCTTTCTCTATCCCTGGTGATAATTGCCAAAGCCAGCAGTGAAACTCCGCTATTCCTTATTGCTTGTGTAATACTATCTCTATCTTGAGCAGATAACGTGGAAGGTATATTAGCACCATAACGTACAAGCATTCTAATTAGCATCTCCGTATGCTTACTGCAAGCCGCCGCGAGTAGAGCAGTAAAACCAAACTTATGAACATCATTAACATTAGCACCGTGCTCTAGAAGCATATTAACTATTTCTATATAGTCATGATGAGCTGCCAACATAAGAGCAGTGGTGCCAATATTGTCCGCATGATTAACATCAGCACTGTGCTCTAGAAGCATTCTAACTATTTCTATACACCCGATTGGTTGCCCAGTAAAGAGCAGTCTCACCTCCTATATTAGCACGATTAACGTCAGCATCACACTTCGCTCTTCGAGCTTCGTATGGCAGGCCAGCTTTCATGAGCATGCTAACCATCTCTATAGGTCCATCAAGTACTGCATTCATAAGAGGTGTAATGCCATTATGATCCACACAATTAACGTCAGCTCTATCTTGAAGTAGCCTCGCAACTTCAGTAGCATCTCCATTGTAAGCTGCATCTAACAACTGCTCATCAAGTTGAACCTGCAATTGGTCAATTTGCAATTGGTTAAGCTGCATTTGGTTTAAATTCTGTTGTAATTGATCAAGCTGGTCCATACTTAAAAGCTGAGAAGTCCCTAGCAGAAGTACACAACATGTAGCCACGATGATTTTATTAGCATTTAGTGCAGTCATTTTATTGCCTTATTTTTAGATACTGTTTAAAATTTATCTTGAATTAAAAATTTGTTATAGTTAGAATTTTAAATATCTTCATCGCAAAGTCAAGCATCTTTTACGACGAGCTTATAGAGCTATAACATTTTGTGTGCCCAAGAAAGGGAGAGTCCTTGAAGTTTGTTATAAACTAGACGGTTTGCCCAGCTCACAACCAGCCTTCTCGATACTCTTGTCAAGGTATACTAATGCACCCATTTTTTAAACATGCGTATGACCGATGGATTTTGAGTGGGCAATGCAGCTAAATCTTTTCCTATCCATCGTAATGCTTTCGATTCACTGCTTGCTACAACCTGCTCATCACTAATAACTTGCAACAAGAACCGTACATCATAGTGATAATGTGCTTTTTCACGACTATTTGCCGGAATAAGATGTATATCGATATCAAAAATATCGTTATACACAGGGACAATTTTGACAATACCAGACTCTTCTTGAGCTTCTTTAATAGCAACACTTAAAACATCTGGATTTCCATCACAATGGCCACCAAGCTAAAACCATGTATCAAGTTTGGCATGGTGAGTAAGAAGCGCCTTTGATCCATCTTTATTGAGCAACCATGATGATGCAGCTATGTGCCCGATCTCCAAAGATCTTTCAAAACAGCTCGGGTTTTGCTCTATAAAAGCAATCATTTTGTGCTTAAATATAATCTCTTCTTGTGCTAACGGAGCGTAGTCTTGTAATAATTGTATTAATGCTAATCTTTTCAACAGGGGCTTTCATGTCAAATAAAAAAAATGTTTTTCAAATAATCATTATATTATAAGTCTCAAAGAAATCGAGATCTACTTATTATATTTTCTCATTTTTTGAGTATCTTTGCCTGAGCGTACGCCAAATACTCGCTTATGCCAATAGGCTTTTTTGCCTTCATAGAACCATGCTTGATTATCATTGTTTAAAAAAATTTCTAGTTGCTTCATGTCAACTTTATAGCGATAAAATAGTGCAATTAATTCTCGTAAATCCTCATCAGGTATCACATTACTTTTTAGGTATAGATATAGTTTATAATGACCCCTAGAAATCAGACACGTGTAATTGGAGAAATTGGGGAGTATAATGATGCAAAAAGATCATCACTATTACTGGGGTAAAGCATGGCAAGAATATACAAGAAACATGGAAGTTCATTTAAGAGTAAGGTAGCTCTAGAGGCCCTAAAAGAAAAGAAAACAGTTGCAGAATTATGCCAAGAGTATAGCATTTCAGCAAGTCAAATATTTGCATGGAAAAAGCAGCTGGAGGAAGAGAGCAATAAGATCTTTGAAGATAAGCGAGAAGTAGACCATAAAGCAGAAATAGATAGATTGCATCGTGTTATTGGACAATTAACTGCGGAACGTGATTTTTTAGGACATGTGCTCAAACGTTAAGTAGTGAAAAACGCAAAGAGATGATTGAGCACGGTAATGAAGCGATAGGTATAAAAAGAAAATGCGAACTTTTGGGTGTTGCGAGAAGCATGATGTATTATCAACCGAGGCCGTTAAAAAGTAACGATGCGACTATATTGAATGAGGTTAGAAGTATTTATCAAGAAACACCATTTTATGGCTATCGCCGTATTCTTGTTGCTCTGAGGCAAAGAGGCTTCGTTATCAATCACAAGAGGTTACAAGGATTGCTCGCTCTTGCAGGCATAAAAGCTGTTTATCCTACAAAGAAAACAACTATACGAGATCGGGGACACAAAGTATACCCCTATCTTCTACGTGAACTTAGCATTGATCGCCCTAATCAGGTATGGACCGTTGACATCACCTATATAAAGGTACGACTTGGCTTTGTTTATTTAGTGTGCTTGCTCGATGTCTTTAGCAGAAGAATTATGGGATGGAGCTTATCTACTTTTCTTGATACGCAATCATGTCTTGAAGCACTTGAAAACGCCTTGAAGCATGGCATACCGGAGATTATTAATAGCGACCAAGGATGCCAGTTTACCAGTACCTCTTGGATCGTACAATTAGAAGGAAACGGTATAAAGGTGAGCATGGATGGCAAGGGTCGCTGGGCTGATAATGCTCATGTCGAACGATTATGGCGTACTATAAAGTACGAAAACGTTTACCTGCACAGTTTTGATACTGTGGATCAGGCTCGAGTAGCTTTGCGGAGCTATGTTGATTTTTATAATCAAAAACGACCTCATCAGGCGCTTAACTATCACACGCCAAACCTCATTTTCGCTTTAAGAGTTGTGCCTACAAGACAACAGTTATTTGCACAATTTAAGTTACAAAACCAGTCTAACCCTTCGGAGGTTAACATGACTCCTAAATAAATCTATTTTCGTGTCTTAACGCAGGGGGGTCACTATAGTTCGTCATAAAGTGCATCAAACTTAATTATAGAGGGAATTCGTTGTATCCACTCAAAGAACAGATCTTCATCAGTGCTTGAGTAAAACCAAACAGATTTACATATTAATTTAATACTTCCCTTTATATTATTTTGCTCCACGTTCTCGTCCTCCTGGAACAATATTTTTATGCCTCCCTGACTTGTCAACCACATCTCAATGGGGACCTCCATGACCCTTTGGCCCCGAGGGTACCCATAGATTTCCGCTTTTGTCAGGCCAGCCATATTGCCCTGTTCTCAAATGCCTTTTTTTATCGCCATTCCATTTTTTAGAAACTTCATACCCATCTTTCTCGGTAGGCTTGCCAGGGGCTTGGGCATTATCATTCTTAACCTTCTTATCATCTTCTTTAGGGTTATTCTCTATTTGATCTACAGTATTGCGATATTTAACGATTTCGTCAGCATTGAAATCAAGATAATATTTTGGTTGCTCTCGACTGCCTGCAAAGTATTGAATGCTAAGCCCACATAATCCCCCAATAGCTATACCATCTACAATGGTAACGGGCCCAAAAAACGAACCAGCAGCGCCACCTGCTACCGCCCCTTCACCAAAGGCAATGGCCAAACCAGCAGCTAAAGCTGGTAGTGGCATATTGTGGGTAATAATAGAATGATGCCCTACAAAATAATTATGAGATCCTTCGATCTCAAGTGCGTAGACTTTAAGAGGCCTTTTAACAAATCTTATATCAGCAATAGGTATCAACTTTTTATGATCACTTAAAAGAACATCTCCCTTTCTAAGTTTATAAGCAGAAATCCATTTCTTGATTTTAGGCATCCAAAACCTTTGTGTTGGTGTACAAATAATCTCATCGACAAAGAACTTGGCAAGGCCAATCTTAAAATAGCAGTTCGTCACGCTACTACCCGCTGATTTTACGCCCCTTATTACAGCTACATGAGAGTTATAATAGCTCTTCACCCTTGTCGGCTTTTTAGGAAGCCATTCATGAATTTGTTCTATTGTTTTCCAGTGGCCATTACATCTTACAAGCGTATTTCCACCAAACCCATGACCATACATCAAGGGATCTGAAAGCACGAAAGTCAACAACAGAGAATATTCCAACCATTTAAATTGCGACATAAGCACCCCCTATCTCCTTTATATACTTAAAGGAAGGTACTGCTCAATAATTACTCCTCATAATTTTAAGGATTCGTATTTAAAGGGATTTTTTTCAACATTTTTTGTGTAGATAATGATTACATAAAAATAACGCTGATAAATTATTGGCAAATCACCTATCTCTCGTTTATAGTAGCAAGTGAGCTTTGAGCATCTTTTTACCATTTTTACCATGTCTTAATTTTAGGGGAACCACGTGAATGCAGTATCTTGAACACGTATGCACCATGGTTACTAGGTATGTAGACATACTAACGTGGCGTGATTATTGTGAGGTATTTTTTTTCTCAACAGTAATCTATTATTTTTCACGATGGCTCAACAAAGAGCACGATAAAGTTCTTCTGCTGCTATTCTATGGATATTGTGTGCTTGTGCTTGTAGCCTACTATGCACAATTAACTACTATAAGCATGGCTCTTTTTATTGGTGCGCCAGTAACACTTATGCTTATAGGCATTCTTCATCAGGAAAGATTACAAAAAAACTTTATCACCTATAAACAGCGTATTATCGGTGCACATGACGAAAAACAGTGGCCACAAGAGCTTATTGCCGCCTGCTTACAAGCGCTTAATAAACAGAGAAGGCTTATTTGTATGATTGAGCGCACTGATAGTTTACAAGTATTTTTTACGCAGGCATGTATTATTAATGCTCATGTAAAGAAAGAGCTTATAGCTATGGCGCTTGATGCGTGTGGTGCTGAAAAGCCACTCGTACTCTGGCTTAATCATCACGGTATCTTGCGAGCATTACAGGTTACGCTGGCCGACCCTGCACAAAATATGCTTATCACTACACAAGCTCAAACGCTGCCTTATTGGTATCAGCAAGCTCTTGTCATTACCAGCAAAACTGATTCGCTTATTATAACCACCTGTCCTGAAACAGGTCTTTTTGATCTTATATTGCAAGAAAGTATTGCAGAATCGTTAACAGCACATCAAACGCTTATATTCTTGCAGCGTTATATTGATCTCAACAATGTGAACAAAAGGCACACATCACCATGCGCATAAGCCTTGCAGGGTTCATAAGCAGTAGTCTTCTTAAAGTAAGCTCTGGTATTCTTGGCTTTTTGTTGTGGTCTCTCATGAGTGGTTCACGCTATCACGAAGTTACTCTCACGGTACCGATATGCTTGTATAATATGCCTGATCAAGCACTGAATCAAGCACCAGTACTAGAGCCTGAACAGATTACGGTTACACTGGGCGGCACACGTTCACATCTGCAAGACCTTATGCATGAAGAGCTTGGGCTCCATATCAATTATGCTACACTTACTATAGGGCAAACGCTGGTTCAACCAACCCAGCATCAACTTCTATTGCCAGCAGATATTAAACTGGTAAGCTATAAGCCCCTTTATGCAACTATTATTAAACAGGAAGTATCGTGAACATATCAAACATATTTGGCACTGATGGCATTCGAGATCACGTTGGCACAGGTCTGCTCACTCTTGATAAACTTCCCATTCTGGGAAAAGCCCTTGCTACATGGGCATGTGACAAATATCAACGAGAACCACATGTATTACTTATTCATGATACACGTATATCGTGCTCTTTCATTAAAGCGGCTCTTACGTCAGGACTCTTACTTTCGCCCATTAAGCTTTATAATGGCGGTATTCTACCAACACCTGCTGGAGCACTAATAGCACATTACACAAAACTTTTTGATTGCGTGCTTATCATTTCTGCCTCACATAACCCCTGGCATGATAATGGTATTAAGATTATCGATGGCGGAACAGGCAAATTGACGTTTGATGATGAACGTGTGCTAGTTGAGCGTATAGTACACTATAGCCTAAACGCCCCCTCCAGTAATAATAAGGGTTATCAAACACTCGGACAAGAAGTTATCTGGACGACGGGGGAAGATACGTATTGCTCGTTTGTTACCAGCTTATTTTCTTCTCATATGCTTACCGGCAAAAAAATAATTCTTGATACCGCCAATGGGGCAAGCTATCGGGTTGCCCCGCGAATATTTTCTGTGCTTGGTGCACAAGTTATTACCCTTAATAACATCCCTAATGGGGTTAATATAAATCAAGCCTGTGGCACCCAGTATCTCGATCACCTTCAACAAGAGGTAATAAAAAATCAAGCAGATATGGGCTTTGCATTCGATGGCGATGGCGATCGTGTTATTGCAGTTAATCATGAGGGTGAAATAAAAAATGGCGATGATATTTTAGCACTTTTACTTGCTCATCCTGAGTATAGTACAAGCACAAAGATTGTCGGTACTGTTATGAGCAATCAGGCATTTGAGAAGTTTCTTGAACAACAAGGTAAACAGTTAGTACGAACACCCGTTGGTGATAAATATATTGTTGAGCAGCTCATACAACAACGTTTACTTATAGGTGGTGAGCCATCAGGTCATATTATACTAAATCCACAAAGACCTATAGGAGACGGCATTATTACTGCCCTTAAGCTTATTGAAACACTTTCATATTCGGATAATTGGTCAATGAGGACATTTGCTCATTATCCACAAATACTTATTAATGTTCCCGTTAACCATAAGTATGACCTAGAGCACCCATTGCTGGCAGATAGTATACTACAGGCACAATCACATCTGACAAATGGCCGTTTGCTTGTACGTTATTCGGGCACAGAGCCTTTATTGCGTATCATGGTAGAAGATATATCTCATCATCATGCCACACAAGTTGCCCACAATGTAGCTTATACAATCTGTCAAATACTTGAAAAAACATTCGAAAACAGGTGAAAGCATAATGAGCACTATCACACGGCGACTTACTACTATAGTACGAACTTTCGTATACTCTTTACGATCACTATTTCTTACCGGCTTGATTACTCTTTTACCTATTGCACTGACAGCCGGTCTTGCCATTGTTTCCCTTCGGGCTGTAAAATCATGGCTTGCTCCACTCTATAACTTGGAACCTGATTATCTTAAACGGTTCCCTCACTCAGAAATTATCTTTGCGCTTATTGTTATTCTTATACTAGGCGTTATTTTGAGATTTGTTGTAGTTGCGTCTTTAATTCGATGGGCAGAATCTGGACTGAGCAGGGTACCACTTGTACGCCAAATTTATTTTGGTATTAAGCAACTTGTTCATGCATTTACTTCTCAGGATACGGCATCGTTTCAAACGGTTATTTTAATAGAATTTCCGCGAAAAGGCATCTATAGCCTTGGCTTTGCAACACGCAAGCTGCCTCGTGAACTTTCACCGACCGAGGCAGAACACTTTTTGAGTATTTTTATACCCACAACACCCAATCCAACAACTGGCTACTATATTATTGCACAAGCTGCTGATTGCAAAATTGTCGATTTAACACGACAAGAAGCAATGGCTATTATCATATCTGGCGGAATTATTCAACCCGAACGGTTTGAGAAGCAGCATAATTTTCAATAAAATCTTTTATTTGCCGGGCTGTAGCGATCCATGATTCTAATTCTTCTTTACTTGGCCCACGTAACTCAAAAAGCACATCTTCTTCTGAGTTATTTTTGGCATTCTCAAGACGTCGCTGCCTTTCTTCAAAAGCATCGATAAAATATTGTGCCCACTCTTGTGCACCCATAAACGTAACGTCGTTATAATGTACACACCCCTGCGTAGATGCTCCTGTATCAAGCAATATCTTAACGAGCTCTAGAGCTTTAGGACCTTGAGTACTTTGAGCTATCGCAAAAAATAATGGACCACACTGCATAGTATCATTGGTATAAAGAACACGTACATCAGCACCCTTATTAATAATCACCTGAACCTGATCAGGATCGGTCTGTTCAATTGCTTCGACAAGTTGCTCTTGAAGTTGATCTTGAAATTGATCTTGAAATTCGGTGGCTAAGACTTCGCCGGAGATCACCGCCACAAGCATACTGCCTATAAGCATTACCCCACCCACAAGAATTTTGGAAATAGTTTTGGAAATAATCATGACAACTCCTTCTTTAAAGCAATTCTTCAAAAAATTGTTAGCATCTATCGCTTAAAATGCCCAAATAAAAATTTAAAATAAAAAAGATCCAAAGCGCAAGATACTGTACCATTTTTAAGCCGATAATCAAGTGCGTAGAGAAAATCGTGAGCAACAATAAGCTCGGTACGCGAAACGTGCTGAATATCACTCAGCGAAAATGGTATACGATAGACCATTTTTTTTGCTGCTTCTTTGCCAACTTTTTCAACACATGAAAGAAACATACACGCTTGCCACAACTGGTCAGACCAATAGTGTATCCAAAATTCCTCGGGGTAATTGCCTTCACACTGTAGCCACTCTTGCAAAAACAGGTCATAGTGTTTAGCAAAGAATAAGCGACTTAACGTGAAGAGCGATCTTTTCGGAGTAATTATCTTGTTAAGCCATCGATTAATAAAATTCTCAGGCCGTCGCCCACCCAAACTCTGATAGCAGAGCATGAGCGATGCTTCGTCAAGCGTCAACGTTTCATGATGCTTAAAGAGAGAAGTAATAAATTGAGTGTCTTGACAATAGGTCCCCTGGAAAAAATGGAAAAGCTCTTTATAACCACGTCGATCAAGCCGCTCCGGAAGCTGTATACTCAGTAAGCTTGCAGAAGAAATAGGTGCATCAAGAAAAAAGCTGAGCGCGTGTGGCCCTGTATAGTCTTTCACATAAGCAATAAGTTGGGTACGTTGCGCTTCATCAAGTATGCTTAAATTTTTAAGCCAATAGAGGACATTGACACCGAGAAAGCTCGTTTGGCAATGAGCATAAATGGAGCCAAGCTCATACTGCGTAACGTCAAGTACTATAACCTGCTCATGACGTACTACTTGTAAACGTGTAAAAAAGCGAGAGAAAAAGAGAAGAGGATACGTAGTTCCTGTAAAGGACCAAACAGATGGCACGACAGATGACACATGGGCTTTTGAATCTTGTATATGACGCAAAAAGTCTAGTAATTCCATTAAGTGTTTATATCAGGGCTCATAGGCAGGAAAAATAAGAGACTGATTGCGCAATAATCGTGTACGATCTTTTGTAAATATATAGGGGTGTTTATCAAAAAACGCAAAGAGCTCCCCGGATCCTTGAATAGCTAATAAGCGCAAATGTTCATAATCAGCCCAGTCAAGAGGTGCTCGTTCAGCTGATCCTTGAATCTCAACCACTTTACCTGATCTAGTCATAACAAAATTAAAATCTACATCAATGGTGCTATCTTCAGCAAAGTCCATATCAAGCAAGGGTCCATGCTCACCTAAGCCTACTGATACACCTGCAAGCTCGTCAGTAAGCAGAGGCCGTGGTAAAATTGATAGAGCCGTCCAGCGCTCTTGAGCTGCCTTGAGCGCAAGATATGCCCCTGTTATACAAGCAGTTCGTGTGCCACCATCTGCTTGTAGCACATCGCAATCAATGAAAATTGTCTGCTCACCCAACATCGTAAGATCAGTTACCGCACGAAGTGCTCGACCTATTAACCGTGAAATTTCAATAGTTCTACCACTTCTTTTGTTTGCAGTTATTTCTCTAACGGTGCGTATGGGTGTAGAAACGGGCAGTAACGCATATTCTGCAGTCAACCATCCGCTCTTTTTACCCTTAAGGAAATGAGGGATACCATTCTGAAGTGTTACTGCACATAAAACTTTGGTATTGCCTATCTGAAAAAGAGTAGAGCCGGCGGCATACGAAAATATATCATATGTTACGCTTAAGGGACGGAGCCGGTTATATAACCGATCACTTGAGCGTACACATGCTGAAGCCATAACATTCTGCATTATAATTACTCTTACTTAATAATCTTTAAGCGTATACGACCATTTTCACTGTCATAGTCAGTAACTTCTACGAGAAGTTGCTCACCTACTTGTATAGTTTTCATAAAGCTTTCCTGTTCTTGACGAGGTATGGTTGAAATATGCACCAATCCATCGACACCCGGGGCAATTTCGACAAAAATGCCAAAATCAGCAATACGCTTAACACGACCATGATAGCGGGTGCCACGCTCAATCTGTCCTGCTAGAGTTTTAACCCAGAGAACTGCTTGATCAAGCTTTTCACCGGGATGACCAAATATTTTGACTAAACCATCATCTTCTATATCAATGGTTGTTCCAGTTTTTTCAGTAATTTCCCGAATAGTTTTACCACCCGATCCAATGATAGCACCAATCTTATCGGTAGGAACTTTAAATGAAATAATTTGAGGAACGAGTTCTGAAAGCTGTGGCCGTGGTGCACTCATTATTTTTTGCATGTGCTGTAATATATATAACCTACCCTGACGTGCTTGTGCCAGTGCTTTTTCAAATACAGCACGTGGCAAGCCACCCTTATATTTGATATCCATTTGAATAGCAGTTATGGCTGTTGCAGTTCCTGCTACTTTAAAGTCCATTAACCCCATTTCATCTTCAATACCAGCGATATCACTGATAACCCTAAATTCACTATCACGACTACGCAATAGTCCCATTGCTATACCACTTATCATAGTATGCATAGGTACCCCTGCATCTAAAAGTGCCATGGTTGATCCACAGACGGTAGCCATAGATGATGAACCATCCGATTCAAGAATATCGGCAACTATACGGATAGTATAAGGAAACTGCTCTCGAGAAGGCAACGCATATCTAAGAGCAGAAGCTGCTAGATATCCATGCCCTACTTCTCGTCTACTTGGTCCTCTCATAGGCCGGACTTCCCCAACCGAGAACGGAGGGAAGTTATAATGAAGCATAAACCTATCCATTGAATCGCCCATAAGCGTTTCAATTTTAGCCTCGTCTTGTCCGCCCCCAAGTGTCACGCTTGCCAGTGCTTGCGTTCGACCCCGCTTAAATAATGCTGACCCATGATTATAAGGTAGAAGCCCAACTTCTGTAGAGATAGGACGAACTTGATCAAATGCTCGACCATCAATGCGCTTGTTAAGCTTAAAAATAATTTCGTTAATAACTTCACGAAGCGTGGTATCAAAAATATATTCAACAAATGTTTCAGAATTTGTTGTAGCAATTTCTTGTGCATAACGTTGCAAAAAAGCATGCTTAAGCTCAGCACGTACAGTACCTCGCTCAAGCTTATCAGCAGTCAACATACGCTGAACGTGCTCATCAGACAAAACAGATACGACACGCTCACGCCATAGTTGCCAATCAAACTGATCAACAATAGGCTCTTTTTCAACAAGAAGCTCTTCCTGTATAGTTTGCTGCCATACAACCTGCTCTTTAATTTTTTCGTGTGCTAGAAAAAGAGCATCTATAAACTCTGCTTCAGAGATTCCCTGCGCAGAACCTTCAACCATGCATATGCCCTCAGCGGTACCCGCAAAAATAAGCTTGACATCAGACTGTAAGCTTTGAGGGAATGTTGGGTTAATAACCCATTGAGCATTAAGCCGAGCAACTTCAGCTACACCGATAGGCCCAAGAAATGGTATCTTTGATGCAGTTAATGCAAGTGAGCTTGCAAGCAAAGCAAGTGTATGTGGAGCATGATCTTTATCAACAGAATATACTGTCACCAAAACCTGAAGCTGATTAAAATAATTAGTTGGAAATAATGGTCTGATAGACCTGTCTATTAACCTGCTTGTTAATATTTCTTTATCGCTAAACTTACCCTCACGTTTAAAGTACCCCCCTGGTATTTTACCTGCTGCTGAAAAGTGCTCGCGATAGTCAACCGTCAATGGTAGAAAGCCCGGAAACTCAACAGAAGGTGCTGAAACAACGGTGGCAAGAACAACCGTACCCCCTTGTTGAAGCCATGCATCACCATCGGCTTGACCAGCATATTTACCAATAGTTACTTCATACCCGCTGTCTGGCAACCTAAACCTTCTTTCCATACCTACTTATCCCCTAATACCTAAACGCTCAATAAGCTCTTTATAATGTTCTTCATCTTTTCGCTTAATATATTCAAGAAAGCGGCGTCTACGACCAACTAATTTCATAAGCCCCGTTTTTGAAGCGTTATCGTGATGATGCTTCTTAAAATGCTCATTCAAGTGATTGATTCGCGTTGTAAGCAATGCAATTTGAAGTTGTATCGATCCCGTGTCATGGTCTGACATACGATAGCCATGTATCAATTCTTTTTTCTTTTCTAATGAAAGCATAGAGTAACCTCATATATATAGTATACAGATATCATAGGCGCGAGCGGATTCGGACCGCTGACCCCTGCTACGTCAAAGCAGTGCTCTACCACTGAGCTACGCGCCTTAATAATGATAATGATGAACATTACGCTGCTGGCGGCGTTAATTGCTGCTCTTGGAAAGCCTGCTTTTCAATATATTTTTTCCTAAACGATGTTATTCCCGTTCCAGCAGGAATCAACTTACCTATAATAACATTTTCCTTTAATCCGTAAAGATAGTCAACTTGTCCTGAAATTGCCGCCTCGGCAAGTATTCGTGTTGTTTCTTGGAACGAAGCTGCAGCAAATACGCTCTCAGTTCCCAACGAAGCAAGTGTAATACCCATGAGTACGGGCTTTGCTACAGCAACTTTTTTGCCTTCTGCTTGAAGGGCAGCGTTGACGGTCTTAAAATGAATACGATCGACACGATCACCTATCAAGAAATCAGTATCTCCCGGATCAATAATGCGTACTTTGCGAAGCATTTGTCGAACAATTAATTCAATATGCCTATCGTTAATATTAATACCCTGAAGACGATAGATCTCTTGAATTTGGTTAACAAGATAGCGCTGAAGAGTATCCGGCCCAAGAATACGCAAAATATCATGTAATACTGGGGCACCTGATGTTAAAGGATCACCTGCGCTTACATGATCACCATTAACTACGTTCAACTGCTTGCCTCGAGGGATAAAGTAATCATATGACTCATCCCCGTTTACGACAGAGACTTTCCTTAAGCCTCTGTGAAGTCCACCAAAAACAACTTCACCATCGATATCAGCCAATATAGCTGGATCTTTTGGTGCGCGAGCTTCAAACAATTCAGCAATACGGGGCAAGCCGCCTGTTATGTCTTTCGTTCGCGTAACTTCACGTGGCATTTTTACGAGAACGTCACCAACTTCAACGTGCTGATTTGGTTCAACGTTTATATGAGCCCCTGTGGGCAAATAATACTGTGCTATCTCATCGCCCTGCTGATTAAGAATACTTATAGCTGGTTGATATTTGTCACTCCTATGCTCAAGTACCATCTTAGTAGATCGATTAGTTGCCTCATCAAATCGCTCTTGAACCGTTACGTTTTCCAACAGATCAACATACTGAACAATACCGGCTTGTTCCGTCAAGATCACTTTATTATGAGAATCCCATTCAGCAAGTTTTGTACCGGGTGTAACTACATGACCATCGTCAACTAAGAGCACAGATCCATACTCAAGCTCATGGCGCTGAAGTTCCCGTCCATCGGGGGAAACGATAAGCAATCGAGCTTTTCTGCTCATAATAACGTTCTGACCCAAGCGGTTGCGTACGGTTTGTATACCCCGTAACTGAACGATACCATTATGTTTAGCACTAAATGATGATTGTTCACTCAGGCTTGCCGTACCTCCAATGTGAAAAGTTCTCATGGTTAACTGAGTACCAGGCTCACCTATAGATTGAGCTGCAATCGTACCGACTGCGGTACCAACATCGACAAGCTCGCTCTTAGATAGATCCATGCCATAACAAATAGCACAGACACCTCGTTTTGCTTGACACACAAGAACAGACCTAACGGCAACTTTTGAGACCGAAGAATTGGCCATTTTATCAAGATCATCGCGCCGAACAAGCGATCCCTGGGTAAACAGCAATTGCCCTGTAACTGGATCTTTGATATCAGTTGCTACAACGCGGCCATAGACTCGGTTAACCAAGTGATAAATAATATCACCTGACTCTTGTAAGTCTTCAAGTTCAATAAAGCCCAATGTTCTACAGTCGGTCATAGTTACAACAACATCTTGTGCGACATCAACCAAACGGCGTGTTAAATACCCAGAGTTAGCCGTTTTTAATGCAGTATCGGCTTGGCCTTTACGGGCACCATGCGTAGAAATAAAGTATTCAAATACACTTAAGCCATCTTTAAAATTGGTTTTAACCGGCGTTTCCATAACTTCACCGGAAGGCTTAGACATAAGACCTCGCATACCAACTAACTGCTTAATTTGTTCTTTTGAGCCTTTAGCGCCTGAATCAAGCATCATAAAAATATTATTAAATGGTCTAAACGACCGGTTTTCATTTATAAATGCTTCTTGATCTTGTCGTTCAAGATCTTTTGCCATATTAGCGGCTACCTCACCCGATGCTTGATACCAAATGCTAATTACTTTATTATAGCGTTCACCATTAGTAATAACACCGTCCATGTAGAGTTGTTCAATACGTTGAACCTCTTTTTCAGCCTTACGAATAATAGCATCTTTCTTTTCAGGAACAAGCAGATTCTCTATAGATATAGATAAACCACCCATGGTAGCTTGTTCAAAACCAAGCTTCTTAATATTATCTAAAAATTTAAATGTTGCTTCGCTACCACAACGGTAATAAACACGTTCTACCAGCTTGGTCAAATCAGATTTAGCCATAATCTTGTTAACCCATTGAAAGTCGCAACCCTCAGGCAATGCCTTAAAAAGCAGTACTCGCCCCACGGTTGTGTCGACAATTTTATCTGGACTTAAGCGTACTTTAATACGAGCGTGAATAGCTGCTTTATTAAACTGATGTGCTGATACTACTTCATCAGGCGAAGCAAAAACTATATCCTCGCCTAACGCATGGGCACGCACTTTTGTTAAGTAATGCAACCCTAGCACCATGTCTTGTGAAGGAACTGTTACGGGACTACCACTCGATGGCGACAGAATATTTTTTATCGAAAGGATAAGCACCCGTGCTTCTTCTTTGGCTTCAGTGCTCAAGGGTACATGGACAGCCATCTGATCACCATCAAAGTCAGCATTAAATGCATAACATACAAGCGGATGTATCTTAATAGCTTTACCATCGACCAGGATTGGATAGAAGGCTTGGATACTTAACCTATGAAGTGTCGGTGCACGATTTAAAAGTACCGGATGATCCTTTACAACTTCTTCTAAAACATCCCATACTTCAGGCAAGCTTTCTTCAACCATACGTTTTGCAACACGAAGATTAGGCGCAAGTTCACGCTCAAGTAATCCCGCATATACGTGAGATTTAAAGAGCTCCAATGCCATAATTTTTGGCAGACCACATTGATCCATGCGTAACTCTGGATCAACAACAATAACTGATCGTCCGGAGTAATCAACGCGCTTACCTAAAAGATTTTGTCTAAAGCGTCCTTGCTTACCTCGCAACATTTCACTCAACGATTTGAGTGGCCGACGGTTTGAACCACGTACGATTTGTCCACGGCGGCCATTGTCTATTAATGCATCGCAAGATTCTTGAAGCATGCGCTTCTCATTTTTAATAATTACTAAAGGTGCTTCAATTTCAATAAGACGCTGCAGTCGAATATTACGATTAAGTACACGACGATAGAGTTCATTAAGATCGGAGCTTGCAAATCGACCACCTTCAAGAGGTACAAGCGGACGCAAATCAGGCGGTAGCACGGGCAACACGCTCAATATCATCCATTCTGGTCGTAGATTCCCTTGAGTTAACCCAGAAAATATCTTAATGCGACGCATGATTTTATGTCGAGCGGCAACTGAAGCTGTTTTCGTATACTCTTCTTTTAGGCGTGTAATCTCAAGCTGTAGGTCAAACATACTTAATACTTGTCGAAGCGCTTCCGCACCAATTTCTGCAACAAATTCTGTATCTTCTGGATGAAGATCTTTATAGGTATCGTAATCAATAGTGCTCAGCAAAGACTTACGTGGATAGGGTGAACGACCTTGATGTACAACCATATATGCATCAAAGTAAACAACACGTTCCAAGTCTTTTACTGGCATATCGAGCATCAGCCCAAGATAACTTGGAATACCCTTGAGATACCAAATATGACAAACGGGTGCTACAAGCTCAATATGTCCCATACGCTCACGCCGAACACGCGATTGTATAACCTCAACTCCACATTTTTCACAGGTAATACCACGGTGTTTCATACGCTTGTATTTACCACAGTTGCATTCCCAGTCTTTTGTAGGACCAAAGATACGTGCACAAAATAAACCATCTCGCTCTGGCTTAAGTGTACGATAGTTGATCGTTTCTATCTTTTTAACTTCACCATATGATAATGATCGTATTTTATCGGGGGAAGCCAGACCTATTCTTATAGCGTTAAACTGGTTAGTTTGGATATATTCTCTAAATCGCTCAAGCATTCGATTAGTCACTGACGTCCTCCTTGCCACTCTTAAATAAATCTACTGCGAAGACCTAAACTTTGAAGCTCTTTAATCAATACATTAAATGATTCAGGTAAGCCTGGCTCTGGTACGTCCTCACCTCGCACAATAGCATCGCAAACCTTATGACGTCCGGGAACATCATCAGATTTATACGTAAGCATTTCTTGTAACGTATAAGCAGCCCCTGATGCTTCCAATGCCCACACTTCCATTTCACCAAATCGTTGGCCACCCATTTGTGCTTTACCACCTAATGGCTGTTGAGTAACAAGCGAGTAGGGACCAACAGAACGAGCATGCAACTTATCATCAACCATGTGATTAAGTTTCATGATATACATAGAACCTACCGTAACCGGTTGATCAAAATACTCACCTGTTCGTCCGTCGCGCAACCTAAACGTTCCTGTATCAAGAGCTTGAACTTCACGTAATAACGGTTGGATATCAGTTTCATAAGAGGCGCTGTCAAATACCGGCGTTTTATAGAACACGCCATGCTCAGCTGTATGTCGAGCAAGTGCCATGATGCCATCTTTACCTTGGGAATCTTCTATTTGGTCGATGAGATCTTTACCGTAATATTTATCAAGCTGTTTTCTAACCTCTTTAAACCCCTCGGTCTCGAGAAGAGCTTTAATTTTTTTACCAATCTCTACTCCAGCAAAACCCAACATAGATTCTAAGATTTGTCCAACGTTCATACGTGAAGGCACACCTATGGGATTCAGGATTATATCGACCGGTGTTCCATCTGCCATATACGGCATATCCTCACGAGGTACAATGAGCGAAACAACGCCTTTATTACCGTGCCGTCCTGCAATTTTATCACCGGCTTGGATTGAACGCTTCATAGCAATATAGACCTTTACCATCTTGATAACACCAGAAGGTAACACGTCACCTTTCTTGAGACGATTAATTCGTTCTTCTTGTAGTCCTCCGAGAATACGGATTTGATTTTCAAGAGTAATTCTTAACTGCTCAAGAAGACTATTGGTCTGTTTGTCCTCAGTACGAAGCACCAAGAGTTCGCGAGCGCTTAATCCCGTTAATTTTGCTTGATCATAAACACCCTGGCGTAACAGCGCTTTAGCATTTTTAGCAACCTGAGGCGCTTTGCCTGAAAGCTCTTGTATAGATTTTTGGGTAACCATTTTTTCGAGCGTTGCAATATGCATTTCAAGCTCAGATTGAAGACGAGCTGTCTCTTTGGCTACGATGTCTTTATAGCGCTTATCTTTCCTCATGCCACTACGTGAAAAAAGCTTTACATCAATAACAGTGCCTTCAACACCCGGTGGAACACGCAACGATGTATCACGTACTTCGCGAGACTTTTCGCCAAATATAGCACGCAGTAATTTTTCTTCAGGAGAATACTGAATATCACCCTTCAGTGTAACTTTACCTACAAGAATATCACCTGGACGTACACGCGTACCAATACGTACAATACCATCTTCGTCAAGACCAGCTAATGCTGCTTCACTGACATTAGGAATATCACGTGTTATTTCTTCAGGACCTAATTTAGTATCACGTGCGTCAGCTATGTGCTCATCGATATGAACTGATGTTAACGTATCGTCTGCTACCAGTCGCTTATTAAGAACAATAGCATCCTCAAAGTTATAGCCACGCCATGGCATAAGTGCTACCAAAAGGTTAGCCCCAAGCGCAAGCTCCTCACCAGTGGTTGAGGAAGCATCTGTTAGCATATCACCTACTTCGATGCTTTGACCACGTTCAACAATAGGAGATTGATGAATCCAGGTGCTATAACTTGAACGCTGAAACTTTCTTAAATAATAGATATCGACACCTTGCGAAATCCAGTCTTCAATATTTTTAAATTCTTGCTCATGAGCCCGCACAACAATTTTCTCAGAGGAAACGTATTCTACGTTACCTGCTCGTTTTGCCACAATACAGGATCCCGAGGCTCGAGCAATTTCTTTTTCCATGCCTGTACCAACACGCGGTGGTTGTGTTTTAATGAGAGGAACAGCTTGTCGTTGCATATTAGCACCCATTAACGCACGGCTTGCATCGTCATGTTCCAGAAATGGTATTAAAGCTGTTGCAACTGAGACTAACTGCTTAGGCGAAAGGTCAATATAATCAATACGCTCTGCATCAGCATAGAGAAAATTGCCCTGATAGCGTGCAAATATATCATCACCTTGAAGATGAGAAGGGTCACGCTTTGACATAGCATCAGCCTGTGCAATATACTTAGACTCTTCTTCAAAGGCGTCTAAAAATACAACATTATCTTGAATTGCGCCGTTGCGTACAGGGCGATACGCCGTTTCAATAAAGCCTAAGTCATTTACCATCGCGTAGGTTGCTAGCGAAGAAATTAAGCCAATAGTCTGACCTTCAGGAGTCTCAATAGGGCAAATACGGCCATAGTGTGAGTTATGGACATCGCGGATCTCATAGGTAGCTCGGTCTTTAAGCACGCCACCCGGTCCAAGAGCTGAAAGCCGACGCTTATGTGCTATTTCAGATAACGGATTAGTTTGATCCATAAATTGAGAGAGCTGACCAGTACCAAAAAATTCACGAATAACTGCACTAAGCGGTTTTACATTAAGAAAGTCTTGTGGCATGAGCGCGCCATGAGCTTCTTGAATCCTAAAGCGCTCCTGTACAATACGATCAATACGCAAAAGGCCAAGATAGACCTGGTTTGTAAGCAGTTCACCAACTAAGCGCACACGACGATTGCCTAAATGATCGATATCGTCAAGCTCACCTTCACCTCGTTCACGCAAGCCAACAAGATATTTGATTGTTGCAAAGATATCTTCTTTGGTCAGAACAGTACTGTCTTCTGGTATTGCCAAGCCTAGTTTTCGATTCATCCGAATACGGCCTACTTTAGTGAGATCGTATAATCGTGGATTAAAGAATAAATTTTCTAGATGCTCTTTAACCTCTTTTAACGATGAACTATCGCCTGGCCATAACCGGGCATGAACTTCTTTTAATGCATCTTCCTCGGAATACGCCTTATCCTGTGTAAGTGTTAGCGGGATAGTTGGCTGCAAAACATAGCCAGATGATACGATAAGTTGGAAGCTCAGTGATGGAAACTTTTTAAACAGTTCATAATGCTCTTCGGTAAAAGCTTGACCTTGCTCAGCAAGAATCTCGCCCGTATCCGGATCTATAACGTCAGCACCAAATATACGATTAATAAGCGCTGCTTTACGCAACATCAAGCGGTCAATACCTGCCTTTTCAAGACGAACTATTAGTTCCCGTGTGATGCGCTTACCTGCATAATAGTCTTCATCTTTAAGTGTCGTCATGCCTTTTTCAAAGCGCATACCCAAAATACTTGTATCAAGTTTTTGGTAATATTCACCGTGTTCGACAAAGATCGTATCAAAAGTATAAAAGAAAGGGATAATCTTATCACGAGGAACTCCCAGCGCTTGTAGGAACGTTGTAACAAGAATTTTCTTCTTCTTATCAATACGTACATATAAGATATCGCTACTATCAAACTCGAAGTCAACCCATGAGCCACGCATTGGTATAATACGTGCAATATAGTATGCCTTGCCCCTCACATCTTTTACTTTTTTACTGTGAGAAAAAATTACCCCTGGCGAACGATGAAGCTGGCTGACAATTACTCGATCAACACCATTGATAAGAAATGTTCCTAAATTACCCAGCTTAAAACGCCCATCTTCTTCATAAAGATCAGCCATAACGGGTACATCTGCAAAAAAGATATCTTGTTCTTTAATGTCACGTACAATTTTAGCTCCAGCTGCATCACTATCCCAGCTAATCAGCTGCATTTTTACCTTAAGTGGCATGGAGAACGTTTGCCCACTTGCACGACACTCATCAAGGGTGAGCGGTAATTGCACGGTAACCCTTGCTAAACAGTTAGGACAGGTCTTATATCGTGCCGTTTTATTATGACAAAACCGACATTCAAGATCAGGTGTCAAGCGCGATGCATCCGATTTTTTACACGAAGAACAGCTCCATGTATAACGATTGGTTATACCTGTTATTTTGCCACAGGTACATGCCCAATGCCCTAGCTCATAGCTTACGTATTCTAGTGACATTTTGTCACTGTAATCTATAGGGAAAATATCTCGAAAGACCTTCTCTAACCCAATTATCTGACGCTCAGATGGCAAGTAATCGAGCTGAGCAAACTCATTAAACGATCGTGACTGAATTTCTATTAAGTTAGGGACGGGAACTATATCCTTGATCTTGCCAAAAGATCTTCGAACAGTTTCCTTGCTTGTGCGCAAGCTAGACATTAAGCTGCTCCTCGTATTACCAAAAACTGTTTCACCTGCGGATTATGAAACCTTAACTTTAGCTCCAGCTGCTTCAAGTGCTTCCTTCATAGCCTTTGCTTCATCTTTAGATGCAGCTTCAGCAATAACCGTTGGCGCTTCTTCAACAGCTTTTTTAGCATCAAGAAGTGTTAAATCTTTCTTGACTTGTCGAAGCGCTTTTATGGTCTTAATTTTATCGGTACCTCCATCAAGCAGTTCAACTTTATAGGAGGCCTTTTCTTCCTCCTTTTTAGCTTCAGCTGTTGGAGCTGCCGCACCCGCAGGCGCCATCATAGACATCGTTGGCATCGTCGCAGAAACACCAAACTTTGCCGCTAAACGATCTTTAAGCTCTGCAAGTTCAAGCACCTTAAGATTAGCTATATCATCAATTATTTGATCAAGTGATCGTGTCGCCATAATAGTCTCCCTATAGCGTATTTCTTAAAACATCTCTTACGTTAACAGTATCCGCCATTATTGGCGTGACGCTTGGTCGAGTATCCACAAGAAATCCGCTACGACCCGTTGTAAAAGGCCTACGAATGATGCAAGTGGAGCTTCCAATACACCACATGTTTGTGCTTGGAGTACCTCTTTTGGTGGCAGTGACGCTAACGATATCACGCCATCTTTACCGATAACATGCGTATCTAAGCAACCTGCAACAATAACCAAACGTGAATTTTCTTTTGAAACATCCAAAAGAACTTTTGCTACAGCAGGCGATTCTTGACCAACAAATACAATACCAACCTGCTCTTTAAAATACGGATTAAGATCACGTATTCCTGGCATATCGCTTGTAGCAATCTTAAGCAAAGTATTTTTAGCAACCTTAAGTTGCCCACCTTGAGCACGAATATTTTTACGTAAGCCTTGCAGCTGGCTTACCGTCATACCCTGCACCACTATTACAAATGATGCTTGACTGTGTGAAAAATCTCCCTTAAGCGACTCAATAACCATCTCTTTTTCTTGACGATTCATGCTAGTACCTCGTGTTCTCGTTATACTTACGAAAGCTCATCAGGGACGACTTGAAGACCAACCCCCATTGTAGATGAAATCGTCATCTTTTTAATAAACTTGCCCTTTGATGATGGTGGCTTTGATGAAAGTAAGGCTTTTAAAAATGCGATAAGATTTTCGTAAAGCTGAGTAGCATCAAATGAAACTTTCCCGAAACGAAAGTGTACACTACCACTTTTGTCACTCTTAAAAAATTGACGACCCCTCTTCAAATCAGTAACAATAGGCCCTATATCAAATGTTACCGTACCGGCCTTTTTATTTGGCAAAAGCCCTCGAGGTCCTAGTATCTTGGCAACCTTACCAACAAGACCCATTAAATCCGGTGTAGCGACAGCATAATCAAAGTCAAGCCAGCCAGATTCAATCTTTTCAATAAGATCTTCAGCACCTATATAATCAGCTCCGGCTTTGTGAGCTTCGTCAACATAGTCCCCTTTAACAAAAGCAGCAACCTTCACCTTTTTGCCTGTGCCATAGGGCAGCAATATCGATCCGCGTACTGCTTGATCACTCTTGGATGGATCGATGCCAAGATTAACATCAACGTCAACCGATTCATCAAAACGGGCATGTGCCAACTCTTTTACTTTGGCTATACCCTCCTGTAACGAAAAGGTTTTCTTTTCGCCCAGTGCGTCTTTAGCTTTTTGGTAATTTTTACCATGTGCTGTCATATATACCTCATCAGATTACGCTGACGCCCATACTGCGTGCAGTACCGGCTATAATTTTTTTAGCTTCTTCTATAGTAGTAGCATTAAGATCCGGTAATTTTATCCGTGCTATCTCTTCTATATCTTTCCATGAAAGACTACCAACCTGCTCTGATTTAGCTTTTGCGGCACCTTTTGCAATATTTGCTCTTTTTTTAATCAATTCAGATGCTGGTGGCGTTTTAATTAAAAAATCAAATTTCTTATCAACATAAATTGTTACCACAACAGGGACGGTCTGGCCCTTTCTATCAGCAGTTTTTGCATTAAACTGTTTACAGAACTCCATCATATTAATGCCATGAGGACCTAACGATGAGCCAACAGGTGGTGCTGGCGTTGCAGCTCCCCCTGGAATCTGCAAGCGGACTGTCGCTTTTATTTCTTTTGCCATAGTACTATACCCACTAAGCTTATTACGCGCTTAACTTATTGTTTAACCTGATCAAAACCTAACTCTACGGGTGTCATTCTTCCAAAAATGCTGACCATAACTCTGAGCTTTTTGTCAGCTTCGTTAACAGAGTCAACAACACCAAAAAAACCAGAAAAGGGACCCACATTAATTTCAACTTCTTTACCCACTTCAAATTCATGCTTTTCATGTGGTATAACTACTTTACCCTCAATTTGAGCTTGCACACGCTCAATTTCTCGCTTTGAGAGTGTACCAAGTACGCGTAATACCCGCTGGTTTGATTCAAGCAGACGCAGCGCCTCGGGCACGGGCTCAAGTTCAACCAAAAGATAGCCGGGAAAAAGCTGCTGATCTTGTAGAGCATCGGTTGTATTAAAAAATTGCTTCATCTTAGCTGAAGGAATTAAAACATCACCAAAAAGGCTTTCAAGTCCTGTCTCTTGAACACGCTTTAAGAGATCTGCCTTAACTATATTCTCATAGCCAGCATATACTTGTATAACATACCAACGTTTCATGGAGCATACGCCTTTTACTAAAAGCTGTAGGTAAAGATCTGCTTAGCGATCAACGAAATTATGCGATCAACGGTACCTAAAAAGAGAGAGAATAGTATAATGGTTATCAACGTAATAATCGTTGCTCCCATCCATTCGTCAAATTTCGGCCACTCAATACGTGATAATTCAATTTTTACTTCGCTAAGAAACTGCGCAACATTTTTCATATCATCACCAACACAATCCTGCTTTTTCTACCTCGTGGCAGGCCAGGAGGGATTCGAACCCCCAACCCGCAGATTTGGAGTCTGCCGCTCTGCCGTTAGAGCTACTGGCCTTTTAACCTGCTACTTGGTCTCTTTGTGAAGCGAGTGCTTGCGGCAACGAGAGCAATACTTACTCAACTTTAAGGAGCCAGCTGTTCTTTTTTTAGCTACCACTTGAGAGTAGTTACGCTCTCTGCATGCCTCGCACGCCAAATGGGTAATTACTCGATTTTTTGCCATAATAACCTATTATATCATATTTTTTATGAGTGAGCCATTAAATTGGAGCCCGCGACCGGATTTGAACCGGTGACCTCTCCCTTACCAAGGAAGTGCTCTACCGACTGAGCTACGTGGGCCACGGCAACTTTATAGCTTTAGATACTAGTTTAATTGAAAAAAAAGCAAAAAACAATAGCATCTTAAGCATCTTAACATGGAGCTGGCGACTGGATTTGAACCAGCGACCTGCTGATTACAAATCAGCTGCTCTACCAACTGAGCTACGCCAGCACTCGTGGAGCGGGAAACGGGACTCGAACCCGCAACCTACAGCTTGGAAGGCTGCCGCTCTACCAATTGAGCTATTCCCGCTTATATGTCTTTACACGTGTCAGTCCAGCCCGAGGCGAAAAAGCTTCGGCGAGCACCTAACAAATGTGCTTATATAAGCGCATTTGGTGGCGAGAGTAGGATTCGAACCTACGAAGGCAATTACCAACGGATTTACAGTCCGTCCCCTTTGGCCGCTCGGGAATCTCGCCGGCTTTAGGCCTTTCTTTTCTATAAGTTTACCTTTTTTCTTCTCATATATCAACCATAAGCACGTCTTTGATTTGACCTTCGATAGTACCAAATTACCACGCAGTGTAGTATTGTTTATTTCAGAATTGACGCGAAAAAAAAATTTACCTATTCTTATCTTAGTTAATTTTTTTAATTACATGACAATATTAGAATATAAAAGGTTACCTATATGAAAAGTGTACGTTTTCCCCTAGCCATGGCACTTGCTATCCTAAGCTCTTTACCTATTCACGCTTCAGATTTAGTAGGAAAACCACGCCGCGTCCTAGAGAACAGATACCTCATCATCTACGAGTAGCTCGAGGTGTGCTTGGTGCTTTGGCGGCAAAAAAGCTCTTAATCTCTCACTTTCCAAACATCAAGGCCAAAGCAAATCATTGAAACTTTAACTATGGAGGCATAACACATGAACCATCGCATCAAACTACTTCTTACAGCCTTATTTTTAACATGCTATTCTTCAATAACACCCTTGGCAGCCTTTGACTTTGGCAATAATTGGAAACAAAAAACTATTACTGCATTGAGCTCGTTGCTTGCTTATAATCTATCAATAAGAGGTTTGCTAGAAAGTGCTTATTTTCCAATTAAACTATCCGGTTATCCTGATATGCCAGAAAGCGCTGATTCTTGGTGCCGTGAGCAACTTAAAGAAGTTGAAATATCTAACATTGATACCCTTACGCTTAAAGAAACGCCCGAATTTCCTATCTATGCTGCAACCAATATACCACGGGGACTACATGCTCATCCTGTTCTAGTTCAAGAGCTTGTACAAGCAATTAAAGACTATGCAGAACAAACTGAGCTTAAAGAGCGTGATCCTGACAATTTCGACCAGAAAAAGCTTACTCTTGCAAACACAGTTCTCTCTACACATCGCTTTATCATACACCATGAAGCAGGTCATTTACATAAAAATCACATGACAAAACGTGTAACTGCTTATAGTAGCGGTTTGCTTACACTACCCCTTTTTCTAAAGGCACTTGGAAGTATTAGCCATAACCGTTGGATGAGTAGACTACTTTTAGGATTTGCTCATGCATCAGCGCTCGGTATCGCAATCAACTTTTACGCTCGCTCTCAAGAGCGAGAGGCTGACGAATTTGCTATAGCCCATTCCCCCGCCGAAGACCTAAAAGCTGGCGCTGCATACTTTGATTACCTTCATAAAATACTAGCATCGGCTCCAACATTTAAAAGCTTGCTTGACAGTAAAGCATATGAATCGCTCGATGATCTTAAAAATCAAAATCCATGGTTATTTGAGTCGATCGCGTATGGAATTGATCCACAGCATCCAGCTTCAACACACAGGGCTCAACGCTTTTTAGAAGCTGCAGCTGAACTTGAGCACACTACAAATAATAGCATCCCAGATTCATTAGATTCAGTTGAAGTTGGCAATCAACCTGAGCAACAAGCTTAACTCACCATGCTCAGGGACAGCAAAAAAGCCTTCTCTTAAGTATTAAAGAAAGAGAAGGCTTTTAAATTTAAAGTTTAAGGCTTACTCGGGCTTTACGCCTGCAGCTTGCATACGTTCAAAAACACCTATGATAGCCGTTGATATTGGTTGAATATCGGGAAATTGCTCAAGTAACTTGCTTGCATCAAGTTCGTTATTGGATCGCCCTGCTTTTAATATCTTTGCTTGTTCTTCAAGGCTAAAGTTCTCATAGGTAAAATTAGGGTCAATATACTGCTTGTATACATCAAGTATCTGGTTATGTGATATTGTACCCGGATTTACAAAATTATATACGCCTTTTAAGCCTCTTATAGTCATTTCGATAGCAAGGGGAAGAAGCTCATGTAAAACCGACATAGAATTAGGAACATTAACTACTTTTTTATAGTGGGTAATCTTGGTAATAAAATTACGAGCATGTAAATCATCTGAGATAGGCATACGCAATCTCAAATTAAGCACGTTTGGATAATCTTGTAAAAGCTTATCGAGCATGATCTTTGTTTTTGAGTAATAAGAACCGGCAAAATTAGGCTCATCGGTCTCTTTAAAGCCCTTGCCGCTTCCTAAGGGGTGCTGTTCGTCATACTCGTAAATACAGCCAGTCCCAAAATTTGTCATCGGTATAGAACGCTCAAAGCATATATCTGCTAGATTAAGAGCACCAATAATATTAGCACGTATCGTTTCTTGCTTATGATCTTCACACCAATCAACGTTAGGCCGTCCTGTCACTCCGGCAGCATTTATAACAAAATCAGGCTCAAAACTATCAATTTCTATTTTGATAGCGTCACGGTTTTCAAGACGAGTACTCTTTGCCGCTGCTTTGCCTTTATAGGCTGGGTTCTGAGCTAAAAGCTCAAGTATCTTACCACCGATCCAGCCCTCTCCTCCAAAAACGAGAAACTTAAGGGGTTTTGAGCACAGTTGATTGTCTTCACATGTTTGTGCTGTAACAGCAGCAATAGCAGTAAAAAGCATGATGCTCGTGAAACACACACGCATATTCTTAATCATAATCATACGTCATCTCCCTAAAAATCAGGACGAAATTACCGTAATACACCGTAATACAGGCTGATGCTCTATGTCAAGAGGTGCGTAAATTCAGCTATCGGTAATCTCATAGCGAAGACGTCGACGGTCATAGCCATGATAATCGACAACTATATGACATGCTTTTTTTTGAACAAGAGGCATGATAATCTCTGGCCATTCGATGAGCGCCCAAGTAGTGGGTATGTATAAGTATTCGTTAAAACCTGCATGCGTAAATTCTTGAAGATTCTTCATGCGATATAAATCGAAATGATAAAATTCTTGATCTTGATCATTAGAATATATACTAAGATAGGTAAACGTAGGGCTTTGAATAACGTCTTGCGTTACATCAGCATAACGCAAAAGTGCTTGTATAAGCGTTGTCTTTCCTACACCCATAGGACCAGCTAGCGTCATCACTGAGCAGAGGGGTAGTATTTCGTAAAGATCGCTGGCAACATCTTCAACAACATCGAGCGAATAGATAAGTTCATGCGTTCTCATAATTTTTTAACCAATTTGTGTAACTTTTTATCTTTTTTAGAAAATTTTTGAGAAGCTCGTGGCAGCTCGCTCTCTATATCTTTAATAACAACCCATGAACTTGCACGTTCCATGAGCACATCAAGTTCAGGTGTACTTTCATAGTTTGCCATTTTTTGAGGTGCTTCGGTGCTTTTTACCACACGAACAAGAGATGTTTGAGTCACAGTTCTTATAAAATTATAGAACTCTTGAGCATTAATGGGAAGTGCTTTGTATTGTTTGGCATATACTTGCACATCTCTGTCCGATGAAACAACAACTACACTCTCTGCTTGGTTTTGTGCTTCGTACCGTATAATAAGTGACTTGATAACATCATCGGCAGTCATACGCTGTCCTGAATAGACTACGGTTACCCCATCTTCTTTGAAGAAGGCAGGATAATCATAAGATCCTCCATCGAAAACAATAACTGCCTCATGGTGCTTGGTGGCAGCATAACGAGCTACTTCACGAATAAAAGCCTTCCGCTGATCCTCTGAAACATGGAGAGCCTTACCAGTATATTTGAGAATATTGTACGCATCTATCAGTATAATCATGCCATGTAAGCACTTTCTATTTGCTAAAGCATAAAAAAATATTACACTAATAGAATAGTCTATTCTAACCAAAAGTTTAAGGTTTGAGCTATGCCTCAGCTTATACAGTTGCGCCAGCGCATTACAGCGATCGAGACCATTAAGAAAACGACGAACGCTATGCGCCTTATTTCTATGTCGATGCTTTCACGGCTCCGGGCCCAAAAGGCACATTTTGATAGGTACAAGCACGAGGTTGATAATCTCTTAGCTGAAGTAATACTTCTTGTACCCTCAGCGGCTACCCATCAAGTTATCTCTCAGGAGTCTAATAGACATCTTATTATTATCGTTGGCTCACAGAAAGGGCTGGCAGGTGTATTTAACGTGGGCCTTGCACAATTCTTTATGGAAGAAGCTCTGCCGTTACCAAAATCAACTGAGCTTGTAGCAGTAGGCAAACAAATTATACAATTCTTGCGCGCACATAGCATCATTCCGGATAACACGTATCCTACGTTCAGTGCTTCTAATTTTATTACTATCGCTCATGATCTTGTGCAGAAGATTACGAATACACCCTATGCTACTGTTACCATTTATAGCACATATCCTCGAACATTCTTTATCCAAAAACCCCACAAGACTCGTATCGTACCGTTTACGCCGCCGCTATCGACAGCTCCAGCAAGACAGCACACTGTCCACAATTATATATGGGAGCAATCACCTGAAGCAACGTACGAATATTTACTCAAACTCTCTCGCAAAGTCATGCTTCAGCAAGCACTTTTAGAATCATTACTTGCTGAGCAATCGTCACGATTTCTTTCAATGGATGCAGCAACACGAAACGCTGATAATCTTTTAGCAACTATGAGACTTGATTATAACAGATTACGCCAAGCAAACATTACACGTGAGTTAACCGACCTCGTTGGAAGTACGCTCGCAACTGAGTCATAAACCGGACTAAGTCCCTTGTCACTCGCTTTTAACCGTTATATGTGCACCTAATTGGGTAAGCTTGTGCTCAAGATCTTGATAGCCTCTGCGCAGATGATGAACACCGGTCATGATAGTCTGGCCTTGTGCAGCAAGTCCCGCAATAATCAAGCCAGCAGAAGCTCGAATATCAGTTGCAATGACATGGGCGCCATAGAGCTCATCAACACCCTTTATAGATGCAGTTGTCCCCTCAACAGTAATTTGTGCACCCATTTTTTGAAGTTCTCGTACGTGAATCAGCCTATTCTCAAACACTGTCTCATGAATAATGCTTGTGCCTGATGCTATGCATTGAGCAGCCATCATAGGCGCCTGTAAATCTGTAGGGAAACCTGGATAGGGCATAGTCTTAAATGACACTGCTTTAGGCGATCGTGTAGCCGTAAACCTGACACCTTTACCATTATCATCTTGCACAACACTATGACCCATTTCCGCAAGCTTTTCCAAAAAGACATCGAGAGCATAAGCCGGAGCTTGCGGTATACGTATGTTGCCTCCGGTAATAGCAGCCGCAAGCAAAAGCGTACCCGCTTCAAGACGATCTGGCATAATTTCGTGCTCAATGGGATATAATTCAGTAACACCTTGAACTTCAAGAAGTGCCGGTGGCTGAATATCAATATGAGCTCCCATCTTACGTAGTACTGTAATTAAATCAAGTACTTCAGGTTCAATTGCTGCATTAACGATCCGTGTTGTACCAGGTATAAGCACCGCCGCCATAAGAATATTTTCCGTCGCTCCAACGCTGGGGTACTCAAGAACACAGCGATAAGGTTGCAAGCTTGATGCATGTGCAGTAAGGAATTCTGCCTTTTGTTCAATATAAGCACCCATCTGCATGAAAGCCTTTAAATGCAAATCTATAGGTCGCGATCCAATAAGATCTCCACCAGGCAGAGCGACTTGAGCACGACCATAGCGTGCCAAAAGTGGACCCATGACTAAAATAGATGCACGTATTTTCCTCATAATATCAGGGCTTACGGTGTAGCTCTGTATAGAACGCGTATCGATATCAAGCATACGGCATGCCGTATCAAAGTAAACAGTTGCACCCAAACTTTCCAGAAGTATTATCATTTGATACACATCATCAGAGCAAGGGACATTAGTCAAACGTGATGTGCCTGACGTCAATATAAGCGAAGCCATAATAACCAAAACGGCATTTTTAGCCCCAGCAATTGTGACTTCACCTTGAAGTGGGCGACATTGGTCAATAACAATATAAGGGTTTGACATATACAAAACTTTCTTTAAAACAGTTTTAACTCCACTAAGCTTTTCAGTATACTATAGACAAAGAAATAATGCTTAAGCAGTGTCAGTTGCTATTTTCTGCCTTTTCGTGCTATACTAACTAATGAGTAATACTGTCTGTTTATTAATGAGAACTCTATGTTCTCCTGTTATGTCTAAGGAAAGGTGTTTGAGAGAAGAACTATAAAGAATTATCCCCTTAAAATCGCTGTGTGCTTTATTAAGCACGTTTTTTAATTTTTTTTGAGTGAGTTATACTAATGAATATTTATGTAGGAAATATTTCTCGAACAGTTACCGAAGACGCTTTGAGAACTAAATTTGAACAATATGGTACTGTTACTAACGTACGAATTATGCGTGATCGCATAACGCAAGAGCCACGTGGATTTGCTTTTGTCGACATGCCGGTAGCCGAAGAAGCAGAGAATGCCATTGCGAATTTAAATAATCAAGAGTTAGATGGCAACCGCCTACGCGTTAATGAAGCTCGTCCACAAGAAGACAGAGCACCTCGTTCAAACGGTGGTGGTATGGGTGGCGGTTATCGTCCGGGTGGTGCAAGCCGTCCTCGTACCGGTGGCGGTATGGGTGGTGGCAACGGTGGTGGCTGGAGAAGATAAACGTTACTACGTTACAGCCACTTTATTTGAAATAAACATGAGGGCCAGTAGTTATAACTACTGGCCCTCATATCGTTTTTGCTTAACTAGCGCAACAATCTTCGATACTTTTCCATACAATCACGTGGATCAGAATAACGCAACCTATCACCTTGAAATAATTTGAGGGCTGCTTTCATACATCTGGTAATTTTGATATTACGTCGTTTATCATTAAAATCAATCAAAACTAGTTTGGTACCTTGTAAAACCATATTACCAATAATAGCATCATTATGATCGGGGTTACGCTCCTGCAATAACTGTAAATTATGCCGAATAACGCTGTCAGACGGATGAACAAAACGAAGCATAAAAGCTGTTTGCAAGTTTATACCACGACAGTAATCAGTCGGCTGCACGTCACTTTTGTGTATACTTTTGTGTAATTTCTTCTCGCTAAATGTGCTTGTAACAGGATAGCGAGGCTCAGCTGCTCGTGCCTTACGCCACAAATTCCAACGTGCTATGTCAAGACCCTTCTTATTTGTTTCAAACAGATATAATACTGTTTCAGGTCTCTCAAGCTTCAACTTAACTACATGCTGCGCAATGCAATCTTCAAGAGCTTGTGCTGTAGTATGCCGCATTTCCATAAACACGAAATCACCTAATGTGAGAAACACATTAAACGTTTCAGCACGACTTCTCCGCTCAAAAAAATGCTCAAGATTTCGTACAAGCACAATATCAAGATGCTCGCAACGACCAAGTGTTTCGATAGTGTCATAATAAAACTCATGAGGACTTAAGACGATAACGTTAGAGAACGCATGTCGTACAATACGCTCTTGCTCTTTAGTGTCATGTTTTTTGAAGAGCGTTACGTAACATACATCTTTAGTTTTTTTCGGCGCCAATAATGTACAGTAGGTATCTACATCATCACCGAGTATCTCCAAAATGGTCAAAGGCCGTGTGTACTTATTAACTAATGACTCAAGTGCTTGATAATAATCGATAGCTTCTTTAGCTTCTTCATGAGTTGCTTCATAAGTTGCTTCATGTAGGGGCTGATCGGACGCTAACGTTAATGGGCAAATTTCACCCACTACAAAAGTCAAAAGAATAAAAAATAAACCCTTAATACCATACACGTTCATGGATCCCCTTTTTTTAGAAATACACTAAAATTACGTTGTACAGTATAGAATTCACATTAAAAAACGTAAAGTAATTACGCCATAAGCTTATTAACGTACTGATATAATCGTACCATTAACTATATTACCGGTAACAATAGATGCTCGTGAGCGGTAGACCTTGCCTTGAGCGCCATTAAATAGTACTGAGCCATTAACTACGGTAGAACCCTTAAGCCATACTTCAGGTTTACTCTTACTGTCAGGATCACTTTTGATTACAATATCGCGTACGCGAGAGTTAATAAGAGATATACTTCCAGAAACTGTTATGTTATCATGAGCTGTGCTAGATACTGCGCTTAACGCGCCATTACTAGTAACCGGCTTATCAAATACCGTTGATTGAGCCTCTAGAGCACCATAAACACATAGAGCCCCATGAATAGTTGATGAAGAAAGAATCGCAGCACCGTAAATAGTGACATCTTGTGCATCGAGATTAGTGCCCGTAAATGCACCATAGATCGTAAGCGGTTCTTGTATAGTCTTATTGGTATACAAGCACCTACCAAATGCACTCGCACTCTCCGCCAGAAAATAATTCCAACCTACAAATCCTATTATGCCTACAAGAATAAGAACCGCTATATTTTTCATAATAAAATCATTAATAACATCGTGAATAAAATCGTAGTAAAAGATGCCCTAAAGAAAAAGCCTCAGTTGTTTGTACAACATGAGGCTTGGTATATTAAACCCTGGCAGTACCTACCTTTCCAGTCCGTTTCCAGACAAGTATTATCGGCGTTGCAAGCTTAACTGCCGTATTCGGAATGGGAACGGGTGTTTCCTTGCAACTATACCCACCAGAGTAATTTTTATATCTTATTTACTTGCGGTTGAAATATTTGTAATACAATAGCCCATAAAATCTTTACCCGAAAGTCATTAAGAGTGACTAAAACTCTCGACCTATTAGTACTGGTTAGCTCAACACATTACTGTGCTTACACACCCAGCCTATCAACCTTGTAGTCTTCAAGGGGTCTTATATGCTCGCTTGCGCGAGCAATGGGGTATCTTATCTTGAGGCGAGTTTCCCACTTAGATGCTTTCAGCGGTTATCTCTTACGAGCTTAGCTACCCAGCGTTGCTTGTGGTAAACAACTGGAACACCAGAGGCTCACCCATTCCGGTCCTCTCGTACTAGGAACAGCTTCTCTCAAATACCCTACGCCCACGACGGATAAGGACCGAACTGTCTTGCGACGTTCTGAACCCAGATCACGTACCGCTTTAATTGGCGAACAGCCAAACCCTTGGGACCTTTTCCGGCCCCAGGATGCGATGATCCGACATCGAGGTGCCAAACCTCCTCGTCGATGTGGACTCTCAGAGGAGATCAGCCTGTTATCCCCGGCGTACCTTTTATCCATTGAGCAATGGCCCTTCCATGCGGAACCACTGGATCACTAACTCCTGCTTTCGCATCTGCTCGACTTGTAGGTCTCGCAGTTAAGCTCCCTTGTGCGTTTACGCTCTACCGACGATTTCTATTCGTCTTGAGGGAACCTTTGAATGCCTCCGTTACTTTTTGGGAGGCGACCACCCCAGTCAAACTGCCCACCAGACACTGTTCTCCGCCCGGCTTACGGGATCGAAGTTAGATCTTCAAACTAATAAGAGCGGTATTTCAAGGTTGACTCCACTGAAGCTAGCGCCTCAGCTTCACAGTCTCCCGCCTATCCTACACATATCGGCCCGAAAATCAATGTCAAGTTGCAGTAAAGGTGCACGGGGTCTTTCCGTCCAGTCGCGGGTAACCGGCATTTTCACCGGTACTACAAATTCACTGAGTATATCATTAAGACAGCGCCCAACTCGTTACGCCATTCATGCAGGTCGGAACTTACCCGACAAGGGACTTCGCTACCTTAGGCATTTGTGTTAACTCTATGTCGCCATAGAGATCGGACCATATCTTTATGTCGTAATTAAACGACACGTTCGGCGTGTGGTCTCTGAGGATTCTCTTAAGATCTAGACTAAGATTTTAAGAGCCTTTCCTGCTGATTGTCTCCACCTGATGCATTATCACTGCTCTTAAGAGCAAGTAGCACAGGATGCTCGAGATGTTCCAGCATATAGCCAAATTTTAAAACGGCCACTAACGGCAGCAGTTATCAACCGTTCATTATGTTTCCTCTCGATTTACTTATCAACCGAGAAGCCGTAAAGTTCGTAAACTTTACGCTCTATGTCGCCATAGAGATCGGACTATATCATCTCAACTCTTACGAGTGAGTCTGGCGTATAGTCTCTGAGGATTCCCTTTTTTAGGGCCTTTCCTGCTGATTGCCTCCACCTAGCGCATTGTCACTGCCCTGTGTAGAGCGAGTAGCGTAGGATACAGAGATATTCCAGCATATAGCCAGATTTTATAACTACAAGGGTCAATTCATAGTTACGGCCGCCGTTTACTGGGGCTTCAATTCAATGCTTTGCTTTACAGCTAACATCTCCTATTAACCTTCCAGCACTGGGCAGGCGTCAGACTCTATACATCCTCTTACGAGTTTAGCAGAGCCCTGTGTTTTTGTTAAACAGTCGATTGGGCCTCTTTGTTGAAACCTAGCATTGCTTCTAGATTACTCCAGGCACAATGCAGGCACCTCTTATCCCGAAGTTACGAGGCTATTTTGCCGAGTTCCTTAATGATACTTATCTCAACGCCTGAGCATTTTCAGCCCGTCTACCTGTGTCGGTTTGCGGTACGATTACTTTCACGACTCGCTAGAGGTTTTTCTTGTCAGTGTGAGATCAGTTGAATACACTTTGTCACTAGGACTTAGCATAACCGTAACACCTCAAGGATAACGACCGCACGGATTTACCTATGCGATCCCTCTTAGTGCTTAGCTTGGCAATCCATACGCCAAGTCAACCTGCCCTCCTGCGTCACCCCTTCACTCAAATGCCGGAAAGTAGTGCAGGAATATTTAACCTGCTGTCCATCGCCTACTCCAATTGGCCTCGGCTTAGGTATCGACTAACCCTGAGCGGATAAACCGATCTCACGGAAACCTTAGACTTACGGCGAATAGGAATCTCACCTATTTTTTCGTTACTTATACCAACATATTCACTTCTCTGGTCCATCACCTGTCTTTCCAGTCAAGCTTGTATCTACCAGAGAACGCTCCCCTACCCCTACACTATATAACTATAATGTAAGCCATAGCTTCGGTAATTCGTTTGAGCCCCGCTCGTTTTTCAGCGCAAAAACACTTGACCAGTGAGCTATTACGCTTTCTTTAAAGGATGGCTGCTTCTAAGCCAACCTCCTGGCTGTCTGTGTATTTTCACTTCTTTTACCACTTAACGAATATTTGGGGACCTTAGCTGATGGTCTGGGCTGTTTCCCTTTTGACCACGAAGCTTATCCCTCGTAGTCTGTCTCCTGTTTTCTAAAGGTGCGGCATTCAGAGTTAGTAAAAACCTGGTAAGCTTGCGCCCCCAAAGTTTAAACTGTGCTTTACCTCCACACCTGATTCAACAAGGCTATACCTAAATATATTTCGGGGAGAACCAGCTATTTCCCAGTTTGATTAGCCTTTCACTCCTACCCACACCTCATCCGAGCAGTTTTCAACCTACACCGGTTCGGACCTCCATCTCATGTAACTGAGACTTCATCCTGGACATGGGTAGCTCACTAGGTTTCGGGTCTATCTCATGCTACTAATGTCGCCCTATTCAGACTCGCTTTCGCTACGGCTCCGCTCTTTCTAAGCTTAACCTTGCAATATAAGATAACTCGTTGGCTCATTATGCAAAAGGTACGTGGTCGCGCGTACATATACATCGCTTCCACCGCTTGTAGACAATTGGTTTCAGTTTCTATTTCACTCCCCTCCCGGGGTTCTTTTCACCTTTCCCTCACGGTACTAGTTCACTATCGGTCATCAAGAAGTATTTAGCCTTACCCGATGGTCTGGGCAGATTCCCGCAGAATTTCACGTGCTCTACGGTACTTGGGAGTATGTACTCATATGGTATAATAGCTTTTCGCTTACAAGGCTGTCACTTTCTTTGGCTGCCCTTTCCAGAGCAATTCAACTAAGTTATATACCGCTATGCCAAAAATTGCGTTTTTTGGACATACATATCCCGCTACCCCTAAAGTACAACACACGCAAGTTATCACGTACTTTACATTTAGGCTGTTCCCCTTTCGCTCACCACTACTGAGGGAATCACTTCGTTTTCTTTTCCTAGCGCTACTGAGATGTTTCAGTTCACGCCGTTCGCCCTCTTACCCTATGTATTCAGATAAGAATATCTTGGGTTTTCCAAGGTGGGTTTCCCCATTCGGATATCTCCGGATCACAGCTTGGTTGACAGCTCCCCGAAGCTTATGGCAGCCTCCCGCCTCCTTCATCGCCTCTTGATGCCAAGGCATCCACCAAAAGCCCTTTTCAATTAATCACAAACTTTATACTTTCGTAACTCAGTTTTTGTATATCAGGACTATTACATTACAAATATTTCAAAGAACACAAGAAATTTTTCTTACTTATATAGTATAACAGAAATCACACGAAATTCTAGTCTAAAAGCACATAATTAAAGCAAGCTTAAAACAAGAAAAATGGCCTGTCATCCGTAGGCTGAGCGTAGGATGGTGGAGATGATCGGATTCGAACCGATGACCTTCCGCGTGCAAAGCGGACGCTCTACCAACTGAGCTACACCCCCATACTTAAAGGAGGAAGTCTTGGCGATTGGCACGCCATCCGTAGCTTTAGCGTAGGATGGTGGGCCTAAGTCGACTTGAACGACTGACCTCCCCGTTATCAGCGGGGTGCTCTATCCACCTGAGCTATAGGCCCCGATTGGTAGTTAAGCCTATTGAGCTAGCTATTATAGTCTACGATCTTGCATTCTCTGTACAATTTAATGATTCACACCTTATTAAATAGTATTACCTATTTATTAAGATTTTAGATTCTCCCTCGAAAGGAGGTGATCCAGCCGCAGGTTCTCCTACAGCTACCTTGTTACGACTTCACCCCAATCACTGCCCATACCTTCAGCACCCGCCTCCCTTGCGGGTTAGCTAAAGTGATTTCGGGTACAGAAAGCTTTCGTGGTGTGACGGGCGGTGTGTACAAGGTCCGAGAACGTATTCACCGCATCGTTCTGATATGCGATTACTAGCGATTTCAACTTCATGAGGTCGAGTTGCAGACCTCAATCCGAACTTAGATTGGCTTTTGGGGATTAGCTTACTTTTACAAGCTTGCGAGCCCTTTGTACCAACCATTGTAACACGTGTGTTGCCCTAGGCATAAGGACCATGCGGACTTGACGTCATTCCCGCCTTCCTCCTGGTTTCCCAGGCAGTCCCATCAGAGTGCCTCCGTTAGGAGTAGCAACTGACGGCAGGAGTTGCGTTCGTTAAAGGACTTAACCCAACATCTCACGACACGAACTGACGACAGCCATGCAGCACCTGTGTACCCGTCCAAGCTTTCGCCTGAAAAACCATATTTCTATGGCGGTCAAGTACATGTCAAGCCTAGGTAAGGTTCCTCGCGTAGTGTCGAATTAAACCACATGTTCCACCGCTTGTGCGGACCCCCGTCAATTCCTTTGAGTTTTAATCTTGCGACCGTACTCCCCAGGCGGATCACTTATCGCGTTAGCTACGACACTAATCTCGCAGAGCGAGACTAACGTCTAGTGATCATCGTTTACGGCGTGGACTACCAGGGTATCTAATCCTGTTTGCTCCCCACGCTTTCGTGCATGAGCGTCAGGTATGGACCAAGAAGCTGCCTTCGCCATCGGTGTTCCTCTCGAGATCTACGCATTTTACCGCTACTCCGAGAATTCCACTTCTCTCTTCCACCCTCAAGCATGCCAGTATCTACTGCTGACCCTCGGTTAGGCCGAGGAATTTAACAGTTGACTTAACATACCGCCTGCGCACCCTTTACGCCCAATCATTCCGAATAACGCTTGCACCCTTCGTATTACCGCGGCTGCTGGCACGAAGTTAGCCGGTGCTTTCTCTAATGGTACCGTCAGTCCACAGTTTTATTAGAACTATGCGTTTTCTTCCCACTTAACAGAAGTTTACAATCCGAAGACCTTCATCCTCCACGCGGCGTCGCTGCGTCAGGCTTTCGCCCATTGCGCAAGATTCCTCACTGCTGCCTCCCGTAGGAGTCTGGACCGTGTCTAAGTTCCAGTGTGGCCGTACACCCTCTCAGGCCGGCTAACCATCATTGCCTTGGTAGGCCTTTACCCCACCAACTAGCTAATAGTACGCAGGCTCGTCTTTCAGCGACAGCAAAGAGGCCATCTTTCTCCCCGAAGGGACGTATGCAGTATTAACCTCGATTTCTCGAGGGTATTCCTCACTGAAAGGTAGATTCCCACGCGTTACTCACCCGTTTGCCGCTGATTACTCCGCTCGACTTGCATGGGTTAGGCACGCCGCCAGCGTTCATTCTGAGCCAGGATCAAACTCTCCATAATAAAAATTATTAGAGAAATCGCAAGATCGTAGACTAAACTTTAGAATTTATTGGAAATTTCCTGTGTATTTCAAAGATAAATTTTGATCAACTATACTACTAGTATAATCACATTTAAATTCATGTCAATCAGATCCAGCAACTAATTACTGACGATCTTTCTTCTGACTATTCATAGTATAGTATAACTACGTAGTGAATTATGTCAAACTTTCGTTAGTTCACTAAAACTAAACCGAAATGATTTCAACTTCTTCTTAAGTACTTCGAACTTAAGGACAGATAAAATTATACCTTTATTAGAGGCGAAGTCAACATTTTTTTAAACTTTTTTAAAATCTCTTTTTGCCAGGAAAAAATGAGCAAGCTCTTGTGATACGAGCATCTCAAGATCGCTCAGTGCCTTTTCAAATTTTTCGTTAATAATAGAGTACGTAAAAAACCCTGATTTCTGCTCTTCCTGACGCTCTTGTCGAGCAAGCTCAAGGCGAAATTCACGTTCAGCTAGCGAGTCTGTTGCCCTGCTTATAAGTCTTTCCTCAAGCGTCTTCATATCATGTACATCAAGCCATATCAACACAGAATTTTTGACCTGCAGGGCTACCTCTTGCGCCCCCTGACGATCAAGAATAAGAATTAACGACACGCCTTCTTTAAGTTTGGCTATCAGTGATCGCGGAGAACCATACTGTGCTCCATACGCACCACTCCACTCAAGAAAAAAGTTTTCGTTTTTTTTCTGCTCAAACTCGCGCTCACTAATAAAGTAATAATCTTTTCCATGAACTTCACCCGCACGAAGCTGCCTTGTTGTATACGTTACGCAGCGCTCAAGAAGATACTCTTTGCCAAGACGCTCAATAAGCGCACTTACTAGACTCGTCTTACCCGCACCGGAAGGGGCAGAGACCACAAAAAGCTTACCATCCATCTGCTTATCTCTCTCGTATACCTAGTTACACGGTTACACACTCCAGAGACCTTCCATGGTCCTCTCTTATCTCTTAATTATACAGTTAATTATTATTACTGGCAAAATATGCAACTCTTTGAACAATAGTGTCTATTGTGCTATCTTACTCTAGACAGCAATAATAACCTATAACTTTAATAGACCACCTATGCTTGTAGACGAACTTAAAGAAAAACTTAAAAGCAGCGAACCTGATCTTCTTACTATTAAGAGTTTCTGGCAAACCTCTTCACATGAAGAAGAATTTCAGCGTCTTTATGCTTTAAGCACAGAAGAAAATTTCTGGCAGAACCCCCAGCAGGCAAGTATTCTTAAATCATTGCAAAAAGTTCGCCAGCAACGAGATCGCTACCTAGAGCTTCTTTCTGCTCACCAAGAGCTTGAAGAACTTATTACACTCTTTGAATATGATGAAGCAGAACTGGCTAAGCTGCGCGAAGAAGTTTTCCGTCACGCTAAGCTACTTACACGCTTTAAAGTAGCCCTTTTGCTCAGCGGCGAGCAAGATGATGCCAACTGTTTCTTAAGTATTAATGCGGGAGCAGGGGGAACAGAATCGCAAGATTGGTCAGACGTGCTACTGCGCATGTATCTCCGATTTTGCGAGCGTGAAAAGCTTGCCGTTTCCGTTATAGACTATCAGGCAGGCGAGGGTGCGGGTATTAAATCAGCAACGCTCTTTGTCCAAGGCAACCACGCTTACGGTCTTCTTAAGTGCGAGCAGGGCATACATCGCTTAGTGCGCATCTCGCCTTATGACGCAAACAAGCGACGCCATACGTCATTTGCTGGTGTTTTTGCTACACCAGAAGTACCCAATATTCAAATTACTATTGACCCCAAAGATATACGTATCGACACCTATCGAGCTGGTGGCGCCGGAGGCCAGCACGTCAACAAAACTGACTCTGCTGTTCGCATTACCCATTTTCCTTCGGGCATCGTTGTTCAATGCCAAAATGAACGATCTCAAACACAAAACAAAGAAACTGCCATGAAAATGCTCATGGCACGCTTAGTTCAGAAAGACAAAGAAGAGCAGCAAGCGAAACTTGCTTCTGTTGAAAAGAAAAAAATTGAATGGGGCTCACAAATTCGCTCATATGTCTTGCATCCCTATAAACTCGTCAAAGATCATAGAACCGATCTAGAATCACCCCAACCAGAACTTATACTAGATGGCGATCTCATGTCATTTATTGAAGCATATCTTATTCATGCTCATTTAAATGAATAGTTCATGTACACTTAATCAGATGCTTTAATGAGCACCACACTGCTCGAGTAGCCCACTAATAGCAGCATGATCTCGCTCAATTGCTGATATCAAATCAGTTGTCATTCTAATTATTAGCACGATTAACGTCAGCGCCAGCTGCTATAAGCAACCCAACTATATTTGTATGCCCATGCTCCATTGCTAATGTAAGAGCAGTAGAGCCATCGCTACGGGCATGATTCATGTCAGCTTCGTGCTCTATAAGCAGTCTAACCGCATCTATGTGCCCATTTCGACTGGCCAGTATAAGCGCGGTATCATCCTGGAAATCCGCATGATTAACATCAGCGTCATACGCTATAAGCAGTCTAACTATATCAGTATGACCATTATGAGCCGCCCACATAAGAGCAGTGCGGCCCAAACTATCTTCACTATTAACATCAGCACCCTCAGCAATTGCTTCTTCAGTAGCTTCGATATTTCCGCCCTCTGCGGCCCTAAGTAAAGCCTTGCTTGCAAAAGCGGCTTCGAAGCTATACCTATAATATTCAGGACCATAGCCTGAGGGTGGGGTATACTGAGCCGTGGTTGATGCTTTACCTATAGACTTTTCGTAGGCATCAGTAATGTTAATAAACAACTCCTGCGCTTCCTGCTTCTCCTTAGGAGCTTTAAATTTGTCTGGATGACACTTAAGAGCGAAGCTATAATATGCTTTTTTAATACTACCAGCAGAACTAGATAGCACTGCTTGGCCTAACTCATTACATGTACTTAATTGATCTTGTGCCCTTGTAGCAAAAAAACGGTACTTGCAAGTATGATACTAAAAATAATCTTGATCATCATGATCTCCTTATAGTAATCGTGAGATTAATTAATAACACAAAGCTCAATCAATTTCTGATTCTGATTCTGAAGAACGCGCTTGATGTAGTTACACAGTATCCTGAGCAACTAAAAATAAACCTACCTATTACACCGATTTTAACATATAATAATTTCATTCTGCAATAATTGCTATATAAAAATATCTTGATCAGCAAAGTAGACAGTCAGCATGTCGATAAAGCTAACGTGAAATAGTCCATGGGCAATAACACTCGTCAAAGTGCTCTACCAGTGCTCTTAGTGAAAAGCTTTCTTTCGCAAAAGCATAAATTTATTGAATATTTCAAATTAAAAATGATATGCTATACTTGTTGTTACATGTATATATAAAGGAAGAAAAATATGTTTAAGCAAAGCGTAAGTACTTTTATACTGTTGCTAAGTTTTTTTACGGGGCTCCAGGGTATTGCCAAGCGTTTGTCGATTTTTGAGAAACCGATGCCATCAGGTGTACAACGGGTCATACTCTATTATGATCAACATTACCCAAACAAAGCCCTTGCTCAAGAACAAGCACGTACTATAGTGCAATCCTGTCAACAACCTAATAGTATCTTGCTTTTAGAATCAGCACCACCTGATCAGTTTGTTCTTCAAGAAAAGGTTTATACTCTAACCCAAATATCAAATACCTATCTTCCTCAAGCGCAAGGTATGGCTGAAGCTTTCGGCAAACCTGAAGATACGCTTATTTTTCAACTTAACCAGAATGCAAAAGCCGATAGCACTAAGTTTCTCGATAAACGAGCTCCACTTTTAGCTCTTCAATCTTTAACAACAATGCTGGTTGAGCTACCCTTTTTCAAAAGAAATACCAAATACTATAACTATATCAAACAACAAATCCCTACATTTAATCTCTCTGTTGAGCAATTTTGGGCATCACATGCTCGCTTTTTTGAACACGCGCTCATAACCACACAAAATCTAAGAAAACTTGTTAAAGATAAAGTAACAAGAAAAATGCTTGATAGTCTTTTGCACAAGATTGAACAAGTAGGGCAACTTATAGCAGTAGGACAAGAACAATTTGCTCCTTACAACGAATTACCATGGGCACAGCTCATTTTTGATCAAGCACAAGATCTCTATAATCAATCAGATGGGATAATACAGGCACGTGATCTTAGTAGTGATGTACTTGGCGAGGCAGAATACCTGTTAATGAACTACTTACAGGCAGGCACTGAGGAAACAAATCTTTTGTTTGATATTTTTGTTCTTGCTGAGATTCTCTCTCCATCCGCGCCACGCCATGTATGCGTGGTAGCAGGATTTGTTCATGGCGACACCATAAGTGAAATGCTCCTTCGGCAGGGCTATACGCTTCTTTACGATTCGGGCTTTATTCTTACCAATGGAGAGATTATTCCCGATTCAAAGACATTATTAGAGGAAGTTAGCATGGAATATGGACATTTACCGACCGCACAAAAATTAGAAAAGTTTTATGCTTTCATCAAGCCCCTTTCGTCACAAGAATTAGGCCATGCCCAAAAAAGTAGAAAAGAACTTGAAGAGCATCCGTAATAAGTATTCGGCCATTAACTATTTTAATATTTTAATAGGCACCGTAGCGCTCAAGCAGTTCGACAACCACTGGGTGATGCTCTTCGATTGCCATCTGTAAGGCAGTCTTGCCATTACCATCGACACGGTTAACATCAGCTTTATGGTGTATAAGAAGCTCAACTAGATCTGCATATCCATGCCAAGCCGCAACCATAAGAGGGGTAAGACCAAATGTATCGGTAAGGTTAACGTCAGCACCATGCTCTAACAGCAGCTTGACGATATCTTTAAGCCCACGTTCAATTGCAAGCATAAGAGCCGGGCCTCCCAACCCCCTGCGAGCGTAATTTATATCTACATTATGCTCAACAAGCAACTCAACGATAGGCACGTGTCTATTCATTATCGCTAATGACAGGGGGGTATTTCCATAGCCATTAACGTGATTAACGTCAGCTTTACTGTTTACAAGCACACGAGCTATCTCTAAGTCCCCATTACTAGCCGCATATGTGAGTGCTGTATAATCATCACGATTGACGAGATCAGGGCTTGCGCCACGTGTTAAAAGCAGCTCAACTATCTCAGGATGGCGACCAATAACTGCCCACATAAGAGCAGTGGTGCCATTTCGATCTGCACTATTAATGTTAGCACCTCGATCAAGCACTTGCTTAACATACTTTACCATACCCGACTTTACCGCTTTAATCAATAATGGATCTAAAGCGGCTACTTCCTCTGGCTCTGCCGGTTCTCTGCCTATAGCTCCTTCATAAGCATCAGTAATGTAAATAAAGAACTCCTGTGCTTTCTGCTTTTCTTTAGGAGTTTTAAATTTATCGGGGTGACAGGTAACGGCAAACCTACGATATGCCCTTTTAACGTAATCGACAGAACGAGCAGCTACTACCTCTTGGCCTAATTTATTGCATCTTTCAAACGAGCTCATCTCTTTGGTGCCAACACCGCTTTGCGTCCCTGTTTGTATAATACTACGCTCTTGCGCATAAGAAAGCGTAACCCACTTCGTACTCAAACCAGCACTCAAAAGTATACTTACGCATGCAATCTTTACTACAGTTCTGTTCTTCATACTTTTTCCTCATTTCCCCTAAAATAATCATGAATAAACTACGCGTAATCCCACCAATCACCGTTTTTGTAAATATCAGCACCTACCTGAAGCGTCATGTCCTCAAGATTTGTTATAGTTACGACTTTATTACCACATTTGGGAAGTATCCCAAAATCAATGAAAGCTCGATCATTTACGACTACTTTCTCTAAGCAACAGCCATCCTGATGACGATCTGTTGGCTTAAGCTCGATAGGTTGAGTAGTATTAGCCTTAATAGAAGTACTTAAACGTGCCTTTGCACAGGCAAGATCAAGAATAACGTCAACGTTATAACCAGTTTTGTTTGTTACCGTATAGATGTAAGCTTTTGTAGGCTGACTATACCAGCATACTATACTGAGAACTATGCTATAAAATACTTTTTTCATCCGGTTCCTTTCATGAGGTTATTATAGCTTGCTTACTACGAGAATCAATTGTTATCGTATAAATTTTGCCATTTTCGGGTGCCGTTAATGTAGCTGAAGCATATACAGGAACAGTTATTGGATTACATGCCGGAGCAGGTTCGCCCTCAATTATATACTCAGGACATGGGGGATATTCTATGCGCGTTGCTCCCGTTGGATAGTTAGTCTGAATAGCATAAGAAAGACTTTTGCTATCTCCAAAGTGATTTACAATATACGTATTGGGATAGGGCGTCGGCCATCCTGTGCTTGCATCCTGTCGAACGTCACCATCGGGCAATACTATAGTAATACTATCGACAAGCGATGGAATAGATGCCGAAGGCAAAGTTACCAAAACACCCTGATTATTTCTTGCTTTACCAGAAATCCATTCTGTTGCCGGCTCAAGCTCCTGACAATTTCCTTCAAAACACAGGGTTTGGGCAACAACGCCCCTCAAAGAAATAGGCGTCCCCGTTTTATTAACTATAGTAAATTGTTTTGTGTAGGTACTATGACCTACTCCCGTCAAGCAGCCAAGACCCATTACTATTAGGGCAAATCTTTTAATCATTAGTTTTTCCTGCTTTTTAAGTATTTATAGAAATTGAACTTACAATAATTATTTTATCACTGTGTTTGTTCAATTTGCAATAATATATAATAACAGGTTGTTTAATGGAGTAGAGTTTCTCGTGAAACCTATTTTGGTGCCGAGGACCGGAGTCGAACCGGTACAGTGTTACCACCACAGGCTTCTGAGACCTGCGCGTCTACCAATTTCGCCACCTCGGCATATACGAAAGCTCTACGTAACGCTGATAAGAAACTCTTCTAGCCTATGACCTGCCAAAAAATGAGCATGGAGGTGAAAAACTTTCTGGCCTGCCTTATAACCATTATTAATCAAGAACTTAAAATCATGAGCTTCAGGTATATCATGTGAAAGCTTTTTTGCCATTAAAAGCATATCAGCACCAAGATAACCATCATGATACTCAAGTGAACCAAGATCTTTAATATGTTTTTTTGGCATAATCAAGTAGTGAATAGACGCCTTGGGGGCAATATCTTGAATCACTAAGATATCATCAGTTTCAGCCACCATAGTGCTGGGGATTTCTCGAGCGATAATCTTACAAAAAATACAATCTGGTACTCTCATAGGTCTTATCTGGTGCCGGGGGTCGGACTCGAACCGACATGATGTTGCCATCGCGGGATTTTGAGTCCCGTGCGTCTGCCAATTTCGCCACCCCGGCTTGTTATGTCTCTTGGATACTGGCTCTATGATACTACAAAGGAAGATTTCGTCAATTTTTCACCCTGTATTAATCTATTTTTTTAAAACATTGATTAATTAAGCAATATTTTAGTACAGTATTTTTATATTAGATTATTTTTAATAAAAAGGAGAGAGTAATGAATATGATATGGTATAGAAGTACACTATTTATACTGGTAGCTCTTGGTTTTGGGTTATTACAGGCACAACAACCTCAAGAACAGAAACAAGCCTTAGGTGCCCCATCACAAGACACACAAGGCTTGATTGCACAAGCTAGTGATTATCTGAGCTCATGGTGGAAGACCATTAGTCAACAAGCAGCTTCAGCCCAACAACGTCTTGGTGAATTGTGGCAATCAGCTCGTGAATCAACAATTTCATGGTTTAGTGCCAATGCAAGTTCTTTAAGAAATCAAGCAAATAATCTTTTAGACTTTTTGAGAGAAAACGTTTCAACGACCCTTAATTTTATAGAGGCAAGCCATGAAACAGGGTTTACTATTTCTCCAAGTCAATTGAGTAAAACAAGTCAGCAGCTAGAGTTATTGCGTGGCCAGGCATCAGCACTCGTTGCACAAGCATCTAAGCTTGTTAGCAAAGCAGCACAAGCAATTGGCTTGCCCTTATCAGTTACTGTAGCCGTAGCTGCATCAAACCTTATTCCTGTAGCTGTTGCTTCACGCCAACTTTCTGCAGTTAATGCGGCGATTATCACAGCCTTTTACTGGGCAAGCACTAATGCCTACGAATTCATCAAAGAGCTACAAGAACAGGTGCTTAATGGAGGATTTTTCGATGAAGGACACATAAACACAGCTCTACGAGAAGCACAAAGACAATTACAGGAAGCAGAAAGTACCCTTTATACGTTAGAAAATATAGATAAATTAAGCCAGGCGTATAAAACATCGGCTCTTTAAAGAAAAAGAACCTGCCTTAGAAATATTTAAAAATATATATCACATGTTATTTGACAAATATTACTAAGACTTTATTATAGAGTACATGAACTATGTACTCTATGGCTTAATTTTTCTCTCTTTAACCAGTATCTTGAGTATCAACTCAATCTCACATACTAGCTCATGTGCTCATGACAGTAGCCAAGAGCACGCACAAGCCGGCGCAGAAATCCAAGTCCAGCGCGAGTTGTGCGAGCAGCGTATTCGCACGCTGCTGCAAGGCATGCATGTTGCAAATTGGCATACCATACCACTAGAGATAACTCCAGGAAACACTCTCGATGTGCATGTACTTAGGGGACTAAGAGTAGGAACTGATTATTGCCTTATAAGACCTCTACGTGAAACCCGCGCTGCATTAGGTCATGAAATAATTCACTACCAAGAAAAGCATAATCTTATTATGATAGGGGCTGCCCTTCTGTTCGTGCTTATATTGTGCATAATTGCTCAAAAATATTCACGCGTACTAGCAGGTTATGGATTAACCGGAAAGCGCCATTTAGTTATTATTGTGCTTTTTTCCGTACAATTTTATACATTACTATCACGGCAGCTAGAAAAAAGAGCTGATCTTATAAGCGCAACGCGCTATAACTCTGCTCCTGAGCTTATAAAAATTTTAGAGGAAGCATATGTCCATGAACAAACTCTAAAAAGCTCTACTAACATTACGAGCACATTAAACAGGTACCTTGAAAATGTGCTCCAAGCACTCTTTATACATGATCACCCGTCGATTCAAGATCGTATAGATTATCTCAAGCCATTAGCAGAAAAGCAATACTATTCTACGTAAGGATCAACAGTGTACTACATAAAGAAACCTTTCAGTTCGCTTGGGCTTTATAGTTTATAAAACTCTGTAATTGAGCCCAAGACCAACGATGCAAACGGTAACGCATACGTTTTCCTACTTTAATTCGCTTAAGGATATTTGTGGGGGAGCACATTTGCACAAGCTCCCATGCGTATGCGATGGCGAAATGCTTCTGATATACAGAATAAGCATTACCATCTTTACTGTCCTCACTACTACGCTATTGCTGATTTTGATACTATTGACCCAGAGACACAGAAAGATATTATTATCATTCCTGTTGCTCAAGAAATTCCAGAAGCTTTCAGAAAACAGATTAAACCTTTTATTATATTTAATATTGAAACAATCGCAGCAACGGCAATTTCATCTCTAGCACTGCTGATTCTTTATATCACTAATCAATGTACCAATCAACGTACGTGCTAAGCCTATTTGCTTACGTATAAAAATATAGCGTGACGTGCTATTTTCAAGATCTGAATTAGCCATGAATCACTCTATGCTACCTGCCAAGTGCAGCAAAGGCATGTAGAGAGCACCCATAAGAAGTGCTATGAGCAAGCCCAAAATAATAAGCATAAGCGGTTGGATAAGCTCAGTGACTTTACTTAAAAATTTATTCACACGCTCTCGATAGAATTCAGCTGCTTGGCCGAGCATGTGCGCAAGGGAGCCGGAAGCTTCGCCTACCTTGACAAGTGCTTCAAGCTCTGGCGAAGAATGCATGAGATTATTACGTAGAGCCAATTCAAGAGAAAGACCTGCTTCTACATCAGTTTTTACGGCATGAAGCATGTTGCGTATAGGTTCATTTGCTACAATAGTTCTTGCGCTTTCAAGAGCCTTAAGCAGATGAATATCGGCCCTGAGAAGAAGCGAAAGTGCATCAAGAAAAAACATTAAGGAGCTATCGTAGACAAAAAACCGGAATAGAGGTGTCTTGATGGCAAGTATCTGCCCATAGTATATTACTTTGGGTGATTTAACGATGCACGTAAGACTGTAGGCCGTACCAATCAAAATTCCAAACGCACCTAACGCAGCATAACTCCTTAACCATCTACTAAAAGCAAAAATAGCCTGCGTTAGTGCTGGCAAAGAGTTACCTGAAGAAGATGAACATAGAGCTTCAAATCGAGGTACAACTGCATAAAACAACATGCCACTGATCAAAAGAAAAAAGCAGAGCGTAAGGCAGGGCACCAGTGATGCACTACGCATCTTTTTAGCGAATAGCTCTTTGTGCTCGCAATACCTAGCTAAACGCTCAAGTGTAGCAGGAAGACATCCAGCATCTTCACCAGCTTGAATAATAGTACTCGTAAAAGAGCTAAAAAACTGGTCATGATATGCGCAGGCCTTACTCAGGGGAATACCCTCTTGAACAGCCTGGGCACTGTCTTCAATGACTGCTTTTACATATCGATGCGTAATGGTAGGCTGCACAATAAGCAATGCATCATACAAGCGAATGCCAGCATGTAATAATGTCGCCATATATCTAAAAAAAGAAGTTTGCGCACGATTAATGCCAGAACGACTGAGTCCAGCCCGTAACGGTCGAGCTTGTAAAACCGCTATCTCTTGCTTAAGCAAAGTCGCTACGAGTACATCATAGGAGCGGGCAAACTGTTTGCCTTTGAAAATTTTTCCCGCAAGATCAATACCTGACCATGCAAAATAGGGCATGACACACCTCTATTTTTTTCTTGCACTTTTTCTTGCACTATAGATAACTTTTTTGGCTTTCAAGACCTAACAAATTCAAAAAATCTTGCTTAGTCATATCAGTTGCTATCTTGATTTTTTTTGCCCGTGATGTTGTACCCGTAAGTATAATTACGTCAGCTTGCCGGATGCGTAGCGTTTGGGCAAGCAATTTAATAAGCTCGCGATTAGCTTTTCCTTGCTCAGGAGGACTTTTTAGGTAACATTTTAGGGCTCCTGATGCATCAAGAAACCATTTCCCGTGCTGTGATCCAGGGATAACCTTAATATCAATAATTAATGGCATAACGACCTCAGACACAAGCTTATTTTTGCTTGCTTTTTCATGTTGCCTACTCAGCAAGAATAAGATATACTAATGAGTATTGAAAGCCAATAAAAGACCTATTTGGAGAGATGGCTGAGTGGTCTAAAGCGCTTGCCTGCTAAGCAAGAGTTCCGGTAACGGGGCGCGGGGGTTCGAATCCCCCTCTCTCCACCATACAAAGCTGTCTGCCGAAGCCCCTTATTTCGTAGCTACAAAGTAGCGAAGGAGGATGGCGTAGGCTGGACTTAACTATACAGCTTATTCACTAAAGCTTTGTGAAGAGCTTATTTATCCGCGCCCATAGCTCAATTGGATAGAGCGTCAGACTACGGATCTGAAGGTTGGGGGTTCGACTCCTCCTGGGCGCACCATACGAAGCCTTGGCCAAGTATGGCCATACTTGGCAATCTTTTTCGTCAAAACCACGAAGATCGTAAAGGCTTCATCAAAATAGAGTGAAAGTTTCTATGACTGAACGTGCTTCTTATAATCATCAATCTTTTATCAAAAAAATAAGTACAACAAAAATGCTCCTCCGCTATAGCCTCATTTTTATCTTGTTTTTTGTAATGACCTATTGTGCATCTGGTAATTTCTTATGGGCTGGACTTTGGGGTGCTCTTGTATGCATAATCCCTTTCTTAATTATACGGATCAGGTTTGATTTTGATAAACCTTGGATAACAATAAATCATAACGGCTTGTTTCTACAAAGCTTTGGATTTATTCCCTGGGACCAGGTTGTTGAAATTCGCATCAAAAGATATCTGCTCAATCCCTGGGCATATAATCTTGAAGCCCTTACCCAATGGCCAGAAAGCACAGTACCCGGTGCAAAAGCTCTGCTACCATTATTACCTTATAGAGTAGTACCTATTGCACAATCTGGCTTTCACGGACTTAACTGCTCATTAGAAGATATTACGCATGCACTAAAAAAACATGCTCCTCCACACGTCAAACTTTCTCTATAATCCGAGCCGCTGAAAAGCCATCCCAGGGTATGGGTTACTCTGCAATCTAAAAGCCCAATTTTGCTTGAAGTACCTACAAAAAGCCTGTAAACTATAGATATATTCTTTTATATCTTGTCTTTAATGGAGAGATGGCTGAGCGGCCGAAGGCGGCGGTCTTGAAAACCGTTATCTCGAGCGATCGGGATCGTGGGTTCGAATCCCACTCTCTCCTCCAGCTTTCGCTTCATCCTTCGCTAAAGCTACGGAGGACAAGAAAGCCAGCGGGAACAAGAAGAGGCTACAGCCGGCATACCAGCTTATATATTGATAGAATAGACGAAAGCTGTCCGCCGCTAAGTCCGACGTAACCACAAAGTAGCAGAGGAGTATGGCGTAGGCCGGACTGACACACCGATACCTGCTCAATCTCAGTTACCTCCACCTCAACAAACATCAAGCACGATTTCTATATATTTCTATTTTTTTTATTGCAAATCGAATAAATTATTTATTAAACTAAGATTAGATACTATAAAACTTTTTGTTACTTTCAACTATTTTTAAGGGAATTTAGGGAATTTTATGAATAAGATACCACAAACAATATCAATTATAGTAATGCTAGTTTTAATAAGCATTTCCTCATCTATTATAGGAAATAAGACCACTAAACTTATTACTTTGCCCAATATTGTCGGTGTCACAACTCGAACATTTGAAGATAAGCAGCGCAATAACCGCCCTCTTATAACTGAAATTTGGTATCCCGCAGGTAATAGTGCTAAAGGAAAAGATGTTAGTAATTGGTGGATTCAAACACCTCAGGCTCGTGATGCTGATGTACCTAAATCTCCCAAAAATTTTCCCTTGATCCTATTTTCTCACGGTTATGCCGATGATCGCTTTACTAGCTCTTGGTTTGCTGAAACCCTAGCAGCACATGGCTACATTGTCGCTACAATTGACCATTATGGCAATACCGGTCATCAAATTGATGAGCTAGCAGCACAATCTTGGCTTCGTCCTCAAGATCTGAGTTTTGTTCTTACTCAATTACTTAACGATCCTACATTTGGTCCAAGAATCGATAAAAAACGTATTGGTGCTGCTGGCTTTTCTCTTGGTGGCATTACTGCCCTCTGGTTAGCAGGCGCTCAGGCAAATTTTAAGAATGTCGAATCAGATTTATCAACAGCTCTGCCTTCCGGCCTCTCTCCGGCTTTTTATAAGTCTGTAGATTACAAATTAGCTAATAGCTCATTTAAAGACAACCGAATACGGGCTATTTTTATAATGAACCCAGGATTTGGGGGAATCAATTCAATCTTTGACAAAAAGGGCCTTGCAAAAATCTCGATTCCAGTTTACATCATAGCTGGAGCGGGAGACAAAATTACCCCGGTAACATATAATGCAAAGCGTTTTGCCCTCAGTATTCCTCATGCTACATTGCGCATTTTACCAGGCTATGCTGATCATTACGTCTTTGAAAATAGATGTACCTTACTGGGTACTAGAATGAGGCCTCATATGTGTTATGATCACCCAACCATCAATCGTAAGAAAATCCATCGTGAAACAGCAGGTATAGCAATTAAATTTTTTAATAACAACTTAAAATAGGCAATAACACTAAAACCCTCATCTCAAGCGATCGGGATCTTGGGGAAGATAGCACAGGCTGCTCCGCTGTCTGTACATCAATAGATATTAAAGATCGGATTTTTTATAAATTTATATAGTTTTTTATTGCAATCTGAATAAATTATATGGTACATTAAGACTGGGGTTGTACTATCTTTTTATTACTTTTTAACTATAAAGGAGAGTGTATGAATAACATACTAAAAATATTATCAATTGTAGCCCTAGGTAGCCTTTTGGGCTTTGTCCCCAGCACTCAAGCCGAGGATTATATAGTATCAAACAATATGGGTGAAGATAGAAATGTTAGCCTTATCCGTAATTGTGGAGGTAAAAATATCTTATCATCGTTACTAGTTAAAGGTGGCGAACAAAATCACAAATTTTCAACCACTGAGGGAGGGGCAAATTGTTGTCTAGGTGGCATTGCGCTCAATGATCCTGGTTGGACACCGCCAACAATTACATCAGCTATAAAGGTAGAAATGCTTGCCTTAGCACCAAGCGAAGCGTGGGAATGTGATGGCGGATGCGGCAATACCAATATAACTATACGTGAAGATGGTACTATTACAGCAGAAGTAACCTGTTTTAGCCAAGGGTATATTGGAGATAGGATTGAGTAGTCCTAAGAAAAGCCACAGCTTTAAAATAAAATTTAAACAAGGAAATCTTATGAATAAGTTAATTAAAATATTACCAATTATAGCAACAAGTAGTCTTTTGGGCTTTATCCTTAACACTCAGGCCGAGAATTATATACTATCAAATAATATGGGCGAAGATCTATCCATTCAATTATTTCGAACTTGTAACGGTCAAACCAAAGGATCATCGGTACTGGTTAAAGCTGGTGAACAAAATCATAAATTTTCGGCTCCCCAAGAAAGAGCACGTTGTTGTCTGTCCAATATTGTTGCAAATTCCCTTCCTATAGCCCCAAATTGGACATGCGGAGGTAGCTGTGGAAGCACAACCAACATTACTGCAAGTAGCAATGGTACCATTACACTAGAACCAACTTGTATACTAAGCTTCTCAAAGCCAACCACGATACAGCTATCACCTCCATAACTTATAATGCTAAAACGGTACGATTAGAGCATAACCTACGGGTTAGCAGTTTCTAACTATACCAGGCTTAAAGCCTGGTATAGTTTTTTAACATGTTCTTAAGATATTAGGCAGCTTAATATGAGAACAAGCGTCCGTGTGACAACAGGCTAAATCGGGTTTCTTCAGCATAGAGAGCACTTTGTTCGATAATGGCTTGCATTTTTTCAAGTTTATCACAAAGGCTTTTTATATCATGATATATAGGTTGGCCAGTAAATACATGGCGCTCAAGCTGATAAGCCGAGAGAGCCAGTTTTTTACTATCAGAGACAATCCAAGCATGAGCTCTGAGCAAAGGGGTCGCATGTACAACTTTACTTCCCTTAAATATGGTCTCTGTCCATGTCATATCAATCTTACTTCCAACTACACGTGCTTTTTCTATAAGCATGTTTTCATCTGCAGCTAATAAATCTGCATAGCGATTCAGCGTAAGCTGATAATTATCATAAGCACTGCTAACGTGATCTTCCGGCACCGATGTACGAAAGCAGGAACTTAACGTTACGAGCAAGATCATCATAGTAAAAAACAGAGAGCATTTCATTGATATTACCAGTGCTAAAAATCTCAACTAAAAACTTAATGATAAATATGTATTTCTTTTTTAACCCTAATAGGTTTTTCTATGACCCGCTCTATAACGCGTTCTTCAACATAAGTGGGCTTTTGTGCTATGTCTTCTAATAAGCTTGTTTGCTTCTGCTGCTCATAGAGCTGATTTTTTTGTACACGCTGTTGTTCAATAAACTGCGCTTCTTCGATAAAAGCCTTACTTGCTTGTACTATACGCTTTATAGAATATAATTGACGCCTGAGCACGTTAATCTGCTCATAAACTGGCTTACGGTCGAGCAATCGTCGCTCAAGTTGACGCGTATGGTGCTCAAGTTGATCGATATCGCTTTCTATAAAATATATGGCTCGGTGAAGCGGGGTACCGCGTGAAGTAGTTAAATGATCGTTACCTACAAATGATTGCCAAAGAGACGAACCAAATGATAATCGATTATCAGCACCAATTAAGCGTATGGTATCAATAACGGCAGCTTCGTCACATACATCTTCAAGCTCTTCATAGCGAGCAAGAATATGACGATAACTATCTATAGCCGAACCAAGTATATCTTCATCAGACTGCTGAAAACCACAACTGCTTGTAAGTATGAGTAAGCTCAACATACTGCTACCCGATAATAATTGTGATGATAATTGCGATGATAAGCATGACAATATGGAATTTTTCATGGAGAGCTCACGTATATAAGCAGGTTTATCATATTACTTATAATGTATCAGATCGAAAATATTAAGCAATAGTGTACTAAAAAAAGAGGAGCACATGCTCCCCCTCGACAAACTAGTTTGTCCACCGTGAACTTAGATATAATAACCGGACAAGATAATAAATCTTTCAGATCTATTACTCTCCTCCATGCGCGCTTGTGCAGGACGCACAAACATGCGAAAAATTGCGTTATTACGGGGCAATTCCACCCAACCTCCACCACGCTCAGCTGCTGCACGTAAGCGCTCAAAAAGAGCAGGCTCTCCCTGGGCAAATTGTTGCCAAATAGCATCCCATTGCTGCGTTTTGGCCCAGGTAAATCCCTCCAAATCAATAACTTCAATTGAAAGGTCACCCCGTAAAAAATCGCTATCACTCGTCGTAAATACCTGCATTGATTCCCATAGCCTATGCGTTTGTAAATATGCTACCGCTTCCTCTACCAGTGACCGAACCGCTGGCTCTTTCGACCATGACCAATAACCAGAACCAACGATAAATACGCCATCGGGAATCTCTACTTTCTCTAAATATGAGTAAAAATAATAATTCCTGAATAAGTACGTTACCCATCCTTTGCCATACTGTTGTGCTCGGTCCAGGATCCTTTGCGTAATTGGCCTGCCAAGACGATCCTTAATATTCCTGATATTTTCATCGGTAAAGGTTGGATGATAGCCATCATAGATAACGGTTCCATCGGGTTTATAAAGATAAATACGCATGTCGCCTTTACTAAATTCACCGGCACTATTAGAAAATTCCCTAAAAGCTTCATCAATGCCGTTGGCACGTAAAAATTCAGCTGCTTTTTTTACAAAATCAATTACGCTGTCTCTCGTACTTGTAGGATAATATCCCGCTACGCCAGCATATACTTTCTTTGTTCTAGGATCGATAATACGTTGCACATAAAGCCGCTCGTAAGCACGGTTACATAAACATTCAGTCCAGCCATACCCTGGCTGACCTTGGGCTATACGAAGAATGTCTCTTACAATAAATTTACCTGCTTCATCTCGTTCGCCCAAAACATTCTGCCCAACCCTTATGCGCGATACACCATCGGCAATATTGATACCATTAAAATCAATCAAGCGCATCGAAATATTCCCCTTTACAAAGATCCCAAAAGGGTCGTTTATATTCGTAACCGTCTCATCAAAACCATGCTCATTTAAAGATGTTTGTACTCTTTCAAGCAGTTGTTGGGCGCTACTTGTTGCCGACGCCGGATAAAAACCAGCGCCAATAATAAATGTTTTGCCATCCTTAACGACATCTTTAACAAATGATCGTTTTACATCGTTATTCCATTCATACGAGACCCAACCACCTCGTTGGCCAGTTGCAAGAAGTGTTGGAATAAGTGGGTCATGAGTGAGTGTCTTAAGATGAGAAAAATTTTTCCAAATCCAAAAGGGCTCTGATCCTTCAACATAGCAGGTACCGTAGACGTTACACATAAAGAGAGTTATTTCTCCCGTTACCCATCGTGAACTATGCATGAATTCTGCACATAGCTGAGAAATGCTCAGATTAGAACGAGTAAAATGATCTGCTGCATCAAGCACAAGTTGTTGGGCAATCTCTTCTTTGCTTCTTCCCCCCAAGTAGTCTTGCGGTAGTTCCTGGCCGTTAATAAACAAGCTATACCCGTAACTTAGCATAACGAGCGTATACCAAAGCAATTTTTTCATAACCCGGCCTCCTGATTATTTTATTTTAAAGTTTATTTATAAACTATTAGCAATAATGGTTACTAATATAATTTAGAACAAGAGCAAGGGTAACAGCAAGAGAATATACCTGCGTAATTTTTAAACTCTTTATAAGGCAGTATTTTTTACATAAAAATACTGTGCGAGTAGAAGAAAATTTAGAGATAGTAGCCTGAGCTTATAATAAAATTCCCAGTTTCGCTGCTATTTTCTATCGGTTTTTCGACTTGGCGCACATAAGCACGACGTGTTGCATTATTCTGCTCGTATTCAACCCAGCCACCACCACCAGCAGCCATAGCACTTAGTTGCCCAAAAATACTACGCCCCTTATCATCTTTAAGGGTTTTAAAATCTTGCCAAATAAAGCGGCGTTGGTGGGTCTGTGCCCAAACAAAGCCATCTGATCCAAGTACTTGTATATATAAGTCGCCTCGTAGAAAATCGCTATTATCTGCCGTAAAGTCATACATTGCTTGACCAAGTGTACGGGTCTTTAAATATTCAACTGCTTCTTCAACAAGCGAACGTGTTGCAGGTGCTTTTGCCCACGACCAATAGCCTGATCCCACAATAAATATACCATCCGGCACTTCGATCTTTTCAAGATAAGAATAAAAATAATAATTCCTGAAGTAATAACTTACCCACCCTCTACCTAACCGTTCTGCTTGATCAAGAATTTTTCTTGTAATTGGCTTGCCAAAAGGATCGGTAAGATCAATAATATTTTGGCCACTTGTTCCCGGATTATAACCATCATACACTACAGTCCCGTCAGGCCTATAGACATAAACACGCAAGTCACCTTTGACAAAATCACCAACACTACTTGAAAACTCCCGATATGCTTCGTCAATACCATTTGATTGAATAGACGTAATTGCGCGTTTAACAAAGTTAATAACCGCTTGATCATCGATATGAGGGTAAAACCCAGCCATAGCCACATAAGCTCTTTTGGTTTTTAGATCAACAACACGCTCTACATAAATCCGCTGGAGCTCATGCGCACATATACATTCGGTCCAACCTTTACCGGTAGGGCTTTGCGCTATTTTGATAGCTTCACGTATAATAAATTTACCGTTTTCATCTTGCTCGTTTATAACATTTTGGCCAACACGAGCACGTATCTCGCCATCGGCAATATCGTTGCCTTCAAAATCAATAAGACGTACCGAAATATTTCCCTTTACAAACATACCGAAAGGGTTGTTAATATTGGCAATAGTCTCTGTTAAACCTCGATCATTAAGAAAGGGTTGCACATTACCAATGATCTGTCCAACGTTATTAGCAGCAGACGCTGGATAAAAACCACTGCCAATAATATATGTCTTTCCTCGCTTGACAACAGTCTTTACATAAGCATGCTTTATATTATTATTCCATCGAAAGGAAAGCCAGCCACCTTGTGTACCAAGAGCCAGCATTGCATCAATAATTGGCACATTGCTGATTGTTTTTACGTGAGAAACGTTACGCCAAATCCATAGTGGTTCTCCCTCTTGAACATAACAAGTTCCTTGACTATCATATACGAAGATCGATAATTCACCGACAATCCATCGCTTATTGTGCATAAATTCAGCACACAGTTTAGAAATAGGAACCTTCGATTGGGTGAAACGGCGCACTGCTTTTGTAACAAGCTGTTCAGCAATTTTTTCTTTCCTTTCTGCTGCCTCTTGTTCTTGCTTATAGACAGGCTCCTGTGCCTGTGTGTTATAATAGGATAAGCAAAGTACAAGGGCAATACTTGAGATTAGTATGTTTTTCATGATCTCTCCTTCTAATACATGATAGCTTATGCTCGGTATTACACTGCTCATCTTGAAAGATAACGTAGTCTAACAAAAACTCAAGGACTAATATGATTGTTACTCTCACAAAAAATAACATCAAAGAAGAAGTTGAACACGCTACCAAGCCAGTTATTATTGATATTTACGCCACGTGGTGTGGCCCCTGTCAGTATATGAAACCCTTATTTGAGCAGCTGGCTCAAGAACTGAGCGATCGTTATACGTTCGCTGAGCTCAACGTTGATGAATCACGTGAACTGGCAATCAAGTATGGTGCCAGCACCGTGCCAACATTCTTGTTTATTAAAAACAATACCGTTAAAGGCAGAGAAACCGGTGCAATGAGCAAAGAAAATCTTAAAGCAAAAATTCACGAATACTTAGATTAAGAAAAGATCTGGGAGGTAAGGGAGGGGAATTAACCCCCTCCCTTACCCTTATAATTTTTTATCACGATTTTTTATCATGATTTTTTATCATGAACGTCAACACCTAACTTTCGTAAGGCATCTCGTAATTCATCAGCTACTTTCCAATTATGTTCTTTACGTGCAGTCCCTCGTGCATCAAGCAAAGCCTGAATTTCAGGAGTGATTTCGACAACAGCCTCAGGGAGCACTTCAAGAGGAAGACCCAGAACGACACGTAGTATCAAGCGCACAGCGGCTCGCTCAGCAGGGTCTTCTTGAATCTGCTTAAGACTCTCAAATACAACACCTAAGAGACCGGGAGTATTAAGATCATCACATAAAAATTCAAGCATAGCTGGCACATAGGCACTATTCTTGATATCATCAACAGTACCGCATGTATCAGCTGCACCAAGAGCTGGACCAAGCGCTCGGCACAAACGTTGATAGCTTTTATATGCCATAGCAAGATCATCAAACGAAAAGTCTAAAGGATTGCGATACTGGTGCTGAAGAAACATAAAGCGTACAACAAGCGGATGATAGCGCTCAAAAACTTCATGTAATGCAAAAAAGTTACCAAGCGATTTAGACATTTTTTCTTGGTTAATACGTACAAAAGCATTATGTACCCAATAACGAGCTAAAGGTGGACCATAGAGAGATTCTGATTGTGCAATTTCATTTTCATGATGCGGGAAGATAAGATCCATACCACCGCCATGAATATCAATGTGCTTACCCAAAAATTTCTTAGCCATGGCAGAGCACTCGATATGCCATCCAGGTCGTCCATGTCCCCACGGGCTCTTCCAATAGGTACCTTCTGCCTCCGCCTTCCAAAGAGCAAAATCAAGGGGATCACGCTTGTCCTCGCGAACCTGAACACGAGCACCTGCAAGCAAGTCTTCTATACTGCGTTTAGATAACTTACCGTAATCAGAAAACGTAGCAATGCTAAAATATACGTTACCATCAACAACATAAGCGTGACCCGTACTGATAAGCTCTTCTATACATCGTATAATCTCAGGTATAGTTTCTGTCACCCGTGGCTCATACGTAGGTGGCAAACAGTTTAATGCTGCCATATCAAGATGAAATCGATTAATATACCGAGTTGCTATCTCTTGATAAAAATCTGGTGCATTAAATTCCCGTATAGCTCGTGCAATAAGCTTATCGTCAACATCAGTAAAGTTACGGCAATATCTTACCTGATAGCCTAGAAAACAGAGCAGGCGATAGAGCACATCAAACGTAACGTAACAACGGCCATGCCCAAGATGTGCGTAATCATAGGGCGTAATACCACAAACATACATGGTAGTGCTATTACGCGAACTAAAAACCTCTTTCTTTCCTGTTAATGTCGATGTTAATGCTACCGTATACACAGATACCCCTTGTTACGTAACTAGGCATTTTTTCAGCTAGTAGCTTCTTAAGCACAAAACTACTCGAAAAGCTTTAGCTACTTTTTCTTTTAGAAATATAACACTTACAGCTTGACCATCTTACCCTATGTTAAAGACGGATGATTTTTGTCAAATTTGTCAGAAATAGTATCATAATACTAACTGAGTGATAGTCAATAGATTCCAATTACGTGCAGGAGCACAGCATGTCACGCATCAAAAAATGGATAGCAACCTGCAACCAGGGCCCATTGTTTTTCATCGTTACACTCGTATTAGTATATAGCTCTCAAGAGTTATTGGCCATACCATCTCATTCCCCTACTCCCCAGGAAGAGGAAAATATCAGCCTTATGCCCGAAGAAGAGTTTAATACATTAACCGAAAGTACTGTAACTGAAAGTACTGTAACTGAAAGCACCGCACCTACACAACCAGGTACGCCGAGCAGAGGGGTTGAACCAGACCAACCTCAGCCTCAGGCCTCAACGGTTTTTACACCTCGACGCATACGGAATATTATTATTCAGGGCAGTACACTTAAGTCAGCTATATTGTCAAAAGTTCCCTATAGGCCGGGAGAGATATTTAAGCCAACTAAAGCTGCACAGTTAATACGAGCAGTGTATGAGCTCGGTTTGTTTTTGCCAACCATTCAAGTAAAAGCTTGTAACGTTTCACCAACTGAAGTCGATATTTATATTATTGTCCAGGAAAAACCTAAAATTGAAGATATAGTATTTAAGGGCTTAGTACATCTTAAACGGGAAGATATTGAAAAAGAACTTAAGATTTCAGAAATTAGAGCACTCACCCAAGAAGATCTTGAGCGGCTCGCTCAAGCTATTAAAAAACTCTACGCTGCAAAAGACTATCATAACGTTCAGATTACACCTGAACTTCGCCTTGTCGGTGATAATCGTGCTATTGCCGAATTTACCATAGAAGAGGGCCCTCGTTTTATTGTAAAACGTGTATTTTTTACTGGTAATACAACTATACCCGGCTCAGAACTACGCACAATAATTTTTACCCGTGAAGATTGGCTTTTTGGTTTCTTAGACAAATCAGGAAGTTATCAGCCAGATGCTCTAGAGATTGATAAGCGCATTATTGAAAATTACTACCAAAGCAGAGGTTTTTTAACAGCACGTGTTGCCAATGTCATCGTTGATATCGAACCTGAGACGTATTACGTTACGGTCACGTTTGTTATAAGTGAGGGTGATCTCTATACCGTAACAAACATTGCAGCACCTGGTAATGATATTCTCACGCAAGAGCAAATTCTTACTAATATCGACATACGACCAGGCGATCTTTATTCTAAAGAACAAATTAGAGAGGCTATTGAACGGCTACGATTACTTTGGGGTGAGTATGGCTATGTGTACGCTGATATTGAGCCCATTATAGAGCCTAATCGACAAGATAAAACCGTCTCCATTACTTTTAATAGCGATCTTGGCTCTAAGGTAAACGTGAACCGTATTATTATCACTGGTAATAAAAAAACACGTGATAATGTTATTCGTCGAGAGGTTACGCTTAATGAAGGTGAGCTATTAACAACACAAAAGCTTGACGACTCACAACGACGCGTTGAGCAGCTTGGTTATTTTGAAGAGCGTACTGGTGTTGAATGGAAGATCAGACGCCTTAATGAAGAACTTGCTGATCTTGAGCTCATCGTCAAAGAAATCAGAACAGGCAAGGGCTATATACAGTTTGGCTTTGGTGGGCTTGACGAGGATATTCAGTCACCATCACGATCATTTAATATTGGTGCTGGTATTCAAGATAGCAGCTTCTTAGGCACCGGCTTAAAGTATAACTTTAACGTCGTGTATTCACGTCAAGACATTGGTGTCGATCTGACCATTGCGGATCAATTTATTTTTGATCGACCAATAGGTGCAGGTATTAATGTTTTCCATCGTAGTAGTAATTATGATGAATTTAAGAACGTTAAATCAACACCAAAAGAACGCATTACGGGCGGTGTCGCAACTATGAGCTTTGTCCCACAAAGATTCTTTGCATCACGTGTTTTATTTGATTTAGGAGCTGAAAATATTAGCTATGACAATAAAATAATAACCGAACTGCGTGATGCCAATAGAAGACTTGCCCAAGAATTTCAAGAAATTGTCAATCGTCGATTTCAACCGGGAACCTTACTATGGCTTGGCAATACGCTTATTCAAGATTACCGTAATCATCCAACATACCCAAGCAAAGGTTACCAATGGGCTTCCTATACCAAAGTAGGCATACCTCATGGTGTCGGTACTTTTGGATTCTTTAAGTGGGAGGGTGACGCTCATTGGTACACGCCATTAATAGAAGATTATGACCTTATTTTACACCTGCATGGTCATGCTGGGTTTGTGCGAAGATTTCCTGGTAATACGATACCCTATCGGGAGCTTTTCCATATAGGCGGTGTGTCAAGCGTTCGAGGTTACCTGTTTGGTCAAATTGGACCGCAAATCAATTGTGACTCTATAGGTGCTCAAAATGCATTTTTTGTTAATGCCGAACTTCTTTTTCCAATTACCAAAGATGGTAATGTAAGGGGTGTTCTCTTCTACGATGGCGGTGCCGGCTGGGATACTCCCGATGCTCATCGTATATCACGAGATTTATTAAGAAATAACCGTTTTAATTACCGGCAATCTATCGGTATTGGTATTCGCTTAACTAATCCTACACCATTACGTGTCGATGTCGGATTTAAGCTTGATCGTAACCGACGACGTGGTGAGTCACCATATGAGGTACATTTTACCAGCGCTCTGGTCGAATTTTAGGTAAGAGGGCAGCACCGCCCTCTTATTCGATTGCTTTCTTAGAGTACCTCCTGCTAGACTTAAAGCCAATACTAAGCACGAGGGGAAAGGCCGTGAAACGAGCTTTTACTAGTATCATCTTTCTGGCTACACAGTTCTTTATAGTATTTTTCCATATTTATTTTTCAAATGCTCTACTTCAGCTCTTTTATATCAAGCAAAAAAGCGAAAAGATTCTCGCTCATCTTACTGAACAGAAAAAAGATTTGACCACTACGCTTCATATAGTAAAAAGCAGATCAGAAATTAAAAAATTTGCTATAAAAGACCTCTTACTCGAGCCAGTACGCTTAGAAGCTATAAAGACATGCAAAGACATGCTATGATTGCCCAGCTTAAAGTTCGCATGATAGGAGTGTTTTGTATATTTACTCTTTTTTACGCTTGTATCGCTGTTCACTTGTACAAGATTCAGATTAAACAAAATACCTTTTTTGCAACCATTGGCAAGCAGCAATACGCCGTTACGATTACAACATATCCACCCCGTGCTGAAATATACGATCGCCATGGGCATGCTATAGCACTGGATCATGACGGTCTTGCTGCTTTTATTATCCCCCGTAAGCTTAAAGAACCTGAAAAGGTTCGTGAGTTTTTAGCATGTTATTTTCCTACCGCAGCTGAGCGTTTGCTAAAAAACCTGCATGCTCATTTTATATATATTAAGCGCAGACTAACTCCTGAACAAGAAGTCCTCATCAAAAAAAGCGGCTTAGCAGATATTCACCTTCTTAAAGAGCCCTGTCGCTTGTATCCCTATCCTTCACTTGGGTCAATCATTGGCATTACCGATACAGATAACCAAGGTCTTTTTGGCACAGAATTACTGTGTAACCAGCTTCTTATGGGTACACCAAGTACGTTTACCCTGGAAAAAGAGGCACGTTCGGATCATTTTTATTTTGCTAAGCAAGCTCACATCACGGGAACATCAGGCACACCCATTACCATAAGTCTTGATAGCGACTTGCAATTTCTTGCCCATGAAGAGCTTAAAGAAACAATGCAGCAATGGGGGGCACGCGAGGGGGCTGTCCTTATTATGGACCCAACACAAGGTGATATTTTGACCATGGCACACTATCCTGATTTCGATCCAAATAATACAGAATTGCTTGATCTTGAAAAAACAAAAAATACCCTTGTTACCGAGTCTTATGAGCTTGGTTCTGTCATGAAAGTTTTTGTCGCATTAGCAGCTCTTGAAGAGGGAGTCGTAACTAGCGATGAGCTTATTGATTGCGAAAACAAAACCATAACCACTATAGATGGTATACGCATTAGTACCTGGAAAGCTCACGGATTACTTACATTTTCGCAAGCTATTGAGCTCTCAAATAATATTGGCATGTGCAAAGTGGCGCAGCGCTTAGGCACCAAGCTCTATGATCACTATCGTCGCTGTGGCTTTGGCACTAGAACAGGAAGCATGTTTCCTGGAGAGCAAGCAGCTTTTATCAATCCTCCGCACAAATGGTCAAAGGCCTCATTGCTTTCACTTTCTTTTGGCTATGAGATACGTGCAACCTTGCTGCAACTGGCTTGCGCCTTCTGCATGATTGCCAATAAGGGCTATCCGGTAAAGCCACGCTTACTGCTTCAGCCCTTACTCGAAGAAGCTCAACAAGTATCACAGCCGGTCTATCGACCAGAAACAATTAAAACCATTCAAGATGTGCTTTCGAGAACAGTAACGCAGGGCACAGCGCATCATGGACATATACAAGGTTGCAAGATTATGGCCAAGACAGGCAGCGCAAACCTATTATCAACAACCAAAAAAGATCGCCATGGCCGCCCACTCTATGACTCTGATAGAAGCATTTTTACCTGTGCTGGTATTATCGAAAAAGACACCTACAAGCGCGTAATCGTCGTTTTTATAAAAGAAGTGAATAAGAAAAAAGTATTCGCCTCAACCGTTGCCGTACCTCTTTTCAAGCGCATTGCACACAAAGTGCTCATTCGTGACAAAATACTAGCGAGGTCCTGAAGGCGCTGGAGCTCCAGGAGCTATAGCATACTGGGCAATCATAGCAGCGATTTCGGCCGGAAGCATCGCGCCTGGATGAAATTTTAGGGACTATAGAGAAATAACGAGAATAGATACTATAAACTAGGGAGCCTGCATGGCAAGTAAAAAAATCGTTTTTGGCGTTGACGCACGTCAGAAACTTGGTCATGGTATTGATATATTAGCTTAGGATGCTGCCATGCAAATTCTCCAGCTTGTCCTGCTCGTGTCAGTTGACCATATACAAGCTCGCTTGCATGTCTTTCAAGAAGATTAGCAACTTCAGGATGATTATTCCTGAGGGCAAGAATCCATGCCGATTCGTGTTGATTATTCAAAAGGTTAACCTGTGCATTATGGGCAAGTAAGGTCCTGACTATATCCAAACGCCCTGCACATGCTGCATAATGTAAGGGCGTATCGCCATTGTTATTTACAGCATTAACGTCAGCACCATGATTGAGTAATACTGCCAAAACGCTCTTATTGCCATGACGTGCTGCAAACATGAGCGGCGTAAAGCCGTCAGCGTCAGCAAAATTAACATCAGCACCGTGCTCTATAAGCAGGCTAACTGTTTCTGCATGGCCACAAAAAGCTGCCCATACAAGGGCAGACCGACCCATCTCATCATCAGTATTATTAACGTCAGCTTTGTATTTTAGAAGTGCTCTAACTGTCCCTATATGCCCCGCTCTAGCTGCCAACATAAGAGCTGTCATCCCCTCATTGGTGGCATGATTAACATCAGCACCTTCGCTCAGTGCAGCTTCTACTACTTTAAGCTCACCCACTTCGGCTGCATTTAGTAATTTTTGATTAGCAGGATTAGCTTCTTGCTCGACTTCCATAGATTTTAGCAATATGGTATGAGTCAACGGTAACCCAACAGCAAGCGCTGCTACTATAAGTATTTTATAAGATTTTTAATCATGGCAATCAACCTTATTTTATTATTTTTTATACATCTCTATTCTCAATTATACCTGAATAAAGTAAGCTTGCCAAAGTGCTCATTCATGACAAGATACCAGCTTTATCTTATTAAGTTAGCTTGATCCTCGGCCCAGGCTTCCAATGCGCGGGTGTCGAAGACTTCACCGGGATTGAAGGTGCCCGCGACGTAGCCGAGGATGTTGCTCTCGGAGTACACATCGTCGATTTCGATGTTGTTGCGGGCGTGCTCGGCAAGCTGTTCGTCGTCGAACACGTCGTCCGGCGACACATTGGCCTTCTTGACCCACTCGATGGCCGTGTCGAGCGGGCTGTTGGGCAGGAACTTGCGCGTGAACTCTTCGTTCCGCCGAGCGGTTGCCATCAGAAAACCCCCTTCGCCTTGGCGATGAATGGTGTTGCTTGCGAGCCGGACGGGCTGGTCGCTCGCTAGGCGTATCCGCCGTGCCGTATCGGCCCACCCGGAGGCGATCTGCCACTCGCGGCCGGTGTTTCGCCGACCGCGCGTAGATCAATAGCCCCGGCAACGTTGGTCGAGAGGCGACGATACTGTCGGCCAGCGCTTGTAGTCGCTGGTGAGTCGAGTCCGGTGCCGCGACTTGGAGGAGAAGCAGAATGGCGAGCGTTGGCGGCATCATAGCAACGAACCTTGGAGAATCAGTCGGTATCTCGTCGGCGTCGCTGGCCGCCGGGCTCTTCTGACAATCGGTGCTGGTTGGGGACGCTGCGCAAGGTCCTGCCTGTGTCGACTAATTCCGGGCATCCTCAACGCGATCGGGGTCAGAGCCAGGGGTCAGCTGAATCCCGTGACCATCGCAAGAATTTGATAATCCGGCTCTGACCCTCAGCTCTGACCCCCAATGGCCGCGGCGAGCGCGCGAACACACGCCTCAATCGCCCCCTCCGCCGCCCCTCCATAGCTAAGCAGTATCCCCCGCGGCACCGTGCGCGCGTCCGGCCACTCCACGTAGTACCGCGAGAGCGCCGCCACGCCCACAACCAGCCCGTTCCCCGCGCGCGCGCGATGAAGACGTCGTCCGTTCCCGGCGGGAGGTGCACTTGGTTAGGCGGCAGGCAGGGCTTGGGGACAGGTTTGGGGACG
>CAWGPQ010000009.1:0-6251 GCA_963824495.1 uncultured bacterium
TTATCACTTTAGAGCTCATAGTGAGGGTTCCGATCTCTATAAAGTTATTGATGCAGTGAGTGATAAAATGATGCATGAGCTTCGCCAAAAAAAAGAAGAATGGGTTGATCGTCATAAACATGGTTGTTCAAAGACCTGTAAGCTTCATCACAATGAACGTCAAGAGCGATATTTGATAAAAGAAGATGAGTTTAATGAAGACTAAAGATTATAAGCATACTACACCGCACCAAATTATTGCCCGCTATATCGCTCTCGGTCGGGCTTCTTAGACAAGATATTTAATAATGAGAGAACATAAAAAGAAATATGTTGTAGTGCTTATATGGTTAAGTGTATGGTTCTTTTATAGCTGGTGTATGGATGAATACGCGCCTAATGAAAAATTAAAGGTGGATAGAGCTGAACTGAATAGCGAATTACTCAAAGCTACTCGCTTGGGTGATGAACGGCGCATTAATGAGCTACTTTGTAATGGAGCTGATATTGAGGCACGTGTGAGTAAAGATCTTCCGAGCGATCCCGAGGCAACGCCACTTTATTTAGCTGTGTATTATGATTATTCTACTATAGTGCAGCTATTACTTAATCGAAAAGCTTGTGTCAACGTACATGGTCCAGATGGTCTTACACCACTTCATGCTGTAGTACTTAAAGGTACTGGAGATATCGCTACGGCACAACTATTGCTTGATTATGGAGCAGATATTAATGCCCTTGATGCGAGCAATCAAACGAGCCTTATGCTTGCGGTTGAACAAAATGATGACGTAATGGTAGATTTTCTTCTCAAAAAAGGTGCTTCTTTAGACGTATGCGACAACAACCATGAAACAGCATTATATCGTGCTGTCGATAGAGGCTCTATACTTTGTGTTGAGCATATACTCACTGAATCAAGCAAGACTATAAACATGCCTAACCTCAAGAACACAACACCACTTGACAACGTTGCATCAATCATTGCTCATATGCAATCAAACAAGCAACATTATGATGAAATTACGACTGACAAAGCTCTGTGGTACATACTTTTAAGATTATTGGAGCATAATGCCGCGATTTCCCCTAAAAGTAAACAAGTGCTGAAGAAACTTTTGAGTAGTCAACTTTTTAATAAAATACATAGAGCTAGTATCATGGGTGATCTTGGCTGTATTCAAGATCTCTTAAGTAGGTTAATACTACCCGAGTCTATTAATAGCCAGGACTGTTATTTAAGAACTGCTTTGCATTGGGCTGTAATACGCAATCAAGGGCGCATAGGGCACATGCTTTTGGCGTATAGAGCTGAAACTGACGCTCAAGATTTCGAGGGTAATACTGCATTGCACTTTGCTGCCCGTAATGGTTACGATAAGGCTACGCAAGCACTTCTTGAAAGTCGTGCAAACATGTATATACGTAATTTGAAGGGTAGAACTGCATTGTGGCTTGCCCATAATCGTAAACAACAGTCATCGGAAGTATTGCTTGAAGATCGTATGGTGCATGGACTACAGCACCGATTTTCTTTAAGTAATAATTACTTCAAGCTTGACGAAAGCGTTACCAGGATTATTGCCCGCTATATTGCTCTTGGTGGCACATAACCATAATGAGCAAGAAAGACGTGTGTTATATCTGTGCTATAATTGGAGGCTTCCATGTGCCATCAAGCACAGCTTCCTGTGGCCAATATATACGCAAAATAAGGTTAAAATTACCCTTAGGTGACGGTAGCCAGTTAGCAGCTTTTTCTTTTACTTCTTCGTGTTGAATAATAATATCGATTGACCCATCAGGGTTTACCGTAAGAGTATCGTTTGAGCCGATCTTATAGCAATTACGTGAGTTTTTAACAAAAAAGTGTCTATCGTTATAGAGGGTTATTGACCAAAAAGCATTGGCGGGCGGTAGTAAAGCTTTGTCAAAATGCACCAGATAAGTAGACCGACCGTTTAGTAGATTTGCCGAACCATCAACTTCGGCAAACAGGTACACGGTGTCCTGCTGAAGATTGGCACCAAGAGCAACAGCTGCAATGGTAGCCCGCGTGAGGTAATCTGTGCCATAGGTGCCTATATTTTTTGGGCTACTATGCCATCCGTTAACGAGCTGTCCAAGATTTTTAACATTATTAGCAATTTTTTGTTGGGCTGCGACAACAGCAGAATCAAATGCTTGCGCAAGCGCTGGATCAGTCTTAATTGAGTCAATACCAAGTGTAGACAATTCTTTAACCACGGCAGCGTCGGCAGCAGCTGGTGGGTTAGCTTGTATAAGATCAGCCATTAGGGTAAAAAAGGTCAAAGAATCCATAGCGCGGAGTTGTTCCACGGGAGGCTTGGCAGTACTGATAAGTGCCGTCGCTTGAGCTTGCGGTATATACTGCCTGCCAAAATAACTTAACGGCGTGAGCGTAAAACCCTTTTGGAGTGTTGTGACGGCTGCGTAATCAGGTGGTCCATAGCATTCTATGCGTCCAATGATCCAGACAGTATTCGTTGGTGCTTCTATTTTGATGAGCTCTTTAGGTAGTATACCTTCCCACTGTGGTCCTATAATAACAAAATTTGCTTCTTTTGTGCCTGTTGTACGTGTGCCTGGTGAGGCGAAGACATTAGTCCAGGCATCAAGCATAGGCATTAAGTAATACCGATTATGAGTATCGGGAACATGCAGGATAACTGGTTCTTTGGATAGATCAAGCCAAGAGCTTGAATACAGTGTATCAGCGTTTGGGCTTACGACATCGGTAAAATCAGGAGTTGGAAACGCTGTTGCATGCATAAACTGGTTTATAGGTGCTCCGTGTATACTGTTAGTTAACGCTAATTTAGTTACATGCATGAGAACAAGCGAATAGCCATAGATATAGGCACTAATAGCCTTATTTACGAATATTTCCCGGGACTTGTTTTGTTTTTTGTTCATAGTAAGTTAGGGCTCTTAGTTTTTAAGCCGTTGTCAGTGTCAATCTAACAGACAAGAATAAGATAGTTCAAGGAATTTTAAAACTGTTTTCAAGATAACAGGAGAACCTTCTTTCAGTGGTAATAGCTTATCCAAGCCCAGGTCTATAAATAAAAGCTGAAAATTTTTGCCGATCGTAAAATATATGACATACTACATAGTATAGTGATTAGTGGTTGTAGCGAACCAAAAGGTGAAGTTATCATGAAATATAAAAGATTACGTGTGCTTGTGCTTATAACAAGCATGTTATTAATGGCACACAATAGTGCTACATTGACCATGGAGCACCTAGCTATTTCTCCTGAGCAACAACAAAAGCTCAATGAAGCCTTGCTTGCTGCTCAAACGGTCGAAGGCATTGAGTCGTTACTTGAGCAAGGTGCTGACGTTAATTATGCTGATAATGATGATGGCCATACTGCTCTTATTGAAGCAGCTCGTAATGGGCATACAGGGCTAGTTAGGCTGCTTATAGAGCATGGAGCTGATGTTAATCATACCACATCCTTTGGTACTACCGCTCTTATCTATGCAGCTGAAAAAGGTTACAAAGAAATAATAGAACTACTTTTAGCTCAGCGCGCTGAAGTTAATCTTGCTAATGAAGCTGGTGCAACCGCTCTCACATGGGCAGCTCAAAGAGGTCATAAAGAAATAGCAGAGCTACTTATAGCTCATGGTGCTGACGTTAATTGTAAAACAGAAAGGGGCAATACTCCTCTTAAATTAGCACTTTTCAAGAGCAGGAGGAAACTAGGAACTCTACTTATTGGGTATGGTGCTTCAATTACCCCTACGCTTGAGAATGATTATTCTTTCTTAAAACCGATTGAGCAGGAAATAAACAATTCCCTCGTATATGCCCGCGCTATGGGAGATATCAGGGGCGTTGAAAGATTACCTGCTAATCCTGAACCTACAGCAAGCTCCTATCTTGCATCAGCATCTACTGCTTTACATATGGCTGCAGCTCAGGATCATAGTGATGTTATTAGGCTCTTGCTTTCCAATAAATTCTTTAATAGTAATGCACAGGATGAAAAAGGCAATACGCCATTACACTGTGCTATACGAAGTGGTAGTGATAAAGCTGCACGGATACTCTTGGCTCATGATGCTCAAGTGAGTATCTTCAACAATAATGGTGATACATCATTACATATAGCGGCTCAACGTAAGCGTAGCCAGTTAGCACATCTTCTTATACATCATCGTTCTGCTCATCAACATAACAGAGCTGATGGATGGGCCCGCAATGGTCAGGGCAATACGCCACCTCACCTGGCTGTTTGTGGTGAAGATGAAATGCTTATACGAGAATTGATGACTTTAGGGGTACCTTTGAATATACATAATAATCAGGGCTATAGTCCTTGGGGTATGCTTGTTAATCATAATCAACAAGATATAGCTGAGTTTATTGCAAAAAATGCTCGGCAAAATATTCCTCTGGAATATATCACGTGAGAGTCGGCGTACGGGTTGTCTTGGGGATCTGCCTTGCGAAATAACGGCCTACATCATGGAGTGTGTTATGGCTCGTACTGCTCCTAGAGCAAACATGTAATGTTAATCTATTTGGTTAGCTTTCGGTGAAACTTTCTTTTTAGCAGTAATTGCTTTGCTATTTTAACAGCTTGGGCCATCAGTACAGTACCAGGATTTTGAATAAGCTGTTTCAGCTTTTCATCTTTAGTTACATGTGCGGCATGCTTTAGTAAAGCAGTATACTCTACAGTAGTGCTTACTCCATAAAAAGCTTTAAGAATTTTGGCATATGATCCTGGTATCAACCAATGTGTAAGCAAAGATCTGCCATCTTTGACAAGCTCAGGCGGAGGTGTATCTTCAAGCTGCTTCTCGAGAGCTTCAAGTATGGGCAACATATCTTCCATAAGACCAATATATTCTCGCATAACATGATCTTTATCGCCGTAATGCACATAGCCCCAATAGATGGATTTATATATAAGTTTAGCTAAAGCTCTGCTTACTTCGTAACCAGATGATACAAGATCATGATTTTTATCTATAGGATGTGCCCATGAAGTCAGGAAGTTAGTAAATGCATCCCATGCCCCACCTAAAGCGGTAGCATTATAGGCTCGTAAAAAATCAATAATGCGCCAAGCAAAATCGCTCATATCAAAGCCATGTCTCATGCAACCGAGACTGTTACAGAAACGGGCTAATTGCGTACTATCAGCTGCAGCGTCAGAAAGACAGTACAAAAAAGGATTAGTATAGTGACGTGGGCCCAATTTAGGGAAGTTTTCAAGAGCTTCAAGAATCTCACTATGAAGAACTTGTTGTAAAACGTTACCTACGCACTGAGTGTGAAGCTGTTCATCAATACCATAGTGTTCTAAAATATGGCAGGCCTTTGGCGATACGTTATACACGCGGGATTGCCAAACTGAACCGTTATTTTTTTCTAAGTCATCAAGAGCTTTAACGCGCCGGTCATAGAGTTTATGGTGATTATGCACAAGCTGTGCTTTCCATTTTTTAGCTTTTTTAACAAGATAACGCTTATGAGCTGAAAGATTACTCTGTACCAGCTTGCGATAATTGGTGGTAATATAGGGGTCATTTTTAAGATATTCTTGAAGAAAAACTGGCAATGTGGGTAATAGTTTGCTCGTAAAGCTTTGAAGTTTACGGTGGAGGTTACGTCTACGTTCTAAAAGCTGCTCGAACTGACGGTGTTGTCCTTGGTATTCAAGAAATATACGTTGTTCCGCTGTTGTTTGAAAATAATGAGCACCCCATTGTGGACAACGAGATAACAGTGGCCTGGCCCAGCTTGCATCTTCGATCTGATCTGAGGTTTTCGTATTAGCTTTTGTATAAGAATAGGCAGTTTTACCAAGATAATCGTGAGAAGAGATGTTATACGAGAGATCGAGAGCTTTGAATTTGGGTATAGAGCGACTGTTTGGTAGAGCAAATCGATCGTGAATACGCGGTACCTGTATCGGTTGGCAAGGCGAAGGGCAGTCTATCCAAGCTTCAAGAGATATAGTTATAGCAAGTCCCGCGAGAAAAAGAAAAAGATAGAGAGATCGCATGCTGTAGCACTAGTATAACGAAACTATACGCTTATGTATTGTTTATACTAAAGAAGGGAATGTTTTGAAAAGAGTTCTTAGGCTAAAAAGACATGAGACTGCTTGTTTGTATTGCATAACAATAGCATACAAGCAGTCTCTAAAAAACAAACTGTCTGGGTACTATTGTAAGCTTTTGAGCACTTTGATAAATTGCTCTTGAGGCAGATCAAGCAATTCGCT
>CAWGPQ010000010.1:0-6342 GCA_963824495.1 uncultured bacterium
ACCCGTTAGCGACATATCAATACTATAACGTTTGATAGTATTTCTTGCAGATAATTCAAGTACAGGATCATCAAGCTGGCGAGGAAGCCAATATAATTTGCCTTTCGTAATATATAAGGGCTGATAAGGAAAATTGAGTGACCCGTGCAACAACTCAACACATCCACCAATTTCAGGTTGAAGCACCGAACCTTCTATCAGTACATTAAGACGAGCAGTTGCTTCTAAAAAAGGAGTTTTAACGTGAAGTGGTGCCCGCGTAAGAAGTGAGATATGTAACGTAACGGGCATTTGCGATGTGCTTAACGGTGATATTGCCAAATTGACGATATCACTCTTGAACTCAGGTGAAAACAGATTGCTGCGTACGTGACCCTTATCGAGAAGAATTTGTCCATTACACAACAACCCTTGTCCTGGTGTATAGGATACCGTACAAGCTCCTGAAACAAGCACAAAGAGTGCCCGTTGCCAGCCCATAAAGTAATCCTGAAGCATAACAGGGGCATGCATAAACAACAGCTGCCCATCTTGGTCAAAATCCAGAGTTATTTGAGATGATCGCACACTCCCCTTACTTAGCTTCGCTTCAGCTTCCCGTAGGGTAATGCTACGCTTAAGCAGGTCAACGTCAGCGTATGCATGAATGCCTTCAACAAGATTGTAGGTATAGGGCAAGCGAATATGAGCATCCTGCATATGTATAGTTGCTTGTAATCTGTTACTATCATTAAGCTTACCAGCTATACTTAAGCTGCCATCTCCCGGCATATCAGCCATACCCAGCTGTAACAGGAGCACTCTGATAAGCTCATAACGTGTCATTGCAGTAAAGTGACCTGCAGCGTCACCATTAAGTGACATAAGCTCTATATCATTACGGCTATAGTTGGCCCGCTCAATATGCCATGAAGGAAGCCAAGATACTTTGCATGTATACAAGGCGTCGTCAAGATTCCCGGTGATGGTCAGACTATCACATGTTGTAGCTATACTTCCCTTAATAGCCAGTTGCTCAGCTAGCTTGGGATGATAGAGCTTACCTCCATAAGTACCCGAACACGTAGAGGTCCCCATAGTATGTCCTATAGCGAGCTTGAATTCTTGCGCATAAGCCTGCCAAGAGAACGGTAGACTCCATGCGCTACTTTCGGTCATGCGCAAAGAGCCTGTGCAGGTGTGCTTATTATAATGCCAGGTGCTTTGCAGAGAAGGTGCTGTATCAGGACCAACGTGAAACTGGCCTTGGCACTCGGTAGAAGTACTAGAGAGTGTTGCGCTTAACGGTGGCATTGACCAACCATTATAACAAGCACCACTCAGCGCTACCTGTGCTTGAAGCGTTTCCCAAAAATTCCCTACCTGGGCTTGAAACGTGGTGCTGATAGTTCCATCAAGCTTTAAAGTATCCTCTGGCAATGCCAAGCTGGTGATATCACGTAGCGGCAGAGATGCCGCTACAGTAAGAAGACCGGACGGGCTCAATGTGCTTTTTATAGAACATGTTGCATTCTGACTAGAAAGCTCAATGCTTGCTCGATCATCTTCGCACATCGCATGGAGTAGCACGGTGTCATCAGGAGCTAACCCATGAACTAACCCATGAGCTAACCCGTGAGCTAGCCCGGGAAGCCTCGCTCGTAGTGTACTTGATACGCTGTAGTGAATACGCGTTCCTGTAAATAGGTGATGTATATGTGCAAAGCCATTTATGTTGGCACAAACGAGCTTCTTATGACTGGTAACTGATCCATCAATACAGGCACATGACGTTTTTAATTGATTACCGACAAGAGCAGTATCACTATTAAAAGTTACCTGTACGCTCAAGTCTCTATCGGGCACTATGAGATTAACGCTTCCCGAGCGAACAGCACACGATGTAATGCTTATTGGTAGCTCTGTCGGTGAAGTTTCCCACAGCTTGCGTACATATTCAATACAGGCTACCTTCGCTTCATTATTGATTGTTGATTCAATCGTAAGACTATTGAACAAAAGACGTACCTGAATGTTGCTATGGGTAAGATATGCTTGTATGATGCTCAACCATGAAAATGTCATATTCATGCTGGAGCATGAGCACAACCAATGTTCAGCACCAGTATGGGGCAAATCTTTTTGGTCGATAACAACGTGCTCAAGCTCAAGATAACCACCAAGCACACTAATGCTTTTAAGATGAGCAGTAAACGTACAGGTAAGCGTCGTACTCAAAAAGCTGACTAACTTCTGCTCAATATGCGATTTAAACCAGGGATCGCTCTCCACAGTAAAAAATACTGCAATAAGAGCTATAAAAACAGCACCTATAAGCCGCAGAATATTTTTTAACCCCTGCAAACCATATAACCAATTCATGCAATAGGTACCCATTTTTTGTCTGACAGCATATAGCGTCGTATATGTGAAACTTGTGCTACAGCGCAGGTTAAGGCGTAGCCGTAACGATGACGGGTATCAGTAAGATATATCGCCCCTGCTTGAATGGTACCATCAGGATAAAACGTAACGCACTGGTCAGGAAACGTTACTGGTGTGTGAATAAGCTCCGATGGCTGTGATGGCGGCCCTTTGGCTCCTGACGTTACGCCAAATATAACTCCCTTAGTAAGATGTTCACGTATCTTTGGTAGCCTGCTATATGCCTGATGCTCACTATCAAACTGCACTGTATGAGCACGTGCTTCATATACTGCACGACGCTGAAGATACACAAAAAGCATATACAATCGCTCAAGTTCCATACGTACAACCATACGGTCATAGATAGCAAAAGCGCCAAGCCCCAAACGCACCAGAAATACTAACAGTGCCAAAGCTATCATCAGTTCGATCAGCGAAAAGCCGTGCTGCTTCATGCAGCAATGCCTTCTTGCGTAGTAGCTACGGCAAGAACTTCTTCAATAGACGTGAGACCCATTTTAATCTTGCGCAAGCCATCATGAACCAAGAGCGTCATGCCATCTTTAAGCGCTTGCTCTTGGATAACTGCAGCATCAGCCCGCTCAATGGTCAATTGAGCAATTGCTGGTGTCATGACCATTATCTCAAAAATTGCTAGTCGACCTTTATAACCTGTGTGCAAACATTCATCGCAACCAACAGGTTCATAAAAGATAATCTTCTGGGCTTCTTCTTGTGTAAGGCCTAGACGCTTAAGGATCTCAGGCGCCGGCTTATAAGCTGCTTTACATTTGTCGTGCAAGCGACGTACAAGACGCTGAGCCATAACTGAAATAATAGTTGATGCCATAAGAAACGGCTCAATACCCATATCAATCAAACGGGTAATACTTGCTGCAGCACTATTAGTGTGAAGGGTGCTCAGCACAAGATGTCCTGTTAACGCTGACTGAATAGCAATTTGAGCAGTTTCGTGATCACGTGTTTCACCGATCATGATAATATCAGGATCTTGACGCAAAATAGACCGTAGTGCAACAGCAAACGTAAGCCCTATTTTTTCGTTAACTTGCATCTGACCAATACCGGGCATTTGATACTCCACGGGATCTTCAACGGTAATAATATTTTTTTCAGGCGAGTTGAGTTCCCCTAAAATAGAGTAGAGCGTCGACGTCTTACCTGATCCTGTCGGACCAGTAATAAGAAGAATACCGTTAGGCTGAGCAATACTTTGCTCAATAACGCCATAGTCACGCTGACTAAACCCTAAATCACGAAGTTTGCCAAATGTTCTTGTTTTATCAAGAAGACGCATAACAATACGTTCACCAAACGTTACCGGAATAGAAGAGACACGGATATCAATTGCTTTATCGGCAATCTTAATTTGGATACGTCCATCTTGCGGATGTCGCTTCTCTGCAATATTGAGATTAGCCATAATTTTAATACGTGAAATAATAGCCGCTTGTGCCCGTTTAGGTGGCGTAAGCGTTTCATAGAGCACCCCATCAATACGGTAACGTACTCTCAGTTCTTTCTCAAAAGGCTCAATATGAATATCTGAAGCACCACGCTTAATTGCTTGATAGAGAATATGATTAACCAGTTTAATAATAGGCGCTTCGCTGGCCATGCCTAGAATATCTTCTTCGCTAATATTACCTAAATCAATCTCTGCTCCAAGCTCTGCTTCTTCTTCAAGCTCTGCAATCATCTGCTTGGTTCCCTCGAGGGGATAATAACGGTTAATCGCTTCCGTTATTATTGCTGGAGTTGACACTGCTAATCTCGTCTGTCCACCAAGCAACAAATTCAGTTCATCTATTGGCTGAAAGTCGACTGGATTAGCTGTTATGATAGTAATATTATCATCAAGCATGATGGGTATAATGGTATGTTCACGTAAAAACTTTAGGGGAATTTTTGCCAATAACTCAGGATCGGCAACCCGCTCATTAATCGAATCGATATATCTCAGCTGAAATTTAGCTGCATGTGCTCGCGCTAGATCTTCATCACGCACAAGATTATTATTTTTAAGATAGTTTTCTAACGATTGATTTTTTTGTTCACTTGCTTTCTGGTACTCTTGTAGCTGAGCAGGTGTTATAACACCACGCTCTACAAGAATCTCGCCAATACTTTTTTGTAGCATAGACTCTCCATTCTAAAAAAACCCCCACTAGCTACTCAGTATACCATAAGTAACTGGGTACACGAAATCACTATGCTGGTCGTTTGATCACAACAAGTTTCTTAATTTAAAATATGGTAGTTAAAACTATTGACATTTTTTACTAATAATTCCTATTATTTAATTATATTATATTTAAGATCCATTATTTAGGAAACCATGAAAAAACTATCAATAGCAGTGCTCAATTCACTCATATTCTTAGCTTCGCGAAGCTTAATCCTCAGCGGAGCGGAGGGAGAACCCTCACCTGAATCCCAAGAGGAAGGTTTTGCTCAACAAACACAGGTATATGCTCCGCCTGAAGTACCGGGCCTGCAGGAAGAGACACCCACAGAGCAACCGCAACCAGGACTCAGATTACCAACAGCCGAACAAGCAGGGCAAGAGGAGAGCCAAGTACAAGTAATAACTCCAACAACTGCTCTTCCACCTTCGGAATTACCTCAAGCTCAAGCGCAACCGGAAGAGAGAAGAAATATTGAAACCAGTCTGACCGACTTAACCAATCCTTCCAATCCTTGGAGTCCGGGAGATATGGCTGAGAAGCAGGCTTCGTGGAGTGTTGCGGATACTTGGGCGTATAATCAATTATATGCTAATATAAATAATTTAACAGAAAAAGATATTTCTCAGCTCATAAATTTATTAGAATCAAAACAAGGCCCAATAGATAAATTTCTATGGACAGCGCCTAGAGAAACTAAGTCGCAATACTTGAGTCCATCCTATTACGATTTTCTTATAAACAACAATAACGCCCTTATCCTGGCCAATCTCATTGGTAGATGGTATGAAAATAGGGCAAAAAGTAGTAATCCTCCACCTAATGCGCAACAAAATAGGGATAATTTTTATAACGAGGAACTAAAGTTATGGGCTAAACTTGGTTCATTTGCTGAAGCTATTGAGAATGTATTTCTTAAAAGTGGCAATTATCAATCTTATTATGAAGGCGTGCTTAGAAAGAATGTAGCCGATAAAATTACTACAATCGCACCCTTATTCTCTGACTATTTCGTTGAAAATTTCCTTATTAATCCATCGATAGTAAACAAACCTTTTTTTTTAACTTCTCCAGAAGCCTTCGATATCGAAAATCAGGTACTAGATAGCTGGGTTAATAGCAAATTAAGAAGTGTAAGCAAAGAAAACTACCTAAAATTCCTAATAGATAACCCATTAATAGCAAAAGTAAAACTCAAGGAAGCAACTGATATAAACTCATTTTTACTTGGATCAGCTAGAAAAAGCAGTGGTAATCGGCATTATAAGGATAACGAGGCTGAGGCATATGGATTAGCATTCCTTACTGATAACCCTTCAGCCGTGATAAAAATTCTTGATATACTTTCACCACAAGATTTTAGCCAAGCTAATATCACGTTTCTCGAGCAGCTGGCAGACTCGTGGCAGAAAAACGTAGCTCCATCTTCATTAGATCCAAAAGCACAAGCTATAGGAGCAATGTGCTCTAAGATAGCTCAATGGTATAGGAACCAATTTGACCAAGCTATAGCCCAAAATAAACCCATTAGCGATGATCTTATTACCAAAATAGAAGATAACTATTTAACAGCAATAGATTATTTAAGCGCTGCCCCTGGAGCAGAAGAAACCGGTTCCTATATAAAGGCATTACAAGAACTCCAGGACTTCACTGCCAAAAGAGTAACTTCAAAATTCGATCCTGAGGAATTCGTCAACAGATGCAACTGAACGAAGCAGGCAAAAAA
>CAWGPQ010000011.1:0-190653 GCA_963824495.1 uncultured bacterium
GCCATAAGCCGTGCTCATGGGATGGCTCTGCATAGGTGGCCTTATGGGTGGCTTTATAGGCATACAGTGCAACCATACATGAGCTTACAACAAATAATACGCTTGTTGCGTGCTTAAAGTGTTTCATAAGCCTGCTATCATGAGGAGCAATAGTAATGCTATAATATATACCCATTAAGAAGAGAAATAAGGCAACTGCCCATAAAAGCTTATACCAGGCAATAATGGCACTGAGATAATAAAAGCACATACCTATGAGCATTAAGCCAAATAGTTTTTTAACTTCTACCATCCAGCTGCCTGCTCGAGGAAGTAAATGTACCGAGTTTGAAAATGTTCCAATAATAAGGAGCGGTAGGCTTGATCCAACACCAAAAGCAAAGAGCAAAAGAAATCCAAGAACTATATTGCCCATGTTTGCAACAATAGTCAAAACCAGTGCAAGACCGGGTGAAAGGCAAGGAGATGCAACGGTACCGCTTACTGCCCCAAAGAGAAAGGCTGAAAGGAAAGGACCCCCGAGGGTCTTAACATGCGAAGTTTGGAGAAGCCGTGGAATATATATCTCATAAAATCCAAACATAGACAGACCCAAATAAGCAAGAAAAGCAACAAGAATAATTACAAAAATAGGGTTGCCAAGGAGCTGCCCAAATTGTGTGCCTCCATAAGAAGCTAAAAGACCCAGAATAGCAAATGTCGTACCAATGCCAAAGGTATACGAAAGAGCAATAAGGATGTTTTTACCAACTGATTGACCAGGAGTTGCTTGTAAAATACCAACAGTTATAGGAATCATCGGGTAAATACAGGGAGTAAAACTCATGAGTAATCCCAGAAGCAGGACAAGGGCAAGGCGTATTGCCAGAGAATCGGTTTTTTCTACCAAAAGCGATAATGAGTATTTCAAATTCTTAAAGAAAGACCCAAATGATGTTAGAAATGTTGAAAATATACTGTTTGCCAGGGGGATTAGTGCTTGAGGTGTTAAAGCTGTTGTGATGCTTGATTGAGGTAATGATGGAGGTACTATACGAGAGCTTTGAGCAGAGATAACGTTCGTAACCCCTGGCTGTTCCCCTGTACCATCAGGTGACACTGTTGGTTGGGTAAAAGAAAGTGAGAACGATTTTTCTTGAGGATGCTTTTCATTACTTAAAAGATAGTGCATGAACAATCTCACGTGATCAATGTGAGCGGCCGGATCACGCGTAACAGTCAGCGTAAATGAAACAGTATCATTATAGCTCAGCTTAGTATCTTTAAAAGCACTGTCATATACGTGTAATGGTGGTTTATTGCTTTCCCATGGCGAAAGAACAAAAGCTGGATTATCTACGGAAAAGTTCAGTGAATCTTTAAATAATACCTGCTGTGGCTCAAGTGCTATAGTAATGGTAACTTTGGAAATATGATCATCGAGCGCTTCAGATACCAGGCAAAAGTTTTCTGCGTAAGCCTGTGTCGCATAGAGCGCAAGACATAGTCCTGCATATACTCGGTAGTTCATAAATAGTGCCCCTTATGTAACCTATAGTGCTGCAAGTGTTTGCTATTTCGCCTATAATCTATTAGAATACTATAAAGTATTTCTCAAAATTTTCTATGGGGCTGTAGCTCAGTTGGCAGAGCGCATGGATGGCATTCATGAGGTCACCGGTTCGACCCCGGTCAGCTCCACCATACTTCGCTTCATCCTTCGCTGAAGCTACGGATGACAAGAAAGCTTCGTATGACATACCAGCTATATTTGAAGGAATGACTTTAAAAGTAGATAAAACGTTGATAGTACAGAGCGAAAGCTGTCCGCCGAAGCCCCCTTAATCCGCCGTAGCTACAAAGTAGCGAAGGAGGATGGTGTAGGCTGGACTTACAACATTATTAGTTCGTTATCTTCTCCGCTATCTTCTTCATGAAAGCTATGAAGATCGTGAAAACTTCGTTTAATCCAGGGTAACGTGCTCTGCTGCTTTTGTTGAGCTTCAGTAATGTTCTTTGTGAGCCTTAAGCAGAAAGAGCTAACCGACATAGCGAGCATTTTCGTACCATGGTAAATACTTTAGGAATCATAACGATAATTCTAACGGTTTTTATAGCATCCAATGGGAATAAGTATACTCAAGAAGTACAGGAAAAAGAGCATGTAATAATAGTGCCAAAGCTATATGAATTTGGGAACGAGCTGCATACTTTTCTACTTAAGATAAACGAAGGCATGCATCAGCCTTTGCCTACATTAGCACTTACAACATTCTTTACGTATTCAGTAGTATATGTAACGTATGTACTGATAACAAATCCGCACTTACCAATTGTTACGCAACTTGAATACTTAACCGTGCTTATGGGCGATATCGTAGCGTTAAGGCTTTTTTTACCAGCAGAAATCAATGTTGTGATTATAGGACACAATCTAGGTATAATAGGCAGTCTCATTCTTGTCTATATAACAGAAGTGATAACGCTTCATCATCGAAGATTAATTGCTTTAAGGGCTAGCTTACTTGAACGAGGCTTGCCACTCAATGTCATAGACGAAATTATAGAGTACGCGCAGTGGGCAGATGCCCATTAATTTTTGATCTTTTTTGAGATCCTGTTCTCAAAAATTAAATTTACGATAAGCTTATAATAAATTTAATTTTTTTAACATTTAGGTATCAGTATGAAACAAAAAAGATTTTGTTAGCATTCTTAATTATCAGTTACCCAGCTTTGCTTAAGAGTAATGGGTATTTTATACGAGGTTTTGGTGATGCTACCAATCGGGTTATCACGCAAGGAATCGCTGCGCTTGAATATCGTTTTTTTAAGGCAATAACAAATTCTCAAAATCCAACAGCAAATCAAGAAGAGCTTGTTGAAGAAGCAAAAAAGAAACTTAATTTTAATGAATCGATAAAGATAGCGTCAGGCTGGCCTTATTCGACAATCATGCCTTTATCTGGCATACCGTTTATGGTGGTCTGTGACAGCAACAAGCAGGAAGAACAATTGTGGCCCGTGTATCATGAAATGGGTCATATTGTCCACCAAGATTCGGTAAAAAGAAGATCTTTGGGATTATGGCGGCGTCTAGTAGGCTTATCCGTCAAAAATCGACTGGAAAACGTGACTGAAAAAGCAGAGTTTAGAACTGATTATGCAGTCATTCAAGGTTATATAGAGGTTGGGAAAAAAGCTTTTGATGAAACTACCGATATAGGTCAGCTTGTCCATCAAGTTTTTTGTGAACACGACAGCCTCTGGATAGAACCTCACGATAGAGAAAACTATTTACTTGCTTGTATTAGCAGGCAGCAAGAATTTTATGCCGATCTTTTTGCCGTAGAAAAGCTCTTAGAGTACCATGAACATGCTATTATTCTCCAGGACGTCAGGGCAAAACTCACGAGCAAATTTGTTGTAGCACAGGATATTAGTATGCCGGGCATGTATCAACGTGCTGATCACCCTTCGGATTTCGAGCGCGGACTTGCGATAATAGGCTTTCTTGTTAATAAGAGAGTTGATATCAATGCATTATACGAAACAAATCTTTAGGTTCCAACTGATCTCTGCTCTAACGAGATAAAGCTGCTAGGTCAAGAAGCATGTCAATAAGCTCAAGAAGATGATCCAGCAGGAGGTATGCGGCCGGGAGCCAGAGCAAATTGAGCAATAAGGTATGCTAACTCAGGGGGAATGGTAAAACCTGACGGATGCTGCCATGCCAATTGTCCCATTGTACCTGCTCGTGATAGTCTACCGAACACAGTACGACCTGCCTCTCTTTCTAAAAAAGCAATAACATCAGCGCGATGATACCTGTAGGCAAGAGCAATAGGTAAATCACCGTTCTGGTTAATAAGATTCGGGTTAGCATCACGTGCAAGCAGAAGTTTAACTACACTCAAGTTGCCATTACGTGCTGCCAAATGTAACGGTGTATTACCATTGGCATCTCGCGCGTTTATACCAAAGCCATGATCAAGTAATAATCTTACAAGGGCATCATTGCCCCGAGCAGCAGCCCAATGCAACGCTGTCATGCCAAAATTATCTCGAAGGCCAACGAAATAGGCTGAAATATGGCTAGGCTGAGAGCCCTCATACTTAGCTTTCTTACGCGGTGGCTCTGTCGGAGCTTGTTCTAAAAGCTGGCTAACGTGGTCAGTATTGCCAAGAATAACATCCAGTATAAAGGCATTGCCAATTGTTTCTTCAAGTTGATTTCTGATTCTTTGGATAAGTTGTGGATTATCAGGCAGTCTTGCGCCATGCTCTACAAGCAATCTTACTATATCAGTATGCCCTCTTATGGTTGCTTCCATAAGGGGAGTCCGGTCGATTTTGTTAACGTGGTTAATATCAGCACCGTTATCTATCAAGAGTTTAACTACATCTGTGTATCCCTTAAAAGCTGCATCAAGAAGCGGAGCAGTGCCGGAAGTACCTACATTATTAACATCAGCTCCAGCCTGTATAAGCAGCTCAACGATTTCCCGGTTATTATTGCTCGGGATATCCCTAAGAATTGCTGATTTTAGAAGGGTAGTGTTACCAATAACACTATTAGCATCAGCACCTTCCTTAAGTAAAGAGGCTATTGCATCCGTATTTCCTTGGCCTATCGCGTTGAATAACTTTCTATTAAGTTGGTGCTGGTAAACTTCTTGGGGTGCCATACTCATAATCTGATATGAACTGCCAACAAGGATCATAAGGCTTATTACAACGTTAATGCACTTGTTCATATACCATCTTACCTATAGTTAATTTATTTTAAAAATGCGCTGATTAAATTATTTATTATTATTTATTATTTAGTATACTTTATTTGATTTTTCAAGTAAAGAATTATAGAAAATTCTTGATCGATTTGGCTGAATATTTGAATTAAAGATGCTTTGATCTGTTTTTAACTGTGATTAATGACCGAGAACTGTTGTATTAGTATTCTAGGACTTCAATAGAACCTTTGGTCACATCTATAGTGATAGGAGCACCACCTTCGCCTAAGGTAGCTTTTACCTCGCGGCGTAAGCGGTTCCACGTGTCTTTATTAAGTTTCATGGTTTGCGGAAGCATGGTGACGGGGATATCAGTTCTAAGCTCACCTTTCAGTGTTCGTGCTTGAAGATTTGCATTAATATTTCGTGGAACAAATACTTGTACGTTACCTTGTAACGTTTCTAAAAATACACCTGCTGTTTCTGGTAATTTTTTTTGTTCAAGCGTGATAGAGCCTAGATTTGTTTTTGCGCGTACATCAGCACATGCATCATGGATTGCAATAGGGCCTTCATTGGTTGCAGCATTGATGTTGCCCTGAACGTGCTTAATAGTTATTGAGCCTTTATCAGTATTGATTTGTTTTAGAATAGCATGCTGGGGGACTAGAATAGTATATATAACCGTTGCCGCTGGTGAATCATGAGGAACTAATGTGCTAATAACCATCGATTGAGCATTGAATTTTACACTAATTGTGGTCGTTTTAAGCGATTCAGGTGTACCTTTTTTAATGGCTTCAACAACTATTTTTGTGTGTTTCCATGTTTTAACCAGAATATCGCCCGAGGTGTTATAGAGTTCGAGTGTGGCATGAGCAGGAAAGTCATACTCTTGCATAAATGTTTCCTGCTGTGCTGTAGAAAATAACGATGAAAAGAATTCAGGAATAGCAAAGCTATAGAGAGTGCTTGTAAACATTAGTGGTATACTAATAAAGATTTTTTTGGCAATCATGGTTATAATCCTTTATATATACGAGGACGTATATAGTATATAATAGACACATGAGCACGTAGAGTGTATATCAAAATAGTTTTCACGTATATCATGTATACTAAGCATATAGGACACCCTTATGGATCGTCTATTACTTCCCCGTGAAGATTACCAAAAACTACGAGCTCGTATACAAGAGTTTTATCCTGTGCTGGAAGTTATACAGCACATAGAGCACGTTGGGGGTCAATCATTTCTTGTCGGTGGTGCTGTACGAGATCTTATTATGGGATTGCCCATTAAAGATCTCGATATTGAAGTGCATAATCTTTCACTTGATCAGTTGAGCAACGTTATGGGTGCCTTTGGCCACGTGAATTATGTTGGTAAATCATTTGGTGTACTGAGGCTCGAAGGGTTGCCGGTTGATTGGTCATTACCAAGAACTGATCAAGCTGGTCGCAAGCCCGACGTAACGCTCGACCCAGCTATGACCATTGAAGAAGCCCTGCGCAGAAGAGATCTTACCATGAACGCTATGGCGATCGACCTCATGTCATATGAGCTCATAGACCCCTTTAATGGGGTACAGGATATTCAAGAGCACGTCATGCGAACACCTGATCCTTATTTTTTTATTCATGATCCATTACGATTTTTCCGGGTTATGCAGTTTATAAGCCGTTTTGCTCTGTGTCCTGATACTGAGCTTAATCGTGTCTGTAAACAGATGGATATTACGCATATATCACGAGAGCGCATTGAGATGGAGTTTAATAAACTCATGCTTCTATCAAAGCAGCCATCATTGGGTATACGATGGCTAGAACATCTTGGTAGGCTTTCAGAAATATTGCCTGAGCTTGCAGCGACGCGTGCTGTGCCCCAAGATCCCTCATGGCATCCTGAAGGTGATGTGTTTGAACACACTATGCAAGCTTTGGATGCAGCTGCGCAAGAAAACTATGACTCAGATCGTCAAAAAATTATTATCACGTATGCGGCCTTATGTCACGATTTAGGTAAAGTTGTTACCACCCGCTTTATTAAGGGTCGATGGCGTGCATATGGGCATGATAGAGCAGGCGTGCCCTTAACACGAGCGATGCTCAAGAGAATAACCCATGACCGAGAACTTATTGATAGTGTGAGCTTGCTTGTGGAATACCATATGGTGCCATTTGAGTGGGTAAAATCCAATGCACGACCTGCTGCATATAAGCGTTTAGCTTATACACTGAGTCCCTACGTAACGCTCGGTATGCTTGCACGTTTAGCATGCGCAGATAAACGGGGGCGTAATCCTGAGCTTGGACACCCTCTTATAACACCATGTCCGGAGGTTGAAGAGTTTGTACGACGAGCTGAAGCCGCCGGTGTGCTCCATCAACCAGAGCATCCTGTGCTTCAAGGCCGGGACTTACTCGATAGCGTGCCATCTGGACCGGAACTTGGTAGATTGGTTAAAGAAGCATATAACATTCAAATTGCCCAAAACATTCACGATAAAGGAGAACTCAAGCTACGTGTATTGAAGCTCTTTAAATAATATCTTAAACTACTATACAGATGTTTTGGAAAATACCTGTAATCTTACTATCGCAATTTCTATTTCTATAAGGATCAACTATGGCTCTCGTGCATCTTATTGCTCAAGCCGATGCCCTGAGCAAGCTTACCCTGCTGACACTAACGAGCATGTCTATCGTATGCTGGGGAATCACGTTATATAAGCTTGTTCTGTTACGTGTTAAGAAAAATCAATTGCGTAAAACGTATAGCGCCCTTTCCTCAATTACGAGTTTAGATGGTCTCTTAAAGCTCGGTGCTTCTGTACAGGATTCAGCCGGAGGGCATGTAATAGCACATGCCCTTACTATGCTCAAGTCACTCTTAACGACTCAGTATGGTACAAAAAATATACTTTCCGAGCATGACATGAGGCTTATGCAAGCATCACTGGAACATGTGCTTGATGATATTCATTCCCAAGAAGAGGAATATATACCTGTGCTCAAAGTAAGTGCTGAGGTTGCGCCGCTTATAGGTTTATTCGGTACGGTATGGGGCCTGATACATTCGTTTATTCGTATTAGCCATCAGCAATCGGCTGATATAGTCACGGTTGCTCCTGGTATTTCTGAAGCGCTTATCACAACGCTTATGGGGTTAATTGTTGCAATCCCTGCACTTGTAATGTTTAATTACTTGCGCTTAAAGATACAAGAACTTGATCGGCAACTTTTTGCTCTTGCTGAGCGTATTGAGTGGCTCATTATACGTAATTTGGGCAGAGAAGAAGGGGGTTAAATGCGCATCTATCGCTATAGACGGCTTGCTCGTAGTTCTGGACATCAAGAACCATCTGTCTCCCTTACGCCTTTAATTGATACCGTGCTTGTCTTACTTGTTATTTTCATGGTCACTACACCTGTTATACGTCATGCTATAAAAGTAGATTTAGCATCAGGCGATATGCAGGAAGCGCAAGGTATAGCACAGGATGTTATTATCACAATTGATCATCAGATGAAAATTTATTGTAATACCGTACCCGTAACAGAGCCTGAACTCCTTGTAAAGTTGCCGACTTTGTTGCGTGAACTTAAAACTGACACAGTGTTTATTGACGTTGATGGGGTTGTTGAATCTCGTTTTACTATAGAGCTGATAGACAAGCTAAAGCATCTTGGAGGTGTTGGACGTGTTATTTTGGAAACACAGCAAAAGCGCACAGCTACTGCTTAAGGTATTCAGCTCATCAGCACTTTTGCATATGGTACTTTTTAGTATACTTTTTATGCAGCGAGAACCGATAAGAACCGAGCTTGTCGTACTTGCGGGCTCTTTAAAAAAAGAGGGAGCACCGGTTTTTTTCAGATCATTGCGCCATTCTAATGGACAGAATCAAGTATTGCCGGTATCGTCCCCTGTGCCAACCCCTCCACCAGCTCATACAGGAGCTCATAAAATAGCTCAGGCACAACATAGTCCAGCACCTCTATCCGCTACGCCTGCTCAATCTGCTATTACCAAGGCTCCTAAGAAACTCCGAGCAGCAAAAGCACAACCAGTAAAAGTGCAGCACAAGCCATTAGCTTTAAGAAAAAAAGTTCAAGAAAAAAGTAAGATTAAAACGGCAGCACCAGTTCCGGTTGCGCCTCAAGCTCAAAATTTAGCTGTTCAAAAAAAGATAGAAAACCCTGTAGCCAAGCAAGAAGTCTTGAAAGAAGCTTTAGCACCCGTTATTACTGAAGTTGTGCCTCAAAAAAACCCTTTACATCAAGAATCTCTACACCGAGAACCTATAGAGATACCAGAAGAGATACGAGCATCTCGGAATGTCCCAGCTCCCTTGAAGGAAATCACGACCGTTGCTCTCAACCTATCTAATCTATCTAATTTATCTATGAATGAGCACATAGTTGCTAAAGATGTCCCTGTGCCTGAGTCATCGGTAGAACACATAACAAGTATTGAGCGTGAGATACGTCGGAATTGGCGACCACCCCGTGGTTTAAGTAATACCGGAACATGTGTCTTTAAAGTACGGGTTAGAGCCGATGGAACTGTTCATGCTCATGACTTGAAAACAGAGGAAAACTCATGCGTTTTGAGCTATTACGTCTCGATGCGTGAGGCAATCTTACGCTCTCGATTTCCACAATCATGTGGTAAAGAGCTTATACTTATTTTGGGATAGCATATGCACCATATTAGAAGCTTGCTCATAGTTTTACTTCATGTAGTTGTGGTTAATCTACAAAGCACTACGGTTGTTCATATAGATCCAGAGCAGCATAGCAATCTCGATGCTAGTGCAGCGTTGCAAATGCCCATCTTTTTAGGTGTTGTTGCAGCTTCATCCTCAGATCAAGAATTAGAAGCTATCGTTAAGGTACTCAAAGCTGACCTTGAGCGTAGTGGCCAATTTTCAGTAACCGTTCAGCTTCTTGCCTATCCCAAGACTATTGGCGAAGTGACGGCCCTGTTCAAGAGTGGTTATTCGCTGGCACTCTTTATTAATGAGCTTAAAGATTCAGCCGGTATTGAATGGCGTTTGTATGATGCTACGCAGGTCCTTATGATAAAGGGTAAGCGATCAAGCAAGTGGGGAAATAGTGCTGCCGAATGGGCACATCATATTGCTCAAAATGTGTGGAAGGAGTTGGTAGGTAATCGTGGACCTTTTATATCTAAGATTGCTTATATTAAGAAAGTTGCCCGTAATCGTGCTCAAACACTGTATCAATTATGGGTATGCGATAGTGATGGTGCGCATCACCAGCTCATATTATCAAGTAATCGTATTATCGTTGCACCCTATTGGACTAATGATAGCGAGCACCCGGGGCTGCTCTTTTCAGAGTTTACGCTTTCTAATGTCGGCTTAAGAGCGCTTGACATGCAAGGCAATAAGCGTATGGTGCTGGATCTTGAAGGTACTACAGTGGGTATATCTTATGTGCCTAATTCCTCTGATATTGTCTACGGTAGATCCGGAGCACTATGGCGTTATCACTTTGATCTTGAGCATAAAAAGAGTATCCATAGCCTTATAATTAAAGAAAAAGATGCATGTGCTAGTCCTATAGTGCTTGCACATGGTGATATCATCTATTGCAGCCAGGGCAAAATTAAATATCATCACAGTGATACGAAAAGTACTGAGATTTTAACCCCACATGGCTATTGTGTTGGACCTGCTTATAGTAGTCAAGAAAATGCTCTTGTGTATTCCAAAAAAGTTAAAGGTATAATGCAGCTTTATATGTATAGCTTTATTACCAAAGAGCACGTGCAATTAACACATGATAAAGGTGATAAGACTGAAGCATGTTGGTCACCCTGTGGTAATTATATAGCATTTTGTTGGGACCAGGGTATAACAAGCTACATCGCAACACTTCACTGTAGAACTAAACAGTGCGCTATTCTCACCGGTGTTAAAGAGCACTGTAGCTATCCTGCATGGTCCCCATTATTTGAAACATTTCCTGTTATTAAAGAGTTAACGTTATGACAATCAAAAAGCCCCCGTTCATTGAGAGTGTAGAGCATCAAGCAGTCTAAAGCTTTAAGAGCTGCGTGAACAGATTCCCTAACTGCATGTATATCTACTTGTTTTCTCTCATCTGCGCTTAAGGACTCTAAATAGCTTGAGATATTTTTATATGAACATTCCTCTAAGTTAGCCTTGTGCGCTATGCTATCTACCCAACCTTGAGCTATACCACGCACAATAGTGTCTACCAAGGTGTTATTGGGGTAGGCAACATCAAATTTTAATGTGAATACAAACAGGGTGTCATACTGATCACTAGATTTGATCGATGCTAAATCCAGTAAGAATTTTTGAAATTCGATCTTTGTTTTACTGTCGACTTTTGATGTATACCTATACTTCATAATATCAGCAATTGCTTGTTCTATCCTAAAGCATGTATCGCTTGCGGTAGCGATTGCTGCCGGCAATAAACATGTAATAGTTATATATATGAAAAGCTTTTTCATGGACGTCCTTTCTTGACAAGGGTCTACTAGTGTTAGTGATAGTATAGCACAGTACTTAAAATTAACTTCTGTTTTTGGCTTAAAACCCAGCAGTCGTCTCAAGCTTCTCTCAATATTTTAAAATATTATAAATAAATATTGAAAATAGAAATTTAATTTGATTATACTAAGATTGGTAATAGTTTTAATAATAATTTTTCTAGAGGAGACATGATGAGCTACAAAAAATTACTTTCTTTAGCGCTACTTGCTCTTGTTGGCACATATCAACATGATAGGGCAGCGGAAAGCCAAGGGGCTGAGCTTGAGGATATAGAAAAACTTGAGCAAGAAATACTTGAACTTCTTAAGAAAGACTTTGAAGGATTTAAAGAAGCTGAAGAAGTCCACAAGCCTGCAGAAGAATTGAGCAAAAAAGCCGAGGAAGCCCATAAAGAAGCAGAAGAAGCTCATAAAAAAGCTGAAGAGGCTGAGCAGAAAGCAGAAGAAGCTCGAGAAAAATCAATAGAAGCTGAGCAAAAAGCACATGATGCTCATAAAAAAGCAGTTCAAGCCAGCTTAAAGGGCAAGGTTTTGCCACAAAATCTCCATAATCTTTGGCAAGAAGACTTCGGTCGTTACGGGGACGATGAAGATTTCGGTCCAGTGGGGGGCCGTCAAATCTCCCTTGAAGAGCTGCTCAATGCTTAATTAAGCTCTTTTTTAAGATTTAAAATTCTGGGGTAGTCAAGATGGTCATAGAAACCCATTAGACTTCTCCAGAATTCTTTTTTTTGCTGCATTATTTCTTATACGGGTTTATGTCGTGAAATAAGAAAAGCAGCAATAAGCACTTCTAGCTCAAGGGGTAGTGTGATGCCTGTACGCGAGATATTTTCAAATCTTCGCTCAGCACCGTGTTGAAAAAGTTGAGCAATCTCGTAATGTTGATTTCTGTCAGCCAAGCCGCCTGGAGTATAGCCTTCATTATCATGAGCATACATAGTTGCCCCATGGGCAAGAAGTTCTTGCACTATCTCTACATGCCCCTGAGCAGCAGCCCAATGTAACGCTGTCATGCCCAAGTCATCTCGTACATTAACGTCAGCTGGAGCAAGACTGGGCAATAGTTCTCTTACAAGATTAAGGTTGCCAATCACTGCTGCACGTGTTAGCGGTGGGTTACATGTAGCTGGGAAATTACTTACATGTTTCTCTCGTCCGGGTGGTACCCTAACTCCATATCTTAACAAGAAGGTAGCAATTTTATAGTGACGTTGATCGAGTGCGATGGTAACAGCAGTATTTCCATCATTGGTAACATGATTTCTATTGGCACCATGAGCTATAAGCAATTCGATTACCTCCCGATGACCTCTAGCTGCAGCCCAAATAAGAGCAGTATTGCCATAACGGTTAGCATGGTTAATTAAAGCACCATGAGCTAGAAGAAGCTCGACTATGCTTTTATCTCCTCCTATAGCTGCCCATATAAGAGCAGTATTGCCGACAGAGTTAGCTTCATTAACATTAGCACCACGTGCTAAAAGAATTTTGATAATATTTACATAACCCTCTTGGGCTGCCAGTATAAGGGCTGTATTGCCCCACCTATTGGCATGGGCAATATTTGCGTTACGTTGTGAGAGTAACTCAACAGCTTGAGCATGACCATTATAAGCTGCTTCAATAAGGGCGGTATCGCCAATGTTAGTGGTCTCGTCTATGAAAGCACCATTATCAAGAAGAAGCTTAATAACTTCCGTGTTTCCAGCGGCGGCAGCTTCATGAAGGGCAGTCCAACCATCACTTTCTCTTTTATAATGAGCTTGAGCGCCATAATTTAAGAGGAGCTGAATAATTTCAGTATTGCCCCGCCAGAGGGCAACTATAAGGGGAGTGTTTTCATTATGAGCGATATAGTTAGCATTAGCACCATGAGTTAGAAGCAACTTGATCACGTCTGTATGTCCATAGAAGATGGCCAAGATAAGGGCGGTATCACCGTCAATATTGTCCATTTGACCAATATGTGCTTGATGATTATAAAGAAGGAGTTGTGCTAGAGCAGTACGACCATATTGTGCAGCGAAATGTAGTGGTGTCTGGTCTTGATTATTAAGGGCGTTTACCTGAGCATTATGAGAAAGTAGAACTTGGGCAATTACTTGGCCATTACGTATTGCTATATGTAATGGTGTATTGCCCTCTTCATCTTGAGCGTTGATATTAAAGCGTTGATCTTCAAGTAATAGCTGTACAACTTTACCGTTTCCTTGAGCAACTGCCCAATGTAGTGGGGTAAACGTTCTTTCAGGTATTGCCAGATTTGGAGAAGCCAAGAGCTGCCTTACTTCTTGAGTATTTCCTAGCATACATGCTCGGGATAGATTATCAGTAATCAATGACTTAAGCCCATCCATAGCTTTATTATTGCTGCCAGGGTATACGATAGAGGTATCGCAACCACCATACTGTAAAAGCAAGAGGATAATCTCCTTATTGCCACGGTGGAATGCTATGTTAAGTGCTGTAGGTCGGGCTAAGGGAGATTCTGCTTGATTGACGTTGGCGCCGTACTGCAAGAGGAGTCTAACTATTTCTATATCTCCACGATTGGCAGCAAAATAAAGAGGACCATGGAGGCCAGACGTGCCCATATAGTTGACGTCTGCACCTTGACTTAGAAGTCTTGCTATTTCAGCTTTGTTGGTCTTGGGATTGTTTACTGCCGCAAGCAATTGCTTGTTAAGATCGCCTTGACTGCTGCTTGTGTTATCGTTATTGCTATTCATGCAATGGCTATATAGGTATACAGCGAGGAAAATAGGTAGTAAGAGTAGCTTTTTATAGATATTTTTCATGGTTATGCTTTCTGGTTATACTCCTTGATTGATTGGTATAAATCGAGCCTATCTGAAGAAAATAGTATATCAAAACAAATAAATAGTGTACATTAAAAATAAAACTTGCAGCAGTAGGGCACTCTAATGTGTGGAAATTTTTAGCCCGAGTTTTGGAGCCTTGGAAAAACTGAAGATTGAGGCTATTGAGAATTCGACAAAAATGTGGATTTGAGTATACTAATAGTACCAAGGGTATGCTGGCTAGGCTACTGTAAGCTCTTCTTTTATCGTGTTTAAATTAATTATCGACGAATGGGTAGAGAATAGGGTAAACTAGAAATTGTTAGGTAGTTTATACGTAGTACGTTAGGTTGGTTATGAAAACAAAAATAAACTTTAAGAATTTTAAAGGTGGACCAAGAAATCTTCTCCTTCTCGGTGCCTTCTTTTTGGTCAGCGTTATGGTGCTTACTCAGCTTACTGAATACTCACGTAATACTCACCCTATGAGCTATTCGACCTTTTTAAAGAACGTTGAGCTTGACCAAGTGCGGTCTGTGCATATTATAGGTCAAAAGGTTTATGGGCTCTTACGTGATGGTCGGACTCGGTTTGAAACCGTTATGGGTGACAACCCTAAGAATTGGGATATTTTGCGTGATCATAACGTTGAGATGTTTGTAGCCGAAGCATCATCACCATTTGGCTTTTGGCATATTCTGTCGTTTTTTGCGTTATTGCTTCCTCTTATGGTGGTAGCAATCTGGTATTTTACCCGTCAATCCCGTACAACAGGAAGTGGTGGTAATAGTATTTTTACTATGGGTAAAAGTAAAGCAAAGATGTTCCTACCATCTCAAATTAAGGTTAACTTTGACTCGGTTGCAGGGGCAGAGGAGGCCAAAGAAGAGCTGAGCGATGTTGTAGATTTTTTAAGAAACCCAGAAAAATACCGACGCCTTGGGGCTAAGCTAACCCGGGGGGTATTATTGGTAGGTGAGCCTGGTAACGGTAAAACGCTTTTAGCCCGGGCAGTTGCTGGTGAGGCTAATTGTCCGTTTTTTAGTATTAGTGGGTCAGATTTTATTGAGGTATTTGTTGGTGTTGGAGCCTCACGTGTAAGGGATCTCTTTAGCGAGGCTCGTAAAAAGGCGCCGGCTATCATCTTTATAGATGAAATTGATGCGATTGGACGTCAACGAGGAAGTGGCCTTGGCGGTAGTCATGATGAGCGTGAGCAAACCTTGAACCAGCTTTTGACTGAGATGGATGGGTTTGATACCGCTGGAAGTCCTGTTATCGTTTTGGCAGCAACGAATATACCCGAAGTTCTTGATAAAGCTTTGCTCAGACCTGGCCGCTTTGATCGTAAAGTAATGGTCCCTTTCCCGGATTTGGTAAGCCGTGAGCAAATTCTTGAAGTTCACGCTAAGGGCGTTAAAATTGATAGCGCAAGTGTTGATTTAAAAAAAGTTGCTCGTGGGACAACGGGGTTTAGTGGAGCTGATCTAGCTAATTTGATTAACGAAGCAGCTATTAATGCATCCAAGAGGAATAGAGATCGCGTAGAGCTTCAGGATTTTGACGAAGCACGTGACAAAATCCTTATGGGTAAAGAGCGTAAATCCCTTATTATGTCACCTGCAGAGTTGAAAATGACGGCGTTTCATGAAGCTGGTCATGCATTAGTTAATGTGCTTATGCCTGAAGATACTGAGCCGCTTTATAAAGTAACGATTATTCCTCGCGGGGAATCACTTGGTTCAACTCATTGGATACCATTGCGCGATAAGTACTCGCAAAGTAAAGAAGAATTGCTAGCAGCTATTATTTGTGCACTTGGTGGTCGTGCTGCTGAGGAGCTTGTCTTTAGTAAAATTTCGACCGGTGCCGCCAGTGATTTTTATAAGGCAACAGATTTAGCACGAAAGATGGTCTGCTTCTATGGCATGACCAGTACGCTTGGCCCTATTATCTATATGCGTTCAAGCACGGGTAAGCAAGAGTATTCTGAAGAAACAGCACGTATGATCGATCAAGAGATACGATCAATCATTGACAGCTGCTATAATAAGGCCTTAACGCTGCTTAAAGACAATCGAGATAAACTTGATGCTCTGGCTCATGAACTGCTCGATAGAGAGACTCTTCACGCAAGTGAGGTATATGCACTGTTAAATATTCCACCGCGAGAAGGACATTTGTTACAGTGATAGTCCTTACTCCCCTTATTGCCAGCATTGAATTGATTATTAAGCAAGCCGGTGCTTTAGTACTTGGGTATTTACGTAAACCCCTCGTACGAATCTCTAAAGATCATGCGGGATTTGTAACCCAAGCAGATCTTGAAAGTGAGCACTATCTTATAGCTGAGCTTAAGAAAGTCTTGCCACAAGCAGGATTTTTTGCTGAAGAATCAGGCCAAGAGGGTAGTGGTGTTTATCGTTGGGTTATTGATCCCCTTGATGGTACAACAAACTTTGCTTATGGGCTACCCTATTTCTGTATTTCAGTGGCCCTTACGTACCATGATGAGCCAATTTTTGGCATGATATATGATCCGTTACATGATGAGCTCTTTTATGCCCTTAAGAATCAAGGAGCGTTTCTTAAAAAATCTTGCTCTAGCAGCCCTCAGCAACTCAAGGTTCTGCCTACATCGGAGCTTGGGCAGGCACTTGTATTCTTTGGTACACCTTACACTCATGATATATCATTAAGAAGGGTTATACATAATGTTGATGGATTAGCTCGACGTGTTGCCGCTCTCAGGCATTTTGGTGCGGTAGCGCTTGACCAAGCACAAATTGCTGCTGGTCGTGCTGATGCCGTCTTTTTTACTAACTTGGGCTGGTGGGATGTTGCGGCAGGGATGCTGTTAATCGAAGAAGCTGGAGGGACCGTAACCACTTTTGAGGGTAATCGTGTGCGACCCGGCTATCAGTCATATGTTGCAGGTGTGCCGTTAGTACACGCTGAACTGCAGCCCTTCTTGAAGAAAGCATAGTTTGAAAAAAAATGCCCTCTCAAGTAAACTATAGTATATCTATACTGTGTAATTATTAACTGTGTAATTATGAAAGGATTAAGACATGTCTCGTATATGTAGCGTATGCGGTAAACGACCGCAGGTGGCCAATATTGTTAGCCACGCTAAAAATCGTACTAAAAAGTGGGTATACCCTAATGTTCATGCAATGCGTTTTACCTATGTTAATTGTCCATCGCACAAGGTACACGATGGTAAAGTATGTACTAAATGCATTAAAGCAAAAAAAGTTCAAAAAGTTTTATAACCGAGAAAGCTAACCATGGCAAATACTGTATCAGCAAAAAAGAGCGCTCGTCAAAACGAAAAATGCCGTCAGCGTAACCTTGCCCGTCGCACAGCTATTAAAACATCTATTAAAAAATTTATGACTGCTCTTGAAACCCCAAACTCAAGTGCTTACCTGCTAGGTCTTTTACGTGATGTTGAAGCTAAGCTAGCTCGCGCTAAGGGTAAGGGTGTTGTGCATGCTAATACTGCAGCACGTAAATTAAGTCGCTTAGCTAAAAAAGCTACGCAAGCCCAGCAGCGACAATCCCAAGCCACTTCAGAAAAATCAGCGTAAAACCTGCTTGATCGCCAACGCTTTTTTGTAGCTTGTTGAGAATAACTGTTAAATAACTGTTAAATAACTATTGACAACATAAAATTTATAATTCTATTATAAAAATGTTAAGTCATGTATACGTTATTAAAGAAAACAAAAGAGAAGAGGGATTCTTTATGAAGCGGCTCAAGAAACTGTTGGCTGCAGGATTTATTCTGGCGTATAGCACAGTTCAGCCTCTACAGGGGGGAACCTGCTATTGTGAGGTGCGAGCTTATAAGAAGGATAGTCGTGGATACGTTGAGGTAGGGGCTGCCAACAGTGAAGCAGAGTGTAAGAAAAATTGCATAAACTATAGTTATCGTGAACCACGCTATCGTAACCGTGTTAGGTCATATGTCTATTATCAATCCGAAGGGTTGGCACCACGAGCAGGTGATCTCTTTCCACGGACAGATGCCGATCGTGCCCTTGAACGATTTCAGGACTATGCAGAAGCACACCCCGAACTAGACCTATGAGAAGTTTGAAGTTTGTTGAAAATAGACAAAAATAGTATTTCAAGTAACATAAGCTTTGTTATACTTAATTTTAACTAGCTGATAATCTATTTTTACTCGAGAGACTTCTATGGTAACTTCATCTTGTTCACGTCCACGTGTTACGCATATGGCAATCGTTATGTTCCTCCAGCTTTTTCCTCTTAGGGCAGAAAAAGATGGTGTAGTATGCCGTCATCGATGTCCACATCTCACTACTACGTTGGTCTCATGCTCAAACTGCACAGCACCCTGTCAAGAAGAATGCAAAGTAGCTGAAAATTCTAGTAAATCTATTCCCGATATCAAATTTCAGGATCTTTTCTTACACATAAAAAATAGTGAAATTCTTAGCAAAGCGCACAAGAGTTATGCTCATCTTGCCAGTGCTACGAAAGAGCACGTTCAGCACATTAGAAGTACTCTCAAGCCACTTTTAGAACAACGCTATAGAGGCGTACAAGTATCTGAATTACTTGGTTTAGTTACAGGTGTGGTATTTGGTAGCGCTCTTCTCTATAGCTATCATGCGCAATTAGAAGCATCTGAAGCTGCACTATCTATATCACAGGGAGATTTTGATAAGTTACCTCGTAATGCCTACAAAGAGCGCATATGGCAAGCCATGTCGGAAAATAAAAAGCTAGAGTTCTGGGAAAACTGTGAACAAAGTGGTCAACTATCAAAGCAAGATCAAAATAATAAGCTTTATATAGAATTAAAGCAATCACAAAGCGCTAATGGTGATAGACAAAGCTAAGCATATCGGGTGTTAACAGGTGTTACTATGTTCAGTCAGATCTTTGAGCTTGCGATAACCCATAAAGAACTTAGTTGCCACACTTAGTGCCTCTCTAGATGAGCTTGCATGTTCTAGTAAGATAACCAGGGTAAATGGTTCGTAATCTTTATAGCTAATATAAGCAACAAACCAGGCGTGCTCAAGATACTGTTGTCCTTGATCATGCTTAGCTAATGCAGCAGTTTGAGCAGTACCAGTTTTTGCATAAATCTTACTATCGCTGAATTTGCCAAGTCGCTTACCAGTGCCATGGGTTATAACAAACGTCATCGAACTCTTCAGGAATTCAAGGGTATCCGTTGAAATATCAAGAGATTTCGTTTCGATAGGTTGATTGGCAAGAATACGAGGCGTTACCAGATAGCCTTGACAAATAGCCGAAATCATACGGGCCACTTGTAACGGTGTTACGAGTAAGAAGCTCTGTCCTATTGCAGCAGAAAGCGTCTCTCCCGGCCACCATGGTTCACCTTTAGTGCTTCGTTTCCATTGGGCTGTTGGTACTAATCCTGCACGTTCGGACAAGATAAGAGCAGTCTTGTCTCCCAGCCCAAAGCGATGAGCATAGTCAGCAAGTGTATCGATCTTGATACGTTTGCCAATTTCAAAAAAAGGAATATTGCATGATGAAGCGAGCGCTTCTTTAATAGTAACGATCCCGTGCCCCTGCCGATTGGCACAATGATACGGTCGGCCACAGAACATACAATATCCTTTGCAATTCCATACTGTATCAGTATCTATTATATCATGTTCGAGGGCAATGCTGACCGTTACGAGCTTGAAAATAGAAGCTGGAGGATAGCACGCGGCGAATGCACGGTTAAGAAATGATTGGTTTTCTTGTAGTTTTGACCATTCTTGTTCGTCAAGCACGTCAAGAAACTTATTTGGGTCAAATACCGGTCGCGATACTACAGCCTGCAATGCACCTGTTTCCGGACTCATAACAAGCAAAGCACCAGCATAATTTTCAGGCATTACCTCTTCGGCAAGTTTTTGAATATCCAGATCAATAGTTGTTTGCAACGTAGCACCCATGCATGCTTGCTTAATTTCTCGTTCTTCTAGTGGCCTGCCCGCTGAATTTATAGTCATGAGCAGTTGGCCCGGTGTTCCCTTAAGAATATCCTCACATACTCTTTCAAGTCCCATCTTGCCTGTCGATTCTTGATGAAGAGCACCTAAATAGCCAACAATATGGCTTGCTGTTGTTCGATGAGGATAGTAACGTTTAAAATGTGTTGTGATCACAATATTTTTTTGATGGGGAAATTGCTCAAGAATACGGCTTAATTGCTCAAGTTGTATATCCGTCTTAAGCGTTAATTTTTTACCACGTTTTTCATGTAACTGTATAGCTAATTCATTAATAGTATCTACACCAAACATAGCTTTTAATGTTTGTATAAGAGCTGTCTGTTCTTGATCAAAGGTATATTTGCCGGTACCTTGCCAGTAAAGCGTTATAATAGGCCTACTGGTTGCCAAAAGTTTGCCCGTACAGTCAACAATATTGCCTCGCGGTGATGCGATACTTTCAAGTCTAAGAAAATTTCGCTGAGCCAAACTAAAAAGCGTTAGTGTCAGTGTAATCTGTAAGTAAAAGAGACGTGCTATAATACCAAGCGAAAGTGTAATAAAAAAAGCAGTGATAATTTTTAAGCGTTTACTGAACAGCCGTGATGGTAACTCCATGCTGTAATAACCATTTTTAGGTTGCAGAGTTCATGTTGGTTTTGTATAATAGTAACTAATATCAATAATATACGCAATGGGAACTTATGGATGAGTCTTTGAGCCAAAAACGTGCACGAATACTTAAGGTTTTAGAGCGACTTAAGAAGGTTAAGCGTTACGTACAACAACCTATGATGTCACGTATTATTCATGATTATGGGCGAGATCCATTTTTAATTCTTATTTCATGCTTATTAAGCTTAAGAGCGCGCGATACCGTAAGCTATGGTGTCAGCAAAAATCTTTTTGCCTATGCTCGAACACCACAAGAGCTCCTAGCGTTACCACGTCAAAAACTTGAAGAGATTATACACCATGTTGGGTTTCATCGAAAAAAAGCAGAAATACTGCAATCGGTGAGCAAAGAACTTATAGAACGATTTAATGGCCATGTGCCCTCAAACGAAGCTGATCTTCTCAGCATTAAGGGTATTGGACCAAAAACGGCAAGCCTCGTGCTTTCTGAGGCATTTGGTATTCCTGCTATAGCTGTCGATACCCATGTACAGAAACTTGCTCATATATTAGGACTTGTTACCACTGATAATCCTCATCAAACTCAGCGAGAGCTAGAAAAAATTGTACCCCGTGATCATTGGCAAGAGGTCAATCAGCTTCTTGTTATGTGGGGCCAGAACATATGCATACCTGGCAAATCGGTGAAAGTAGATTGTGTTACTATTACACAACACCCTTTACTGGGCATTAAAAAAAGCACCTAAAGCTCCACATTGATTTTTTTCCCTGCAGGTACTATACTCTCTTTTATATCTTCTTTGCTCGTGTGAGTAATGTATTATTATTATGGGGGTTTTTATGACAATCTATTACAAAAGTTTTCTGGCTCTTGCTCTGAGTATTTTAGCTCTCGGGGGCTCTTATCCGTATGGGTGTGGTGAGTGTGTGCCTAACTGCAAACCTCCTGCTCCGTGCCAAGAATGTTCGCCAACGTGTTAATGAGGGCTATTTTACTGCTCATGCTTGTGTGTGGCAGCCCTCGAGCTGACGCTATCGCTTGCTTTAAAGTTGGTGTAGTAAAAGCAGCTAAAAATAATACATGTGTCAGACCACACCGTTATCGTGCAGGAGCTCGTGTATGTATAAAATGAGCTATTATGTGAAAATCGCAGTGTTAGTATTAGGTGGTAATCTTTCACTATATGCTGAATGTGCTGATGTTTCCTGGAAATATATACCGGGAGGATGTCCACCTACTAAGTCAGGAAGACCGTGTGGCCAGCCTAAGCGTCCTGTTAATCATATAAGATAGAAGAGACACTTTTTCTAAATCGTAAGTGCCTCCTCTAGTATATACTAATTAACGCGCTATTGAGCTTCTGCGAGTTGTTCTGCGTGGCGTTGTTGTTTTACGTGTTGTGGTTTTGCGTGATGTCACTCTGCGGGTTGGCCTTTCACCACCAAATGGGTGAATGACCGATTCAACCATGTGCCCCAATTTTTCTAGGGCGCTTTCGGAAGTTCTGCGTCGTGTAACTGTTCGTCCTGTTGCAGCTGTTGTACTACGACGTCGTGGCGTTACTGCCGCTGTTGTACGCGTTCTTCTTCCATCACCAGTTATTGTAGCGCGACGAACAGTTGTACGTCGTGGTGTTGCAGTTACACGTGAAGTTGTACGCGTGGTACGTGTTCGAGGTGTTGCTGCAGTAGTACGGGTGATCGTCTTGCGGGCACGAGTAGTTGTAGCTGCTGGCCTGCCACGAGTACTTGTTGTCTTTCGAGCAGCGGTAGCTGTTCTGCTGATTGCTTTTTTTGCAGCACCGGCTCGAGTGGTAGTTTTTTTGGTAGCTCTACCGATAGCTCGAGCAGTAGTTTTGCCGGCTGCTGTTGTGCGGGTTCTTCTTCCATCTCCCGATACACTGCGTTTGCTTGTGCTTCGGGCTGGTGTTGCTCGTTTTGTTGTGCGTCGTCGTGTGACTGCGGTAGCTGTTGTGCTACGACGTCTACGTGGTGTCTCTTGTGATGAAGTTGTCGGTTTGTTTTCTTCTAATCCAAGCCCCTGGTTTGTAGATGTTCCTGTTGTCCCTGATTCTGAAGCTGAAAGTGAACTTGGATGTTCGTTGTTTGCTGAGCCTCTATAGACATTACCGTTTCTGCTGGCGTTTCCATTTGCCATAATACGCTCCTTTTGTAAAGGTTGAGAAATACTATCTAATATTAGCGTAACCGAAACTGTTATACACAATCAATAATTTCTATCACTTCACGATAAATTTGTTTTTTTATAGTATACAAAAAACTTAAATTCTTGTGTGGATATTCAAGGACGTAATGCTTCATGTATACGCTGTGTGAGCTGTTCGCGCGTAAGTCCGTGTTCTTGTTTGCCATCGAGTGTTCTCAGTGTTACGGTTTCGTTTGCAACTTCACGTGGACCAACAACAAGCATCCATGGAATCCTCTCAAGTTGCGCAGTTTTAATTTGAGCAGAAAGAGGTTCGGAAGAGTGTTCAACATCACTACGTAACCCTTCAGCTTTTAAAAAGTTTGCAAGCTGCTGAGCATATTCTTTTTGCGCGTCGGTTATGGTCAAAACTCGTGCTTGCAATGGCGCAAGCCAGAAGGGAAGCTGCCCTCTATAGTGCTCAAGAAGTATTGCAAAAAATCGTTCAAGGGACCCGTAAATAGCTTGATGAATAATAACCGGACGTGCTTTTACTCCTTGTGTTGTTACGTATGACAGGTCAAAGTTCTCCGGCTGAAAGAAATCGACTTGAATAGTGCTACACTGCCATGAACGGCCCATAGAATCTTCAATAACTACTTCAATTTTTGGTCCATAGAAAGCACCTTCACCTTCTTTAATGCTATAGTGCTTTCCCATACGCTTGAGTGCATGAGTAAGTGCTTGTGTTGCTATCGTCCATTGTTCGTTGCTACCCATGGAGTTGACCGGACGCGTTGCTACCGCATAATGAGCATTATTGAACTTAAACTTGTCGAGCACGTGCTGTATCATGGTCAAGCCATTAATTATTTCTCCCTCAAGTTGATCAAGCGTACAGAAAATATGCGAGTCATCTTGAGTAAAAGCACGAACACGTAAAAGCCCATGCAAAACACCCGAGAGTTCATGACGATGAACATGACCAAATTCGGCAAGCCTTAAGGGTAAATCGCGATATGAATGTGGTCTATTTGAGTACACCAAAATAGCACCCGGACAATTCATGGGTTTTATTGCATATGTTTTATCGTCAATTGTTGAAAAATACATATTATTTTTATAGTACTCATAGTGTCCAGAACGTTTCCAAAGATCTATACTGAGCATCGTTGGTGTACTGATTTCTTGATAGTTATGATCTACATGCAATGTGCGCATATAGTCTACAAGAAGATTAATAACCTTCTTACCCTTAGGGTGAAAAAATGGAAATCCCGGACCTTCTTCATGAAAAGAAAACAAATCCAGCTGTTTACCAATTTTACGGTGATCGTAACGAGCTGCTTCTTCACGCTGCTTCAAGAAAGCTTCAAGTTCTGCATCAGTAAAGAAAGCGGTGCCGCTTATGCGCTGAAGTGCTGGATTATTTTTATCACCACGCCAGTATGATCCTGAAATACCTAAAAGCTTAAAGTTTTTCAATAATCCGGTAGAAGCAACATGGCCACCACGACACAAATCGTAAAAATCGCCTTGGCGAGATAGACCAACGGTGTCGCCCGGTATTTGGTCAATAAGCTCTAATTTAAAGATATTATCTTTATAGAGTTTACGTGCTTCTTCTTTGCTGATCTCTTCATGCGTTATAGGCAGATTTTTATCTGCGAGCACGTGCATACGAGCTTCAATTCTGGATAGATCCTCTTCTTTAACGTGATTAAGGGGTAAAAAATCGTAAAAGAAGCCCTCATCGGTTGCAGGACCTATAGTAAGAAGCGTCCCGGGGAAAAGCTCACTTACAGCATGAGCTAATAGATGAGCGACAGAGTGACGAAGTATCTTTAAATCCTGTGTTTTGTTCATGGTGGCCCTCATGAGTAATGCTACGTATTACTATTTAGTATAGCACACTCTCACTTAAATGCTGATACTCAAAAAAGGGCCAGGACCAATACGGGCTATTTATGCTTTTCCTGCAAAACGCGCCCGTTGTATAATGCCCTCTGCGCACGTTAGGTTAAGTGTTTCCCCTTCTTGAACGTTAAGAGTCCCTTTGCAATCTAAAGCAACAGGTGCTGATATAGCAGTGGAACTGCCTGCGCCATTTGATGAAATAGGATAGCGGATTCTAGCAGTAAATGTATAGCGTCCCCCAGGCAAATTAACTATATGTACTCGCTCTTCTTTTGCTAAGCTAGGTTTGAAATAGTGGTAGCCAAAGTGTTGGATAGGCTGGCCTTGCGCATTGGTGATTGCAACACTATAGGAAGACGCATGGGCAAACATGGGCCCTGTCACCGTAAATTTTGCCAGCGCTCCATGTGAACTAAATAAAAATAAAAAGCCAAGGCTGAGCGCTCGAGAAAGTATTTTCATGCTAAACTCCTTCAGATACTACAAGAAATACATAGTATTCTTACATTTAAGAATCTTAAATTAATGCTTCTTGTATTAAATATACTTTATTATACATAGATTATTCAAGAGTTTAATAGTCCAATCAAGTTTAAATAGCTACTCTAAGAGCTCATAAAAGCATTAGTTCCACCTTCAAAACCCGTCCCGACTTTATCAGATGTCAAGATAGATCTTTCAGGGCGCACCGTCCCAACGTAGGGATAAGCACGTTAGTGTGAAGAAAGCTTTTTGTTGGGTTTCCAACGCTTAAGAAGTTCCTTAAAAAGAACTTCTTGTTTAGTGCTTGTGCTTGCTGTCGTGGCTTTGGCAATACTCATTGCTAGGGTAGTTTGATCACATAACGTAGTGTCAAGATGTTTAATTGCAGGAAGCATAGTATGCTGAAGCACCGTTTTAACCGTGTCTTCATGGATAACTTCATGCAAAAGCGTTTCAAGAAGACTAAAAAAGTCGACGATATTCTGCTGAAGCTCTTCTGTCGACTGCTGTCCCTGCTGATGAGAAGTTCTTACCAAGTGCTCGCCAAGCCCTTGATGAAGCGCACGATTAATAATACGCTTGAGGGCTTCTTGCTCATGATCAAAAAGCCATTGCAATAATTGTAAAAGTTCATATGAGGCAATAAACTGTTGAGTATCAGGTTGAGCAGAATGGTTTGTCATAGATGTTCCTTAATATAAGCATACATATAAGCACGATTTTTATTAATTAAATTTTTTAGCGCATAGTCGTCATTTTTTCATAAAGTCTACGTAGACGATCAACGCGTTGAGAAGTTGGTGGGTGCGTTGAGAACAGATTAGCTATTCCTTGGGGTAAAAAAGGATGAATAATAAATAATGGAGCTGTCGATGTTCGCGCAATATCGTTAGAAGATAAATGAGCCTCAGGAATGTGGTTTTGGATTTTTTGTAGGGCTGAAGCAAGAGCAAGGGGATCATCTGATATATAGGCACCGCTTTCATCAGCTAAATATTCTCGGGATCGTGAAATAGCTAGCTGAATCAAAGTAGCTGCAATGGGCATAACAAGTGCCACAATAAGCATGACCAATGGGTTAGGGCCCTGGCGACGATCGTTACTACGTAATGATCCCCAAAAAGCAACATTCTGAAGCATATTTGCTAAAAATCCTATTGCTGTTGCAAGTGTGGCAGCAATTGATGACACAAGAATATCCCGATTTTTGACATGGGATAGCTCATGGGCTAAAACGCCACGCAGTTCTTGCTTATCAAGAAGTTCGAGTATGCCTGTCGTTACAGCAACAGAAGCATGTTGAGGATTTCTTCCTGTTGCAAAAGCGTTAGCCATTGGAGTACGCACAAGCCAGATCTTGGGCATTGGTATATGCATGCTTGAGCTGAGCTCCCTTACTATTTCATAAATGTCAGGGTAGGCAGATGGATCTAGAGGCTGAGCTTTATATAAACTTAATACAACTTTATCAGAATAATAGTAGGCGAAAAAGTTTAAAGCAAGCGATATAACGAATGCTACAATAATACCTGCTTTACCTCCTATAAAACCACCAATGAGCATAAGTATTCCACTGAGAGCAGCAAGTAGGATAACCGTTTTGAGTCTATTTCCCCACATTATAAGAACTCCCTTTTAATCGATCTTTGTAATAACCTCAAATTTCTTATCTTCATTTTTTCTATCGTCTTTTTTATCTTCTCTCCTAGTGCGCTTGAGAACTGCTAGTTGCTGAGCACTTTCTTTAATCAGCTGCTGTGAAGCTAGTGTTTCCTGAACAAGCTCATCATGAGCATGCTTAAAGAGCTGATTGACCTCTTTTTGTAGTTTTTTTATTTGCTTTTGGAGCTTAAGGATCATCTCTACACCAGCTAAGTTAATACCTAACGTGTGTGTCAAGTAAATAATTTCTTCAAGGCGATTAACGTCTTCCTCGGAAAAGAGGCGCGTGTTGCCCTCTGATCGTTTGGGTGCTATCAGTCCCTCTTTTTCATACAATCGTATAGTTTGCTGATGAATAGAGAACATTTTAGCAACCGCTGAAATAGAAAAATATCCCTTTTTTCGTTTCATGTTCTACTATAGTGCGTGGTTATATGCTTTATTATCTGTTCGCGCCTAGTAACACTCGAGTAACACTTGCGGAAAGATACATCAATAATAGTATACTAAAATTTAAGAAACAAATCACGAATATTGAAGGCTGACTTTATGATAAGCTCTACGTCTGCTCTACTTCAACCTCTGCCCGAGGCGATTCGTCTTTATTGTGGTACACCCAACTACCAGCGTGGTCTTGAGTACTTTCAGGCAGGGTATATTTATGGTCCAGAGCGTCATGGAAGAGTACTCCGGTCATTTTGTCGAGGGACATCTATTCCAAGCTATCGCCCCGAGGTTCTTTTGGGCCATACGAGCATACTTTCTTCTCGTTGTACCTGTCCCGCCCATGCTTATGATGGACCTTGTAAGCATGTCGCTGCTCTCTTGCTTGCATGGTATTATAAGCCGGACGAGTTTGATGTCAGGCCTGCCTTATCTACCATTCTAGCAAACTGGACAAAGCGCGATCTACTTGATTTTATTGATAAAATCGTTACGCTGCACCCTGACCTTGATGATAAGCTTTTTGCGCTTGCCCAGCCCCGCCGGATAACACAAGAAGATTATGATACGCGTATTGCTGAAATTTTTCGATGGCGTTGGGACCTGTACGAAGCGGAGTTTCGTTCTGATCCAACAAGCGAGATCGCTCATCAGCTTAATGAGTACTTTGAGCTTGCCAAAACGTTAGTAGAACAGGAAGCTTTTACTCAAGCCTTGAGCCTGTATAGCTCGCTTATCAAAAAAATTGTCAAAAATTACCTGTCTTTTGAGCGCGAAGGTCAGTTAGATGATATTTTTCGCGATATTATTCACACGCTCTATGTACTTTTTAACACGTCGTCTCAAGATTCACCAGTGCGGCTGGCAATTCTTGATATCTTTCTTGAGGCCCTTAAAAGCCCAAGTTATGATTTGGGGATTATCGAAAGCATTGAAGAGTTTATCCTATCAATGACAACCAATAAAGAGCGTTCAATGCTGGTACCTAAGCTCCGCTCAGAACTCACGATAACCAATAAAGAGTTGCGTAAGCGATATGGTGGTTTACTTCTTGAACTTGAGGGTGATGCGCTCAGTCCTGAACAATTTAAAGAGCTCTGTCTCTTCTGTGGCTTTATGCATGAGCTTGTTAAATATCTTCTTACTCATAATCGGCTGCAAGAAGCCTTACAGATTATTAACGATCAAAAAAATCCTATTTTTTTGGATCTTATCACACTGCTCATGCGCTTTAAGTATACCCAAGAAGCACGTGATAGTGCTCATAACCGCCTTGCTGAAGAAAAAGACAAATTTGCCAGGCTTGAACTAGCAGCATGGCTCAGGGATTTTTACGCTCAGCAGCAGGATTGGCGTCTAGCATATCGCTTTGGTATACGTGTTTTTAGAGCCAAACCTAATTTTTTTGAGTACACGATACTGCGAGATGTTGGTCATCATCTTCGTCAGTGGCAAAAAACAAAAGCTACTATTATTAATTTTCTAATAAAAAAGAAAAAATATTCGGAAGTTGTCAAAATCTATTGTGATGAACGTGAGTTTGCCAAGCTTTTTGAATTTGCTGACGCTATATCTTGGACAGCTTTAGATCCTGATCTACGACGTTCTGTCGTACAGATAGCTCAAGATAGTTATCCATTACGAGCAATAGAGTTGTATAAAGTTTTTGTTGAAGAAGCTATTGCACGTAGAACTCGAGTAAGCTATCAAGAAGCTGCTGCTGACATGCTGAGCATTAAGCAGCTTATGGCTGCGCAGGGAAAGCTTGACGAATGGCAAACTTATGCACAGGATATTAAACAGCGTTATCGCTTGCGTAGAGCGCTCAGGGCAGAATTGGGTGCTCTTGATATATAGGAGTCAAACATTAAACTTGACGTTAATAATATCGCCATTACGAACAACGTAATCTTGTCCCTCTGTGCGCATTTTGCCAGCTTCTTTTAGTTTTACTTCGCTTCCCAAAGCAAAAAGATCGGCACAATTAAAAACATCGGCAAAGATAAATCCGCGCTCTAAGTCTGAGTGGATTTCACCCGCTGCTTTGCGTACAGTTGTGCCATTGCGTATGGGCCAGGCATGAATTTCTTTCGGACCGCACGTAAAAAATGTTATAAGTCCTAGGTGCTCATAGCTTTTGGCAATAAGTATATCAAGACTTCGCGCTTTAAGCCCCATCATGTTGGCTATTTCTTCAGCTTCATCTGTACTAAGCTGCGAGAGCTCATACTCAAGCTTTATGGAAATAGGAGTAACAAGCTCCTGACCAAATGCTGAAATAAGTTGTTGATAGTGAGGATTTTGTTTATAAGCATCATCTGCTACCTCATGCTCAGCGATATTGGCAATAATCAAAAACTTTTTCGTTGATAAAAGATCAAGCGTTGTTATGGGCGACGTGCTTATAATACGGCGAACATCAGACAATTGTGACGCATTAAGCGCTGCCTCTACCTGCTCAAGAAGAACACTTTCTTGTGTAAGCTCTTGAAGCGTGGCGGGGTTATTACGTGCTGATTTCATAAGCTGCGAGATTTTGAGCTTTCTTTTTGAAACTGATTCGATATCCTTGAGCATGAGCTCAGTTGTAATAATTTCAAAATCGAGCAAGGGATCTACTTCTTGTCCTGCATGAATAATCGAAGGATCTTCAAAACAACGTAGTACATGAAGAATAAGGTCTACGGCATGTATATGACTAAGAAACTGATTGCCGAGCCCCTCGCCCGATGCAGCACCTTTTACGAGTCCTGCTATATCTATAAATGTTACAGAAGCAGGAATCTGCTTCTGTGAATTATATATTTTTTGAAGTTTATCAAGCCGCTCATCAGGTACGATCGTACAGGCACTATGTGGGTCGATCGTGCAAAATGGATAATTTTCTGCGGGAACTGCTGATTTGGTGAGGGCATTAAACAGCGTAGATTTACCAACATTAGGTAAGCCAACAAGCCCTGCGGCAATACTCATGCTTAAACTTTCGTCTTATTCTTGTATGTGTACATAGCTTTCTCTCTAGTGTGCTTGAAAATTATAGTTTTTCAAACTGGGTCAGCTTGAACTTCCTGAATTAGGGCAATTATTGCTTGATTAGAGCGCTGCTCGGCCAGCTGTAATGCATTTAGTCCAGCATGATTGGTCATTACTGAAAGTAAACTATGGGATTTCGTAAGCTCTTGTGTAATTTCTTCATTTTCACATACCACAGCCCAATGGAGAAGGGTATTATCATGAGAATCTCTGTGTCCCATTACCGAAGCAGACTTTTGAGCCAAGTTGTCTGGCGATGAGCTTTTATTAAAATACCGAGTGATAAAGCTCTCTTTAGGCTGTTTTTGTACCATGAGCTGTGCTTCGTGTTTAACTAGCTTTTCCAGAAGAGTTTTGGCAAGAACATTATCCCTCACAGCGATTGCTTGAAAGAGATCATCAGGCAAAAGCTTTTTAAGAGAGTTAGTTTTAGCTGCTAATTCAAAAGGCGTAATCTGTTTATCATTTTTGGCAGTTGCTTGCGCTCCATAATCGAGAAGCATATTCAGGGCATCTCTATTCCCTCGTACCGCTGCCCAATGAAGCGGTGTATTACGAGATGTCTTATCTTTATAGTTAACTGATCGCGATAAGGCTGGCTTATAATCTTCAATGATAACATAATGCTCGCCGTTGATTAGGGGATATTTGACTGGAGTAACCCGTTGAGGTCTCAAGTCGGGTTGTTCATGGTATATGCTTAGGATATCTTTCACGGTATTTTTATAGCGAGCAGCGAGATCTTGATCTTTGCCGAGAATAGATTGATCTGCGAGGATGATAGCTCGATTAAGAGCATTTGGCATGAGGATCTCTGCTAATGTTGTCTTTTTTATTTGGTTTTTAGTTTGAAGCTCAAATGGCTCTCGTAATAAGAAATGTGAGGGTGGGCTAAGGGGAAAGCCGCGCTCTAAGAGCAATCGCGCATTATCAAAATAGGGTTGGGTATACTCAGTTAAAGCACAAATAAGCGCCAACGTTAGATTGCCCTCGTCTTGTTTTGTCCCATGCTCAAGAAGAATCTCAACGGCCTCCTTATTGCCTATCATAATCGCCAACGTGAGGGGCGTCTCGATTCCGTTGTCAAGACAGGGTACAGCACCAAAGATTTTTCTTTGAGAAGGTGCTTCATCTTCATAATTACTATCAACCGATTTTGGGGTAGGGGTAAGACATGACCAGTTGTCATCAAAACCTAGAGACGTAACCTTTTTTTTAGCACGTGGTTTGCTTGTTAAATTAACATTGACGATAGCAGTATCATCCTTACACGCTTGTGTGACATCTTCTGGCTTACGATTAATAATTGCTTTGAGTAACGCAATAAGCGTTATTTGATCGGCTCCCCGGGGTGATTCTAAAGATACCTCAAAATATGTATCGGGTCCAAGTGCTACATTCGAAGTGATAAGTGCTTTTATTTCGAGCGCAAGTGCGCGTGGATTACGGTCAAATTGTTCGGGCTCACCCGGTAGTGCTTGACCGTAATAGAGAAGAGTTATTGTTAGTGCTGGTAGTATCTTGTAATAGATGCCCATTGTTAGTTCCTTTATAGTATAAAGTGTAGGATAAATATCGTATCCTGCGTCTATAGTTTGTTAAAGTTATTGTTTATTTGACAATATTTTACAATGCGGCGTTACTACTCTCGTTCAACTTTTTTAAAGAGCTTGGTCTTTCGTGATCCATCTCTTTGTGTGTCTAGTTATTCGACTGTTATCTTCTATCTCTTCTGCTGATGAGGCAATGCTTAAGTATATGCTTATGTGATTTGTAACAGGGACGTTACAAGCTATAGTATTGCCTCTGAAACAATGCTGTAATTAACAGTTTGCTGAAAATTTTATTTTTTTCAAATGCTCGTGTGTGCCCTCTAGATAGCTCTAGATAGCTTTAGATATCATAAGAAGCAGCTCATAGTTTTTGACTCTATTTTTGCCAAAAATCCTATGAGCTTAGCCATAATTGGTGCAATTGCCCTTTTGCTCTTTGTAAAACTATTGACATTTTTTGTTATTAATTTCTATTATATAATATAGCACATTACATAATTCCTAAGATCCTAAGGAAATGCCATGAACAAGCTAGTGGTACTCACTTTGCTCATATTCTTAATCATGCAAAGTGTAATTTTTAATGGAGAAGAGGGCAAGGGGATTATCTTACCATCTTCTGAGCAAATGGGACAGCTGCTTTTTGAGCAACCTATGCCCGAGCCGACAGAAATATATCGTCTGCCACAACAAGAACCAATCAGTAGTCAACCAGAACTTACATTAGAGATGGCTCAAAGGAGACTAACACACGGGAGACAAGGGAAAACAGAAATCCTGACAGTTACCCCTCCGCCTGCTGAAGCTCCTCGAGCTGAAGAGGAACGAGCACCCTCGAAAACGCCAACTATTATTTTAGAACCTATATCCCGGCGTGCAGCTCTACAAACTACACCAAAGCTACCCCAAGAGCAACCAATAAATTTCTATGCTCGATTAAGCCAAGCATTCTCCAGGCTTGCTGGCTACGTAAAATTTTTAGCGCGTCCCACCCCGGCTGATTTGCAAAACATCGCCAACGGTATAGTTAGTGCACTTAGGTTAGAGCGAACGGTAGAAGATATGAGCAATGATGCGCTTGCATCAGGTAATCAGTCTATCAATCAAGCTATTGATATGCAAGACAGAATTAAAACTCCCGGTGAAACAATAACGCCACAGGAAATTGATATTCGACGTCGCAGCTTAACTACAAATTTAAGCAGACTTACGCAAATCGGAAGCTATATTGAAGCAATAACAAAAAATGAACAGTTTAACGAAGATCTCAAAAGCCTTCGTAGTTCATTGGCAAAATATAGTGCGACAGCTATTGGAGAGGAAGCATCTCGTACATTTGTTTTACTTGATGCGCGCGTTAACCGCTTGACGTCTGAACTTTTACCGGAGCTGAATTCTACGATTAAGGGCTTAGAAGAACAACAGAAAGCACTTGGAGAACTTACGCCAAATGTATAAAAGCATAAAAAAAGGGAGTAAGAATATTAAAAAGTGCAATCGCAAAATCCCACTGAGCCTATTAGGGGTAGTTATATCACTCAATATAAGTCTGACACTGCGAAGTGCTGAAGGTGAGGGAGAGAAAGTGCCTTCGGGGAAAACTGAAACTCAGGAACAACTAGAGCAGGAGCAAGAAGTGCTTCAAAAAGCCGAAGCAGAAAGGCAGGCTCAAGCTTCTGCTTCAGTTAAGACCGGTACAGGATCAACGCTTGCACCTCAAGCTGGAGAGGAAGCTGGTACTCGGCCTTCAGGCAGATCGGTAACAGAAGTTACGCCTCCACCAGGAGCTCAAGAGAATATACCAGGGACAAGTACCGAGCAGCAGGTTCCCACGCTTCCTGCTCTTGCTCCCCCTGTTGGTCAAGAAGCGCGAACGGGATCTCAAGCTCTAGCAGATCAAGTGGCAAGCAGACTTCAGGATATAACTACTTTAAGTGCTGAGAATATACCTGAACTTTCTAAGGCTATAGAAGATTATCAGCTTGCCAGCAATGAGAATCCAAATACTGTTCTTGAACAATTCGATACTATTAAAACAGCAGTGCAAGAAGCATTAAGTAAAGCCGGTCAAGCTGAGAATAAGCAAGCGATTGACCTACTTGTTTCTTTGCAATTGACAGCAGTCTATAAAGATCGCGATATGCGCTATGCTATCATTGTGCCCCAGGCTCAGGAGGCTATTCACGCTCCCATTATAGCTCAAAGTAACCCTGATCAATTGATAACGCTTTTTAAAGAGCTTGAAGCACTTAACCGAGAACTGGAATACCTTAAAAATGGCTTTGGATATATTGATATTTCTCGAGTTCCATCATCAGGTGGTATTTACAGTCAGTTTACCGATAGCGAAAATAAATTACTTGGTATACTAGGGTCATATACTGCTCAACAGCTCTATAAGCTCTTGGGTCTTTCTGATTATGCTACAACTCAAGAAGTTAAAGATGCAGTCGCCAAGATCGTAGCGCAGCATCCTACAGAGGAAAATGATCTATTGGGTCTAGCTGCACGTGAAGCCGGTAATCTTATCGGTAATCCAATCTCAAAAGCTTTTTATGATGCTTATTTAGCGGCCGAGGGAAGTGACCGAATAAAAAGTTTTAATGACACTGTACAAATTACTCAAGCAGCTCTTGAATTTAGTTTTGAGAAGTCCCGGGAAGCAGCTCAGCTACAACAGAGCATAAGTGAACTAAGAAATAGTGTTGATCAAGCTATGGTCGACAAGGGGAATGATCTGCCGCCTGACCAGCTTGTAACAGCGCAGCCGGAAAGCTTAGGATGGTTTGCTCGAATAAGGCAGGGTTGGAAGAGAATTCTTACTTTTTTAACAAATTTAACAAGTTTTTTTAGAACCAAGACAATAGGTACCGCAACAATCCAGGCACTAGCACAAGCTGAACGTGTCATAAATGATATTAACAAAATAACACAAGATCTAACAAGCAATAATACTATTTTGATACGTCAAACCAATGATCTTATTAACGAATTGGAAAATGAGCAGATAACAATCAGTAACATTATTACATTAACATATCGAACACCTAATGAGCCATTATTATTGCTGGAAAGAACCGTGCTCGAGACGTTACAAAATCGTTTGTCAAATCAACGAAACCTGCTTGAAGATATACAAAAAGGCTTTGCCAAGCAAGTTCTTAATGCCGATATTATTAATGTTAGTAGTCGACTTGACGAAGCAATTGAATCATATCCTAACCAAAAGCCAAGCGATGTGACGTATAATGCGCTAACTGAGTTATACGGTCAAGTACAAACTCTTGGTTTGAAAGCATCGCCCAATCTTATGCAGCAGCTTGATCCTGCAATTAATAATTTAAAACAAAAAGAGCAAGTAGTTGCAAGACTATTAAGTAGCCCAACTTTACAAGCTAGTACTCAAACGGGTTAAGTCAATTTTTTTTAAAGAGTAAGATGATGAAAAAGCGTAATGTTAAAAATTTATTGAGAGTGATGTGTTTATCTGTAGTAACATGTTCAAGGTTTTTGCTGCAGGGTGCCGAGGGCGAGGAGATACTTTTGTCGCCGGATCAGTCTGATCAGCCTCAAACTCAAGAGCTTATAGAACAAGAGCAGGAAGAACAAGAGCGCATGCAAGAGCACATGGAGGAGCCAAGTGATGCTCCACTACGTACAGGTAGGCTTATTGAGCAGTTACCACGGGGACAAGCAACAGCTGAGCAGACCCCAAGATCGAGTATCATGGTTATGTTGCCACTTGATATTCCAAGCACTACCTCTTCTGGAGTAGTACAAGCTCCGGCACTATACAGTTCTTTAACTATTGGCAGTGCTCCACAGGAAGCTCGCCTTTCATCTGATGTGCTTGCTACGCGTATAGAGAATGTGCTACATAATATACGTACGTTAAGTCCCCAAGCAATAAACGATAGTATTGAGAACCTAAAAAATTACTATATAGATGATGAAGATCCAGATACCGTGCTTGAGCACTTTGATACTATTAAGGCAATGGTAGAATCGGCACTCGCTCGAGCTGCTCAAGCTGGTCATAAACAAGCAATCAAGCAACTTGTTGATTTGCAATTGGCAACGGTGTATAAGGATCGTCGCATACGCTATGCTCTGGTTGTGTCAGAGGCTGGTCTTGTACTCAAAAAGATTTTACCTGCTACGCTAACTGGGAGCACTCCTGAACAATTGGCACAGTTACGTGCTCAACTTGACCTACTTAACGAACAACTCTCGTATTTAAAAGATGGTTTTGCAACTGATATTTACCGCATTGTTGGACCGAACTATAGTAATATTTACAATCAGTTTACCAAGAACGAAGACGCATTGCTTCAGGGAATAGGTGTACCCTATACTGCTCAACAGCTCTATAAGCTCTTGGGTCTTTCTGATTATGCTACAACTCAAGAGGTTAAAGATGCAGTTGTCAAAATTGTAGCAGCTCACCCTACAGAAAAAATAGATTCTTTAGGTTTAGCTGCACGCGAAGCTGGCAATCTTATTGGTAATCAAATTTCAAAAGCTTTTTATGATGCTTATTTGACAGCTGAGGGAGACGAAGGAATAGAAAAATTTAATACAGCGTTACAGATTACTCAAGAGGCTCTTGAGTCAAGTTCTGAGAAATCCCAGGAAGCGGCTCAATTACAAAATAGTATAACTGATACTATGGTTAATGTCGAAAAAGCTATTGCTGATAACTATTATACTATGCCGCATGAGCAGCTTATACGAGTCCAACCAAATAATTTGGGCTTGTTTGCTCGAGTAGAGCAAGATTGGGCAAACCTTCTCACTACTTTGACACCAATTCTTAAGAGCAAGATAGTGCCGCAAACGTCAAGGACGGTGCTTGTGGAAGCTTCTCGTCGTATAGCTGATGTGCATAAGACCATTGAGGACGAGAGGACAAACACTATGTTCTTGCTCTCTCAAACAGAAGAACTACTTAATGAATTGGCAAATGAACGGATGACTATTGATAACATTAGTAAGTACCAGGGGCCTCATGAGTCGCTCTTGTCTTTGGAAAGAGTGGTGCTCAAGGATTTGCAGGCTCGCTTATCGCGACAACGAGCGTTGCTTGAAGATATACAGAGAGGTTTTAGAAAGCAGGTAGCTAACGCTGACATCCGTACTGTCTCTGACCAGCTTACTCAAGCAATTAACTCGTACCCCAAGAAAAAGCAGCATGACGCAACGTATAGTGATCTAGTAAATTTGCAAAAACAGGCACGTACGTTGGGCTTGGAGAAGCTGCCTCAGCTCATACGGCAGCTTGGACCGGTAATTACCCGTTTAAAAAAGCAAGAGCAGGTCGTTGTCGATCTGCTCAATAGTCCCTTATTACAAAGCGCAGCTTGAATCTTAATGTTGGTATCTTCCGCCAAGATGGCGTGCTAAGAATTTTTCAGCATGTGCGTAAAACTTCAAGCGATTTTTAGACTTGGCTAAATTATGTCCTTCATCAGGAAACAGAAGATATTCATGAGGCATGTTGCGCTCTTTAAGAGCAGCAACCATTTGTTCAGCTTCAGCTTGCTTTACCCGCGGATCCTTGCCTCCTTGGGCAATTAATAGAGGTATTTTGATAGCATCCACACTAAAGAGAGGCGAGCGTGATTTTAAGAAATCTTGTTCAATCTCAGGATTGCCTATTCTTGTGTATATACTTTGTTGCGCATGGATCCAATAGGCGGGTGCAGATCGTAGAAAAGTGAGCAAGTTGCTTGGTCCACAAATATCGATCGCGCAACGGAAAATATCGGGAGTAAATGTAGCGCCGCAGAGCGCAGCGTAACCACCATATGAACCACCATAAATAGCAACTTTCTTTGGGTCTGCGCTACCCTGATCTATAAAATATTTCACCGTATCTATAAGATCATCGTGCATTTTGTTTCCCCATTCTTTATCTCCCGCATTGGTAAAGGTCTTACCATAGCCTGCAGAGCCTCTAAAGTTTACTTGAACACACATATAGCCTCTATTGGCAAGCCATTGAGCTTCTGGATTATAACCCCAGGTATTACGAGACCATGGCCCACCATGAACTTTTAGTACCATGGGCAAGTTATGTCGTTCGACACCGACAGGGTAGGTAACATATCCTTCGAGCTTAAGTCCATCACGAGCTTGTAGCGTAAAAGGTTCCATGTGAGCAAGAGAATATTTGGCAAGCTCTGGTCGACTTGCCCATAAAAGTGTTGCTTCTTGAGTTGCTCTTTTATAAAGATAATAATTTTTTGGGTTTGTATCTTTACTGATTGCCACAGTCCATACAGTATCTGCGTCATCACGGTCTATAATGTCAATTTCGCCATCTTCTGTCTGCTTAATTTTTTCTATGTCGTGCTTAATTGAAGGATCGAGCACTATAACTTCTCTACGTGCTTTAGCAACTTGTACTGCTTGTATTTCGCCTGTCTTAGGATGTAGTATGGTACTTTTTATATCGTACTGTGCATCGTGATACAAAACCGTTGTGTGACCGGTAGCACTATCAAGCTTTATAAGGCGCGTTGTAGTGCTCTTGTCCGGACTTACTAGAAAGATACTATGACCATCACTGCTAAAACTTATAACTTGGCTTGCATCAGCGTCATCAGGGCTAAAAGCTATTACCACGTTCCATTCAGCAGTTGGTGTCTCTCGTATCCAAACTTGAATGCCGCCATCGTCAGATTGAATAACTTTGCCGCGAATGTTACCTTGATTGTCAGGTAACCAACTCATAACGTTGCCGGGATTTTTCTCAAGCAGTGTTAGCTCCCCCGAGACTATAGTAACATTATAGAGATCGTGCAAGGCTGGATTATCTTTGTTAAGTTCAATAAGTATATCATGAGGTTTCTGAGAATTAACGTTAAGGATGCGTGCTTGTATATTCTCAAAGGGTGTTAAATTTTTTACCTCATGTGTTTCAAGGTTAATGGTATATATGCAATCATTTTCATCGCCATCATTATCTTGAAGATATGCTAGACCGCTACTGTCAGGCAACCAAATATATAAGCTCGTTCCTCTGGTTATAGCTCGATCGTCATCTTTGCCAATAGTTTTTACCCAGATATGAGGCTTTCCGTTAAAAGGGGCTCTATATGCAAGTTTCGTGCCATCAGGTGAAAGATGAGGCTCCCCTTTTTCTGGTGTACCAAATAATACCTCACGTGGGATCAAGGGCACAGGAGATGCCTGTATTACTGATTCTTTCTTATATAAGAGCCAGCCTAACGCTAAGCTCATTATGATACATAAAAGCGGCCGTAAACTTTTCATTGATTGTTTCCCATCTTGATATCTAAATTTTTAAAATAACGGGTAATGCTTGGTAAAATAATTATTAATAATTACATAATAAGTTTGTTATGTCAACTTGAATTTTAATTTAGATAGTAAGAAATTTGCTGCATAGTAGTGTTGTTATAAGATGAGAAAAAGAGAAGAGGCAGAGATTAAAACTCTGCCTCTTCTCTTTGCTTAAGTTCAAAATTAGGAAGATAGTTATTCTTCGATTTCGGGCTCGATAGGGCCTTGCTCTCCCGCGCCAGGTCCTGCGCCACCTTGACCTTTATAGAGGGTCTCGGCGATCTTGTATGACGCTTGCAAGAGTTCGTCGGTTGCTTTTTGGAGCTCTTGAGGGTTGTTTTCGTGCTCTTTGAGTGCTTGTCGTGCTTTATCAAGTGCCGATTCAAGAGCAGTTATGTCATCCGGCGATAGTTTTTCACGGTTTTCGCGCAATGTTTTTTCAACATCGAGTATAAGGCCATCTAAACGATTGCGTTTTTCGATCGTTTCGCGTGCAGCACGATCTTCAGTTTCATGAGATTGAGCTTCTCTGACCATACGCTCAACCTCTTCTTTAGATAGTCCCGTGCTTGAGGTGATGGTGATCTTTTGCTCTTTGCCTGTTGCTTTATCTCGAGCTGATACGCTGACAATACCGTTAGCATCGATATCAAAGGTTACTTCGATTTGTGGTACACCACGTGGGGCTGGCGGTATGCCTTCGAGTCTAAATTGACCCAAGAGTTTATTGTCTCTGGCAAATTCACGCTCTCCTTGAACAACTCTAATATCAACAGCTGTTTGGTTATCTTCGGCCGTGCTAAATACCTGTGATTTGCGTGTTGGAATAGTTGTATTGCGTTCTATTAAGCGTGTTGCGATACCGCCCATGGTTTCAATACCTAATGAAAGCGGTGTTACATCGAGCAAGAGGAGGCTTGTCACTTCACCGGCAAGAATAGCGCCTTGTATTGCTGCACCGATAGCAACTACTTCGTCAGGGTTAACAGATTTATTAGGCTCTTTGCCAAAAAAGTCTTTAACCAGTTGCTGTACTTTGGGGATACGAGTTGAACCGCCGACTAAAATTACTTCATCGATTTTATCTTTGGTAAGTCCAGCATCTTCCATAGCACGCTTGCAGGGGACTAAGAGACGTTGAAAAATATCGCTGCAGAGTGATTCAAGTTTTGCACGTGAGATTTTTAGGCTCAAGTGTTTTGGCCCCGAGGCATCTGCAGTAATATAGGGCAGATTGACTTCGGTCTCATCCAGCGTTGAAAGTTCTACTTTAGCTTTTTCTGCTGCTTCTCGTAGGCGCTGGAGTGCCATACGATCGTTGCGTAAATCGATGCCTTGTTCACGCTTAAACTCGTCGATCATATAATTCATTAATACTTGATCGATATCATCGCCACCAAGATGCGTGTCGCCATTGGTTGCGCGCACTTCGATAACTCCATCATGGATCTCAAGAATTGAAATATCGAAGGTCCCACCACCAAAGTCAAATACGGCAATAGTGCCACTTTTCTTTTTATCAAAACCGTAGGCGAGTGCTGCTGCCGTTGGTTCGTTAATAATACGTTTGACATCGAGTCCAGCTATTCTGCCAGCGTCTTTTGTGGCTTGACGTTGTGCATCGTTAAAATAAGCAGGTACCGTAATAACTGCTTGTGTAACTGCTTGGCCAAGGTAATCTTCTGCCGCACTTTTTAATTTAGCAAGTATTGCAGCCGATATTTCTTCTGGTGTGTACTCTTTGCCTTGTACTTGAACGGCAACATCGCCATTACTACGCGGTATAAGCTTATAGGGTACAAGTTTTGCCTCGTTGCGGACTTGGTCATATTTTAGTCCAATAAAGCGTTTTATGGAGAAAATAGTATTTTCAGGATTTGTTACGGCTTGTCGTTTTGCAAGAATACCTACAAGTCGTTTTCCATCTTTGGTAAAGGCGACGACGGAGGGAGTCGTATTTTGTCCTTCTTGATTGGGGATAACTTTCGGTGTGCCTCCTTCTACGGCGGCGACAACCGAGTTGGTAGTTCCTAAGTCTATGCCTATGATTTTACTGGCCATGCAAACCTTTCGACTTTTATTAGTTTCTGTTTCTAGCTAGTATATTTTTATTAAATTTTCATTAAAATGTCAATAAAAGACTCAGATTTCTTGAGTGAAAGAGACTCATATTTTTGTGGACGTAGTGTTGATGTAGTCAAGCCCCTCAGCTTTCTTGACACGAGCTTTGGGGTATGTGTGGTAAGGATGTTATACAGAGATCAAGCTTTGGGTTTGACTACGTGTGACAAGGGAAGCGATGATGGTGCTGTCGGTGACGGTAGAATATCTTTCAAGAGTAAGTAAAGAGCAGCAGATGGTACTAGCAATAGCTATGGACAGAATAGTATAGGGCTTGAGAGCTTGCCAGGGAAAATGACAAGCTGGCGTAGTGACGTATCTGCTACACTCAACGGAAAAAAGCGTTAGTAAGCTGCTGATTAATCGAGCAGCTTGTAGAATAAGAATGCATGAAACAACATGTATATATGTTTTATAAGCTAAAAATAGAGTAAGCACAAGCCCTATACTATAGGGAATGTACGAAATAAACAGGACGCGATACTGTGTGCTTATCTCAAGAAGTCGTTCATAGGGAGACAGCAATGTCTCAAGCAGATAGCTGCTGACTAAAACAAAAAAAATGATAGCACTCGTATAATGTGCTGGTTGTGTAGTATGTATAAAAATATGTATAAAAACAGGAAAAGCTACTGCACTTATAAGTGCCAAAAGGGGGATGCAGAGGCGAGCTATTTTGATGGAAAGCTCTGAAAATGAACGGGGAACGAGGATCATAAACTGAGGATCGGCGTAACTATGAGCGAGTAAGGCCGTATCGCTTACACCAATAGTCCTGACTACAATTCGATGAATGAGCAAGGCACCATCTTGAGAGACTTTATACGTGGCAGCTGCTGCTGGATCGAAAAAATGAGCAATAAGGGGTGTAACGACGTTACGCTCTGATAAGCTTTTTAAAAGCGTACTGAGCCACATAAAGAGCGAATGCTTAATAAATGAAGGGGCTGGCTGTTCTTTGGGCTGCTCTCTGGTTTGAGAAAGCGGCTGCCATAAAAATTGCTGAAAGAGGGCAGGAAGGCTTAAGCAGCAAACAGCGATACTTAAAGCGGTTTTAATAAGTAATATGTGCGCCACGCTCAACGTATACCCCAAGCTCAGCACACTAAGTATGATAACAGATTCACATAAGATGCAGGATGTCCATAGCATATTAAATTGCTTATTGCGAAATTGAGCATGATACACAAGCCGTAATAACGAGACAAGCCCTTCAGTGCAAAAAAGTAGAGCGGCGCATATGCTAATAGACCGTTCATAGGTGACATGAACAAAAGCAGCTAGTGATGGACCAGTTACCACAAAGAGTGTGGCAATCAGTGCCAAAAGAGTAGCATAACACCCAAGAAAAAGCGCAACGTAATACGGGTGGTTGCGACTTGTGAATAAGACTGTGCCATAGGAAGGGATAGATTTACGTAAGCCCCCGTCGAGCCACAAAAGGCACAAGTAGAGTATATTTTGAAGTGAGGCAAGTGTAACGAAGTCATTAACTGAAAGTGTATAATAGAGAAAAAATGTTGTGCAAGTTCCAGCACATTTAGAGATGCCATATGAGATACCATTCCAGGTGATACTTGTATTAAAACGTGCTATAAGATCATGATAGGCCATAGAAATGTGCATCTCCTTCAGCGCAATAATTTAGCGCAATAAGAGCGAGTAATACAGGATACTAGCGAGAATAAGTGCAGCGCCAACGGTACGCTTTTCTAAGCTCCATGATGGGTGTAATTGCCAGGTATAAGCTGCGCTGAGGGTAAGTGCACAGTAGAGGATGAGTCGGGCACCCGCCATAAGCATGAGAACTGTGCTGGGTGTGTGGTTTAAGCAGATAAGGGCATAAGCAAGTATAAGAGCGCACAGGCTATTAAGAGAAAATATAACATGAGATTTTTCTTCAATTATGTACCATTTTTCGTAGAGTGCAAGAAATCCTTCTATAAAGCTCATGCTCATGATCGAAACGGTAAATAATAAGAGATTGATATCGGATGATACAGTAAAAATATGAGATCTATTTATAACAAGAATCAGCAAAAGAGCATAGAGTACCTGATGTAATCTATGAGTTACAAAAGTAAAAATTTCTTTCTTTGTAGTCAGTGATACATTCTTAGTTTGTGATAAAAGGGCCATGCCTGTCATGCCAAAGATCTTATGGGCAACAAGCGTTATCCACTGTGCTATAGAACTTGCTATCTTAAGAGCACTTGCTGATTCTACACCCAGACGAAATGCAAAGAACGACACTAAAAAATTTACTGAAAAGAGTTGACTTACCAGCTGATTGCCCCCTGTAAAGATACGTGCTTTAATCATGCGTGTGGCAAGCGAATAAGTATGATAGTTGTGATAATTGTGATGAGGCACCGGGGGTAGCTGACGATGCCAATGTAAAACTCCCAAGCTCAAGATACTTGCTTGAACTAACGAAACGCAGAGCAGCGTAGCAAAAGAACAGGTTAAACTTAGGGTACCTGTTATAAGGTACCATGCCCATATTCCTAAGCAATAGACAAGCATCCCAATAACTTCAGTAAGCGCGGTAACTGGTGTATATAACGTAAGCTGCAGAAAAACCTTGAAAGTTTTCTTAATGCTTTCGCTTATCAGAGCAAGCGTGAGGACAAAGATGAGCAGAGGTTCAGCTCGCATGAACTCAGGGAGCGGAAGCATAGGGGATTGCCAACAGGCAAGCACAAGGCAACAACTTACAATAAGCCATTGTGTTAGTACGAGAGAAAAAAGAACATGTGCGTGTGCCCTACTTTGAGAGAAATAATTGATAAAGGGCCCCAGAGAAAGGTCCAGTCCCATATTAACGAAAACGAGTGCAAGATAAAATGACGATAAAAGCGTGCCAAATTGTCCATGAAAGTGTATACCCATGCATGAGCGCACAAGCATATGATGCCCAACGAGCAGGCCCTGGGTAATCAACGAGTCGAGAGCATTCCATCGTGCTCCCTGCGTAAATGCTCTCGAAAAATTAAGCATATTCTTATCACTAGAGATAGTATGAGAATAGTTATTAAAAAGTGTTTACTAACACTTTTAATACTATAGCACGTTGAAAGCCAGTCGACGAGATTTTTTTATGTGCTATACTATACTATAAGGGTAAAGGCTTTTTCGAAGGTCATTGGACCAATGCGAAAGAGGATTACCTCCATGTTTTCCTTGTATGAAAAAGTTGTTTACCCGGGACATGGCGTTGCTCAAATCAATCGTATTATAGAAAAAATGGTTGGCGGTCACTCTACTGCCTACTATGAGTTAACATTTTTAAATAAAGATGTAACGGTTCTTGTTCCTACCCATAACGTCCTTAGCGTAGGTATACGTCCTTTGAGCTCCCATGAAAATGTTAATGATGTTTTTAAAACTATTGCAGAACCAGCACGTAAAATTAATCACTATGAGTTTAATGCGAGTAATTGGAATAAGCGACACAAAGAGTATCAGGTGAAGCTCAGGACAGGAAATTTGCGAGAACTTTCTGAAATTTACCGTGACTTACGATTTATAGAGACGCAAAAAGAGCTCTCGTTTGGCGAAAAAAACCTACTTAATCAAACTGAAGCTCTCTTGGTTGAGGAGATATCGCTTGTTGAAAAACTTGAGCACTGTAAAACAATAGAGCACTTGCGTTCATTATGCGCAGCTCATCAGAGGAACCGCTTAGCTGAGCAGCAAGAAGTCAAAAGAAAGTTGGAGGGAGCGTAAGCTCCCCCATAGTCTCTTGTTATAAAGGGTGATAAAAAAAGGTGATAAAACAGTTATGAATTTGGATTGTGCCGATCGTTTTTGTATTATGGTGCTTGGACCTACAGGTGTTGGCAAAAGTGATTTTGCTCTCCAGCTTTCATATAAGGTGCCGGCAGAGATTATTAACTGCGATGTTTGCCAGTTTTATCAGCCTTTGACTATAGGTACAGCAAAACCTGACTGGAAAGTACATGGTACCCCTCATCATGGGTATGACCTACTTACGCAACCGGTACAGTATGACGTTGTACGTTATCGTGAGTATCTGCTATCGATCATGAATGAGATATGGTCCCGTGGGAAAATACCCATACTTGTTGGTGGGTCACTTTTTTATAGCTACTCGCTCCTATTTCCGCCAGGCAGCTCTCTTTCGGGCAGGGTGTATGCTGCCGATCAAAAGACGACATATGAGCTTTGGCAAGAGCTTCATGTTCGCGATGAGAAGCGTGCCTTGGCTATCCACCTTCATGATCGCTATCGTATAGTACGAGCACTTTCAATTCTTGATGGTACTGGTATAAAACCGTCAGATATAAGACCAGCGTTTAGCCCGCCTTTTAGGAGCTTGATCTTGTTTCTCGATCGAGAACGCTCTGATCTTTATGATCGTATTAATAAACGGGTGGTTACTATGTTTCAGGAAGGCTGGCTCGATGAAGTACAGGCCCTAACAGAACCATGGCGTATATTTTTAAAAACAAAAAAATGTATTGGTTATCCAGAAATTATTGATTTTCTTGAGCAGAAACAGCAGGAGAATATGCAGGAAAATGAGTATGCCTATAGTCAGCTTATGGCACGTATCCAGCGAAAAACAAGAAATTATGCCAAGCGGCAACTTACTTACTGGCGTATGCTCAAGCGCCAGCTTACCCAAGCTCAAGCAGGATTGGGGGTACAGCCTATTGAGATCCAAGAGCTCAACTTGACTTTCTTGGATGTTGCTTTATACATAAGGCAATTATCTGATAAACTTATGCATAACGTTCGATGTTCCTTATGAAACAAGATGAAACAAGCAAAAAACTAAATTATACTGTTGATCTCACGCATGTTCATATGAGCCGCATAAGCGCACTTGGTATCTTAGGAGCGTTTTTTATTTTTATGGCAGGTTACTATTGGGGAAAAAAGGGTGCTGCTGAAGACTTGACGCATATGGTTGCTCATGAATCATTGGCAGATAAAGTATATAGCTCAGTATGCTCACGCTATAAACCTCAAGCAGAGCAGTCCGGAGATGCCGAAGGTGCTCATGAGGTGCGAGAGGCACAAGAGGCAGCGTTATCTGAATCAGCTAGTAACCAGCTTCCTTTTAAGCGATTTTCTGCAGAATTAATAGGATTTGGCTCACGTAAAGCTGCAGGTGATTATGTAAAGCGATTGGCTGCACGTGGTATTGCAGCTGAAAGTGTTGAACGTGTAAGCAGGACAGCACAGGGCAAGCGTCGAATTTGGTATCAAGTGGTTACGCCACCCATGGGCTATGAGGAACTTTGTTCATTGGTGGCTATGCTGAAAACTGTTGATCATCTTACCGGTGAAAAAATCATTGAACTAGCTTCTGAAACATCATGAATAAAAAGATAATGAAAGGTTTTGTGTATGATAGCTCTTATACGTAGACGCATTAGCCAAAAAGCTTATAAAGCTCTTTTATGGGTTACGGTATTTTCGCTTGTAGGATTCTCTACCATAACAAGTCTTTTTAAGCGACTGGGCAGTGGAAGCCCTCGGGAGATCGCTGAAGTTAACGGTTATGAAATTTCTCCTCGTGAATTTCGTCGTAAAACGGCAGAAGAAGAGCGACGGCTTCAGAGCTTTAAGCAGCGCTTTGGCGATAGCGCACTCGCAATGCTTCAATCAATGGGGATAAGCGGTAAGCCTGAAGAGCTGGCATTGCAATCATTAGTGCATGAAAAACTGCTTATAGAAACTGCCGATAAGCTCAAACTTCGTCTCGCACCGGAGTATGTTGCGATGAAAATGCGTGACCCGGTATTTATGATTCAAGCATTAAGTGATTTAATTCCTCCATTTGCCTTTACCGAAGCAGGCATAGATTACCCAACGTTATTTAAGTATTTACAGCGCCAAGGCATTTCAGTCAATGATTTTGATGAGTTGGTAGAGAATGCGATCAAGCAGCATCTTGTACTTGAACTCGCACAAGGTGCTTTGTATGTACCGGAGGCTGCGCTTAAAGAACGGTTTATCCGCGATTATCTTAAAAAGAAATATGCTCTTATGACTATTCCACTTTCCTATTATAGTCAAGAGGTTACACAAGAGTCTGGGGTAAAAGTGGTAAAACCTGAAGAACTACAGGAGTTCTTTACGCAAGAAAATGCTCTACGCAAACGTTACGTAGTACCTGAAAAGCGCAATGGTATAACATGGACATTTAAACCACAGGACTATGGCATTACTCTCTCAGATAAAGAAATCGAAGAATATTATCAGAAAAATAAGCAGCTTTTTATACGTAAAACGGAACAATTAGCTGAGCAAAAGAACGTACCGCAAGAAGCAAGCTATAAAGATTTGACAGAGGTGGGTAACGAGATTAAGCAACGCTTAGAACAAGAAAAGTTCAAAAAACAGTTTGCGGCCGATGCGCAGCGTACTATCAAGCAAGCGGAAGCATCACCGGAGCTATTTGATCAATTTGTACAAGCACATCATGGACAAAAATCTAATCTTGAGCATCAAGAGAAAACAAACTCTCGCAAAATTCAAAAGCTCTTTGATCTGTCTGAAGGCAAAAAAGCGTTCGTGCTTGAAGATGGCACCGGCTCTATTATGCAGCTCATAAATAGAGAAAAGAGCTATACGCCATCGCTTGATACTATTAAAGACCAGGTACTTCATGACCTTTATATTCAGCGAGCACGTGAAAGGCTTGCAGGTGATCTTGTACAGGTTTCTTCTCTTACGCTTGATCAACTACGTGATTTTGCCAAAAAACATGGGGGAAGCGTAGAGGTAACTGACTGGCTTGCTCCTGATATGCAATCTGTCTGGTCATCACTTGAAAAGCGTGGCTTTCCCGGACAAGCCATGATGGCTATGACGGTTACAGGGGCTCACGCTGATCTGCTTACGCCTGAAGCAGGACAGTATGCTCAAGCTATTGAAATAGAGCCCTTTGATAGCGCACGTTTTAATGAGCGCAAAAATGATCTATGGCGTGCTCTGTATGCAGAAGAGGCCCAGCAATTTTCTTATGGTCTTATTGCTTCTTTACAGAAAAATGCTACAATTAAAATTAATAGCTCAGCAGTACGTTATTAAGTACATATCATCAAAGATTGCTTTATAGGTGAATCAGTGACTCGAGAATCAGAAATAGTTGCCAAGAAAAAGGCACTTGAGGTTACCTTTTCCCAAATCGATAAGCAATATGGTAAGGGATCCGTTATGCTGCTCGGACAGACAGCCGCACAGCACATTGACGCAATTTCAACCGGATCACTTCTTATTGATCAAGCGATAGGTATAAAAGGTTTTCCTCGTGGACGTATTGTTGAGATTTATGGGCCTGAAGCATCAGGCAAAACTACTCTTGCTCTGCAAGCTATAGCGCAAGCTCAAAAGGCAGGAGGTATCTGTGCATTTATAGATGCTGAGCATGCCCTTGATCCACTCTATGCAACAAAGCTTGGAATTAATATAAACGATCTTGTTATATCCCAGCCAGACTATGGCGAACAGGCACTCGATATCGCAGAAAAGCTTACCCGTTCAGGCGCGGTCGATATTATTGTTATTGACTCAGTTGCAGCGCTCGTGCCAAAAGCTGAACTCGATGGTGATATGGGTGATGTGCATGTTGGGCTTCAAGCACGCCTTATGTCACAAGCCTTGCGCAAGCTAACGCCTGTTGTTCACCAATCGAAAACCGTGTTACTGTTTATTAATCAAATACGTCATAATATTAACGCTATGGCATTTGCCTCAAAAGAAGTAACAACGGGAGGTCAAGCACTTAAATTTTATGCTTCGCTACGTATTGACGTGCGTAGAATTGAAAGCATTAAAGATAAAGATGGATCACATAAAGGCAATAGGGTACGCGTTAAGATTGCCAAAAATAAGATGGCACCACCATTTAAATGCGTTGAGCTTGATCTCTTATTTGGTGAGGGAATCAGTAAAGAACTTGAAATGATCGATGCGGCATTAACCCATCGGATCATAACCCAGTCAGGCTCATGGTTCTCCTTTAATGGTGAAAAAATCGCACAGGGAAGAGAGCACGTATTTTCGGTCCTCAAGACTGATGCAGAACTTGCGCACAAAATTGAAACACAAGTGCATGCAGCGCTAGCTGCTGGTGCTAATATTGAAACATTAGCAGAAGAATAAGGAGTAGATAAACGGTACCTATGACGCTGAAAGCAAGAACCGACATAACGACACCCTTGATTAATGAAAAAATACGTTTTGATCGTATGCAACTTATTTCCCATGAAGGAAAAAACGTTGGTATAGTATCGCGTGAAGAGGCACTACGCATGGCACGTCAAGCTAGTCTTGATCTTGTTATTATTGCAGAAAGTGGCAGCGAGGGATACCCTGTAGCTAAGGTTATGGATTTCGGTAAAGCTAGCTATGCCAAAAAAAAGCAGCAGACAGAGGCTAAGAAAAAACAGCAAGTAATTCAAATTAAAGAATTAAAAATCCGTCCTAAGATCGGTGAGCATGATTTTCAAACTAAAATGAACCAAGGCTTGCAGTTTCTTAACGAGGGTAAACGTCTTAAAATTACGCTTATGTTTCGGGGCCGTGAGATTTCAATGAAAGAAGAGCGTGGCACTGAGATTTTTAATAAAATACAGGGCATGTTCGATCAAGCGGGGCTCAGTAAATATCTTGTTCAAGAAAAAGATCTTAAAACACCGCAGCTATGGAGCCGTGTCTATTATCTTAAGAAGTAGGATACCTCATGCCTAAAGTAAAAACCCATTCTGGGGCTAAAAAAAGAATTAAAAAACTTAAAAGTGCTCTCTTTAAAGCAGCACACCCTTACCGCCGTAAGCACTTGACACAAAAATCGGGGCATAAGAAACGTCATTTGCGTAAAGCTTTCTATATTAGCAAAGCAGATGCTCGGCATATTGCCCATTTGATGCCATATTAGAAGGATAGCGTTATGACTCGAGTAAAACGTGGTATAGTTACCAAAAAGCGCCACAAGAGATTATTAAAGCAAACAAAGAGTTACTGGGGCCAGCGTAAAAATATCTTTAAACGTGCTAAAGAAACCCTGGTGCGTGCTCTAGCATTTGCATATAGAGGGCGTAAGCTTAAAAAGCGTGACATGCGAGCACTGTTTATTATGCGGATTAAAGCAGCTGCTGAAGCTCATGACATGAAATATAATACGTTAATGCATGGGCTTAAAAAAGCAGATGTACAACTTAATCGTAAAATGCTGAGCCAATTGGCTATTTATGATCCAGAAGTATTTACGCAGATCGTTAAAATAACGCAACGGTAATCCCTTTTTTATAACGTCTTCTTGACAAGCGTTGGTTCTTATTATTACAATCAACCTCGTGTAGATGAAGTCAGCATGATAGCTATCATGCGTGTAGGAAAAAAGGAGATTTTCATGCAAAAACTCAATATTCTTGAACAAAAGATAGCAGATTTGATTGAGCGTATAAAAGAACTTCGAGCAGATGTTGCTCAAAAAGCCGCGGAAAACTCAGCACTTAAAGAGCAACTTGAAAAAAGGGTTGAAGAGCAACTCAATCTCCAAGATCAAGTTGAAAAGCTGGAGAGCTCATTGCTTGTGCAGCATCAAAAACTAGAAAAGCTTGAGAACTCATTGCTTGCGCAGCATCAGAATATCGAGACTCTCAGCCAAGAACGCGAGATGACCCTGGCAGCCCTCGATAATGTGATAGAGAGTATTAATTTTCTTGTCGAGCATGAGCCACAACAATGAGCAACGAAGTTAAAAAATATAAAGTCTCTATTTTTGGGGAGACTTATACACTTGTAAGCGATGAGACAGATGAGCAGATTATAGCAGCTGCTCATGCTGTCGATATACTTATGAGAGAAATATCAGAGAAGTCCCATCTGGCTGACCCTAAGCGCATCTCAATACTTGCCGCGCTTCAATTGGCAAGTCAGTTGAAAATGATTGAATCAGAGCATATGCGATTGAGTAGCCATATTGATCAGGTATTTTTGAGATAATTATCGTGCTATCGTCCTGCTTTCTAAAGGATGATAGCACCCCGTCTGAGCGCATTCTACGTGTGCTTAAAACACAAGCTATATCAAAAAATTCTATAGTTTGCTAAACTGTTATCATAAACTATTATCATGAATAGCTATATATACCCGCTCTCTTGGGCATGAAGTGCCGAGAGCTTTTAATGCTTAGATAGGAAGAACCAACATGATTGTTTTATTTAGCGTACTAGGGGCGGCAGCCCTTACAGTAGGTAGTGTACTCATGACACTATTTACCCAAAGAAAATTTACAAGAGCACACTACCTCTTACTTGAAGCCCGGCAAACACGTGAAAATATTAAAAAAGAGATTGATGCAGAGCGCAGAGAAGCGCTTATCAAACTCAAAGATGAATTATACAAAAAACGTAATGAATTTGATCTTGACATAAAACGCGAGCGCCTTGAGCTTGAGCGATTTCAAACAAAGCTTAACGTTAAATATGATAGTATTGAAAAAAAAGAACAGCGCCTTGAAGAGCTCCAACGAGAACTTCAGCAAAAAGAGCGGTCGATCTCTCGTACTACAGATCAGCTGAGGCTGAATGAGCAGCGGCTTAAAGCTCTCTATGATGAGCTTATAGCAAAGCTCGAAAACGTTACGAACATGACAAAAGATGAAGCACGACAAGCCCTTGTCGACACCCTTCAAGCTGAAGTTCGTCATACGCAAGAAAAATGGATACAGAAAGTTGAAGAAGAAGCACGACAAACTGCCAAAGAAAAATCTATCCAAATTATTGCCAATGCTATGCAGCGTTATTCAGCTGATCAAGTGTCGCCTCATTCCTCAGGTATTGTGCATCTGCCTAATGATGAGATGAAAGGTCGGATTATCGGCAAAGAGGGACGTAATATCAAGGCCCTTGAGGGAAGAACAGGCATGGAGTTTGTTATCGGTGATACTCCCGAAATAATCACCATTTCTGGTTTTAACCCTGTCAGACGTGAAGTTGCTCGTCGGGCTCTCGAAAAACTTATCGCTGATGGTCGTATTAATCCAACACGTATTGAAGAAACGGTGGATCAATGCGAAAAAGAAATTGAAGAAATGATCGAAGAACATGGTAAACAGGCAATTCTTCAGTTTAATCTTCAAGGAGTAAAGCCTGAGCTTGTTTCTATGCTTGGTAGACTTTACTTTCGTACAAGCTTCTCGCAAAATGTTCTATCACATAGTATAGAGGTTGGAATTTTTGCTCGTATGCTTGCTGAAGAATTAGGGTTGCCTCATCCCGAAATTGCCCTACGCGGCGGCCTATTTCATGATATTGGTAAGGCACTATCCGCTGAACATGAAGGTCCTCATGCGCTTATCGGTGCTGATATAGCAAAACGTTGTGGTGAAGATCCACTTGTTGTTAATGCCATCGCAGCACATCATGAAGAGGTTCCCTTCAGCTCTATTTATAGCATCCTCGTCACTGTTGCTGACGGTATATCAGCTGCTCGCCCTGGAGCGCGACGAGAAACGCTTTCTACGTATATTAAGCGTCTTGAAAAGCTTGAAGAAATTGCCCAAGCATTTGAAGGTGTTAAAAAAGCCTTTGCTGTTCAAGCTGGCCGAGAAATTCGCGTTATTGTTGAAGAAGACGTTCTTGATGATGATAGAACGCTGGCTCTTGCACGCGATATCGCCTATAAAATCGAACGGGAGATGTCCTTTCCTGGTCAAATTAAAGTGAATGTTATTCGAGAAAAGCGTGCTATCGAGTATGCTCGCTAACGGTACTTCTAGCAGTACTCTGGATATTTAAATGGATACTATTCGTGTTTTACTCTTGGGTGATATTGTTGGGATTCCCGGTCGGGCTATGCTTCAAAAGCATTTAGCCTCTCTTAAGCAGAAGCACGCTATCGATGCTGTTATTGTTAACGGTGAGAATAGTGCTGGAGATGGTCGAGGTATTACGCCCCGTATCATGAAGTTTTTTAAGCATAACGGTGTTAATATTGTCACAAGTGGCAATCATATTTGGCAAAAAAAAGATATCTATCCGTATCTTTCTGAGCATCGCGACTTGCTGCGTCCTGCTAATTTTCCGAGTGCCTGTCCCGGGGTAGGGTTTACAACGTTTATGGTTCGTAATATCTCGATTGGCGTTATTAACTTACAGGGGCGTGTCTTTATGCGCGAGCTTGTTGCATGCCCTTTTAGAACTGCTGAAACAGCGATTACCCTTTTAAAGCCCAAGACTTCACTTATTCTTGTTGATATGCATGCTGAAACATCAGCTGAAAAAATGGGAGTTGCTTATTTTCTTGATGGCCAAGTAAGCGCCGTTGTTGGCACACACACGCATGTTCAGACTGCCGATAACCATATATTGCCGAATGGTACAGCCTATGTTACCGATCTTGGTATGGCAGGAGCAGTAAACTCTCTTATTGGCATGAAGAAAGAGCCCTTAATTCAAAACATGCTTACGCAAATGCCAGTTAAGTTTGTTGTTGAAACACAAGGTCCCATGATGCTATCGGGGGTTTGGGTTGATATTGACGTTATAAGTGGCAAAGCTCGTGCCATCGAACGTATTCGTATTATTGATGATCAATTACGATTTGATAGTCACGATATGGGTGATTAATCTTTCAGTTTGCCCAATTGCTCTTTAGACTTTATGCTTGATATTGACAAATAAAGTTAAATTAAAGTAATCTAATAATCAAGACCAGATTTGATTAAGTATAATTTTAACTATGGACAAGATGTGAACTATAAAAAACCATTGAGCATAATTTTTACTGCATTCTTTACGGTTGTTACCGTAGTCGGGCAACCAAGCAATAGGGAAAGACAAGAGGAATGGAGAAAGAATGAGGAAAAAATCTGGTATCAGTTAGGTATTACTAACCCTTTAAAGCAGCAGGAAAGCTTACTTGATCGTATCACTGTTGGCTTTGGTAGTCCTGAATATTGGTTCGGGACAGTTAGCGCATACAATTACTTGAGAGACCTGCGTGTCAACGATCCTACTACCCCTCCAGCTCCAGCAACATCACTCGATACTATCGATACAGATTGGGTTAACAAAGTTAGTCGTGAAGTTAGATACAAGCTGGAAATAGCAAGATGGCAAGAGCAGAAGCAAGAAGATTGGCGTAAAGAAGGTATTACTACTTCTTTACAACAGCAGGAATATTTGCTTTCTTACATTAATTACGGCCTTAGTAAGCCTGAGGTTTTTTCAACTTACGCTACTAATGCCTACAATGACTTAAGGGAAATACTTAAAGGAGATCCTAATACTCCTAAAAAGCCAGCCACATCACTTGATACTATTGATAAAAATTGGGTTAATAAACTTAACTATGAGGTATGGAAAGAGCAAAAGCAAGAAAAATGGCGTAAAGAGGGTATCACTAACCCTTTAGAACAACAAGACGATTTACTATTTAAAATAAATTATGGCTTAAAAAATCCTAAAGATACCTATTATTTTACTGAAGCTGTTTACGCATACAATTACTTGAGGGAGCTGCATAGCAACGACGCAACAGTGCCCCAAGCCGCTACATCGCTAAGTGATATTAATAAAACTTGGCTTGAATCTATTAAGTCGGGTTTGCGTGTGCAACCTACGGTAGAGCTCAAATTACCGAAAGCTCAGATCAGCCTAAGGCTTTACGCATTAGCACTTAAGAATGCATCACCAGCTGATATTCAAAAACATGATCAACTTAAAGCTCTTTATAACCAGCTCCCTACAACTACGGCCACACAGCAGAAGATAAAAAAGATGGCACGAGAGAAGTTTAAAGAAAAATTTAATGTTCATCCCAATCACCATAACTAGCGATGTTCTCGGGCGTCGGTTGATATTGGCATTATACGTGACAAAGCCCGTGCCATCGGGCGTATTCTTAGTCACGATATGGGTGATTGATCCATTATTCTGTCAACAATGAGGCAAGCGCTGCATCCTGTCGAGAAATTGCTATTGTCAAGGCAGTATTATTATACCTAGCAGTATGGGTAACATCGGCTTTGTTTTCTATCAAAAACTTTGCCATAGCTTTATCGCCATTTTTAGCTGCCCATATGAGAGGCGTATAGCCATCACTATCGGCACAATTAACATCAGCCCCATGCGCCACCAAGAGTTTTGCTACATCTTCATTGCCACGTACAGCAGCCCACATAAGCGGAGTGTAGCCGCTATCGGTAGCTTGGTTGACGTTGGCACCAGACTCTACCAAAAGCTTTACCATAGCCTCATGACCACTTTCAGCTGCAAGCATAAGGGGATTGAGGCCATCTTGTCTAGCATAATCGAGAGCAGCTTTATACTTTATCAGAAGTCTTGCTACAGCTTTATGGCAATTTTTAGCCGCTGCCGCAAGAGGGTCATGCCATCATTATCTCTATAATTAACACGAGCGTGATGTTTAAGTAAAAAATCAACCATTTCGTCCTTTCCTTGGCTAGCAGCTTGTAATAAACTTTTATCAAGATTACGTACAAGATTGCCGCGAGCATCACGAACTGTCCATTCTGCTCCATGCTCAAGCAGTAGTCCTATACTGTCTTCAGCACCGCGAGCTACAGCCCAGTCAAGTGCCGTCATATCAAAGCTATCTCGCTCATTGACAATAGAAGAAGGCACAGAATAATAGGCATCACTCTTTGAGGTTGAAAGAGCAGATTGTAATACCTGATAAACCTCTTTGCTGTCTCCAAATACTAATGCTAGAGAAAGCGGTGACATCACATGTTTTTCTGCAAATAACGTTTTTATTTCTACTATCTTCTCAGGAGATGGGGTTGCACCATGACGCAAAAGCAGTGCACATAAATCTGCATGACCCTTTTCAGCTACTTTTACTGCCTCTGTAAAGGCAGTAGTGCCATAATTATTGCTAAGATTAACGTCAGCTCCATGTTCTATTAAAAACTTTGCCATGAGTTCGTCGCCATTTCTAGCTGACTCTATAAGAGCAGTCCAGCCAAGAAAACCAACACAACCATTGACATCGGCACCTTGGCCAAGCAGAGATTCAGCTACCGGTAGATCCGTTCTGCCTACTGCTTTTAGGAACTCTGCATTAAGTTCAGGGTGTTCTACAGCATTAAGCAGTATCGTGTTACTTAGATATATCACGATGCCTATACTCATCACGATACCGTCATATGCTCTCTTCATTCTTGGCTCCTTTTAAGCTATAAAATCGTGAGTGGAATATACTATATGCAAATTATCTGTATTACAAGTGCCTTCTAATATAGCTTAAGTCAGCCATACTTTACAGTACTCGATAGTGTGACATCGCATGTAATGCTACATATGCTCCTAATGCATAACTAAGAAACTTAGGCAGATCATTGGGTAGATCTTTACCAAAAATTTCATCAGTGAAAAGATATGCCATAAGATTAGAGCCAAATAGAGCCCCAGCATAAAAACCCTTGGATGTATTAGATCTCAGAGAAGATAAAAGACTAAGCTTTACTGCGATAGTCATGCATAGCTGAACTGCAGCAGTACAACCAGTGGTTGTACTGAGGCCACGAGCAAACTGCCAAAGTCTTGTATACCGTATACTTGACTGCAGCTCTTTCTGTAAAGCAGCAGCATTACCAGCGCTATAGTTTTTTTGATGGGCTATTAGAAACGCTTCATATTCTTCAGCGAGCTTCTTAAAAACTTTTTGCGTTTCTGCACTACGTCCGGGATTACTCAGAAAGTATTCAAGTTTTAGTAGTGTTTCTAATCTACCCAACATCGCAGCATTAAATTCTTGAAGTCTTGTGGTTAAGAGTTCAACTTGTTGAGTTTCAAGTTCCCCTATAACTTTCTTTAATCCCAAAATTTCATAAGTTGTGCTTACTTGATCTTCGTTAAATTGCTTTAAAAGTTCAAACGATTGCGATAGAGGATTCAAGCTTTTAGTAGATGAACTTTGTATCTCAGGCATACTTTCTGCTTTATGTATAACTTCATTAATAAGCACGCGTATTTTTTCGTTGTTTGAGTCGCGTGTAGCAATATGTTGTTCAAGTGTACGAGCAATCTCGGTAATACCAGACCACCAGTCATGATCCAACTGCTTAAGTGCTTGGAGTGCCTCTACTAGTCCGGGAGAATTAAACAAATGGAGCTCTTTGTTCAAGCCGAGTATAACGGTAACGCTTTTGACGTTACTTACTGCTACTACATTACAGATTATAAGAAAGAGCATTAACATTCTTTTCATGCGACAGACCCCAATAGATTCTCAAAAAAGCGTAAATCCTCCAGGATTGCATCCATGTCACCCCTTGCCGCATGATGGGTCATTCTTGAGGTCAATACAAGATTGAATGCTACCCCTCCCGCATACCCAAGGCTTGATGTAAGAGTAACTTTACCGGGAAGTACCTGAGATAAGCAATACCCTATAATGCTAGAACTGACTGTAGCGCCCAAATAAGAGCCCCAAAACCAATCAAAGTCTCTTTGTGACGCGAGGCCAAGTTTTATGCTGAACGCCATAATAATTGGTAATAATTGAGCCATTAATACCGTAATACAGGCAACACAACCCTGTCTAAGAACTCGTTTGCTCTGAACTACCTGCTTAAAACTATTGCTTATTCGATCGGTATTACTTGTATAGATAGTCGATAAGAAAAGCTCAGATCTTTGGTCTAATGCTTTAAATATAGAGTCAACCTCTTTTAATCCTTCAAGTTCAGAAAGAGCGTTTCGTCTACAAAGTACGTCTTCCTTAAGTGCTTTATAAGCTTTAATGCTCTTTGAATAAGCTTGCTGTACTGTGTCATCTATTAAGCTGCTTAATACAAGAACCTTAGATAATTTGCTTACCAAAGATTGATGAGCGTCTTTGACGTCCTCAGGTGCTGATGTTAGCTTGCCTAAGGCAATTCTATTGAGTTTGCCATTATCTACGAGCAAAGGTCTTTCTCCATAATCTTCGTAGAGCTCAGCCTGCTTAGATCCAATCTCCTTAATTAAGCTTTCTGCTTCACTGATATTGATGGTAAGCGTTTCTGCCAAAAGGTCATCTTCAAGCTGCTGTTTAATGGCTGCAAGGCCATCGCACCATGTAGAGACCAGTTTTTTGAGCGCTTGCTTAAGCTCTGTTGCTGTTGCTTTTGGTGAACTTGGTAAGATGAGCATCTCAATAAGGTTAATGTGCGTGGTGGTTATTGTAGAGGGGTCATCAGCTAAAAGTATATTACAGGTAGCAAGAATGACCCAAAAAATCCTTATCAGCACTTTTGCCTCAAAAAGTAAAGTATATACGTAGTTGAGTGATTATGTATAGCACATAATGGTCATAAAGTAAACTCACTGTTTATAGGCAAGAGCTATATATATGCTATACTATACATTATTAGTGAGATTAAACTATGATACAGCTTAAAAATATATCATTATCGTATGGTGATCAGGATATCTTCAAAGATATTTCGTGTATCTTTAACGAGCAGCAGCATATTGGTGTTGTTGGGAGAAATGGTGCTGGTAAGTCAACATTGCTTAAGGCGATAGCAGGAGCTATTAATCTTGATGAGGGCAGTATTGCCCTTGAGCGTGGTAAAAAGATTGCTTTTATGCCGCAAGAGATTGTCTTGCTATCAGAACAATCAGTGTTTGATGAAGCCTACTCGGCTTTTGCCGGTGTTATTGATGTAGAAAAAGAAAAAGATCAACTTGAGCAACTTTTATTGGCTGAACAACATGAGGCCGTCCCTCTCGATGATGTAGTAGAACGATATGCTCTTGTGCAGGAACAACTTGCTCAACATGATACTATCGCCTATAAGAATCAGACTGAAAAAATACTTAAGGGCTTAGGCTTTACGCATGAGTCTTTTTCAAAAAAAGTTTCAGAGCTGAGTGTCGGCTGGAAAATGCGTATAGTGCTTGCTAAGTTGCTCTTATTGAGAGCTGACTTTTATCTCTTCGACGAGCCGACCAACCACCTTGATATTGTAAGCAAAGAATGGTTTTTTGACTTCTTAAAGAATACACGAGCCGGTTTCTTACTGGTAACTCATGATCGTTATTATCTTGAACAAGCATGTGATTATATCTTTGCGCTTGAACGAGGCATTGGTAGACTCTATGTAGGCAATTTTGGTGCTTATATAGCATGCAAAGAGCATGAAGCAGCTGCACGACAAGCAGCATATGTACAGCAACAAAAAGAAATAAGCCGTAAGCAAGCAACAATTGAGCGGTTTCGGGCGTCAGCAACAAAAGCACGCATGGCTCAATCTATGATTAAGCAATTGGACAAAATTGAGCTGATAGAGCCAGAACCAACTTTCCCATCGGCCACATTTAAATTTCCAGCCTCACCACGAGCTTGCTCAGTTGTTTTGAATTTTAACGATCTTGCTTGTAGTTTTAATGGCAGACGTGTCTTTGAAAAGATCTCTGGACGGATACAGAGAGAAGAGAAAGTAGCCCTTGTTGCTCCCAATGGCATGGGAAAGACTACCCTATTTAAACTTCTTGCTGGTAAATATCCGCTTACACATGGCTCTGTGCTATTTGGCCATACTGTTTCATATGCTATTTTTGAGCAAGATCAAGTGGCTGCACTCAGTATGACCAATACCGTGCTTGAAGAAGTAGTCGGTGCGTGTCCTCAAGTTGACCAGATAACCATGCGTAAATTTTTAGGCTCTTTTCTATTCTCTGGCGATGATGTACATAAAAAAATTGAGGTGCTCAGTGGAGGTGAGCGAGGGAGAGTTGCACTTGTTAAATTATTGCTCCAGAAAGCTAATTTTCTCTTGCTTGATGAGCCAACGAATCACTTAGATATTTATGCTAAAGAGGTTTTGCTTCAAGCACTCCAACAGTATGACGGGACCCTTATGATCGTTTCGCATGATCACGATTTTATTCAAAGACTAGCAACTCGTATTGTAGAATTAACACCAACGGCACTTTATAGCTATCCAGGAACTTATGAATCATATCTCGCTCAAAAAAAGCATAGTGAAGATATACAGGCACATACAACTCAAGCTGCGCAGGCATCTACTCAAGCTCCATCGAGCTCTCGCATCGACCACAAAGAGTCACAAGCACTCCGTAAAGAACTCACGTCGCTTGAAAAAAAAATAACTCGTCTCGAAAAAAAAATTCAGGAAATCCATGAGCTTTTCACGCACTGTGCTTACGGTACGCCAGCATATACTGACGCTGTTACGCAACTCAGCGCTACGCAAAAAGACCTTGATACTGCCTTAGAGCAGTGGGAAGCACTTGAGCGTGCTCGAAAATATTCTTGATATAGTTGCTTGTACATAAAAAAACTGTTGTTTATTTGTCCAATATTCGTATAATGATTATCAATGACACCAAGAAATTACAGAACTGTTTTGGTGTAGTCATGAGGGATATAGAAGGGATACAGGTATTAATGCTATTTCTTATTCTGCTTGTTAATGCCCTTTTTTCTGTAATATTTCCCTTAGGAAAAATTACGTTACAATATTGTCCTCCGTTCTTTATTATTGGCCTACGTATGTTACTTGGTGGAGCTCTATTGCTCTGCTATCAATATAGTTTTAGGCGCTCCCATTTTTATGTTCCAAAGCGCTATTGGTGGTCAATATTTCTGCTATCTCTTTTTAATATTTACCTACAAAATGCCTATGAATTCTGGGGCTTACAGTATATGTCATCAGCTAAGACAGCGTTTATTTATAATCTTGCGCCATTTTTTTCTGCTTTTTTTGCGTATCTTCATTTTGACGAACGAATGACCGTTAAAAAATGGAGTGGGCTTATTATAAGCTTTTTGGGTTTTATACCGATTATACTTTCAGGATCGGCAGAAGAAAAAGCTCTTAAGCACTATCTTTTTCTATCATCTGCTGAATGGGCACTGGTTGTTGCTACTATTGCTATGGTCTACGGTTGGATTATCATGCAAGAAGTTGTACGAAAAAGACACTATGATCCTATTATGGGTAATGGCTTAAGCATGGTCGGTGGGGGGATCATGTCTGTCATACACTCCTGGTTTGTTGAGCAGCCATGTCATATGCCAATGAGTAGCTGGGTTACTTTTTTAGGGTGGATAGTGCTTATTGTCGTAATATCAAATATCATTTGTTACACGTTATATGCTGAATTGCTTAAAAAGTATACGGCAACATTTTTAGCATTTACTGGATTAACGGGGCCGCTCTTTGCCGCATTCTATGATTGGATTCTTTTTGGTATTAGCGTCTCTCGGAATTTTTATGTAGCAACAGCACTGATAACGTTTGGATTATATCTTTTTTACAAGGAGGAGCTTAGGCAGGGACCTATACTTAAAAATCCATAATATATATTTTTCTACTAATTACTAGGTAGTTGACAAGATTTTGCTTTCTGCTACTTTTTTAAACGTAGGGTTAGTTATAGACAACCACACAACTATAAGGAAATGCTATGAAGAGGATAGCTTTATTTGCGCTGAGTGCATTAATGGCAACATCAGCACTACAAGTTTCAGCATTACAAATTGCTGCAACTAACATTAACCCACTTTTGCCATTCCGCGGGGCATATTGGAATCCAAATCAAAACCTAGAGGGTCGACGTCTTAAGAAGCAATTTGCGCGCCTTATTGATGAGGGCAAATTTACTGACGCTTACGATCTACTCAAAGATCGCAAGTACAATGTTTTTGCAGCATCGGACTATGAAAAATTCAAGCGCGACTTGATATTAGAATTGGATTCTCTTGAGAATTCTATCTCTAATGTGAATAATGATTCTTGGTCCTATAAAATGCGCAACATTTCGTTTAGTGGTGCAGGAGTTGCAGCCCTTACTGCACTTTACCAAGCCTATCAAATAAAGAAGCTCATGAATACGCAGAAAAAGGTTTCAGCGGCAGATCTGAAAGATATGCATGCCCTAGGCTTGAACCCAGCTATCTTTAATTTGCACACACTCAAGGCGCTTGGAGCTTTGTGGACTGCAGCAAATCTCGTTGATTATGGATGGGCCGGCTCATCACAAACAAGTGACTTAGAGAAAGAAAAGGTAACAATCCAGAAGTTGGTAGATCTATTAGATTTACGCCTTGCTCGATGGAATGTTGCTCCAAAGACAGCTAAAGTGGAACCTGTGCTGACAACTTCAGCTATCCCTACAGAATCAACTACTACTGTAAATGTAGCTGTAGAGACTAATGAAGAAGAAGGCGATATATATCAAGAAGAAGAAGAAGATGATGATGATGATATTGTTGCCCCACAGGCACCATTTATTATACTGCCAATCAAGGCTTAAGTATTCTTGATACTTTTGCTCATAAGTAATTATATACCCCCATGACATAAGTCATGGGGGTATTTTGTATCTTTACGAGTAAATTTTTCTATTTTAAATTATATTATTTTTACGAAATAGTTCTTGATATTTTTTAAACATTAAGTATATTTAAAAGAGTAAAACATCATACTCTACAATTTTTTACATAAAGGATTTACTTATGATACAAACAAGCAAAATGCTTACGGTAGCATTACTCTGTGGTAGCTTGGCATGTCCAGCTTTGACCCAAGCGTGTCAGGGTGGGAGCAGGCATCGTGAGCAAGAACGCTCAATAGCATCTGCTTCACATTGTGCTTCAGGTTGTGGTAAAGCACGACGAAGCAGTACGCCAGAAGCGACCTCCCAAGAGAGTGATCAGGATGAGAAATGTCAAGGGTTTTGGGACAAAGTTAATCCTGTAAAGTGGTTTGGTTCTGATGAAGAAGAAGGCGCCAGTGAACACCATAAACGATGCAATAAGGCTCGCCGACGCTGCCATCGTGACATGAAACGCTGCCAGGGGACTCGTGCTGCCACCCCGACATCAACAAGATACGCAACAAGATCTGGTAAAAAAACTACCGCTGTTGTAGAAAACGTACTTGAAGCTGATGGACAAGGGGAAGTTGTACAGCCTATCGGCAGTGATCAAGCAGCAAAAATCAGCACCATTATGCAAGCTGCTGAAAAACATACGCAGCTTAAGCAACAAGCACAAGATGCTGCTGAACCTCAAGAAACTGCTTCAAACACACGTAGCTCCGTACGCCGCTCTACACGCAGCTCTGCCAAAAAAGGCAAAAAAGACTGCCATTGGGAATGTCGTTGCGTGTGCTAAACAAGTATAAGCAATTATGATACTACTACCGGTTGGGGCTATGCCCCCCCGGTATTTTTGTTTTCTAAGATTTAGGGTTAGTGAAATTTACGCCGCTCTTCTGGGGAGAGTTGTTCAAGTTCTTTATTGAGAAAATAGCTTAAAAATATTCGAATAACTACTAATCCTCCAAGAATTCCTAAATCATAATAATCCGGTCTAACTATCGACTCCACGGCATCAGCTGCAACAATAAACTCAAGGCCTAAAATAATACCATAGCCTAATTGCAATCTTATCTGATTAATAGTAAGAGCATTCTCTTTGCGATAGAAATAAGCAAGAATAACATGTGCTATTGCAACTAAAGCGCTGATAAGGATAACAAGTATGCCTGCAAAGGCGATAGCCATGCGGATTAAGCTGATGGGCACTAACGTAGGCATAGAAGAGTCTTAATAGCTACCGGTTGCATCAGGCTTTTCGCTATCGACCATTTCGCGTAGCTTACGCGCAGCATCGGCGATATCGTTATGTCCCTGAGCACCTGCTTCTTTTTCTATCGATACTAAAGCATTTCTGTGAACTATTTTAAGATCACCATAGGGAAATACATAATAACGCATGCTTTCGGGCTCTTGGTTAGTATCAATACCTAAAAACCACTGGCCATATTCTTGTACATAGTGTGTTTCAATAAATTTGTCTTGTTCATCAAGCGTGGCGCGGTGTTCGTTCCAATTCCATTGCTTGCCGTGCTCAACGCTTTTTCCTTCTTTGATAAGCTTTTGTGCATGCAGATAACCGCGACTATTAAGCAGTATCGCCATAGTGTTCCCCTCACGTGTGAGATAGCCTGTCTGTTTTTTATAGTAGCTTATAGCGTACAGAGCAACAAAATCAACAGATTATAGTATGGCTCAAAAATATCTCTACTTTGTCAATTGTAAGCTTAAAAGATGCTTATTTGGTTGATAATTAAAATAACTAAATAATACTGTTGTTTTTTAAGCACATTTGCATATAAAGTAGTACTAATATATTGAGCTATTGATCTGATGATACAAAGGGGGGGCAGCGATGGCCGGCGTAGGAATCGCTCGACATATAACAGTACTTATTGTATTGGTGATGGTAGGAGAGTTCTGTGTTGCACAGCCCAAAAAATGGTGCAAAGAGTTCCCACGGCATCCCATTAATAATATAGCACATCTTTCTACTACGTATGAAAAAATAACGGTATATATTCATGGTAGTCTTCCGCCACCTCTCTCAAGCTTGGCGCGCCTTATTGCACCAAAAACACCTTATGGCCTCGTACCGGCACGTCAAATACCTCAACGGTGTTCACATAGTAGAGTTGGCCATGTACTGCATAAGGCCTGTCCTGAAAGATTCCCTCTGGATTCATTCTATCTTTTTGGCTGGTCAGGTACTTTAAGCTTTGAGGCGCGGGAAGAAGCTGCTGAAGAACTCTATTTAGGGCTAAGAGGTTATCGAGGGAAAATAGATATTGTAGCTATCAGTCATGGTGGCAATGTTGCGCTTAATCTAGAAAAAATAGCTGAAAAGTATAATGATCAAGAATTTTGTATTGATACGCTCATTTTGTTAGCAACCCCTGTGCAAAAAGCAACAGAACAGTATGTACAATCTGCTCTATTTAAAAGTGTTTTTTCTTTTTACTCATGTGGTGATCTTTTTCAAGTGGTCGATCCACAAGGTCTGTATAAAAATGGTAAAAAGCTTGAAGATACATCGGTGCCACTTTTTTCTGATCGAATTTTTCCCCCTGCTCCTAATATTATACAAACGCGTTTATTTATTAGTAAGCGCAATCCCTATCATATAGATTTTGCTATGAAAAAGTTTTACAAGAATTTACCTGCCTTGCTTGAGTTGCTTGAAACCTCTCGGCATAATGCCCTTATTGACAATAACATGGGAACTTTTTCAGTTAACATACCCCCAAAAAATGGCTGCCCTCATTTTTGGGTCAAAACTTACTGTAGTTGTACAGGTAAATCTTGCCAAGAAAGAGGTGCCAGATGAAAGTTATACGTAGCATTGTGCTGGGCATTAGTTATGGTGCATTCGCGATAGCTTCAGCTCAGCAAGAGATAGACTGGATTAACGTGGGCCATGTAATTACTAGTGAATCCAATGGTAGAATTGCTCAACTTGAGTTGCCTGGAAAAACATGTTTGCCTTATAGTATTATAGATGCTCGACTTTACTATACTGATGATGCCAGTATATTGCCTGCACAAGTAAGCTTGGGCAGAAAAGATGATCAGGTAGATATGCATCGTCCACCCCATGGCGGTGTTTTTATTGGCAAAGTTCATCTAGCGCCGCATGAAGCTTGTACATTAAGCACGCCGGGTAAATTATTTGATACCTATTTTGTGTTCCAGGATTTTGAAGATGCTTATGCAAACCCTTCAATTACACAACAAAGAGGCTTTACTGGTCAGCCTGGCACGTATTAACTTTTTTTAACTCATTTGTAGTGAGCGTGAGTGCCCCTAGAAGATCCTTGATTTGCGGGTCTGCAAGTTCAGCCTGATTGGATTTTTCTTTACGAGTTTCATTGACTAATAATCTTATTTCTCTAATCGTTAATTCCAAAAGAAGCTTTAATGGAGCGAGCGGCATACGCTGAGCTCCATCAAGTATGCGTTTTACTGCAGCAGTATACTCTGGCCGTTCTTTTTGCTGTTCAAAGAATAAGAGAGAAATATCAGTATCTGACATCTTATGCTTTTGATATACGACTTTACCCAAAAGTCTTTCTACAAGAACAGGATTGCTTGTACCACCAATGCTATGCATGGAGCATATTGCTAGCAGATAGGATGCTCTATGATCATTTCCTTGATCTCCAGCACGAAGTAACTGCATCCCCTCTTGTATCTTACGGGCGTCTTTTTCTTGAATTAACAAATATCCTAAATCATACGGCGAACCTGGTATATTTTGCTCAATGGATTCACGTAAAAAGAGTTCCAATTCAGTCAATCTGCCCGCTAACCTATAACAACGACCGAGCAAGTACCGTGAATCTTTATAGTTAGTATCAGCCAAAGGTATTAACTGCTCGATTGCTTGTGTGTAGTCGTTTTTTGCTATGTACGATAAGCTGAGCAGATAGTGAGCTTTAATATTCTGGGTCAATGCTGTATCTTCAAGCAAAGATATGGCATTATCATAATGTTTATCGGTATAGAGAGATTGAGCGTAATCTAAGAGTTCATCTACATTTCCAACTTGAGCAGCCATCTTAAAGTATTTCATAGCCTCAGATATACTTATCTTGCATCCAAAGCCATAGCCTAAGCAATTTCCTAATTTTTCGTATGCTTTACTACAGCCTAAATCTGCTGCTTGTTTAAAAAACTTTAGGCTTTGGGGCCGGTTATTTTCTAGGTCTATCCAAAGTTGAGCTAGATAGTATGCACCTTTACCTAAGTCTTCAGCTGGACCAGCAAGAGGCTTTTGATCAAAGGCATGGCAAAGCCATTTAAAAGCCTTCTTTTTTATTTTTCGTTCTTGAGAACTCTCATAATACCAAATACCTAGTTTTAACTGTGCCAAGCCATAGTTATTACCGGCCATTTTTTTGAGTAAAGCTTGAGCTGCGCTATGATCCTGAGACATAGCTTTGTCGAGAGCATATATAGCTTGCTGTACATTATACTCCCTTTCGTTGTTAATACTCGGCTGTTTGCACAGTAGGAGTCCGAGGTTATACTGACCGTCCGGATCATTCTGTTCAGCTGACCATTCAAAGTACTTTAAGGCGATATCCGGATTACTTGTGGTAAATGCACAGCCTAGATTATTAAGTGCTTGTCCATATCCAGGACGCTGTAGGTCTGGGTAAAGAATTTTTTCGGCAAGCATTTCTTTCCACCAATAACAGGCTATGTCGAGCTGTCCGCGCTCATAATACATTACGCCGGTGGCGTATTGAGCACGATGATTCCCCATGCCTGCTGAAGCTAGTAGAAATTTGAGTGCTTTGGATTGGTCTTCGCTTACGCCATGGCCTAAGAGATGTGATATACCAAGCGTATAAATGCTTTCTTTGTCACCTCCAAAAGCTTGAGCTTCAATCATTTTAAGCTGATGATTATTATAGAAAGCCGGCGAAGCTGCTTGATCAACGTTTCCTATAATACGGGGCCCAAGACTATAATTACTCTCGTCAATAAATTTTTTAAGGCTTGGCTGCATAGAAAGCAAACAGGTATATTTACCTCCATAAGCAAAAGATATACTAAGAAAAATAAGTAACGATTGAGAGTTGCGTATGATTATCATGGTAAAACACTAAGCGCTGCATCAATAAGAATTTGATTTTTAATAGTTATCAGATACTACTATACTATAAATATCAAAAACCTTGAAGATTACTTGATTCTGAAAATATCGCTCATGTGTATTACCAAGGTATCGGCTTGCCTTCATACGTAAAAAAGAATTGATCCAAAGAGATTGGTTGTTCAGCAATAACTTTTCTCAGGCCGCTTACGCTTGTGGTAACATCAATGGGAGCTTCAGCGCCGCCGAGTGCAGTTCTTACCCATCCTGGATGAAGAAGAATGAGCCTTATTCCTCTGTCTTGTGTAGTAAGCGCAATGTTTTTCATAATCATATTGAGTGCTGTCTTGCCCGTACGATAGGCATAACTTCCATCATCTTTATTAAGCGCAATGCTGCTCATGATAGTACTGACCGTAGCAATAGTCTTCAGCTTGCTATCCGTTACGTGGTCAAGAAAGGCACGTGTTACTAAGAGTGGGCCGAGTGCATTGGTTAAAAAAAGCCGCTGCATAGTATCTATGCTAACGGTCTGAAGCTCTTGGTCTTTTTCATTAACATTAATACCTGCGTTGTTAATAAGAACATCAATGGCTTCGCCTGCGAGCTTGTGTGCTGCATTAAGAACTTCTTTTTCATGGGTGATATCTAATGGTATGAGCGTAACCTGCCCATTATGTGCAGCTAGTTGTCGTAAGTCATCAATATTGCCTGCTGGAAAATATGCAGCAAAAACTCGCCATCCAGCAGCTGCATATTGACGTGCAAATTCTAACCCTATGCCGCTATTTGTCCCTGTTATAAGTACCGTTGGCATAATTAATATCTCCTATTAATTATTTTAATATGTTTCTATTTTTAATTATGACATAAATGTGACAAGGTAAGCAAGAGATTGTGCACATTATTTATAGGATAACCAGCATAATAGCGATTGTAATTATAGGTATCGAGCTTAAGAGGACGATTCCGATGGAGGTATATGGCCGGGAGCCAGAGCAAATTGGGCAATTATGTCAGCTATCTCAGGCGGAAGAGGTTGCTGCTGACCTGCTGGTTGCCATGCAAACTCCCCGACTCGACCTGCTCGTGATATTCTGCCAAATACAACTCTGCCAGCTTCTCTTTCTAAGAATGCAGCAACATCAGGGTGATAATATCTATAGGCAAGGGTGATAGGTACATCACCGTTCGCATTAGCAAGAGCAGGGTTAGCACCACGTGCCATCAAAAGTTGAACTGTACTTAGCTTGCCATTACGAGCTGCCAAGTGTAACGGAGTGTTACCCTCTGCATTTTGTAGGTTAATATTTGCACCATGATCAAGTAATAGTTTTACGACATCGTCTTGTTGCTGCCCATATAAGAGCAGTGGCAGTATTGCCATATTTATCGACATAATTAACATCAGCACCAGCGTTGAGTGCAGTTTCTACTGCTTGGGGGTCGCCAGCTTCGACTGCTCTTCGTAATTTAAAGCTGGCGGGATTAGTTGGCTCTTGGACTTGCATAGACTCTAAGGACATAGCGTGAGATAATGATAGGCCAATCTTGTAATATTTTTAATCACAGTCTGTCCATTCCTATTTATTAGCTATTAACTTTATTTTTAATTATTGCATAAATATAGCAAGATAGTCAAGAAATAAAATGCAAAAAATTACCTCACAAGATGATAAAGCTTTATAGTCGAGCTAAAAAAGCTGCTGAGTTTTCGGGCAATCGCCTGTGCTGATTGAATCTTATTTGACGCTCGGATGGGCTGCGGGCCGAATCAACCTGGCCAAATAAGAAAGACAATTCATGATAAAGTTAAACAATTACAGGATATAACATGTATGTCTTGCAAATATCTCTTGTCTATGTATAAAAGCTTTAATTGAGCAAGACGTAATTAATCATTTTTTCTTACTACCGAAACATACTTGTGCTAATAAGCCAAGAAACTTACTAGCGTGACCCTGATGGAGGTATATGGCCGGCGGCCTGAGCAAACTGGGCAATTTGTCTCGCAACTTCAGGCGGAAGAAGCTCACCACCTGTAGGCTGCCATGCAAAGCCTCCTCTACGACCTAATTGTGACACTCTACCAAACACAGCACGACCAGCTTCTCTTGCTAATAAGTCAACAATAGCAGAACGATGGTATTGCCGGGCGAGAGCTAGAGGAGTCTGACCTTGTCGGTTAACAATAGTAGCATTAGCACCACGTGCAAGTAAGAGTCTAACGGTAGTTAAATTACCGTTGCGAGCTGCTAAATGTAACGGTGTATTACCCTCTGCATTTTGTAGGTTAATATTTGCACCAAGATCAAGTAATAGTTTTACGATATCGTCATGTCCTTGAGCAGCAGCCCAATGTAATGCTGTCATACCATGACTATCTTGATGGTTAATGTTAATTTGAGGGGGTATCATTGGGGGCAGTATGGCATAAGAAGCAAGCAGCTTACGCAACTGAGCAAGCAATGGCTCTGCTTGCGGTAGAGTGGAAAGTAATTCTACCACGTGCTTAGTATCTCCCCGGGCTGCTGCATAAGCAAGCTCGTTGCCTTCAAATACAGCACTTAAAGCTTGTAAGACGCGTTGTTTTAGGTTGCCAGCGTTTGGTATTCTTGCTCCATGCTCTATGAGCACTCGAGCAGTTGCCAGTAGTCTGGGTCTAGATGAAGCAATGGTTATCGACTTTAAAAGAGTAGACATAAGGATAGTGTTACCACCACTATCTACGCGATTAACATCAGCACCATGCTCTATAAGTAACTCAACTACGTTTCTATGTCCATTTATAGCTGCCTCCCCAAGAGCAGTATTACCATAATGAGGTGTATAATTAACATCAGCTCCATATTCTATAAGTAATCTAACTGTATCTGTATGTCCACCACGAGCTGCAGCCATAAGAGCAGTTTGCCCATACCTATCAGCACGATTAACATCAGCACCATGCTCTATAAGCACTCTAACTATATCTGTATATCGCCCTGGCCCTGCAGCTGCCAACATAAGGGCAGTATTATCATCATTATTAGCACGATTAACATCAGCACCATGCTCTATAAGCAATCTAACTGTTTCTGTCTTTCCATAACCAGCTGCCAAGATAAGAGCAGTATAACCATCACTGTCAGCATGATTAACATCAGCACCATATTTTATAAGTAATCTAACTATCTCTATACGCCCATTTAGAGCTGCGAGTGAAAGAGCAGTATCACCTTTACTATTGGTATGATTAACATCAGCACTGTGCTCTATTAAGTATTGAACTACTTGGGTCTCTCCCCTCATGGTTTCCACTATGAGAGCAGTATAGCCAAGAGTATCAGCGTAATTAACATCAGCACCAGCATTGAGTGCAGCTTCAACTTCTTCAGCATTTCCATTATAGGCTGCATTTATCAATTCTTGATTGGCAGGGTTTGCTGGTCCTTGTACGTGCATACACTCTAAGAGCAGAACATTAGATAACGACAAGCCAATCATGAGTAATTTTATAGCAACTTTAATCATACTATAATTCTTTCCATTAAGATCTTATATTTCTATTTTTGATTATATCAAAAGCCAAGCAATATAATCAATACTTTAACGATTTTTAACTTTGCATGCTTTAGGACATACTTTTGAGCACTGTTTGCTTAAGCTGCTTATCCTTGCCAATAGCTCACAGTATAGGTTACTCTCATGCTGACCCTGATGGAGGTATATGGCCGGCGGCCTGAGCAAACTGGGCAATTTGTCTCGCAACTTCAGGCGGAAGAAGCTCACCTGCAGGCTGCCATTCAAACTCTCCGACTCGACCTGCTCGTGATACTCTACCAAACACAGCACGACCAGCTTCTCTTGCTAATAAGTCAACAATAGCAGAACGATGGTATTGCCGGGCGAGAGCTAGAGGAGTCTGACCTTGTCGGTTAACAATAGTAGCATTAGCACCACGTGCGAGTAAGAGTCTAACGGTAGTTAAATTACCGTTGCGAGCTGCTAAATGTAACGGTGTATTACCCTCTGCATTTTGTAGGTTAATATTTGCACCAAGATCAAGTAATAGTTTTACGATATCGTCATGTCCTTGAGCAGCAGCCCAATGTAACGCTGTCATACCATGACTATCTTGATGGTTAATAGTAAGTGGTTGAGCTTGCGGTAGAGTGGAAAGTAATTCTACCACGTGCTTAGTATCTCCCCGGGCTGCTGCATAAGCAAGCTCGTTGCCTTCAAATACAGCACTTAAAGCAGCACTTAAAGCTTGTAAGACGCGTTGTTTTAGGTTGCCAGCGTTTGGTATTCTTGCTCCATGCTCTATGAGCACTCGAGCAGTTGCCAGTAGTCTGGGTCTAGATGAAGCAATGGTTATCGACTTTAAAAGAGTAGACATAAGGATAGTGTTACCACCACTATCTACGCGATTAACATCAGCACCATGCTCTATAAGTAACTCAACTACGTTTCTATGTCCATTTATAGCTGCCTCCCCAAGAGCAGTATTACCATAATGAGGTGTATAATTAACATCAGCTCCATATTCTATAAGTAATCTAACTGTATCTGTATGTCCACCACGAGCTGCAGCCATAAGAGCAGTTTGCCCATACCTATCAGCATGATTAACATCAGCACCATGCTCTATAAGCAATCTAACTGTTTCTGTCTTTCCATAACCAGCTGCCAACATAAGGGCAGTATTATCACCATTATTAGCACGATTAACATCAGCACCATGCTCTATGAGTAACTCAGCTGTGTTTCTACGTCCACCTCTAGCTGCCTCCATAAGAGCAGTATTGCCATAATTATCAGCATGATTAACATCAGCACCATATTTTATAAGTAATCTAACTATCTCTATGTAGCCATTTAGAGCTGCGAGTGAAAGAGCAGTATCACCTTCACTATTGGTATGATTAACATCAGCACTGTGCTCTATTAAGTATTGAACTACTTGGGTCTCTCCCCTCATGGTTTCCACTATGAGAGCAGTATAGCCAAGAGTATCAGCGTAATTAACGTCAGCACCAGCATTGAGTGCAGCTTCAACTTCTTCAGCATTTCCATTATAGGCTGCATTTATCAATTCTTGGTTGGCAGGGTTTGCTGGTCCTTGTACGTGCATACACTCTAAGAGCAGAACATTAGATAACGACAAGCCAATCATGAGTAATTTTATAGCAACTTTAATCATACTATAATTCTTTCCATTAAGATCTTATTATTTCTATTTTTGATTATATCAAAAGCCAAGCAATATAATCAATACTTTAACGATTTTTAACTCTGCATGCTTTAGGACATACTTTTGAGCACTGTTTGCTTAAGCTGCTTATCCTTGCCAATAGCTCACAGTATAGGTTACTCTCACACTGACCCTGATGGAGGTATATGGCCGGCGGCCTGAGCAAACTGGGCAATTTGTCTCGCAACTTCAGGCGGAAGAAGCTCACCACCTGTAGGCTGCCATGCAAAGCCTCCTCTACGACCTAATTGTGACACTCTACCAAACACAGCACGACCTGCTTGTGCTTCTAAGAAAGCGACAACATTAGGATGATGATACCTATAGGCAAGAGCCAAAGCAGTCTGACCTTGTCGGTTAACAACAGTAGCATTAGCGCCACGCGCAAGTAACAGTCTAACGGTACTCAAGTTGCCATTACGAGCTGCTAAGTGTAACGGTGTATTACCCTGTGCATTTTGTAGATCAATATTTGCACCAAACTCAAGTAATAGTTTTATTATATCGTCATGTCCTTGAGCAGCAGCCCAATGTAACGCTGTTATACCATGACTATCTTGACGATTAATAGTAATAGAAGGTATTATTGGTGGTAGTATGGCATAAGAAGCAAGCAGCTTATGCAACCGAGCAAGCAACGATTTGGCCTGAGGTGATTGTGGTTGAGCCTGGGGTAAAGTAGAAAGTAGTCCTACTACAAGCTTAGTATTACCCAGAGCTGCTGCATAAGCGAGTGGGTTGCCCTCAAATATAGCATTTAAAACTCGCCTTACGGCTTGCTCTGCATTAGGAGCGTTAGGAAAACTTTGAGGAAACCTTTGAAGCTCTTCTTCAGTTGGTATTGTTGCTCCATGCTCTATAAGTAATCCAGCTATATCAGCACGCCGCCTAGCCAGTGCCCATATAAGTGGAGTCTTGCCATCATTATTAGCACGATTAACATCAGCGTTATGATCTATAAGAATTCTAATTATATCAACATGTCCCTCCCTGGCGGCTAATGTAAGGGCAGTACTGCCATGGACATTAGCACGATTAACATCAGCACCATTCTGCAAGAGCAATATCACTATATCTTCATGTCCACCTCTAGCTGCCTCCATAAGAGCAGTATAGCCAGTATTATTTGCATAATTAACATCAGCCTTATGCGCTATAAGTAGTCTAACTATATCTGTATGTCCATTTAGGGCTGCCCACATAAGGGCAGTATAGCCAGCATTATCGACATAATTAACATCGGCACCAGCGTTGAGTGCAGCTTCTACTGCTTGGGGGTCGCCAGCTTCGACTGCTCTTTGTAATTTAAAGCTGGCGGGGTTAGTTGGCTCTTGGACTTGCATAGACTCTAAGGACATAGCGTGAGATAATGATAGGCCAATCAGGAGTAATCTTGTAATAATTTTAATCACAGTCTGCCCATTTCTATTTATTAGCTATTAACTTTATTTTTAATTATTGCATAAATATAGCAAGATAGTCAAGAAATAAAATGCAAAAAATTACCCCACAAGATGATAAAGCTTTATAGTCGAGCTAAAAAAGCTGCTAAATTTTCGAGCAATCACCTGTGCTGATTGAATCTTATTTGACGCTCAGATGGGCTGCGGGCCAAATAAAGTTAAATAATTACGTGAGCCTACTGCACATCCAGTGCTCATTGTTTTCAAATAAGCTTGTCATTTTTATAAGAATGCCAAGTGATTGTATCGGGGTCAGCACCATGACTCATAAGAATCTGTGCTGTTTTTTTATTATTATGCAAAACTGCATTACTAAGAGGCGTATTGCCTTTATTATCTTTAAGATTAACATCAGCATTATGACATCTTATAAGTAATTCTACTAGTTGATGCTTGCCGTTTAAAGCAGCAAGATGAAGCGGGGCCCTACCTTGTTTGTCAGGAAGATTGACGTTAAAACTATGGTCTATTATAAGTCTTAACACACGACCTATTTCGCCTTTGGCTGCTGCTTTATGAAGAGCAGTGGTACCGCTTCTATTGAGCCCATTGATTGCAATTCCATGATAGGATTTATGCGTGCTTACTGATGTATTATGTGCTAGATTTATATTTTCAGGAAGGGGTAACTTGTGTTTCTCATATGCACTGGTAACGCCTCCTCCGTTTTCTATGAGAAAATTAGCAATGATGCTATTATTGCTATATAGAGCAGTCATGAGGGGCGTATTGCCTTTTTTATCCTGACTATTAACATTAGCACCATAGTGCATAAGTAGCTTGATAATTTCAATTTGGTCACTAAGGGCAGCAATATGTAGGGGGCTCTTGCCACCTGCATTAGGAAGATTAACATCAAACTTATATTTTTCTATAAGGTCTTTTACACGATTTATTTCGCCTTTGGCTGCTGCTTTATGAAGAGCAGTTGTACCGTTGCTATTGAGAGCATTAACTTTAAAATTCCCATAACAAACTCTTTTCACTATAGGGTCTGTTGATGCTTCGGATTCAGGTTTACGCTTTTTGGTGGGCTGCTCCTCCATGCTTACAATTTTTTGACACGTAAAAGCTAGCACAATACTACTAAAAATAAAAAACCTGCAGTTTAAGTTTTGCATGGGTGATTCTTTCTTATAATGGTGCATGTTAAGCTACTAACGTACATTAATATACCATTTAACCATAAAACAGTATTTTATTAAAGCAAGAAAAACCGGATACCCAACAAGCAAATCAATTTTAAATTGCTAAAATAAAAAATTATCGAAAAAATTAGGATTAGTATGCTATGCTTAGTACAGAGATGGGTAGTAGCAAGAAAACTGAGCGCGAGAAAGGCACTCTCCACTATGAAAAAAATTATCTTTATTGGTACTGCTACAAGCATTATTATTGCCAGCATTATGTTCTCAGCTGGCTGCCAGCAACTTTGGCGGAACTGGTCAGGCTGTCAACGATGTAGCCCCTTATATATCTTTCAGCCAAACAATCTTCAAGAACTTCGTGAAATTATATTACGAGCTACTTCAAGCAATCGCAAGATTCGTGCTTACGGCTCTTCGTACTCATGGAGTCCTATAGTCTGCACTGACTACCTCATTAATACTGACAAGCTTAATCGCATACTGCGTGTCGATACCGCTACAAACTGCGTACGAGTAGAAGCCGGCATTAAGCTATACGAGCTTAATCACGAACTTGCCAAGATTGGGCTTGCTTTGCCAAATCAATCGTTTACACAAGCACAAAGTTTGGCTGGTGCACTCGCGACTGCAACCCACGGAACAGGCCACACGGGTACACTTTCTGATTTTGCAATACAGATAGAGCTTGTAACTGCTGATGGTCGAGTTCACCTATTAACTCCACAAACTGCACCCGAAGAATTTGCCGCTGCGCGTGTCAATATTGGCGCACTAGGCATTATCTATGCGATAACTCTTCAGTGCACACCCCTATTTAAGGTGAGTCATGCACGAACAGTTCTTGATTGGAATACGTTACGCAAAAGTTACCTAAGATTATATAATGACCACGACTACTTTATGTTTTATTGGAATCCTTATACCAATAAAGTCATTACCTATACCTGGGACAAAGTTCCTGAAGCAACTCCGTCAACCACTTCATTTTTTCATCTCATACAAGAGAAGGTGCTTTTGGGGCCATGGATAAACAGTCTATGTGCACGTTTAGTTGATTGGTTTCCGCATGTAACACCTTATCTTGGTGATATTTTTTATAAAGCAACCACGGTTTCTCATCAAATAGCCTACCCTCACGATAGCATGTGCTCTTCGGGTAAAGCGCCGTATGAGCTTTTTTATGGAAAAGAAGCAACAAATATCCCTATCGAGTCAGCAGAAATTGCTATTCCCATCGAAAAGCTTGTTGATGCCGCTGGTGATATTCACAGACTTGTTAAAAAATATTTGAAGCTGGGTCATTATATTTTTATGTGTGGTATCTTGTTTAGGTTTGTTAATGCTGAAGAGAACACGTACTTAAGCCCTGCCGCAGGTCAGAATGTAGTATTTGTCAATATCACAAGCAGCCGCATGCCCGAAGATTTTTATCGTGAATTTGAAGAGCTCATGCTCAACTATAATGGACGTCCTCATTGGGGCAAGATTAACTTTTTAGATTATGAACGTACTCATAAACTTTATGGAGAAAAGCTTGATGAGTTTAACCGAGTTCGAATGCAGCTTGATCCTCATGGCACTTTCTCTAACCCTTATGTTCAAAAAGTCTGTACACCGGGACACTTTATGCCAACTACAGTTTTTTCATAGGTGATGTGACAAAAAAAAGCCCGAGCGTTTTTTCAGCAAAGTCCTGATATGACCATTCTGTTATAAATTCAATTACGCTATAGTTATACATCTCTCTCAGTTTTTCTATAATATCTTTTTTACGATACAGCACTGCGCCAAGAGAATTGGGATAGCTCCATACGTTACTACCAGCAGTAAGATGCCATGCTCGTAGATTTTCAGATAACCGTATACAGGTTGTCCTTGGATCTTCTTGAAGTGTCAAATAGAAACCATACGCATATGTTCTTTCTAACTCTCTGATGCAATAGGTAAGATTACATTCTCGAGCAGCTCCGACTGTTGGAACAGCTAAGACTATATGCTCTTCCCGTACCTGCTGAATAAGCTCACTCAAGAATAACGGAAAATTATCTCTCATGGCAGGGCTATAGCGAATAAGCGTTGTGCGAGGAAATGCTTGAACAAGCTTTCTATAGACATCAGTTTTTTTACTCGAAGGTCCGTAAATAACTATAATCTTGCCGATACCTTGAACACGAGCACGGAGTGATGCAAGACAGGGCTTCAGTAATGGCACCGTTCTATCGGAAACGAAAAGCATATAACAGACTTTACTATGCATATAGTTCTTAATAAGCTCTTGCTTGTGGGACATCAAGCGAGCATACTGTGGCCATGAGTAAATGGTAAGTCCAAGTTCCCATTGCCGGGTAGCGCTTAATCGATGTTGACTGATAGGATTAGCTTGGTTCCATATGTATACAGGTGGTTTTGGTGGTATTTCATAGACATGATCGGCTCCCGCCATTTCTAGCATAGGAAGCATAAGGGCGGTATCGGGACTTGGGGCAACAGGAGCAAAACTGCTTGCTATAGTAAGATCTTCAAGTTTAACCTTTTTAAAAAGCCATGCACGAAATGTACGTAAGTGAGAATATAAAAACGGAGCTTGTCTCACGTTATTTTCATTAATCCTAAGCGATGCAAGCCTGCTCAAAGATAGGTTTAGAAAGTTTCCCCCACTTGGCCACCACTCAGCCCCACCATAGGTTATCCACACATTACCGTTACGCATGTAAATATCATTAACTAATGTAAGCACGCCAGGATGAGCAAGCCAATCATCACCATCAAGGTGAACAATAATCTCATGGTCGTCACACATATGAGCTGCCAGGTAATGATTAGCCATACCACCAACCCACTCTTTATTACGTATAAGTACTGTGCGATGCTCTTGTTTTTTTTCTTTGATATAGAGCTCTACGTGCTCGCCTGTACCATCTGATGATGCGTCATCAACATAGATGACTCGATAATTATGATAATTTTGAGAAAACACTGAATCTAAGTTGCGTCGATACCAATCATTATTATTATATGACGTTATAATAACAACAAGAGGAAGTTCGCCTTTTTGAGCTTGAGGAACTCTACCGTATATCGATAGTCCAAACAACAAGAAACTTGCCCACATAAAGTACATGCTCATGTTCTGCCCTTGATATCCTTCATGGGAGACTCTTTAAAAAAAAGCCCCAACGTTTTTTCAGTACAGCTTTGATGCGACCAAGATATCAGGAATTCGCTCAAGCTTGAACAATGCATATATCTCAGTTTTTTTATAATGTCTTTTTTACGATACAGTACTGCACCAAGAGAATTGGGATAGCGCCATACGTTGCTACCAGCGGCAAGATGCCATGCTCGAAGCCGGTCCGACAAGGGTGCATACACTAAAGCTGGGCTTTCATTACGTGTCAAATAAAAGCCGTACGCATACGTTCTTTCTAGCTCTTGTATACAATACGTAAGATTACATGTTTGAGCTACGCCTACCGTTGGCAATGCTAAAACAACATGCTCTTCGGGCAGATTTTTCAGGATGTCATGCAAAAATAATGAGAAGCTTTTACCCATAGCAGGACTATGCCGCATAAGCTTAAGTCGGGGGAACTGATGAACAAGCATGCTATAGGCATCTGCTTTATGGGTATTGGAGCCATATATACCTATAATTCTACCGATACCTTGAGCGCGGGCATGAAGAGACTTCAAGCACATGGCTAGCAAAGACGCTGTTGTATCTGAAACAAAAAGAACGTAACTTACTTTGTTCCGTTCATAACTTTTAATTATCTGTTCATCGGACGACAGGCTTGGATATTTAGGCCATGAATCTATCAGATCACCTAATGTGTACTGCCCAGCACTATTAATGCGTATCTGACTCAGGGGATTAAGCATATTCCATATATAAACTGGTTGGTCTATTTGATAGCTATGACGCCATCCTGCCATTTCTAGCATAGGCCGCATAAAAGCACCATCAGGACCTGGAGTCATGGGATAGAAGCTGCTTGTTATCATAAGATCTTCAAGCTTAAGTTTTTTAAAGAGCCATGCATAGAATGTACGAAGATGACCATAAAGAAATGGCCGACTTCTCAGGTCGTTGTTTTTGATCTTAAGCTGAGCAATTAAACCGGTGCTCTCTGGCTTGAGAAATACCTCACCGCTTGGCCAAAATACCCCTCCACCATAGGTAATCCATGTGTCCAGAGTATGCGTTGAATAAATAGTGTTAACTAATTCCAGAACGTGCGGGTGAGCAAACCAATCATCACCATCGAGCTGGACAATAATTTCGTTGTCATCGCACCTATGGACAGCTTTATAGTGATTAGCCATCTGGCTTTCCCAGGATGTATTACGTAGTAAGACTACGCGTTCTTCCTGATGTTTTTCTTGTATATACTGCTCTACAAGCTCACCGGTACCATCGGGTGATGCGTCATCGATATAGATAACTCGATAATTATGATACTTTTGAGAAAAAACAGAGTCTAAATTACGCTGATACCAATTTTTATTATTATAGGACGTTATTACTACTACTAAGGGTTTTTCTTCAATAAAGCCATGCGTGCTTGGTAGTATCAAGCACAAGACACTGCTCAACCAACCAATATATATGTTTTTATTCATGAGTTTCAGAACCGCTTTCTTGTGCACTACGTTTGGTCAATGATTATAATGGTTATAGCGTAATAATTACCCATAACCTTTCTCAACACTTGAGTTTTTAAAAATTTTATGAAGTTCGTGCCTTCGGTAAAAACCCTTACGGCCACGGCATAGTTCGTGCAATTAAGCTGCCTAATTAAAATCTTTTATTGTTTTATTTTTTAAACAAATTGTATAATATTAATAATTAAGAAACTAGGTAACGTAGAATAAGTTAAAAACAAAGGACAAACCATGCTTAGACGGATCAATTTTCTAAATAAGTTTTTTACGATTACGATTACGCTTGGCTTACTTTTCCCGTCCTATGGACAAAAATCAATCACTGCTCAGCAGGCTGCATATGCTGCGCTTGGTATGGGCGCTGCATGGCTAGCAGATCAAGCAGGTTGCCTTACAAGCAATGAAAAGCTTATAAATCAAGCAATTCAATACTATATTCCTCAACAGTTACAATGGTTAAATATAGGCACTCTTATCAGCAATCAAAACAAATTGCTGTATGGGCATCTCTTAGAAACGTTATTTCTTGATCCAACGTACGAGGAGCGCTACAATGACTTTTATATGAGCGGCCTTAAGTCACTTGGACTCATTCAGGTACTTAAGAGTGCTTTGGACGCATGGGAAGCATCACCAAATCTTATTACATCACAAGCACAAGAAACTCCTATTACATGCCCTTCAGGTGAAATTCTACCCGCTCGCGTATGTGGTATAAGAGGGGTTTCAGGTCCGGGTAGAGGCACTTTTGTTTCTGAAGAAGATATCGTTTGCCCTTGGTCAGACGGTACTTATGCACAGCACATTAACGAGGATTTCATTAAGCAAGCAATTTTTTCGGCACTTTCTGGTTACTTCTTAAGCCCCCTAGCTCTTGGTCTTGCAAAACAAATAACCCCGACCATGCATCCCTTAGTTTATAGAATTATTACAACGGATATTGCCTATATTATTACTACGGCTATATGGAATGCGCTTCTGTCAAACGTGCTTAAGGAACCACGAAATATCCTGTATGAAAAACTTTATGCCTTAGGTGGCAAAGTAGCCCGATCAAGTGATAGCTTAGCCGCCTGGAGAAAAGCATTACAAGCATGAAGCTTCCCTCCTTATGGAAGGATCTTAAGTATCCAATCAGGTGCTAAATTTCTTGTCTAGGTATCGAAAGAAACTCCGATTAAAACAACCTTTTTCTTTCTGCCCAAAAATCTTTCGTAATACTTTTTATCTTCTATTTGCCGAAGCGTCGTGGACAGGATAAAAGGTGATTCTTGTTTCAGCAACATACATAGCCCACGGGAAAGGTGCTTGATTTTTGCACACTGTCATTTTCTATCGCGAGGTTTTACAGAACGTCGTAATTCCAATGTATGAAAATCACTTATACCTATAGGAAGCTTTTTCATAATTCTTAAGGCAACCTTTCACTTTTGAACACAAGGCAACATAGATAAGTACTTAGTATATACTAGAAAGCTTTACGCTGAAATAGAATAATTTTATTTTGCAAATAAATTATTGAGGTATTATTTTCAGCTGTGCTATCTTAATAAAGAACCATAAAAAATGAGGGGGAAAAATGGCGCAAGAGAGACCAATCGATGTCGTAGACAGATTAGAAGTCATACATATACTCGATGAAGAACATTATAGAGATTGTCATATCAAAGGATCGGTCAATGTTCCCTTAAGCAGAGTTGAAGCATTTGCTCGTGCCTTGCCCAAAGAGGTAGAAGTTGTCGTATATGGCACTCACTATAGTTGCACGCTAAGCCGTGAGGCATGGTTTCTTTTTAGGCAATTGGGCTTTGAAAACGTTAAACTCTATGAAGGTGGCATACAAGATTGGTTTGACAAGGGATATCCTGTCGAGGGTCCTTGCAAAAATGTTCAATCTAAGCAGCCATCTGCTAACTCTACTCGGAGAGATACCACCATCAAAACTATAAGCGCTCAAGATTTGTTGCATCTTATGCAAAAGAATAACCTACTATGAAAAAATTGCCTATCGGCATACAAGATATAGTAACAATACTTCATGAAAATTATATATATGTTGACAAGACTCAGCACATATATAAGTTAATTACTGAAGGTCGCAATTATTTTCTTTCTCGTCCACGGCGTTTTGGTAAGTCACTCTTGATTTCGACGCTTAAAGAGATTTTCTCGGGCAATAAAGAGCTCTTTGCTGACCTATGGATTAGTTCAAGTGACTATAACTGGAATACCTACCCTATTATTCATATTGATTTTTCATCAATATCACACGAAACACCAGAAGATTTAAAAATTAACCTGTCATGGCTCCTTGAATGGAAAGCTCGACAAGCAGGAATAAGCCTTGGTGATGCGCCATCATTAGAAGCCAAGCTTTACGCATTAGTAACACAATTATCACAACAGGGCAAAGTTGTTATTCTTGTCGATGAGTACGACCATCCCCTTCTATCTCATTTACACAATTATCAAGTAGCACATGAGCAGCAAAGTATACTAAAAGACTTTTATACTGCTATCAAAAGCCTCAGTGCTTATATTCGCTTTGTATTTTTGACCGGTATTAGTAAATTTTCAAAAACATCAGTATTTACCGGTATCAATAATCTTGAAGATATTAGCAATAGTCAAGAGTATGGAACCTTAGTTGGCTTTACTCAAGAAGAACTTTTACTGTTTTTTGACCACTATCTTGCACGTTTTGCTGATAAAGAAAAGACTACACTACCAGAACTTGTCCATAACATGCAAGCTTGGTATAACGGCTATCGATTTGCAGCATATTCTGAGCAGGTATATAATCCTTTTTCGGTATTGCTTGCTTTAAAAAATAAGAGATTTAGTAACTATTGGTTTGAAACTGGCACACCATCATTTCTGAAAGATCTTTTTAGGCATAATCTTATGCTTGCATCAGAACTTGATGGTAAAAAAGTTTCTGAGTTTTCTCTTGGTTCGGTTGACCTTGAGCCGCTCCCTCTTTTTGCTCTTCTCTACCAAAGTGGCTATGTAACGATCAAAGATTATAGCCCTCGGGATGGTGAGTATACTGTCGGATATCCTAATTTAGAAGTTCATGCATCATTTATTCATGCGTTGATAGATGCCTTTGCTCGTATAGATAAAGCACTTCTTGATAACTATCTTTCTCAGTTGCGGGATGCTTTACGCAATGAAGATCTTAACCTTTTTTTAAGCATGCTCAGTAACTTTTACGGTTCTTTACCTGAAAGCGCTACTATTAATCACCCTAAAAATTACGAAGCTCTTTTTTATCTTATTCTTGAATTCATAAATCTAACGCTCTACCAACAATCTCCAGGTAAAGGCTTATTTATAACACCTCAACGACAGTATGTTTTTGAATTTAAAGCCAACGGCAATAAGCACAATCTTCAAGCACGGTGTGCTCAAGAATCAGCAAAGCCTACAACATGCGTAGCGCTCTCTTTTGCTGTTCAAAGCCATACATTAAACTGGCACATAGAAAATACTTGAAAATTTTATCATAGGCTTATTTTAATAGTAAAACAAGTTTTGTTAACATTCTTGCACAAAACTTGTTTATTTTTATAAATCAATTATAATTATTAGTATAGTTTTTATTTATAAATTCAAAGAAAGATAATAGCACGATTAAAACATTATACTTCGCAGTAGTGCTTACAGTTGGTTTATCATTATCTCATGCTATACCATTAGGATGTATGGAACAAGCAAACCCTGCCAATCAAGAATTGATAAATGCAGCCTATAATGGAAATGCTGAAGAAGTTGAAGCTGCACTCAATGCTGGTGCTGATGTTAATTACGCTGATACTCTTGGCTATACTGCTCTCATAGTGGAAACCATGAGGGGAGAGACCCAAGTAGTTCAATACTTAATAGAGCACAGTGCTGATGTTAATCATACCAATAGTAAAGGTGATACTGCTCTTTCACTCGCAGCTCTAAATGGGCGTATAGAGATAGTTAGATTACTTATAAAATATGGTGCTGATGTTAATCATGCTGACAGTGATGGTTATACTGCTCTTATCTTGGCAGCTGGTTATGGAAAGACAGAAACAGTTAGATTGCTTATAGAGCATGGTGCTGATGTTAATCGTGCTAATAATGATGATAATACTGCCCTTATGTTGGCAGCTGCAGGGCCAGGGCGATATACAGATATAGTTAGAGTGCTTATAGAGCATGGTGCTGATGTTAATCGTGCTGATAGGTATGGGCAAACTGCTCTTATGGCTGCAGCTCGTGGTGGACATACAGATACAGTTAGATTACTTATAGAATATGGAGCTGATGTTAATTATACACCTCATTATGGTAATACTGCTCTTGGGGAGGCAGCTATAAATGGACATAGAAACGTAGTTGAGTTACTTATAGAGCATGGTGCTGATGTTAATCGCGTAGATAGTGGTGGTAACACTATCCTTATGTCTACTCTTTTAAAGTCGATAACCATTGCTTCATCTAGACCCAGACTACTGGCAACTGCTCGAGTGCTCATAGAGCATGGAGCAAGAATACCAAACGCTGGCAACCTAAAACAACGCGTCTTACAAGCTTTAAGTGCTGTATTTGAAGGCAACGAGCTTGCTTATGCAGCAGCCCGGGGAGATACTAAGCACGTGGTAGAATTACTTTCCACTCTACCGCAAGCTCAACCACTTACTATTAACCATCAAGATAGTCATGGTATGACAGCGTTACATTGGGCTGCTGCTCAAGGACATGACGATATCGTAAAACTATTACTTGATCTTGGTGCAAATATTAACCTACAAAATGCAGAGGGTAATACACCGTTACATTTAGCAGCTCGCAACGGTAATTTAACTACCGTTAGACTCTTACTTGCACGTGGTGCTAATGCTACTATTGTTAACCGACAAGGTCAGACTCCTCTAGCTCTCGCCCGGCAATACCATCGTTCTGCTATTGTTGACTTATTAGCAAGAGAAGCTGGTCGTGCTGTGTTTGGTAGAGTATCACGAGCAGGTCGAGTCGGAGAGTTTGCATGGCGGCCTACAGGCGCTACCGTTCCCCCTGAGATAGTTGACATAATTGCCCAGTTTGCTCAGGCCGCCGGCCATATACCTCCATCAGGGTCAGCATGAGAGTAACCTATACTGTGAGCTATTGGCAAGGATAAGCAGCTTAAGCAAACAGTGCTCAAAAGTATGTCCTAAAGCATGCAGAGTTAAAAATCGTTAACGTATTGATTATATTGCTTGGCTTTTGATATAATCAAAAATAGAAATAATAAGATCTTAATGGAAAGAATTATAGTGTGATTAAAGTTGCTATAAAATTACTCATGATTGGCTTGTCGTTATCTAATGTTCTGCTCTTGGAGTGTATGCACGTACAAGGACTAGCAAGCCCTGCCAACCAAGAATTGATAAATGCAGCAAAGAATGGCAATCTTGAAGGAGTCGAAGCTGCCCTCAATGCTGGCGTTGATGTTAATTATGCTGATAGTGATGGTTATACTGCTCTTATGTGGGCAGCTGTTTATGAACATACAGAGATGGTTAGATTGCTTATAGAGCAGGGTGCTGATGTTAATCGTGCTAATAATAATGGCACTACTGCTCTTATGTGGGCAGCTGTTTATGGACATACAGATATAGTTAGATTGCTTATAGAGCAGGGTGCTGAAGTTAATCGTGCTAATAATTATGGCAGTACTGCTCTCATATGGGCAGCTCTATATGAGCGCATAAATACAGCTAGAGTGCTTATAGGGCATGGGGCAAGAATACCCACTGAAGGGGATCTTCAAAGATTTGCTCAAGGGGTTCCTGACTTTCCTGCGGCTCTACAACGGACCAGGCAAGCTTTAAGTGCTGTATTTGAAGGTAATGAGCTTGCTTATGCGGCCGCCCGGGGCGATACCAAGCGCGTGGTAGTATTACTTTCTACTTTACCCCAGGCTCAACCACAATCACCTCAGACCAAATCGTTGATTGCTCAATTGCGTAAACTGCTTGCTTCTTATGCCATACTGGCCCCAATGATACCCCCTCAAATTAACATTAACCATCCAGATAGTCATGGTATGACAGCGTTACATTGGGCTGCTGCTCAAGGATATAACGATATAATAAAACTATTACTTGATTTTGGTGCAAATATTAACCCACAAAATGCAGAGGGTAATACACCGTTACACTTAGCAGCTCGCAACGGCAACCTGAGTGTGGTTAAACTTTTGCTTGCGCGTGGCGCTAATGCTACTGTTGTTAACCGACAAGGTCAGACTGCTTTGGCTCTTGCCTATAGGTATCATCATCCTAATGTTGTCGCTTTCTTAGAAGCACAAGCAGGTCGTGCTGTGTTTGGTAGAGTGTCACGAGCAGGTCGAGTCGGAGGGTTTGCATGGCAGCCTACAGGCACTACCCTTCCCCCTGAGATAGTTGACATAATTGCCCAGTTTGCTCAGGCCGCCGGCCATATACCTCCATCAGGGTCAGCATGAGAGTAACCTATACTGTGAGCTATTGGCAAGGATAAGCAGCTTAAGCAAACAGTGCTCAAAAGTATGTCCTAAAGCATGCAGAGTTAAAAATCGTTAAAGTATTGATTATATTGCTTGGCTTTTGATATAATCAAAAATAGAAATATAAGATCTTAATGGAAAGAATTATAGTATGATTAAAGTTGCTATAAAATTACTCATGATTGGCTTGTCGTTATCTAATGTTCTGCTCTTAGAGTGTATGCACGTACAAGGACCAGCAAACCCTGCCAACCAAGAATTGATAAATGCAGCAGAGAATGGCAATCTTGAAGGAGTCGAAGCTGCCCTCAGTGCTGGCGTTGATGTTAATTATGCCGATGTTCATGGCAATACTGCTCTTATCTTGGCAGCTGCTTATGGACATACAGAGATGGTTAGATTGCTTATAGAGCATGGTGCTGATGTTAATCGTGCTAATAATTATGGCAATACTGCTCTTACATGGGCAGCTCTATATGGCTACACAGAGATAGCTAGAGTACTTATAGAGCATGGGGCAAGAATACCCACTGGAGAACATCTTCAAAGATTTGCTCTGCAGCTACGCGCAAGGCAGGTTTTAAGTGCTGTATTTGAGGGTAACGAGCTTGCTTATGCAGCAGCTCGAGGAGATACTAAGCGCGTGGTAGAATTACTTTCCACTCTACCGCAAGCTCAACCACTTACTATTAACCATCAAGATGGCCATGGTATGACAGCGTTACATTGGGCTGCTGCTCAAGGACATGACGATATAATAAAACTATTACTTGAGTTTGGTGCAAATATTAATCTACAAAATGCACAGGGTGATACACCGTTACACTTAGCAGCTCGTAATGGTAACTTAAGTACCGTTAGACTCTTACTTGCACGTGGTGCTAATGTTACTATGGTTAACCGACAGGGTCAGACTCCTCTGGTTCTTGCCCAACAATATCATCGTTCTGCTATTGTTGACCTATTGGCAAGACAGGCAGGGCGCGCTGTGTTTGGTAGAGTATCACGAGCAGGTCGAGCAGGAGAGTTTGCATGGCAGCCTACACCCACCGGCGCTACCCTCCCCCCCGAGATAGCTGACATAATTGCCCAGTTTGCTCAGGCCCCGGGCCATATGCCTCCATCAGGGTCATCTTCTTAAGTTTCTTGAGCTTATAAGTACGAGTATGTTTTGGTAGCAAGAAAAAATGATTAATTACGTCTTGCTCAATCAAAGCTTTTTTGTATAGACAAGGGATGTATTTGCAGGACATACATGTTGTATCCTGATTTAGTATAATTAAAAATTGCTTTGTCCTCGGCTTATTAATAAATTACTGAAAATTTTTTAGCTTAAATTATTTTAAATCAATTATTTTGAAGCCGCTTTGCTTTTTAGTGTACGCGCAAGGAGAAGGAAAGCTTAGCGCAGGCGAGTGAGTCTGTTGTGCGCATAATAAGCCTTTTTTTCTATGTCAATAAATTATGAATTGTTGACATACACCATTTTTGACCCTATCTTTTGTTCCAAAATGGAGAACCAACGTAAGAATTATCTAGAAACCACCGAAATAACACGCTTTCTAAGATCAACGATGTTGCACGATTATCGTATGGTTCATTTATAACTTATTGATGAACCCATTTCTGATATCCATGCTTATATTTATTTATAACTGTTCTGCCGATGTGCCAAAAATTAATAGTATAATTATTTTTTGGTGAATTTTATTTTATTCTATTTAAAGATGGGCTTTAGCTAGCCTGGGTCATTGTGCCTAAAAGAGGAGGTATATTACATCTCCTCTTTCTTGTGGTTAAACCTCTCACTAAGTAATCACCAATTTTTTGAACCCATATCCTTGAGGTGCATTTTCATCGTCGGCTAGAGTTAGGGTATAGGTATATCCATTTTCAAACACTACACAAGGCAAAGGCTTTAGTGGAACAGAAGACGGCACCCACGCACGGGGTATCGTTGCCTCTTCATAAGATAAATAAGCTACCGCTTCTATGTATCCAGCCGGTCCAACCTGTGGCAAGATACAACCGTGAGCATAACCAGTTGCGGTAGTCTTCAAAATATTTTCCCATGATTTTCCTGCCCATGCTTTATTAGTAAAAGAATAGGGTGAGATAAGTTTATGCTTTGCTTCGATAACTACACTCGGCTCTCCTGCTATCAAACTAACAGTAACTGATGGCTGAAATCCAGCTCCCCTCCCTGTTTTCCAGTTGCTGGAGTGGTGACGTAAAAGGTAAATGCGCTGTCTTGAAGCCCGGTTTTATTGACAAAGTGTATGATATAATCATTTTGAGCTTGTGCAAAATGCATTTGGCAAAAGCATAGCCACCGAAGCCATGAGCATATGGTATACTTTCTATTAATAGATATTATTATCATTACTATTCTCCTTTTTTTACACGAATTAAACAAGTAAACTAGGTCAGGCCTTGTTGCATAAATACCTAATCTATTTTTAATATATAAAAACATAAATACAAGTTGTCAATAAGAAGTTACATAAAGACAGGGTAATCGCACCAATTATGGTGAAATAAAGGCATTTTGCTGAAAAGTTAGAATGTAAGCTAGAAATGAGAAGAAAGAGCAAAGAGTTATTATTAAAATCATTTATAATTTTTTGTATTTCATCCACACAATATCAATATGGTACACTTTCCGCGTCAATATAACTGGAAATCTTGTTGTAGTAAGATAAAAATCTTGCACTATATTATAGCAATTATGTATAAAGGTACTAGCACATTGACGCACTGTTCAAAAATGAAAGCACCACAAAGATATATAAAATTTAAATTAATCATAATTATTTTATGAAATATCACACTAAGTCTGGCCGCGTAAAAAAGCTTATTATCTATATCTATAGCACGTTTTTTCTTTCTTTGTTTATGAGTAAATTAGCGCAAGCGCATGGATTTGGTGAATACGCCCACATAAAGGTAGTAGGAGGTTGGAAGAGAATTAAACAGCTCTATGAAAATCAATTCAACCACAAGCAATCAGTAACAAGTTATGACCTACACTTAGGCAAACACGTTAAAGGCTGTGTAAAAGCAAGTGGCATGAGTAAAACGAATTGTTACTTTAGGGTTGGCTTTGATAAAAATTCTAACAATGATATTTTGTGCACACCAACTCAAAAATTTTACGTACCCTCGAAAAAGGCATGGGTTTCTGCATATAAGTTACAACCGGGTGATTTTTTATTAAGCAGTGGCATTAAATTGATACCAATTACTTATATAAAGTTCATAAAAAAACCACTTAGAGTTTACTCAATTGAACTTGAAGGCTATCACACTTATTTATTGGGCGACTATGAGATCTTGACACATAACATGACCTTACCCATTGCTGCTGGCATGAGCATAGCTATTGCATTTGGCGAGGGAGCGACAGCAGGAGGGGCTGCCGGGGCATTCTTTGGTCCTCCAGTAATTATAGCAGGTGTAGTAGTTGGTGGCGCAATCGGTCTTGTCATACAAGCCATGGCAAACAACAGAGAGAAAGCAGCGTACCATTTAGATTTTAATATTAAAGATATTACAAGGTTTCTCAAAGAACGTGATAACATTGAAAGAGAAAGCAGCAACAAAAATGAAGATGCACAAGCTCCTGGAAAGCCCACTGAAAAAGACGGCTATATTCCTGCCAAAAGCTGGGATGGAAAAAAGGTAAAGAATCCAAATGGTCCTGGATATGGCTGGCCAGACAAAAAGGGAAATATATGGGTACCTTCAGGCCCAAATGGTCATGGCGGTCCGCATTGGGATGTTGAATATTCCGGTAAAAGCAAAGATTACGATAATGTTTTTCCAGGCGGAAAAGCCCGTCCTGGTAGAAAAAAATAGGTTTTAAAAATGGAAAACAGCCACATTGTTCTTGAATGTAAGCGCGTTAAATTTTTTTCACGACGTGATGAAGACGCATTTTTTGAATGGGCAAAGAAAATTAAAAGCATAAAATTAATTAAAGGCGTAGGCGATAAGATACAGCTTTACGTAGGCAAACAAGAAATAAGCAACGAAGATTTTAGAGATATCATAGCTTTATTTAATAGGTACAAAGTTGATATGAAACAGTTAGAACTTTTCTTAAACGAGAGCAATGAGCACCTGTATTATGAATATAAAAAGAGGTATTTGATTAATATTTACCCTTCAGGTCAATAGCTACTTTCTATTAATCTGCTTTCGTAGATTGAAATAGGCTACTTCCAACTAAAAAATACGAGAAGCTCCATAGAATTTTTTTGTTGATAAAATGTTGCCCAAGCCTAGACTATCTGCCAACTCTTTGATACGCTATAGTATTATAGTATACTAATTTTGAGTAACATTTTTTCCTAAAGCTAAAGTTAACGTTCAAGTTTTGACATTATCCCTGACTATACGTATCATTATAATTAAACTTGCTGCTATATTTATAGAAGAATTAAATAATTTTTTACTGCACACCGAAAAGCATTGACTAAATTGATAGCCCAGTTATATTATTGTGCTTGTAATACGCTTGCCATAGGTAATTACCAGTTTCTTAAACCCATATCCCTTGGGCTGGGCTTCATCATCGGCAAGAGTTAGGGTGTAGGTGTCGCCGTTTTTAAACGGAACACAGCTGGAAGGAATATATGATTGTGGAGTTAAGACGCTGGTCCCAAATCCTCCGGGCACCCCCTCGATCTCTTGTAGTGTGTACTGCTCAAGAACTTGAGGACTAACACAAGGCGTAAAGTAGGCAGCGGATGAAAGGTCAGGGACTGTAGGAGGTAATCCAATACAAGCACCTGTTTGTGACCAATCTATTGTCGTGAACCCTCTTCCCAACGGCCCATAGCTAAAGCCAAAAGGTTGAGACAGCGTGTAACTTACAAAAATTAGTATCTTTTCAGACGAAGTGGTAAGCGATAGTGGGAGGAAAGAAGATTTTACCTGGGGCGCACCATTGCTATCTACAGACTGATAGATAACACAAAATTGAATTGCGGGCAGATCGGTGTTATTAACAAAGTGTATAGTATAATTATTTTGAGCTGGTGCGAATAAATTTATCAAAAGCATAGCAATTAAAGCCATAAGTATATGGTAGGGTTTTTTATTAATAGATAGTATCATTATATTCTCCTCTTCTTTATTTGCCCCCAGGCTTTTACTGATTTTTCTTATTAAATTTATTATAGAAAGAAATTGATAAACAAAACAAGGGTTTTTTTATTTTAATTGAAAATTCTTGTAAGTCATTATGGCTTAATGAGCGATCATAATAAACAATTCCAAATCCTGCCTCTTAATATAGCCTTAAGCGTCAGATCTACGGAAAGCTCCGCAGGCAGCAGGATGTCTTGTCATATGAGCTGCAATGAGGTTAATAAAATTGTATCAGGGTTAAATCCTGGATAAAGTTGAAGTGTTTCTTGACGTGGCAATTCTTGAAAGGCTCTCTGTAAAACTTCTTGTGCTACTGGTATATTTGCATAATTGTGTACTACCAGACATCTTAAAACGCTAACAAACTTACGAATGTGATCCCGATGGCAATGTAGGGTGGACAGGAGCCTGTGCAAGCTGGGCAATTTGTCTCGCAACTTCAGGCGGAAGAAGCTCACCTGTAGGCTGCCATGCAAAGCCTCCTCTACGACCTAATTGTGATACTCTGCCAAACACAGCCCGGCCTGCTTGTGCTTCTAAGAAAGCAAGAACATCAGGATGATGATACCTATAGGCAAGAGCCAAAGCAGTCTGACCTTGTCGGTTAACAACAGTAGCATTAGCGCCACGCGCAAGCAAAAGTTTAACCACACTCAGGTTGCCGTTGCGAGCTGCTAAGTGTAACGGTGTATTGCCCTCTGCATTTTGTAGGTTAACATTTGCACCAAAATCAAGTAATAGTTTTACTATATTGTTATGTCCTTGAGCAGCAGCCCAATGTAACGCTGTCATACCTTGAGTATTTTGATGGTTAATGTTAAGAGGTTGAGGTGGTATCGCTGGTGGCAGTATGGCACAAGAAGCAAGCAGCTTACGCAACTGAGCAATCAACGATTGCGCCTGAGGTGATTGTGGTTGAGCTTGGCTTGGAGTGGAAAGTAATTCTACCACGTGCTTAGTATCGCCTCGGGCTGCTGCATAAGCAAGCTCGTTACCCTCAAATACTTCACTTAGAAATTGCCTTGCCGGCTGCTCTAGGTTCGGAATGCCAAGATTTAGCTGGTTAGGTCTCTGCAGCTCTTCTGCAGTTGGTATTGTCGACTTGTAAATAACATAACTAAGAGTAGTAAACCCATCTCTATCAGCTACAAGATTAACGTCAGCCCCATGCTCTATAAGCAATCTAGCTATATCTTCATGTCCAGCGTTAGCTGCCAACATAAGAGCAGTATTGCCAGCATTATTTGCACCATTAACATCACCACCCCGCTCTATAAGCAATCTAACCATCTCTGTATGTTCATAAACAGCTGCCCACATAAGAGCAGTATAGCCAAGAGTATCGGCATGATTAACATCAGCACCCTGCTCTAGAAACAGTCTAACTATATCTATATGTCCATAAACAGCTGCCATCATAAGAGCTGTCCAACCATTACTGTCAGCATAATTGATATTGGCACCAGCATTGAGTGCAGCTTCTGCTGCATTTATCAATTCTTGGTCGGCAGGGTTTGCTGGTCCTTGTACGTGCATACACTCTAAGAGCAGAACATTAGATAACGACAAGCCAATCATGAGTAGTTTTATAGCAACTTTAATCATACTATAATTCTTTCCATTAAGATCTTATGTTTCTATTTTTGATTATATCAAAAGCCAAGCAATATAACCAACACTTTAATAATTTTTAACTCTGCATGCTTTAGGACATACTTTTGAGCACTGTTTGCTTAAGCTGCTTATCCTTGCCAATAGCTCACAGTATAGGTTACTCTCATGCTGACCCTGATGGAGGTATATGGCCGGCGGCCTGAGCAAACTGGGCAATTATGTCAACTATCTCAGGGGGAAGGGTAGCGCCCGTAGGCTGCCATGCAAACTCTCCGACTCGACCTGCTCGTGACACTCTACCAAACACAGCACGACCTGCTTCTCTTGCTAATAAGTCAACAATAGCAGAACGATGGTATTGCCGGGCGAGAGCTAGAGGAGTCTGACCTTGTCGGTTAACAATAGTAGCATTAGCACCACGTGCAAGTAAGAGTCTAACGGTACTCAAGTTGCCATTACGAGCTGCTAAGTGTAACGGTGTATTACCCTCTGCATTTTGTGGGTTAATATTTGCACCAAAATCAAGTAATAGTTTTACGATATCGTTATATCCTTGAGCAGCAGCCCAATGTAACGCTGTCATACCATGACTATCTGGATGGTTAATGTTAATTTGAGGGGGTATCATTGGGGGCAGTATGGCACAAGAAGCAAGCAGTTTACGCAATTGAGCAATCAATGGCTCTGCTTGAGTTGGAGTGGAAAGTAATACTACCACGCGCTTGGCATCGCCCCGGGCTGCTGCATAAGCAAGCTCATTGCCTTCAAATACAGCACTTAAAGCTTGCCTGGTCCGCTGTAGAGCCGCAGGAAAGTCAGGAACCCCTTGAGCAAATCTTTGAAGATCTCCTTCAGTGGGTATTCTTGCCCCATGCTCCATAAGCAACATCACTATATCTTCATGTCCACGTCTAGCTGCCCAAATAAGAGCAGTATCGCCATGTATATTAGCACGATTAACATCGGCTACACGCCCTATAAGCAGTCTAACTGCCTTTGTATTGTCAATTTGAGCTGCTAATATAAGAGCAGTATTGCCATAATTATTAGCACAATTAACATCAGCACCATGCTCTAGAAGCAATCTAACTATATCTATATGCCTACCCCAAGCCATCCGGCTGAGAGCAGTATTGCCATTGCTGCCAGCATAATTAATATCAGCGCCAGCTTTAAGGGCAGCTTCAACTTCTTCAGCATTTCCATCATAGGCTGCATTTATCAATTCTTCGTTGGCAGGTTTGCTGGTCCTTGTACGTGCATACACTCTAAGAGCAGAACATTAGATAACGACAAGCCAATCATGAGTAATTTTATAGCAACTTTAATCACAGTATAATTCTTTGCATTAGGTTTTTATATTTCTATTTTTGATTATATCAAAAGTCAAGTAAGATAATTAATACTTTTGATTGATGGTTTGGGCGCAACTGCTCTCCACAATCATATTAAATTATATTTCTCTATTGGTATAAAATTGGAGATCAGGAGAAACGACGCTCGCCCTAAGGTCAATTCATAATCATATGCATTCACTCGTGCCCGTAGGATATTTTACCGTAATACCCTCTTTAGGGTCGCTGTTAATGAGAAGCGTTTGATCACCGGATCGGCTACACAGTGGTTTAGTATAATCTCTATTGTTTGTGATGTCTTTTACTTTTAAACCTGCTATAGCCCATTTATCACCCAGAGAAAAATGGATAGAATCCTGAGGATTAATCGTTCCAATAACTGCCGGGTTATTGTAATCAGTATAAAAAAATTTGTCTAAACCTACTTGGACCTTTAGCTGATTATCGGTTTGATTTTTTATCAGGTAATTGTAGCCAAAGGCAGGTAGTGGCAAAAAAGAAGCTACGGTTATAATGGTCAGCATATATTTCATGCTATAGTCTCCTCGTGCTAAGTTTTAAGCTTAGCATTCTAGTCAGTAGCCTGGTTAATAGTCTATATCTTTATTAAGATACTATAATTTAATTCCTAAAGTAAACATATTGCTAAATTTTTCTAATATTTAATAACAGTCTGTTAAGAAAATTATTGAAAAACTTTGCTAGTAGATGTTATTATTAGTTATTATAAATTCTTAATTATTATTTAATAATGAGTGTTGATGGAAGTAAATAGCTTTATTATCTTTGTACCCTTATTTTCCATAAACAGTTTGATATTTATCAAGACTGATATGGGTGATATTGAAAGCAAACTACGTCATGCTGGTCAGGAAATTGAACAGACAGCTACTCAAGCTGGACATTTTATTGGTAGATTATTCAGCTGTCCTGAAGGTCGGATCTATTGTTTCAAGAATGGTTACCCTCAAGATGAATCAATGCTTAAAAAAATGGGCACAAGTGCTGTGTGCAATCCTCATAAAACCATTTGTGCTCAAGGGCCCCAATGTAGCATTCAAAAATGCCCGAATGCCTTACAGCAAGCATTAGCTGCGTGTCCTCAAGGAGGCTATTATGAGCCTTTTTCACTTTTTGAGGGCAACGCCTTTAATAGCAAAGGCTGGAAAAATACGACAATTAGTCTTAATGAGACGCTTATCCCCCCTGGCGATTGTAATACATAAGGATTTTTAATAAAGATTAAAATTCTTGACTTATTTATTTGTTTTTTCCATTATAAATATATACAGGTGGCAACTTGCAAATAATTAAAAAGGAATTTCCCATGAAAAATCTGATGAAGTTATCGATAAAGGCTTTAGCCGGTGTAATGCTTTTTTTAACGGGTGTGCCATCTATACATGCAGGGGTTTGTTATTGTGAAATTGCAGAAGGCTCTTATCATAACTACAATAGCGCTAATACAGATAATTTGGAAGAATGTATAAATAAATGCCAAAGAGAATTCGCTGAAGATCGCAATAGATATAGTTATGTTTATGATTCCAAACGAGCAGATCATGAACCATTAATCGCTGGCAATATCCCAGGCGCTCCAGCATTACCAGGTGACGCGCTTAAGCGTTTTGAAGATGTTAAAAGAGGGTAACAGGGCCTAATAACTATCGCGATAGTTATTGCAATCATACGGAAACCAGCATACAATATTACCTCTTTATGAAATAATTAAAAATAGAGATAATAACTAATAAATAGAAATAGTTAGATTGTGATTAAAATTATTACAAAATTACTGCTGATTGGCTTATTGCTAGGTAGTGCTCTTTCATTAGAATCTATGGAACTACAAGGACTAGCAAATCCTGCTAATGAAGAATTAATAGGTGCAGTCAAAAAAAGCAATCTTGCAGCAGTTGAAGCTGCCCTTAAAGCTGGTGCCAATATCAATTATGCTGATGAGCTTGACTGGACAGCTCTCACATATGCAGCTAGAAGGGATACAGATATAGTTAGAATACTTATAGATGCTGGTGCTGATGTTAATTGTGCCGATGTTCATGGCAATAGTGCTCTTATGTGGGCGACTAACGCTGGACATATAGATATAGTTAGACTGCTTCTAGAGCAGGGTGCTGATGTTAATCATGCTGATAATAATGGCAATACTGCTCTTATATGGGCAGCTAGACATGGACATGAAGATATAGCTAGAATGCTTATAGGGCACGGAGCTGATATTAACCATACCGATAATAATGGCGATACTGCTCTTATGTGGCAACTGAACATATAGATACAGCTAAAATGCTTATAGGGGCTGGTGCTGAAGTTAATCGTGCTAATAAAGCTGGCAATACTGCTCTCATATACGCAGCCGGCGAGGGGTATACAGAGATAGTTAGACTACTTATAGAGCACGGAGCCACAATACCAACTAAAGAAGAGCTTCAAAGATTTGCTCTGCAACTACACGCAAGGCAAGCTTTAAGTGCTATATTTGAGGGCAACCCACTCGCTTATGCAGCAGCGCGAGGCGATACTAAGCGTGTGGTAGGACTACTGTCTACTTTACCCAAAGCTCAACCACTTACTATTAACCATCAAGATACACATGGCGTAACAGCGTTACATTGGGCTGCTGCTCAAGGATATAACGATATAATAAAACTATTACTTGATCTTGGTGCAAATGTTAACCTACAAAATGCAGAGGGTAATACACCGTTACACTTAGCAGCTCGTAATGGCAACTTGAGTACCGTTAGACTCTTACTTGCACGTGGTGCTAACGCTACTGTTGTTAACCGACAAGGTCAGACTGCTTTGGCTCTTGCCTATAGGTATCATCATCCTAATGTTGTCGCTTTCTTAGAAGCACAAGCAGGTCGGGCTGTGTTTGGTAGAGTGTCACGAGCAGGTCGAGTTGGAGACTTTGCATGGCAGCCTACAGGCGCTACCCTTCCCCCTGAGGTAGTTGATATAATTGCCCAGTTTGCACAGGCCCCCGGCCATATACCTCCATCAGGGTCAGCATGAGAGTAACCTATACTGTAAGTTATTGGCAAGGTTAAGCAGCTTAAGCAAACAGTGCTCAAAAGTGTGTCCCAAAGCATGCAGAGTTAAAAATTATTAAAGTATTGGCTATATTGCTTGGCTTTTGATATAATCAAAAATAGAAATATAAGATCTTAATGAAAAGAATTATAGTATGATTAAAGTTGCTATAAAATTACTCATGATTGGCTTGTCGTTATCTAATGTTCTGCTCTTAGAGTGTATGCACGTACAAGGACCAGCAAACCCTGCCAACCAAGAATTGATAAATGCAGCCTATAATGGAAATGCTGAAGAAGTTGAAGCTGCACTCAATGCTGGTGCCAATATCAATTATGCTGACAGTAATGGTTGGACAGCTCTTATGATGGCAGCTCTTTATGGACATATAGATATAGTTAGATTGCTTATAGATGCTGGTGCTCATGTTAATTGTGCCAATAATTATGGCAATAGTGCTCTTATGTGGGCAGCTTTATATGGCCACACAGAGATAGTTAGACTGCTTCTAGAGCAGGGTGCTGATGTTAATCATGCTGATAATTATGGCAATAGTGCTCTTATATGGGCAGCTAGACATGGACATGAAGATATAGCTAGAATGCTTATGGGGCATGGGGCAAGAATGCCCACTGAAGGAGATCTTCAAAAATTTGCTCTGCAAGTACGGCAAGCTTTAAGTGCTATATTTGAAAGCAATGAGCTTGCTTATGCAGCAGCGCGAGGCGATACTAAGCGTGTGGTAGGACTACTGTCTACTTTACCCAAAGCTCAACCACTTACTATTAACCATCAAGATACACATGGCGTAACAGCGTTACATTGGGCTGCTGCTCAAGGATATAACGATATCGTAAAACTATTACTTGATCTTGGTGCAAATATTAACCTACAAAATGCAGAGGGTAATACACCGTTACATTTAGCAGCTCGCAACGGTAATTTAACTACCGTTAGGCTCTTACTTGCACGTGGTGCTAATGCTACTATTGTTAACCGACAAGGTCAGACTCCTCTAGCTCTCGCCCGGCGATACCATCGTTCTGCTATTGTTGACTTATTAGCAAGAGAAGCTGGTCGTGCTGTGTTTGGTAGAGTATCACGAGCAGGTCGAGTCGGAGAGTTTGCATGGCAGCCTACAGGCGCTACCCTTCCCCCTGAGATAGCTGACATAATTGCCCAGTTTGCTCAGGCCGCCGGCCATATACCTCCATCAGGGTCACGCTAGTAAGTTTCTTGGCTTATTAGCACAAGTATGTTTCGGTAGTAAGAAAAAATGATTAATTACGTCTTGCTCAATTAAAGCTTTTATACATAGACAAGAGATATTTGCAAGACATACATGTTGTATCCTGTAATTGTTTAACTTTATCATGAATTGTCTTTCTTATTTGGCCAGGTTGATTCGGCCTGCAGCCCATCCGAGCGTCAAATAAGATTCAATCAGCACAGGCGATTGCCCGAAAACTCAGCAGCTTTTTTAGCTCGACTATAAAGCTTTATCATCTTGTGGGGTAATTTTTTGCATTTTATTTCTTGACTATCTTGCTATATTTATGCAATAATTAAAAATAAAGTTAATAGCTAATAAATAGAAATGGGCAGACTGTGATTAAAAATATTACAAGATTACTCCTGATTGGCCTATCATTATCTCACGCTATGTCCTTAGAGTCTATGCAAGTCCAAGAGCCAACTAATCCCGCCAGCTTTAAATTACGAAGAGCAGTCGCAGCTGGCGACCCCCAAGCAGTAGAAGCTGCACTCAATGCTGGTGCCAATATCAATTATGCTGACAGTAATGGTTGGACAGCTCTTATGATGGCAGCTCTTTATGGACATATAGATATAGTTAGATTGCTTATAGATGCTGGTGCTCATGTTAATTGTGCCAATAATTATGGCAATAGTGCTCTCATATATGCAGCCGGCGAGGGGTATACAGAGATAGTTAGACTACTTATAGAGCACGGAGCCACAATACCAACTAAAGAAGAGCTTCAAAGATTTGCTCTGCAACTACACGCAAGGCAAGCTTTAAGTGCTGTATTTGAAGGCAACGAGCTTGCTTATGCAGCGGCCCGGGGAGATACTAAGCACGTGGTAGAATTACTTTCCACTCTACCGCAAGCAGAGCCATTGCTTGCTCAGTTGCGTAAGCTGCTTGCTTCTTATGCCATACTGCCCCCAATGATACCCCCTCAAATTAACATTAACCATCAAGATAGTCATGGTATGACAGCATTACATTGGGCTGCTGCTCAAGGACATAACAATATAGTAAAACTATTACTTGATTTTGGTGCAAATGTTAACCTACAAAATGCAGAGGGTAATACACCGTTACACTTAGCAGCTCGCAACGGCAACCTGAGTGTGGTTAAACTTTTGCTTGCGCGTGGCGCTAATGCTACTGTTGTTAACCGACAAGGTCAGACTGCTTTGGCTCTTGCCTATAGGTATCATCATCCTAATGTTGTCGCTTTCTTAGAAGCACAAGCAGGTCGTGCTGTGTTTGGTAGAGTGTCACGAGCAGGTCGAGCAGGAGAGTTTGCATGGCAGCCTACACCCACCGGCGCTACCCTCCCCCCGAGATAGCTGACATAATTGCCCAGTTTGCTCAGGCCCCGGGCCATATGCCTCCATCAGGGTCATCTTCTTAAGTTTCTTGAGCTTATAAGTACGAGTATGTTTCGGTAGCAAGAAAAAATGATTAATTACGTCTTGCTCAATTAAAGCTTTTATACATAGACAAGAGATATTTGCAAGACATACATGTTGTATCCTGTAATTGTTTAACTTTATCATGAATTGTCTTTCTTATTTGGCCAGGTTGATTCGGCCCGCAGCCCATTCGAGCGTCAAATAAGATTCAATCAGCACAGGCGATTGCCCGAAAACTCAGCAGCTTTTTTAGCTCGACTATAAAGCTTTATCATCTTGTGGGGTAATTTTTTGCATTTTATTTCTTGACTATCTTGCTATATTTATGCAATAATTAAAAATAAAGTTAATAGCTAATAAATAGAAATGGGCAGACTGTGATTAAAAATATTACAAGATTACTCCTGATTGGCCTATCATTATCTCACGCTATGTCCTTAGAGTCTATGCAAGTCCAAGAGCCAACTAATCCCGCCAGCTTTAAATTACGAAGAGCAGTCGAAGCTGGCGACCCCCAAGCAGTAGAAGCTGCACTCAATGCTGGTGCCAATATCAATTATGCTGACAGTAATGGTTGGACAGCTCTTATGATGGCAGCTCTTCATGGACATATAGATATAGTTAGATTGCTTATAGATGCTGGTGCTCATGTTAATTGTGCCAATAATTATGACAATAGTGCTCTTATGTGGGCAGCTTTATATGGCCACACAGAGATAGTTAGACTGCTTCTAGAGCAGGGTGCTGATGTTAATCGTGCTAATAATTATGGCGATACTGCTCTTATATGGGCAGCTAGACATGGACATGAAGATATAGCTAGAATGCTTATGGGGCATGGGGCAAGAATGCCCACTGAAGGAGATCTTCAAAGATTTGCTCTGCAAGTACGGCTAGCTTTAAGTGCTGTATTTGAAGGCAATGAGCTTGCTTATGCGGCCGCCCGGGGCGATACCAAGCGCGTGGTAGTATTACTTTCCACTCCAACTCAAGCTCAACCACAATCACCTCAGACCAAATCGTTGATTGCTCAATTGCGTAAACTGCTTGCTTCTTATGCCATACTGCCCCCAATGATACCCCCTCAAATTAACATTAACCATCCAGATAGTCATGGCATGACAGCGTTACATTGGGCTGCTGCTCAAGGATATAACGATATAATAAAACTATTACTTGATTTTGGTGCAAATATTAACCCACAAAATGCACAGGGTAATACACCGTTACACTTAGCAGCTCGTAATGGCAACTTGAGTACCGTTAGACTCTTACTTGCACGTGGTGCTAATGTTACTATGGTTAACCGACAGGGTCAGACTCCTCTAGCTCTCGCCCGGCAATACCATCGTTCTGCTATTGTTGACTTATTAGCAAGAGAAGCTGGTCGGGCTGTGTTTGGTAGAGTATCACGAGCAGGTCGAGCAGGAGAGTTTGCATGGCAGCCTACACCCACCGGCGCCACCCTCCCCCCCGAGATAGCTGACATAATTGCCCAGTTTGCTCAGGCCCCGGGCCATATGCCTCCATCAGGGTCAGTTTCTTAAATTTAAGGATAGCTAAAGCATCAGTCATTTGAGACTATTCTAGGTTTTTCTTTTCTTTTCTTATGTCCAATTCGCGTTAACTTGGCTAGGCTTAGATAAAGTTTTTCATACTGATTCAAATAACCCGCTGGCTATTGGGGTGATTAATCCTCACGATTCCATTCAGTGCTCTCTAGATGCTCGATGGATTATAGGTGGTTTAAAATTAAGAGTAGTCCTGCAGGGGGCATTATGGTAAAATATCCCACAGGCACAAGTGAATGCATATGATCGTAGAATGCTGATTAGGCTAATACTCAAAGCTTACAAACTTTTTGGGGGATTGAGCTCTTTTTAAACACTCAGCCATGTAATAAGCTACTCAAGTTATATTCACATGCTAATTTTAGGAGATATCTGTGTTAATCATTTGGGGTACTAAAGTTATTGGGCGGACACTCGATAAAGGCTATTTTTATTGCCCAGCCTGTCAAACTAACCAAGAATATCATGCAAAAGAATGGCACAAGCTTTTCACGTTATTTTTTATTCCCATACTACCCATTAAACTTTTGGGAACATACATTGAGTGCACATCATGTGTTACAACGTATTATCCAGCAATTTTAAAAAACATGAATTTGATATGCATCAAAGATGGACTAATGGGCACAAAGAGCAGTCATAATCCAGGCGTTTTAGTGAAAATGCTTTTGAATGTACGATAGCTATAACTTAGCGAACTGTACACCAAGAAGTAACAGAATGCTAAGGACAAAATGCCAACCACAGCGATGGTTGGTAAAGAATAGCATTCCATATCTTTGCCAATAACATCCCAAAATTTCCCTGACAGTGCTAAAATTATAGGCACAAGAAAACACAAAGATCCAAAAAGGAAAGTGGCAAGAGACCCAACAAAAGCAAGACAACGATAATAGAACAAAATCAGATACGACATATGCTTTGCTTAATTCTTAATTCATAGTGCTTATAAGTATCATTAAGTATAATTACTGCTTATGCATTCAGCAAGTAGCCAGACCACCATTAGCGCCATCTTGTTCTGATATGATATCGAAGCCAAGACGAACGTCTTCGTTTTCACCCGTAAAATTGCTTTTTTTCAAGATAAACAGGCGCAAGATTATAGATTTTCTGGCCCTATCTATAGCTTCAACGTTTAAAAAATAGGCAAAGCGCAACCCACGAAGCTTTAGTACCTTAGGATAAACGCCATACTCTAATTTTTCGTAGAATAAATGTAAATATTGACTATTTTTTATCTTTATTTATAATAGTAACTATTACACAATACTATAACTGCATGGGTGAAAGAGAGTTCTATGAATAGTATTAAAAAAATACGCCGATACTTGGGCATGGGCCAAAAAAATAAAAAATTATACCAGGCTATCCTATGGTTAGTAACTGCAAGCCTTGTGCCTTCTCCTACTCTTGCCCTCACCTTTAAGCAATTCTCCGATCAAAATATGCAAGCAGTTCCTTTTGAGCCAAGTAAATTTCCGGCGAAAACCGAGCGCTTGTCATATTCTGACTATCTAGAACACCAACTACAGAGAGAGCTTCATCCATCAAAAGCAGCCAAACGAGAGTTTGCTTTCTCTATGCTCATAGATCATGAAGATAACCATCCTGAATTTTTTAAAACTACGCAGGTACTTGATCCTCTTACGAGCTCAGACTTAAACACCGTCTGTGGCCCGGAGTCAAATTATACGTTGTATCTTGGTAGTCAAATAGACAGAACAAGTACAGAGGTAGGACGAGCTATGCTTTTGCACAGCATAACGAATCCAATGCCTGATCTACAAAAGCTCAAAAATACCCAAGCAATAGTACAGGAGCTTATTAATAACCAAGAGCTTTTTGAAACGCTTGACCAAGAATTTAAAAGCTTAGCGGAAGCTGAAAACGTACTCCTAGCATTTTGGGAAAATACCAAGTGGGTTCATATAGGAGTCCGTCCAAAGAATCTTGTGTCTATGATAATGGAATATATGCCTGAGCATATTAAAGACCGTTATGAAGCGCTCAAGGAAAATGAGCTTTCAAGCGAAGTTACAGAACGGCTTGGACAATTTCAAGATATAACGATGGTAGGGTTTGAAGCTGGTGCTGCTACGTTGCTTCCCATAATAGGCATTGTGCAATTAGCTCGCTATAATCAGCAAGCTGATCAATTATTACGATTTGGTCGCGAAAGATTACGGCTACCTCTGAGCACCCATACAGGACTTTATTCACTTCTCGGTGCTACACTATTTCTTATGAAACAGCTTATAGGCGATAAGGTAACCGAGGGTGTTTATACGACTATTGCAGGGACCAATTCTGCTGCACTACTGCCAAACAGGTGGGATGCTACCCTTAAAGGTGAGTATATACGACGCATTAATGATCAAACGAAGTTAATGCTTGTAGCTCGCTATGTTACGCTTCTTAAAAAACTTGAAGGTATTATTTCCGGCAACGCTATACTTCAGGAAACATTCCCTCGACTTAAGAATATTCAGCACCTTGTTAACGAATTGCCCAAAGAATCTTTGCCCATAAAGAGAATTTTTGATCTTTTAGAAAGTAGCACGTTTAAAGGGGAGCCATCATTCTTTTCACTCATAGGGAGAGTAGTGCTAGCCGACAAGCTCATTCGCAAACATCTCGACAAATTTACTGAAGGTATTATTGCTCTTGGTGAGCTTGATATGTACATGTCTACTGCCCGGCTTTATAAAGAGGGACAGGGTAGAGCTAATACCTGGAGCTTTGCTGATTACCTAGAAAACGCTGACGCTCCGTCGCTTGAGATAGAAAACTTTTGGAATCCGTTTATTGATCCAGAAAAAGCTGTAGCAAATTCAGCATCAATTGGCACTAACAATAACCCTCGCATGCTTATTATTAGTGGACCTAATGCTGGTGGCAAATCCACAACCATGAAGGGTATAGCTATTAGTGTAATTCTTGCTCAAAGTCTCGGTATTGTTCCGGCAAGCTGCATGAGCTTAACACCTGTAGCTAAAATCATGACGTATTTAAATATTGTCGATGATATCGCTGCAGGCAACTCTCACTTTAAAGCTGGAGTTGTCCGTGCTCGTGAGTTAGTAAAAATGACCGAAAATCTTCAAAACAAAGAATTTGCCTTTGTTGCTACTGACGAAGTGTTTGATGGTACATCACATATTGAAGGTGAAGCAGCAGCATATAGTCTCATTGAAGCGCTAGGTAAGCATCCTAACGTTATGGGGACAACTGCTACACACTTTCCCCTGGTGACAGAACTTGAAAAAGAAGCCAATGGCAAACTTTTTAAGAATTACAAAGTATCGGTATTGGTTGACGGACAAGGTCAACTTCAGTATCCATTCAAACTTGAAGAGGGTATTTCTGAACAAAATGTAGCGCTCGATATTTTGCGCAATGAAGGTTTTGACGACGCATTTCTCTCGAGGGCCTACGACCTTGTACGTGCTCACAAGCGAAATGCTTAGAAAGATTATTAGTTTTCTCGGGGGGATATCGCATCATGAAATCTACTTTTACCTCTCTGCTTATTATACTTGCAGGGGTTCTTACGTACAGCTTACCTCTCGCTGGCCATTCAGGAACACATGGTCGGCATGATACTCGGGCTTATAGTGTCTTAGAGTCACTCGATATTTATGAAGATGGCGCATTAGATCATGCAAAACGCATCTATATGACAACACATGGTCTTATGGAACCCTCTCATGAAATCCACCAGATAGCTCAAGAAGCACTTGCTTATTCTGATATTACTTCTCCGGTTATTGTTCTTGAAGACCCTCATGTTGATAATCCAGATGGTAGTGTAATAGAATTCCCTGGCTATGCCTTTCTAGTTCTCAAATCGCTTACGCAGGGAACAGCGCTTGAGCGGAACTCACGAATATTTGCAGCATATCATGAATGTGGTCATGTGTACTATCATCATTCACCACAGCGCCAAAAAACCAGCTTGTCATTACTCTGGCCCTATCTTTCTCGCCTTTTGAGTGTCTTTAATTTTCGCTCACCCTATCGTACCTATGCCCTACCTGCAGCATACTCTCAAGCCTACGCTGCCCATACCGCTCTTAATTGGTTGTTAACTTCTAAGTTTTGCCAACAACTTATTGCAAAGGGCCAGCGTGCCCGAGAAAAGGAGGCTGATCTTTTTGCTTGTCAGCAGCTGGCACAAGCAGGTCGCAATGAAATAATCGAGCAAGAATTATATACGCTGCGTGTAGAAGATGATGAGCACCCAAGCAATGCCGAAAGATCACAGTATATTGGTGAATTTCTTGAACAGCTATAGCTATAGACTATGCGTAGTGGCACCATGCGCAACCAGTAGTTCCCTAATAGCATAATGTTCGCCATCTGTTGCGTAATCCAAAGCACTTTTACCACTTTGATCGGTGCTGTTAATAGTGGGCTTGTAGGTTAAAAGAAGCCTAACAATGTCTTCATAACCGTGATCGGCTGCTAATATGAGGGGTGTTCTACCCTGTGGGTTAGTACGATTAACACTAACACCCCGCTCTAAAAACATCTGCACAAGCTGAACGTTTTGTTTAATAATTACGAAGTTAAACAAAGGGCCTAGTACTTGCGCACATTGGTCGGTAGGCAATGCATCTAGCAAGAGCGTTACTATCTGCACATGTTCATAAACTACTGCAAGCATAAGGGGAGTAGAGCGGCTCTTGTTCGAAAAATTAATTGTAGCTGCCACACCAGGATGAGCTAAGAGTATTTCCACGAGCTCTGGTCGACCCTGTATTGTCGCGTGATGCAGCGGTGTAGAGCCATTGCTATCGACAAGGGTAGGATCTGCTCCGCGCTCAAGTAATACTTTAACAATAGCATCATTGTTACCCTGAGCTGCGTTACCCTGAGCTGCTATATGCAGAGGCGTTTGGCCTTGATTATCACGCTCATCAACGTCTATAGTATGCGCTAGAGCTGCCGCAACTGCTTGTAAATTACCCTGGCGCACTATCTGATGGAGCCCGAGACGTTTAGGTTGAAGCTTGCCGAAAAGTCTTGTGCGTAAGCTTTGATCTGCCTGACTTAATTCAGGGGTCTTATTAAATGGCATGAGCAGCTGTACAATATCTTGATAGCCGGCCTGCTGAGCGTAGTGCACAGGGGTTACTTCGTCATAGTTTTTGGTATCAGCTTGAGCATTATAAGCCATAAGCAATGCAACAATTTCGGGCCGATTATGAATAGCTGCATAATGGAGGGGCGTTTCACCCTTAATAGTGCGCTTTTCCGCCAGGGCTCCCGCTCGTAAAAGCATATGAACCGCTTCTTTGCTATGTGCATGCACAGCGTAATGGAGAGGGACAAGCTCACTGCTACCACTTGGCTTATTAACATCAGCATGATACTGAAGAAGTAGCTCAATAGCCGCTAGGTTACCCTCTTGTGCTGCTTTTCCTAAAAGGGTGATATTCGTATCGTTAACACAACAATCAGGGTTTGCTTGCTGCTGTAAAAGCTCTGCAACCGTGGCAAGGTCAGACTTGTTGAAAGCATTTTTGAGGCATTCTTCAAGTGCTTTGCGTTGATTATCCATACTATAACACCCATAGGGTATAGTTATTGTACTGACGAGAAAACACCTACGCAAAAATTTTGTCATGCTATGGTTCTTGCAAAAAAATTTAAGCCTTCAAAGATCCATGCTACTATATTCCCGAGTTGTGACTGATTATCTGACGGGTAGTCATGACTAGCGTCCAAACCACTCTGTGCATTATGAGACTTAAGCAGGTCTATGATGCTTGAATTGTTTGTTTTATTCGCCCAATCAAGAGCCGTTAAGCCTTGACGATCACACGTATTAATCTGAGCCTTGTTTTCTATCAGTAACTTAACGATGCAAGCTTGGCCGTTCATAACTGCTATAATAAGGGGTGTCCAACCAAGACTATTGGTATAATTAACGGTGTCAGGGTCACTCTTTACTAGCAGCTCAACGTTTTTACTATCTCCACGTTGAGCTGCTAGGAGCACAAAATTCTCAGCAGTACGCGGCGCGCTATAGCATAAAAGCAATCTTACAAGAGAAGCGTCAGTAACAGCCTGCTTTGTTACAACACGGGAAGCATTGGCACCTGCTCTTAAAAGCATATGCGCTGCCTCAAAATTATTATTATCAACTGCATACTGCAATGGGCTGAGCTGATTGCTTCCCAACTTATTAAGGTTAGCATGATAATAATGCAAGAGCACTTCAAGAGCACCCAGATTATTACGCTGAGCAGCATCTTGAAGAAGTGTTAAGTTGGTCTGCATGCTTATGTGGTCAACATCTGCTTCATTATATTTTAATAGTTCTGCAAGCATTGCGGTATCACCTATGCTTATAGCATATGCAGCAGCTTCATTAAGATCAACGGGATAGCCCTGCATACTTAAGATCATAGTAGGAGCCAAGAGGGGTATAGAAAAAAATAGTTTATACAGTACATTCATGATGTTCACGCAAGGCCTTTCAGCATACTTTATAAGTATTACTTAAGAGTACCAGAATTAATATTTTTTTCGTAGTTTCAAGCAGATACTAATGTGAATGGGGTCGGCACTCATACTCAAAAGTTTGAGCAAGCTTACTTGAGCGACCTGTTTTATGAAAAAGAAAATTGGGATTTGAGTCTTGGCGTGCCAAATTACGCCCAATAGGCCTTAAGGGACATCTTAAGGAATAGGGACGAGCCTGTAGAGTACTAGATAGAGCAACCGCGAGTACTATCATGAAGACTAAGACTAATTGGCTAAGCTTTTCGAACATAGTAATCCTTACTTTAAATACCTTGCTTTAAATACCTTTTTCTGCCAAAAGATCATTTAAGCGTCGTTCAGGTGCAGCTTCTCTTCGCTTGATGCGTTCAATATCACCTAAATACAGCTCTGTTGTTGTAGGTGCTGCGTGGCGCATTGCCAATTGAACTTCATACAGTGAAGCACCTGCTTTAATTGATAAAACGCCAAACGTATGGCGTAAGCTATGAGCAGTTAAACGCTTGCTATTAATGCCTACGTGACGCAAATAACGCTTGATTAATCGCGAGAGGGAAAACGTTGTGATGCGCTTACCATAATTTCGATCGCTTACTGAGGGAAAAAGCGGCTCAGCGGTGCTATTCGGTTTCCGAGCCCGTAAGTACTCAAGAATAGGGTTTAATGCCTCTGCCGTAAGGACCACAAAATCATCTTTACCATCGCGGCCCTTACCCCGTACCCAAAGCGTGGCCTCATTATCCTCATGATCCTCACGATGAATATCTGCGATATCAGCACGAACGATCTCTATAAGACGCAACCCTGTCCTAAAAAGCAGATTAATAAGAGCAAAATCACGCTTTCCCTGAATCGTATCACGCTTAATTGCTCCAAGCACAAGCTTAATGTGCTCTATGGTGAGTGAATCTTTTTGATGACTTTTCATTGCCTTTTTAGCACCTTTAATACCCTTGGCTATATTCGGGTATATCTTGAGACCCTCTGCCCATTCAAAGAATTTACGAACAACAACCAGATAGGCAGAACGAGTAAATGGCCGCAATCCCCGAGCATCCAGGCTTTCTTTATAGGCAAGAATAGTCTCGCGCGTTGGACTATGGATATTGCGCTCGATAAACCAAACAAAAAACTGCTTAAGCCCATTACGATATGTTATGCGTGAAGCTGGATTGACATCTTGATCAGCAATAAATCGATCAATAAGGTTCATAAAGCCTTCATGGAGATTAGCTATTTTATCTTGAGTAACAAGAATATCATGCATAGATTAGTATCCCTCTCGATTTTAATGAGATGTTCTTGAGATATAGCATAGCACGAGTATTCTGGGTATTCATAGAAGGGATAGATAGTAGCACTAGCTTCTAAAAAATCATCATGGGTTTTTTCGCGATGCCTTGATCTGGTATTTGCAAAACTATTGCCTTAGGGCTATACATAATTCTATAATAGAAATTAAACACATAGCAAAATTCTATAAAATATCTAAGAGATGGGATACCATGAATAAAAACGTGAATAAAAATAAGATAGTGTTACTCGGTATGATCGTATGCGCAAGTGCATTTTTAGCTCAAGCTGTCGATCAAGCTTCCACTTCTTTTTTTTCTAGGCTACGCCAGCACGCTGAGAAACTGCTTGTATCTGCACAACACTATTTAAGAAGCGCAGATAAAATCGACAAGGCTCTTGCATCAGATAACCCAGCTCGATATGAGCGTATCGCCAAAACTCATGCAGCTACCATGAGGATTGAAGCACAGGATCTTCTATATGATGCCCAGGAATTACAACATGCTGTCCAGACAACATCTCTAGCTTTTCGCCACGAAGAGGGATACCAGATTATTGAAAAAATCATACATCATGCTGATGATATAATAAAAATTGCCAATGACGCTCTTAGGCGTGCGCATGAGCTTGAAACTGCTCCAGCTGCTGCACGTAAACAATTACTTCAAAGCTATGCGCGTGATGCACGCACTGAGGCAATACGAGAAATCCAAGATGGACAAAAGCTTAAGGATGATGTTCAGACTCTTGTATTAGACTGCACCTCTTCACACAGCGACGTAAAAATAATTGCTTAAAAAGATCATTAGCGAAAACTCTTGTTTTTTACTTATTTCTAACTGTATAATTAATAATAGAATATTTATAAGGAGATTTCATGAAGAAACCGCTCTTGCTATCTATAGGTATACTGTTCTGTAATTTTTTGGCTTATGCCCAACGTTACGAAACGGGCATAGGTCAGTTTACTGACATGGTTATACAGAATGCACGTGAAATGGAGAGAGATGCACGTATGCTTGAATCAGCAACAACAAGAAGTTGCCAAGAGCTTAAACGCGTAGCGAAAAATCAAGCGCGTAAATATCGAACTGAAGCGAAACGCATGAAAGCAGCTGCTGAAATAACAGCAGGACACCGTAAAGAAGATCGCTATCGTCGCCGTTGGCATACTAGAGAAAGATGGCGAAGAAGACATCGTGCTCGAGAAGTTGCTTCATCGACAACAGCAGCAACAACACCAACAACACCAACTCCACAACCAGCGGCACCAACTTTATCACTGCCTGCCTTACCATCACCGGATGGATCAGGAGCTAGCGTAAGTGCCGTTTCAACGCAACAACCTACTACGAGCAACCTTATTGCAACACAGGCACCTCCCTCTATAGCAGGCGCACCAGACACTGATATTGCTCAAACATTAACCTCTGATACTCCCCCTCTCCCTAATAGCACGAGCAATGGCGCTGCTTCAACGATTACTTCTAGCGGCACAAGTAACGGTACAGATAGTACGAGCCCTGGAACTCCCCCTAGCGGCACAGATGACGGTACAAGTAATAGCACAGAAAGTGCCGACAGCAATACATCTGGATTAACAAAGTCGGACCAAACAAGCTCGAGTGACTAATTGAACTATTAATTTAACCTAATTAAAAACAAAGGAGGTTTTATGAAGAAAATTATACTAGGGTTATTTTCGTTAGTCTTTGGATTGGTCTTTGGTATGCAAGGCCAAGTCCCGGATCAGCAATATGGTCCACAAAGATTGGGTCCTCAAGAATTTATTACGCTAGTTATACAATATACAAATACGCTTCTTAAAGATGCTCAACAGCATATGCAAGATGCACGCCAGCTAGAAGCTGCCAAAACGTGCGATGAACTTGAGCGGGTCGCACTACAGCAAGCAGCAAAAAAGAGAAGCGAAGCGCTTAAGGCTCGTCAAGATGCAAAAAATCTTAAATCTGCAGCACAAGCAGCACGACAAGAAATAAAAGCACGACGTGCTCAACAACAAGCCCAACCCAGAGCAGGACGACAAAGAGTGCCTAGTACAGGCATACAACAAGCTGCTCCATCGAGAACATCAGGGTTATCAGTCAGAACGCCAACTCCACTACCAACTTCCGCAAGTAGTCTTACTCTATAATTGAGATTGTTCAGGAGGCCTGAGCAATGAGGCCTATTTTTTTGCTTAAAATAGCATACCTGCGCCTTTATTAAAAGATGCTACAAGCAACTCTTGATTTATTTTTTTAGCAAACTGTATATTAATTATGTATATTTAATTAAGAGAATGTATAAAATAATCTTCACAACCCAAAGGAGACGATAATGACAAAAAGAGTATTGCAAGCCCTGAGCTTAAGCATGTTGCTTGTGCTGCCACAGGCATACGCTATGCATACACGTGATGCGGACGACTCATCACCGGTACACCGCTTATTAACGAGCATTAATGATCATGCTACTGAGCGGGAAAGAACATTTCCTGAATATCGCAAAACAGCACAGCATCTTGAAGGACTTGCCAAAGGGGCAGCAGAGGAAGAATTGACAACATCCGCTGTTCAAATAGGTGAAATGCTTACTAATCAAGCTGCTAGAATTATCGATGCAGCTCAAACCCTTCTTGAACAAGCCCGTGAAGCACAAACTCATTTAAAATCATATCTTGAGCAATGCGATACAGCACTTAAACAAACAGGAGGCGGCTCACGACGTCAGGGCAGTTCCCAGATGGCCGTGCTTGTTCATAAAGCTGGCGATTATCATAAAAAGATGCAAGCACGAGGTCAAGAATTTGAACGTATAGCTTCAAAGCTTACCAATCCAGGACAACGTGGTCAGCTTAAGTCAGCCGTAAAGTTTGTTACTATCAAGTTACATAATGAAGCCCAAAGTGGGCCTAAAGAGCTTGGAGGCTTAGTTGCAGCAGCTCGTGCCCTTAAAGACGCGTTAGTATCGCTGACAAATCAATGTGATGCCGCAATAGCGCAAGCAGGGCGATTATCTGATCAAGATGGTAGCGAACTAGCTCAAGGGGCAGCCATGGGAGGAGAAGCAGAACTTTCAGCCGGCAGTTAATCACAACAAAGTCTAGCAATACCCCACACTCTAACAGGAAGGACAGATGTCTTTCCTGTTATTTTTTTAACGTGGTGTTTATGGCAAGCCTATGGTATACTACATTAGTAATGCTTTTGAACGTATATAAGCAAAGTATATAAGTTATGAACACCAAACTTCCTGACATTAAAAAAGAATTTTCAGACTGGTATCAAGAAGTAGTCTATCAAGCAGAATTGGCTGATTTGGCTCCTATTCGCGGATGCATCGTAATTCGTCCCTACGGTTACGCTCTCTGGGAAAATATCCAAAAAATCTTGGATACTAAGATTAAAGAAACTGGGCATCACAATGCTGCATTCCCTCTGCTTATCCCACAGTCGTTCTTACAGAAAGAAGCTGATCATATTGAAGGCTTTGCTCCTGAACTTGCTATTGTAACCTATGCAGGCGGTAAAGAGCTTGAAGAGCCTTTAGTTGTGCGTCCAACATCAGAAACAATTATTCACTATATGTTTGCCCGTTGGCTTACCTCATGGCGTGATCTGCCAATAAAAGTTAACCAATGGTGTAGCGTTGTGCGCTGGGAAATGCGTACGCGTCCATTTTTACGCACAACAGAATTTTGGTGGCAGGAGGGACATACAGCACATGAGACACGTGAAGAAGCTGAAGCTGAAGCACGACTTATGCATGCAGAGTATGTCGATTTGATGGAAAACTATCTTGCTATCCCTGTCGTTGCTGGAGCCAAACCGGAGAGTGAACGATTTGCTGGTGCTGATGTTACCCTAACACTGGAAGGCCTTATGCAGGATGGCCGAGCGCTTCAAATGGGCACATCGCACATGATTTCCCAAAACTTTGCAAAGGCGTTTAATATGACGTTTCAAGATCGCCAGGGTGGTATGGCCTATCCCTACTTGACGAGTTGGGCTGTGACAACACGTCTTATTGGTGCCATTATTATGGTACACGGCGACCAGCGGGGTCTTGTTTTGCCTCCACGTATAGCACCAATTCAGCTTGTGATAGTACCTATCTTTAAAGCTGACTCTCGCGATACTGTTATGGCATATGTTCAACAAGTTGTTCAACAACTTGATAACACTATTCGTGTGCATATCGATAGCGATGAGCATCTTACGCCAGGAGCTAAATTTTACAAATGGGAACTTAAAGGGATACCACTTCGCTTAGAAATTGGTCCACGCGAGGTACAAAACAACGAAGTTATTGTTACTGATCGCTTGCGCCTTGCACAATCAGCATGTCCGCTATCGGCTCTTAATGATTGCGTTAAAGATCGTCTTGAAGCGTTTCAAAAAATACTGTACCAGCGCGCACTTGATTATCGTACCGCTTCATGGCACAAGAGAGAAAAACTTGCTGATTTTCAGGAAGATCTTGAAACTAAGGGCGGCTTTTATCAAACAGGCTGGTGCCGACGACCAGAATGTGAAGCACGTGTTAAAGCTCTTAAAGCAACAATACGATCTGTGCTAGATGAACACGTCTTTAAGACCTGCTTTAATTGTGATCTTGAAAGCCCAAGCGATGTCTTAATCGCTAAAGCTTACTAGAGAGAATCGTGATTGCTTTATGGCTTTCCCTTTTTTCTTCGATAGCTGATTTTAACTCTTCAAGTTTCTTAAGATTAGTGCCTGTCTCATAGGAATATTTTACGGCAAAGGCAAACGAAGGAATAGCAGCACCAAGGGCACCTAATGAAATCACCTTGGCTATAGTGGCTCCTTTTCTAGAGGTATTACTGCAGTATTATCAAGTGCTTGTGTTGCAAATAGAAGGCATGCAAAAATATCTTCTTTTGTTAGGTTATTAGATTCCTCTAAAATGTCAGCTATCGTCATACCTTGCTCAAAAAGTCCTAGAATATATTGAACAGTTAAGCGTATACCTGTTATGACTGGCTTACCGGTCATAACATGGGGGATCTATGATAATCCGCTTAAGGAGCGCTAGTCTACCTATCGCCATACAAAAACTTTCGGCTTAAAAAAAACATACAAGGCTGCTATCTCTTGAAGTATAGCACAAACATTAATCAGATTGAAAATAAACTATAGAATAAACCTATTCCTGCTTGCTTGCTAGAGCAGTATTATTAAGCGCTTGCGCCGTTTCAAGTGTCTTTAGTTTTCTAGTAAGTAATTCCTTAAAAAACTCCAGCATCTGTGCTTCATCCCTGTGTGTAAGATATGACACGAGCGCATCATTAATTTGAAAAATTGCATTTGCTGTAAAATAACCAGATGCCACAAGAGCGACAAGAATCTGGGTATAGAGCATTGCAGTGAATCTCCATGGTTCCATGGCAAAGCCAGGGCCTAGTATGTAATTATTTTGATTAGATGCAATTCCAAAAGCAAGTCGATTAAAAAGCCTAGCACTTGGCCTGGAAACAGTAACAACTGGTAAACTAGCGGCACTTTGCACAGTTTTAATATAAGAAAAGAGTTTATAGGCAGAAAAACCAGAAACGATAGCAACTGGTATACATTCCAGGAAAGAGCTAACACTTTTGGAATTAATAAGATTAATTTTCTCATGTACGAGATCTATGTAGTACTTACACCGATCAGCGGAAGCACAATGATCGATGTAATCGTGTGCTTGCATATAGTCATGGCTTTCTAACGCCTTACTTAAGGTGTCAGCATGAGCATTGGAAATCGGCTTATCTTTATCAGCAAATATTTCAAGAAGATATCCATCAAGTTCTTCTTCGGTAAACTCACTAAATTCTTTATCGGGTACTTGGATAATCTCTTTTTCGGGTAGATCTGAATTACCCAGAAGATGAAACGTTGCCGCCAGCACAATACATGGTATAAGTTTACTGTTCATTAAATGCTCCTAAAGCTAGTTATGAGATAGCAAGCGTGGCTATTTGATTGTTGATAGCTGCTTGTAACTTCTCAAGCTCCTCAAGTTCCTGAGTTACTTGAATGTGATTATCATAGTAAGATTTAAATGCAAAAACAGGCAAAAGAATGGCACAACTAAGACTTGCTAACAATATTACACGCGCCTTTTTAATCACATCTTGATGTCGAGATATTAATTCCGCTGCCCTACTGGCCTCTTCTGCCATGGCGACTTGTAAGGCTTGGTATTTCCGTGTATGTGCTAAGGCGTGCAGTGATGCTAATCCTATTGTTGCTGTTTGAAGCCTCTTACTTAGACATTCTTTTAGGCCATGTTCTTGTGTAAGTGGATAAATAAGGTAGGCGACCCCTGCTCCTAAAGATGCAAAAAAAGCTGGTATAGCAGCAAAAGATATCAAACTATCTTGAGACATGATGGCCTTCACCTCTTCATCAATGAGATCCTTATAGTACTCGTATTCTTCTTGAGAATGTCGGTATGTAACGATGTGATGTGCTAGTGTATAGTTTTTTTGAACTAGAGCACCACCAAACAAAAGAAGTTTTTTTAAGAAACTAAAATTTTCATCTGCTTTTTCATTCAAAAGGCGAAAGTAATGCTCCATCTGTTCTTTAGGACGAAGGTGAAGATGTTTGAAGAACTCATACGCTTGCTTATAGTTCTTTTTTTGAACAGTTTCGATCAGCCAAGCGTCTTCAGCGCTATAATCTGCATGAGAGCTACAGATAACTTGAAGCTGTGGTAGTATCGTTGATATGAAAGTAAGCACTATGACTATAGTACGCACTATAAGCTCCTATTTTAATAAGAAATTATTTTCTGTAATGGTTCTTTAAATCTATGATGAAATCTATCACGGTATAGTACCAAATTTAAGCTCAAGCTTTTCTTTACATGAGTCTTTTATTCTACGCTCTATTGCTGTTCCATAAGGTAGCTGCTTGTAAAGTACTATAAGATCTTCTCGAGCATTCACATCTGTAGGCTCGGCGTTTTTGAGCATACGTGCAAACTTCTTGAAAAGAACTGCTGTAGCTCGGGGTGAAGGCTCAGGAGATTCAACTGGAAATTTAACTGGTGTTTGATCAAGCACTATAGCTGACTCTAAATCAGGTTCACTATGCTTAACCTCCGGATTGCTTGTATGAGAAATATCTGCTAAAAGTTGCTCAACTTGGCTTTTTAGTAAATACGTCCCACCACCTAAGTAGAGAGTACCCATAAGTTTAGGAGCGGAGCGCTGCAGTCGCGTCCTGTACGCACTATTTACTAGAATTTCTAATCCGATCTCAATAAAAACTGAAGCCAGGTACATTTTTATGAAATCATAAGCAAAGGAGAGAATAGTGTTTTTATCTACTTTAATTTCAAGTGATACACCCAGTGTCTCGTTATCTAAGCTTGAATTCAATGAATCTGTAGCATTTAGAGCATCTGATGCACAAGTGCTATTGAACACGAATATGCTTACCGCTACCATAAATACTTTTCTCATAAGATCGCTCTGCCTATCTGTAATGTTCTAATTTTTATTAAGTATAAGTTATTAAGCAAATTTTTCAAATGGTGATTATGTCTCCGTAGCACTTCTGTGCAAAAAAGTTTGGTTACAAGTATCATAATTAGTGCTATACTAACAGCCTAAATAATTAACCCATTTTCTTGCTAGTAGCTATGGAAAAAAAATTTACGGTCGATCAAAAGTCTCTCTTTAACCTCTTATCGTCGATGCAGCCTATTTGCACCAAGAGAACAACCCTTGATGCAACAACGTCAATACTATTTCAAGCAAGTTATAGAGAATTAGTGTTAAAGAGCACTGATCTTGAAATTAGCTTACAGGCGAGCTGTTCTATTAACGAAAGTACGCTTGTTAACTCAGAATCATTTTTGGTTATGGGTCGACGTATTTTTGATATTGTCAAAGAACTTGAAGGTCCTATTACCTGTACGCTCACGCAGAGCCAGTTCGCTCTTCGTGCCAATGGTGTTCATGTAACGCTTAATAATAAAGATGCTCAAGAATTTCCACCGTTTCCTGAGCGCATTGAGAACCTTATGCAAATCAATGCTGCAACATTACGTACTATGCTTGAAAGCGTTGCATTTCTTATTCCCCAAAATAACGCTAACCCTGCGCTTAATGGTCTATTGCTCGAGGTATCGCCAACGCAGCTGACAATGACCACTACTGATGGTCACTGTCTCGCTCAAGTGAGCTCAGATAAGTATACGCTCGCCCAACCTCGTACATGGCTGTTACCAAGACGAGCAATATTTGAGCTTAAAAAAATACTTGACTCATCTCAAGATAAGCTTGTATTTTTAGGAGTATGCGGAAGCCAAGTTGTTTTTTCAGGTGAGCTGTTTAATTTTTTCACTAAAATACTTGGTGATCCTTTCCCTCAGTATCGCCCTATTATGGATAAAACGTCGTTTGTGCCAGCATCGGTTGATCGTGCACGCTTTATTAAGACGTTGCGGCGATCGGCATGCTTGCTCTCAGGACAGTTTTTGGCAACCAAGTTTGGATTTGCCCCTCATGTTGTACACGTTGCTATGCACAATAAAGAAGTTGGCAGACTCGATGAAGAGCTTCCCATTCAAGGTCTTGAAGGCCTTTCACTTGATATACGTTTTTATGCTCCTTATCTGCTTAATGGGCTACAGGCCTTTACGCAGGATACTATAACGTTTTTTTTGAAAAATACCGCAAAACCAATAATTTTTGAGGCTCGTACTCCCGATATTCATATTACGTATCTTGTTATGCCTGTCTCTTCGGCAACAGTATGAAAGAGCACGAAAGAGCATACAAGAACTGCAAGCGCCCTCGTTAAATTTGTGCTATACTCAAAAAAGTATGGGGGACTTTTCTTAGATCAGGGCGTGCGCTTATGTATATACAATCACTTCGTCTTGATAATTTCCGGTGCTTTTCCAGTATAGAGCTTAATTTTACTCATCCTATTACTCTTATTGAAGGACGTAATGGGTCCGGCAAAACGTCACTTCTTGAAGCACTTTATTATGCCTGTTATCTTCGTTCATTTCGAACACGTAGTCCACGTGAACTTCTCGCCTTCGGTCATACTACATTTTTTATTAAAACGATAGTTCAGGGCCTGACCGATCTGGATTCACTTTCTGAAATAACTATTGGGTTTTCTGAAAGAAAGCGCCAGGTAAAGGTTAATGGAAGTTCGATTGAAACCTATAAACAATTGCTTGAGCTTTATCGTATTATGAGCATCACTGAAGATGACCTCTTGTTGATTAAGGGCGCTCCCACCGAAAGAAGAGCCTTTCTCGACCATGGTCTCATTCTGAGTAATCCTTCTTATGCCTCTCTGTTGCGGCGTTATTATCACATTCTTGAGCAGCGCAATGCTCTTCTTTCACACGTTACACGGTATGATCCTCTTGCTTATGATGTTTGGTCTCAGCAGCTCTGGGAGGCTTCGTTTTCAATTCAAGCTTTACGTAAGGTCTTTCTAGAAAAGCTTGAGCAGCGCACCAATGAACTGTTAGGTCTCTTTTTCGCTACAGCTCCCGTGTTATTAACCTACGAATCACGGCGATCTAGTTTGGGCAACTCTTATGATGAGTTTGTTATGCTTAATCCTGTTTTACGTAATCAAGAACAACTGTATAAGCGATCATTGTTTGGCGCCCACTTGGATGATGTAAGCGTAACCTTTCACGAAAAAAACTCGCGCACCTACTCCTCTCGTGGACAACAAAAGCTTCTCGTTCTTCTCCTTAAGCTTGCCCAGCCAGCCCTTTTGGCTACAGGATCAGTTACCCTCTTGCTTGATGATATAATAACTGATCTTGATGAGTCTATTCTTCAATGTCTCATTACGCTCTTGTGCTCATTTAATACTCAGATTATTTTTACTTCTCCTCTCGCCCAAGGCACCCTTGGTCGCCATCTAGCTGCCCATCAACATCAACGTATAAGCTTATTCCCCTGAAATAAGTGTAGGCTTAATAAGCTTTCATTGTTTTAATGTTGTTGACAAACATAAAAAATTTGGTATGATTGTTAGTAACTAAGGTAAAAATACTTACGACGTATCAATAAGATTATAAAAAATATAATTTGACATTCACGAATTTTTCTTCTACCTTAGAAGTAGGTTAGATGTTAAAGTTTAACCTCCAGTTAATCTAGGCTTCATTACTACTCTCCTTTTTTCCATCGCATTGAGTAACATCAATGCGATGGTTTTTATGCAGTGTACATACTTGCTTTTTATGCATGAGATCGCTTAGAATTATTCTATGGCTCATCTCTATTATAAAATTTTAGCACTACTGCTTATACTCCCTACACCAAGTGCTTGCTTAACCCTTGATAATTTCACTAGTTCTTTAGACACACTTACTGTGCTCAAGAGTGAATCAAGGCCTTCTACCCCACTTTTGCGTGCCGCCCAAGATAAATTTTTCTGGCATTACTCATTTCCAACAGTTGGCCTCTATAAAGATCCCCAATTTTTCCCCCCTGCCTATCCTTTTATGCCCCATTGCTTTACTCTTTGGCAACTTGCGCCCCGTAAAGGAGCAGGTATTAAAATTGCTCTGATAGATACAGGTGTAGATACGCACGTTTATCAGCATCGCAATCTTCTCTTAGCAGATTTCTCTCCTGCGAGCAATCATACCGATACGTATAGCTTAACGTACTGCTCAGCCCACGGTAATCATAGCGCTGGGCTCATCGCTGGGCAATCTCTTACAGGTGTTCATGGCATTGCACCAGAAGCAACATTGTTAAATATCAATGCTTTTTCTGATCAAGGCATAAGCACATTACCTCTTTTGAATAAAGCTCTAGCATATGCCTGCACCTGGAATGCTGATATTGCTAATTTCGGCTTTAAAATAGCTGATCATGTAGAATCAGACTCAGATAAGTACAAAATTTTTGATTATTTTGTACATCGCATCCCCTATACGGTTGCTGCCGCTGGTAACGATGGCGATAGCACTGCTCCCCGTTACGCAGGCGCTACCCTTGCCTATCCTGCTCGCTGTTCCACTATGGATTTTACCGTCGGGGCTTTTGATTTTACACATAATTCATGCGTCATACCTGCATTCTCCCAGTACGAGCTAGGAAAAGGACCACGATTTCTTGCTCCCGGCGTTGATATTATCAGTTATGGTCATAATCCAAATACGTATCTTGTTATGAAAGGCACTTCATGTGCTACCGCTCTCATAAGTGGCTTTCTTGCTCTTGTTTTGGCAGAATTTAAAGAATACTTTACCCATGATCAAATTATGCGTGTTTGCTATAAGGCTTCACTTAAAATGCACAAACATCATGACTGGGATACCCGCGTAGTTATGGGCGTCCCTGATATGAGAACTGTTCTTTTTATATTGCATGTTCTCCGTTATCTTAATGAACAGATTTCTCATTCTTCTCATCACAAGAAATTTCACCAAAAACCTCATTTTGATTATTTACTCGAAGCAGTTGTGTACATACTTTTTGTAATGCCAGAATTATATGGAAGTTATGCCTCTATCACCCATAATTTTAGATCAAGCTTTATTGACTATTGGCAAGCCGCCCTTAAAAAACGTCAGCATCTTGATCGTTTTTCACTCGCTATTCCTCCTGCCCTCTCACTTCAGGACGCCATCAAGCACATAGCACATCCCTTGTTAAAAGCCCTTAAGATTCCTCACGATCTCCCATCTCCTGCATTCACACTGCCAGATCACGCAACCTCTCCATCCCTCTCCTCGCTTATACGTTCACATCCATCTCGTAATCCTTCTATAAGAGCTTTCCAATAACCGATTCCCCGCAAGGCGGGGTGAGGCAGGAACAGCTCTTATTACTGTGTATAGTTATACGTTATAATAGGCAGCTCGAAAGAAATAGCAAACTGAAAAAGCTTTCGCTTAAAATACTTAAACCAGATAGAATTGATTAACTCAGGAGTTTCCTCAATCCAAACAAAATCATAATAAAAACGCTCAAGAATAAAAGAATCAAGCGCATAATACATATCAGCAAGAACAATACTGTCAAAGACACCATACAGAACAAAGTCATGATAAATATTTATAGCGGGGGCATCCAGAATCTCTTCAGAAATAGTCAAGCACCCAACAGTCGAAAAACAATGTGTCGAACCAAGAAATGTTGCAACAATTGCCCTTCCAACTGCACTATCAGCAACACTAAAATCATGAAAACCACAGGCAAAGAATGCATCAGTTACATACAAAATGTCATTTTCAGAAAATAGAGCCATCTCCAAATGTTTCATACATACCTCCTCTCCTAAAGAGGATACTTGTTACGTTATTTTGTACAGCTTAGTATAACTGTAATATAGAGCTCAATAGTTTATAGAAATTATACAAGACAATCACACCCAATTATGACATGATAAAAAAAGCATGTTGCTAAAAAGCTAGACTGTGAGCTAGAGCAGAGTCTAGAGCGGAGTATTGAATATCAAGATGCTTTCCATAATCCACATAGCGTTACCGCCAAGGCATCCGTTATATCAAGCTTATGTGATAGTATTAAGGGAAAAAGCCTTGTAATAACACGAGCAACTTGCATTTTATCTGCTCCACCAAAGCCAGTTACTGATAACTTAACTTCTCGCGGTGAAAATTCATGCATACGCAGATTATAACGTGCAGCTAGTAAATAAAGAATGCCGCGCAAATAGCCAAGCTTCAAGAAATTTTGGGCATTCTTGCCTAAAAATGGCGTCTCTAACGACAGATCTGTAATATGCCAGTCTTCAATTTTCTTTGAAAAGAAATCATGAAATTGTTTAATTCTTTCAGATAAACTTTGAGCTGGAGAGAGCATCAAAGCACCATAGTCAAGCAAAAAAGCGGCTGACCGCTCTTTTTTAACAATACCAAATCCCGCAACTCTCAAACCAGGGTCAATACCCAGTATAATCATTCGTCGTACTCCCCATCTTCAAAAAGCGTAAGTTCTTTTTGAAACGTAAGATTAACCGTGCCAGTTGGCCCATTGCGCTGCTTGCCAATAATTAATTCGGCACCAAGAGGATCTTCGGTATCTTGGTTATATACACTATCTCTGTACAAAAACATAATAACATCGGCATCTTGCTCAATAGCACCTGATTCCCTCAAATCAGATAATAAAGGCCGCTTATCCATACGACTATCAACTGCTCGTGATAGTTGTGACAATGCTAATATGGGAATATCAAGTTCTTTTGCAAGCGCTTTAAGTGATCGAGAAATTTCTGAAACTTCTTGATGTCGATTTTCGTAATTTTTGTGCCCCCTGATAAGCTGCAAATAGTCAATAACCAAAAATTGAAGATCATGCTCAAGCTTAAGTTTACGCGCCTTCATACGAACATCCATAATACTCTGAAGGGCAGAATCGTCAACAAAAAACTTACGCTCTGCTAGTTGACCTGCGGCATGCGTCAGCCCCATCCATTCCTCAGACGAGATGGCTGCCGTTCGAATCTGTTGATGTGGTATTCTCGATTCACAGGACAGCAAACGCAAAGCCAATTGCTCACCAGACATTTCTAGCGAAAAAAATCCAACCGTTATACCACAACGGGTCGCATAATGTGCTAAATTAAGGGCAAGCGCTGTCTTTCCCATAGCAGGACGGGCAGCCAAGACAATCAAATCACTTTTTTGAAAACCTGAAGTTAATTCGTCTAGTTTCTTATAGCCTGAGGGAATACCAGTAATACCCCGTGCATGAACCTTGAGCTCAGATAAATGCTGAAATGTTTTTTTTAGCCAAATGGTAAGCTGAACAAAACTTTGTGTCGAACGCTTGGCAGATATATTAAAAATTGTTTTTTCTGCTTCATCAAGCACCGTTTCTATATCTTTATCCTGTTGAGCATAACAATTCGTTATAATAGACGTCGCAGACCCAATCAACTCGCGTAACACAGATTTCTCTTTAACAATACGTGCATGCTGTACCAATAGACCAAGTGCAGGTATATCTTCTTGCAATGAGAGAATATACGCAATGTCACCGGCAGCCTGCAAGTGACCATGCTTAATGAGCTCGTCATGAAGCGTTACAGTATCTAAGCGTTGCTTACGCTGAGCAATACGCAGTATGGCCTCATAAATAATGCGATGAGCAGTCACATAAAAATCATAGGGAACAAGCAATTCTATAACAGAATCTAATCGCTCATCATTAAGCAATAGCGAGCCAAGAACAGCACGCTCAGCTTGCAAGCTGAAGGGCAACGTTCTTCCAAGTATTTTTTCAGGAGCATCGGATGCTCCCCTATCAACAGGTAGCTTTGGTACGTACATACGAGTATCTATTACAAGACCTCAGGCACCACCTTTACCGTAAGTAAAGGCTGCAATTTCGAGGAAAGCTTAATAGTAACTGTATGTAACCCTTTGGATTTTATAGGCTTATCAAACTTAATTTGGTTTTTAGAGACGCTAACACCTTTTTCTGCAAGTGCATCTACAATCTCATGAGGCGCAACCGAACCATATAACTTATCATTATCATGTATCTTGCGCTTAAGCACAACAGTAAGCGATTTTATTTTTTCAGCAAGCATCGAGGTTTTTGACTCAATAACCTCTTTACGTTTTTCAACAACTTTAACACGCTGCTTGAGCGATACTTCATTTTCAGGCGTCACTGCCACAGCTAGTTTGCGTGGAAAAAGAAAGTTCGCAGCAAAGCCATCACTGACTTTAACGAATTCTCCTGCCATACCAATTTTTTCTATATCTTTAAGCAAAAAGACCTTCATGCTATGCACACCTCTTTAAAAATTTACCCTAAAAACTCTCGGCATCTACTATAGTAGTATAGTCTAAAAAACCCTACCTGAAAACAACAAAAGCTCGTTGTGTTGGCGCAAAATACTAGAGATAAACTAGTTTTTGAAAAACAGAACTATTCTATATAGTACCATGAGTAACAAAGAACGCGAACAACTTACAGTATTTAAAAAACACGGAACATTAAGAATTTGAGTTAGGGTTTGATCTTGCATAAGCAAATAATCTTGGATCAACAGCAAAATTGGCAATAAGAGCAGCGATCTCAAGAGGAAGAGGATGACCCTCTTGTAGAGGTGACCATGCAAACTCTCCTTCATGGCCTACCCTTGATACTCCACCAAATACAGCTTGACCTACAAATCTCCCAAGAAGACAAGCTGCTTCAGGGTGATTATTCTGCATGGCAAGCATCCATGCTGATGCATGTTGACGGTTTAAAAGATTCACCTGTACGTTATTATGGGCAAGTAAGATCCTGACGGCATCTAAACGCCCGGCACGTGCTGCGTAATGTGATGGCGTATTCCCTTCATCATTACGTTCATTGATTTGAGCACCAGCTTCCAGTAATTGGCTGGCTACAGTGGTGCGCCCAGCTCGAATAGCCACATGTAATGCTGTATCACCATTGTTATTGTAAGCATTAATATCTGCGCCATGAGCAAGTAATGCTTGGAGAATAAGATCATTACCGTTACGTACGGCTAAGTGTAGGGGAGTATTACCCTCATTATCTTGTATATCTAGATTAGGGTTATACTCAGCAAGCAAATCTTCAACAAGAGCTCCGTAATTCAGCTCCTCGCTCTAGTAAGGAGACTACAGTATTTGTATTTCTTTCCCTGACGGCCTTTATCAATTGCTTATTAAACTCAAGGTGTTGTTGGTCGGAAGGTTGTGCGCCTATAAGCTGAGTTTTAGCAAATAATACTATAAGTAAGGCTATTGCCAGTGTTTGATACGTATTCATAATAACCATCGGTATACCTTCCGGAGTCGCAATTCAAAGTCGCTTAAATTCTCAATAGTAAACACTGCATTATTTTATAATTCTAATAATTTCGACAATAAAAGTCAAATGAAGCTTTCTAATAATCATAAAAAATAAACTGCTCAAGAGAGCGTAGAAGCTGGAATTAATCGTGTAAGCCGCTTGGGGCTTATTAAAAATTATGCTAATATAATAGTTGTAGGTAACTTTCGTGCTATTTAACATGCTATTTACTATGTAGGATGATTATGATAACCACTACCGTGACGAACAAGCCATTTCAGGATCAGCGTGCTGAGGGCTATGTAGCGTTTTGCGAGCAAGATTTTGATTTTGCTCATCATCCTGCCGCTGAGCTGCAACGTTTTTTTGAACCTCTTAAGCAAGTTCATATACAACGACGTTTTACTGGCAAAGCAGGAACCTCGCTTGTTGTTGCCGGTATGCATGATGGTGGGCCGGTATATATTATGCTCTATGGCTTAGGGCCCGTTACTAATAAGCAAGAAGATCGTGTAGAGTGCTATCGACGTGCTATAGGAAGCATGATACGAAGTGCTGAAGCGCTTAAAATATCAACACTTGCGCTTTCGTTTCCCGACCCAGCTTGGTTTGAAATCGATGCTACCACATTGGGCAAAGAAACGATTATAACTGCTGATATGACGTCATATCACTTTGATCAGTTTATTACTGATCCAGAGCGAAAAGTAAACCGTACCTATGAATTTATTATATCGGCTCAAGATTCTATACTCGAGCAGATTCGATCGGGCGCTGAGCTTGGAAGTCGTATTGGCTTTTCAGTAAATCAAGCACGCTATTGGTGTGATCTGCCTGCTAATATCTTAACTCCAACGGTATTGGCTAATCATGCAGATCGTATTGCCAAAGCCCACAATCTGGGCGTTACAATCTTTAATGAAGCTGACATTATTGCTATGGGCATGGGTGGCCTTGAAGCAGTTTCTCGCGGCTCAGCAGAAGAGTGCTGCTTAGTAGTTATGGAATATAAAGTTGAGCACAACAAAGCACCTACTATCGCTATTGTTGGCAAAGGCATTACCTTTGACTCGGGTGGCTTGAGCATTAAGCCAGCTGCTGGCATGGAAGCAATGAAAGATGATATGGCTGGTGCAGCTGCTGTTATTTCTACCATGGAAGCAATTGCGCATTTAAAGCCACGCGTTAATATTATTGCTCTTGCGCCCCTAGCTGAAAACATGCCAAGTGGTACGGCAACACGACCAGGTGATATTGTGCGTTTCTATAATGGCAAAACTGCAGAGATTAAAAATACTGATGCTGAAGGTCGTTTAATTCTTGCTGATGCACTTGCCTATGCTGTGGCCCATTATAAACTTGATGGCATTATCGATATTGCAACATTAACGGGCTCATGTGCTGCCGCTCTCGGTCCATTCTTTTGTGGTCTTATGAGCAAAAATGATGAATTGAGCGATCGTGTGCTATTATCTGGCCAGCGCTCAGGTGATCGTGCATGGCGTCTGCCATTTACCGACGATTACAAAGCAGCTATTAAATCTGACGTAGCTGATATATCTAATATTGGCCAAGAAAAATATCGTGCTGGTGCTATTACCGCAGGATTCTTCTTGCTTAACTTTGTCGGCACAGTACCGCTTGTTCATCTCGATATTGCCGGTACTTCGTTTAACGTACCTGACATTAGTTACTATAGACCCGGTGCCACAGGCTTTGGCGTCAGAATGTTTATTGATTTATTTACTATGTGGAAGTAACGTCTTTAACACCATTTTAAGATCTTATGAACAAGGCTCTCGCACATGAGAGCCTTGCCAATATTATTTACATAAAAAAGCATTTTTCAGGATCAATACAAGCCCTAGATTGGTTCTACATCCCTGTATAATTTCTGTACCATAATCTAATGCCTACAGTTCTTCTTTCTTTTCGGTTGAGGGATTTGCTGGCTTCGGCTTAACAGTCCTTGGCTCGCCCACACCAGTACCGGGTGGAAGTTGCCAAAGAGTAGTAGCCTCAATGACTAAATTGCTGAACAGTGACAATACTAATAGTATAAAAAGATAGGACATAACCACTCCCTTATTGAATTGTGTTTTGGCCTACAACTCATCTTTTTTACCTGAAAAATCAGGCTTTTCGCTTGAAGAACTAGGGGTACTTGATTTATCTGGTTTCGCGTATGTTCCCGTTCCCATTGGAAGTTGCCAAAGCATAGCAGCTTCAGTAATTTGGTTGTTGAACAGCGATAATACTCAAAATATAAAGACGTAAGACATACCTACTTCCTTTAGACATTGTTAGACTTCAGTCAAAGTGAGCAGAAAGCGATAATTTATTTTCTGCTCACTTTTTTACACACCCAAGTTACAAATTATTTAAAGTTCTTCTTTCTCTTTGGTTGAGGGATTTGCTGGCTTTGGCTTGACGGGGCTTGGACTTGGCACACCGCCCCCTACGCCGACTCCAGATGGAAGTTGCCAAACAGTGGTAGCTTCAATAACTAAATTGCTAAACATTGATACTGCTAAAAATATAAAAATATACAACATAACTACCTCCTTCTTATTCAAATACTGAAAAAATCCAGCTTTATTTATCTTTCGTAGAAGGTAAACCTCCACCAACGCCTATGCCGGATGGAAGTTGAAATGATATAGCCACTGTACTGCCATATAAGCAGAGAGACAGAATTAAGCTTATAAAAAATTTATTTGCCAAAACCTGAAGTATTGGTTTATTATACATCACTGTACCTTTAGTTAAGCTATACAATAGCTCGTTATTAAACAATTTGCATAGATAGTATAAGTAATACCATAAAAACATCAAGAAGAGTTTTCAATGCGATCAACACAGCTTTTTCAAGAATTATTAACCAGCCCAGAATTACTGTTAATTGTAAAATTGCTCGGTGTGCTTATTAGAGCTTTTATTTTGTTAGCTCTATTGAGATTCCATGTCGATGCTCGATCATCCCGTAAATCATGGTTTTTGATTATGGTAATTGTAACTGCTGCCATAATGATCGAAGTAAACTGGATAGTTGACTTAATTCGCAGAATTCATCCTTTTAAAATCAGCTATTCGACTGGTTTATGTTCAATCAGAGTTGGATGGCTTTTTAGTGTCATTCAGTACTTAGCATTATCACTTTTTATCGACAGCCTCATACGTAAAGAGCAGAAATTTAAGCTAAACTCTCGACAAACGATATCGGTATTCTTTGGTGGAATGATAAGTGCTTATTTTCTATATCTTGCTATCAGTTCTTACATTACTCCTACCCCTGAAATTCGACCAGCTTTAGAATTTTTAGTATGCCTAGTAGCATACTTTTATATATTTACCGTAGCCTTTTTGGGCATTTATCAAGCTATTAAGGGCTTATACCATGCTTGTATACCAAAGATTTTATCTGCCCAATTAAAAATATTTATGAAATATATGATATTTCCTCATTTATTACTTGAAATAATTTCATTTAATCCTTTTGAATTTTCTTCAACATACTTGAGGCAAAACTATTTTATTCTTAGCGTTTCTGACATTCTCATTATATGTTCGCTTTATTTTTGTGCCAAGAAAATGATGGGGTTGCGTTTTCTCAACATTTACGGCACTGTTCAATCAAGACCTCGATTTAATTTTCTTACAGATTTTAAAAATACCATCGATGATATGGGCTCTTCAAATTCTTTTAGTGAACTTAAACGTATTACACAAGCGTTTTTTAGCAAGGCTTTTGGTGTACCGGTAGAATCATGCAAGTTTTACATTCGTTCATGGAAAGACGACTCTGTGATTAATCTTGATGATAAAGAAAGAGCACAAGATCTGCATATACAACGAACGGTCGAAAAGCTTATTACGCGAGATGACGATGAAGCACAAGCCATTATGGCCCTTATGCGCAGAATCAAAGCTTTCGTTAAAGATGAAATAGAATTCACACATTTTTACGAAGAGAATGTTAATCAGGAAGCATTGCTCTCTTTGTTGGATGAGCTCAATGCTGATGTCTTTTTGCCTCTTTATGAAAAACATGAAGTAACTGGCTATATTATCATTGAAAAAAATGCCCGACCACGTAAGTTATTTAGTGGATTTGAGCGTGATGAAATGTCTATTTTGTCAAACTATATAAGTAATGTTATAAGACTTCTCAAGCACAGTAATTGGGACACGCTTGTGCGTGAAGGAAAAGAGCTCAAAGAAGAAGTATATAATAAGCATCAAGAGGTCAATCAGTATAAAGAAAGTATGCGCTCGTTCTTTAGAAATTCAAAAGACCGCAAAATAGGCCTTCTGTTTTATCATAAACTGCGTAAGTTCTCATATGGCAATCAAGCAGGACAAGAGTTAGCTCCTCTTCGATCTTAATGTTCAAGTGGGTCACCCTCTTACTCAAACTCTCAAGAAACTTGTACATAATGTGCAACAATACAAAACTGCTCAAGAAGTTCTTACGCGAGATACTCAAGGCAGATCGTCTGGTAGCATCAGGGATACCAAGTCTGGAAGATAATTCTGTTATCGTAACACTCTATTACCCCGAAATTTTTGATATTATTAAGACACAACTTGATTTGCTTAAAGATCCTTCAAAATGGGATTATTTATTATATCTTGAGACTACCTCTTCGGGCCAACTTATTAATCAATTAGTACCGGGTAATGGCGAAACATTGCTTAATTTTAAGATTGATCTGTTAAAGATTGCCTTAGGCAGAAAGGCTATTCTTCTGTGTATGCCTGAAGAAGATCTTATGCCAACCGCAGAAATTATTCATAGCGTAAGCTTACGTACCAATTTGCAGGTACTCAGGCTTAAAGTTCCTGAAAAGGGCTGTGAGGTTGCTATGAAGCTTTTTGGTATAAATCCCCTTTTTGGCAAGTCTGATGCAGAATCGTTATTAGCACAGCTGAGTACCATTGGCACCCTCTTTATTGATAATATTGAGTTCTTAAGCTTGGATACTCAAGAATATCTTGCTGAATTTATCTCCTATGGTTTTTTTCATATTTTTAAAAGTAATCAAAAAATCACAAGCAATGCGCGTATTGTCTGCTCGAGTACTAAAGATCTAGAGCTTCTTGCTCAAGAAGGTACTTTTTCTACGCGACTCTTACATGAACTAAAAAAGACAACGCTCAAAATGCCATCACTTCTGACACTTTTACCTGATGAACTTAATGAGCTTGCTGATGGCTTTACTGAGCAAGCAATTAAAAGCACTGAATTTAAGAATTTACTCGAACTTACTGATAAAGATCGAGCTCACCTTATTGATCATCGTGCAATAAGCTTGCAAGAATTTAAAGAGCACGTAAAACAACTGCTTATTAAGAAGTCTACCAAGCAAAACATCTATAACGAAATCGAGTTTGAGCCTGCTTATGCTGTTTCAGATCCAACACTTTTTCAAGCAGTACAGCTTGGCAAGCATGCCCTTAAAGACGTGCAGGTTATGACATTCTTATGGAATAAATTTAAGAGCCAAACGAGAATTGCTACACTCTTGGGCGTGAATAAATCTTCAGTTAACCGACGCTGTAAAGAATATAAGTTAATTAGTGAAGATGATGAAGATGAACTCCCTCTTGATGCTGATTAGAAAAAGCCTGAACTACTATATCTATATTTTGATGCTTTTTAATGTTTGTCATGAGCAAAGAGCATGGTAGTACTGAGCTTTTCTGTCTGTACACAATTGATAATAACGCCAATAATACATAGTTGAGCAACAAGTGCTGAATTGCCGTAACTCACAAAGGGTAGACCTATGCCTTTTGTTGGCAACAGACCTGTTGTTACACATAAGTTGATAAGTGTCTGTAAGCTTGTAAGTATAACAAAGCCCAAAGTGGTAAAGATACCAAAAGGATCTTTTAAGTGCCACGCAATACGCAAGCCTGTGTATAAAAAAAAGATATAGATACACATAAGTAAGCATGAGCCAACAAGCCCTGTTTCTTCAGCAATAATTGAAAAAATAAAATCTGTGTGCTGCATGGGTAGATAAAAAAACTTTTGTTTTGATTGGGCAATGCCTATACCCCACACATTACCTGACCCAATAGCTATGAGCGATTGAATAATTTGAAACCCCGCCCCTTGAGGATCTTGCCAAGGATTCAAGAACGTTAAAATGCGTTGAAATCGATAAGGCTTAAGATAAATAAGAATCATACCTACAGGTACTAAAGGAGCAAATGTTGCTATGACGTGAATAGTTTTGAGCTGTGCTATAAAGAAAAGCATAAACGCCATAGCACAGAGTGCTACCGTTTGGCCAAAGTCAGGTTGTTGTAAAAGCACGAGTGAAGCAAGCCCAAGAATACACATAAAGGGCAAATAACCAAAAACAAATGAGCGCAGTCGATAATGCTTTTTTGATAAAAAATAGGCCATATACAAAATAACTGAGATTTTAAGAAGCTCGCTTGGCTGAAAGCTCAAGCTGCCCATATGTATCCATCGACGCGATCCATGAATCGTTGACGAAAGCCATGAAACACTCGTGAGCATGGTTAGCATAAGTGAACCAAAAAACAAGAAGGGCGTTAAGCGCTTAAGTATATCAAGAGGTATGAGTCGAAAAAAAACAAGCCCACATAATCCCAATAAAATACCAACAAGCTGTTTTTTAACAAAATAATGGGGCGAGCCAAATTTATCTAAAGCAAATACTGAGCTTGATGAATAAATAAAAATAAGCCCTATAACAATAAGCAGAGCTATACAACTGAGAAATACACTCAGCTCATGAGAGTTTTTTTTGACAAGTTCCATACGGCAATACTAATAAAAAGTAGATTACAGAGTCAATGTATTATTTCTTTGTGCAGGCTATTTCTTGAGCATGTGTTACAAGTTGCTTGAAATGCTCACCTCGTTCTTGATAGTTGGCAAAAAGATCAAAACTTGCTCCCGCAGGAGAAAATAAAAGCGCATCTCCTGCTTGCGATTGATCAAGCGCTGCACAAAAGGCTTCTTCAAGCGTAGCATGTGCTGATGCAGAAATGTTGGCACGTAGACAATAGCTCTGTAATAGCTGCGCTTCTGCCCCAAAGCATATGATGTGCTTAACCTTTCCGGTAAGGCGATTAACGAGATCGCTACGATCAACCCCTTTGCCGTAGCCACCAAGAAAAAGAATGATAGGATTGCCGCTGAGTTTATTGACTGCAGCAAGCGTAGCTTCAGGCACGGTAGATTTTGAGTCGTTATAGAATACTCTGCCGTTAAGAGTAGCAACATGATCGAGTCTGTGGGCTGGAAGAGCAAGCTGAGCCTGCTTGAGATTGGATACTTCTATACCCATTAGGTCGAGAGCACCCAGTATACTCAGCCAATTGGCAGGATACGACAAAGAAGGGAGCGCTGCATTGTCTATAATAGCGTGCTCGGTGTCTCTTGTTTTTTTAATTATAACGTTATGAGCATGACTACGATAATATACTATGTCATGATTGCCGAGCTGAAGCTCAAGCTCTGAAGTAGGTTCAGCGTAAGAGAAGAAGGCAAGTGGTCGCGATTGAGTTGGTGCTTGAGCTCGAATTTGGGGTAAAAGCTCAAGGGGAAGTAGAGCTTTTTGGTATTGCTGCTGATGTGCGAGAATTTTATATTTTGCTAAAAAATAGTCTTGTAAATTTTTGTGTCGATCGAGGTGATTAGGATATATATTGGTTATGAGTGCCAAATCAGGCGCAAAGTTTTTACAGGTTTCAAGCTGGAAACTTGAAACTTCGAGCAAAGCAACAGAGGCTTGATCGTAATCTTTTAGAAGATCGAGAGAGCCAACACCAATATTGCCACCGGTTGCTACCATGTTACCATGATGCCTGAGTATTTGCCAGAGCAGGGACGTAACAGAAGTCTTGCCCAACGTCCCCGTAATAGCAATAATAGGTTTTTGCCAAGCATGATAAAATAGGTCTAATTCTGCAAGCCATTTATGCTGAACATGCGTATACCTGGCTATATCTACGCCAGGGCTTGGAATAATGTAGTCGTTACATTCAAAAAAATCACTTATGGCATCTTCAGAGTAATAATGAATTGATTTTGACTGACAGAACTCTTGCTGTTCAGCTGTTGCTCTTGTACGGTCAAGAACAGATAGGGTGCAATGCTTGTCATACAAGTAAGTAAGAACAGACCTACCAACAATGCCGAGACCCCAGACACCTATTTTTTTGCCAACAATATCGATCATGTATTGACGCTTTATGCTTAAGGGTTGTGCTTTGAAATAGTATAGAGCTATGTCAAACTAATGTGAACGCTTTAGTTTGGTATGTAATCTAGTGAACCAACTACTGGTGCGCCAACTTTAGGTGTCTGCTCTAAACGCTCCCCTGCTCTTTTGATTCTGTGTTGTGTAAGGTTACAATAAGGACCAACTGAGAGCATATAGGTCCATTTGCCATTCCAGCCGCCATAGGCATCGCAGAAGAATGGGCATTTTAGATTGGCGGTAGATTGATCGTAAAAGTCACCAGCTTCTATTTCACATCCAGGGCTACAGCCACAACGCGCGGCCTTGCTAGGTGAAGCTACGCTGAGTATGGTAAGTATAAGCGCATAGCATGTGAATATTTTCTTACTCATGATTCTTACTTATAATTCTTACTTATGATCTAGGTTCTTTCAAGACTACTTTTATTATATTGTAACAAAATAAATTCTGCTATTCAATAATATTGAGAAGCATGAAAATGCCAGCTTTAAACTCAGTATTTTTTTTCATAATGTGGTATACTTAGTATATAAAGATAATGCTAGCCCTATCTATCGAGAGGGTAATCATGAAAATGCAGAATGACCTATTTGAATATTTGAGGCAGTTACATATAGTTACCACTACGATTACACACGATCCTGTCTTTACTGTAGAAGAAGGGCAGGCATTGCAGTATACTTTAGAAGGTGGCCATTGTAAGAACCTTTTTCTCAAAGATGACGCCAGTAACTTTTGGCTTATAGTAGCCTTGATAGGTACGGCTATTAATTTAAAAACTGTAGGCAAACGCATTGGTGCAAAAAATTTAAGATTTGCCAGTGCTGATATGCTCTATAGTCACTTAGGTGTGACCCCTGGCTCAGTAACGCCCTTCGGTCTGATTAATGATACTAAGCACAGTGTAAGAGTAGTGCTTGATGCCAGACTCTTTACCTATTCGGTAGTGTACGTTCATCCACTCGTTAATACCGCAAGTACAGCGCTGGATCCAGCTGATCTGGTAAAATTTGCTGTTTCGCTTTCGTATCAACCAATAATTGTCGATTTTGCCGGTGATGTTATCCTGCAAAATACCACAGGGCTCATAGCGCTTAATTACGAAAAACGTTAACACAAGGGTTTTATGGCACATGATAATACTACCGGTGGGCAGCAGCCGGTAAGCTTTAAAGATACACTTAATCTTCCGCGCACTGATTTCCCTATACGTCCACAGCCTAAGGTTGATGACCCTGAGATGCTCAAGCGATGGGAAAAAGAAAAGCTTTATGAAAAAGCCTATTATAGTAATCAAGGTTCAACAAAGTATATTTTACATGATGGTCCGCCTTACGCTAATGGCTCTATACATTTAGGGCATGCTTATAATAAAGTGCTTAAAGATATTATGACAAAGGCCCACCGCATGCTTGGTCTGCATGTCCCCGTAAAACCAGGTTGGGATTGTCATGGGTTACCGATAGAATTAAAAGTGACACAGGAGCGTCCCGGTCTTTCTGCGCTTGAGCTCAAGCGGGCATGTAGGGATTACGCACAAAAATGGATCGATATACAACGTGCTGAATTTAAGCGGCTTGGTGTTGTTATGGAATGGGATCACCCGTACATCACCATGGGCCCTCACTATGAGGCAGCAGTTATACGAGCCTTCGGTGTATTTGTAGAAAAGGGTTTTATTGAGCGCAAAAACAAAACCGTAGCCTGGTGTTCTTCATGTCAAACGACACTTGCAACTGCAGAAATTGAATATAAAGAACGTAAAGATCCTTCAATTTACGTACTCTTTCCCTTTGGACAACAAACAGCACGTAAGCTCTTTCCTGAGGTTGGTGGTCGAGAGGTAAATCTGCTTGTATGGACAACTACACCATGGACTTTACCACTTAACCGTGCAGTTATGCTCAGAGCACAAGCTCAGTATCGTCTTTCTGAGCTTAATGGAAGACTCGTTATTACTGGTGCTCAGGTTGCCGATGAAGTGGCAGCTTTAATCGGTTCACCTCAACGGATGATTAAAGAATTTCCTACAGAATATCTTACTGGGAGTCTCGTTCAGCATCCGTTTTTAGACAATCTTGAAGTGCCTCTTTTAGCAGAAGAAGATGTAGCTCTCGGTGAAGGTACGGCATGTGTTCATATTGCCCCGGGATGTGGTCCACAAGACTATGAGGTAGGAGTTAAGCACCAGCTTGAAGTGTATTCACCTATTAGTCCGCGTGGAACTTATGAGCAGGGTGTTGAGCCTGAAGAACTTGCTGGTGTGCCAGTAGCTGAAGCCCAAGGATGGGTAATTAAGCGATTAGCTGAAGTTGAGCGGTTATTTTATAAAACATCCCTTATGCATAGCTTTCCCCATTGCTGGCGTTGTCATTCCCCGTTAATTTTTAGGGCAACGCGCCAGTGGTTTTTCGATCTTAATCACAGTGCTATTAAACAACAGGCTCTTGAAGCTATTAAAAAAATTACGTTTATACCTGAACAAGCAAGAAGCTTTTTGTATGCAACGGTTGAAAGCCGTTGGGAATGGTCACTTTCTCGTCAACGGGTATGGGGAGTGCCGATACCAGCACTTATTTGCAATGAATGTGATGTTGCCTATTGTACCCCCGGACTGGTTAATCAAGTGGCTGAAAACACTGCTCGTGAGGGTATTGAGTATTGGGATCGCGTATTACTCGATGAGCTCGTACCAGCAAATTTTGCGTGCCCACGCTGTAAAAAATCCAATTTTCGCAAAGAGACCGATATTCTCGATGTATGGTTTGACTCAGGGGTGAGCCATTACGCTGTGCTCTACGGTAACCCTGAGTTAGGATTTCCTGCTGATCTGTATCTCGAGGGTATCGATCAGCATCGGGGATGGTTTCAAAGCTCGTTATTGACAAGCCTTGTGCTTGAAGAAGAACCTGCTATGCGTGCTATTATGACGCATGGCTTTACCGTTGATGCCAAGGGACAAAAAATGTCAAAATCTCTTGGTAATGTTGTCGCTCCCCAACAGATTATTGATCGACTTGGTACCGATGGTTTGCGTTTGTGGGTAGCCAGCATTGGGCATGAAGGTGACGCTGTGGTATCAGAGACACTATTACGTAATGTTGGCGAGGTATATCGTAAAATTCGTAATACCTGTAGATTCTTGCTTCAAAATCTTTATGATTTTGATAAAACTACTGATGCTCTTGATATTCGTGAACTACGAGTTATTGATCAAGCCGCCCTCGCTTATCTTTATGAATTGAACAGAACGATTATACGAGAATATCTTGATGGAAACTTTACTGCCGTATTTCATACCCTTGCTGATTATTGTAGCAGCGAGCTGAGCTCGTTTTATCTTGATATCGTCAAAGATCGTCTCTATGTCGAAGCAGCAGATGGTAAGCTCAGGCGTTCAGCGCAAACAACGCTCTGGTACATTCTTGATACGCTTACGCGTTTGATAGCACCAATAGTATCATTTACAGCTGAGCAACTTTCCGATTATTACCAAAAAGACAAAAAAGAATCGATTCATCTGCAGCTCTTCTCGCATTTACGTGATATCTGGCATAGTATGGCTCATGAAGAAGTTAACGAAAAACCCTTAGGGTTGCTGCCTGCCTCTTATTTTGGCCATATTGTCGATACTGAGCGTGCTATCGAAGAGATATCATGGATTAGCAAACATACGCGTGAGTGGGAATTGCTTAAAGATATTCGATCGGCAGTACTTAAAGCCATTGAGCTCCAGCGCGAAAAAGGACTTATTAAACACTCTCTTGAAGCACAAGTTACGCTTTTTATTAATAAAAATATGAAGGGCTATGATATAGTACAGGCATTTTATACTACGCTCGATCAAGCAGGTGAATCACACGAAGAATTCTATAAAGAATTCTTTATCGTTTCTCAAGTAGCACTAGCTCACAGTGCTGAAGGCTTAGAGCCAACAGTACGGGAAGGTCTATATGCTCGTATTGATCATGCGCAAGGAACCAAGTGTCCTCGTTGCTGGCAATGGGAAATAACTACTAATCCTTATGGCTTGTGTCGTCGTTGTCAAGAAGTGCTGAAAGTGCAACAGGAAGGATAGCACAAAGCTTTCGTGCTTCTGCATGATCTCTGCTATATCTGAAAAGATCTACGAGGGTGATCCTGACGGAAGCATAGGGTGGGCATGAGCCTGAGCAAGTTGAGCAATTTGTTGAGCAATCTCAGGCGGAAGATGCTGCTGACCTGCTGGTTGCCATGCAAAGCCACCCCCCCTTCCTGCTCGTGATATTCTGCCAAATACAACTCTTCCAGCTTCTCCCTCTAAAAAAGCAACAACATCAGGGTGATGGTACTGGTGAGCAAGAGCCAGAGGAGTTTGGCCATTTGCGTTAGCAAGAGTAGCGTTAGCACCACGCACAAGCAGAAGTTGAACAGTACTCAAGTTGCCGTTACGAGCTGCCAAATGTAACGGTGTATTACCCTGTACATTTTGTAGATCAATATTTGCACCAAGATCAAGTAATAGTTTTACGATATCGTCATGTCCTTGAGCAGCAGCCCAATGTAACGCTGTCATACCATGACTATCTTGATGGTTAATAGTAAGTGGTTGAGCTTGCGGTAGAGTGGAAAGTAATTCTACCACGTGCTTAGTATCTCCCCGGGCTGCTGCATAAGCGAGCAGGTTGCCCTCAAATACATTCGTTAGAGCTCGTATTGCATTTTTTATTAGGTCAGGATATTTCGGATATCGCTGAGCAACTCTCTGGAGCTCTTCTTTGATTGGTATTCCTGCTCCATGTTCTATAAGCAGTCGAGCAGTTGCCAGTATTTGAGGGTGAAATAAAGGCCGTAATCGCGTCATGCTTATAAGATTACTTATAAGAGCAGTATCGCCATTATCATCGGTGTGATTAATATCAGCTCCATGCTCTATGAGCAATCTAGCCATATCTATACGCCCCAATTCAGCTGCCCACATAAGGGCAGTATCGCCATCATTATCAACATGATTAACATGAGCACCAGCATTTATAAGCATTCTAACTATATCTGTACGTTCACCTCTAACTGCCTCCATGAGGGCAGTATAGCCAGACTTATTGGCCTGATCAATATTAGCACCATGCTCTATGAGGAATTGAGCCATGTCGATATGCCCATAATAAGCTGCCCTTCCAAGAGCGGTGCCACCAGAAAGGCCAACATAATTAATATTGGCACCAGACTTGAGTGCGGCTTGGGCTACTGCAAGGTTACCATTTTGGGCTGCGGCTATTAATTTTTCGTCAGCAAGCCTGATTGGCCCTTCAACCCCCATAGATTCTAATGCAAGAGCATTACCTAACACTAAGCCAATCATGAGTAATTTTGTAATAATTTTAATCACAGCTTAACCCTCTCTATTTATTAAGTTGGTATCTCTATTTTTAATTATTTCATAAAAAGGGCAAGGTAGTCAAGATATTAGCAGTTAAAGCTTAAATAGCAGCTTAATGCTCATACAAGCGTCAGTTCTGTTTATCGATGTGACTTCTCATGCCGTATAGGGTCGCCATAAGCTAGTGCTAAAAGTACAACAGGAAGCATAACACACCACTTTCTCATGCTTTCTCTACGATTTTTTACTGAGCACCCAAAAGCACTGTGCTTTTTTTAGCACTAAGAAGTTGAAGCACCACCTGCAACAGGAGGTCTCGTCATATGAGCTATAATACGTTTAATAATCTCATCAGGATCAAAGTTTGTGTATAATTGACGCATTTCTGGACGTGGCAATTCTTGAAAGGCTCTCTGTAGCGCTTCATGTGCTGTTGGTATATTTACATAATTGCGCAAGAATTCAACGACATCTTGGTAGCCGCCTGACGGCAGGGATATCTTCACGCATAATCGCTTCTTGCCTATTGCGTTGGACAAGCTGAAGGGCTGTTAAGCCTTGGTTATTAGTCAGTCTTAAGTTAGCATCATACTTAAGCAATAGTCTTACGATATCGACATGACCTTGTGCAACAGCCCAATGCAGAGCAGCATCTTGTCGATTAATATCGAGGAAGTTTGCTTGTTGGGCAGGGCTAAAGACGGCATTAAGCAAGCCTTGAAAATAGTCTTGTATATTTTGTGCAAGAGATGGCGATCTGGCTTGCTGGGGTGCTATATTTTCAGCTCTCACTTTGGGCGGTATGGTAGCTAGTAGCTGCGCTACGCGTTCTCTATTGCCCAGAGCTGCAGCATAAGCTAGCTGGTTGCCGTCAATTGCTCTCTCTGGGTCTTGTGGTACCATTCTCTCGTAGATGCTGGGCAATTCTCTGAAGCTCTACCTCAGTTGGCATTCTTGCTCCATGCTCTATAAGCACTCGAGCAGTTGCCAGTAGTCTGGGATAGAATGTTAGCACGATTAATATTAGCACCCTATTCTATAAGTACTTGGACGATTCCAGCGTCTGCACTCTCAACTGCGCACATAATCAGATTAAGCAAGAGTTTAAGTTTGTTTGTATCTCTTGATATATCCAGACAAATAGCAGCATGATGTTCTATAAGTATTCACGCATTACTGTAAGGAGAAATATATGGCAAAAGAACTAGATGGCTTGAATGTTGCAATTCTCGTTGAAGAGGGTTTTGAGCAAGTTGAAATGACCGAGCCCAGAAAAGCGCTTGACCAAGCTGGAGCAAAAACCCATTTGATTGTACCCGCGCGAACAAGAGTTAAAGCGTGGGACTCAACAAACTGGGGAACTGAGTTTCCCGTAGATGTCCAACTTGATGACGCCAACCCAGACGATTACGGTGCTTTACTGCTACCTGGTGGCGTCATGAACCCTGATCGCCTTCGTATGATTGCTCGCGCGGTCAAATTTGTTAGGGATATGGGTCTTTCAGGTAAACCTATCGCAGTGATTTGCCATGGACCATGGACTCTTATTAATGCAGGCTTGGTCAAGGGCCGCACCATAACATCCTGGCCCTCGCTTCATATCGATCTTGTAAATGCGGGAGCAAACTGGGTTAATGAACAAGTTGTCAGGGATGGCAATCTACTATCGAGCCGTAGGCCGGATGATATCCCCGCATTTAACCTGGCAATGATCGACTTGTTTGCCGAAGCTCGTCGCTAAATTCAAGTAGTGTATTATTTCTTGCCCACTGTTCTTCGTGGCAGCGGTGTTCCTGGCTTGTGTTCTTGCTCTTTCTTCTCTTCTGCTTTAAAGAGCTCATTGAGCTGCGCTATGCTTGTTCCAAGTTTTTCAATGTAATGGGTAAAAAATCCAAGTGGTTGTAGGATGTTCTGTTCACGAAGGGCTTTTTCTTCAGGCTTATCGGCTGGTAGCGGTTGTGAGCTTGCGTTTTCGAGTTTTTTTGTCAAAAGATCGTGAAGCGCAACAATGTGCTCTTTGAGATCTTTGTATCGCTTGTCTATCCCTTGCCAAAGCTCTTTGTATTGCTTTTTTTTGCGATCGGTTTTCAGCTCTTTTAGCTGATTATAAATGTGTTCAAGGGAATTTACCATTAAAGGCAAATTAACAGTTTGCGCAAACAAATTCAGTTCCTGCATGGTTTGTTCATTAACCGGTGATTGCGCTATCTTATCGATAAATTCTTTATTTAGGTAGTGCTTTATATTAAAGAGCATTTCATCAACTTGAGCAATTTGCATGCCTAAAACATCAAATGCTTCTTCTTCTTTTTTCTCTTTTTTCTCTTTCTTATCTTTTTCTTCTTTCTTGTCTTTTCCCTCTCCTTTTTTATCTTGCTTATCTTTTTCTTCTTTCTTATCTTTATCTTCTTTTTTCTTACCACCCTTACCGCCTTTTCCACTTCCACCATCTTTTTCGGGAGCTTTTGGTTCTTCGGGGGTACCGGGGCCTCCGGCTGCGCCAGCTCCACCTGTAAGAGGTGGTGGGCCAAACCTCGGCACACCTGCAAACTCCGGCTTAAGCTCCGGTGTTGTGCGTGATGGTCGCTGTTCGTAAGGACCACCAGGTGAAGGCTTAGGCACTAATTTAAAGAGTTCTTGTTGCTCTTTGAGTCGCTCTTTTTCAGCTGTTTCTAGTTCTTTTCTAAGAGCAAGTTCTTGTGGTTCATAGTTCTTTAAGAATTTCTCAAGATCGGTTACAACGTGCTGATTATAAATGGCAGTACTGAGCGCATCAAGTATTGAGCGAAGTGCTTTTTGAGCACCAGCTTCAACCTCTTGACGAGATGCCTTAAGCGCTTGGAGCTCTCTATCTACTTGAGCACGCGCTTTGGGATCTTTTAACATTTGATAGGCATTGGTAATAATACTGAAAGTAAGGCGGGCATTTTTAAGGGCGTGTTCAAGATCTCTCCCAACAACACCTTGAGCACTCAGGTAGTTTTGTACATGCTCAGGTGATTGTGCTTGAGCAAGGCGTTGATAAGCCCTCTCAAGTTCTTCTTGACTTGCTTGATAGGATACACCGAGAATATCGTAAGGGTTATCTATGTCTTCAGCGAGTATAACATCTTCTATAACAAATTGCGGCTCGTATATATCAAGCGTATCAGCTAGTTGACTAAGAGCTTTCATAAGGGGTAGAAATTCTTGCGTTGTTAAACGTTGATAATGAACCGGTTTGCGTATAACTCTTAAATAAAAGATCATATCATTGAGCTCTTCCTGCCATGATGCAAGCTGCCGATGCTCAAGTACATGGCTTGATGCCTTTTGTCTTAACTGAGAAATACGAGCTACTAAGCGGTCAAGAACAGCATGTGTCTGCTGAGCATTATATTCTGAAGGAAGAGGTGGTGGTTGAGGAGCCGCTGGTTTTTCTGCTTCAACTGGTGCTTTTGGTTCTGTTGGCGCTGTTGGTGCTGTTGGCTCAAGGGGCTCAAAAGTATCGGGATTGAACCCCATATCGACCAGTGTGTTTCGTGCTTCTTGTTCTATTTTTTCAAGTTCTTCAGGACTTAACGACGCAAGATAATCGAATAGTCCTTGCATTTCTTTAAGTTGTGCATCATTTAAAGAGGGAAGCTCTGGTCCGCCAAAGGGTGACTGTTGCATATCAAGTTCGGCTACGCTTGTGCCTATTAAAAATATACTGAATAAACTAATGATAAGAGAGAAGTTTTTGTTCATACTCATGTTCATATTCATGTTTCCTGCTCGTTATGCTAGCAGATTTAATTATACTAGTATAGTATACCTGAATGCATGAAATTCGTAAATGGTTATTTGTTATGTCAACTATTAATTTAAAAATAAGTCTTGCTCAAGCTCGTACTGGATTTTTTATGCTGGAGCTTGCTCTAAGTTTAGCTATGGCGGGGATACTTGCTGCTTGTGCTTGCTCTTGGTATGTACATTGTCTTATGCGTGAGCATCAGGCGTATGGTGAGCTTGAAGCACTTGCGCTTGGAGCATCTGTGCTTGATCGGATCATGGCAGATCCATCGCAAGTGTCAGCTAATAGCCTACCAAAAAAACAGGGATATGATATCGGTATCGATAGGATACCCCTGGGAACACTATCCGGATATATGCAAGTTACCGTAACGGTGTCCTGGACTGATCAGTATGCACATGAGTGTTCTCTCAAATTACTAACTGGAATATTGCTGTGAAGCCGGGTTTTACTCTTATCGAGTCATTGGTCTATCTTGCAGTAGGCGCAGCGCTTTCTCTTATGATAAGCACGTTATGTATAACGTTGGTGCGCCAAAAAGCTCATGCTGTACGCAGTCGTGATAATCATCTTGCGCTTTGGATTGCGCTTGATAGAATGACTACTGATATTAAAATGGCATCATCGGGGCGAAGTGCTTGGAAAAAAATTACCCCTGACTCTATAATTTGGCATGATCATCGAGGATACGATTGCGGGTGGAGTATAACAAAGGGAAAATTACGGCGTCACGAAGGGAGATTCGCTATGGGTAGTTGGCACAAGCACACGGTAAATACCATAGCACTACTTGATGAGGCACTTTTTGCTCTTGAGTACTCTCCCAATGGTACCGTACAAGGTGTATGGTGTACAGTACGGCGTGCTGAGCATACGCTTAAGCGCTTTGTGTATTGCTTCTCAGGCAGAGCATATGATCTAGGATAAATCACTATGCAGCTTATTATAATAATTATACTCTCGCTTTTTTTATCGCTTATTGCTTTACGCAGCTTTGAGCAAACTTCTTTAGTACAAGAAACTGTCAGCTATCTGCGTGAAACAATGGAGCTTGCTTATTGTGCCGATGCTCTTATGGCCTACGCCGTTGCTCTTTACAGAGATAGGAATGATCTGCGTACATATATTACTGAACACACAGATTACGTGATAACGAAGTTACCTCTTTTTGAGGAAAGTGACCCAAAACTAGAACAGCTGAAGTATACGCTTACGTTTACCCAAAAGTCAGCACAAAGCGTGATGCTGAATCTTGAACTTGAGAGTACTCATACATGTCGATACTCTGCATGTTGGATGTTAAGTATATATGAGCACGAAGGACGTATGGTGCTTTATAGAGTATAAAAAGTGAGCAAAAATCACTACTAAAATATGCGCAGCCGTGCTATACTATTAGAAAGACTTTTAATATATAAGGTGTACATAATGAATACTATGCAAAAGCCCATCGCCCAAAGATCCCCTAAGCAGAAAGAATTTGAGTTATTGAGAAATGCCCTCGTACAGGGAGCAACTGATGAAGAATTTGCTCATTTTACCTATTTATGCAAGGAATATAATCTTGACCCTCTTAAGAAGGAAATTTACTTTCTAAAATATGGCGGAAAGCCGACAATTATAACGAGTCGCGATGGCTATCTTAAAATAGCAAATCTTAGCAAACATTTTGACGGTATGGAAAGTGATGTTGTCTATCAGGGTGACAAGCTGACCAAGCGTGCTGACGGGAGCTTACATATAGAATATAGTGAAGCCCACTTAATGTTTGACAAGACAAAATTGAGCGGTGCCTACTGTAATGTTTTTAGAAAAGACAGGGCTAAAGCTATAGCAGTTTTTGTTAGCTTAAGAGATTATTATAAAAAAGGCGCACCCATTTGGGATCAATATATTAATGCTATGATTCTTAAGGTTGCTGAATCTATGGCACTTAAGCGAGCATTTGCCATTAGTGGATTAGTTACCAAAGAAGAAATTGAAGGTCGAGATGAGTTATATAATGAAGAATATGCTGAGCTTACGGGCGGCCAGCCTATAACTGATGCTCAGCGTAAAGAGTTATTTGCCGTAGCACACCTAAAAAATATAAGTGATGATGCTTTGAAAGAGCTTTTGATTAAGAACTTTACCAAAAGTTCGACAAAAGATCTTACACATGAGGAAGTACAACGTCTTCTAGCACTGCTTCATGGTACAAGCACAGTTTAAAAAGCACCAAGCTTTTTTTGCTGTGTCGAAGTCCTTAAAATTATAAAACAATATAATTTTTACTATTGAGAATTTAATCAACTTTGACTCGAAAAGTATATCAACCACGAGCAGCAGCTTTGCTTATGGTATTGTTTACTAAAACTTAGCTTATAAGCATGTAACTTTTTGATCAATACCAACTGCATACGAATATAATGCACTTTCTGCTGAAATCACCGCTCTTATTGCTCGTTTTGCTATCGCTCCCGGCAAAAGAATACAAGCAAGATCAAACACTAACCCTAATTCCAACTCTTAACCTCTTATTACTGCGACTATTAGCGCGTTAATACACCTATTATCTATAAACAAGATAGAGCAGGCCAAAACTTGGATTACTGATACGCTGTGGTCTGCCTGACGTATCAAGTACTGGTCTTGTAGTACCAGTTTTTGGATCGGTTACAATTTGAAATCCTGGAGCCTGTACATGCTTGGCACTCAAAAGCTCAAGTAACTGGCTCGCCAGTAATGCATTACCTGTAGGGTTGCCCTGATTATCAAAGAGCACACCGTGCTCAATATCAATAAAACTTACTGGTGCAGGTCTATAATACGATGCAGTGGCATCAGCTGATGAAAGCTGGTATGCGTAACGATCAGTCGACCTGTCATACCTGAATGATGGCAAAATTTGCTTAAGTATATCTTGTTGCTGAGGTGGGGCATTAACAATACCCTGAATAACTTGAGCATTACTATTAAACGGAGCAACCAATCGTGCTGTACCCTGTGCATCAATCACTGAATAAAGCTGAAGCTCTGCTTGTAAATTCATAAGATCTTGAGGACTCATAATTTTCGAGCGATACTCAAAAAAGTAGGTAGCTTGATTATCTTGGATGGTCAAATAGCGAGCACCTGTACCAAGATCAAGTATATTGTCACGTACAATTATTGTATAGGTAATAGTACTATCAAGCGGATCTTGTGCTGTCATAGTATAGGTAGTTTCCTGTTTAGCGTCACCCCGCGGTGCAGAACCCCGAGGAGTAAATAGCACTTCTTCTATAGGTCCCGTTACAGCCTGTTTTCTATAGAGCATCTGTTGTATATGTCCTTGAGAATCACGAATAATTAATGCGGGATGATTGTCTTCTTGAACAAATTGAGTCGTTAAACCATCATAAGCTGCCCCAAGCTTACCGGTACGCATATAATGAGCTACTTCAAAAAATGATTGAGGTGTCGCCGGTGTATAGGTACCCAACGATGTAGTAAATGGTATCGCATTTGTCGATGGATCGGCTGGACCTGATTGGGCGCTTATAGAATAAGTCATGATACTATCATGTGGTAGATCCTGCACTAAAATCGCGTCCTCCGGCCATCCACTTTGTAGAATAACTGCAGGATTATTATTAACTGTTTGTGTTGAAGCAAATATATAATCATGATAGGCTCCCGTATTTGATAAAGCTTCCACACGAAGATTATTATTTAAATCCGGAAAAGCAAAAAGTGTATCGCCAGCTGTTCCCATGAGCACAGGATGTAGCTGCCGATAGGGAGTGCCATCAAGATTGAAATAATAACCAGTAGCAAGATCCAGATAATACGGTGCACCTGAACGAGGTCTCACTTGGACAAAATATGACCGTATGTGTTCATCGGTATTGAAGTAGAATGTGTAGGTTGACCCAGCATATGTTTTAGGGCTTATGCCTGGCGCAGAAATCATAAGTGAGCTTTTACCGGTAGGTCCATCAACTAAAGGCAGCGCAGGGCTTGAATTTGGCACACCAAGCTGTTCAGCACCTGTTTGTGGATTAAGCGTAATGCCCCGGTACTTGCGCATCATATCAAGCACCCAATTGGTATAGGTACGTAATGGTGCTCTATTTGTTGCATCGTAAAGTACACCCGTCGCGGGATTAGCAGCATAGTCAAAAATACTTGCTAATGGTTGATCTGGGCATGAGGCTGGCGTTTGAGGTGTTGGTGACTGCTCAGAAGCAAAAACCACACCATATACTTTGCCTCCACCAGGCATTTTAAGATGATTATAGGGTATCGGTAAACAATCAGCTGCAAGAAGATTAGCAGTAATTTCACTTGATAGCGGTACCGGCTCAGCAGCTTGAGCTGCTTTAACCGCCTGTTGTTCTTGCAGATATTCTTCATATGCTGGCTTTATAGCATTACTTATAGCAGTTCTTAAATCAGGTCGAATCGTTCCCCCCGCTGCTTGAATCTGCTTAAGAATGGTATCTGTAGCACTACCAGGTACGGCAGAAACAAGAGGTCCCACAAAACCGGTACGGTTATATACACCCCCTGTAACAAGACTAATAAGAGCATTAGAACCGCCATCAAGCGGCCGCCCAATCTTCGTTGGCGTGCCATTACTTAGTATCGCAGAAACAAAGAAGTCTCTGGCTTGAGCAAGGAGCTGTTGCGATGATAGCGATAACGGATTGAGTATGGTACTTACATCTTGATAAATATAGGTACTCGTATCTGCATCTTGAGGATCAAGAAGCAAAGCAAACCTATAGAAATACTCAAGTTCTTTGCTTGGCTGATAAAGCTTCTGCGACGCGATAATAGCTTTTTGCAATAGTGCCGGATATGATGCAATTAATGCGCTTGTATTTTTAGCTTTTATCACAACACCCTGGGCATTCTGAAGGGATACAATACTACCATCTGCCTGACGTTGGTATTTAACACCAGTCGTCAAGCTTATTAAGAATGGCTGGGGATTAAATGGATCAAATTGCTCGCCTCTACCTGGATCCGTAGTAGTCATATCTTGGCTTGAGACTATAAAATATTGGCCAGGATAATTTGGTGATGTATAAACATATGCCCCGCTTCTCATATCATTAACGCTTGTTCCACTAATAATAACATTCTCAAGTAGCTGTGCCGTAAAATTAAACGGCCCCATCGCTTCATAAGCAAGCCATGCATCTTGCGTGCTCATGCGATAGGTATACCACGCATCATGTGCACTGGTAATACGAGATATAAGCTCAGACCCTGCAGTACCCAAAGAGGTTAAATAGTGAGAAGTTGTTTGAGTACCCTTAGACCAGAGCTTCCACGGTTGAGCAAGAAGTTCTGGGGGTTAAAGACGAAGAGCTTATCATTTGGTATTTTGTCCTGATATGCCAATCTCACTGACAAGTTACTGCTCGGCGGTAGTGTAATCTTACCCAATACATTTTGAATATTATTAAAATTACCAATAGCAACAGCATCGTTATTAAGAGCAGCACTGAGAGTTGTTCCTAAGTTAGCCCATGCTTGAGGATTTTTATTTAACGCTATAATAATGGCAGGTGTTGGCGCATCAGCATTAATACCTGTATTCTGAGCCAGTGCAGCGGCAAGCACTTGAACACATCCTTGGGCTATTTGCTGAAGATTTTTACCAATAAGCTGTTGATCCGTCACTCCAGCATTGGCGAGCCCCTGGCCAAGCCAATAAGCGACAGCTGCAGCAAATGCTCGCGGCAACGCTCCTCCTGCACCGCGGAGTGAAGCAAAACTTGTGGTTGGGCCGGTATTAATACTGGTTTCAATCTCTTGCTCTAAAAATATAAGTGCCGGCGGTTGTCCGTTGAAAGGGTTGAACTCCCATTCCATAGTATACGTACCTAGGCGTGTCTGACGAGGTGTTGGTGTTATAACAGCACCTTGGCTCTGCTTCCAAAAACTGCTTTGAGCCCAAGCACTTACCGAAGTAGTAGATAAAGGATATGCCATAAGGGTGTTTTGGTTAGGAGGGTATGGGTCAATTACTTGAACCAGCTGGAAGCTTACAGGATCTGTTGCGAGCGTTAAATCTTTAGTATAGATACGTGATGAAACCAAGCTTGCAAAAAATTTAACCAACCCCGGTGCTGGTAATTGCACAGGATTTTGGTTATTATCAAGCGGCACAAGATAATCAACATATGCTCCTTTTGCAGAGCCTTCAAGGGTACCATCATCACCATTAACGTCAGTTTTGCAGCTATACATAAACAGGTCCTGTATTCCCGCAAGCTCAGGCAGAACTGTTAAAACATACGTACCTATATGAAACGGTCCTTGTGCCTGCCGTTGTATCATAAAGTTTTTAACTGCTGTTATTTGGTTAAGAAGAGGCGCAGCAATAGGAGGAAAAACAACTGATTTAATAAGAGCGTCAGCTGTACCAGCTGGAACAGTGGTGCTCGTGTTTCCTGTTGAAACTTCGGTAAATGTTCCATCAAGTAAACTAAAGAGATAAGCAACCTCGTTATTAATACCATAATGAGGTATGTGTGTTGTTTCCTGACCATTATCAGGATCACTATGGGGAACAAGTGCCGGTATATAGCTATAATATCTATCGACACCAACAACATAATCGTAGGCAAGATCGCGTGCAGCTCCTGTCAGTGACGCTCGTACATTACGAGCAAGAGCAGTGCTTGGCGTTTGATAAATAAATAGATTATAAGCACCATACACAAGATCTGGAGCTGAAGCCTGAGCCGCACCTGCTTGACCCATTAGTGTTTGAAGCTCACTATTCGTTAAGCCCTTAATACCCTGAACTTGTATGCCGGATGCAAACGTGTGTGGATTTGTTAAAGCACTGAGAGCCCTGGCAAATAGGTGAGGTGGTTTATTCAAATCAAGCGGATCAGGAGGCATAAGCTGAGCAGCTATTGTGCCACTGCCAGGAGCCCTCTGTACCTCAGGTTGGCCACCATTGGCAAACATATCATAGCTTTCCATTAAGGGAGTGCCAGATTGAACTTTGCCTGCCATCGATTGTAAAAACTGAATAACCGTTATAGTCCGTGGGTCTTGACCGGGGACACTTCCAAGCAATTGCCGTGCTGGAGCGGCAGTATTAATAGGAGCACCATCACTGTAAAACTCAAAGCCACTATTAAGATGAAGCATTTGCCCGGCGGCATTAAGAGTAATTGGATACTGGGCAAGTCCCATTTCACCACTTGTGATAAAATAATCAGCTGTTGCATATTGAGCTTGAGCAAACTCACGTACGCGCTCACCCTGCCGCATACGACGAGCCTCGTCTGGCGTCACATTATCTAGAGCAACATATAAAAATATGCTACTATTTGGATTATTGGCATTAATCAATTCTTTTGGTATCTGCATCCAGCAATTGCCAATATACTGCGGCGCTGCAATGGTAGTATAAAGTGCCTGTCTCTGCTCTCGCGAGTTAATACCTGATTGTAAAAAACTCGGAACCATAAATATAGCAGCACCCAATAACGACTCGGCTATGCCGATAAGCCTACCTTTGGTCCATTGCAAAATACCTTGAAGCCGTTCAGCAGCGGAAATACCCTTAGCCGGGAATATATCCGCTGCTTTGTCTATAGCAGCTTCAGAAAATTTAAGCTGATTCTCTGCTATTTTTACCCTCTCCTGAAGAGCTCTTGCTTTGTAATTGGGACTTGTCTTCAATTCCTCTTTTGCGTCCGCTAATTCCTTAAGTGCTGCATTATATTGATCAGTAAGACGCTGCTTTGTGATTGCTTGTTGATGCCCTTCTGGAACTTCACTTAAGGCTTTCTCATATGCTTCCTGTGCAGTTTTACTTGCAGCTTCTGCTGCTTCGATAGCACTGGCGTCTTCACTCAAACGAGCAGCATTAAGCAAAGTATCAGCTCGTGTAAGACCATACCCTGCAGCCAGAGCAGCTTTATCTGCAGGAGTGCTTAACTCTATTGCTGGAGCTGATGGTCCGCCGGGAACAACCACAGTTCCAGATAGCTTTTGAAGATTTTCAAAAGCCTGCAAATCAGCAGTAGCAAATGAAAAACTTGGCGCCTTTCGTAAATTATCAATAAAAAATGATGCACCCTCTTCGTGCAACCTTTTAGCAATTATATCTTTTACTTGGCTTGCAATTTGGTCGACAGGTATACCTTCGTCAAATAATTTTCCTATATCTCTTCCAACCTCCACCATAGCGGTGTTATAATGTCGAGTGCCAATCTCCCTTCTAGTCTGTTCAAGAGCACTTGCAATTGTTTCTTCAGAAAGCCCTTGCCTCATTGCATCTTCCATAGTTTGAGTAATAACCGGAGCTGCAATATTACTTTCAAGTCCAAGCTTCATGCCAGTAGTAAAGGCACTAGCGGCACTTTCATTAAAAGCTCCGGCAAGAGCTTCCGCACCAATCTCACCACCATATACCTGTGGCATAACGATAGTTGAAGCCATACCAATCATAAAAAAGATTTTAAGCAGATAACGTGAGCTTAAAGACAATCGCATTATAATATCCCTTCTAGCGAACAAATTATTTTGAATTTTAATATAAATTCTATTTATAAATTATTATAGTCTATCGGAGAGTCAGAATACAAGACTAAGCGATGGCACCGTTGCTATATTGTAAAATTATGAGGCTAATTGGACTAAAAATACCTACAACTGGGCACCTTTTTGGGTTCACCTTGATCTTAGATCTTCTTATTGATAGTATGGCAACGTTTGTTACTTGAATCTTATGGAGAATAATATTGTGATCAATTATAGTATTTCATTAATGTGCTTAGTTCTTGCTAGTATCTTGTTCGAAAATTTGAAAATATGCGCCATGAACCCTGCTGCTTTACATGCCGCCCATGGAGCACATTGGTTCCTTCAACAACAGAAAAAGCGCGAAAGAAATGAAAACTTATTAAAAGCCGCTGAAAAAGGTGACGTTGCATGGGTAACCTCTTTAGTAAACGACGGTGCCGATATTAATCACGCTGACTATAAAAACAATAGCCCTCTTTTACTTGCTGCAAAATATGGGCATCAAGCTGTCGTTGCAGCACTGCTCTCTACTAAAAAAATTAAAAACGTTGATCATACTGATCAAAATGGCTACACAGCCCTTATATGGGGAGCGGAAGTTGGTAATGCAGACATAGCTAAGTTACTCGTAGCTCATGGAGCTAATGCCAATAAGCTTTATAAAAATGGCAGCACGACTCCTGTTAGTCTGGCACTTGAAAAAAACAATGATGCTTTGTTTGAAGCTCTTACCGGCAGAAAACCTCCCGCCGCTTCTGTTCCAAAAAAAACACCTAAACCAACTTCTCAACCAGTTCCAATTCCCCAACAAAACAAGGACCCAAAGTTACAGCTACTTGAAGGCGCAGCAAGTAATGACAGGGTGCTCGTAAGATCGTTATTGCAACAGGGTATTGATAGTAATTGTGTTGACAGTGAAGGCAATACTGCACTTATACTTGCGGCAAAGAATCGCCATAAAGATATGGTTGCACTATTGCTTTTGCATAAAGGTACCACTGTTGATCAGGCTAATACGAACTTCGGAGATACCGCCCTTTCATGGGCTGCATTTCGAGGTGATACCGATATCGTTAACTTACTTATAAGCCATGGAGCTGACGTAAATAAGGCGGGAAAACAGGATATTACTCCTCTTTCATTGGCAGCAAGAACAGGTCATGTAGCAGTCGTTAGGCTATTGCTGCAGCATCATGCTCACGTAAATGATGCAGATGATAGGGGCAATACTCCCTTTTCATTAGCTATTGCAAGCGGCGAGGCTGATGTGGTTGAGTTACTTATACGCCATGGGGCTGACGTACATAAGGCTGGTAAAGACGGCCTGACACCTCTTGCATTAGCAGTAAGAAAAGGCAGTAGAGAGATAATTAAACTTCTTGCAGAGCACGGAGCCGATGTTAATTGTGCCTATAATGGCATAACTCCCTTAAGAGTTATAGTTGACAAAGCGAGCGAAGAGTTGACCCAAAAAATAGCACAGGATTACATAAGTAAACATGGCAAGACGCTTATTGCTACTACAGTTTTTGGTAAGGATGCACGGGTACTTTTGAGCACTCCTTTCATACTCAATAAGCACATACCTGCTGACGTACTGGCTAAGCTGAGATCAGAAGTTTTAAAGAAACATGAAGAGCTCATCAAGCTTTTGCTCAAGTATGGAGCAGATAGTAATTACGTTGCACCAGACATGTATACTCCACTCACGCTTGCCACCGGTGAGGGATGGCTGGAAATCGTGAAGCTATTTTTGGAACACGGTGCTCATGCGATAGCTGTGAAAAAAGGCTTAGGCGATGCTCTTTTTTGGGCAGTGACTGATGGTCATGAAGACATAGCGCTAGAGCTTTTGCACTATGGTGCTCCTATAAACCCAAATGTAGAAGAAAAATTAAGGGGCATGCTTGAAAATAAGAAATATTCTGATCTTGCCCTATCAGTATTATTTGGGCAGAGCAAGCGAGTTAGTGCGTTGCTACGACAGATGCCTCCGGCAGTGCTAGAAGAACATAGAATGAGGCAATGCGGTAAAGCACCATCTTTATGGCAAAAAGCACGCTCAGCTTTTAATAATTACCCTGATATTAATACACGAGATGAATTCGGTATGACAGTTCTTCATGTTGCTGCTCTACGAGGGGATATAGATCTTATAAAGAAATTGCTTGATTTTGGTGCTGATTGGCGATTGCATACTGGTGACGGTATGACCGCCCATGATATCGTCAAAAAAAGTAAAGATAAAGCTTTCGCCCAAGGCAATGTGGTACGAGCTGGAGTTTTTGAACGAATCATGAATTATATCAATTATTATGGAACTAATATTCAAAATATTGTTAAAGCAAAAACAGCTTATGAAAAATTATCGGTACAAGAAAAAGCTGAACTTAGTAATAAATTTTTACAAGTAGTCCAAGCTGGCAATGCTCAAGGTGTGCTTGATATAGTGCAGCAAGGCGTTGATAGTAATCAAGTTAATGATCAAGGTGAAACACCGCTTATGCTCGCTGCTGCAGCTGGCAATAAAGACGTCATGCACATGTTGTTGAATCATGGGGCAGATATTAATCAGCAAGACAGTATGGGTAATACTGCACTCATGCGTGTTATTGGTCAGAAGAGTTTTGAAATTGCTCACATGCTTATCGAACATTCAGCAGATAGTAGTGTAACCAATAATGAAGGCCAGACTGCTTTAACACAAGCGTTATGCACTGGCAACCAAGATCTGCTTGAGCTTCTCGTAAAAAATGGAGCTGTTCTTGATCCTGTACAATCTGTACAAGCTATACAAGCCGATAAATATCCAATTGATACTATAATTTTTTTATTGAGAAACGGTGTATCGGTCACGCCCGAGCTCCGTGCAGAAATAACGAAACGCTTAGAAGAAAAAGGCATGTCTCAGCTGAGTCTTGCTATTACTTCCGAAGATTACAGTAAACTTGAGTCTTTGCTATGCAGCATACCGCAGCCAGTAGTTACTTTAAATCTAGCACGCCAGCATGCAGCAGAAGAGGCACTACAGTCCATGATGCAGGAATTTCAACAGGCCGTAAGCTCGTTGCAGGAGCCTTATATTGATATTAACCAGCAGGGAGCTGATGATGGCACAACGGCACTCCATTGGGCTGCGGCTCAGGGTAACATCAAAGCTGTACAAGCACTTCTTAAGCACGGTGCTCATCAAACACTACGTGATCGATGTGGATTATTACCTCTTGAAATTGCCCAGCGCAATATGGTTACCGCTCGCACTTCAGGTAATGCGCAGACTATCGCTCGGCTTCAAGCTGTCATTCAGGCTCTTAATAATCATATACAAGCCGACGTCGCACAAGTACGTCTAGAAGATCTTTCGCTTCTTTAACGATGCAAGTAGGGGTTATTTTAAGATAGAGTAAACAGGTAGTTCCGTCTGCTGTGGTGGATCTTGCGAAATTTTTTGTTGCGGTTTTTTGGCAATAGTACCCGTCAATACTTTATTGATAAACTTGCGCACCCTATAGACATATTTTTCAGGATAATAAAAGTATGCCCCAAAGTGATACTCGCCATTGGCAATCCATAAGCGTTTATAGCCTGCAGCAGATTCATAGATCTGGTGTACCGCTTCAACAGGCGATTTTTCGTCATGTTTACAGGCAATAAAATAGGCGGGAATCGTTATTCGTTGTGCTGCTTGAACGGTATCAATTGGCATAAGACAGGTATTAATTTGCGTGGGATCCATTTTGGCAAGGATGCGCAAAGCAAATTTTAAAATTGACTGGACATAGGGATTGTAGGCATAAGACTTAAGAAGCGATAGACCCGGAAGTCCAAACTCATACCCAAAAAAATTAACTTTAAGGTTCTCTAAACTACGACCGATAACGCCCTCGGTAGATTCAAAAGGACAGTCCCAGATTGCCGCATGAAATAGTGAGCTATCTTCAGCTTGAGCTAAAATGGAAGCAACAGCACCCATTGAAAAGCCATACACAATCCGCATGGTATCTTTAAGTTCAGGGTGAGTGCGAATAAAATCAACCAAACCCATAACGTCATATTTCTCATTTTGACCAAAAGAGCAGCATTGACCTTCGCTCAACTCACCGTGAGCACGAAAATCACCAAGCACAACATTAAAGTTATCGTTAAAGAGAGGATGATAGCTAAATAACGAGTCAGCCAGAAACCTAATATCATGCTTATTGCACATAAAGCCATGAAGCAAGATTATGGTAGCACGAGCATCAGGCTTTATGAGGGCGAGGCCACGACGCTCAATTTTTTTATCGGAACGCATAGTCTCTCGGGCAAGAAAGGTAAAGCGCTCTTCTCGCGCTCCTGCGTAATACTTATGGTCTTTTTTTCGCCGGAGCACAGATTGCCCCTCGGAGGCAGTTGAAGACATCTCTGAATAACTCGTTGAAAAAGAGCTTATAGAGACCACCATAAGCAGCATGCCACAGATCATTTTATAGAGCAGTATAAACTTCATGGTATCACTCCTGTGCTTAAGCTTGCGTCTGCTTTATATTTTTTTAAGCGCTGCTTATATACCATGCGTAACTCTTGAAGCGTTCTGGTTGGTTGCCCATAGGGTGCTCCTGGCAAACTTGACCAGACTTTATTTACTTTTGTCAAAGCATGATTGAAATAGCCATTCTTAACATAATCAAGAGCACCATTTTCACGAAGCAATTCAAGCGCACCACGATCCTGATTTTCAGGCGTAAAGTCACGAGCACCTATCTTTTGAGCAATACGCTTCCATGTACTTTTGAGAAATTGATACCGCCCAGCTGCACTCGAACAGAGAAGCTCTCCATTATTAAGTGAACATCTAATTCGGCGCGGATGATCTTTAAAACTCGTAAAAAATCCATAATTATACAGTGTTTTATAGCCCTGCTCATTAAGCGTCCCCTCGGCATACGCAATAGTATCTAAAAATGCTCGTACTTGCGGACAACGCAGGTGCTCAAGTAGATCTTCGCCATATATATCGGTATTTATACCGATACCTATACCGGCACCTATAAGTAGTAAGAAAAATATTTTCTTTATATTCATAGCCCTATCCTCTCCCCCTTGAGTGGTTACTATGGCTAGATACTTTTTATCTATAGTTTATTCTTACTCTATAATATTTAATTTCAAAATGGAATATATAGCCTTTGAAAGACAAAAAAAGCCCTGGAAATCAGGGCTTTTTTAATATAAAATTATTCAAAATTGAGCAATAAATTTGTCAAGCTCATGACGCGACATAACTTCTTGATTACGTGCGATAAGGTTTCCCCGCTCAAAAACAAGCATACAAGGGATCGATGGTACAACAAACCGTTCTGCAAGTTCAAGCGATTGGCTTGTATCAACTTTAACGAACTTAACTTTACCCTTGTAGTGGCCAGCAATTGATTCAATAACCGGCAGCATTTGCATACATGAAGGACAATAAGGAGCAAAAAAGTCAACAACAACCAGGGGATCAGTACTTGTAACTTCAGCATCAAACTCTGCATTAGACGTAATAGTTGGTATATCAATCTGTACTTTGCCCTCTTCTGGATCAAAATAATGAGCACTTATCCGATCAATAAACGACTGATTAACATTGTGATTGCGCAAGAATTTCTCTACATCAAGAGCGGCTTTAATGCCATCACCTGCTGCAACACCTGCTTGACGGTATTCGTTATCGCATACATCGCCGGCAGCAAAAACACCTGGTACCGATGTTGCTTGTGATCGATCATGCATAACGATATAACCATATGTATCGCAAGCGACAGCATGTTTGACAAGAGCAGTATTTGGTTCATGGCCTATTGCCAAAAAGACACCATCAATAGGAAGCATGCGAGCATCTTTATCATTGGTAACAACTTCAATACCTGTCACAGATTTACCATCACCCACAATGTTGGTAATGTGCGTATTATACAAGACTTTTATGTGCTTATGGTCTTTCAAGCGCTCTTGCATAATAGGTGTTGCCCGCATATGATCTCCGCGTACTAGCAGGGTAATGCTTTTTGCATAGCCGACCAGTTGTAACGCTTCAGTTACTGCAGAGTCACCACCACCCACGACGACAACATCACAATTTTTATAAAATGGCGCATCGCAAATAGCGCACGTTGTCACACCTTTGCCCCAATATTCATCTTCACCCGGAACGTCAAGCTTACGAGGATTAGCTCCTGTTGCCAAAATAATAGACAGGGCATAGACACGCTTGCCCTCTTCCGTCCATAGAAGAAATGGCCAGGTTGACAAATCTATACGCCCAATAGTATCACTAGCCATACGCACACCGAAACTTATTGCCTGCTCACGCAAGCCCCTAATCATATCAGTGCCCATCATTTTAGGCAGACCAGGCCAGTTTTCAACTTCCGATGTTTTTGTTAACTGACCACCAGGAGTTTTACCATCAAAAGTAACGGTATAGAGATTAAGACGAGCGCAATACAAAGCAGCACTTAATCCCGCTGGCCCCGAGCCGATAATGGCTACGTCAACAATCGGGCTTTTTCCTAGTGCATTTTTAAGAACATTTTTAGGGTCAATTTCTTTGCTGAGTGTAGTTGGTTGATTACTTTTAGGCAGAACTTCAGTAGTCTGTATATACGTAGAAGAATACCAATAGTATGCTCCCATAATACCAGTTAGACATATAAATACTGCTATGCCTATAAAAACAATAGATTTTTTATGTATCATAAAGTATCCTGTAATAATTATCCTATAATAATTTTTTAAAACTTTTAAAGCCTTGCGATTGCGCAAAAAATAGCCTTTGTGTATTAAATAATTACTGTTACATATATTAAGTATACCACTATTATGGGAAAGCTCAAAACGCATACGCTCTATCTTAATTCTGTCTTACTACAGAGAATAAAAATATTTCTATTTGTTAATCAATAATAACTATCTCATCATACACTCTTAGTTTTTAATGAGGTGGTTTTGACAAATCAAGACAAATGGTTATCCTAAAGCAATACAGTTATAACAAGCTTATTTCGTATGCTTATAGTAGGGAAAGGCCAAATTTTATGATAGCCCGCTTTTTGCTCGCCCCATTCTTTAATCGAGCACTGCTCAAATATTTTGTGATGACGATCGCAACAACACTAACGATATCTGTTGGTCTGAGCGCAGAATCTCTCACTATGCCGCTTCAGCCAATTAATGTACAAGACCTACCTCCTGAATTACGTGCAGCAGGGGAACAGCTCAATGCTCAATTAGCCTTAAACGAGCATTTAAAAACGTGGACTCAACAAATCGATAAGTTACAAGCTCAGTTACAATATCTTGAGCAGGCCCTTAATAAGGGCACGCTCAAATTTGATAATAGAGATGCCATTATTGCCTGGATTCAAGAGCAACGACAAACGCTGCGCGCGCTCCATAAAGCATCCTTCTTGGTCCCCAACGAAAAACTATTGCACGATCTATTATCTACCAATAACATAATCTTACATTTAAACAAAAAAGCCCTCGAAAGCAGATTTAGCGAACTCGTACCCGTTAATGCTGATAGCTTGCTTACACGAAGTCAATTAAGTGACGGCCCTACGCTTGCAACCATCGCAGAGCTTGCAACATCAACAGCTCAATCCCTTACGGAACTTGATGTGCTCATTAATGACGTTGGCTTAACAACAGCCAACAAAATCTTTAGAAAAATTGACGAATATAACAATGATTATCACGTGGCTAAAATTGCCCTTGCTGCACCTATCGCCTTCAGTATATTAATAAGAGCACTTCCCGATTGGAGCTGGAAACAATGGATCTCTCATAAAGTATATGGCGAAAACAGGCCAGAATGGAATCTTTCGCTATGGCCTATTCCCGGCTTAACCCTCAAGGAATCTGCATCACTTAATGTTGTTGGTATCGCTCAACTCATACAGCAGCAGACTAATCTTTTTGATGATCGAGCAGCAGATCCAAGTCATAAAGCTAAAATTTTACGAAATCTTGAATCTATAACTCAAAAAGTACTTAAAGCACCACCCGGTAGCGAAATAGAGAGAGCATCACTTCTTAAAACCTATGCAGATGCTCTTCGTGCTATTTCAGAACATTTGCCCGAGGTAGGACCAGAGGCTCAAGCTCTAGCATCGAACACTCACATTACACTATTTAGAGTCACAGACAAGATGAATGAGGCAATTGGCGTTCTTCTACAAGAGTCCAACAAAAATGGATCTTCCTCCGGTCATTATGCTACGCTAGAAAAAACGCTTGTCCAACTAATAACCTATTATGCATTTTTCCAGTATCTTCGTCCTTATGTACTACCTAAGCCGTGGAATGCTGTTCTCGATCAACTTCCTGAAAAGTTATGGGAGCTTTGGAAAGAAAAATGGCATGAGCTCAAAGGGACTAACTTTACTGAACGACGTGATCTTTATGAAGTTATTGACGATATTACGCTTGATGATCCACGATTAATTGGGCTTAATCAGCAACGAGAGGAGCTTAAATTTATAGCCAATTATCTCCTTGATCCTGAATACTATATACGTGTTGGAACAGAAATAGAAAAGGGTATTTTATTAGTTGGTCCTTCGCGAAGCGGTAAGACTTTTGCTGCAAAAGCATTAGCAGGTACGGTTAATCAACTCTATGCCCAACATAACAAAAAAGACACGTTTGGATTTAGGGAAGTTAAGTACTGGGAATTATGGTTCCCGGATAATCTTAAGAATATTATCGAAGAAGCAAAACGCAATGCACCCTGCATTATCTTTATCGACGAGATCCATAACCTACAGTTACAAACAACAGGAAAAACTGACCTATTAACACAGTTTTTAACAACCATGAACGATCTTTATGCTTCAAATGATCCAAAAAGCCAGGTATTTATTGTCGCTGCAACAAATAGACCCGATCTTCTTGATCCAGCGCTTTTACAACATAAACGATTTGGTAAAATTATTAGGTTTAATCCACCAACCTATGAAGAGCGTAAAAACTTTTTCATACTCAGCTGTTGGCAATCAGCAATTGACTTGAACGATGTTAGCGTTGAAGTTTTAGCACGTCAAACCTCAGGATGTTCATATGGTGATCTGCAACGTATCATGAATCAAGCTCGTATCGCTACAAATAACCTAGAAAGCGTTAAGCAGTCTCACCTGCAAAGAGCACTTGATGAAGTTATTCGTCATTTAACCGACACCATACCCTTAACTGCTGCTGAAAAACGGTTAGTTGCGACGTATCAAGCAGGACAAGCACTTGCTTATTATCTGCTTAACCCGCATGAAAAACTCGAATCAGTAACTATTCGCTCACGAGCAAGCAAGATCATTGAGATCAATGAGTTTATGGAAAAGAAAGACAGCACGAGTAAGCATCAGCAGCACAAATCAGAATTTGGAGCACTCTTTACGTATAACGATAATGAGCTTTTAGGTGTTACTGATACAAACGAACTTAAAGCTCGCGCTCAAATAGCCTGTGCTGGAATTCTCGCTCAAGATATTTTGCTCGGTTCACACTCACTTAATTACCATAAAGATGACATGCAAAAAGCACTTCAGCACGTAAAAGCTATTGTCTTTAACGGATTAGCAGAGAACGAACTTTCTAAAGCCACCGTTGACAAACTTAACGACACAGCTCTGCAAGACTTAATGACGTATAAGCAAGAACTTGAGCACCTCATGCTCAATAATAAAGATACGCTTATAGCTATCGTCAATGCGCTTGAATCAAATATAACGCTTACTGCCGAAGATATTGCTCACATTGTCAAACAACTATCTACTCAACAAGTAGCTTAATCAGGATAAGGGGGCTTGCTGCCTCCTTAAGACACAACTATTAAGAAACACATATATTGTCTTCAATACTATCTATAACCATAAGGCGCTCTGCGTAACGGTTGCCTTTAAACGTTGCACCAAGCCAGGCAATAACACTTGCTACCGCCTGTTCATGCGTTATGAAATCTGCAGGCAACACTAAAACATTAATATTATCGTCTTCTTTGCCAACACGTGCTATTGTCTCGTTCCACGCAACACCGGCATAAATACCACGAAATCTATTAGCAGCTACCGCCATTCCTTGGCCACTACCGCAAATTAAGATACCTTTATCTGCTTTTTCTTCAAGAATAAGGTGACAGACTGGCGGTACAAAACAAGGATAATCGGATCGCTCAGCAGTGAATGCTCCTATATCTCGCCACATTAACGCATAGCTGGGGGGATACTTATAATCTTTAAGAAAATCTTTGAGCAAGAAACCACGGTGATCTGCACCAATAGCAATCGTAACATTCATTACCAGTACTCCTTTTTCAATTGCCTTAATCACATGAGAAGTGCTATACTAACTTCTTATTACATTCATTATATCTTAACCTCGGAGGCATTGTGATTACTAGGTCTTTTTGTAGAGTGTTCATACTTTTATGCATTTTTGCAGCAACAACACAAAAGCCTCTCGAGGGAATGAAGCTAAATCATAGTGGTAGTGGTCAATCTAGCCCGTCGGCTCCTTTTTGGAGTATGCTCTTTTATGCTCCAATCAGCACTGGAGTTTATATAGGAACACAGCAACTTGCAAAAATTGTTATTGATAAAGCTTACTATCTCAATGAGTTTGAAGCATACGTAGCAAAAAATTTCCCCCTCATTGCTGCATGTGTTCCCTTGAAAGCTTTATTTAGAAAAAATGCTCAAATTATTTTAACAAATTTTCTTGAGCGGGGATTTCTTGCTCAAACTCTCGTGAGCACCCCTGACAATAAAATGTATAAAGGGGCATGGGAGCTCGGGACCAAAATCCCTCACGGCTACGATATGAATTACGCAATTTGGCAAGCAGAGAGCTTGCTGCCTGCAAGCTCGCAGGAAACACTATCTGCTGCCCACTATAGTGGGGTTATAAGCACACTACCATCTGATACAGGAATCGATATACCGCTTGCGCTTGGCTCTCCTCTTGATTCTTTTGCTGAAGAGCTTATACCAAAGAGTGAGTATTCTAGTAAAAATACAAACCCTTCTTTTACCGAGAGAATCAAGAATTTCTTATCCCCAGCAGGTATAAAAGGCTTTGTCTATTGGTCAATGGCATACGCTTTTGGTAAGCTTGCCAAACAAATAACTGATGAAACAAAACCTCTGGTACGGGGCTTATGGGCTTTGCCTAGTAGGGAAGACGACAGGAGCATAACGATAAGCAACATTTATCGCCTCGGCGAAACGCGAGGTAAAGATATGCCTTGGAAAGAGGGACTTTCCGCTTCCGAGGTTATCTGTGCTATAATTTCTATCAACAGCTTTATGATTCTCGCCACAATTTTTGAACAGGCTTTTTGGAAAGAGGTACAAGATCCCGTAACACTTCCTGGCAAACTTCTTGCCGTCGATGAAAAAGATCCTGCCTATGAGTTTCTTCAAAAAATGTATAAAGCTGGCACCAAAGCTACTCAAGTAGAACGAGGGTGGGAAAGTGTGGGCAAAGCTATCGGCTTTGAAAAGATTGGATCTTATGCACTGCCTTTAACTGTGGCAAGTATAGCACCCTCATTTTCACCATTCTTTCCCATTAAAGAAAGGCATGACCATCATCATGTAGCACCGCACGTACAGGTGACAGTACCTGTGCCTGAGCCCGTATCTAATGCATCGGCACCATCGGTTATTTTTTATCCAATTACGACACATAACGAATCACAAGAAAAAAGCGAACTTTAACTTGCCCAAAGGAACATATGGCCACATCTCTTTCATCTATAAAACTGTTTATGCTGACCACAGGCATCGGTCTTATGAGCTACCAAGTTTCCCATGCACTTCCTCCTGTGCTTGAAGCATTGAAGTATGGCGCAGTTGGATATGGCGCAACCAATTTTCTTTGGTCTGTTGGCAGACTTAGTGAAGATTCATCAAGTCTTGATACACTACAATCATACTTACCATCAGAAATTCCTGTAAAGTTTCTGGTTGCAAAAAATATACAAATTATACTCGGCATATTAGCTCAAAAGAAATTAGCTCCTGAGGGACTTGCAAAAGCTGCCTTTGAAAGCGGCTTACCTCTTTATTTTTTAGTCAATGCTGGATGGGATTTTGCTAAGGCATACACTATGGCTCAGGCAGAATTTTTAGCTCCCGATACAAGTACTGCGTATACGAATAACCCAACGCTCAATGATTTGTGTGATCTGCCTACCGGCTACGATGTGCCTAACGCACAAACTGACTATAGTGTCAATTCAACAACTGATACCAACCATGAGCTCGTAGCACCAGCAAAGGATATCCCTTGGGAAGCGTTTGTCGCTACAGCTGCGGGAGCAACATTCATGACATTCCTCACTGAAGCAATTGCAAAGGGCCTTGCAGACACAACTGCTCCTTATCTGGGCATCCCTGCTGGGGCCCCAAGCTTACCCAAGATACTTCTTGAGGCAAATCTCTCTATTATCATGTGGTTTATGGGCGCAAAAGCATTTTTTAATTGGGCAAAACATCCTGAATCTCTTGGCTATACTACAATAGGCAAATATTGCAAAGACACGTCTACAGAATCTTGGATTGATAAAATATACTCAGCAAGCTCTGGCCTATCATTTGCTTATGGTTCTAGCAGCCCTGCTCAAGATGTTTGGCGGCAACTATAGCAGTATACACGGCTCTGGGGCTAACGTATTTCACCCAGAGCCCCTTTCTTGTACTCGTGCCTCCATTTTACAAGTAGTAATTCTTAATTAAGTTTTTCAAAAATTTGATTTATTTAGCATATCGCTTATACTAAATATTGGAATTACTATTAATCATATAATTTCAACAGGAGGCTATATGAAAACAGGTCTCGTATTCAAATATCTTGGCACGTATATTTTTGCCACAAGCCTAGCAGTAACCCCTCTTTATTCGATACCATTACGCGAAGCAGTCGCTGCAGCCGAATATGCCGGCTTTGGTTTTGCAGCAGGAGAAGTGAGCAAAATCCTGAGTAAAGGAACAATAAAAGTCCTTAAAGATTATATGCCAGAAGCAGTCAATCCTAAAACTCTTCAAGACTATCTTCCCGAAACCCTAAATTGGGTAAGTCTTGATAAAATGCAAAGCACAACATTTAAAACTCTTTTTTTAAGCGCTATCCAAACCGTAGTGCTTAATCATCTAGCAAAGCCCACTGAGAACTATGCAAAGCTCGATGAGAAGTTTTACGATGCTGGATCAAAATCGTATCTTGTCTATGAAGCTTATACTATTGCCTCTAAATTATGGGAAGTCTGGCGTCTCCAGAATGCTTCAGCACAAGAGTTCTCTCTTCCACAGGAAGCACCACAAGCTGCATTACCGTTTTCTTCTCTTGTAAAGCTTCAAGCACTTATGTATAAGAATGCCAGCAGTACTGATCAGGAGGCACGTACTGCCTTAATTACTTTATATCGATGTTTGCCGGAAGACACGGCTATACGTAAGACAATTAAGCAAACCTGCAAAGAAAAACTCATCTACAAATTCGGTAACGACATCAAGCAGCTTTTAGGAGAGCAGCCTCGAGAACAAGGGGTAGATACTACAGAACTTCTTAAGAAGATACTTTTTAATGTTTTTGTTGGGTATTCTATCGCTGGGGCTGGGCAAACAACGTCAAGCAAGATTTTAAAATTTGCGCCCGAAAAACCTGAGTTACTGAGCCAGATCATAGGTAAAAATATAGGGGTGAACGCTGAATCGCTTGGATCTTCCTTTGTACCAGAACCAATCAACAAGCAAGAAGGTACTATTGCTGATGACTCACTTTCGCTGGGCAGCAAAGTATTTCGCGCATATAAGGCCATACCTGCTTGGCTAAGCGCATGGGCTGCGCTGAAAACAGCCAAATAACTTTGATAATTTTTATCAAGCACCTGCTGTTTTACCCACTCTGCAGGTGCTTGCCTTTTATGGTAATCTTATGCGTGATTATATAGTATAACTTTACGGGGGTTATTTCGGATGCTTGCATTACAAGCTTTCTTAGCCTGGCGCTTTATTCGTAGCTCATCTCAAAAAAGCATCTCCATCATGATCAAAGTGTGCTTTTTAGGGATCAGTATTGGTACATTTGCGCTAGCACTAGCAGTGGCTATTATGAATGGTTTTGAGCAGGCAACACGAAACAAAATGCAGGGAGTGCACTCAGACCTCATACTACATTCTTCACGATATGCTTTAAACAGTGCCAAAATACGCTCAACGCTTCTGAAGGATTATAGTACATCTATAGCTGAAGTCAGCCCACTGGCCAAAGGTCACGCTCTTATTACATCAACACGAGCTCGTGATCTATCAAGTTTGGTTATGGTCATTGGTATTGATCCAAGTACCTATGCTCATATTAGCTCGTTGGGATCCATGGTGCAGCCGAGTAGTCCTTTAGATGAGCTTGTCTTTGATACTCATATTATCGTTGGTCACAAGCTTGCAGCAAGCCTCGCCCTGAAGAGCAATGACCCCGTTACCCTGTTTGTTACATCTGATACTGAGCCTGTTAAAAACACGCTTACACTTGATTCCCATGAAGCAGTACTTCAGGGTACTTTTAAGACAGGTATTGATGAATTCGATGCTAATATTATTATGTGCTCACTTTCTCTGTTCGAAGAACTGTTTCCTGAGGTCGGTATAAAAGAACTAGGCATTAAACTTAAGCCCGGTGCTCAGGAAAGCACTCTCATACCTATACTTAAGAAGCGTCTTAATCTTGATGTTTATTCATGGAAGGAGCTCTATCCTGCTCTTCTTTCAACACTTGCGCTTGAGAAATATGCAGCATTTTTTATTATGGCACTCATTACGCTTGTTGCCAGCATGAATCTTATATCGCTCTTGTTTATGTATCTAACGAGCAAAAAAGCAACTATCGCTGTCTTAAAAGCCATGGGTACAGGTGACCGTGATATTATTTGTATATTTAGCATGATAGGTATGGCAATATCCTGTTGTGCTACAGTTGCAGGGCTCATGCTAGCCTATGGCGTAAGCGTTATACTCGAATGGTACCCCTTTATCAAGTTACCCGATACTTATTATGTCTCCCATTTACCAGCAAAAATGGATTGGCAGATCGCCTTGTCAGTTGCAGCCATTGTTCTTATACTTAGTTTCATCTCCACATGGTTTACCGCCCAACGCTCACAACGCATAGCCATAAGCTCTCTTCTACGAGAGCCAATCTAGTTTAACCGAGATCTAGAATGCATCAGAGTTCTTATAGTTCTTCATGAACGTGAGCTTCTAATTCAACGCCACTATATGAATTAGCAGTCTCTTGGATAAGAAATTCTGCTGAAGGCTGTATGTCTTGAGGTGTTGGCAATAAGCGCTTTGCGCCACGCGGTAAATGTGAATAGACTGTCTCATAAAACTCAAGCAATACAGGAATAAAATTATACTCCAGAACCACACTTCTGCCTAAGCCACTCACTTTATTTCGAAACATAGGTTTAACCTCTTTTACAATATGAGGCATATGAGCATAACTAATATCCTGTGCAGCGACTATAAGATTTACAAGGACCTTGGCAAGCTTTTCCCTGCCGGCTTCCCGAGCCTCACGGCTTTCAGGATTTATAATAGTCTCTAATAATTTACTTGTCGGAAAAATCTCAATTTCTAAATTTGGGTTATAAGGGGAAATAGATCGTTGTGGTCCTTTTATCAGTGATTGGATAGTTGCATGGATGAGTCTTGCGATTACACGAGCAACTCGTACTTGATCTGATATATTTAAAGATTGTATATAGAGAGTGTACCACTCTTCAGCAGGACCCTTTGCCTCCTGCTGCACCTCATCACTAAATCTCAGGATCTCACGTATTACGTCTTCTTGAGCAACAAGAGGTATAGAAGCGAAAAGATTTATAGACCCAATTATAACTAGTAGATTTTTTATATTTTTCATCATGCATATTTTTATTTTTAAATTTTAAAAAAATTAACTACATACTATTCTTTTATGTACTGCTGCATACCAAAGCCAACAAGTATTCTTATTGGCAGGGGAAATTTGGTAGCAGCAGTACAACGCTAGTCTTCCCCTTCATTGCCATAGGGATACCATTTCTGACCAAAATATCTTCCACGCTCCAACTTAGTGTTCTTCTTATGCAGCGAATGGCCACCAAGACGTTCAGAGCGTTCTCTGTGAGGCTGATGGACTTTTTTAGATCTTAAGTAATTCAGAAGTTCTTTTATGTGCTTCATAGGTCCTCCTTATGAGGTTTCTCATTTCAACATAGCATAATATAATACAAACATTCAATATTTTTTTAAAAAATAATATTATAAGACTATTTTGCCTTTATCGGGGGCTATAGGCCTCCAAGAAGCGGGAAAAGAGGCCAATTAGAAAATCGGACAAAACCCAAGCAGATAGAGACCATTAAGAAAATGCTCTTGAAGTGTTTCATCAAAAGCATCTTGATGAGCCTTTTGCTCAATAAGTAATATACCACAGTTATTATTTTTAATATCCCAGGTAAAATATAACGGATTAGTCAGGTTGAGATGAGATATCAATTCTTTGAGAACGTCTTTTTTTTCGCGCTGTGCTCGTATAAAGCTAGGTAATGCAAGAGCACGTACTTTTTTATTGAAAGCACATTGAAGCATATGATGTGAGAATGCCTCGGGATCATCCCAATGACTTGAACCATTCATGTATTCTTCATCACTGCTAAAACCGGTAACACCCTTACAGCAGTCAAAATCAGGATTATCAACAAAATAGGCCGCTTTGTACAGATCAAGGCAACGCGCAGCACACAGCTCATGCAAGACAAATTCTGTGGCGTTATCTATACCATACACCGATAGTATTTTCCGGGGTAAGCAGCTCAAACAGGTGAGCAGCTGGTGATGGCGTGGGGATATGTCTTTGTGCTCCATGACGTTACCCTCATAGTAAAATAGCGGCTACGCACTATACATTTTGTCACATTACTCTTTTTTTGACTCTTTTCTTGACTCTCTTCTTGTAATCATAGTAACAGACAACTATGGAAGAAAGCAATAGGAATTTTTAGTGTATCTTGCTCGAGCATACAGCACATGATACCCTTATAGTATAAAGTTACGAAGTAGCGAAAAATAGCTTGTGGCTTAAGGAGTATGTGTTAATGTGTACACACAACGAAGCATTTTACCATGCATTTCGTTTCCTCATTTTTGCAACGCTTCTCGCGTATCCCCTATCACTTATTACTCGTAGCATTCATCGACCCTATGACCCCCTTATACCGGAAATTACAACGCGATGGATCGATGAGACTAAGACGTATCGATTACGTGACACACGTCTTCAAGAGTATGCACTCTTCAAAACATTCGATAAAGAGCATTTTTATAGTCACTTGCTTCCTCAAGATCGTATAACCTTTCGTAATCATCCAGAACGATCTGTCAATAGCGCAGAACTTAATAATCTTATAGAAGAGTTCGTCAATGAGCTACGTGTCCTGAAAATCAAAAAAACACACCATAAGCACTTTGTTGTGCTTAAGCAACGTGATTTTAACCCTATTACCTGCTCGGGTATTATTATTCTCAAATTCAAACGATACCCATTTGTTGTAAAGCTTTTTTTGGAGACACCTCAAACCTTTGTTGATCCTTTTTCTAAGGGATTTGAGCCCATAGTGTTCTTTATTATGGGTGGTGGTGCCAATCGCTATTCGTCAGGCCTTCTTCGTATCAAAAATTTAGAGATTATTAGGCAACGCCTTAAGAGCGATCCCTACTGGTCAGAACGAATTGATACGCCACGCAAATGGTTTTGGCTCTCCAAAAATACCCGCTGGTTTGAATTAAAAGGAAAAAATATAGGCGCACATGAACAACAGTCATGTGAACTGCCTTCAATTTATGGTATTATTGCAGATGAAATCGATTCAGGCAAAGTTTTTACGCTCTTTAATAAAGAACAGCGTGATTTTGCACTCCAGCTTTCCCGTTTTCTTGGTATATCTATTGACCCGCATATCGATAACTTTATGTATGAGGAACTAACAGGCAAAATTGTTCTTGTTGATACAGAGCATTTTGGTACGATGGTAGGCTTGCGTAAACCATTTGTGTTTGATAGTTATTTTGAGTGGTACCTAGGACTTGCCCGTAAGTTCACGCATGACAAATTTTTACGTAATAAAAAAGTTCGCCGTGCACTACAGCGCGAAACAGGAATAGATCGCCTACATACATACTAACTCGCGCTCAAGCTTTTTTACCAATACAGCTATCTCCGTATGATCATGTTGATACTGCTCAATCTTTTCACATGCATACATAACAGTTGAGTGGTCCTTGCGATGCAAAAAGAGCCCAATCTCCCGCAGTGAATAACGGGTAAATTTTTTCATGCAATACAAGGCAACATGCCGTGCAAGTGTAAGCTCTTTGCTCCTGCTTGCAGAGCGAAGATCAGTCAGCGTATAGCCAAAATGACGAGCAATATATTCAGTAATTCGTTGAAGATCTCCCGATGCTTGCTGTATTTCTTGGGTTTTTATAAGCACTTTCTGGGCAAGCTCAAGCGTGAGTGGTTGCTGAGTAAGGACAGCAAATGCACAGACCCTAAGAAGTGCCCCTTCAAGCTCTCGTATGCTCGAGATCACGTGTGAAGCAATAAAATGTGCAACATCATCACCTACGTGTTCATTATTAAGCTGAGCCTTTTTTTTAGGATGGCTACTTTCGTCTCTAAGCTTGCCATTTGAATATCAACGATAAGCCCTCCCTCAAGTCGTGAGCGCATCCGCTCAGCGAGTCCTGCAATATCACGCGGCAACGAGTCACTTGAACAAACAATTTGCTTATGTGCTTGATGTAGGGCATTGAAAATATGAAAAAATGCTTCCTGTGTTTGCTCTTTATTCGATATAAACTGAATGTCATCAATGAGCAACACATCAATATCTTTATAGCGTGTTTCAAATTGATATATTTTATCAAAGCGTATAGCATTAATAAACTCATTAACAAAACGATCAGCTGACTGATAGAGAATATGTGCTTTTTTGTTCTTATTTTTAATATGATTGCCAATAGCATGAAGCAAATGAGTTTTACCTAACCCTGACCCTCCATAAATAAAAAGAGGATTATAGAGAGTACCAGACTTTTCGGCAACAGCATGGGCAGCGGCGTAAGCGAGTGAATTATTGGGCCCCACAACAAACGTATCAAATTGATACACATGATTGATGGGTCCTCGCTGTCGTCCTGCTGAACGAGAAACTATAGGATTAGGGACCTGTACACGTATATCGGATACTACGGCAGGCTCTCTGATAGGCTGTAATGGATGTTGTGGGTGCTGTGGATTTTGAGCATCATCATAGGTAAAAGCAATGGTTATTGTTTTTTCATGCAATAAGCGACCCAGATGCTGCTTACATACATCACTATAGTGGGTACTGAGCCATTCTCTTACAAACAAGTTAGGTGTTTTAAGATATACAATCTTTTCGTAGGGATCCCAGCGGCTGAAGACGACAGCTTTAAACCATGTTTCAACAACACGACTTCCAGCTTCTTCTCGAACAATAGCAAGAAAATCTCTCCAAATACTATTAAGCCCAACCACATTATCCCCGTACAAGAAACCAAGTTATGCTACAATGGTAAGTCTGTGCGCCGGATAGCATAAGCATACATGTTTCTAACAACACCATTGACAATATAGCAAGCAATCAAGATACATAAAAAAAGATAGAACGATGTACCTGCAACCATGCTTATACCTATACCACAAACTATGATGCTTGTATCAATCCAAGAATAACGTTTTTTTCTAGATCGTGTAAATTTAGGGAATGGGATAGATGAAATCATGAGAAGTGAGATAATCGTAACAAACACCCAGAGCAGAGGTGATGCTATCGCTTGTGCTAACGAATACGCTTGCCCTGACAACGAGGTCAACATAAGCGTTGCTATAAAAGAAGCAGCGATGGTCGTGGGCAATCCGCTAAATGCTATCGGTTGCTTGGGCGCAGTTAGATTAAATTTTGCCAAACGTCCCAATCCAGCACAAACAAAAAACCCTAAGACCGCAAGCTCTGGAAGAGAGATATCGTAAGGATACCAGCTATACAAAGCTACCGTTGGAGCCAAACAAAAAGATACAGCATCACAAAGAGAATCCAGTTCTTGACCAAAATAACTCGATGACCCCAGTGCACGAGCAAGTCTACCATCGAAACCATCGAAAAATGCAGCAATAAGAATATAGTAAGCAGCTGCAAGATGATTACCTTCAAGCGACATAATAATAGATAAAAATCCACAGAGCGCATTGAGATACGTAACAAGGCACGGAACAATAAAAAGTGAATTTTTACATCGCCTTTTGCTCTGTTCGCGAATAATTTTTAGCCGCATTAACATATCCATCTCCCTATAATTGTTATACCACCATAGACGCGATCCCCCCGTTTGACGTCAAGTTCCACGTGTTCAGGCAACAAAATATCCACCCGGGAACCAAACGTAATCATACCATATTTTTCACCACGCTGTAGCGTCATGCCTGGATGCACCCAACAACAGATACGCCGGGCCAGCGTTCCAGCAATCTGACGTACAAGAATTTGCCTGCCAGAGGCATCTTTAATTACCATATCGTTACGTTCATTTAATTCAGAGCTTTTAGGAACAAAAGCCAGAGTAAATTTACCTTGCTTATACGTACAGCTCTCGACCATTCCTGTCATAGGCACCCACTGTACATGAACATCAAGGGGTGAAAGAAAAATAGAAATTTTGCGCTGATATACTCCCTGCGCAAGTGAGAGCTCTTGAACGTCAACAATACGTCCGTCCGCTGGGCATATAATAATGCTTGGCTCACAGCTTGTTTCAGGGCAAGTACGAGAGGGATTACGAAAAAAATACAAACTTAACAGCAAGCTCACCCCAGCACAATACACAAGGGGGATATAGAACACAAGCCCAATTATTGAAATACCCAGCAAGGCACCGACTATGGTTTTACCCTCAGTCCATAATAAATTTTTTGTATGACTCATCTTGTAGCTCATGGTGTATTTCACAGTGTATTTCACGCGCTCCCGAATCAGGATCCTGGAGGCCTGGTGGATAGTTTTCGCTTTGTGCTATCAAAATTTTATATTTTATACAGCAATCCCTTTCAAAAGAGGAGCTATCACATACTTCGAGGAGGCTTCGTGTGGCAATGTCAGCCAGCAGTCATGAAGTAGCGTAGGATGGCCTGCCCTACGGAGCTCGAAGAGCGTAGTATGGTGCGCCCGACAGGAATTGAACCTGCGACCTACAGATTAGGAATCTGTCGCTCTATCCGACTGAGCTACGGGCGCTTTAGTCAGATCACACAAATTGCGCGCCTTACTCCGAAACTTTCACGATCTTCGTAGCTTTCTTGTCATCCGTAGCTTCAGCGAAGGATGAAGCGAAGAAGATAGCTTAGTAATAGCAGCCATACTTCGCCAAGGCTTCGTATGGTGCGCCCGGCAGGGATCGAACCTGCAACCTACGGATTCGAAGTCCGTCACTCTATCCAATTGAGCTACGGGCGCCTACAATAACGACCTTTACTATACCATAATTATCGCAAAAAACCAATCTTTAAACGATACTATCAGTGCTACTATATCAATCATCTACTGCTTGTGTGACGGCGATTCCGCTTGAGACTCATACCTGGAAGTATTTTTAAGAGCAATGCAAAATTCTCTTGTGCAATTCTAGAGGTATCAACTCCTCTTTAAATAGCGGCTTAATGCTCATACAAGCGTCAGTTCTGTTTACGATTGCGACCCCCGATGGAGGGAGCTAGAGCAAATTGAGCGATTTGTCGTGCGACATCGGGTGGAATAGGCTGACCTGCCGGTTGCCATGCAAATCGCCCCTGCGACGCCCTAATGTTGATATTCTGCCAAACACAGCCCGACCTGCTTGTCCTTCTAAGTCTGTATGACCACCTAGAGCTGCCCACATAAGAACAGTATAGCCATTATTAGTGGTATAATTAACATCAGCGTCAGCGCTGAGTGCAGCTCGGCGCAAGGCGTTGGACCAAACAAAAAAACCCCGGCCGTGGGCCGGGGTTTTGTACTTTGTGAATTCGAAGCGGTTTAGGCGGAGATTTTAGCCTCGTCCTCGATCGGCTCGCGCAGCACGTAGCCGCGGCCCCACACCGTTTCGATGTAGTTCTTGCCGCTCGAGGCGTTGGCGAGCTTCTTGCGCAGCTTGCAGATGAAGACGTCGATGATCTTCAGCTCCGGCTCGTCCATGCCGCCATAGAGATGGTTGAGGAACATCTCCTTGGTCAGCGTCGTGCCCTTGCGCAGCGAAAGCAGCTCCAGCATCTGGTATTCCTTGCCGGTCAGATGCACGCGCGCGGCCGTTGACCTCGACCGTCTTGGTGTCGAGGTTGACGACGAGATCGCCGGTCTGGATGACGGACTGGGCGTGACCCTTGGAGCGGCGCACGATGGCGTGGATGCGCGCCACCAGTTCGTCCTTGTGGAACGGCTTGGTCATGTAGTCGTCGGCGCCGAAGCCGAGACCTCTGACCTTGTCCTCGATCCCGGCGAGGCCGGAGAGGATCAGGATCGGCGTTTTCACCTTGGAGACGCGCAGGCTGCGCAGCACTTCGAAGCCCGACATGTCCGGCAGGTTGATGTCGAGGAGGATAATGTCGTAATCGTAGATTTTGCCGAGATCGATCCCTTCCTCGCCGAGATCGGTCGTGTAGACGTTGAAGCTCTCCGACTTGAGCATCAACTCGATCGATTGCGCCGTGGCGCTATCGTCTTCGATCAGCAATACGCGCATGCCAGTCCCCTTCCTCGCCGCGCAGGCTTCAAGGTCGGCAACGCCGCAACGGCGGCCCCCGGAAAACGCCTTGAGACAAACTGATTCGGGACGGTAAACGCGCTATGGTTAACAAAACCTCTTTCCGGTGCGCAAGCATTCTCTGGGCAAATTCGAGCGAATCGCCTTAAGATGCTGCGTGAAAGTGGTTTTTTAGCCATGCTGGCGTTCATGTTCCAAATTAAGTTTCGGCGCTAACCGATTCTAGCGACTCGCCCCTCCGTCACTGGCTGGCGAGCCGGCCTTGATCCCAAGGACGACGCAATGATTAACGGCCCGGGTAAATACAGCGTTAAGACGGCCGACGCGGAGGTAACCAAGGCCGCGCGGCAGGCCGGCGCGCCATGAAGGCGCTCGCCGAACAGATCAACGAGCTTGACGGCATCGAGATTTATGGCCGCGTGGTCGGCGTGCGCGGGCTGATGGTCGAAGTTGCGGGACCGCTGCATGCGATGTCGGTTGGCGCCCGGGTGATCGTCGAGACGCCCGCCAAGGCCATTCCCTGCGAGGTGGTAGGATTCTCCGGCCCTTACGCGCTGCTGATGCCGTTTGCGCCGCTCGAAGGCGTGCGGCGGGGATGCCGGGCGGTGGTCACCTCGGTGGCCGGGGCGGTGCGGCCATCGGCCGGCTGGCTCGGGCGGGTGGTCAACGCCTTGGGCGAGCCGATCGACGGTAAAGGCGCACTCCTGTTCGGGCCGTCGCCATATGCATTTAGCAATACGCCGCCGCTGGCGCACGCCCGCCGCCGGGTCGGGGCGCCGCTCGATCTCGGTGTGCGGGCGCTCAACACCTTCGTGACCTGCTGCCGCGGCCAGCGCATGGGCATTTTCTCTGGCTCCGGCGTCGGCAAATCGGTGCTGCTGTCGATGCTGGCGCGCAACGTGGTCGCCGACGTGACCGTGATCGGACTGATCGGCGAACGCGGTCGCGAGGTGCAGGAATTCCTACAGGACGACCTCGGGGAGGCGGGTCTTGCCCGCTCGGTGGTCGTGGTCTCGACGTCCGACGAGCCGGCTTTGATGCGCCGCCAGGCCGCCCATGTCACGCTCGCCATCGCCGAATATTTCCGCGACGAGGGCAAGGACGTGCTGGTGCTGATGGACTCGGTCACCCGCTTTGCCATGGCGCAGCGCGAGATCGGGCTTTCTGCCGGCGAGCCGCCGACCGCCAAGGGCTATACGCCGACGGTGTTCACCGAGCTGCCGCGACTGCTCGAACGAGCCGGGCCCGGCACCGAGCAGGGCACCATCACCGGCATATTCACCGTCCTGGTCGATGGCGACGATCACAACGAGCCGATCGCCGACGCCGTGCGCGGCATTCTCGACGGCCATATCGTCATGGAGCGGGCTATCGCCGAGCGCGGCCGCTATCCGGCGATCAACATGCTCAAGTCGGTGTCGCGCACCATGCCGCGCGCCGCCGACCCGGCGTATCTGCCGGTGCTGACCCGCGCCCGCCAGATCATGGCGACCTATGCAGATATGGAGGAACTGATCCGGCTCGGCGCCTATCGGGCCGGCACCAGCCCCGAGGTCGATGAGGCCATCCGCCTGCACAAGCCGCTCGAGGCTTTCCTCGCCCAAGGTAAGGAAGAAGCAACCAGCTTGGCGGAAGGTTACCGCCGTTTGGCCGAAATCATGGCGGGCGCGGAAACCGAACGCTAACGTTATCGGGGCAGAATTGCGAGTCTGTGGCCGCCGCCGGAGGGCCGGCGGCGCCATGTCCCGCGGCCTTCGGGGAGTAGCAGTCGATGAAGTCCCGTGAGACGCTCATTCGCCTGAAGAAGTTTCAGGTCGACGAGAAGCGGCGCAAAGTCGCGCAAATCGAGACCATGATTGCCGAATTCGAGCGCATGGCGGCTGACCTGGAGCGCGAAATCCGGGTCGAGCAGGATCGCGCCGGCATCCACGATCCCGGGCATTTTGCCTATCCGACCTATGCCAAGGCCGCGATGGTCGCCGCGAAAATCTCAAACGTTCGGCGGATGAACTGCGGACCCAGCTCGAGGACGCGAAAATGGCGCTCGGCGAAGCCTTCGACGAGCTGAAGAAGGTCGAATTGCTGGACGAGCGCGACCAGATGCGCGAGCGCGAGGCGGAAAATGCCGCCGAACAGGCCGAACTCGACACCATCGCATTGATGCGCGTGCGCGGCAGCGCGCCGGCCTAGAGCCGAATACCTTCCGACTCATTCCGCGGCCAAGCGCAGCGAGGAGCCGGATCTCCGCGCCGGATGCCAAGGTTCGTGCAGATCATGCGCGGGCCTGGACGGGCTGCTCGGCCCGGAATGACCAAGACCGCTTTCGCTCTCGACGAGCGCCCGCTTCCGCGGCGATAATCGCCGTGTTGGGGTCCCGGGGCCAGGGGCAGTGATGTTGACGCAAGCGGAATTGGTCTGGACTGCTCGCGGAGGTCGCCAAGGGCGACGTGGCGGCATTCGAGCGGCTCTATGGTGCTACCCGCGCGAAACTCTACGGCGTGCTGCTCCGTATCTTGGGCAGGCCTGAACTGGCCGACGAGGTCATGCAGGAGACCTATCTCAAGGTGTGGAAGATGGCCGGCAGGTTCGACCCGACTGTCGCCAGCCCGATCACCTGGATGGTGGCGATCGCGCGCAATCGCGCCATCGACATCGTGCGCAAGCGGGGCGAACGTGTCGATCGAGGAAGAGCCGGAGGCGCTCGACGTCGCCGCCGGACACGCCGCCGCCGCTTGCGCGCCGCGAGATGACCGAGGAGCTCAAGCGTCTGTTGTCGTGTCTCGGCAAGCTCGATCCGGAAAAGCAGCGCATCGTGCTGCTCGCCTATTACAGCGGCTGGAGCCGAGATCAACTGGCGAAGAAGCTCGACATTCCCGTGAACACAATCAAGACTTGGTTGCGTCGCAGCCTGCTTGAAATCCGTGGATGTATGGGAAGCTGACGGAGGAGCTTGGCTGGGATGTTTGAAGAGGACCAGGAAACGCTCGCCGCGGAATATGTGCTGGGCACGCTTTCCGCCGAGGAGCGCGAACACGCCGAGGCCTTGCGGTCATTCGATCCGGAATTCGACGCGGCCGTGCGGCAGTGGGAACGCCGGCTGGGCGAGCTCAACGTCATGGTGGAGGCGGTCGAGCCGCCGGCCGAGGTCTGGGACAAGATCAAAAAGGAGGTCAGCCCGGAAGCCGCGGCTGCCGCCGACGCGGCGTCTTCGGAAACGGCCGCGGAGGCTGAAGGCCCGCGCGATCTTGATTCGCCTGGGACCACCGATGTTGTCGCTGGCGATTTCTTGTTCTTGGAACCGTCGACGCAGCCAGCCGAGGTTTCCGAGGAGCCGGCCGAGGCTTCCGAGAAGCCGGCCGAAACGCCGGCCGACGACTTGGCTGTGCCGCCTCCGCTCGCGGCCAGGCAGGGCGGCGTTCCGCGCAGCGCCGACATTGTCGTTTTGCGGAGGCGGGTCCGGCGCTGGCGCGGCTTCACGATCGGCCTTGGCGCGATCGCGGCTTTGCTGGCGGCCTATATCGCCGTGTCGCAAGTGGCGCCCGATCTCGATTCCGCCGCAACTGCGGGCGGTCGGCGCCGGCCTGATGGCGCGCATCGAACCGCCGGTGCGAGGGCCGCAGGACCGGCTGGTTGCCGTATTGCAGCAGCAGCCGACAGCGCCGGCCTTCCTGCTCACGGTGGATACCCGGCAGCGCACGCTGTTCGTGCGCCGAGTTTCCGCCGGGCTTGAAACCGACCGCAGCTATGAGCTTTGGCTGATTGCTGGCCGCTCCTCAGCCCCGCGCTCGCTCGGCGTTGTCGGCAGCGACGAATTCACGCAACGCCCGCTGCCGGCAAATATCGATCTCGATACGCTCCGTGCGGCGACCTACGCGGTGTCGCTCGAGCCGGCTGGTGGTTCGCCAAGCGGCGCGCCGACCGGCCCGGTTCTCTTCACCGGCAAGGCGGTCGAGATCTCTTCCGGCGTCGCCGCCGCCTGCGCCGAAGACGTAATCGCACCGCGTCATGGCCGGGCTTTGTCCCGGCCATCTCGTTTCACAGAATGTAGCGCTAACAAACGGGATGCCCGGCACAAGGGCCGGGCATGACGGCACCGTTACCGAATCGCCGGCAGCCGTCCGCTCACCGCGGTGGGCTGGCCCGCTTTCACCAGCGGGGCGGTGCCAAGATCGACGTCGCGGATATTGGCGAAAATGCCCACGGCAGCGACAATAGTCGCGCACAGAAGGCCGACCACGATGATCTTCAAATGAGTGCGGCGGTCCGCGCTATACATCGAGTGGTTCATTGCAACCTCCCGTTTTCGCCGGTTTAGCCCGGCGACCGGGCAGAAACTGTGATTAAGCTCACATTAACCTTCATTTACGCACCGCGCCTCACGCGGGGAAGCGCTCATCACCGAAGCTTGAACGACCGTGATAACCGGTGAAAAGCGCTCTGTTGTTCCCGTTGCTCGTGCTTGCGGCGGAGCTAAAAGCGAGAGAGCCGCGATCCAACAATCGCGGCAGCGAATAAGGAAACCGGCGGCTGCATCCGCGCCCAGGAAGAACTCCGGGGGGACGCGCTCATTCAGATACTCGCGACGGTCTTCAGCCGCGCCCGCGGGTGGATCTCCGATTGCGAAAGCACGCTGGTCTGCGCGCGGAAGCGCTCGACGATGCCGCGCACGAACGGCCGGATGCCGGGCGAGGTCACCAGCACCGGCGCCTCGCCTTCGCGCGCCGCCTGCTCGAATTTCTCGCGCACCAGCGTGATGAATTCCGGTAGCTTCGACGGCTGCATGGCGAGGCTGCGGTCGTCGCCCTGGCCGACGATCGATTCGGCGAAGGCCTGCTCCCATTTGGCCGGTCAGCGCGATGATCGGCAGATAGCCGGCGGGGCTGGTGTGCTGGGCGCAGAGCTGGCGCGCCAGCCGCGCGCGCACATGCTCGGCCAGCATCGCCGGATTGCGCGTGGCCGGCGAGCGCCGTCGGCGATGCCTTCCAGGATGGTGGCGAGATCGCGGATCGAGACGCGCTCGGCGAGCAGGATCTGCAGCACGCGCTGGATGCCGGAGACGGTGATCTGCGACGGCACGATGTCCTTGACCAGCTCGCCCTGTTCCTTCGGCAGCTCCTTGAGCAGCTTCTGCACCTCGCCGTAGGAGAGCAGCTCGGACATGTTGCTCTTGAGCAGTTCGGTCAGGTGCGTGGCGAGCACGGTGGCGGCGTCGACCACGGTGTAGCCCTTGACCGAGGCTTCTTCCTTGAGCGCGGCGTCGATCCAGGTGGCCGGCAGGCCGAAGGTCGGCTCGGTGGTGTGGGTGCCGGGCAGCGTCACCTGGCTGCCGGCCGGGTCCATGACCATGTACTGGCCGGGCCAGACCTTGCCGCTGCCGGCTTCCACCTCCTTGATCTTGATGACGTAGGCGTTGGCGTCGAGCTGCACGTTGTCGAGGATGCGCACCGCCGGCATGACGAAGCCCATCTCGACCGCGAGCGAGCGGCGCAGCGCCTTGATCTGCTCGGTCAGCCGGTCGGTGCCGTCGGGCGCGTTGACCAGCGGCAGCAGCGCATAGCCGAGCTCGATCTTGAGATCGTCGATCTTGAGCGCGGCCGAGATCGGCTCTTCGGCCGGCGCCGCCTTGGCGGCGGCTTCGGCCTTCTTCGGCTTCGGCGGCGGCCGCGCTGCTTGGTGCGCTTGTCGATGCACGTAGGCGAGCGCGCCGGCGCCGCCGCCGAGCGCGAGGAACGGGCAGCATCGGCATGCCGGGCAGCAGCGCCATCACCAGCATCACCGCGGCCGACATGCCGAGCGCCTTCGGATAGCCGGAGAGCTGGTTGAGCAGCGCCTTGTCGGCGGCGCCGGCGACGCCGGCCTTGGAGACCAGCAGGCCGGCGGCGGTCGAGACGATCAGCGCCGGCATCTGCGTGACCAGGCCGTCGCCGACGGTGAGCAGCGTGTAGGTGTGCGCGGCGTCGGCGAAGCTCAGGCCCTGCTGCGCGATGCCGATGATCATGCCGCCGATGACGTTGATGAACACGACCAGCAGGCCGGCGATGGCGTCGCCGCGCACGAATTTGGAGGCGCCGTCCATGGCGCCGAAGAAGCCGCCTTCGTCTTCCAGCTTCTTGCGGCGCCGGCGCGCCTCCTTCTCGTCGATCAGGCCGGCGGACAGGTCGGCGTCGATCGCCATCTGCTTGCCGGGCATGGCGTCGAGGTGGAAGCGCGCGGCGACTTCGGCGATGCGGCCCGAGCCCTTGGTGATGACCACGAAATTCACGATCACCAGGATGGTGAAGACGATGATGCCGATGACGAAATTGCCGCTCATGACGAAATTGCCGAACGCCTGGATGACGTGGCCGGCGGCGTCGGTGCCCTCGTGGCCGTGCGCGAGGATCAGGCGCGTCGAGGCGAGGTTGAGCGCCAGCCGCAGCATGGTCGCGATCAACAGCACGGTCGGGAACGACGGAGAATTCGAGCGGCGTCTGGATGAACAGCGCCGTCATCAGGATCAGCACCGAAAAGGATGATCGAGATGGCGAGCGCGAGATCGAGCAGCAGCGGCGGCAGCGGCAGGATCAGCACCACCAGGATCGTCATCATGCCGACGGCGAGCGCGATGTCGCTGCGCCGCAGCATGCGTGCCGAGGTCGGCAAGCCGAGAAAACGCCAGCGGCGTGTCGCCGCGCTCGGCCGAAGTTACGTCGGTCATGCCGGTTGATCGGCCCCGTCGGTTGCGGTCGCGTGTTTCGAAGCTTTGCGCGGCGGCCGGCGGGCCGCCGGCACGGAAGAGTGGAGCCGCGCTGGCGTCCAAGGCTGCCCCCGAAGGTGCGGTGGAAACGGCTTACGTTACCTCCCCCGGCAAAATGTGCCGGGTATATGGTTACTGGGGGGTTAACAGCGGACGCTTTGAGGTATTGAGGGATTGCGTAGGTCATTCTCGCGAAGGGGGTATTGGGGCTATATGGGAATCAGGCTCGCGAATGACAGGCGCGCTCGTCTTTATTCGCCACGCGCCATTCGCTATTCGCTATTCGCCTGCTCGTCGCATTCTCTCGGCAGTCCGCGCTTCGCGCAAGAGCGGCCGGCATCGCCTTCGTCGATGCCGCGACCATCGTGCCCGGTCTCATCGTCGAGATGCGTTACGCCGGTTCGCACAATTTCGTCGGCCGGCCGATCGACGGTTACGAAGCGCCGCACTGTTTGCTGACGCGCGCTGCCGCCACTGCGCTTGCCGCCGTCGCGGCGGAAATCGAGCCGCGAGGGTCTCGTGCCCAAGGTGTTCGATTGCTACCGGCCGGCGCGAGCGGTGGCGAATTTCGTGCGCTGGGCGCGCGACCTCGAAGACCAGACGGAAAGCCGAATTTTATCCGAACGTCGACAAGCGCACGCTGTTCCGGGACGGCTACATCGTCGCCCTCCGGCCATTCGCGCGGCTCGACCGTCGATCTGACGCTGGCGCGAAGCCGACGGCACGCGAACTCGACATGGGCACGCCGTTCGATTTTTTCAGTCCGCGCTCATGGCCTGCCGACCGCCAACATCGGCGCGCGAAGCGCAAGGCCAACCGCGCGCTGTTCGCAGCCGCCATGCGCCGCCGTGGCTTTCGCCCCTACGAGAAGGAATGGTGGCATTTCACGCTGTCGCACGAACCGTTCCCGGCACCTATTTCGATTTTCCGGTGCAGTGAGAAATGCGCCCGCCGGTCGCTTCCCGTTCCGCTGGCGTCTAATCTTTCTGGCAAAACCGGCGCCTCGCGTTCGAGCGTGGCAACCGTCACGGTCGCCAGCGCGCAGAGTTGTTCCTGGCCGCCGTCATCGACGCCGTAGAGATGAACCAGCGATACGCTCAGTGTGCGGCCGGCGCGCGCCACCTCGCCCACGGCTTTGAGCCGTGCGGCCTTGGCGGGCGCGAGAAAATTGATCTTGTATTCGGCCGTGAGCATCCATTGCCAGCTTTCGATCAGCGTACTCGCCGCACAGGCGCCGGCCGTGTCGGCGATGGTGCCGATCAGCCCGCCGTGGAAATATCCGTTCTGCTGCGCGAGCTCGGCGCGGAAATCGGCGACGATCACGCAACGTCCGGGCGCGAGCTCCTCGATCCGGGCGTCGACATAACGCAGAAAGCCCTGGCGGCCGAAGGCGCCTTTGATGCGCTCGACATAATTCGGATCGCGCACCCGAAACGATTTCGCGGTCATGTTTGCGGACATGTTGGTGGATATGGCGATGAATTGCCGGCTTAATCGGCGTAGCCGGGCGGCGGCACGAAGCCGCCGAACTCACGCTCCATCAGCGCGGCAAAAGCGAGCGGCGTGCGGTCTTCCAGATAAGGACCGACGATCTGCACGCCGACCGGCAGGCCCGCGTCGGTAAGGCCGATCGGCGCCGCCGTGGCCGGAAGTCCGGGCGTGGTCGCGATCTCCGGCCAGACCAGTTGGTCGAAGAACGAGAATTGCCTGCCCTCGATCTCGATGTGGCGCTCCGGCACCGGCGCGTGGTCATGCGGGAAAGCGGGCGTCGGCATCGGCGGGCACAGCACCACGTCGAATTCGCGAAACAAGTCCGCCCATCGCTGTTGCAGCGCGATCCGCGCCATGTCGGCCGCGGCCCAGTCGCGATAGCTCAAGACCGCGCCGCGCCAGCGTTCGGCTTGCAGGCTGTCGTCGTCGGGCTTGAGCGCGGCGGCGGTCGTTTGCGCGTGCTGGTAAGTCTCCGCGGGCCAGCGTTCCGACAACGCCGCCATCAGCAGCCGCATATACAAGCGGGCCGACGCGGCGAGGTCGGGGAGAAGCGGACTGGCATGCGCCACTTTGGCGCCGGCTTTGACCAGCCGTTGCGCGAGGCGCTCGAGCGCTGAAGCGCACCGCGGCGTCGGTCGGCAGCAGCGGATGCTCGTCGATCACCAGCACGCGGAAATCCTTGAGCGCGCCATGACGCGCCTTCGGCAACGCCAGCCGATAAGCGATGCCGGCGCGCGCCTCGTCGGGATCGGCGGTGAGGTCGAGCACGAGCTCGAGATCGGCGGCGTTGCGCGCCATCGGTCCGACCACGGCGAGATCGCTCACGCGCTGGGTGTGCCGGGCAGCCGGTGCCCGCGCGGCGGGATCAGGTTCAATGTCGGCTTGTGGGCGTAGACGCCGCAATAATGCGCCGGCACCCGCAGCGAGCCGCCGATATCGGAGCCGAGCGACAGCGGCACGAAGCCGGCGGCGAGCGCGGCGGACGATCCGCCCGACGAGCCGCCCGGCGAGCGGCCGAGGTCCCACGGATTGTTGGTCGTGCCGTAAATGTCGTTGAAGCTCTGCCAGTCGCCGAGGACGTAAGGCACGTTGGTCTTGCCCAGGATCACCGCGCCGGCGGCTCTGACGCGGGCGACCATGAGCGCGTCTTCCTGCGGCACGAAATCTTTCAGCGCCGGCACGCCCCAGGTAGTCGGCAGGCCTTCGACGTCGAACGATTCCTTGATCACGATCGGAATGCCGAGCAGCGGCCGCGTTTCGCCGCGCGCCGAGTGCCGCGTCGGCGGCCTTGGCCGCCGCGCGGGCGCGCTCGAAATCGCGCACCACCACGGCATTGATCTTGCCGTCGAGCGCTTCGATGCGCGCGATGGCGTGATCGGTCAGTTCGAGCGCCGATATCTTCCGGGCCGCGAGCGCCGCGGTCAGTTCCTTGGTCGTAGCGAAGTTCAACGCGTCATCACCATGGCTCTGACCTGTCACGATTTCACCCTCCGACGTCGCCCAACTCAAACTCCGCCACCCAGCCCCACCATAAGTGGCGCGCGGCGCCCGCGCCAGCCTTTGCGGTGATGGAGGCAAGCGGTGCCGCAGGCTTCGATGCGGCTTTTAGATCGCCGTCTTTACGGCGTCAGCAGTGCGGCCGCGATGGCAAGAAGCAGTGCGGGCGGGCGTGAGCACCACCGCCGTGGCGTCGTTCGACAGAAAAACGGTCACCACGATGCCGACGCCGTAGATCAGCAGAAACAGCCGGCGCGCCGAGCCGTCGGCGCGGAAGCCGCCAGCCAGTCGAACAATCCTTCCCGCGCGCGATTTCGGCGAGCAGCATCATGCCGAACAGGAACAGATAAACGTCGCCGCCCTTGGCGATGCCGGTGAGCGTATCCGGAATGGAAATCAGCCCGAGCGCCACCAGCAAGGCGGCGCCGGCCACCGCCCAGACGGCCTCGGCGAGATTGAACGGCCGCAGGATCACGCCCGCCGTCGAGAGGGCGGCGATCAGGTAGATTGCGGCTGCAGCGTGCGACTGCATGAAGGCTCTGGTCACACCGGCGAGCGTCGTGGGAAAGGGCCGCGCAAACAAATTCCCTGGATCGACGCACGCCGTTCCGTCGGTCTAGGAAGTCCAGTGCTTTGCGCACGGCGCTCCCGAGTTGCTCGCTGGTAATCGGCTTCTGGAGCAACTCGACGCCGGGGTCGAGGCGGCCCTGATGGACGATGGCGTTCCTCGCATAGCCGGTGGTGAAGAGCACCTTCAGGCCGGGCCGGCGGCGCGTCGCCTCGTCGGCGAGCTCGCGGCCGTTGAACCCGCCGGGCAGCACCACATCGGTGAAGAGCAGGCGGATCGCGGGCCGGCTCTCCAGCAGCCGCAGCGCGTCGTGGCCGGCCGTCGCCTCGAGCACGCCATAGCCCAGCCCGCGCAGGATGTCGGCGCTGTAGCTGCGGACATCCTCGTCGTCCTCGACCACCAGGATGGTCTCGCCGGCGACGCGCGCCGGCAGCGGCCGCACCTCGGCGGTGCCCTCCGCGGCCGGCTCCTGCGCCGACGCAGCCGCGGCAGATAGAGCTTCACCGTCGTGCCCTCGCCGCGGCTCGCTGTAGATCTTCACATGGCCGCCCGATTGCTTGACGAAGCCGTAGACCATGCTGCAGGCCGAGCCCGGTGCCCTGGCCGACCTCCTTGGTGGTGAAGAAGGGCTCGAAGGCCCGGTCGGCCACGTCGCGCGGCATGCCGGCGCCGGTGTCGCTGACCGCGATCATGCACGTAGTCGCCGGGCGCGACATCGTCGTGCGCGCGCGGCATAGGCCTCGTCGAGATGGCGTTGCGCGGTCTCGATCGGTGAGCCTGCCGCCGCCGGGCATGGCGTCGCGCGCGTTGACGGCGAGGTTGAGCAGCGCGATCTCGAGCTGGTGCGGATCGGCCACGCGCGCGCCACAGCGCCGCCGCCGAGCACGGTCTCGAGCGATGCCGTCGCCCGAGCGCTGCGGCGCAGCAGCTCGGACATGCCGGCGACGCAGGCGGTTGACGTCGACGGCTCGCCGGCGCAGCGGCTGGCGGCGGGCGAAGGCGAGCAGGCGCTGGGTCAGGCTGGCGGCGCGCTCGGCGCTGCGCAGCGCCGCTTCGATCATCCGCGCGCGCCGCCGGGATCGTCGCCCGGCCAGCTGCAGCCTGAGCGCGTCGAGATTGCCGATGATGACGGTGAGCAGGTTGTTGAAGTCGTGGGCGACGCCGCCGGTAGAGTGGCCGATCGCCTCCATCTTCTGCGATTGGCGCAGCTGCTCCTCGGCGCCGGCGCGCCGATTGATCTCGTGTAAAGCCGCTGCGTGCGGAGTAACACGGCAAACAAGGTGAAGAACAGGAACAGGGTAACCGGAATGCCGTAGATCAGGTGTGCTGCTATCCCCGACAGCCACTCGCTCCTGCATCACCGACGGTTGCGAAGCCGGTGGTGACATAAAGCGGCATCGAGTCGAGACGGCGCACGGCAAAGCGGCGCTCGACATGATCGATCGGCAAGTCGGTGGTGTACAGGCCGCCGGCCGGCGATTGCGCGATGGTTCGCCGAAATGCCGGAATGTTCGTCCAGGCGGTGCAGTGCCCCCGGCCGGCGCAATGGGATAGCGCGCCAGGAACAGCCCGTCGCTGCGGATCAACGCGAATTGCTGGCCTTCTGCATAGGCCAATGTCGCGAAGAACTGGAAAAAGTTGCTGGGCAGAACCGAGATTTCCAGCACGCCCATGAACGCGCCGTCATGAACGAGGCGCTGGCTGACCGTGAAAAACGGTTGCGCGTTGAAGCGCAATTCGTAGACCCGGCCGTAATAGGTTCCGTCGCCGCTGACATGAGCTTCGGAAAAAGTCACGGTCGGTAAAGCTCTGATCGGGGGCAGGTGAAACCAATGAAGAAACCAGCGGCCGCCCATCCGTGCCGTAGATCCAGATCGACTGGATGAGCGGGATCTGCGCGTCCAACTTTTGCAGCAAAGGGTGAAGCCGTTTTTCGTCGCGGCGGATGTCGTCCGCCGACATGCCGACGACCAGATCCTTGACGCTGTTCAACGCCAGGTCGACGAGCTGAAAGGTCCTTTGCGCCTCCTCCTGCTCGACGTCGAGCGAGCGCGCCAGCCGCTCGTCGGTGAGCGCCTCGAGATTGCGGTAGCTGTTCCACCCGGCGAAAACGAAGAGCAGAGTGGGGGCAAGCAGCGACGCGGCCATGGCCAGCCGCACCAGCCGAATAGTCAGTGTTCGCGCTTGCATTCCGCACCAGTCCTCGGCAGCCGCGTACATTAGTTTGGCATTTTAGCGAGCGCCAGATGCCGAAAAGCCGCGCGTCGCAGGCAAAAAGCGAAGCGAAACCGTGGCCGGAGCGCCGCCTCACGTCAGTTCGGCGGGGCCCGGCAAACGCCGGCGCCGCATCCGGACCTTGCATTTGCGCGCTCGCATGTGCAACGCAACTCCGGACAGGAGACGGCGATGGAAGAACTCAACGGGCGAATGATTGCGTGTCAGATCCTGATAACCGGACTGATCGCGCGCGTTGCCAACAACTCGAAGGACCCGTTGAGGTTTTTGACCGATTTCCGCGACGAAATTCACGCGGTCGTCCGGCAAGTGAGAATCGCCGGAGCGCTTGACACCGATCGCGTGCGCTTGATCGCCGAACAAACAGTCGATGAATTGTTTTCTTTGATGAAGCCGCCAAGCACGGACGAATAGCTGGTTTGCACAAACGTATGTCGAGCCGCGGCGCGTTCTCGCCCCGGCGGCGTTTTCGGATCATTAGTCAACGCAATTCACCGGCCGCAGGCCGTCGCTTAGAGCCGATCCGAAAACTTCTTGAGTTGAATGAATCAGATGTGATTCCTTACCAGGCGCTTGATTCTGCTGGGGAGCGCCCGATGTGGAAACCTGAACACCGCCGTGCCGCCGATCGCACCGGCCTTCGTTACCCGAGTGATCTGAGCGATGGCGAATGGCTGATTGTCGAGCCGATGATACCGCCGGCCAAACGCGGCGGGCGACGGCGTTCGGTGAATGTGCGCGAGGTGCTGAACGGGATCTTTTACATCCTGTGGACCGGTTGCCAATGGCAGGCGTTACCTAAGGACCTGCCGCCCAAGAGCACGGTGCATGACTATCTTGAGCTTTGGAACTGGGATGGCACGTTGGAGCGCATCCATCACGAACTGTACGTTGCGGTGCGCGAGCAGGAAGGCCGGGAGCCGAGCCCGACAGTAGCCATTATCGACTCGCAGACCGCCAAAGGCTCGCAAAAAGGGGGTCTTGGCTCGATCCTTCGGGCTACGACGCGGGCAAGAAGGTCAAAGGTCGCAAACGGCACATCCTGGTCGACACGCTGGGCCTCTTGTTGAATGTCGTCGTTCATCCTGCCGACGTTCAGGATCGTGATGGTGCTTTCCATTTGCTGCGCCGAGCCCGACGACTGTTCCCGTTCATCGAACACATTTTTGCTGATGGCGGATATGCCGGACGCAAGATGGCACTGACCGTATGGCGAACCGGTGCTTGGAGCCTGCAAATCGTCAGGCGATCGGACGTTGCCGGATTTGAGGTTCTGCCAAAACGCTGGATCGTCGAGAGGACGTTCGCATGGATCAGCCGCAACCGCCGTTTGGCGCGCGACTTCGAACGCTATGCCACCACCGTCGCTGCGTTCATCCGCCTCGCCATGATCCGCATCATGCTCAGGCGGCTTGCCGTAAGCCACTCGTCATGAATCCAAACTTCTCGGATCGGCTCTTAGCTCAAGTTTTGGAGGCGATCTAAGTTCTCATTCTCATCTTTGAATTAGATAGGTTCGAAGGAATAATACTGTATTCTGCGTTGTAATTCCAGTATTGCGCGCGTCAAATACTGTATATTGGTTTGATTTAAGAGCCGATCCGAAAACTTCTTGAGTTGAATGAATCAGATGTGATTCCTTACCAGGCGCTTGATTCTGCTGGGGAGCGCCCGATGTGGAAACCTGAACACCGCCGTGCCGCCGATCGCACTGGCCTTCGTTACCCGAGTGATCTGAGCGATGGCGAATGGCTGATTGTCGAGCCGATGATACCGCCGGCCAAACGCGGCGGGCGGCGGCGTTCGGTGAATGTACGCGAGGTGCTGAACGGGATCTTTTACATCCTGTGGACCGGTTGCCAATGGCAGGCGTTACCCAAGGATCTGCCGCCCAAGAGCACGGTGCATGACTATCTTGAGCTCTGGAACTGGGATGGCACGTTGGAGCGCATCCATCACGAACTGTACGTTGCGGTGCGCGAGCAGGAAGGCCGGGAACCGAGCCCGACAGTGGCCATTATCAACTCGCAGACAGCCAAAGGCTCGCAAAAAGGGGGTCTTGGCTCGATCCTTCGGGCTACGACGCGGGCAAGAAAATCAAGGGTCGCAAACGGCACATCCTGGTCGACACGCTGGGCCTCTTGTTGAATGTCGTCGTTAATCCTGCCGACGTTCAGGATCGTGATGGTGCTTTCCATTTGCTGCGCCGAGCCCGACGACTGTTCCCGTTCATCGAACACATTTTTGCTGATGGCGGATATGCCGGACGCAAGATGGCACTGACCGTATGGCGCACCGGTGCTTGGAGCCTGCAAATCGTCAAGCGATCGGACGTTGCCGGATTTGAGGTTCTGCCAAAACGCTGGATCGTCGAGAGGACGTTCGCATGGATCAGCCGCAACCGCCGTTTGGCGCGCGACTTCGAACGCTATGCCACCACCGTCGCTGCGTTCATCCGCCTCGCCATGATCCGCATCATGCTCAGGCGGCTTGCCGCAAGCCACTCGTCATGAATCCAAACTTCTCGGATCGGCTCTAAGAGCCGATCCGAAAACTTCTGAGTCGGATGAATCGGATGTGATTCCTTACCAGGCGCTTGATTCTGCTGGGGAGCGCCCGATGTGGAAACCTGAACACCGCCGTGCCGCCGATCGCACTGGCCTTCGTTACCCGAGTGATCTGAGCGATGGCGAATGGCTGATTGTCGAGCCGATGATACCGCCGGCCAAACGCGGCGGGCGGCGGCGTTCGGTGAATGTACGCGAGGTGCTGAACGGGATCTTTTACATCCTGTGGACCGGTTGCCAATGGCAGGCGTTACCCAAGGATCTGCCGCCCAAGAGCACGGTGCATGACTATCTTGAGCTCTGGAACTGGGATGGCACGTTGGAGCGCATCCATCACGAACTGTACGTTGCGGTGCGCGAGCAGGAAGGCCGGGAACCGAGCCCGACAGTGGCCATTATCAACTCGCAGACAGCCAAAGGCTCGCAAAAAGGGGGTCTTGGCTCGATCCTTCGGGCTACGACGCGGGCAAGAAAATCAAGGGTCGCAAACGGCACATCCTGGTCGACACGCTGGGCCTCTTGTTGAATGTCGTCGTTAATCCTGCCGACGTTCAGGATCGTGATGGTGCTTTCCATTTGCTGCGCCGAGCCCGACGACTGTTCCCGTTCATCGAACACATTTTTGCTGATGGCGGATATGCCGGACGCAAGATGGCACTGACCGTTTGGCGCACCGGTGCTTGGAGCCTGCAAATCGTCAAGCGATCGGACGTTGCCGGATTTGAGGTTCTGCCAAAACGCTGGATCGTCGAGAGGACGTTCGCATGGATCAGCCGCAACCGCCGTTTGGCGCGCGACTTCGAACGCTATGCCACCACCGTCGCTGCGTTCATCCGCCTCGCCATGATCCGCATCATGCTCAGGCGGCTTGCCGCAAGCCACTCGTCATGAATCCAAACTTCTCGGATCGG
>CAWGPQ010000012.1:0-53862 GCA_963824495.1 uncultured bacterium
ATTTTTAAAATCTGTAAGAAAATTAAATCTAGGTCTTGATTGAACAGTGCCGTAAATGTTGAGAAAACGTAACCCCATCATTTTCTTGGCACAAAAATAAAGCGAACACATAATGAGAACGTCAGAAATACTGAGAATAAAGTAGTTCTCTCTCAAGTATGTTGAAGAAAATTCAAAAGGATTAAACGAGATTACCTCAAGCACCAAATGAGGAAGTATCATGTATTTTATAAATATTTTTAATTGTGCTGATAGAATCTTTGGTATAGAAGAATGGTATAAGCCCTTGATAGCTTGATGAATACTGAGAAAAGCTACAATAAATATATAAAAATATGCCATTCGAAATGCTAAAAATTCTAAACCTGGGCGAATATCGGGGGTGGTGGTAGTGTAAGAACTAATGGCGAGATATAGAAAATAGGCACTTAGTATTCCGCCAACTATTATTGATAGAATTTGACGATTGTTAAGCTTAAATTTCTGCTCTTTATGTATAAGGCTATCGATAAAAAGTGATAGCGCTAAGTATTGAATGAGACTAAAAAGCCATCCAATCCGTACGCCAAATAAGCCAGTTGAATAGCTGATTTTGTAAAGATGTATTCTTCGGAGCAGGTCAATTATCCAATTTCCTTCGATAATTATGGCAGCCGTTACTATTGTAATGATCAAAAACCATGGCTTGCGCGATAATGTAGAGCGAATATTAAGCCGTAGTAAAGCTGTTAAGATAAATGCTCTGCCAAACAATCCTAGAACTTTGATACCTAGTAATAATTCTGGACTGGTTAATAATTCTTGAAATAGCTGAATTGATCGCATGATTAACTCTTGTTGATATTTAATATCATATTAATTATACTATCTCTACACATTGTGTAACGTCTTACTAGTGTATAGCTTAACCAAAGGGATAAGGATGTCTAATAATAAACAAATACTTCATATTTTGGCAAATAAATTTTTCATGAGCTTAATATTTTCATTGTGCTTATTAGGTGGCTCTGCGATTCAAAATTTCCAGTTGCCATCCGGAACTGGGGTCGGTGGATCAACTTCTGGGAAAAGCTAAGTCAAAAATGCATAATCATTGCCCTGACAAACTGTGTGCCATTTAGCCTTAAGGAGGATTATGCCTAAAGATAAACAAATCTTTGGAATTCCTACAAGTTTCTTATTTTCAATAACCGTATTTACAGCTCTTATTGCTGGGGCTGCCAACATTTGGCAACTACCATCCGGAACTGGTGTAGGTGGTGAAGCAAGAACCAGTGCTGATGAAAAAAGTTCATCAGATTCTCCAGCTAAAAAAGATGAGCTATAAGCAAAGAAGCAATTGAATAAGACCGGGTAAGGAAGTAGTAAGGTTGAGGTGTTAGTGAGCCAAGACCAATCAAGCAGGAGCCAGTTGATTCCTCAACCAAAATTGACCCCTCCACCGAAAAAGAACTATAAATATTCCTAAGTCTTTAAATTTAAAAGTGACCAGAAAACATAGAGTGCTTTCTGGTCACTTTAACTATCAAGTCTTGCTTAGGTTTTGTTTCAGCAAGTGGCAATCATTAAACCCAAGTTGACACAAATAATTATTTATATAAAATAATATATGCATACCTGAGCATTCGTCTTACATGCAGGCACCCAGTAGCGTGCTCTGTGTCCATCGAGCGCCACGTCTGTTTATAATGTATTTTTAGTTTTTTTATAAATAATTTCAAATAAGAATATTTTACATAGTAGGCACAGATTTTTAAAGAACAAAATAATTATGATTACATTACTCATCTAGCAGGTTCACCCTATGAATAGTACACGCTCTTATGTGCTTACTATGAGCATATTCGTTATAGCTTTAGGTTGGCAAAGTAGACTTAAACCAGATCAAATTGATCAAATTCAAACGCGTCTTATACCTCGCGAGGTATTGTTCACCGATGCTACTAAAAAACAGTTCAGTATTTCCCCCGATGGGACCCATCTTGCCTATATTGCTCATAGAAATGGTGTGTCAACTATATGGCTCAGAAATTTGAGTAGTAAAGACGATCATCCTCTTACTGATTATGCGGGGATAGCATCCTATGCTTGGTCACCTACGGGCAGATCATTGTTGTATACTGGAAGCGAAAAAGGACGGGCTGCTCAAAGCAAACGTCAAATTAATTGTTTGTATAGTGTTGATCTACAGACGAGGAAAACAAAAAGCTTAGTCTGTCTTGCAGCTACGCATGTACGTATTGTCTATGCTGGACCGAAAAGAGCTCACGATATACTTATCGAGCTCATTGACGATCACTCCCGGGCAACTGAGCTCTATGCAGTTGATCTTGCTTCTGGGAGGCTTACTCTTGCCGAAACTGAAGTCAAGACCGTTAAGTCGTGGCTTGTTGACGCAGCAGGAAGCGTACGTGGCAAAGTTATCGTACGTGATACTGGAGGCTGCGAGTTTTGGATTAAGGGCAATAAGCACGGAAGGTGGCAACGTATACTTTCGTTTGAGAGATGGTATGAATCAGATCATGTTAAAATTTTAGGTTTTAGTAACGATGGCACGAGTGTCTATATGCTCGATCCTCGCCCATCGGGTACCAATGAACTCATTAAGCTCGATTGTTCCTCAGGACATACAACCGTTATTTTTAATGATCCACAGTATGATTGCACTGCGGTAATGCTGAATCGTGCTACCGGCCAACCACAAGCAGTAACTGTTGCCGGAATCAAAAATAATATTGTTGCACTAGATGCTGCTTGTAAGCGTGATATAGGTACTATCCAGAGTGCTATTAAAGAAGAAGTTGCTATTGTAAGTCGCAGTGATGATGATACACGCTGGCTTATAGCGGTCAATAGTGACGTACAGCCAGGAAAAATGTACCTGTATAATCGACAAGCTCGTCAGTTAAGCCTTTTGTATACTACAAGACCAGAGTTAGAGAACTATGAACTTGCTCCCATGAACCATTTTGCTCTAAAAGCTCGTGATGGACTTAAACTCGAGGGCTATGTAACCTACCCTGTAGGTATTAAGAAAAATAAGCTGCCGATGGTGCTTATGGTTCATGGAGGACCACATGAGCGGGATGCATGGGGCTGCAATCTTGCTGTTCAACTATTAGCTAATCGCGGATACCTCTGTGTCCAAGTAAACTTTCGTGGATCAGTTGGCTATGGAAAGGCTTTTGCTCAAGCCAATGCCAAAGAATGGGGTGGCAAAATGCATGATGACCTGCTTGATACTGTTCAGTACTTTATTGATCAAGGCATTGCAGATCCTCAAAAAATTGCAATCTATGGTCAATCATACGGTGGCTATGCAGCTCTCTGTGGTGCAGCTTTTACTCCCGATATTTTTCAGTGTGCTATAAGCTGTGCAGGACCAAGTAATTTAATAACCACGGTTAATGCGTGCCTTGAAAATTATAGTTGTGGCTATGAATTTTGTAGCAAAGAATTTGGCAAACTCGATACGAATCAAGAATTTTTGAAATCTCGTTCGCCACTATGCAGAGTAGATGCTATTAAGATACCTGTTTTAATCGTTAATGGTGGCCAAGATCAACGTGTCAGAAAAGAAGAAGTTGAAGAATTTGTTGCTAAGCTTAAAGAGCACCGTGTCTCTTACAAGCATATTTTCTTTCCCGATGAAGGACACGGTATTATCCAGCTAAAAAATCGTTTACACTTTTGTGCTCATGTTGAGGAATTCTTAGCAAAAGCTCTTGGTGGTCGTTGCCAAGATTGTCTTTGCTTATAATCTAGGATTATTATGTTTATAAAAGCACAGTCTTTAGTCACGGTATTTAATAGTTTCATTCTTGCGTTTGCTTTGGGAGTTAATGGGCTTGATATACAAACATCTCAAGTGCCGCTTATTCCGCGAAGTGTCTTGTGTAGCAGTGCTGAAAAATCACGTATCTCTATTTCGCCTGATGGGAAAAAGGTTGCCTATCTTGCTGAAGCTGAAGGCCTGCCTGCCCTCTGGTTAAAGACCATTGGCACAGATGATGATCACGCTATTGCTTGCACTATGAGTGATATTGGCATCTATGATTATGCCTGGTCGCCCGATAGCACTATGCTCGTATATATAAGCCCTGAGGAAAAAATCTGTTCAGAAGAACTATGCGATAATGCAAGCTCTATCTGTATCTATAGTGTACACGTGGACTCTCATGAGAAGAAAACGCTTGCATGTTTTATAAATGTAATGCCCCAAATTATATACGCCGGCAAGAAAAGACCTCATGATATTTTAATAGAATTACATGACGACGATCCTGAGCAGAGTGGTTTATATGCGCTCAATTGTACTTCAGGAGATATTTCCCTTATTCATGCTGAATATCGAAGAGTTCAGCATTATTTTATTAATAACCAGGGCGAGGTTCACGGTAAGTATATTACACATGATAGTGGTTATGATCTTTGGATTAAAGATAACAAAAATGATCCATGGACGCTTGTGTTCTCTTTAGATGATTCTGATGAGTCAGATAAAGTTCAGGTGCTTGGTGTAAGCTCTGATGGTAACGATATTTATATGCTTGACTCTCGTTTTTCTAATACCAAGCAACTGGTAAAACTTGATAGTAGTACAAAAAAGAGTACGGTTATTTTTAACGATTCAGGTTATGATACTGTTGGCGCAGTTCTTGACAACAGTACGAATGAGCCTCAAATAGTAATTGTAGAGCGAGCTCAGCCTGATATGATTGCTTTAGACCCTGCACTTGAGAGTGCTATAAAAAAGATTAAAAATATCACGCAAGCACCCTTTACTATCCGTAGCAGGAGCTATGATGACAAGCACTGGCTTATAGCCGTTCTGAGCGATACGATTCCTTGCTATTATGTATATGATCGTGAAGCTAGTACTATGACATTTCTATTTGATCTTATGCCTGCATTAAGAAAATATACTCTAGCTTCTACACAAGCATTTACTATAACTGCTCGTGATGGGCTTAAGCTTGAGGGATACGTTACCTACCCTGTGGGTGTTGAGAGAAATAAATTGCCCATGGTACTTATGGTTCATGGTGGACCGTATTCTCGCGATACATGGGGATGCGATTTGGATGTACAATGGCTAGCAAATCGTGGCTATATGTGTGTTCAAGTAAATTTTAGGGGCTCTACTGGCTACGGTAAAGATTTTGTAAGAGCCAGTATAAAAGAATGGGGTGCTGCTATGCACAACGATCTTATCGATACCGTTAATTATTTTGTAGATTACGGCATTGCAGACTCTCAAAAAATCGCAATTTATGGTAAATCATATGGTGGCTATGCAGCTTTATGTGGTGCAGCTTTTACTCCTAATATTTTTCGTTGTGCTATCGATGTAGTTGGACCAAGTAATTTGATTAATTTCGTGCAATCCTATAGTACCACTTTTCCGGCCGCGCAAAAGCACGCTGTCAATATGATAGGTGATCCTGTTACTGAAAAAGATTTATTAAAATCGCGCTCTCCATTCTTTAGCGTAGAAAATATAAAAATACCTATTCTTATTGCTCATGGTGGTCAAGATCAACGTGTTAAGCAAGAAGAAGTTGAACAGTTTGTGGATGCATTAAAAAAACATGCCGTACCGCATGAATATCTTTTGTTTCCTGATGAAGGTCATGGTATAGCCGGAATGGAAAATCTTATGGATTTTTACGCTCACGTTGAAAAATTCTTAGCTGATACACTGGGCGGCCGTTATCAAAATTAATTATTTATAATTTTTTAAAAAAATCACTTGTTATTATATATAAAATTAGAAGATTGCTATTTGAAGAAATATGCCATAAATAAAGATATAACATGAACAAGCACAGTGTAACATTAGTAAGTTTTATAATCTTTTTCCTTGGCCCAAATCAGCTCATAGGCATGCAGCTTTTCGAGTAAGAACAACTTAAACTCAATGAGCAATTGTTAGATGCAGCAGAAAGAGGGAATAAAGCTGCCATAATCTCTTCGCTAGAGCATGGTGCCAATGTTAACCATATTTACAATAACGGCCGTACTGCCCTTATAGCAGCGGCTCTATATGGTCATACGGAAGTTGCTAGGTTACTTATAACACATGGTGCTAACGTTAATCTTGCCGCTACCGATTATAAGCATATGAGCCATACAGCTCTTAGAGTCGCATCACGTAATGGTAATATTGATGTGGTTAAGCTTTTGCTAGAACAAGGTGCTGATGTTGACCTTGATGGCAGTGATGGCTCTACGGCCCTTATGTGCGCAGCTGGAAATGGGCATAGGGATGTAGTTAAAACACTTTTAGAGTATGGTGCTCATGTTAATGGTGCTGATATGTATGACGAAACTGCTCTTATGCAGGCAGTTTGTAGTGGATATACAGACATAGTTAGAATACTAGTATGTTATGGTGGTATGTTATCTTCTGCGTTATTGACTGAAAATAGGCATATCATGACAAGAGGTTTAGCGAAAAGTGGCATTTCGCCGCTAGCTCAAGCAATTATTGCTAGGGATACTGATATTATTACAAGGCTTTTTGCTGAAGAAAATGGTTCCATTTTCGGTAGATTCATGGGCTATTTCTTAACCTACAGAGTTAATTATCGCGATAATTTTGGTATGACAGCATTACACTGGGCAGCTGCTCAAAATTATGGAGCACTTGTTGAAGATTTACTTGTTGAGTATAACCCTGATCTAGATATACAAGATAACGATGGCAATACAGCACTTCATTATGCTGCACGCAGTGGTAACGAGCTTATTCTTCAAATATTACTTGCTCATGGTGCAGATATTAACGCTCAAAATAACGATGGTAATACAGTGTTACATGTAGCGGCTCAAGCTGGGCATACGGCTATCGTTCAATGTCTTATTCGTCATGATACGGCTACCGTAGATTTTATTAATAGAATTAATAATCAACGCTTATCAGCTTGGTCTCTCGCTCGTAGATGCAACCATCAAGATATTGTGCAGCTTCTTAACCCCATTGGCAGGTCAAGCACTGCTTCGTTTACTATCAACTCATGGCCAAGAAGGATGCTTGGGTGCACTCTATACCAATAACAATACAAATAGTACAGCGCAGCCTTTAACTAGTGTACCCGATGGTACACTGCCCCCGAACTTGCAGCCTACATTGTCAATTTTGTTCTTACTCAAAGGCAACCTACTCGGTTAAGGTCAAATTCTAACTCAAATTCTTAGCTTCTCACCTAATTATGACGTGTTGCACTGAGCTCCAGCACGGTGTTTCCAGCGCTCAGTGAATAAGCACTATTTGAGCGATGCATCTCAAGTTGCTTTTTAGTTTAACGGTATCAGTGGTTTTGATTTTAACTCATTGGACAAAACCTGAGAGCGTACGTTAATTTAATAATTACAAGATCGTTATTGTATATAACACATGACCTATAGTTCAAACAAAGGCGCTTATGATTAACTATATTTTTGCATTGACAAGCCTTAGTATCGTTTCGTTTAGTTCACATCAGCTTATAAGTATGCAAGCAGTTAACCAAGAGCATCAACTTACAGTATTAGAATATCATGGTGCTTGTGTTAATGATGCCACTATACTTAATGGGACTGCTCTTATAGAAGCAGCTTTTTATGGGCATATAGAAAGAGTTAAAGCACTCATTGAACAGGGAGCTGACGTTAATGCTACTGATAGCTTTGGCAAAAGTGCCCTTACGATAGCAGCGTTGTATGAACGTACAAGGATAGCTAAAATGCTTATGCGCCACGGTGCTGTTATAGCTCCCAATTTACCGGCGAGAGATAAGGATACTATTCTACAACTATTAACACGCAGCATAAGCTCAATCCTAGTACAAGCAATTGTCATCAGAGATAGTGATGCCGTTAAGAGACTGCTTGCTCGTGAAAGTCTTACTACTCAAGATGAGTTTGGCATGACAGCGTTACATTGGGCAGTTGCCCAGAATTATGAAGAGCTCGTTCAAGACTTACTTACCGTGTATAAGCCCCATCTTACTCTACGAGACAACGAGGGCAATACTGCCCTACACTTAGCTGCACGTAATGGCAATAATAGTATTCTTCAAGTATTACTAGCTCATGGTGCAGATATTAATGTTCAAAATAGACAGGGCAATACAGCGTTACACTTAGTCACTCAAGCTGGCAACGGAGCTCTTATACAACAGTTACTGAGAGCTGGAGCTCGTACTGCTATAAGAAATGCTGACGGTAACACTATGTATCAACTGATTGATCGGCATCCTGATGAAACTACAAGAGATGAGCTCAGGAAAATTGTGCTAGCACGAGCGTTAAATAGCCCTGTTGTTTTACGAGACCTTATGGCACCTCACCGCCAGCTTACTTCTTATCTGCCTCCAAGTGTTGCTCAGAATATTTTATGCTTTTTGCCCGGATATAGTTTACCAGAAAGATCAGATCACTAAGTTGATCGTGCTTTTTTAGAGTACTCAAGGGCTAAAGATGCGCTGGGCACAGGTATTTCGAAATATTAAATTTAGGTAAAGTGAAACTTCACTGTTAGATGTGATTTTTAAAGGGTCCTAAGTCTATATGAGCTTCCTGTTTTAAGCTTTTTTTAAGGCGCTCTAAAGCTTCCTTATTGGCGGATCAAATAGCCATAGTCCCTCTTCCGGTATCTCTTTTAGAGGTTCTAAAATGATTTTATCATCTTGCACGTAGACACGGTATATAGAGATTGATACTCACCAGCTTAAAAGCAGGTGATTCTTGTTTCAGCGACATAGCCCACGAGAAAGACGCTTGGTTTTTGCATACTGTTATTTCCTCTTGCGAGGTTTTACAGAACATCGTAATTCAAACCATACCCTCGCAGGTCTCACATTGTCTCCACAAGCTTTACTTTGGGAATGCCCTTCTCTAGTTTGATAATCACCTATTACTATTAAGTTACCGTATTTTTAAATTTAAACAAGCAAAATAGCAAAGCTATTTCACTTTGTTGTGCTCTGTTTCATCCCTTTGCTAAAGCAAGGGGTTTTTACACAGGGATTCAATAGATTTTTTGTAACTTTGGTTAAAGATACCCTATTGCGAGCATCGAGTTTTAAATAAGAAAGTACCTATTTTTCGTTCCTAACTTATTTGACACGGTATAGGATATGAGTTAAATTAATAATTATAAATTATTGTGTTAAATCAGAGGCATATCATAAACAGTGGGCAAATATGAACAAATATATTTTGACGTTAGCAACTTTTATCACCTTTTTATTTGGTGTAAATCAGCTTATGAGTATGCAATCTGCTAATCAAGAACAAGTGCAGCTTAATACAACATTAATACATGTGATAATAAATAAGAGGGAAAATATAGATACTGTAATTTCCTTACTAGAGCAGGGGGCAGATGTTAATTATGCCGATCGAGGTTGGACCCCCCTTATGTGGGCAGCTAGAGTTGGTAGTGCAGAGATGGTTAGTCTACTTATAGAGCATGGTGCAGGTATCAATCATGGGAGTGATCTTGGTACTTCTGCTCTTATAGAGGCAGCTAGAAATGGTCATACAGAGATAGTTAGAATTCTTCTGGAGCATAATGCTGATATTAACCACGTCAATGCTGATAGCGATACTGCCCTTACGGTGGCGGCTGAACGTAGATGCATAGACATAATTAGAATGCTTATAGAGTATGGTGCTAACATTGACGGTGTCAGTAAAGCTATTAAGCTCAACCTTCCTCGTATAGCTGTTGTTTTATCGAGCATGCTTGTGCGTTATGGTATGACTATTCCATCCACTTTATCAGCCGAATTTAGAAATATCGTCATACAAGAATTAGGGCAAAACGGAATTTCACCGTTGGCTCTAGCAATTATTACTCGTGATAGAGCAGGCATTAAGGAGTTGCTATCTGGAGGTGCCAATGCCATTTTAGGTAAAATCATGAGCTCTTTCGCAAACAATAAAGTTAATAATCGCGATAACTTTGGCATGACAGCGTTACACTGGGCAGTTGCTCAAAATTATGGAGCACTTGTTGAGGATTTACTGGCTGAGTACAATCCTAATCTAACTATACAAGACAACGAGGGTAATACCCCCCTACACTTAGCTGCACGTAATGGTAATGATCTTATGCTTCAAGTATTACTTGCCCATGGTGCAAATATTAATGCTACCAATACCAATGGCGATACTCCCTTACACCAAGCCGTCCGAGCTGGACGTACAACTACAGCGGAACAGTTAATTCGTGCTGGTGCACAGATTGCTACCCCAAATAACAATGGGGAAACTGCTTGGAGTATAGCCATGAGGAACAATCAACATGAACTAGCAAGCTTTATCGAGCGTAATGCTGCCCGTGCTCTATTACGATTGGTATCGCATAGTGGAGGACAAGCTTGCTTGGGTGTATTCTATACTAATAATAATGGTACGGCGCAACCTTTAAATGTTCTGCCTGGTGGTGAGCTTCCTGCTGAGGTTACTGCTCTTATTGCTCAATATGCTATAGCTCGCGGTCTTCCTGCACAAGCAAGATCAAATTCTAACTCCTAGCTTTCTGTATGGCTATGTTCGATACGGGAGGCCAAAGATGCGCTGGGCGTTGGCAGTAGTTGTACGCGCAACGGTATCAAAATCCGTTCCCAAAAGCTCGGCAATATAGTTGGCAATATAGTGAATATAGCGAGGGCTGTTCTGCTTACCACGAATTATTTGAGGTGGTAAATACGGTGAGTCGGTCTCCAAGACAATGTGATCAAGGCCTACTTTTTTTATAGTTTCATGGAGTATAGTGTTTTTTGGATATGTTATAATACCGCCGATACCAAGCACAAAGCCAAGATCTATAGCTTGGTGAGCAAAATGTTCGTCTTCCGAAAAACAGTGAATAGTGCCTCGTAGATTTGGATGCTTAAACTCTTGTAAAATTCTTAGGGTAGCATCGCCAGCATTACGTGTATGAATAACGAGTGCTAGATCATACCGCAAAGCAAGTTCTATCTGGGCCCTAAAAACGTCTTGCTGCCGTTCAAGATTATAGTCAGGGTAATGGCGATCGATACCACACTCGCCTATTGCTACTATTTTGCTTTTTGTTGTTGATATAAGAAAGCTAGAGAGTTCTGCTAGATCGTCGGGCCAAAATTCAGTAGCGTCGTTAGGGTGAATGCCAATGGTAGCGTATACTCCAGAATATGCCTGTGCAAGTTCGATACTATTAATGCTTTCGATAAGACTTGTGCCAACGTTAACGATTATGGTAACGTGTGCCTGAGCAGCTTCATTAATAATAGCTTGAGCAGCGTAGAGCTCCTGTTTTTCAAGAACTGTGTCAAAATCTTTTTTTACCATTATATTAAGGTGACAATGAGTGTCAATAAGCATTATGGTCTCGCTAAAGGGTGATACGTAGCTTCTTTTGTTTGACAAAGTATTAAATAAAACTAGTATATCTTACAACTCTAGCATGTCATGTCGAGCACGTCATGAAAAATATGAGAAAAAATGAAAAGCAGTGTAATAACCAATGCTAACTTTTAACCCTAAGGAGTATTTATATGAATAAGACTGAGTTGATTGGTTCGCTCAGCGCAGAAACCGAACTTCCTAAAGACCACATTAAGCGTGTACTGGACGCGCTTCTGCGTAATATTGTGCGGGAGTTACGTAAAGATGGTAAGGTACAATGGTCTGGGTTTGGAACATTTGTCGTTGCCCGACGCCCGGCACGTATGGGAATCAACCCTGCTACTAAAGCACGCATTAGGCTTCCAGAGACTCACGTGCCAAAGTTTAAGCCAGGTAAAAACCTTAAAGAATTAATAAGGTTAGTTAAATAAATTACGATCCGACGAAAAAGCTTTTGCCCCTTAAAGCCGCTTAGGCGGCTTTTTGCTTTTCAAGCGTTAATTTTTCTAGTATCTTATTATAAAATGGAGAGCTATCTCGAGGGTTGGCACATGATAGATTTAACGTTATTGCGAGAGTGTCCCCAGCGTGTTCTTGCTTTGATTAAAAGAAAGGATCCAACTTTTGATGGTGAACTTCTTATAACATTAGACGAACGTGTACGCAAGATCACCGTTGAAGTCGAAGCGCTGCGTGCCGAAAAAAATATGCTTGCCCGTCAAGCGCAGATGGGCGTATCACCGGAGCTTAGGCAGCGCTCGCGTGATATTGGAAACCTGCTTAAAGAAAAAGAAGAAGAGCTTAAAGAACTAACATGCCAGTTTAGAGAAGTATATCTCAGATGTCCAAATCCTGTACTTAACGATGTACCTGCTGGTGGTAAAGAAGCAAATCAAGTACTACGTGTTATAGGTACAAAACCCCTTTTTAATTTCCCTCATAAGAACCACGTTGAACTTGGTAAAAAACTTGGCTGGTTGGACTTTGAAGCTGCTGCAGCAATAACGGGAACACAGTTTGCGCTCTATAAAGCAGATGGCGTACGGTTGCTCTATGCATTAACTTTTTTTATGCTCGATAATGCTCTTAAGCATGGCTATACGCCGGTGCTGCCACCTTATCTTGTAAATGAAAAATCGCTTGAGGGAGCAGGTAACTTTCCCAAATTTAAAGATGATGTATACGCTGTTGAACGTGATTGCTTGTATCTTGTGCCTACATCTGAAGTAAGCCTTACGAATCTTTATCGTGATACTATTTTTCTTGAAGATGAATTGCCCATTCGTATGACATCATGGACAAGCTGCTTTAGGCGAGAGGCAGGTGGTTATGGTGCAACTGAACGAGGTCTGATACGTATTCACGAATTTGAAAAAATTGAATTATATACCGTATGCACACCTCAAGAGTCATTACGCGAGCTTGACCGTATGATTGCCTGTGCAGAAACGATTTTGCATAAGCTCGGGCTGCATTACCGCGTGAGTCTTTTAGCAGCTCAAGATTGTGGGTTTCAGGCCGCTAAGACCTATGATATTGAAGTATGGCTTCCGGGGCAGGGAGAATATAAAGAAGTTTCTTCAGCAAGTACTTGTACAGATTTTCAGGCTCGGCGTTGTTCGTTACGATATCGCAGGCGAGTGGGCGAAAAAACGTGGTTAGTGCATACGCTTAATGCTTCAGCTTTAGCCGTACCACGCTTAATGGTTGCGCTTATGGAAACATATCAACAGCAAGATGGTTCTATAAAAGTACCAGATATACTTACGCCATTTATGATTGGATGCTTATAAGTGGGAGACTCAGCTGTGCTCAGCTCTGAAATTATGCACAAAATTAACCAGATTACTCTTGAGACGCGTCGGTTATTACGAGGAAATCTGGCGGGTGATCATAGAACCACTCAAATTGGTATGGGATTTGAATTTGACCAATTACGTGATTATCAGCAGGGTGATGATATACGGTATATTGATTGGAAAAGTTCTGCCCGGAGCGATAAGTTTTTTATTCGTCAATATCGTGAGGAGCGTAACCGCACCGTTGTGCTTCTCGTTGATGGTTCAAGTTCACAGAGCTATGGTTCATTGGCAACACTTAAGTATGAGCTATCCGCTCAAGTGTCAAGTGTTATAGCTCTTGCAGCAGATTACTCTCAGGATTACACGGGGCTTATAGTGTTTAGTGACATGCTTGAAGCAAGCATTCCGGCTCGACGTGCAAAGGGCCACACGGTACAGGTTATGCATGCGCTTTTTGGTTACGCTCCCGTTCATAAGAAAACCTCACTTGCTCAAGCGCTCGTTTACTGCATGAGTAAGTATCCCAAGAATGCCCTTATATGCATCGTTTCAGACTTTATTGACGAGGGTTTTGAAGGGCTACTACGTGCAGCTGCTCAAAGACATGATATTGTAGCGCTACGTATTATTGATAAAAATGAACGTGTCTTCCCTGCTATGAGCATGATACGCTTATGTGATAGTGAAGATGCTACGCTTATGGAATGCTCAAGCTTGTCTGATATCACTGCTTTAAATATTTTTGTTCATGAGTGGCGTCAAGCACAAGATAGGCTTTTTAAGCACCTTGGCATTGATTGTCTTGATATTGACTCAGAACGCCCCTTTATTGCTGACATCATCCAATTTTTTAGAATGCGAAAGATTTGACGGATTATGGTCACTACCCAACAATATGATGACGCCTGGTTGAGTGATATTTATGATATGTGGTATCCCTCATGGTATCATAACCCATGGCTTTGGGGTCTGCTGGGTATGCTTATAGTTGGCAGTGCTCTTATCCTTTGGTTATGCTGGAGAGCATATACGTTATCTGATAGGCCCTTTCTGACACGTGAGCAAGAGGTCCGTCAGCGCTTAGCGTCACTCTCAGTTGAATCGGTACATTCTTCTGAGTCATGTAAAAATTTTTACGGTGAACTTACGTGTATTATTAAATGCTGTCTTGCTTATGGCTGTGATTATCAATTAGCACATTTAACTGATAGCGAATTACTTGATTATGTAAAAACAACTACGCTTCCTCAAGAGGTCATCAGTGATATTGAGCGTATTGTTCTTGTTGCAACTGAGGCTAAGTTTGCACAGTGGATCGCTTTGAAAAAGCAACTAGAAGAGGATAGAGCAGATATTGAAAAACTGCTTGATATATGCTCAAAAAATGGGATAGGGCAAAATGCCACTTGACAAGCCTGTTACACTAGAATGAGCACTTGACAGTAAAAATTATGTGTTTTTAATAAGGGATACGTTATGGCTAAACATGTTGGAGTTAAGTTACCAGAAGATCTTATACAAGTACTCAAGAGTGAAAAAACAGTTGCTACACTCGCAACATTTTCTGAAAAAGGCTTGCCACATACGACTCCTATTCAGTGTGTTTACCCAAAAGGTCTTGAAAGTATCTTGATGTCAATTCATAAAGAACACACAGGTTATCATAATATGGTGTGGCAAAAAAAAGTTATGCTGTCGTTTTTAGATGAAAATAATGTTGCTTATAGTGTTTTAGGACGTGCTGGTGTTGTACGAGCTCCATCTACAGTGCATCCCTTAATGAATGTTGTACGTATTGATATAATTGATATTAAGAGTGATCGTTCAGTTTTAACACGGGTGGACTCAGGTGTTCGGTGGAGCTATACCTCTCCTGAAGCTGAAGAATTGGTAGAAGCCCTTATGGATGAGCTTAAGGAACTATCACGGACTCTCTAAGAATTTCTTGGCTTTTTTTATAGGTGAAGGAACTTGTTATGAATGACATTATGCTCAGTATAGGCACCCTGTGTTTGATATTTTTAACCATATGTGGTTATGCTGCGGAGTCTACGTTCAAGTTCCCGCTCGGCGTGCCGCCCGTTCCTGGCACTCAACCTAAAGTCCCGGGGGTTCCTGGGACACCCGGAGAAGGCGAAAAATGGCAACGCACTCCTGAACCAAAAGAAACAAGCAAGCCTGATGAAGGACGAGGTAATTGGGTTTATAAACAGCAATTCTTGAAAAAAGCCCGCTCACTTGATGAAAAAATTCATCAGCATGTAGCTACTATCGAATCGTTACAAGGGGTGTACTTTAAAAAACGAGGTGCAAGTGACAAAGAACTTGAACAATTTTATCAATCGCTCAAGTTTGAGCAGGGGGAACTTGAGGAGCTTTTAACACAGTTAACTAAGAATCTTGAAAAAGAGCGCGAAGAGCAGGGACAGCTTCCGGAACCTGAGCGTGAGCTGCTTGCAACTATTACGACACAAAAAGAGGAAGTTGAACAATTGCAACGAGATGCTGCTCATGTTAGAAATATTGATACTGCACTTGATCAAGCTATTACCGTGTTGCTTGATCAAATTAATGCTGCACGTAGATATGAACAAAAGTCATGGGAAAATTATGATAAAATTTCACAGGTACTGAATGATCGTATTGCTGAACAGCTTTATCTTGGCATAAAAGGCTTTTTAGAAAATGTAGAAGCTATTGAGCGCTATCTTCAGGGACCTCTAGATCAGTACGTTGACCAGAGTATACAAGCGTTGCGTAATTATATGGACAAGGTTACCGTACAAATCAAGCATCTCAAACAGCAGGGTGTTATGGTAGAGAAACATGTAGTAGAAGAAGAAGCACGGGAAGCCCAAGCACGTAAACAACGAGAGCTTGAAGAGCAACAGGCGGCAAAAGCTGCCCTTGAAGCACAACGCAAGGCAGCAGCACGAACGTGGTGGCAGCGCACAAGAGATTGGCTCAGTAATCTTGGCAATCGTCTTGCTGCATTGGTATCTTATCCTTCAAACAAGAGCACCTGATTAAGATTTGATAAGGCTTCTTAAATCTGATAAACTAACTTCATAGCTGAGAAATTTTTACGGGCGGAAGTGGTGAAACTGGCAGACACGCAGCTTTGAGGGGGCTGTGGGAGTAATCCCGTGGGGGTTCGAGTCCCTTCTTCCGCACCAGTATATAGGTTGTAGTGAAGTTATAAGCACTCTATAAGGAATCTTGTCATGACGGTATCATTTCGTCGTCTTCTTTCTCCAAGCTTATTGTTTTGGCTTACTGTTACGCTTGTTGGAAGTTATTTTCTAGTTCACCTAAAAAAGTATGTTAATTTTGGTATTGACCTTGTCGGTGGAACCTATATTACACTTGAGGTTCAGCTGGATAAGGCTGTTGAGAGCGATATTGCTGACCGCGTTCAGGCTCTTTTGTTTAAGCTGAAGAAACATGATTTGGAAGCACCGACGATTCGCGTAGAGAAGGGTCAAGCTACGTTAACGTTCAGTACGCAAGCAGCAGCAACGGCAGCCTATCATATATTTTCTGAGCAGCAAGCTTATAGTGAAATGCTTCAGCAGCAAGGAAATCGTTTAGTGCTTACGTTACCAAACGAAGAAATTAAGCGTATTAAAGATGAAGCAGTACAGAGCAATATAACCGTACTGCGTCGGCGTCTTGATCCCTTTGGTGCTGGTGAAATAACCATTGCACCTCAAGGTGATAGAAATATTATTATTGAGCTGCCTAATGTTCATAACCCTCAACAGGCAAAGTCTATGATTGGCAAAGCAGCTTTGTTAGAGATTAAGGTAGTCGAAGACTCAGGCATGACACCCGATGATATCCTGGCCAAATATGGTGGACAACTTCCTGAAGGAACTATCATAGTTCCTCAAAAAGAGCCAATTGTGCCCGGTCAAGCACGCTATTACTTGGTTCCGAGCTATACCGATATTACCGGTAAGCTTCTTAAAGATGCCCATATGGACTTCGGTGGCACTACGGGCACTCAACCGGTTGTCAGCTTTACGTTAAAGCCTGAAGGTGCTGAACGATTCTACGAATTAACCAGCAATAATCGTGGTCGGCAACTAGCTATACTGATTGATGGTACCGTTATTACTGCCCCCGTCGTTAATGAAGCTATTAGTGCTCAAGGCCAAATTAGCGGTTCATTTACCGCTGAAAGTGCTCAAGAGCTTGCTGCATTACTCAAGTCCGGAGCGTTTGCTGCACCAGTTACCTTTGAAGAAGAGCGCCATATCGGTCCTTCACTGGGACAAGAATCCATTCGTCAAGGCTTGATAGCCTGTACTGTGGGTCTAACTCTCTTATTAGTGTTTAGCATAGCGATATACAAAACAGCAGGTTTGCTGGCGTTTATTGTTTTGCTGTATAACATCTTATTTATTCTCCTAGGGCTTGCGTTTTTAGGCGGTACTCTGACGTTGCCAGGAATAGCGGGTATGATTTTGACTGTTGGCATGGCAATTGATGCCTCAATTTTGATCTATGAGCGCATTAAAGAAGAGCTTGGGCAAGGAGCTACGCTGAGTAACGCCGTCAATACGGGATTCGCCGGTGCTTTGCGTGTGATTCTTGACGCAAATATTACGCACTTTTTAGTTGCTTTAGTACTCTATAAGTTAGGTTCTGGTCCTATTAAGGGCTTTGCGGTAACGATGATTATTGGTATACTATCAACATTAGTTACCGGACTGCTTCTTCTAAGATGGTTCTTTAATTTTTTTATTAATAATCTTGGTATTCAAAAAATACGTATTTAGCGATAAAGCATAACGAGGCGACGTAGCTCAGCTGGTTAGAGCGGCGGAATCATAATCCGTAGGTCCGGGGTTCGAGTCCCTGCGTCGCCACCATTGGCAATCTATGCGAGTTTTCACGCTTACTCTCCCTCTTGTCCTTACGTTGAGTCGATTATTTCTTTCGCCGTTCATTATGCCATTAGGGATTGCATTGCTTGCTCCCCTTAATAGTTTACTAGGCAATAGCTTGCTTGCTGGTATTTTTATAACCTTGAGTTTAACTGATTATTTTGATGGTCACTTTGCGCGCAAGTATAGGCAGGAAACAATGCTTGGAAAACTTCTTGACCCTGTGGCTGACAAATTCTTGGTATTCTCTACGCTTATAGCACTTGTTCATGTTCATAAGCTCTTTTTTTATTGGGCTATTATTATAATAGGTCGAGAGTTTTTTATTATGGGATTACGTGAGCTAGCATTGAACTACGGCTTTACACTTCCTGTAACCTGGCTGGGAAAGCTTAAAACAACCGTTCAAATGATGTTTTTAGCATGGGTGCTTCTTAACCCTTACCAACATGAGGGGAACGAAGCATACTGGTATAATCATATAGAGTCAGTATTGTTATATATAACTCTTATGCTTACGCTTACTTCTGCACTACTCTATTATCGAACATTTATCAGGTCTTTAGCTGTCACAAAAGCTTCTCACTGAAATTTCTTATGAAATTGTTTAATAATAGATTCAGTAAGATTATCAGCTAGCTTGAGGTTAGCGTCAAGTGCTTCATCAGTTATGCGAGCATTTTTGCTCCAGTCTTTAGCAAGTGCTGTTGTTACGTCTTGAGCCGTTAGACTTAGATAGTTACCCATCAACCGAGACAGAGAGTTTGTGGATATATATCGATTAATACTGTTTAATAAAAGGGCTAATTCTTGGGTGTTCTCTCTCCAAAGCTGGGCTACTTGTTGAGCCTTTTTGGTATCTTTAAGGGCAAGAGCTTGGCCAAGTTCTGCATGATACTGTATAAGTCTCTTGAAAAGAGTAGCAATCCCATTGGCTAGATCTTTGCGATAGTATGGCGCAAATGCTGCACCGATAGCATCGGCGTTTTGTAGAGATCGTGTCATGAGCGTGCTCAGCTCTTGAGCGTCAGCACCACTCGTTAAAGCTATATTGTATAAATGATCATATCGAGCATAGTCGGTAAATAGCTTATTAAACTTGTTTTTGAAATTGTAGTAGCTATAGATATCAAGTGAACGGTCTTTTCCCCCAAGCCAGTGAGGCCAATGTAAAGAATACGCCTCAACCTGAGATCCAAGACTAATCACCATAACCAATAGTGCAAGAGAACGCATACTATAGTTCATGCGATGACTCCTTATACTTGTTACTTTTCTTTTCATATATTGTTTCTATTATAGAATATAACCGATAATGTTGTCTAAAATCAAGAATTTTAATTTCTGCTTTAAAATTAATACTTGACTCCTACCTAACAGATACTTTATTATTTTGATAGGAGATGCCCATGAGCATAATCTCCCGTGCCAATCAAGCCCCTTCGTGTTATAAGGATATTAGGGGTTCTTTTTTTGCAGATACCAGGGAAACGCTTGGCTATTCAAGACAGAATTTCAGCAACATGTCATAACGCTAGGCCAAGATTAAGAGATAATCTTTAATAAATACACAAACAGGGAGAATGCAATGACGATAGTTTTAAACAAAAAACGATATTATCTGTTTTTTACTAACCGCACACCTCTGTTTGCAAGAAATATCTCTAAGCAGGTGCTGCTGGGATTTGCAAACTACTAAATGGTGCGTACAGCAATTTTATAAGATTAATACGGTAGTCTACAAGAGCCTCTTGAAGTGCTATTTGTTGTGCAATAGCATCGTTGAGCTGTTTGATGAGGCTACTATAGAGCTGTATCTCGGCTCCTGGTATTGTCAACCATGTTACCAAGTTTTCTGCTCGCTGAACCATCCTGTCTGTTTGTTGACTAAAATTACTTTGAGCTTTGGCTAAGTCTCTGATAACAACATCATAGTTTAAACGAGCAAAATCGCCTTCAGGATCGTTTATAATCTTTGCTACGGCTGGAGTCAGTGTCGATTGTATATACTGCTCTTGCTCTTTATTGAGGCTGTGTAGGTCCTGCACGAGCTTCATCGCCTCATGTGCTAATCTCTGTCGGGCCTCTTCTTGAGGAGTTGCTGCAGGGATAGGCTTTTCTTTTTGTTGGGGTTGACGAGGCTCAAGCGTTTTAAGCGTAGTCTGAATTTGTTCGAGCAAGGAAGTAAGATAAGAATATGTGGGATCACCTGGCCCGACTACGTTTAACTGCTTACGTATGTGTGCCATCCTGAGCCGCTTGCGTATCCATTCTAAGTCTTGCTCAAGTGATGTTCGAGCAGTTTCGATAGTTGTAAGTGGCATGTTTTCATAAACAAGCTTCGTTAGTATCTCTTGAATGTCACGTAGAATTCTGTTTGTTTCCTCTTGGATTTCTTTCTGGATTTTAGGCTCTTCTTGTTGTAGCTGATTAGAAACAAGTTTATTAAGCACGTCTTGAAGTTGGTCAAACAAGAGTTGCAGCTGAGCGTAATAAGGGTTACTTATTAGTAGTCGATTACGTATCCATTTTAAATGTCCCTCAAGTGCTTTTTGAGCAGCTTTTTTACTTTTAATAGGCCTGTTAGGGTCTGCTATACTTGTGAGTTCGCTGGCTATTGAGTCCATCATTAACTTAGTCTCGGTTTCTTCTCCAAAAGGAAGGCGTAGAGCAGTAGGAGCCTCAATGGTGAGAGGCAGCGCGGCGCGAGGTGGAAGGTTAATGCGTAAAGGAGGGCTAGTTACCGTGCTTAAGACTGGTTTGGCTTGAGGTAACCCTGTGGGCAAAACAGTACTTGTTGGAGTTGTCATTGGTTGTGTTGTTGATTGTACTTCTGTCATTTCAGGTGTGGCTAACGTGAACCCCGGTTGCGGTCGCTCAGCGAGTATAGCCTCTTGTTCAGTAGGCATTAAACCTGTCTCAAAACTAGGTGCTTCTTCTTGAAATTCAAAGAGGGCCTCTTGCCCATCATCTCCCTTGATAATTAGGCTTTGTGTAGTTAATACTATGAGTAAAGTAAGTATCGCTATCAGTTTTTTTCTCATGATATTCCTGATATATACCTGCTCGTGCTCATACAAAAGATCAACGAATCTGGCTTCGCAAACTAGCAGGTGACTGATAAAGTAAATTTTCAAGCTTACTACGATAGTTTATAAGAGTTTCTTGAAGTGCTGTTTGCTGCGCAATAGCACCATTGAGCAGCTTTATAAGATCATCATATGGCTGTCTCTCGGCACCTGGAATTGTTAATTCTTTTACCAACTCTTGCGCTCGTCCAATCAGTCTCTTGGTTTGTTGTTCAAAATTGCTTTGAACTCTAGCGAAATCTTGTATAACAGTATTATAATTGGAATGAGCAAAGTCACTTTCAGGGTTTTCTATAATTTTTTCTATAGCTGGGCCTAAATCTGATCGAATATAACGTTCTTGTTTTCCAAGAATGCTTCTTAGGTCGAGTACGAGGTTTGCAGCCTCATCTACTAATCTTTGTTCTGCTGAGAGTTCTGCTGAAGGTTGCTGAGGTGCTGTTTCGGGAGCAACTGCCGCAGCTATAGGGGCAGGTTGAGTAGGTTGAGAAGGCTGAGGCTGCGCTTTTTGCTTTATCTTACCCGAAGCAAGTTTACCAAGCGTTTCCTGAACCTGTTCTACCAAGAATCTAAGGCGAGCATAATTAGGACTACCTCGTTGCATGGTTTTAAGTTGCTTACGAATCCATTTTAAATGTTCCTCAAGTACTTTTTGAGCCGTTTCAATATTTCTAATAGGCCTGGTTGGATCTTCTATAATACGAATGTCATGAAATATTGATTCCATTGTTGACTCGATAGCCTTTTCTTGTTCAAGAGGAACAGGCTCACCTGGCAAACGTGGTCTCGGTACTTCAATTTCAGATGGAGCAGGAGGAATTACGGTACCTTCAAAGGTCGTAGCGCCAGGTTCACCAGTTTGCTCAACAGGTTGCGCTACCCAGCCGGCTAGCCAGTTCCACCAACCTTGACCTTGCTGTTCTCCCCCGTCGGGAGCCATCGCCGTAGTTGTTACAAAGAGGGAAGTAAGTACTACAAGAAAAACTATAGGGTTATTCATTTTCGGTTCCTTATTAAATATGATTAATTAATATTCAAGCCTACATTAAATATAATCGAGTTGAAACATGAAAGTCAATAATATTTTAAATAAAATTACTATTTTTGTATAATTAAAAGGTAAATTTTGAGCAGTTTGCCCTGGCTTGATATCACAAGCACTTGCTTGAAAGGGTTTGTATTTGATAGGCTTATAGAGAACATACAAGTAAGTAACTATAATAAGTATAAAGCAAGGGCATGCGTGGAATTTAGGGCTGTTGCCGAATCATTTGAGCACATAAGTCAGTATACGTCGCGAATAGAAATTACTAAGACGCTTGCGAGCTTGCTTTCCCAGACATCTGCCCGTGAAGCTGAAATTATAAGCTATCTATCGTTGGGAGAATTACGCCCACCCTATATAGGCACCCAATTTAATCTTGCTGAAAAAAGCATTGCGCCAGTTATTGAACAATTACTTGATATTCCTGCAGATGAGCTCATGCGTTATGCACACAAAACAGGTGATCTTGGTCTTGTTGTTGCTCAACGAGGTGCTTGGCATCCGCATAGAAATCCATCTATAGAAGAAGTATATAACGAGTTGGTTGATCTTGAACAGGCTGCTGGTGCGGGCTCGCAAGAAAAGCGTGCTGATTTTTTATTAAAGATATTACGATCAGTTGACCCACTCTCGGCATGTTATATTATACGCATTATTATTGGCAAGTTGCGTCTGGGCTTCTCCGATATGACATTTGTTGATGCTCTATCATGGATGCTTGTTGGCGACAAATCGCTTCATACAGAAATAGAGCAGGCGTATAATATCTGTGCTGATCTTGGACTTATCACAAGAACTCTTAAAACAAAAGGCATTAAGGGGTTAAGCTCGGTTTCACTACAGGTCGGCATTCCTATTAGGCCAGCCGCTGCTGAGCGTTTGCCTAATGCTCAAGCCATTATTACTAAGCTTGGGCCCTGTATAGCAGAGCCTAAACTTGATGGCTTTCGCTTACAGGTGCATATAGATAATCGATCAGTCACGCCCAAAATATGGTTTTTCTCAAGAAATTTGCGCGATATGTCTGGCATGTTTCCCGATCTTGTAAAAGCATTTGAACGTTTTAATGTCGATACGTTTATTGGTGACGGTGAAGCTATTGCCTATGATGAGAAGACAAAGAAGTTTGTACCATTTCAGCAAACTGTTAAGCGCAAGCGTAAGTATGGCATTGAGATGATGGTTTCTGAGTTACCTATTCGCTTATTTCTATTTGATGCTTTATATATTAATGGCAGGTCTCTTCTTGATGCTCCTTATGTTGAGCGACATGCAGTGCTTGAAAAGCTTTTTCCTCATGAACATAGATTTACGGTAAGCGTTATTGATGCCCAACCGGTATCAACAGCTCAACAACTTGAAAAGTATTTTCTCGAGAATTTAAAAGAAGGCCTTGAAGGCGTTGTTGTTAAAAAGCCTGATGCCCCCTATCAGGCAGGTAAACGTAACGCTAATTGGGTCAAGCTCAAACGCCATGAAGGTGTCATAGAAGATACGGTCGACGTTGTTGTACTCGGCTACTACTATGGACGAGGCAAGCGCGCGTCTTTAGGTATTGGAGCATTTCTCGTTGGTGTATATGATCCAAAGCATGATCAATTTCCAACAGTAGCAAAAGTAGGAACCGGTCTAACCGATGCTGAGTGGATAGAGCTTAAAGAACGTTGTGATCAGTATAAAGTTTCCGAACAGCCTCATAATGTTGTTTGCTCAAAAGCACTTATACCGAATGTTTGGGTTCAGCCAAGAATCGTTTGCGAGGTTATTGCCGACGAAATTACCAAATCCCCATTACACACGGCAGGAAAAACAGCTACGTCGCCAGGTTTTGCGCTGCGTTTCCCTCGTTTTGTTGGCTACCGTCCTGATAAATCACCCGATCAGGCTACAACGGTAGAAGAAATCGAAAAGATGTACAAAGACCAGTTTGCCGGTAGCACCACGTAATTGTCACGTTCTTGATTATTGACTTCCTAAATCTCAAACTCTTGCAATATTATTATATATTTGTAAAATATTAATAGAAGTTGCGTAAAAATTGAGTATACCTAGTTGTAGGTAATAATTCTAATTAAAATCGCAGGAGAATTAGCATGAAAAAAGTAGGTATTGTACTGGGTATCATAATCGTGATGAGTTTTAGTCAGGCATGCGATGCCTATACATGGTACGTAACAAATTTACTTGGTAGAGATGCAAATGTTACCATTAGGCTTGGTTGTGTGGGGATCCTTCGGAAAAAGTTCCTAAAGGTGCAAAAAAGTTCCCAATGAAAGCAGATAAACCATACAATCGAGGTTGTATCCTTGGGGTTGAGGTAGATGGAAAAGATGTTCCTCTTAAGGCTATGAGTGAAGATCAATTAGACAAGCTATGGGATGTTAATATGGGTGTAGCTAGTTTGGGTATAACTGCTTGGGACTCTTCATGCACAGGCTGTGCTAAACAATGGGGTGATGCGCTGTTTGTTAATCTTTTTACTCTTGGTGTACCAGCGTTACTCGGTACAGTGGCTTTAGGAATAGGAGCTGCTGTATTAGAAGAAAGAGACAGGTGCAAAAGCCATGATTTACTTATTGTAAGTCATGATTCAAATGTAGGAGCAGTCCTGGTAGTAGATGAAAGTTCTCAATATTCATAATGCACGTATACAAAGCTTTTTAACGAGAATTCTCAGACTCTTGCAAATTAATATTTTATGTTTGTAAAATATTGATAGAGCTCATTTGAATAATGAGCATATATTAAGAGTTAAAGGAGAAGTTGTCGTGAAGTTAGCCTATAAGATAGTTATTTTCGGCTGTATAGTGTTAGCTGGTGTGTTAGAAAGTATGCTTAAGGCAGATAGCATAATTCTGAGAAGCCTTCAAGTTTGTCCAGCAAATCGACAGTATACGATTGGTAATACTCCTGTGGGTAATGGTTCTAATATAAATTATCCATTGGTTGGGGGATATTATACTGATCCAGCCAAAGGTGGGCAATCAGTTACGCTTCAGCTAAGTAACTATATTGACACGAATGGTATTGTGCACCCTCTTGATGGAACAGGGCTTAATCAATGGTTACTTGATAATGGTTATATGGGTAATATTGAAGATCCAGCAAAACAGCCTAATCCCAGTTGGGTTGGAAGTGGATGGACAGGTAATCCCTCAAGTAACCCACAAGCGGTAGAGTACTGGAGAAAAAATATTTTGGGGGGTAATGTCACATTAAAGTTTATACATGCCTATATACTCCCATCGCTCATTTACTACTATGTTTCGTTTGAGGTATGGGATGAGTCTGAGCAACCAATTCACCATCAAGTCATTGATTCTCAGCAAGGACAACCGAATTATCATTGGCAACAAGTATGTGGTCGTGAAGTGTTTTTGCCGATTGACAATATTTTTGTTGATCTGTATATAGCATGTCGTATAACAAACAATGTAAGTTTGTATTGTGGCAAAAGTGGGGATTCCCAGTATTATTTTAATCTTGGATTGGACACATAATGATGAAAGAGTATGCTAAAAAAATTATACTGTGCGGTTTGAGTGGAATAGCAGCTGCTCTTACAGGTGTGCCCTTAGTTGGCATGAGTGAGAACGGGTTTCTTTTTTCTCTCATTAATAATTCTACAACGAGTTATACGGTAAGCTTTGAGAACCCAAATCCAGCTCTTACACCGCTTCAGCCAATAACTCTCTATGGTGGAGGAGGCTTTGGGTATAGCGATATAGGCAATAGGTCGTTTAAAGATACCGGTACTATAACGCTGACGCCTGTTGGGGCTAATACTGGCTATATCATTGAGTATATTGAACCCATGCAATTAAGAGTTAACGCAGTAGCTACAAGTGATTTTGTTTTGCAAAGTGGGCAAAGTGTGAGCAAGGGGCAACCGCTTGGATATACGTTTACTAGTAATGTACAAAAAATTATGACTGATCAAGGACGCCCTCTTGAAACAACACCGTGGTTTGTGTATTTGACTATTGACTCAAATGGCAATTGGTATGTTGACCCTTTTGTTCTCGGAGCAGATGGGCCGTATAAAGAAACAGTTTTGTCATGCGCTAACTTGCTTGCATCACAAGATATAGTAGTATCAGGAGCAACTATCGCGTGTCCAACCAGTTAATAGCTCGTTATGACGAATAAGCACGTTAAAATATTTGTTAAATATTGCACGTCTAGTATTGGTTGTTTATTGTTTATGAGTATAGCTCAAGGGCAACGGCAACATATGAGCATTTGGGAACAATTGTACAAGACTACCCCCTCGTCTGCAAAAACTCCCACGAAAACACCCTATGAGCAACTTGTACACGAGCAAGAAGTGCAGCAGCAGATACTTAAAAAGTATAGCGAGCTGACTCATGGTGATGCTTATAACGCAGGCAAGCTTAAAGTTTTACAAGCAGTACGTGCTTTTGGAATGGGCAAGTATCAAGAAGCATTTGCTGATTATGCTGCTGCGTTACCCCTATTACATCAAGCATATAGCTCTGTGGGTTACGCTCTTGATCCTGATGATATAAGTAATTATACGAGTAGTGCTTTTCGTGGTGCAGTACAAGCAGGATTTCAAGATCTTTCGACTATTAATGGACAGATTACTCAACAACGAGCCAACAAGAAAAATTACGATGCCCTTATAGGTCAGTTTGGTGTTCGGCTGAAGAAATATGCTACACAGATAGCTACGTTGAGTACGTATTTTAATATACCAGCCACTCAAGCGCTTCTTTATCAAGCACATGCCCGCAGGTATTATGCTCAACAGTTTAATCCGCTTATTTTTCAGGTCTATAGCCAGGCTCTTAATGATCTTGTCGCACAATTACCTGTCCCAACACAGGGAGGCCAAAACCTTGATGATGCCTATTATGCGCACCGCATAGCAGTAGCTAAAGATTATTTTGATCGTGCTCAAGCTGTCTGGAGCTCAGAGCTTACGGTGTATGGTTATCCCAATCAACAAGCAGCACGTAGAGCACTGTATCAAAATCTTGGCACTCTTTATTTCTATGCTGCCCAGAATGCCCTCATGACCATGGGATTAGACTCAGAAAAAGATATCAAAGATACAATAACACGAGCAAGTGCTGATTTTGGTCAAGCAGCAACACTTTATTTTGCTAGTGCTGACCCTCAGCTTACTGCATTAGCACAAAGCTATAACAATTTTGCTACCAATCTTCAGGCAGGCGCTCAAGCATGGGATGCTGCTCAACATGCACAAGCTATACATCAGCAGATCACTTTGTACCAACAAGCTTATACTGCTCTATTTGCCGGAAATGCTCAATGGCTTGCTCAGCGTGCAGATCGCTTACATAAAATAGCTCAAGGTTCACAAGCATCTCTACAGGGGAGCTTAACCCTTTCGAGCTTTATTAAAAAATATCAAGCAAGCTTAAAAAGTTATTACACTGCTCTAACAAGCACACAGCAGCAAGAGGGTATAAGCGAATTTGCTCTAAATTTTTTTTCTGATCTGGCTGCAGCATGTAGTGATGCATATACTGCCTATCAACAAGCTCTTGGCTTTTATAATCAGGCGCTTGAGTCGTCAGCCACAGTTGGTATCCTGCTTGAGCATGCTCATGTGGTGCGGCTTACTCAGCTCGTCGCACATATAACAAGTGCTCAAATAGTATTAGATAATCTTGGTCAGGGAGGTACTATACTGGCTCAAGCACTAGCAGGCCTGATTGCACAACCGGCAAATAGCGCTCTTATACGTAGTACGCAGGCAACAGTTTCTCAGATTATACGTAATAACTTTCAGCGTGCTGACGCTCACTATAACGATAACCCTGTGCTTAGTTTTTATCGTACGCTACGCAGTGCAACTAAACCAACTATGACGATTACCGTGCTTGTGCAACAATTAGTTGCTGCTGTTTACCAGGAGCTCGCAGCCCAGATAGCTGCACAACCAAGAACTCCGGTTACTCAAGCGCTGCTCTATAGCTATTATGTGTATGCTTATGCCTATAATCAAACACCAGAGCTGCTCGATAAACTTAAAGAAAGTAATGCGCTTGGTAGAGCGCAAGAGGCCCTTGCTGTAGCACAAAAACAAACTGACTGGGCTAGTACGGCAAGCTCTGAACTTGCCTATACAAGTCCTGCCGATCAAGCTTGGCAGGAAGCTTTAATACGGTGCTTTGTAGCCTACAGTATTTGGGCCAGTACGCGGGGAACATATTTTTCCGGTGCACGCGAACTCTATCTACAGTGTATTCAGAAGTATGCACATGCTGTTGAACAATATGCTCCCGTTGACGCCGACCCTATTCTTACTGCAGCATTTTTGCGGTATCGTGCTTATGTAGTCTATGCAGCAGAAAAAAATCAGGCACAGCAGGCTCATATGATTAGTCTTATTCAGCCTGCAGTACACGCGCTTTTCAACCAAGCGCAAGATCTTAAAAAACAAGCAACCCAGGTATCCCAGATATCCCAAGCAGGCTATACTGCTCAAATTCAAGCCCAAAAGAAACTTATTTCCTGGGGTACTGTACGCTATCAACGGGCGCTTACGCTTCAAAATAAAGCCTTGAGCGATCAGCAGACGGTTACGCCACAACTTGCTACTCAAGAGGTTCTTATACTTCAAGAGCCACAAATAGCTACCGATGGAAGCATAACGTTTACCACAGGGCCAGCTAGTTCTTCAACGCTCTCTCTTGTACTTTCTAATCCAACTATTACACTAGCAAATGTATATAAAGCACAGGGTGACTTTGAACGCCTACAGAATAACCATGAAGCTGCTGCGCAGGCATACGCTCAAGCGCAGACGCTCTATGGCTCACAACCTGATCCGTTTACGCCATCAATAAGCCAGCTTTGGAGAACCGAGAGTATACTGGCTTATGCTGATGCACTCTATAAATCTGTTGTTGGATTTGCACCTAATACGACCGAATTTACTGGCTTTACTGTGTACGCACGGTATTTTCTTTCTCCCTATCTACAAGTAATCCCTCAGCAAAACTTTTCTATGCCGGAAGCTTTACGTACGTTATGGGCACAAATTTCTCCTGCCCCATCACAAGAACAGTGCATAAAGATTGCACAAAACTCGAATCTGCTTAATAATCTTATACTGCTTGCCATGGCTCTCTACATGCATAACGCTCTTATGGCAAATGGTTTAGCAAGCACCTTAAGCCCAACGGATTATTATGCCGTTTTACTTGGCCAAGATACCGGTGTTGCCAGCCAGAGCATTCAAGAATATAGTACGCAAGCACGTGATTATGGACAACGGCTGCGACGGTTAATAACTATGGGTATAGACTGGCAGGGCTCAAAGCTCAAGACGTGTTTGCTCTTGTATAATCCACAGCAGAATCTTGAGTATCTGCTCTATCTCAATAAGCCAGTGACAATTATTCCCGAGGTGGTCAATGCTACTATATGGGAACCGACAGCGTTGTCATATTACACGCTTGCTGCATCTACCTATACACAGGGTGGCGATGCTCAAGCAGCGGCACGTATGCAGCAGCAAGAAAATATTGCCTATCTTTCTCACGCTTATACACTTAAGAAAAAAATTGATGCTGTGCTTGGCCGTGAAAAAGATCAAAATCTTCTTGGGCTTATCACAAGTGGGCCTGAAGAGTTAGCATTACTTACTCAACTTCGAACAACGCTAATAGGACCATTGCCAACAAGCTTGACCCCTCATCTTATAAACGCACTAGAAATAGCTCTTGATTATTATGGTGCAGTTATTTCTGATATGACACAGCTTACGGCATCGCCTTCTTCTATGATAAGCTTTTTTACCGGACAAGCCTATGAGGAACCTGCTGATTTTTTGAGGAGCTATCTTATAGGTGATCCTCAGCAAAGCCAGTATCAGGCCTATGTTACACAAATTAATACAAGCTATTTGTTTGCCCAAACAGCGTATACACAAGCAAATAGACTTGATGCTGCAGCTTTGGTGGGTCAAAAAAGAGCTGATCTGTTTGAGCACATTGGAGATCTCTTTATGAGCAAACAAGATTATCTCACTGCAGCACCTTATTACCGTTCAGCACAAAATGCTTATCAGCTGTTAGTACTAGAAAATATCATGACCCAAGCAGCACTACAGGCTGCACAAAACAAGTTACAGCTTAAGATTATGGAGGCTGAATTTAAGGCTGCTACTGCATATGTACGTACGTATCATGATCAGCGTACAGGCACTATAACCGTTAGGCTGTCGACAGGAGCTTTAGAGCAGCTGAGCTTTGAACAATTGCAACAACGTTATCAGGAAGGACAGGCTGGTGGACAAATCGACCCAGCAGAATATACTGCCTATACAACTCTCCAGTCAACACTCCTTGACGCTTTAATCTATTACCAATCGGTTACTATGCTTGCACAAGGACTCTCTACGAATTCTAATCCAACAGCTCAAGAGCGTGCTCAATGGCAGGAAGTGCTTACGACATATCTTAAGCAGCAGACTATTTTGCCTCCAGGAACTACGATTACCGATGTACTAGCTCGTACATCAGGTTTCACGTCTATTACATCAGAGCAATTAGCATCGTTTCTTAACGATGGCTATACATTCTTGACCACACCCTTGAGACAAACACAGGTAACAGCTGCTGATTATGCTCGTGCACTTGGTGCCTTTATACTTTGGACTAACAGCATTATTGAAGCTCTTTCGACATGGTATATAACTGACTATCTTGGGGGTGTAGCCCAAGATCAACAGATTGCTGATCTATTAAGCGCTCTAACAGTAGAGCAAAATCAGCTTTTTGCGCCGGCCGACCAATATTTGGGAGCTTTTGGCACTAGCTAGAAAGTGCTTTATTAAAAAAAGCAGCAGCCTCAACGGGATTGTCAGCATGGGTTATTGCGGTACCGATAACAATGCCACTGGGCTTGACGGCAGCAAGCTCATAGATATTTTCACGTGTAACAGGAGCTGAAACAAAAACGGGTAATGGCGTATTACCTTTGACCATGTCCCAACGATCAAGAAATGTTAACTGTTCATCTTCATTTGCCGGACGATGAAATAAAAGTGCATCAACCCCTAAGCTTTTTGCTTCGAGAGCTGACTGACCAAGAGAGCTTGCGTCAATCAAGTCGAGCATGACGCGCTTTCCCATTTCATGTGCTGTTGCAGATACTGAGTGAATCACGGTACGACCGGTACCTGCCATAACAGTAACCCAATCGGCACCTGCTTGAACAAAAATAGTTGTTGCTTCTTTGCCTCGATCGGCTATTTTTGCATCAGCAAGAATTGTTTTTTGAGGTAACGCTTCTTTAAACCGTCGTATCGCCTGGTCACCGTATTTATAAATCAGCAATGATCCTACTTCAATAATATCAGCATACTCGTGCACTTCTACGGCGATGCCGAGCGCTTTTTCTAGGTCAGTGAGATCAAAAGCGATCTGTAATTTCATAGTGCAGTATCCTTATTAAAAAAAGACAACCTTGCTTCTAATGAGTATAGCATCATTTTTTCAGCTGATAAATTAGGGCATAGCTAGTACTGCATAACGGTTAGTTCCATAGGCATAGATTGTTTTCACAGGGGCAAAATACCGGTTTACTTGCAAAAATGACAATGCATCAAGCGTTGTTGAGATAGAATTGGCTGCATAGATATCGGGCAATATCATATTAGGGCTCGGGTATGTAGGCGTTAGCCCTTCGTGAATAATAATTTCTTGTGGCTGTGCGTTAATAACGATAGCATGAGCAGGAATTCGACGATTCTTAGGTATAGAAACAGATCGTATGAGCCAGGAGAGTTTATTATCCAAAGGATTAATTCCCCGCGTAAAAGTATACCATGCCGCCGGTGTATCAGGGTCTATAGTAAAATATTGTACGCTTGTTCCCTGAAAAATAATGGGTTGCATGTGTGGAGTAACAACCAAAGTAATTAACTCGCTTGTGTGCTTACGGGGAAAGGTAATTTGACCGTTGCCGTCAGAATAGGCACTAAAGCCGCTATAGGTAGCGTATATTCCCTGATAACGCCTATGGCTTGTTTTGTTCCTCAGCAGTGCTCGATTAACCGCCCCTGGAGTTATATCTATGCTTTGAATATCTTCTTTCTGCTCGCTGGACTCGCCGGTAGTGATTTCTTGAGGGTACGGCTTAATAAAAAACGTAATAATAGAGGAGCTTTGAGCCCGTTTTCCATCCTGTTGTGCTTTTTGTTGTGCTTGTTGCATCTGAGCACCGTTTACGTTGCCTACATACAAAGAAGTAGTGGCCAAAGTTATACTAACTACTTGTATGATACGCGTTCGTCCCACCTTATTATTCTCCTCTTTCTTTAAGAATATCATATTTTAGGGAACATGCGCTATGGTTAACTTTTTATTGAGCTCAGCAGGATACCCATTAGCTTATCTAAGCCTGGTGATACGTGCTTATGCTTACACTTTTCTGAAGCATGGTGGCAAGTAAAAAATTGAAGGTTTTTGCAAACCGTCAATTATATAGTATACTAAGTGCTACCCTAATTAAGTGGTATGGGCCAAAATATACCACATTGCCATTAAAGGGAAAGCTTACCCACATGGGACTAAACGTTATTATATGTACGTTGCTACCCGTAATTCTTATAGTTGTGCTAGAGTTTGGTTATGTGCAAGCTCAAGAGGCGTTAGCGGCTCATTTCCTTTTTGCTCCTGATTACGGCATGAGCAAAGAGCAGCTTCAAATTTACGAATCCCTTATGCCTGCGGCATATGCTCAAGTAACTTTTACCAGTGCTCAGAATCTATCTCTTGATTGCTTCAGTTTAGAAACACGTTATAAAGAGCTATTACAATTACTTAATATTAGCCAATTAAAAGCCAAGAGGGATGGTACTGTTATTCTTGGAATTGGTCATGGTGCAACGGCGGCACTAACAGCTACAGCAACCGGTAGGCTTGCCTTTTTAAAAGCACTGGTAGTTGAATCACCTGTTGATCCATTGGCCCGAGCCCTTATCGATTACGGTCAAGAGCTTTTTACTACATCTCCAGAAGACCCACAAGCATTACAGCCATTACTTACTCAAGCACTGTCTGATCCTGCAGCTTGGTATGCCAGTACTCCTCGTGCTACAACTCAGTCAATAAACGAAGTCTATCCCATCAGTAGCATACAGCATATAGATCGTAGTCTGCCCCTTTTATTCATGATTCAGCGTAACGATACATTCTATCAAAAGAATACAACACGCCTGCTCTATATCAAGCTTAAACAAGCTAAATACCCTCATGTTTATTTGCTTGATTTAGAAGATGTGCTGGATACTGATACGCTCAGTGCAGGTACTAGAACAAGCCCTTACGTTGCAGCTGTACATGCTTTTTATAAAAAATACGATATACCTCATGATATTTTATTAGCAACCGAGGGACAGCAGTATCTTGCACAAGCTCGGCCTTCTATCGAAAGCATTGAACAAACCATCTTAGGTAGCTATATAGATAATGCTTTTGTGCAAAAGGTACTTCTTACCCTTGCAGGTGCCAAAGTCGCAGTAGAGCTTGGTAGTGCTGTTGCACCTACCGTCACAAAAGCAATTGAGGGACTTGCCCGTATCTCTCCAGCGCCAGATGAACCAGCAGCAAAAACAAGCTGGTCTGATACGTTAAAGTCTGTCTATGATAAATTGAGCTCCAAATTTAAGGGGCTTCTCTTTTTTGGAAAAGATAGTGGACCTAGTGAACTGGAAGCAGGTGGATTTCTTATGCCAACGGTTCCTAAAAGGGAAGTTTTTAAGTTGCACATACTACCCCTCGACATGCAAGAACCAAGTTCATTGGGCACTCTTACTGAAATCATTAAGCCAATAACTGCTGAGCGACGGCTCAAGACCCTTAATGACGAGGTCAGAAATTTTTCGGAAGTGTTTCACGAACCAATAAGTATACTGGGTATAGCTAGCGCGCAAATCTTGTTAAAAAAATCCTATTTCGCTACAATTAATAGAAGAATAGAAGACTTGCCTTTTTCAGTTCGTCAACTTATTAAAGGGGAATCATTAGGAATTACCACTGAGGCTGAAGAACAGACTCGAACTCAATTGAGCCCACAAGCTTGTTCCTATATAGAGCACATCACAAATCACTTGCCGTTGATTGAAAAAAGTCTGAATAACATGGAGAATGAGGAATTGCTTGCGCAGTTGGGCGATACTGTTATAAGTCTTGAGGCTGAGATTAACCAAGGCGCTCAAACAGCTGACGAGGCTTGGCTAAAGAAAATGCAGGAAGAATTAGTAGCTATTGAGGGTCAAATACAGGCTTTGCCCCCTCTACTTAAAAATTTTATTGAAGCTGAAGTGTTGAAGGTGAAATCAGCAAAGATACGTGCAGCTTCTGGACTAGCTCGCTTGATCCAAGAGGTAGGGTCAAAGTTAGCTAGCATGAGCAATCGTCTAACTGAGATACGGCAAGACTTTGAAAGTAAAGTTAACCAAGCGTTAATAGAAGCGGCTAGAAAAGGGGGATATTAGAACAGTTGATTCCACCCTTATAGCTGGAGCTGATGTTAACTATACCGATGAGCATGGCAATACTGCTCTTACAGCGGCAATCACTAATAGACATCCTAATATAGTTAGCTTGCTTATACAAGCTGGTGCTGACGTTAATCACGCCAGTCATGATGGCAATACTGCTCTTATGAACGCTATTAATAATTCTAGGAATTTTGATGCTATTTATGAGTTTGAATACTGTGATATGGTTAAACTCCTTATAGAGCACGGTGCTGATGTTAATCGTATCAATAATAAGGGCAATACCGCTCTTATGTTTGCAGCCAGAAAAAACAATATAGGTACAGTTATATTGCTTTTAGAGCGTGGCGCTAATGTTAATTATGCTGATAGGTATGGGCAAACTGCTCTTATGGCTGCATCTCATTATGGATATACAGGTATAGTTACAAGACTCATAGAAAGTGGAGCTGATGTTAACCACGTTAATATTATTGGTGATGCTGCTATTATACGCGCAGCTAAAAATGGATGTACAGATATAATTAGAATACTTGTAGAACATGGTGCCATTCCGCCAAGCGAAGAACATTTACAAGAAAGACAAAGATATCTTAACTTGCATCCAGATCAAGGTTCACAAGCAGAATTACAACGGATAAGAAAAACTTTAGAGGCAGTATTTGAGGACAATGCCCTCGCCTATGCTGCTGCTCGAGGAGATAGACAGCACGTGTCAGAATTACTCCGCACCATACCTGGTTTAGATATTAATCACCAAGATGCTGGTGGCATGACAGCTTTGAATTGGGCTGCTGTTCAAGGCCACCCTGACATTGTCGGTGATCTGCTCAGGCATGGAGCTGATTTTAGGTTGAGGGATGCGTGGGGATTGCTACCTTACCGTCTTGCTGAAAGAAATAGAAGTGAGATGACTGCTGCAGGTGGCGTTGCTCGAGCAGAACACTATCAGCAGGTTATGGATACTATGAGGAGTTACATCGCACGTGGTACTGCAGAAATGACACTAGAGCGTGCCTTTAAGCAACTTACTAAGAAAGGTCAAGATACGGGTACAGCTCCAGAAGAAATGATACAAATGATTATGCGACAGAATATTCCTCAGCCTATGCCTCATGGTGGCAGATAGCTTATGGAGTTAAAAAATATTTTACGCAAATTACTACTCGTAGCCCTTATAGTTGCGCCATGGTCAGAGTATACTCAAGCCCAGCAAGCAGCAGAAGTCCATTTCCTTTTTGCTCCCGATTATGGTATGGGCGCGGAGCAGCTTCAAGCATACGAACCCCTTATGCCTGCACTATATGCCGAGGTGAACTTTATTCCTGGTCAGAGTGTATCTCTTGATCGTTTCAGCTTAGAAACACGATATAAAGAGCTCTTACAATTACTTGACGTTAACCAGTTAAAAGCTGAGAGAGGTGGTATAGTTATTCTTGGAGCTGGTGGTGGTTCGACAGCAGCACTGACTGCTACCGCAACAAATAGACTTGCTTTTTTGAAAGCATTGGTTGTTGAATCACCTATTGATCCATTAGCTCAAGCGCTTATCGATTACGGTCAAGAGCTTTTTGATAAGTCCCAAGGGAAGCTAGAAGAATTAGAGCCATTATTTGGTCAAGCACTGTCTGATCCTGCAGCTTGGTATGCCAGTACCCCTCGTGCTAATACTGAGCCACTACGTGATGTTTACCCTATAAGCAGTATACAGTGTATAGGTCGTAGTTTGCCTCTTTTATTCATGATTCAGCGTAACGATATATTCTATCAAAAGAATACAACACGACTGCTCTATATCAAGCTTAAACAAGCTGGATACAGTAATGTTTATTTGCTTGATTTAGACAATATGCTGGATGCTAATGCTGCACCAAACACTTACGTTGCAGCTGTACATGCTTTCTATAAAAAATACAATATGCCCTGTGATAACGTATTAGCAATCGAGGGGCAGCAGTATCTTGCACAAGCTCAGCCTTTTATCAAAACCGTTGGGCAAACCATCTTAAGAAGTTATGAAGATACTACTTTTGCACAAAAAGTACTTCTTGCTCTTGGCGGCGTATTTGCGGCAACAAAACTTGGTAATGCCGTTGTATCTACCCTAACGAAAGCAATTAAGGGGTCTACCAGTGCTCCTCCAAGTCAACCAGTAGAAGAAGTTTCACTACAAGTACCTCAAGTACCAAAAACACCACATCTACCACCACAATCGCCTCAACCATTGAGCAAGCTGGCAGAAGAAGCATACAATAAAATTATAAATATCGGTCCATTTATTGGAGTCGGTAGGCTTAGTGAAGCAGGTGTATTTGTTGTGCCAATGGTTCCTCAACTTGAAATTCCCATGCTAAGTATACTCCAGCCCGGTGAAGAACAACCAATGCCCATGACTGCTTCTGAGCTACATCCAATGGGCCACACTGAAACTCATACTGAAAACACGCATGAGCAAATCCTCAATAATTTGGGTAATAATATTACGACCCTTGAGACTGAGATTAGCCGAAGGGCTGAATCGGCTCATGCAGTTTGGCTAAAGAAAATGCAGGAAGAACTAGCAGCTATTGAGGGTCAAATACAAGCTTTGCCTCCTGTGCTTAAAAAATTTATTGAAGCTGAAGTGTTGAATGTAGAATCAGCTAAAATACCTGCAGCTTCTGGACTGGCTAGCTTGATACGACAGATAGGATCAAAGTTGGCTAACATGAGCGATCGTCTAACTAAGATACGGCAAGAACTTGAAAGTATAGCTAACAAAGCTTTAATGGAAGCAGCTAGAAGGGGGGATATTAGAAAAGTTGATGCCGCCCTTCTAGCTGGAGCTGATGTTAACTATGCCGATGAGCATGGCAATACTGCTCTTACATACGCATCTGATGGAGGACATGAAGAAATAGTTAGATTGCTTTTAGAGCGTCGAACTGATGTTGATCAGGCTGCTCGTGTTCGCACAGCTGCTCTCATGGAGGCAGCTGAATATGGCGATACCGATACCGTTAAGTTGCTTATAGAGCTGGGTGCTGATGTTAATCGTGCTGATAGATGGGGTAGCACTGCGCTTACGTTAGCAACTGAAAGAGGATATGCCGAAACCGTTAAGGTGCTTGTAGAGCTTGGTGCTGGTGTTAATTATGCCGATAATGAGGGCGATACTGCTCTTGCCGCGGCAGCTATTATGGGATATACAAAGATAGTTAGGTTACTTATAGAACATGGCGCTCATGTTAATCATGCCGATAAGGATAGCAATACTGCTCTTATGTGGACGACTTACGATGGAAGAGCGGACATAGCTCGATTACTTGTAGAACACGGAGCCATTATGCCAGGCACAGAGGATTTTCAGAGACTTGCTAAATTGGATCCAATATGGCAACCAGACGCAAAACAACAGAGCGCAACTTTAGAAAGAGTATTTAAGAGCAATTCTCTTGCCCACGCAATTGCTCAAAGAGATATAAATCGTGTATTAGAATTTCTGTCTGCCATGGCTCAACCAGACATGATCAATAGCCAAGATGCTCAAGGCTTTGCCGCTCTACATTGGGCTGCTGCTCAAGGACAGGCTGACATTGTTGCTGCTCTCCTGGACAGCGGAGCTAATTTTAGATTGACGAACGTAAAAGGATTAACGCCCTATCAGCTTGCTGAAAGAAACAGAAATGAACGAACTGCTGGACGTGATACTGCTCGAGTAAAACAATATCAGCAGGTAATGGATACTATTATGAGTTACGATGGGCCTAATACAGAAAAATAATATTACAGTATGCTCTTGAAAAATTAACTAAAACAGGTACGGCTTCAGAAGAAATGATACAGATGATCATGCAACAGAATATTGCCCAGGCTGGCTTGCCGCGTGATGGTAGATGGCCCTTGTAGACTTGTGCTTATATTTTTATTGCGCATTGCTAAGCCTATGGCATACTAAGTACTACTGATATTATTATGATTTATACCGTCAAATATAAGTAAAAATTGCTTCAAGAAGCAAACTTAAGAAACTCCCTTATGGACATTCACAAACTTTGGTCAGACTTTGCACAGCGACATGATCTCTCTGAACTGCAGCTTGAGCAATTTAAGATCTTTTATACGATGCTCGCAGAGCATAATCTACTTTTTAATTTAACGGCTATTACTGAAGTTCCAGCATTTATACCCTATCATCTTGATGATTCACTTATGCTCAGTAGCTTTCTTGATATATCACAAGTTGAGATGCTTGCGGATGTTGGCACCGGTGGTGGATTTCCAGGTATACCTTTTAAAATTAAGTATCCTGATTTGCCCATGGTACTTATAGAAGTAAGTCGTAAAAAAATAGGATTTTTACTCTCAGTGCTTGAAGCTCTTGAGCTTTCTGGTGTTGAAATATACTCTTGTGATTGGCGTACGTTTTTGCGTAAAACTGACTACCCTATCGATATAGTGTGCGCTCGGGCGTCACTTCAACCAACAGAGCTTATGCGCATGTTCCAACCAGGATCAACGTATAAAAATGCCCAGCTGGTCTATTGGGCGGCAGAAACATGGCAACCTAATCTTAAAGAGCAACGCTTTATCGAACGTCAAGAGTTCTATAAAATTAAGCATAAAAAAAGAAAATTGGTATTCTTTAAGCTCAGTGCTGAACTATGAGATTGGGGTTATGATTTGGGTCTATCAAGCGTTGGATTTTTTGCAAGAGTCTCTGAGCCTCCCGCCGCACTTTAGTATTAAGCACATTGTAGTTGTAGATGTTTTGGCAATCTTGCAGTGATGCTTTTAGTTCTTCTTGAGTCATATTTTGACTCTTTATAAGCAGTGTTTTAAGAGCTTTAAGATTATTCAGCTCAGCAGGAGTACTGCTCAATGAACTGCTTTCTATGAGTGTTATCAGTGTAACGATAATAAACAGTATTTTTTTGTTCATACTAACCCTTTACGTATACGTATAGTAAGTATTATTAACGTAGCGTTAAGGTCAAAACTATCAACTTACTAGTATGAGGTCAACTAAAAAATTAATAAATTGAAAAAAATATTTGAGAACAGGCTATTTTTTGTTTTGCACAACCGAAAGCATGACAGTATAGTATCAATTGTCATACTATACTGATAAGCTCACATATCGTAATCTGTAGAGTGTGCTTATAAGGATACGTAAGGGTATGCAATGGAGAGACTTTCAGGAGAGCGTTACGTGACAATTTTAAAATACTTTTGGCCGGAGTTTATTACAGCGCTGGTACTCTATGCGCTGCCTCATGCGCTTGAAGCGCGATTTATAGCAAACTTACGTAATACATCACTTTATATAACACTGGGTGTAACAAGTACGTTATTTCATTTTGTTACTAAGATGGCTGAAGGCTTATCAGTTGGCACCATTATTACCTGTGGTCAGTATAACGGTGCACAAGAATTTAAGCAGGTAGGACGTGCTGTTGCTCATGCCTTTTGGATAACATTTTTTATTGGAGCATGTATAGCAACCTGCTTATATATAGGTGCTTATCAGATTTATCGCTTTTATGGTCTATCTTCGGATGTGCTTGAAGCAGGGATACCATATCTGCGCTTGCGTGCTGTGAGTATTTTTTTGATGTTTGTTTATTTTGCTCTTATTGGTTTTTTACGTGGTATAAAGAATACTAAAATTCCCATGGTCTTGTTTATGGTGGGTGGTAGTGTCTTTTTGTTTTTTGATTACGCGCTTATTAACGGTGTATGGGGGTTTGCAAGGATGGAACTGCAAGGTTCCGCTGTTGCAGCAGTTATCCAATATAGCGTTATGGTAGTAGGAGCTCTGGCGTATATTCTTGGTAGTAGCGAAACAAGAAGATATAGTATAACTCTTTTACCATCTTTTGATTGGTCTTTGAGTACGCTCCTACTATCGTTAAGCTGGCCCGTTATGATCGATAAAGCGGCACTTGCTTTAGCAAAGATATGGCTTGCTCGCTTAATTGCCCCATTAGGTGAAACAGCACTTGCCAGCTTTACGGTTATTAAAGACGTGAGCCAGTTTGCTTTTATACCCGCTGTTGCTTTTACTCAAGTTGTCACGCTACTTGTCAGTAATGATTATGCGCTTGGTGATTGGCAGGGAATCAAAGATACGATTAAAAAAATTTTAGGGCTTTCTTTGCTTATGGTTGGTCTGGCTACGCTTGTGCTTTCCGTATCACCAGCATCTATTATCCGGTTATTTGACCCAGAGGTTGCATTTACGGAATTTGCAGCACGAGCATTCCCATGGCTTGGTATACTCGTTTTATTGGATGTGTTACAATTACTATTAGCAGGAGCGCTGAGAGGGGCCGGTGATGTAAAAACGGTTATGAAAGTACGCTTGGCAAACGTACTCGGTTATCTGGTACCCATTTCGCTGTGCATAGCCGCGCTTCCTTTTCAGTCAACGATGCTGAAGTTTGTTCTCTTGTATGCCTCATTTTATGGTGGTGATGGACTTATGGGTGGTGTGTATATTCGTCGATTGCGTGGTGATGCTTGGAAACATCAATCGACCGTTACGCTCTGATATAGATATGTATATACTAGTTAAAGGACGTTAATGGCCAAGATTACGCAAGAAGAAATAAAAAAACTTGCACATATAGCATGTATTGAAATCGATGATCATGAAATAGGTCAGCTTATGCGCGAAATTGAAGCAGTTCTGACGTGTGCTTCTGGTCTTAAAGATGTCGCTGCTCGATATACGCAGGGGATACCATTGCCAAAAAATATTAATATATTTCGTGCTGATAGTGTTGAACCGAGCAATCCCGGTCCTCTCTTAGCCCTGGCACCTGAGAGAGAAGGTGATTATTTTGTTGTACCGGTTATTATTGGCGGCACGCAAGATAATCAGGAAGGTAACTAGGTATGAATGAACTTGCTTTTGCATCAGTTAAAAAACTACGAGAAAAAATTGCTCGTAACGAGCTTTCAGCACGTGAACTGCTTGAGTTCTGTACAGGTCGCTTTGCTCAGCACGATGGATCTATAGGCAGTGCTCTTGAGATTTTTGATCAAGAATCGATTCTTGCTTCCAGTAAAGCTGGTAAAGCACCGGGCTTATTAGCTGGCATTCCCGGTATCATTAAAGATAATATTTGCCAAAAGGACAGAATAGCTTCGTGCGCATCACGTATGCTTGAGAATTATCGTGCACCTTATGATGCTACAGTAATTAAGAGCTTAAAAGATCAGGGAGCTCTTCTTATAGGACGTGCTAACTGTGATGAATTTGCTATGGGTAGCTCTACCGAAACATCTGCCTATAAAAAAACAGCAAATCCTTGGGATCTTGCCCGAGTACCTGGTGGGTCAAGCGGAGGTTCAGCAGCTGCAGTTGCAGCAGGATTTGTACCGTGGGCATTAGGAAGTGACACAGGTGGATCGGTAAGGCATCCTGCAGGCCTATGTGGGATTGTTGGTAGTAAGCCCACTTATGGGTTAGTGTCTCGTTATGGGCTTATTGCTTATGCCTCATCACTCGATCAGATTGGGGTTCTGACACGAACTGTGTATGATAATGCACTGATACTTTCGCTGCTGACCGGACACGATCCTCGTGATGCAACATCTCGCAGTGAAGCACCTCGTGACTATAGTAAGAATCTTACGGGCAGGCTTGAGCAAGGATTACGAATTGGTATTGTTGAAAATGCTGTTTACGCAGATGGTATCGATCCGGATATACAAGAAGCTTTAGACACAGCATTACGTCAGCTAGAAAAGCTTGGTGCTCAGTTAGTCAAACTAAAGCTGCCAACTATGGATTATGGCGCTGCCGTGTACTTTATGATAAGCCGTGCAGAAGCGGCATCGAATCTGGCGCGTTTTGATGGGGTCCGTTATGGATTTCGTGACACTCAAGCTGAAACACTTGCTGAACTCTATGCAGGTACCCGGGGTAAGGGTTTTGGGAGTGAAGTTAAGCTTCGTATATTAATTGGTAATTATGTGCTTTCGGTTGGCCATGCTCATGAATATTATGAAAGCGCTCGTCGTGTGCAAGAGCTTATGCGTGCTGAATTTGTACAAGCATTTAACGAGGTTGACCTGTTGTTTTTACCAACGAGTCCCTCTGGTGCTTTTGCATTTAATGCTTTCGCTCATAATAAGCTTCAAATGGACTTACAAGATTATTTTACCGCACCCGCAAATCTGGTAGGTATTCCGGCGCTATCAGTGCCATGTGGGTTTACGCGTGAAAACTTGCCCATAGGCTTTCAGCTCTTTGGACCAGATTGCTCAGAAGATCTGCTCTTTCAAACCGCTTATGCGTATGAGCAAAGCACTCTATGGCACACTATGCATCCGCTGCTATGACCCCGATTAACCTAAAGTATTAAAAAAGTATTAAAAATGAATGCAAAGTTTGCCATACTAGAGTTAGACAAAACAGATTGTTAGAAAGAATAGTATGGGTATAAATATTTTTGCTCAAGGATTGCTTATTGGTTTTCTAGCAGCTATTCCTGTGGGACCAATAAGCATTTTATGCATTCGGCGTACGTTAACAGAACGGCTTGCTCGCGGATTGGCAAGTGGGTTGGGGGCAGCAACTGCTGACGGTATCTTTGCCGGCTTAGCAGTATTGGGGTTAACAAACATCTCATCTTTTTTACTTAATTATTTAAATGGTTTTAGAGTATTTGGCTCAGTAATGCTAATATACCTAGGATATATGGCATTATCCCGAACCCCTGTCGTCAACGTTGGCCCCATAACAACGGGGAGTATATGGCGAACCTATTTTTCTACATTCTTGCTTACGCTCACTAATCCGTTTACTGTAATGACATTTGCTGCTCTTTTGGCATGGTTTGGTGTGCCAGCAGCTACCTATGATTCAGTGATACCTGTAGCTGTTGGTGTATTTATTGGCTCTGCTCTTTGGTTTAGCTGTTTAAGCATTAGCATACATGCTGTACGTGAGCGTTGTACGGCAACAACAATTCAAACAATTAATCGTTTATCAAGCTTCTTGCTTATCTTTTTTGGTATACTAGCTCTTTGTATTAGATTTTGATCATGCCCCGTATAGTGATTTTTTTGGGTGTGTTTGTTGTTCCTGGTCTCTATGCCATGGCTTCCCAAGATGCAGAGCTTCTTAAAGCAGCTATAGGTGGTGATTTTATTTTAACAAAAGCACTTATAGAACAAGGTGCTGATGTTAATTGTTCTGATCTAGAAGGCAACACTCCCCTTCACTATGCGGTTACCATGCAAAATAGTAACATATTAAAATATTTCGAAGCATGGGGAGCTCGACCAAAAGGTATTCCCGATAACTTACGGTTATCCTATATACACATTATTCTTGAACTTTTAGCGGCTAACGCTGCGGTTAACCAAAGTAATGACCAAAAACGTACGGCACTTCATTATGCGGTCTACCAAGGCCATGTTGATGTAGTTGAAATACTTTTAGATCACGGTGCCGATGTACAAGTGCTTGACGTAGGCAGACAAACACCTCTTCATATAGCAGCTTCTCATGGTGATGTACCTATGATACGGTTTTTGCTTGATCATGGTGGTTTTACTCATGAATTTAACGTCCTTGGCAGAACCTGTCTTGATTTAGCCGTATCCACTGGCTCACTGCCAATTGTGAAGCTATTGCTTATTGAGGGAGCTGTCGTAAGCAAGTCAAATAGAGCTGGCAAAACACCACTTAAACGCGCTCTTGAAAAAGGTTATTCAGAGATAGCAACATGCTTGCTCCTTCATGGTGCTCGTGTTCCAGATCTTGCTACGCTTGCTGAAGGTGAACGGGATATTCTGCAGGCAGTTTTAGGTCCACTGGTAATAGATGAGCTTTCTTCCGCGTGTGTACGGGGCAATACTGATCGCGTAAGGGAGTTGTTACAGGCTCCTTCATGTCGTGTGCGTGGTCTTGAGCATCAATTAAGGGCCCTTAAGCGTTTTGGTAAGTGGCTTATTGATTATATTGTTCAGCCTCGTATAACTACTCCTTTGCATTGGGCAGTAGCTCAAGATTATCGTGAGATTGTCCAACAGCTGCTTGCAGATGGTCAGAGAGTTGATGCAAAAAATCAGTATGGTAATACACCATTACATTTTGCTGCAGCTCATAATAATCTGCCTCTTGCTCATATGCTTATTATGGATAAAGCACGTGATACTATTACTAATGATCATGGATTAACGCCATGGCAACTAGCATGCAAAAGCGGCTATTCAGAATTACCGACACGTATAGCCATGCCAATTATAGATCAAGTTCTCCACAATGAGCACCTGTTAGTTCAATATCATGCAAACACCGACCCCAATTCAGGTATGCCACGCATTAATGCTCTGCCTGAAGAACTTATAGAGAATATTAAAAAATTTTTACCCCGAAAGCATGGTATGTACCATGTGCCGTAAAAGTGTGTCTCATGGCAAAAAGACTACTTATTGACACTCGCCTAAAAGCAGGTCATTCTTGTTTCAGCAACGCAGCCTACGAGAAAGATGCTTGGTTCGGGTCTCACATGGTCTGCAGAAGCTTTACTGTGGGAATACCCTCCCCCAGATTGATAATTACCTATCACCCATAAGTTACCGTATTTTTAAATTTAAACAAGCAAAATAGCAAAGCTATTTCACTTGCTAAAGCAAGGAGTTTTATAGAGAGATTTGATAAAAGCAGCGTAAGTTCCGTCGGATTTTTAATTTGATAAGAAGTCTTATGGCTAGGGCACAGTTTGTCTATTTGCCCGCGTATCTTTACTTTTTTATTATGCTTTTAGTATAATTAAATATAAATATATAAAAAAATTAATAAGGAGTTACGATATGATTAAAAATATTACAACATTACATGGTATAGTATTGCTTGCTGCTGGTCTCTTGTTGACCAATAATCTGCTTGTAGAGTGTATAGGGGTTCAACAACACTCTAATCCTGCTGCTGATGAAGGATTAATAATGGCAACTATACAAGGAGACCTTGAGAAGGCAAAAGCCGCACTTGACGCTGGTGCCGATGCTAATTATGTTGATACTTACGACAATACTGCACTTATAGAAGCGGTTAAGAATGGACATACAAAAATAGTAAGAATGCTTATAGAAGCTGGTGCTGATATTAATTATGCTAATAATAAGGGCAATACTGCTCTTACCTTGGCAATCATAAGTAGACAGGCAGATATGGTTAGATTGCTTCTGGAAGCTGGAGCTGACGCTAATCATATTGATAATGAGACTGGCTATACTCCGCTTATGGTTACTATTAGACTTTTAGAAGCAGCACCAGATGAATCGCGACCTCAATTCCTAGAAACTATACAATTGTTACTTGAATATGGCGCAAGGATACCAAGTGGAGATGATTTTACAAAACTACATCCTAAACTTGATGTAAAAGAGGTTGGGCGCTACATCGGGAATATCTTAAAAGATGTGTTTGGTGGCAACCTACTTGCTTATGCAGCGGCTATAGGCGATGTAAAGCGTGTAGCACAGTTACTTTCTACTTTACCCCAGACTCAACCACAATCACCTAAGACCAAATCGTTGATTGCTCAGTTACATAAGCTGCTTGCTTCTCATGCCATATTGCCACCCGCCATACCTGCTCAACCACTTGCTATTAATCGGCAAGATAGTCATGGTATGACAGCATTACACTGGGCTGCTGCTCAAGGACATGACGATATCGTAAGACTCTTGCTTGATCACGGTGCTCATATCAATGTACAAGATAGAGACGGCAATACACCCTTACATATAGCAGTTCGTAATGGTAACTTGAGTACTGTTAAACTTCTGGTTGAACGTGGTGCTCGAGTAACTCTTGTCAATCGGCATGGTGAGACACCTTTAGCCCTTGCCCATAGGTATCATCGCCCCGATATTGTTGCATTGTTAGAAAGAGGGGCAGGTCATGCTGTATTTGGCAGAATATCAACACTCGGCCGTACGAGGGGTGGCTTTGCATGGCAACCAGCAGGTCAGCAGCAACCTCTTCCGCCCGATGTTGCGAGACAAATTGCCCAGTTTGCTCTTGCTCCTGGAAACATACCTCCAGCAGGATCGCCTTCTTAAGCCCATTCAGGTAACATCAGCACGCGTCTGCACGGTTGGCGGGACCAGATTCTTAAAGTTTGGACAGAGAAATAATGCTGTGCTAAACTTACCTATATTAAAAATGTGATTTCAAAAGAAAGTTATCGGCTTGTTTATGCGTTCTGTACAACGATCTTTTGGTACATTTCGTTATTGGATTCTTGGCTTTGCTCTTATACTTGGCTCAAGCCGGTTGCTTACGTTTAGAACAGGATCGCTTGAAATGCTTTGTTCGTACGTCCTTTATCCATTTTTAGTTGCACAGCATACGTTTATAGTTCCGGTTAAGCTATGGTTTGAACGATGGCACGTTATGCATGAGCTTGAGGAATTAGTAAAACGTCAACATGCTGAATTAGAAGTGCTTACTGCAGAAAATATACAGTTGCAATCATCACGTGCTCATATGAATGCAATTAGTGAACTGATTGATTTCAAAAAACGTTATAGTGCACATAACGCTCTTATTGCTCAAGTGCTTTTTAAAAATTTTTCGGATCAATCGCACTTTTTTCTTATTGATGCCGGATCACGAGCAGGTGTAGCTCCCGATATGGTTGTTGTCTATAAGAGTTGTTTAGTTGGGCGTATTAGTGATGTATACCCTTTTTATAGCAAAGTCATGTTAATAACTGACCCAGCATGCAAAGTATCTGCATTCTGTGTTCCTACAGGAGCACAAGGTATCCATGAAGGTACTGGTGTGCTTCATGAAACACAGCTTTCTTTTGTCAGTCATTTAGCTACATTTCATGAGAATGACAGTGTTGTTTCTAGTGGTGATGGATTAGTATTCCCCAAAGGATTTGGTTTAGGGCGCATTATAGCATCCGAACTGAAGGGCTTCCAGTACACTATTAAGATAAAGCCTTTTCTTAACTTACGAAGCCTTACACATTGCTGCGTATTACAAAAAGGTGCAGAGCTCATTAAAGATACTATGCCATAAGCTACTTGTACCTAATGTAATAACCCATCATAAGCACCTATATCTTGCGCTGGTTCCCGATGAAACCCCTATGGCTAGGACATAATTGGTGCGAGCGCGCTGTTATCTTTTATGTAACTCTTGAACTCTTAATTATATCTATTATACGATAATTATAATATATACTATCACCATAATTATTGTATAAGCGATGAATAAATGTCAAGTAAAAATGTGCTTATCCTGTTGAGTGTCGGAATCACTATAGGTTTTAGCAATCATTGTGATGCTTATACTTGGAAGGTGGTAAATTGGCTTGAAAAACCGGTAATGGTTAAGATTAATCTTCTTGGAGAAGGGCCATCAAAGGAAGTTCCGCCTTCGATTCAAATTAATGACCAGCGTGAGGTAACCGTTTTAAAACCCAATATAATCCCTATAAGCACAGAGAACAAAATTCAAGCAGGTTGTTGTATTAAGAACATTGAGGTATACCCTCCTGGTCATCCAGAGAAGTCAGTTACGTTACCTGTAAGATCTGTCACAGCTCAAGGAGCTGCACAAATAGCAAGATACATAGGACGTGTTATTACCCGTGCTAGTGTGCTACCGCTCATTGGGATTGTTGGACCAGTGGCAGCGGTAGGGATGATAGTAGATCCTTTAGTGGGTGCGGGTATTCTTGTTTCGGCAGCGGTTGCAGAAATAGAGGTTGGTGAAATAGCAGTGATAAGAGCTTTAGCAATTGATGCTCGTGAGAAATGCTCAAGCAAGGAGCTATTAATAGCTGCCGATGCTGCATACATTGTTGTAGATGGTAATTTGGAAGAGAGCACGAAGGAATGGTATCAAGCTTCGCAGCCCATGTAATGACCCCAAAGTCGGAACACATATAAGATGTCTGATTTTCATATTCTACGGTCGATTGTGAGCCAATTTCGTCAACTGACCCAAGCTCAAGGGCCTGGTGCTCGATAAAGATTTTACCATTACCCCAAACATTGGCTTGATTGAGCTGAAGCTGTGGCCGCATTTTCGAAAACGTATTGTGCAGGTTTTTTGATTAAAAATTCTTTTTTTTTGATGAAAATATTGCAACTTGTAAAATTAATTATCTATAAGAAAAATAATTAGTATAAACAAATATGTTTTATTCTAAAGAAAGGGCAAGGAGAAAAAAATGTCAATTAAAAATGTGATTGCCCTTGTGGGTATTGGAATTATAGGCTTTAGCAATTACTGCAGTGCTTATACCCGGAGGGTAGTGAGTTGGCTTGAGAAACCGGTGATGGTTAAACTTAATCTTGCCTGCGTAGGAAAAGGGCCTGCAGCACAACAAGTCGATCCTTCGGTCGTGTTTGCCAAATCAGACGGAATGTATGGAGTAGTAGATTTTTGACTCCCAGGCCAGTTACCATAAAATCAAGCGCAGCTCAGGAGGTAGGGTTTACCGGTACGTGCTAACGCATTAATCAGGGCAGTCGCTCCTCGATCTATACATGATTCAATATAGGAATCTCCCTCTTGGCTATCATCATCGGAAGTTGTTCCAAAAAGGGCGGCAAGTCCCGATGGACGAGGCGGCTTGACCCACTCTATTTCACCTTCAATAGGGGCAATTTTACGTAATACTTTTTCTACTGTCGATTGTGAACCAATCTCGTCAACGAGCCCAAGCTCAAGGCCTTGATGACCGGTAAAGACTTTGCCATTACCCCAAACGCCCACTTGAGCAAGTTGTAGCTGGGGTCGCATCTTTGACACGTACTGAGTAAACTGGCGATACGTATCATCAGTAAGTGATTGTAACATTGCTTGTTGTTCCGGTGTTGTTGGCTGAAATGGATCACCTGCAGTTTTGTAATCCCCAGTTTTTACTACGTCGTACTTAATTTTAAACTGCTCAATAAACTCTTTCAGATGCGGCTGAGGTATATAGACACCTATACTGCCTACAAATGCTGAAGGAGTGGTGATAATGCGGTCAGTTGCAGCAGCAACATAATAAGCTCCTGATGCGCAAACATTTTGTACAAAGGTAACGATAGGCTTAACATGCTGTCGCTTGAGTTCTTCTATCTCTAGAGCCAGAGCTTGGGACGCTCCAGCAGCTCCCCCTGAAGAATCCAGTTTGAGCACTATGGCTTTAATATCATGCTCTTTAAAAAACTTGCGTAGTTGCTTGATAGAGGAAGTTGTATCGGTCAATACGCTCTTGATCGTTACAACTCCAACCTTAGCCTTGGGCTCAAGATAGGTTGCATACTGGTTACGAATACTTCGAAGTAAGGGAGGCGCAACCTGAAGTAGAAGTAAAAGAAAGAAGATATTACGCAAATAATCAGAAAGTCGTGCCATAAGTTCCCCTTATATAAACATATAGACTTAATTATAGTGAAAGTAGTACTAGTGTAGCACCTTTGCTCAGCGTGAGATACTCTTTTTAGTTTTTTGGGAGTAATATGCTTCATATTCGCAAGTTTTTTTGACTTTTTTGTGAACTTTTATTAAACTTCCTATATCCTGTTAGGTATTGCTGAGGGCGGTTAGCTCAGTGGTAGAGCATCAGTCTTACAAACTGGGGGTCGTAGGTTCGAGCCCTGCACCGCCCACCAATCTTAGCATTCCTCGGTAGCTCAGCGGTAGAGCACACGACTGTTAATCGTTAGGTCGCTGGTTCGATTCCAGCCCGAGGAGCCAATAAGGGGCTATAGCTCAGTTTGGATAGAGCGTCCGCCTGTCACGCGGAAGGTCGCGAGTTCGAGTCTCGTTAGCCCCGCCATTCTTCGCTTCATCCTTCGCTGAAGCTACGGAGGACAAGAAAGCTTCGAATGGCAGGCCATTCTTCTTGTTTTAGGTAGCGAAGAATGCTCTGCGTAGCTTTCATGATCTTCGTAGTTTTAACGAAGAAGATAGCGTAGCGGAGCTCTCTCTATTTTTTAAATATCAATAGATATTATCTCTATGCATTATGTTTATCTTATCAAATCCTTGAAAATTTCTGATAAAACGTATATAGGCTATACTACTGATTTGAAGCAACGTTTAGATAAACATAATACTGGTGGCTCTGTATACACAGCTAATTATAGACCATGGAAATTGGTTATGTATCTTTGTTTTGATAGTGAGTCTAAAGCACGTGAATTTGAAAAGTATTTAAAGTCTGGCTCTGGTTATGCGTTTGCAAAGAAATGGTTATGGTAAGCACATCAAAAATTATACACGAAACTGCGCCTAAACGGGAAATCACGGTATCATTGGTAGCTGATCTTATCGCAGAACAATTTCCACAGTGGACTCATCTGCCGATTAGACCGGTTGTACCAGGTGGCTGGGATAATAGAACCTTTCGTTTAGGTCAAGACATGTCCATAAGGCTACCAAGTGCTGAAGAATACGCGGAGAAAGTTCAAAAAGAACACCAGTGGTTGCCAGTATTAGCCCCACATGTGTCGCTTCCTATTCCTGAGCCTCTCGCTCTGGGACAGCCTTCAAAAAATTACCCTTGGAACTGGTCAATATATCGGTGGATTGAAGGTGAAAGTGCGGATCAGTTGCCCATTGATGACGTATACGTATCGCTCATTGCCTCACGTCTTGCTCAATTCTTGAAAGAGTTGCATAAGGTTGATACTACCGGTGGTCTTTTACCTGGGCCTCATAACTTTTATCGAGGCAGCTCTTCCATGGTTTATGATGCTGAAACAAGATCGGCTATCGCTCGATTACAAGGCTTTGTTGATGTTGACGCTGTAACGTCTGTTTGGGAAAAGGCAATAAGCTCCAAGTGGCGTAAGAACCCGGTATGGATCCATGGCGATGTTAGTCCTGGAAATATTCTCGTAAAAGATGGTCAATTGGCTGCTGTAATTGACTTTGGAGGCATGGGCGTTGGTGATCCTGCTTGTGATTTAGTGATAGCTTGGACGTTTTTTACAGGCGAGAGTCGGAAAATCTTCAGGTCACAGGTGTGCTTAGATTCTGATACATGGGCTCGAGCGCGTGGTTGGGCGTTATGGAAAGCTCTGATTACGATTGCTCCATTAAAAGATAAGGCGTGCTTAGAAGCTATCAAGCAACAGCAGATTATTGGTGAGATTCTTAATGAACATGAATCTGAGAATTGTTAAGGCTTCGCTTAGTCCTTTCGCACAGCTCCTCTCGCTTGTGGTGGCTCCAGGTCCGGAGCGTTTTTGCTTTTACCTTGACAGATTTTGGTAATAAAATATTAATTAATACTTCTTATATTATAGATTATGAGGTTGACCATGGCATCGCCAATTATTTCTCAAGAGCCTTTTGTTCCACATTTATTTGAAACATTGGATCCAACTGATCAAATGATGATGGACGTATCTGAGTACGCCGGGTATGTTGCATGGTTTAACCAGTGTATGGATGCTTCTTTCGAACGCATTGTATATTGTAGTGACGGATTACAAGTCGTGGGCATAATTAGTTGTCCAAAAAACACAAAGGGCGTTCAGCGGAAATACCCCGTTATCCTATATAATCACGGTGGTGCGGGAGAGTCGGGTAAGGTAACTGTGCGTGAGCTTTATAAGAGGATATACCCATTCGTGGCATTGGGTTATGTGGTTGTTGCATCACAATATCGTGGTAATGATGGTTCAGAGGGTAATGACGAAGTAGGTGGCGCTGATGTACATGATGTTACTGCTTTGTATGCCGTCATACAATCATTACCATATGCTGATTGTGAAAATATGTTCATGTTAGGATTCTCGCGCGGGGCGATAAATACGTATCGTGCGTTACAAAAAAACGTGCTGCCAATAAGAGCATGTGCGGTGTATAATGACCCCCAGAAATCAGACACGTGTAATTGGAGAAATTGGGGAGTATAATGATGCAAAAAGATCATCACTATTACTGGGGTAAAGCATGGCAAGAATATACAAGAAACATGGAAGTTCATTTAAGAGTAAGGTAGCTCTAGAGGCCCTAAAAGAAAAGAAAACAGTTGCAGAATTATGCCAAGAGTATAGCATTTCAGCAAGTCAAATATTTGCATGGAAAAAGCAGCTGGAGGAAGAGAGCAATAAGATCTTTGAAGATAAGCGAGAAGTAGACCATAAAGCAGAAATAGATAGATTGCATCGTGTTATTGGACAATTAACTGCGGAACGTGATTTTTTAGGACATGTGCTCAAACGTTAAGTAGTGAAAAACGCAAAGAGATGATTGAGCACGGTAATGAAGCGATAGGTATAAAAAGAAAATGCGAACTTTTGGGTGTTGCGAGAAGCATGATGTATTATCAACCGAGGCCGTTAAAAAGTAACGATGCGACTATATTGAATGAGGTTAGAAGTATTTATCAAGAAACACCATTTTATGGCTATCGCCGTATTCTTGTTGCTCTGAGGCAAAGAGGCTTCGTTATCAATCACAAGAGGTTACAAGGATTGCTCGCTCTTGCAGGCATAAAAGCTGTTTATCCTACAAAGAAAACAACTATACGAGATCGGGGACACAAAGTATACCCCTATCTTCTACGTGAACTTAGCGTTGATCGCCCTAATCAGGTATGGACCGTTGACATCACCTATATAAAGGTACGACTTGGCTTTGTTTATTTAGTGTGCTTGCTCGATGTCTTTAGCAGAAGAATTATGGGATGGAGCTTATCTACTTTTCTTGATACGCAATCATGTCTTGAAGCACTTGAAAACGCCTTGAAGCATGGCATACCGGAGATTATTAATAGCGACCAAGGATGCCAGTTTACCAGTACCTCTTGGATCGTACAATTAGAAGGAAACGGTATAAAGGTGAGCATGGATGGCAAGGGTCGCTGGGCTGATAATGCTCATGTCGAACGATTATGGCGTACTATAAAGTACGAAAACGTTTACCTGCACAGTTTTGATACTGTGGATCAGGCTCGAGTAGCTTTGCGGAGCTATGTTGATTTTTATAATCAAAAACGACCTCATCAGGCGCTTAACTATCACACGCCAAACCTCATTTTCGCTTTAAGAGTTGTGCCTACAAGACAACAGTTATTTGCACAATTTAAGTTACAAAACCAGTCTAACCCTTCGGAGGTTAACATGACTCCTAAATAAATCTATTTTCGTGTCTTAACGCAGGGGGTCACTA
>CAWGPQ010000013.1:0-6599 GCA_963824495.1 uncultured bacterium
GTGTGAATAAATCTTCGGTTAACCGACGCTGCAAAGAATATAAGTTAATTAGCGAAGATGATGATAGCGACCTATTGTGATACAGCATTCATTTTTATACTCATTTTAAAATAATTTGCTAGCCCATCAATTGATAGCTCGGATGTAGCAATTTGCAAAGCAAGATCAAATACCTCTTCTTGAGATAGGCTTACCTGTATCTTATTCGCCATTAGAAAGGCTAACGCTACCACCACACCAGTACGCTTGTTTCCATCTACGAATGCATGATTCTTAATGATGTAAAACATATAAGCAGCAGCCATATGTAAAATATCAGGATAAAGGTAGTCTCCGCCAAATGTGCTCATAGGCATATTAATAGCTGAAGCTAATAGGTAATGATCTCTAATACCATGAGCACCACCAAAGCTTGCTATTTGTTTTTCATGAATTTTAACTACCTCGTCAATTGTAATAAAAACAATAGAGTGCATAAAACTCACAGCTAGTTTTTAGCTAGTTTTTCTAAAGCAGGAGCATAACGCTTCATTACCTCCTCGACTGCTTTTTGCACAATTTCATTTTCACTAACTTTATCTTCAGCAGCTTGCTTAGTGATAGGAGTTATAATTATTGATTTTCCATCCGTTTTTATCTTAAGTTCAGTGTCTAGGTCAATGTTAAGTACTTTTAACAAGGACTTGTCAACTATAATTGCGGTACTATTGCCATGCTTTATAAATTTTTTAATCATATTTTTTTCTTTCTCTTGAATAGTTATAGTACACTTGGATATACGTTATTGTACCTATAATAAGAAAAATAAGCAAGTACTAATTAAAAATTTACAGGGGCACCCAAATTTCAAAAAGTTACTCTCAGGCATGGGTTTCAAGCAGAAGCAACGTGCTAATAAAGACTCTACTATATGCACATTTTGAATAGGCTTTTGTTGTTTAAATTTTAATATGATAGTATATGTACTGTTGCTTTATGATAACAGGTTTGTTACAAGAAGGATTTACCATGAAGACAATAAAGTACATAGCGCTTTCACTCGGGTTTATGAATTTTTTGACCTTTGATGTATCGGCCATTGAACCAAAGCACATGGAATACCTCGTCAGCTTGAAAAATAAAATACATCCCAAAGCAAAAGGTATAGCTAAAGAATGGTATGATGCATATAAAAATTCATTAACAGTATGCGACAAAGTAGATCTTGCTCGTGCAATTAAAAATAAAGTCAATGTGTCAGACTGGCTCTTACTATTACTTAAGACAAGAGCAGAGTGGATAAAAGCAGGAGAAGAACAACAGTTCTTTAGAGAAAACTTAGACAGGCTTATAGCAGGTATACAAAGTGACTATTCCGAGACCTCTTGGCGGCAGGAGACGGTTAATGGCCTAAACGATGCTATGCATGATATAGAATCATCTTATCTGCCCTTTATTAAGAAGGATGCAGGAAATGATCCATTAAGCACAAGCATAGCCCTAACCTATGTTCATTGCTATATGCTCCTAGAGCTCTATAAAACAGTTTACGCTGACATACCAGCTAGGGAAAAATCCATAATACCAACTCCAAATCAAATTCAATCTTCTTTAGACTCTATTAAATCAAATGATTTTCGCAGCAAAATCAAACTTAAATTTAAGAAAACATCATAACTGATTTATGTAAAACAACCTTAGCTAATATGGAGAGCGTAAAAACTTTCCATATCGCTTTCTCAACGAATCAACAAATAGGATGCATAAAACTCACAGTTAGTTTTTGGCTAGCTTTTTTAAAGCAGAAGCAACGCGCTAATAAAAACCCTACTATATGTGCATTTTGAATAGGCTTTGTTATTTAAATTTTAATATGATAGGATACATATTGTTGCTTTATAATAGTTGTTTTGTTACAAGAAGGATTTGACATGAAGACAATAAAGTACATAGCACTTTCACTCGCGTTTATGAGTTCTTCGGCTTTTAATGTGTTGACTATTGCGCCAAATCAGCTAAAAGATGTTATGAGCTTACACGAAAAATACATCGCGAAGCGAAAGGTCTAGCTAGAAAATGGTACAACATGCATAAAAGCTCATTATCCTTAAGTAATAAGGTAGAACTTGCTCGTACGATTAATCAACATATTAAAATACTGCTCACGGCAGTAGAAAAGGGATTTCAAGAAGTTAAAGCAGATCCATATTGGTTTTATAAGTCCTGAAGATCGGTATAGCAATACCCCTTTGGGGAAAGTTTTTCACGATATGTTTGATGCTATAGGTACGCAAGAATCTTATTTTCGCAAGCTTCAGGAATCAACGAAACACGAGTTCGTAAGCAAAGGCATAGTCTTACATCATATGCTTCCTATAGAGTTAGAATTTTATAAACAAGTTTACTCTGAGCTATTGACCAAGAAAAAGGCAGGAACTAAATTAACATCTCCAAGCAAACTTCAATCTTCGCTCGATGCCCTTATTAAATCAACCTTTAAGTCTTATAGCACTATTGCATCGCAGTTTCACGAAGAATTATAGCTACTATTGACCCAAGCAATTTTCTAAAGCAACTTTAGCAGCATTGAGAGTGGAACAACTACTTTCAATGCTGCTCCTTATTATGATATTGGCGATCTCATCGCTACCAATTCAGCTCTTGGCTGGAGTTTGCTGTAATGGCTGGAATAGGCTGTGATACTCGGGAATGATAAACGAGACGTAAACAGAAAAGGGTTTTCAAAGAAGCGGTTCCTATCCTTCGAAAACCCTTTTGTAGGGCAATTTTTAGAGATTTCCCATAAGGCGTGCCCATAACCCTGATGCTCGTAAGATAAAAATGAGCAGCGTGAGGAACAATCCCAAGAAAGCAATGTCAATCGCTTGAATAGCGCAACGTGGTCTGCCCAAGAGTGATGGAGCTAGATAGTTATAGCCAAATACACCGAGAGCCATAACCAGCCCAAGAAGGGCAACTTGTAGTAACGTAGAAGTATTATCCATAAATCATCTCCTTTTTGTAAAAAAATAGTTCTAGTATACAGCATACTATTTTCTGCTCACTGACGTCAATATTTGACTTTTTAGGAATCGGTCGTCTCTGCTAAAGTACTGTTCAGCATTGAAAGCATAATCATTCTGAATTAATAGCGTAAAATAGCTGCAATAGACTCGTACTGCTCTAGTTCATGTGGCTCAAAGAAAAGAACGCGGCCCCGCTTTGATAGAACAAGTTCTATAAGAACGTCGATAAGATCATCTTCAACACCAACAGCCTCTGGATTATCAGTCAAGATCAAATCTTCTGGAATATCGGGGTTAATGGTGCCGGACACCACATAATTATCTTCTACAAAAAGCGTATGTATACGACCTTCATAGGCCATGCGCCAGACTTGCCGCAAGCCAAAAGCACCATGAAGAGTGCCGAGAGCCTCTTCTCTAAAATAGGCAAGCCGTTTTTGGCGATCATCGGCCATATGTCTTTGGACAAGCTTCCAAGCTTTGGATGCCATATCTCGCAAGGGGTCTTTAACGTAATCACCTTCAAGGTTCTCTATAATATGCTCGTGATGTTTGGTAATAGCCATAAAGTCAGATCTGTTTTTTTGAGTTCCAACAAGAACAACGGGAAGTGATTCAAGCGCAAGAACATCGCCTAATGCGTGATCGACGTGCCTATAAAATTCTCTCTTACGAGCGTCTCGATAGGCTGAGTCAAGATCACCCTTGCCCACCGCTTGTATTTGTGCTGAATGTGGCAATTCTTCCGTGAGAGGGAACGCAGTTTTCTGATTGCCGGTACGTTCTTGATTAATAAACTCATTGAGCACCAGCTCTCTGCCTTCGTAGAGACGCGTTGGTTGTTCATCAAGCGCTACTATCCAATAGCGAGGAACGCGATTAAGGGCATAGAGCAGATCGCGAACATCAAACGTATGATCAATTGTCACACTCTCTTTTTTAATGGGAAACTCAAGCTTGTAAACACGCGCACAATCGGTATTTGCAAAAAGTGCAAGCCCGTCAAGGAGACTCGTATAATCGATGCTTTCATATAAGCGATCCAGTGTTGCAGAAATCGTAGTAATATCACGCTGCTTAAATTCTTTAAGTAAGCGACTTTTTGCCTCAGCAATAAGATCCTTAAGCCGAATATGATCTTGTTGCTTTTCAGGCATTGTGCGATGCGTAGGCATAAGTATAGAAACTGAGGGATACTCCTCAAATGATTGTAAAAATGTTATATCAAAACGATTCATAATGTCCTTGATTTCCTTTTATGGTGGGATACCACTACAAGCAACCATAAAAAAAGTACGACATAAAAGGCAAGCATTTAGCGAAGGCGGAGCATGCGACGAGTTCCCATATCAAGCCATAGATGCGAAAGAGCTCCAGCCATAAAAAAAAGGACATCAAAGAGCACTATGGTCGCACTGCTTGGTCTATACATATAGGCTGCACCTACAGTACTGCCACTCAAGAGACAAAGAAACCAAAGATTATGAAATATGCCCCGATGCTTTACTAGTAACGGTGCAAGACCGAGCGTGCTGATAAGCGCAAGCGTAAAAAAATCTTTTTGAATAACACAGAGAATACTTAAAACAAAGAGTATACGATACAGTAATTTTTGACCAAAGCTTTTGATATCAACATCAGGAAAAAGACCCCCAGCTAAAGCGCACAATAACCACTCGAGTAATGTGGTAAATCTTGCAAGCCCGAGAGACAGAATTCCTAATAACAGTCCATATGCAACAAACGCTCCAATAAGATGTTCTTTATACTGTGGCATTATTCTTCACCTGCTGAACATTGGTAACTTTCATAAACCGTGTGCCAGGGTAATAAAATCCTAAAATTTTATCATAGCTCCAGCCATCCTTTGCCATTTGACGCGCTCCCCATTGACACAATCCTAAATGATGACCATAGCCCCGTCCCTTAAAGGTTACTACTTTACGCTTTTTAGTAACGGAAAAGCAGAGGCTTCTAATGTTTTTACAGAATGAGTACACTTTTTTTCCCGGTAAAGAGGACCAAGCATTACCTATCTTGAGCTTAAGCTCTTGAACAACACCAGCTTTGTCTTTACATGTTATAGCTACATCTCGGGCCTTACCTGATTGAGCCTGCTGAGGAAACAGGAGCTTTGCCAGATCGTGCCAGTCGTATTCAACCTGCCATGAATACAATTTACAGCGTTTGCAGTATTTACAGGAATAGCCGCGCTCCAGATAAGGAGCATCTTTAAAATTTACTCCCTCCAAATGTGCAGGAATAATACCACCACAGCACATATCGTACATTGCCATAATAGGCTTGTTATCATAGGTTAAAATGAGACTACGTGTTCGCTCTACAGCCTCACGTATCTGAGGAAACTCATGTACACCCTTGTAGGTTTGATGCAGATTAGTGCAACGGATATCATAAAGCACATTTGAGGATGTTTTTGAAACTGCAGATGCAGCCGGTGATGATTGCTTTTGTCGAGCACGGGCTTCTAGCACCTTTGTTACAACGTAACTACGGCAGGCAACCGCCATAGCTTCATTTGCCGCAGCAGGCCAGCTTGGTATGCTTTCCCATCGAACTACTGATGTTATATAATCTTCAAGATCAATATTGTTAACCAGATAGGCGTTATCTTGGTTACGCATAATAACAAATGATCCTTGATATTCATGACCACCAAGCCTGAGGTTACCCGAAAGTGGCTCAATAGTAATTGATGGCGTACTTAGAAGACGATTGTTAATAGATAAGCCCTTCTTGGTTACGCGTATAACAAGCTCCTTGTCACGAACACGTTCTTTAACTGTAGCATCTGCTGGATGCGTTAACGTAAATCCAGAGCTCGTACCAGCAGAAGTGTGGGTCACTGTCCAACACACATCACCAAGATGCAGCACACGTTTTTCATCAAGTAAGACACGAACGTTAAAACTTTGAAGGTTTTTGGGACGCGTACTATCTTTTCGTTGGGCAGCTACTTTAGATACGACTGCTTGAGACGCACTCTGAGTTTTTTTAGACGCAGAGTAAAGTGATGCACTCATATTACAGAGACTAATTATGCAAAAAAACAGCAATAATTTTTTCATAAATTTTTTCATAGTTTATATGGCAACGAGCAAAAGGTGTAAAATTCTTGTGGTACCGGTATTCTTTTATCGATACCTTCATTAGCAAGTTTATCAGCAACTTTGTTATCATGACGTAATACGTGCTTCATAGTATATATCCTATCGCTCAAAAAATGGAGAGCACATGTGTACAATACTTGAAGTTCAGGGTTTTTAACCCTATAGCGGCCCTGAAACTGACGTACGAGCAGTTCAGAATCAGAAATAATCATCAAGCTTGCATGAGGAGGGACCATGTGTTCAACAAAAAAAAGCCCCAACAACAGTGTGCGCCAAAAACTGAAGGCCATCCAGGACGAGTTGGGTGAGGGCGACGAGGGCAGCGATCTCGATTCCTTCGAGGAAAAAATCAAGGCCTCGGGCATGGCCGATGACACGGCCAAGGTGGCGCGCAAGCAGCTCGAACGCCTGCGCCAGATGGCTCCTTCGTCGGCCGAGTACACCGTGCAGCGCACCTACTTGG
>CAWGPQ010000014.1:0-143481 GCA_963824495.1 uncultured bacterium
TAAACCCATAGATTAATCACTTTGGACCTGGAAATTCAGCCGTATCGGTAATACGCAGTGCTTTAAAAACCTGTAGTGTGAATCATAGTATTAAAAACCAAAGGGGAAAAAGTGAGAAGTGTTATTTTTCAAAAGGAAAAACTGGCCGACTTGCAGATCATAGGCTTTCAATAATATTCGGGAAGCGGCTCATCCGGTGAGCGTTATAATAGTCCAGGGCTATTTTCACCACAAGCCTGAGGTTGGATGTGGATCAGCTTCTCCACTGCCGCCGGGTCTTCCCTGTCATGCACCAGGCAGGCAACGTCATACTCTGCTTTCCTGGATAGAAGCGGATACGGGGATATCTCCGCCAGGTAGACATTAAAGGGGCCCCGGGGCGCAAGAAGTCTGTCCCGAGGTATGCAATCCGTCATTGTTCATTTTCTTCTCTCCTTCTCATATCCGCCGTGCCGACCGGGGAGCGTGTCCTCCACATTCAGGGGCACAATTGCGTCCGGTAACACGGATCTTCGCCAGGCGCCGCCTCACATGAGGCCCGGCGTTCCGGGACAAAATAATACTCCTCCAGGAACTCTACAGTGCCCTAAGAAATGAGAGAGATCGCGGGAGGGCCCCGCGAAGGATTGCTTGAGATAACAGGCGATGCTACCGGCCTGGAGTTAAGGAGAAGAGGTACCCCCTCCGCAAGGATAAGACATCGGATAGTTATGGTGAACTCATTGCTGCAAATTGCGAAAACCGCGTCGCTTTCCACAAAAACCGGAAAAGTGTCGTCCCCGTAGCCCTGAGTATGTTCAGGCTCCACGGTCAGGACCGAGAGCAGGAATACCATCATCACGAGAAGAGAAAGCCTTTTGACGAATTGCATCACAATACTCTCCCTGCTTTACTCTGTTTCATATTGCTTATAGCATCTATCAAGAAATGTGCCACACATGTGCGGGAAGCATGGAATGTGGAAACATGTTTAAATCTAATATGTTGGAAGGATGATCAACGGCTCCTGCCAGCTTCGGGGGCTACGACAACGTCTTGTGACGCAAGATTCATTGTTGCCGCACAAGACACTTCGGAATAGTGGTTTCGGTTGCAGCTTCGCGGGACATAAAAAAGCAGTCGTTAGCCCTTATTCTATACTTTTGAGCCGCATCAAAGAAACTGTTTAAATAATCTGGGACTTCCGCTTTGAAGGTGAGCCTTTTGCCGCTGTGAGGGTGGTTGAAAGTCAAAGACTTTGAATGAAGAGCCAGACGCCCTCCGATCTTGTTTTTATCTCCGTACCTGTCATCATTAACGACCGGGTGGCCATACTCGGAGAGGTGGACGCGGATCTGATTTTTCTTGCCTGTCAGCAACTCGATTTCGAGGAGGCTTAAACTTGTTTGTTTCTTTATCACCTTAAATTTTGTTTGCCAGCTTTCCTTTTTCGGGGTCCTTGACTGAAGAGACTTCGTACTCGTCGTTTTCAGCCAGATACGAAGTAATCGTTCGCTTTTTTCCGTCAAAACCCCGTGGACCACTGCCAGATATTTCTTCGTGACGGTCCCCCATTGATTTTTGAGATTCTCCAGGGCCTTAAAACTCTTGGCGAAGACAAGGACGCCGGAAGTTTCACGATCCAGCCGGTGCGCCAAAAACCTTCCTGGCCGAAACGGCGCTGCCTCTCCGTACGTAATCGGTTCGAATCTGGTGGGCCGTATTCAGTTTTTCATATTTCGCTTTTACCGTCAGCAGGCCTGAACTCTTATCGATGACGATAACATCCTGGTCTTCATAAAGAATCGTCAAGCCCTGCGGTTTATGCCTATGAGGCACCGGCTTGATTGCTTTCATGGTTTTAGAGGGTCTGTGGTCATTCGGTCGCAAAGTTACACCTTAATCCTTCTTGCAGGAATCATAGCCCTGCTTGTTTTAGAATTCTCTGTTTGTTCGGTACAAATCCTCAACCTTCTTCCTGGCCCAGGCGGTTCTTCTCAAGAACTGCAGACTGGACCTGATGCTCGGATTATTATTAAAACACCCGATATTAATCAATTTTCCCATTTCACCCCACCCGTAATATTCCACGAGCTCGGTAAGAATCCTCTCCAGAGTAATGCCGTGGAGGGGGTCATTGGGGTGCTGATTCGTCATGTCCCTTCCTGATCAACATTTTCCAGTATTATAGTACAGAACACGGTCTCAGTGATAGCACGACAATGGAAGCAAGCGGGGATGATGCCGGAGGATCATGATTTATCCCAGATATTCCTTGGAGAGTCGGTCCATCTCCTGGCGATAGAGGGCCTTGAATTCCGGAGATTCGTATTTGAGTCCCTGATTGCTGCGAAGAATGCGAAGCGACCTTGTCCCTGAAATTAGACTGCCGGGCCCGGTCTCCGGGATACAGAACTTCGGCGACATCGTGCTGTTTCCCTATATTCTTGATTGCCCGCGCTACAGGGATGATCATATAGGTAAGAAGCGTCAGGGCTGCCAAACCCGACAAAGTCCACATAAATATCGTCATTTTATCACCTTACGGGGACGCCGGGATGTCCTGGTTGCCTTGTGGCGTCGGATGAAATGCCGGGGCTTGACCCCTGCCCTTCCCGCTCTAGTCCTGCGGCGAGCCCCGGTCTGCCGTCAATCTCTTATTCGGCAAGTTGCGCGCAAACTTGCCTATCAGGGGTAGTCGAAACCATTCTCCCTTTATAGCCTTCCACATGAGATAGCCCAGAGAGCCACCCCTGCAAACCACAAACAGGATGCCATGAGTAATCCCCACACGAGGGATCATGACCAGAAAAATCATTATAACCGTAAGTCCCAAAAAGGTAATCAGGGCACTGCATCGGCATGAAATCGAACAAATACGTTGTTCTTCTCCAGGACAAGAAAAATAATGCCTGTCGCCCAGCCAAAGCTATAGCAGAGAAGGGCCTCTATAGTTTTCGTCCATCCCTAGCGATGTCCCTGCGGTGTATCATCTTCCATTCGTCCCCCTTTTTCGGATCTCTATGTGAGAAGGGTAAGTAAAATCCTCCGACTTGTCAATACAAATATGGCTTTTTTGCTGTGGACGCTATGCATTTCCTCAAAGATAAGGGTCGCAAAATCCCAGCCGGCGATTGGAGGAATTAAGTTCGACCACGGAGTTAAATTTACCGATACGCAATCCGGTAAAAAGGGCATAAATATTCGCGCTATTTTTGCCCCGGAGTGTCTTTATCCGTAACCAGTGATGCGCCGCCGTAGGATTGCATCCCATTGCGACAAAAAGGATTTTTCTTGGGTAAGCTAGTTTTTAGATAGCGCAAGTTGCTGTTTTTACTTCATTATGTATTTTGATAGTATGTATGTTGATATTTGATATATTGACATATTATCGCTTCTGTCGTATTATATGTATAACAATGTTTGCGTCTATGCGGGTTACCCATAGGGCGCAGACCAGCGGGTCTTTTGACCCCGGGAGACTCACCCGTTGGGTGAGTATTCTGTATCAGTTACGGAGGCACCATGCAGAGAGTATCAGCAGCAGCGGCAATCAACGAACCAGAAGAGAGTACATCGCGCCCGCGGCGGGTGAAAGGTCATATATGCGTTTTCGATGCGTAGCCTGCAACCACTGACTCCGGAATGTTTACCGCCAAAGGCTGGGCAATTTACAAACAGACCGAGCTCTATGTACTGATTGTCAGAAATAGTCGACCGAGGCACTCCTTCCGGACAAAATCAGGCCGCTCATTGAAGTCCCGGCTGTTTCCCGGACGGGGCACAGGTGGATTTTGTCTCTGATTCTTTTACCATGTCGTATCCCTTAACCATTTATATTTATTGCTGTTTCTTATACAGGATCTATTTCCGGGGAGAATATCAGGATAAATAGTATATAATAATTCGTCATCAAAATTTCAGGGGTGACGCTTACCGGGATGAGGGATCAAAACAAAACAAAGAAACAACTGCTTCAGGATTTAGCCGGATTGCGCCGACGGATAGCCGAGCTGGAGCAAATCCAATACTCACATCAATCAGCTGCCGGCCCGCCCGATGTGAATCAACCGGCACACCAACATGCGCATGATAGTGACGAGCACGGAAATACCGAGGAAGCTCTTCGCGAATCGGAGAACAAGTTCAGGGACCTGTCCAAAAATCTCTTGTCGGTGTCTACCTCATTCAGGACTGGGTCTTCAAATACGTAAATCCCAGGTTGGCAGAAATTTTCGGTTACACGGTGGAAGAGGTTACTGGACGGGATGACGGCCCGAGGATGTCGTTTTTCCGGAAGACTGGCCCATAGTCCAGGAAAATATTCGCCGAAGGGTAGGGGGAGAGAGCTGCATCGATCCATTTCACGTTCCGGCTCATCACCACGGAGCGTGAAATAAGACACGTTGAGGCTATACGGCTCCAGGACCATCCTATCTAGGGAAGCGCGGCCCTCATAGGAACTTTACTCGATATTACCGAGCGCAAGCGAAGCGAAGCGAGATTAAGGCAGGCTGAGCGCAAGTACCGCAGCATATTCGAGAATGCCGTGGAAGGAATTTTCCAGACCACGCCCGAAGGAAGGCTCGTGGCGGCCAATCCGGCCCATGCTGAGGATGTCTCGGATATCATTCTCCTGAGGAATTAGATCGCGTCTCTCGCGGATGTGATCCGGCAGTTCTATGTCCGGCCCGAGAGCCGGCCTTGAGTTTATGGATAGCTTGAAAAGGAGAGGCGTCGCCTCTGGGGTTCGAATGTGAGTTCTACAGGAAGGACGGGAGCACCATATGGGTCTCGCTTAAGCGCCCGCCAGGTCCGTGATGTCGGAAGATAACAGGACTATTTCTACGAAGGCACCATTGAAGATATTACCGAGACAGAAGAAGGTGGAGAGCAAGCTCCGGCAGCTGAATGAGTTCAACAAGGCAATCATCGACCACGCCCCCGTAGCGATCTTCACCCTTGACAAGAACGGCGTGTTCACCAGCGTCAATCCGGCACTGGGGGCCCTTTCGGGTCTGGGTCCCGGGCCGAAGAAAAGCTCATCGGGTTCAACTGGCTGAAAAACCCGTACACGATAAAGTGCGGGCCTGGCCGCACATATCGAGGCGAGGGCTTACAGGGCGAGCCCTTCCAGCTCTGGGATTTCCCTTTCATGACCTATGCGGGCGACAGAAACATCTTCATGGACTTCAAGGGGGTTCCCCTTAAAGGGCAAAGGACGGGAAGATCGAAGGACTTCTCTGCATCATCGAAGAGACAACGGACCGGGTCAAGACACGGGCCAAGCTCATGCAGGAGGCGCAGATCTCCGCCATGGGCAGGCTCGCGGCAGGCATCGCCCATGAGCTGAACAACCCCCTGGCCACGCTGGTCGCCCACTCGGAGCTTGCCGGCAATTGTCTCAAGTCCTTGAGGGATCGACGGCGAAAAAGCCCGAGCTGGAGAGGCTTGAAAGACTATCTGAGCCATCATCGAGGCACAGGCATTCCGCTGCAAGAACGTGACGAGGCGACATCCTAAGCCTCTGCCAGAAAGAGGGACTCGAGATCATCGAGATAGATGTCAACGAGCTGCTCGACAGCCTACTCGAGCTCCATAAATACCGACGGCCAGGTGAAGATCGTAGAAGAAGAGTCTCTCCTCTGCCCCCGTATCATGGGAGACGTGGCGCTCTGCGGCAGGTATTCGTGAACCTCATCAGCAACGCGGTGGATGCGGTGGAGGGAAGGCTGGATGCCACCATATGGATAAGGACCAAGACCCGCGAAGGACAAGTCCGGTCGTGGAGATCGAGGACAACGGCACAGGGATTCCCGATTCCATCGTAGAGAAGATCTTCGAGCCCTTTTTCACCACCAAGGAATCGAAGAAGCGGCATAGGCCTCGGGTTGTCCTCTATGCCATGATCTTGTAAAGCGATATGGGAGGGACCATCAAGGTGGAAAGCAAGCCGGGCCACGGGACCACCTTCTCCGTCAGCCTTTCGGCAGGACAGAGCGGACGAAGATGATCGCGGTCTCATCGTCGATGACGAGGCCCGCCTTGTCGAGGCCTTCAGGAAGCAGCTCACGAAGAGAAGGATGAAGGTCTGTAACCGCCTTCCGGCCAACGAGGCGCTCTTATCCTTAAGAACGAGAGCTTCGACGTGGTGGTCCTCGATATCGAGCTTCCGGACCTGGACGGGGTTGAGCTCCTCTTGAAGCTGAAGCAGATGGAGCCCACTGGAGGTGATCATGCTCACCGGTTTTGCCTCGGTCGATACCGCCATCCGCTCCATGAAGCTCGGGGCTTACGATTACCTCACCAAGCCCTGCAAGATGTCGGAGCTTCGAAGGTGATCACCAAGGCCTATGAGAAGAAGACGCTTACAGTGAAGAACATCGTCCTCGAAGAACAGCTCCATCGGATCGGGGTTCACGATGATTTTATCGGCGAAACCGATGAGATGGCGAAGGTGAAACAGATCATATCCCTCGTGGCCCCCTCCAACACGCCCGTGCTTATCTAGGGGAAACAGGGACAGGCAAAGAGCTTGCCGCCATGGCGATCCATGACTTCGAGTCCCCGCTCCGGGAATCCCTTTGTCACGATCAATTCGAGCGCCCTCCAGGAGACCATGCTCGAAAGCGAGCTCTTCGGGTACAAGAAAGGGGCCTTCACCGGGGCCGAAGCGGATAAGTTGGGACTCTTAGAGATCGCCAACAACGGCACCTTCTTCATAGATGAGGTGGGGGATATGGGCTTGAGCATCCAGGCGAAGGTCCTGCGAGCCCTTGAGACCGGGGCATTCAGGAAGCTCGGGGATACGAAGGAAATAAGGGTCGATGTCCGCTTCATCTTCGCCACCAACAAGGTTTACCTATGGACTTATGTCTCCATGGCCTAATATCTCTCAGGATAACATAAACCACTATGGTGCCATACCTGAGCAGGTTATTAGAGAAAAAAGCTATAGAGAAAAGCATTGGGGTGCTGATTATCCATTCATATGGGATTGGGCGCATCCACGAACTTTTTACGCTTGGCTATTTAAGCACGTTAAACTTGAAGATTTACTTTATAAAGGAAATTTTAAACCTCTCTCATCTTCGCCCGACTCTTGCTTTATGTATCCAATCTTAGAGATGGGAGGTTATCATGGGAAATTTATCCCTGAAATCCTATATTACTGGAACATAGCTAATACCCTCAGTCACTTTAGCTTATCAAAAGAAGTAGGTTATCATCAGCTTGGGCAAAAAGAAGTTAACAAGATGGTTCGAACATGGCCTAAGTATGAGCAACTTGAGCAATCAGGTAGTGGTATTAGTAGTCGTTATAAGAAGAGTAAGGCTGACGTTATAATCATCTCTTCGGGTAACTCTATACAACTTGATACTTTTTTGAGTGTGTTCATGCGCCGTGCTCAAGGGTTTAATAAAATATATGTTATCTATGAAGCACGGCAAGGCGAAGATGAAAGATTTAAAAAGGTACATAAAAAATTTCAGCATGTTACCTTTGAGCACATGATTCAATCCAAGGATATGCTTAAATCAACACTTCTTAAGCATCTTTCTAAGGACAGTTCTTCGTCTCATGTGGTATTGGCTTGTGATACCGCTGTTCTGAGGCGTAAGGCTGATTTTACCTATTGTATACGAGAGCTTGAGAGAACCTTTGCTTACGGTTTTTATTTGCATAAATATGCTAGCAAGTTCTATGCACCTCACGAATTAGCTCCTTATAGCTTTTTGTCTGATAACCTTATTGCATGGCAACTTCGGTATGGATTGAGCGTGTGGTCGTATCCAAATGCCCTTGGCATGACGCTTTATCGTAAAAAAGATGTAGTAAAAGCGTTATATTCCATGAAGTTTAGCACTATTAATCAGTTCAAAAATATATGGTCACATTATATACCATATGATAGAGCAGTAGGATTATTAGGCAAGGAATCATGGGCTGGTGGAAGCAGATAGTTGTTGAATTATTTTTGAATATATAAGGAGATTATAATGACTTCTAGAGTGGCTGTAAGGTGGCATCTTGTGGTGCTTATGATGATGTCTGCACCATCGTTACTGGCTTTTGAGAAAGCTGAAAAGCCTTTAGCAGTGGTCATAACATCCTATAAAAATAAAGATTGGTATCGGCAAAACTTAGATTCTGTCTTCTCCCAGGACTACAGTAATTATCGAGTTATTTATATCGACGATGCATCACCCGATGACACGGGTGGGCTTGCAGAGCGATATATCAAAGAACGGGGACAAGAGCATCGAGTAAAACTTATCAAGAATAACATATGGCTTGGTCAAATGGCAAATCATTATAGAGCAGCTCATATGTGTAGTGATCATGAGATAGTGGTACATATTGATGGTGACGATTGGCTCGCACATTCTAATGTTTTTAAAATTATTAGCGATAGTTACTCTAGTTCTGATATATGGCTTACTCATGGGGGAGCTGTGTTTTTTCCCGGAGAGGAACCCTGGCCGGGGGGGCGGGTAACTCCCGGGCTTCTTGAGGAAATGATCGCTCATAATACGTTTAGGGATAAAGGCAGAGATGGCTGGGTTTTTTCACATCTACGAACTTTTTACGGATGGTTATTTAAGCAGATTAAGCTTCAGGATCTCTTATATGAGGGAACCTTTAAAGGTATGAATCCTACGCCTGATACGGGATTTATGTATCCCCTTGTCGAAATGGCCGGGCGCCATGTAAAATATTTTACTGATATTTTATATAGGTGGAATATGCAGAATCCAAATAGTCAATTGAAAATAACACCTTGGGATAGAATTTTTACGCTTGCTGATACTATAAGATCATGGGAGAAATATAAGCCTTGTGAAAGACCAATAAAGAGCAAGAAAGAGCACTATAAAGCAAGCAAAGCTGACGTTATCGTTTTGGCATCTCATGGGTCATCTTCACTCGCCAATTGCTTGCGTTCCTTTTCTTATGTACGTGGCAGTAATAAGTTGGTTGTGATCTATGATTCAAACGCATCTTCGTCAATGGCTTCTATAAGCAAGAATTTTCCAAAAATTACATTTTTAGCACATGATTCTCAATCTGGTTTTTGCTTAGAAGACCTAATAAAACGTTGCTTGAATAATTCTTTAGCAAAACATGTTGTACTGTGCTCAGATACTATAGTAATTAGAAATAATCTTAATCTGGCACATTGTATACAAGAGCTAGAGACAACGTTTGCAGAAGCATTTTATTTAAGCCTAGCCTATAGCGAGCAGCTTGTTTGTGCACCATTATCTGATGATCTCCTAGCATGGCAAATGAACTATGGTAGACAGCTCTGGCAACAGATTGAACATATTGGCATGATACTCTATCGTAAGCAAGATCTTGAAAATCGCCTGGCCTCTATGGTAACTACTTCTATACAACAGTTTGAAGAAATGTGGCAACACTATAGGTATTCTGATCGAGCTGTAGGGCTTATATTCAAAAGTACTCGTGTTGCACGTCATTAATATTTGAAAAAGGTAGAAAACAATGCTGTGGTACTATACAAGCTTATCTCTTACACTTCTTATTACGCTAACGATATCTACCACCCGGTTAGCAGCCGAAGAAAAACCTTTGGTTGTGATTATAACATCATATAACAATAAAGACTGGTATGAGCGTAATCTTGGTTCAGTATTCTCTCAAGATTATCAGAATTATCGTGTTATTTATATTGATGATGCATCACGAGATGGAACAGCAGATCTTGTCGCTGATTATGTACGAGTACGTGGGCAGGAGCATCGCGTAACGCTTGTACGTAATAAAGAGTGGTTGAGCCAAATGGCTAATCATTATAAAGCTGTATATATGTGTCAGGATACCGAAATTGTTGTTCACATTGATGGTGACGATTGGCTTGGGGATTCTACTATACTTTCTTCGGTAAATAGGATCTACGAAGATCCAAATGTATGGATAACATTTGGTGGTGGAATATTTTGGCCACAAGAAGATGTTTGGCTTAAAAAAGAGCAACAAGAGAAAGCCCTAGAAAAATTGAGAAATAATGATTTGCGATCATTCCCTTTTGTATACGCTCATTTACGTACCTTTAGTGCATGGCTTTTCAAACATATAAAGCTACAGGATCTTCTTATAGATAGTAGCTTCAAGCCGCTTGCACCTTGTCCCGATGGAGCATTCATGCTTCCCATGCTTGAAATGGCAGGGCTTGACCACGCTCGATGTACACCTGAATTACGTTATATGTGGAATCAAAGAAATCCACTGAGCCAGTTTGTTCATGGTTTCTGGGCTCAACAAGAATTAGTTGGTCGTATGTATACTTGGCCAAAGTACCAACAGCTTAACCATTCTGTCAAAGATATCGGTAAAAAATATGAGAAAAGTAAAGCTGATCTGATTATAGTGTCCCAAAACTCACCCAATGACATTGCAAAAACCCTTTCGTCGATCAAGAAGTATATGAGACATATTGCTATGATATACGTTATAGGCAAGCCCCACGTCAATGAAAAGTCTGCATATAAGCAGCTTGCTGCGCGTTTTGCTAGCGTCAGATTTTTTGATTACGGAACTTCATCGGAACAGTTCAAGCCTTTGCTGTCTCGTATTCTGAGCAAATCAAACGCTCAACACGTTATACTTTCAAGTGATAACGTAAATGTTACAGGCAGCATTGACGTAAATTATTGTATAAAGGAACTCGAAAGAACGTTTGCCTACGGTTTTTACTTATCTCTTAAAGAGGACGAAAGAGTGGCTTTTGCTCCTTTGTCTGATAAGCTCAGGGCTTGGCATATGTCGCATGGAAAGCACGTCTGGGATGTACCGAATCACTTGGGGGTAGTGCTGTATAGAAAAGCTGATGTTAAGGAAAAACTCAAAGATATGCATTGTTCGACAGTAAGGGATTTTCTCGTGCAATGGGGACGCCAGGATTATGACGCTCGAGCGATTGGTCTTTTTTTTAAACACGCATCCATTATTTGTTATAAATAACATGGAATTTTTATTAACCATAACAACCATAACGAGGAGAGAGTTATGATAAAGTGCTGCAGATTACGAGTAATGCTTATCCACTTACTGTTATTTGTTCCTGCTTTTTGCCCGGCAAAGCAGGAATGTGACCAACCTGGGGTATCTCAAAAGACCGTGCTGCTAACTGGTGCTGCTGGGTTTATTGGAAGCAATTTTCTTAAGTATCTTTTCGATCGTTATCCGAGTTATTGCTTTATAGTACTTGATGCTCTTACTTATGCAGGTAAGCTTAATAATATACCCTCATATATAAAACAATCTGGTCGATTTGAGTTTTGGCACGGTTCAATAAATGATCCCGAGCTTGTTAACGATTTAATGAGCAGAGCACATTTTGTTGTTCATTTTGCCGCCGAGACTCATGTGACACGGAGCATATACGGTAACGCAGCGAGAAACAATCTCTACGATAACACTGAGTTCTCTAAGACAAATTGTGTCGGTACTCACGTCATGCTGAATGCGCTTGTAAAAAATACCAACATCGAGCGTTTTATACATATTTCAACTTCTGAAGTCTATGGTACCGCTGAACGTGACGTTATCGATGAGGATCACCCGCTTAATCCCCGATCACCGTATGCAGGAACCAAAGCAGGGGCTGACAGAATAGTTTCCTCGTATTGGTGTACACATGATCATTTACCAATTGTTATTGTTCGCCCCTTCAATAACTATGGTCCTCGACAGGATCCGGAGAAATTAATCCCTTTGTTTATTACCAATGCTCTTCAAGGAAAGCGGCTTACAATACATGGTGATGGATCGGCACAGCGTGATTGGCTTCACGTTCAAGATCACTGTCGGGGACTTGACCGAATCTTGCATATAGAGGATTTTTCTAAAATTAAGCACACCGTTATTAATCTTGGTACCGGTATCTCTCTTTCTGTGCTTGATATAGCACATATGATTTTAGAGTATCTTAACCTGCCAGCAACAGAATATCTTACATTTGTTGGTGATAGACCAGGTCAAGTTGCTCGACATACAGCGTCGTACAAGCGAGCAGAAGAACTACTGGGATGGAAACCAGAAATATCATTTAAAAGTGGTCTAGCTCAAGTTATTGATTGGTATAGGGATAACCAAGACTGGTGGAAGCCGCAAGAATTTAATGAATTTTTAGATACCAATAATACTTTAGTAATATATTCATAATAAGAGGAAGGTTATAAAAGTGATTATACGTAGAAAAAACTATATTTCCCTTTTGGTACAGATATATATAGCCTGTATCTTTAACGCTTATGCTTTTTGCCATGATCCTTTGTTACCCTTAGATTATGTAGTTCTCCATGACCATTCCTCCTATACGATTGAATTGCTTGAGAAACTGACAGGGTTATCGCATGAGGAAGTAGAGCAGATAATGCACAAGCTTGATAATTTAGAAGCACTTGAACATAAAGCATTTGGGCCATATCATCATGTTTTGCCAAGGCTGATAGAGCAGTTTAACTTAAAGGTTGGTTGCGAAATTGGTGTTTCAATTGGTTTACATTCATATAAAATATTGAGCACTACGGAAGTAACAAAACTTTATAGTGTTGATCCATATAAAGAATATCCCGATAGTACTAACTTAATGATGAAGCAAAAACAATTTGACATCTTTTACGAACGAGTTAAAAATAAGCTATCTGTTTTTGGCGATCGATCGAAGTTGATGCGGTTGACCTCAGCAGAAGCTGCTCAGCTTATCGGCAAAGAATCATTGGATTTTGTTTTTATTGATGCAAATCATGAATATGACTATGTGCGTCAAGATCTTGAGTTGTGGTATGGGCGGGTTCGAAAGGGAGGGCTTATAGTAGGAGATGACTATACAACTCATCATCAAGGAGTGAGAAAAGCAGTTGATGAGTTTTTTGAAGCAAAAAACCTAAGGGTTATTACCGATTCTGAGCAGCCTCGAATTTGGTGGGTACAAAAAATTTAAAGACTGGAGTTTAAGGCAATGATTATGTGTAGAAAAAACAACCTTTCTCTTTTGGCACAGATATATATAGCTTGTATTTTTAACGCTTATGCTTCTTGCAGCGGTCATCTGTCCCCCCTAGAGTACGCAACTTTGCACAGATCTTCTACCTATACGGTAGAAGATCTAGCGAAGCTGACAAACATGACACATCGGGAAGTTCAGGATTTTATGAAGTTTCTTGATGCACTAGAGGTAGGTGAGGGAGAGAACTTTGGGCCGTATCATCATGTTCTGCCAAGGCTGATAGAGGAGCTTAACTTAAAGGTTGGTTGCGAAATTGGTGTTTCAATTGGTTTACATTCATATAACATATTGAGCACCACGGGAGTAATAAAACTTTATAGTGTTGATCCGTACAAAGCTTATGGTGATAGCACCAATTATGGATTGAATCAAAAACAATTTGACATCTTTTACGAACGAGTTAAAAATAAGCTATCTGTTTTTGGCGATCGATCGAAGTTGATACGGTTGACCTCAACAGAAGCTGCTCAGCGTATTGGCAAAGAGTCATTAGATTTTGTTTTTATTGATGCAAATCATGAATATGACTACGTACGTCAAGATCTTGAGTGGTGGTATGGGCGGGTTCGAAAGGGAGGGCTTATAGTAGGAGATGACTATACGACTCATCACCCCGGAGTAAGAAAAGCAGTCGATGAGTTTTTTGAGGCAAAAAACCTAAGGGTTATCACCGATTCTGAGCAACCTCGAATTTGGTGGGTACAAAAACCATAATCATACTAATATAAGAAGGAGCTTATAAAGGCAGAAAGAACTGGATGTAGTTATAGGTATAATCTTTTACACACAGGAGAACGACAGTATGATAAGTAATAGATTTCATGTCTTGCTCATGAGTATGCTTCAAGTGCTTGTTCTTACTACAAATGTTCACGCTGAAGACGATGTTCATAGTGAGTATACCAATCCAACAGAATTGTTGCAAAGTATAGAGCACAATTGCTCTGGATCACGCGGTCTTTATTTAAATCTTCTGAAGAAATGCTTAATAGGCTCTATTTATCGAGATCCAAGCATACAAACTAATACATATGACCAGGAGCTACGTGAACATGGTAAAGATTGGCCTCGTACTGCTCTTACTATGATCGGTCTCAAGCAACTTGATAATATACAGCAATGTGCTGAAGATGCATTAACAAACAAGGTCCCGGGCGATTTTATGGAGACTGGGGTGTGGAGAGGTGGTGCAACCGTCTTTATGAGGGCTATCTTAAGGGTGCGTGGTGATATTCAGCGTCGAGTATGGGTAGCCGATTCATTTGAAGGTGACCCAGTGCCTAACGTTGAAAAATACCCAGCGGATGCACATATAGCCCTGCACAATAGTAAGCAGCTTGCCGTTCCTCTTGAAGAAGTACAAGCTAATTTTGAGCGCTATGGGTTGTTTGATGATCAAGTACAATTCCTTAAGGGATGGTTTTCACAGACGTTACCGACGGCGCCTATCGATAAGTTAGCTATGTTGCGTATTGATGACGACCTTTATGAATCTACAATGGATGCTTTACTTAACTTGTATCCAAAGCTTTCTATTGGTGGTTATGTTATTATCAATAGTTGCAAAGAACTTACATCTGCTTGTGCTCAAGCTGTTAATGACTATCGTGCTCAGCATAACATAACTGAAGAGATACAGTGGGCTGATAATGCAATGTACTGGAAGCGCCTTAACTAAGGAGAAGTGTTATGATAAGTGAAAAGTTAAAAAACGTGCTTATACGTGCCGTTGGATGTATTCTTGTTGTAGCAATAACATCTTTATCTACTGTTTTTGGACAAGATGAGATGGTTTGTGATGGTGAGCTGTGTAATGCCATTACCATCGAACTTGGTAGTGAGCCTGTAATAGAAGAGTATTCTTGCTCGGAGTCTGCTTATCATTATTTAGAGCTCGCAAAGCAATCGTTAACTGGCTCTATTTATCAAGATCCAAGTATACAAACTAATACATATGACCAGGAACTACGTGAATATGGTAAAGATTGGCCTCGTACGGCCCTTACCATGATTGGTCTCAAGCGACTTGATAACATACAGCAATGCGTTGAAGATGTATTAGCAAACAAGATCCCGGGCGATTTTATAGAGACTGGGGTGTGGAGAGGTGGCGCGACCATCTTCATGAGAGCTGTCTTGAAAGCATATGGCGATACTCAACGAAGGGTGTGGGTAGCTGACTCATTTGAAGGAGATCCTGTGCCCAACGTTGAAAAATATCCTGTTGATGCTCCTATTCGTTTGTGTGATATGAAGCAGTTTGCTGTCTCTTTGGAAGAGGTACAAGCCAATTTTGCTAGTTATGATTTACTTGATGATCAAGTACAATTTCTTAAGGGTTGGTTCTCTCAAACGTTACCAACGGCTCCTATCCATAAGCTTGCAATCTTACGCCTTGATGGAAATCTTTACGAATCCACAATGGATGCTTTAGTTAACTTATATCCAAAGCTTTCTATTGGTGGTTATGTTATTATCGATGATTACAAAGGACTTATCCCCGCTTGTGCTCAAGCTGTTAATGACTATCGTATTGAGCATAACATAACTGAAGAGATGGAATTGATTGATGATGATGCAGTCTACTGGAAGCGGGTTTATTAAAAAGCTCATTATTTTTTAGTAATTTTTTGAGGACCTTGAACGCAAGCTCAAGGTCCTTGGTTTTTTAAGGAGTGCTTACGTGGTAATTAGAAAAAGCATATCGTTGTGTGTAATGTTTATGAGTGTACTTCTTGATTATCATGTCGTTAAATGCTCTTGTATACAATATACGCTTTATTTAGATCTGCTCAAAAAGTGCTTAACAGGCGTTATTTACAAAGATCCCGGTTTTCAATTCAATAGGTATAGCGATGAAGTTCGACATGATGGTAGTGATTGGCCCCGTACGGCTCTTACTATGATTGGTGTCAAGCAACTTGATAACATACAGCAATGTGCTGAAGATGTATTAGCAAACAAGGTCCCGGGCGATTTTATAGAGACTGGTGTATGGAGAGGTGGCGCGACCATCTTCATGAGAGCTATCTTGAAGGCACATGGTGATATTCAGCGTCGAGTATGGGTAGCCGATTCATTCAAAGGAACACCTGTGCCCAATGCTGAAAAATATCCATTTGATGAAGGTACTTCTAGCTATACTATTAAGGAGCTTGCTGTCTCTTTAGAAGAAGTACAAGCTAACTTTGTTCGTTATGGGTTACTCGATGATCATGTGCAATTTCTTGAAGGTCGGTTTTCACAGACGTTACCGGCAGCACCTATCGATAAGCTCGCTATTTTACGACTTGATGGTGACCTTTATGAATCTACTTGGGATGCTTTGGTTAACTTGTATCCAAAGCTTTCTATTGGTGGTTATGTTATTATCGACGATTACGGATCAAATGTGGCATGTGCTAAAGCGGTGAGAGATTACCGGGCTTTGCACGCCATAACAGATGAGATCTATCGCATAGATAACTCTGGGGCTTACTGGAAGCGTACGTGCTAAAACAGGGAGGTCATGTTATGATAAGCAAGAAATTATCATGCTGGTTTTATGTATCTGCTTGCGCTATGGTCTTGAGTATAACGACAAGCAGAGCCGAGCACGTTGCATCATATACCGAACCACAGGCAATATTTCTTTGTGATATGTGCTATCGGGAGGTATCAACCTGCCCTCGGCTCATTGCTCTTTATTTACATGTTATGAAACAATCTTTAATTGGCTCTCTCCATAAAGATCCTGGGATTCATTCGGGTATTTACGATAAAGACCTGCGGGAAGACGCTATGGATTGGCCTCTTACAGCTCTTACTATGATTGGTCTTAACAGATTAAACAATATTCAAAAATGTATTGAGGATGTTCTGGAGAATACTATCCCTGGCGATTTAATAGAAACTGGGGTCTGGCGCGGGGGTGCAACTATATTCATGAGGGCGGTTCTTAAGGCGCATGATGAAAATAGCCGATACGTATGGGTAGCTGATTCATTTGAAGGACTACCTGTACCTAACCCTGACAAATATCCTGCCGATACAAATCTTCGTCTTTGTGATATAAGGGAGCTTGCTGTTCCTCTTGAAGAAGTACAAGCTAACTTTGCACGTTACGATTTACTTGATAGCCAAGTACGCTTTCTTAAGGGTTGGTTTTCACAGACATTACCAACAGCATCTATCGATAAGCTTGCTATTTTACGACTTGATGGTAACCTTTATGAATCTACTTGGGATGCTTTGGTTAACTTGTATCCAAAACTTTCTATTGGTGGTTATGTTATCATTGACGATTATGGTGCAGTGCCGGCATGTGCTCAAGCAGTTCATGATTATCGAAGCATGTATGCTATAGAAGAAGAAATTCAGCGAGTTGATCGTGACTGCATCTATTGGAAGCGCACATACTAACGCATGCTAAAAATTTGTAAATTACGTATATTTTTTCAAAGGGATCTTGGGCTTATGATTAAGATCCCTTTTGAGTTTAAGCTAAGCATACGCGCATCACGTGCTTGTATCTCTGTATCCTAATAACGTGAAGAGTGGTTGTTGAAGTTATCGTGAGGGTTTGCTTGCAGGGATACATGTCCTCCACCCTGACGTGCAAGATGATCAATAATAAGTGTTAGATAAGCAACAGTATATAAGCGATCAAAAGCTATAGGGGGCGTAAAAACTGGTTTGCTCAGTTCTTTAAAGAACAATTCTAGAAGGTGCTTATGTCCCTTGTTAGGAGTTCGTGATAGTTCGTTTAAAGTAGGTGATGTGCCATAGCTTGTAAGAGCTTTATAGTCATTCATGATAATGGACTGGCCATCACAGAAGACCTCCATGTATTCTTTACCAAGACCAATGTGGCCTATGGCAGTATATATAAGCGTACATAGCGACCCATCGTTAAAACTTATGTGAGCTGAGAAGTTATCTGTTGAAACAAGATCACCACGCTGTGCTCGCAGACATTCTACTGATACTCTGGTTGGCTGAGCTTGTATAATATAACAAAATAGGTCGATAATATGGCAGGCTTCGCCGATAATTCTGCCGCCACCCTCAGCACGTTGAGTCCAGTGATCTTGGGGAACGAAACCTGCGTTTATGCGATACTGTAGCATACAGGGCGCGTTACGTTGACATATTATGGCTTTTATTTTTTGTATATATGGCGCAGCGGAACGGTTAAAGTCTACACAAAGCGGAGCATGGGGGTTATTACGTAAGAATTTTTGAACTGATTCAAGCTCGGTAAACGTTGTAACCAGTGGTTTTTCAAGAAATACTGCTTTGCCTTGCTCTAAAAATGCAAGTGCTTGTTGTGCATGATAGACGTGAGGTGTTGCGATAACAACCGCGTCGATACTATCGTGATCGAGAAGTTCATGATAGTCGGTAAACAGGTGCTTGATAGTATATAAGCGGCTTACTTTAAGAGCATTGGTGTTATCGGTGTCGACAAGTGCCGTAAGAGTAACGGTGTTGTTTTGAGCAAGTAATGGCAACAAAACTGATTGAGCAAAGCCCCCGGCTCCAATAAGCCCTACCCGTACTTTCTCCGATGGCTTTATAAAGATTAGAGGCGTACTTGTTTCTCTAGTAAGAGCTTGCGATGAGAGCGGTTCGTTTGATTCTCGATAGGTAAGTATGACAGCAATGCTTTTTTTACTTCTTACCTGATCATATGCTTCTTTAATATGAGTGATAGGATATTCATGAGTTATGAGCGTATCGACAGTGATAGATCGTTGCTCAAGTAATTTGACAAATTCCTGCATATTACGTTGTTCTGTCCAGCGAACATACGGGTATGGGTAATCAATACCCTCATGTTCATATGCCCTATCATAGCGTCCCGGTCCATAGGAGCATGACATAAGAAGATCAAGCTCTTTTTGGTAAAAGGGCTCTCGCTCAAGATGTAAGCCTATATCGCCAACGATTACTATTTTTCCCTTTTTACGCGTGATAGCGATAGCTTGCTGAAGAATCGTATGTGAGGGTGACGCAGCGGTAATAATAGTGGTGTCAACGCCGTGATGCTGCGTCAAGTAATTAATAGCAGAAAGCACATTTTCTTGCTGGGCATCATAGACATGTTCAGCGCCAAGTAATCGAGCACATTCTAATCTATCGGGAAGCATATCAAGCGCGGTAACATGACAGCCAGAGAGCTTTGATAGCTGGATAGTAAGTTGCCCTAAAAGACCAAGTCCAATAATAGCAACGTGCTCACCTAACTGAAGCTGTGCTCTTCGAATACCCTGAAGAGCAATGGCGCCGAGTGTGGTAAGGCTTGCGCCTTTAATACAACGTTCATCATTGATTCGTGCTACTAAATGCTCAGGCACGCATATAACATCTGCGTGATATGCCAAGCCGGCACCCGCACAAGCAACCATATCACCAACACGGAGAGTTCGAACATTATCACCAATGGCAATAACCCGTCCAGATACTGCATAGCCAAGTGGCTGGATATCTGCAAGTAGCTTGCTTTTAACGCGTGTTCCCGTCGCCGCAATGCCATCCTGCAGTAAAGAATCAAGCACTTTTTTAAACGTTTCTGGAACGTGAGTAATAAGGCTTTTTTGACTGTGAGTGATAGTTGCTGCTTCAGTTCCTGAGCTAATGCATGAATAATAAACTAAAACGAGAACACTATAATCGTTAAGCGTTGGCTCGGGCACCTGCTTGATTGTTGGTATGCTGTTGTCAAGAAATACTTGTCGCATACTATCACACAGCTTCTTCGTACTTTGATTGATACGTGCGTGATTGCTTAGGTGTGCAGTGTTGATGCTGCTGAAGTGCCCACTGTTCTTGATAAAGTAGCCCACAAAAATCGAGAACATTTTCTTTACATGCAAGTACCGCTTTTTTGTTTTTAAAGACAGTATGATCAACTAAGCACACAATACTATCTGCCCAGCTTATACCCTCTTCAAAATTACAGATGGGTATGGTTACCTGTTTATGTAACATGCTCTCAGTGACATGAGGTTCACATATGCGCAGTTCATAGGGATAACAGGAAGATGCTTGGTCTTGCAAAAGAAGCTTGGCTATAGCGAGTGCTGGTGATTCACGCAGATCGTCGACGTCAGGCTTATAGGTAGCACCTAAAAGCATGATACGGAAGGGCTGAGATTGGGCACGCGCTACTTCGTTACTACGCCTGACACTATACTCCCGAATTGCTTGTTTAATATGCTTGAAAATAGTACGAGGTACTTGATCATTAACCATGCGTGCTGCATGAAGAAGCTGTGCTTGTTGAGGGAAAGCATCAAGTAAGAACCATGGGTCAACAGCAATACAGTGTCCACCTACACCACATCGAGGATGAAGGATGTTTACTCGTGGATGTTTATTAGCTAATTCGATAACTTCGTATGGATTACGTCCTGCCGCTCGGGTCATTGCAGCTACTTGCTGAGCAAATGCTAGAGAGACATCGCGTGAACTATTTTCGATAAGCTTAACCAATTCTGCTGTCGCTGCATCGGTCTTGCAGAGCTGACCATGAACAAGTGCTGCGTAAAATTTTTCAACCTGTTCAGATGAGCGAGCTGTACCTCCAATAACACGCGGGTTAGAAACCAGCTCAGAGAAAATTTTACCGGGCAATACACGTTCGGGGCAATAGGCGCTATAAAAATCCCTATCACAAACCAAGCCTGTTGCTTGTTCAAGATAGCTTGTTAATTTTTCAGTTGTTCCAACGGGTACTGTTGATTCTACAATAACGGTCATGGCGTGGGTAAGTACGCCGGCGAGTGCTTGTCCAGCAGCGTAAACGTGCGATACATCTGCTTTTTTGTCTTTAGTGAATGGTGTAGGTACTGCTATAATAACATAATCGGCAGGTTCAAGTTTTGTTGATGCACGAAATAACCCAGCATCAAGAGCCTGGGCTAGTCTTTCTGCAACTTCTGGCTCAGCAATTGTGGGGTCATAAGTATTAATACGCTCAACGCGTGACTGATCTATATCGTAGCCAAGTACACGAAAGCCCTTTTCTGCTGCAAGGAGTGCTGTGGGTAATCCGATATAGCCTAAACCCATAACGCATACAGTTTTCATAAGTATTTTTTCATAAGCATTTTTTTATCTTGAGTGACCTGCTGTGGTGCTTTGGGTAATTTTTGAGCAATATAATCTGCTATACGTTCTGCTGCACGCCCATCACCATAGAGTTCTTTTATGTTGTGTGAGACGGGATTATCTTGACTGCTATCTTGATTAATAAGCTGTTCAAGTGCATAGAGTATTCGCTCAGGTTCCGTACCGACAAGCACTGCTAACCCGGAAGAAACACCTTCAGGTCGTTCTGTGCTATCTCGTAAAATGAGTGTCGGTTTACCCAAGCTTACCGCTTCTTCTTGGACTCCACCTGAATCGGTTAATACTATATCAGAGGCTGAAAGCAGGTACACAAAATCCTGATAGTTGAGTGGTGGATATATAATAACCTGTTCATGCTGAGAAAGATCTGCTTGATTAAGCACGTTATATAGTAGAGGTTTAGGGTGATAGGGGTAACATACTATAAGTTGTGCATGTCGATTAACTGCTTGTTTGATTGCTGTAAATACTTGCATAATGCCATCATAACCTACTTCACGTCTATGTAAAGTAAGTAATGCAAGCGTAGAGCCTTGTGCACGAGAGCGCTCAACGGTCTGATATACTTCTGGGCTGATACTAACGGTTTGCTCGGCTATCTTGTTTCTCATAGCGTAAAGCGCATCGATACCGGTATTTCCCGTACAATAAATGGTATCAGCAGCGATCTCTTGTGCTAAAAGATGTGCGACCGCAGTTGACGTTGGGGCAAAGTGATAGGCTGCAGTAAGGCTAATAGCTCGTCGATTAAATTCTTCAGGAAACGGTAGACAGATGGTATGCGTGCGCAACCCTGCTTCAACATGTCCGAGGGGAATCTGTTCGTAAAAGGCTGCTAGTGCTGTTGCCATAGCCGTCGTTGTATCGCCCTGAACAAGCACGAGACCGGGACGAAGCGCACGTAAAACTTCTTGTATTTTTGTTAGCACCTGAGTTGTTATATAAAAAAGATCTTGTTCAGGTTTCATAAGATTCAAATCACTATCAGGTATAACACCAAATGCAGTAAAGACAGAGCGTATCATATCAGTATGCTGAGATGTTGAGCATAAATGTACGTTAAAGCCTTTGCGCCTAAGCGCGTAATAAACAGGTATCATCTTAATTGCTTCAGGTCGTGTTCCAATAACGATAAGAATTGGCTGTAGTGCTGATAGTGCCATCGTGCTTATTCCTCTAATAACCTCAGCACAACATAGCAGATACTAAAAAGTTGGCAAGAGTAGATCACGTTATATATATCTGCCCGCGATTTTCTTGTAACTCACTGTGCTCACCCTCTCGCTTTTTCTTTCTTATAAGCACGTGAAAAAATTAGTAAATTTTGGTATGGTAACAAGAAATTACTGTGATAAACAAAGTTGAACGTGCTAACAAGAGGTTCAGTATGAAGCATCTAATAAAAATAGTTATTGGAGTTTTTATAATTGCTTTAGCTGCTCATAATGTATATGCGCAGCAGGAGATTGAGCAGCAAAGACTATTTAAAATATGCTGTAACATTCTTAAGTACATTGATCCTTGCCATCACATAACGAGAGATTGGGCACCGGTAATACATAACGATAGAGAAGAGCTTAAAGAACAGCTTCAAGCATATCAGCAAGAGCATAGCAACGTATATTTGCACATAGAGAAAGAAATGGCTCCTGATACATCTCATGATCAGAGAGTTGACAACGCTCCAACAGAATTCCTGATACAGGAGCTTGATAGACAACAAGTATCAGGACACCCTAAAGAGATAATTTGGATTGATCAGAGCGATCATCCTCAAATGCATATAGCGCCTGCTCACGATACACCTGTTTGGCACGCACCACCATCGACCCCCGGTGAATCTAGGTATAACACACCTGAAGCACCTTCAACTAAGGATCAGGAAAAGTCGTCATCGAGGCATAGTGCTCATCATACACAAAAGCCTGATAACGAACAGCACCACATAAGCACGCCATCGGTGTTTGGTCAATCTTATACTCATGATACCTATGTTCCGGATTCAGTAAGGCCAGGTGATTATGCAGTTATTGGTCAATCAGGAGCCCACGCTGCATCAAAACCCGTAAAGCTCCGAGACAATCAAGTTGAGATCTGGCAAGAAATATCATTTAATGACTCCATATACTCTCATAAGAAACATATATATGAGTTGTCGGATGATATACTTCTGCCTCTCGTTGAACGTAAAAAGCAGGAGGAGTTTAAGAAATACAAAGAATCACTCCTCAAAAAGAAGACACAGCAGCTTGCGAAAGAAACTAAAGTTGAGACTAATAGATTATTAAGTACGCGAGATTGGAAGCTGGCTGCTCAACATGCTGATAAAACAAGAGCAGACTTTTATAGGCTTCAGCAGGTCGGCGAACATTCCCAACCTTCAAGCGAAGAGGAAGTCGACAGAGGTTTTGAAAAAATAAAACTAGCAATAACCGATGCAAATAATCACATACAGACAAGGGCTTTTGATCGCCTCAAATTAGCACGTGCTAATCTAGAGCTTAGGCAACGAGAAGAAAAATTTGCAACGGATTTTGAAGAAAGTGAGGATCATGCTCGCTTTGTTCTTGAACTTCAAGCATCCGCAGAAGAAGCTCGCGAAAACAATAATCACACATGGAGTGAGTGGTATAGCAAGAGGGCTGAAGCTCTTCAAAAAACACTTGATAACCCTCATCTTTTTGAAGGCAAAATCTATAGGTTGTTTAGAATCACTTCAAACTGTCTGGAAGAGCTTCAGCTAGATCCTTCTAATTTTTTATGGTTTTATGGCAATAGCATTCAAACGCACCTTCATCATGAGATCGTAGAGATTATTAATGGCACAGCAAAACTGCGTCAAGATTATGCAAAAAATGAGCAGATTAAAAACTTAACGACCGTTATATTTCAATGTAGCGATACAACACGGCAGTACAACCATCTGGGCAAAATTCGTAAAGCGTGTCTGCTCAATGATGTAGCTTACTCTCTTTGGGAATATGGTAAAGCGATTGGACAAGGATTATCAAACTGGGGAGAGGGCTATATAAAGCCAGTACTTCACCCTATCGACACTGTTAAAGAAACTATAAGCTCGCTTGAAATGGCAGGCACTACCATTGGTAGACTTATACTTGAGCAAGTTGAGCTTCGTTATCTCAAGCATATCGACGGAAAAGGTTATAAAGAAAAATACGATGCTCGAACGTTTAGGCTTGATGCGCTTACTGAACTGATACAAGCCAGTCTCGATGAATTTACTAAATTGTCAGGACCCAAGAAAGTAGAGTATGCCACTACGTTTGTGGCAGATTGGTTCCTTTCTCCCAAATGCTCAGCTCTCTTAAGCAAGCTCTGCTCATTGGCAAAGATAGAAGCGCTTTCGCTTAAGGGAACAATCTTTGGCTCGACGGCCTTCGGTATACTTTCAGATGAAGATAAAGCAAAAATAATTACCAAAGGCGCGCTTGTTGCTGTTTTAGGCAAAGGGCTAGATGGTACCAAAGAGTTTGCTAAAGAAGCTTTCTATGTCATGCAAGAACGTGCACAAGATTTTAAGCATTGGGCACGCAAAAATGGTGCAACTATACCTGTCGATTCTCATATTTCCCCCGAAAGATTTGAAGAAAGAATACGCCGTGCAGCTTTGATTCGTAACCATCATGGGGAGCAACTAAAAAGCCTTGAAGAACTTAAAGACGTAACAAAATTCTTTAAGGAATCGAACGTCACTATCCCTCATTTGCCAGGTCTTACCGAAAAACCATTGTTGCTAAAATTTGATCCTGATCATGCATACTTACCAGACCTCTCTTTCAAAATACCTTCAGGTAAAATAGCAAGGGTTGCAGGCTTACATGCTGATCCAAATGGAACAATTGAGCTGCTTGGAAAGATAGGCGAGCACTGTCGGCTTGAGGTGCAGAAAACAGGAAAAAGTATCAATGGCTTTGAGGAAGTAATTTATAAGCTAGCTGGTGAAAGATCACGCACTAAAAGCATATTTCCTAAAGATTTGTCTTGGATGCAATGTTCAGAAAAAACGGTTGAGGCTGCTAAGAACTTACTAAAAAATACGGCAGATATAGGTAAGGATGGTAAGCTTAACGTACATGGTATGACACGTAATGGCGAGATAATTAAATTTATTATTAGACCTCAAAACGGTGTAGTTGATAGCTTTTTCCCAGACATTGATGAGATGATAAGAAAATTAAATAATTGAAAAAAAATATCATGCACATAATAAAATTAAAGAAAAAAACTTATGAAATAGAAGGTGTAATCTTAAGCAGACTAGCAAGGGTTAAGTGGGATAGTCATTCGCTAGATAATGTAGCCTCTTTGTTATTAGAAACGGATTTCTCACGTGCTTCATCCCTTATTGAATGGTTGCTTGATACGAACTCAAAATATACTAGCAATGGTGCTAATGAATCCGTCATTGAGAAAGAAGAGGATGGTAAAGTTATTGTCGATGACGACTATGGTTATAATGAAGAAGATTACGATACCTATGAAGCTTATCTTATGGCCAAAGGAAATTATGAAAAGGGTTTTGTTACGACTAAAGAAAATGTAATAAGAGTGTTGCAACAATGGCAAGATATCCTAAATAAGGAATCATTGCCCAATGAGCTGCTTATAGTACTAGATGATAATGGCAATGTAAATCTTGTACCTCAATTAGAACATCCTACGCCGGAGCTAATAACTTAATGAAAATTTGATTTAAGGCACCAGAAGAGGTAGGGCACCATTGTGCAACAATAGTAGGCCTCTTTTGCCTAAAACTATGAGTGATTAAACTAGGTAATACATAAGCAAGGATAGCCAATCCTGAGCTCACTTAATAATAGTTTATACTTGAACTATAGATATTTACGACAATCCAATTTTTATTTTGCGGTCTAGGAGAAATTATCGTTATGGCTAGCCATACCACCAATGCAACCAAGATAGGCGAATTCAATCCAGATATCGTTTTATTATGGGCGATAACAGAGGGAGGTAAAGGAGAAATTGAAGCGCTTATTGCGATGGGTGTCGACCCCAACACCCAAATGGGGATCGTGGTGCTACTCCACTCATCTGTGCTGCATATTGTGATAACAAAGATGCTGTTCAAGTGCTCATTTCCGCTGGTGCTCATATCAACGCTCAAAATAGTGATGGTTGGACTCCCCTTATGTTTGCGCTTTTATCTTCCTCTCCTGATAAAGAAATAGTTAAGTTACTTATTAGCAATGGTGCTGATGTTAATGTTAATTTTAAGAATAAAGGGAACTATGTTTCTCTGCTCGTATTGGCTGTATTTCACAACAATAAGGCCATACGGCTATCGTTGAAGCATTGATTTCCGCTGGTGCTCATGTCGACGTTCAAGATAGCTATGGCCAAACACCGCTTATGATGGCTTGCCCCGAAGGCCATACGGCTATAGTTAGGCTCCTTGTCGATAAGGGTGCGGGTGTTGCGCTAACATCTAATAACGGTTTGACCGCACTAAAGGTTGCCCAGGATAAGAACCATAGAGAAATTATTGATATACTCATTGCTCACGGTGCTGCTCAACAATAGGGAAAATAGGTTTATATGTTGCTTTAATCGTAGCTATAAAAAAAGACTATAAATCTGCAATTGAAGCACTTATTGCTGGCCCTGACATCTATGCTCAATGGTCATGAAGAAATAGTTAAGTTGTGTATTAGCGATAACACATGTGTTAAAAGATGAGTATTGGGACTTGTAGAAAAGGAAAAATTTTCAAGCAAGTTTAATGGTCTTGATATTGATCAACTAGCCCAATGCCAATGTACAGCCCCGATAACAAACTCAGCCCAAGAGACTTCTCCTTTCAGTTACGATGTTATACGACAGACGATGCAAACGGGTAATCTTGAAGAAGTAGAAAAAATGCTCAAGCAAGGTGCCAATATCAACATCAGGGATGAACGAGGCAGAACGCCTGTTTTTGCTATTGTAGATGCAGAAGGCAACATTGACAGCGAAATGCATAATATATCTTTGCTTAGGCTCTTGTTAAAATATAAAGCCCGAGTTGATATTCAAGATAACGAAGGTATGACGCCTCTGCTTATTGCAAACCAAGCTGCGGTTAACCTTCAAGATGAAGCCGGGTGGACACCGATCCATTGGATAGTTATGTGTGCTCCCCGCAGTGAAAATAATCGCAAGTTTATAGTAGAGTTACTATTGCATGGTGCTGATATTGATATTCAAGATAATGAAGGGCGTACACCTTTACACTATGCTGCTCTTATCTCACGAAGTCGCTCGTTCTTACAAGATCCGCTTATCGAATTCTTGACTGACCATGGAGCGAGCACAACAGTGCTTGATGACGACGGTAAGAAACCTTTAGATCTTTTTAAAAGCACGCCTGATCCGTGGGATTTTTAGGCATTTAAACTGATAGTGCTAGGAACTATAATATTCTTCGGTAGCAATGTGCTTATGCTATAATTATGCCCTGGTAAGGTAAATACTGCATCTATTATACGGGGAAACATATTCTTGAGGTCGTCCACAAGGCTATTTAGGAAGAGCTAATTACAAGGAAGAAGCTCATCTGTCTATAGTGACCCCCTGCGTTAAGACACGAAAATAGATTTATTTAGGAGTCATGTTAACCTCCAAAGGGTTAGACTGGTTTTGTAACTTAAATTGTGCAAATAACTGTTGTCTTGTAGGCACAACTCTTAAAGCGAAAATGAGGTTTGGCGTGTGATAGTTAAGCGCCTGATGAGGTCGTTTTTGATTATAAAAATCAACATAGCTCCGCAAAGCTACTCGAGCCTGATCCACAGTATCAAAACTGTGCAGGTAAACGTTTTCGTACTTTATAGTACGCCATAATCGTTCGACATGAGCATTATCAGCCCAGCGACCCTTGCCATCCATGCTCACCTTTATACCGTTTCCTTCTAATTGTACGATCCAAGAGGTACTTGTAAACTGGCATCCTTGGTCGCTATTAATAATCTCCGGTATGCCATGCTTCAAGGCGTTTTCAAGTGCTTCAAGACATGATTGCGTATCAAGAAAAGTAGATAAGCTCCATCCCATAATTCTTCTGCTAAAGACATCGAGCAAGCACACTAAATAAACAAAGCCAAGTCGTACCTTTATATAGGTGATGTCAACGGTCCATACCTGATTAGGGCGATCAATGCTAAGTTCACGTAGAAGATAGGGGTATACTTTGTGTCCCCGATCTCGTATAGTTGTTTTCTTTGTAGGATAAACAGCTTTTATGCCTGCAAGAGCGAGCAATCCTTGTAACCTCTTGTGATTGATAACGAAGCCTCTTTGCCTCAGAGCAACAAGAATACGGCGATAGCCATAAAATGGTGTTTCTTGATAAATACTTCTAACCTCATTCAATATAGTCGCATCGTTACTTTTTAACGGCCTCGGTTGATAATACATCATGCTTCTCGCAACACCCAAAAGTTCGCATTTTCTTTTTATACCTATCGCTTCATTACCGTGCTCAATCATCTCTTTGCGTTTTTCACTACTTAACGTTTGAGCACATGTCCTAAAAAATCACGTTCCGCAGTTAATTGTCCAATAACACGATGCAATCTATCTATTTCTGCTTTATGGTCTACTTCTCGCTTATCTTCAAAGATCTTATTGCTCTCTTCCTCCAGCTGCTTTTTCCATGCAAATATTTGACTTGCTGAAATGCTATACTCTTGGCATAATTCTGCAACTGTTTTCTTTTCTTTTAGGGCCTCTAGAGCTACCTTACTCTTAAATGAACTTCCATGTTTCTTGTATATTCTTGCCATGCTTTACCCCAGTAATAGTGATGATCTTTTTGCATCATTATACTCCCCAATTTCTCCAATTACACGTGTCTGATTTCTAGGGGTCATTATAGTCCCATGGGGATATAATCGGTTGAGAATGATGGTTACGAACGTGTTAAATGCCCATTATTAATAAGAGTTGCTATGTATAAAATTTACTTTGCTGGTGATTTATTTGACCACAAACATATAACGGGAAATCTTTTATTGTCTTAGAATATTGAAAGACTATCAAATAGCCACTATAAGTGTGTGCTTCCTCAGGATTGGGAAGGTAGTTCAATTAAAACTATTGATATCCGTAACAAAGATATTAGAGCAGTAGTGCAATCAGATTTAGTCCTTTTTAACTTCGATGGTACAGATCTTGATTCTGGTACTGTTGTAGAATTTATAATTGCAAAAATGCTCGATATACCAACAGTTTTATTACGGACTGATTGCAGAGTTGGCGGATATCTAGAAGGAGAAGATTGGAATCTGATGGTATCGGGGTTTCCTCGTTGTATCACCATCAAGCATGATGCACTGGTAATGTATAATGAATATGGCTTGGAAAAAACTCATCAAATCATAGCAAGTTCTATTATAGATGCCTTCGAAAAAGTTATCTTAACCAAGTCTTTGTTGAGCACTCATGAAGAAATATTTTTTGCTTATAACCATGTTGTTAAAATGTGTGGCTCTGAATTACATCAATTACTTAATCAGCTTCTCTTAGCTGAAATAATAGATGCAAAAATACAAAAAAATATTTATTGTTTAGTAAGGGCAGATAATAATAATTTAAAGCAAGCGAGTGTATAGAGCTATAACTGAGCTAATGTGCGCGGCTAGTCTTAGCAAGCAAGTGAAATAGAACATTGGGTTGGTATGCAACTATTGATGCGTTGATAGTTGATGATACGTTTTAAAATATCGGGCGCCGTATGCTGTGTTTTTTTACCCTGAGTTATTTCAACAAGTCGTGAATACTCGGTTGCAAGATACCAAATGTGAACTTGCTGAATATCAAGCTCCTGCTTTGCTATACAGGCATAATAATACGCTGTTTCCTCCATTAGTTGTGCATCGATAGTATATAACAAACGAAATTCAGCATAAGGGTCACCAAGTGCTGCATCCTCAAAATCTATAACTCCGCATAAGCGACCACTGTTTTCACGAACTAAAATATTATCGCTATGGAGATCATGGTGTAATAGTACTGTCTTATGTGGCTTTATTGCTAAATTCGTGTATTGTTCAAGAAAATGCTCAAAGAAGGGTCGTGTTTGATTATCCAACACTTCTTCTAAATACTGCTTTAACATTGCAGGATTTAATGGCCACGCTGTGGGTGTGAATCCAATAGATTGTGCAAACTCCACAGGAATTGTTGTGTGCAATTCATAAGCAAATAGGGCAAGATCTTTTGCCAGGCGCCCTTTTTGGGCTTTACAGAGTTTGTGATACGCTGCAGGCGTAAGAGCACTACCAGAAAGTAGACGATAAGAAAACATGTATATACTGGGGCAATATATATCGAGACGAGGTATCTTATAAGAAAGTTGTCCTTCAAGGAGCCTGAGTAGAGCCATCTCCCGAGCAATAATTGGCTTTTCCTCAAGCAGTTCAGCATGTTTACATATAAAAGGATCACGCTTTGTCTGAGTCATCACTACCCTATTAACAGGTAAGCACAATATCTTCTAAAAAGGTAGTTAATTGTCGAGGCAAAAATATTTCGCCGCTATTTACCAACATGCGCATGTCCCACCATTTGTGTTCGTAAATGATTTCTTTTTCATCTTCGTTAAGGTACGCAATCGTTGTTTGTGATTGCTGAGTTCGTGCTAAAAATATGTGCTCTTTAAACAGCGTAGGGATTCCGTGAAGATCGATAGTAGTCTCATAATACCAACTATGAGGCGTGACAAATTCTGCATTAGTTATACCAGTTTCTTCACGAGGTTCTCTTTGTGCAGCTTCAAAAGGTGTTTCTCCTTCTTCTATTTTTCCGCCAGGAGTTATCCAACAAAAACCATTATTTAAGCGTGTTTTTATGAGCAAGATTTTATTTTTATCACTTAATAATATAGTACGAGATGTAAGTCGCTGATGCATAAATTTTTACTCTCTTGTGATTTTGGTAGTATAGACATCAAGATGTCTTCTTTGGTTCAAAAGTTATTATAACCTAACTAATTACAAATCACAGCAAGACAGATCTCGTGTGCTCAAAGATAATGGCTGGACATCACATAACACACTCACGGTGATGTAGAGGCTTATAGAAACGGAAAACATAGTGGTTCTATTGACCCAAGAACCCTCGAATTGTACAAGCCAGCTGTCCCGAACAGAATTCCTAGATGATGTAGTGTTATGCCAAATGAGAGTTTAGATGTGAATGATTTGTACGAAAGATTTGAAGAAGCAGTTAATTCATGTAATGATAAACACATAAAGGAGGTTTTACTTGAATTTAAAATGGAAGATTATGTACAGTCTCCCATCATGTTTGATTTAATTGTCGCGAAAAAATTTAATATATTGGAAAACTTATATAAACGGGGTATGCCGTTCTCATATAGAGATGCATCAGGTGCGAATGCACTTCACGTTGCCTGTGGAATCTCAGGTAGCCTTGAAGCTGCGAAGTTTCTCATTGAAAGAAGTATTTTCACGGATATTAATGCTAAAACTGATGAGGGAGAAACGCCTTTCATTTTAGCCATTAAGTACAACCATGAAGATATAGTAACATACTTTTTAGAAAACTTTAAGCCTAATATGAATATTAGCACTATTTACAGAGAGACAGTACTTTCGCTTGCTAAAAAGCCTGGCAACCAAAAGATGGTATTGCTTCTCGAAAGGCAATGGGTCAGAACCTAAAATATGGATATCCCTATAAAAAATTATCACAAGCAAGCCTGAGGTTATTACGGTTTCTTAACCAAATGCAAGGACACGCTTTATACAAAACTATGGCTTAATCGCAAAAAGTTAATAATGATTCGTGCTAACAAGAAAAGTGATTATGTATGAAGTAGCAAATGATATTGTTGGTTCCAGTGAACACTGCTGTAATTTAATGACAGAATTTATAAGTGATACAAGAGTTCCTATAAGCTATTCACCGAAGTTCAGGGAGTATTATATACCTTTGGGTGGTTCGCATGCAATTCAATGCATCATATTTTGTCCTTGGTGTGGAGCGAGGCTCCCGAAAGATTTGAGGGATGAGTATTTCGATATTATCGAAAAAGAATATGAAGCAAAAAATCTGCCTGAAGAGTTTAAATGTAACATTTGGTGGAAAAAAAGAGGATTGTAAAATTACCAAACTTCCCGGCACCGCTATCGAAACCATTGATTCTGTGGATATTTCTGTAAAGGTTATTAAAAGCAAGCCTGAGGTTATTAATGGAATCTCCTGTGTATGGGGTAGATACAAATTGGTGACTTCACAGAAAAGTTCATTATTCCTTTAGAATACTGGAGTCTTGAGGAATACCGGGAGCAATGGCGACAGGGCCTTGAAAGAATCAAGGCCCATAGTCAATCTTGTCTTGTAGCATCAATTCAAGATCCCAAAAAGGCTCCCTGGCTTAATTGGTGGATACTTTATAAAGAAGGTGATACGGTATTTGTTCGCAATAATCTATTTTGGGCAAGTTTATATAAGAAAAAGATAGGCAAGGAGCCCTTTACTATTGAGAATTGCTATAAATTTATACCAAAGCGTACTATTGTTAGACAAGGTGAACCCGAGATTTCCGAATGGAAGTTTACTTTATAGAAAAAGCATCATTGATGCTGGATTGCGTTATACACAGCTTTTCTTTGTGTTGGATTAGGCTCTTGCCAGAAGCTGGCATAGCGGTCTCCGCTTGAAAAGTGCCAATATTCATAAACGTAATTAATAAGCCCTGCTTGTGTTGCAGCTACTAATGCGTACAAGCGATTATTTTTTTGTGCATCAGATATATCTTCTGAAAAGGTTGGAGCGGTTGTATTTTTTCCCCAAATAACGCCAAATGGTCCAAGATCCACAAATTGCTTATGATGGTTATCCCAAAGACGAATGTCAACAGCAGCCCCGGTCGAATGTACCGGTATATTATTACGCACAGGTGAAATCCATTTTGAAGTTTCGTTAAATACTTCATCAGCGCTCATGGATGGATTAGCTGCCTGAATTTCTTGTGCTTTACCCTTAAATAGTCTTTCTTGCGTTGTTACATCTCGTAATGCTTCAAATATTTTTATAATTATCTGACCCGGTGTATAGCCAAAATTTTGGGCCAGGATATCAAGTTGTTCAACCATTGTTTGAAGCTTTACAAATACTGTTGTGCGCATTTTTGATGCCGCCGTAAACCCTGAATTATAATCTGGGGAGGCAAAAGGATGTTCGGGTGTTGGAAGCATTGCTATACGATCAGTGCTAACCTCGTTATTACTGTCGATAAGTGGTTCATGACACTCGACAATTGGTATATTTTTGATAACCGTGTCGGCAATTTTAGGAGCTACGCCTTGAGCGTATGCATTGTATTGAGATAGTATAAGCTGATATGTCGACTCACCCATAACTGCTTGTTTCTTATCGATATAGGTTTTCCAGTTCATTGCAGAGAGAATCGGGCTATTAAGCATGAGATATACCAGAATATTAATTTTTCTTATAGGTAGTAGTGACATGTTTTTGTGAGCAGTGTGCTATTGTTTGCTTAACTCTTCAAATGAGATATCTCGTATAGGGTAATCTTGCCAGCCGTTAAAATCAAAATGCCACCATTCGTTTACCCAACCAATAAAACCGTGCTTATGCATGATGTGTTCTAAAAGTTTGCGATTGGTTAGAATATGAGCAGGAAAGTTCATAGAAGTGCGATGGGCTTTTTCAGTAAAGTCATCGAATTCGCTGCCCATCTCAAGTTCTTTGCCAGTTTTTGTATCGACTAACGTAACATCAACGGCACAGCCACGATTATGGCGAGATCCTTTTGCCGGGTTTGCAACATAACGTTCATCAGGCACGAGATTCCAAAATATTTTTTGCACTGAGAGGGGACGATATCCGTCAAAAACTTTTAAGCTTAGGCCAAGATCAAGAAATTCTTTTTGGGCTGCTTGCAAAGCTTGTGCGGCACCTTCTTCAAGATAGCATTCTGCAACAGTGTATACTGGTACGCCAGTAAAGTTGTTGGCTGTTGCATAGCGAATATCAAGTTTAATTGTGGGGTCGATTTTTATTAGTTTCACGAGTTTTGCTCCTAATTCATGATGAAGAGAAAGAAGATAAAGCAAGGAGTATGCTATATACGATACGTATCTTTTTGTTAAAATATTCATAAAAATATTCATGGTAAAACCCTTATGCGAGCTAGTAAGATATCAAAATGGATTATTGATCTTGATGAACGTACCTGTAATATTAAATGTTTCTTGCAAATGTGCAACTAATGCCTTGGGATCGACTATTTCGGTAGCATATAGTTTTTTGTTGCATAAAACTCCAAATAATTTTTCCATTCTATTCTTTAAGTGGACAAGCAGGATACACCGCATGAGGATTTTCGTTCTCTTGATGTATAGGGCAGTTGCAATAGTTTATCATATCAAGATGGGAACTAAAAATAGTAGTTAGATATTGGCCATTTTCATCTCCTTGACCAAGGGCGAGAACAAATGGAGTTATTTCAAGTAAGCTATCATTAAAATGAGCAACTTTAAGTTCTTTAATACGAGCAAGTGTTAAATGTGGCCTATAGAGCTCCCCCATATCGCTAATGCATTGTATATTGTATGTTTTAAGGGTCTCAACAACTATGTGATGAAGCTTAACTAATCCAGGCTCTCTTTCTACAGAAAGTGAAGCTCCCCATAGATTTTTAGCCTTTTTAGTAAACCCCATCCCTGTAAATTTTGGTTGGGGAATATCAGTTATATGGTCTTGAATGGTATGCCAAATATCTAATAATGCATCTTTGTCACTTAGATAAAACTGAGCTAAAGTGACATGTGGCAAACTACTACCCGATAACAAATACCCTTCTGAAATTGCTGAAAATTGCTCTTGGGCCTCTTGGATAAAAGGATTGGGGATAGCAGCCAAAAGAGCAATAATATATCTCATAGGAAAAGCCTCTCGCTTTGTTGGACAGGGGAAAAGAGCGTATAGCCAACAAGGATAACACTGCTTCTTGTAGCAAGCAAGATACCATTGCTTGAGGTGGACTTTCATCTAAAAATATTAGGATACCAAAAGGCCTGAAAATATGCTAAACTCTTATTGAGATATAATTAAATGGTAAACTTATGAAAACAAATATTATTGCTATCGGTGGTGGCAATATTAAAGCTGGTGAAACTCTTAGTATTGATCGCACCATAGTTGAGCAAGCAAACAAAAATAATCCACGATTGCTGTTTATCCCAACGGCAAGCTCTGATCCCGGTGTCAAAACGCGGCTTGATAGCAAAGAAAAGATTATTGCGCTTACGCTTGATCTTTGTGGTTCGCCTCACGACGGTTGCGATTACCGCTATGTTCGCTTTTTTGAAGAAGAAAATATACCAGTTACGATTTTTGTTACGGGCAATTGGATTAAAAATCACCCCGAAGATTTCGAGTGTTTAGTACGAAACCCGTTATGTGATATTCAAAATCATGAAAATAATCATAAGCCATGCTCGACACAGGGAAACTCCATATATGGTATAGAGGGGACTAAAAATGTCCAAGAGGTTATAGCTGAAGTTGAAGATGGCGCCGATACTATAAAAAAGCATACGAAAAAAAAGCCATGTTTTTATAGATCAGGTACTGCCTATTATGACGAAGTGGCTGTAGAAGTTATTCAGGAACTCGGCTACGATGTTATTGGCTTTAACGTTTTAGGTGACAAAGGGACGACGTATTCGAGAGAACAAGTCTTTGAGGCTCTTATACAGGCGCAGCCTGGATCAGTTGTTATTCTGCACATGAATCATCCAAAAAAAGAATGTGCGCTGGGGGTAATTGCCGCTATTAAAGAGTTAAAGCGACAGGGATTTAAGTTCGTTAAGTTGATTGATTACGCTGATATCTTGCGTTAAAGAATGGCAAATGAAACATCTCTATGCGCCGTGGCGTGGATCATATGTACGAGACAGTGAACGAGAAGTGGACCCTAATGATATATCCCACTGTATCTTTTGCCGGCAGCTTGAGCAATCATGCGACAGCGATAATTTTATTATACGGCGCTTTGAGCATGTAGCTGTTATTCTGAACCTATACCCTTATAATCCTGGGCATATTTTAGCAGTTCCCTATGCACATGTTCCAGCCCTACCAGATCTTACGCCTGAGGCCCGTTCTGAGCTGATGCAGGTAATAAGCGATAGTACCCAGATCTTGCATGGCGTACTTAATAATGACGGCGTCAATGTAGGCATAAATTTAGGAGGTAAAGCTGCTGGTGGAAGCGTGCCTGGCCATCTTCATGTTCATGTGCTACCGCGTTGGCTAGGAGATACAAATTTTCTTCCGACATTAGCAGATACTAAGCAGATTTCAGCAAACTTGCACGAAGTTTATCGGCAGCTTAGGGAAACATTTGATGTCTTTTATACGAAAAGCACAGGCTAAACAAAATTCGTCAAAATTCCTAAAATCCTGTATTCTAAGATAAAATAGCCCTATTTGTGTTATCGTACATCGTGAGAGAGGTACTCTTATGGGTTCCCAGGAAATTCGTCAAAAGTTTTTTGATTTCTTTATTCGTCATGGACACACCAAAGTGCCCAGCTCTTCGCTTATTCCTGCCCATGATCCGACACTTCTGTTTGCTAACGCGGGCATGAACCAATTTAAAGACGTCTTCTTAGGCAAAGAAAAGCGTAGGTATACACGTGCTGTTTCTATTCAAAAGTGCATGCGTGCCGGTGGCAAGCATAATGATCTCGAAAATGTTGGTTTTACGGCACGCCACTTAACATTTTTTGAAATGATGGGTAACTTCTCGTTTGGTGATTATTTTAAGAAAGATGCTATCCGCTTTGCATGGGATTTCTTAACTCAAGAGCTTAGCTTGCCTCAAGAGAAGCTTTTTGCAAGCGTTTATAAGCACGATAATGAAGCTTACGATATTTGGCACCGTGATATAGGTTTACCTCATGAGCGCATCTCACGGTTAGGAGAAACAGATAATTTTTGGCAAATGGGTGACACTGGTCCTTGTGGGCCCTGCTCAGAAATTTATGTTGATCGTGGTTTAGGGTATGGCTGTGCTACCCCTTCATGTGGCCCGGGCTGTGTATGTGATCGTTTTTTAGAAATATGGAATCTTGTATTTATGCAATATGACCGTCAACCTGACGGTACTGATAAGCCTTTAGAGCAAACGGGCGTTGATACTGGTATGGGGCTTGAGCGCCTATGCGCTGTTATGCAAGAGAAAGGCTCTGTATATGAAACAGATCTCTTTACCGGTCTTATTCATAGCCTAGAAATAGTAACTGGTCGAATCTATGATCAAGCTTCACCTGAAATCAAAGCTGCTTTTAGAGTGCTTGCGGATCACATTCGTGCCTCCTGTTTTGCTATCGCTGATGGGTGCGTTCCCTCAAATGAGGGGCGGGGCTATGTTGTAAGAAAAATTATTCGACGTGCTGCACTCTTTGCTCAAAAATTGAGCGATAAAAATATTTTCCCTGAACTAGCGCCCACGCTTATGGATCAGATGGGATCATTATATCCAGAGCTTGTTGCAAGCAAAGATCTTATAGTCAAGCTTATCACCAGTGAGATAGAAAAATTTGCCCATAATCTACTGCAGAGTCAAGCAATTTTAAATACATATTTGGCTGAGGGACAAGTTGAGCGGCGCATTACAGGCAATCAAGCATTTAAGCTCTACGATACCTATGGATTTCCGCTTGAGCTTACACAGGTTATTGCCCGTGAGCACCGGTTTACTGTTGATGTTAAGGGGTTTGAGGAAGAGATGGAACGCCAGCGTACGCAATCGGGAAAGAAGGGTCACCCAACCACCCATCAGCCTGATCTTGTAAAATCGATAAGCACAGAATTTACGGGCTATACAGAACTTGAAACTCGGTCAATGGTGACTGCTTTATTGATCGATGCAACACCTACAGAACGTGTAACTCAGGGTCAGCGCTGCTGGGTTATCACGCAACGTTCACCATTCTATGTTGAAGGTGGTGGTCAGGTTAGTGATCAAGGATTGATTATAACTTCTCATGGTGAGACGAGCGTTCTTAGCCTGAAAAGAATAGGGCAGGCGATAGCTGCTGAAATTATCGCTCCAGAAGATTTGCATATCAGTGATCAGGTAACGTTAGTTGTCGATGCTGAAAAGCGTCTTGATACTATGAAAAATCACACTGCAACCCATCTATTACAAGCGGCTTTACTTGCTGTTCTTGGCAAACAGGTCAAGCAAGCCGGGTCGCTGGTTGCTCCTGATTATTTACGCTTTGATTTTACGTATCCTGAAAATCTTACGGCAGAGCAAGTTAAGCAAGTCGAAGATCTGGTAAATCGCAAAATCTGGGAAAATATTACCCTACGTATTACGTTCACTACGTATAAAGATGCCCTTGATCGTGGCGTTATAGCATTTTTCGGAGAGAAATATAACCCTGAACATGTACGTGTTGTTGAAATTCCGGGCTCTTCTGCAGAATTATGTGGAGGAACTCATGTACGTGCTACTGGTGATATTGGTTGTTTCAAAATTACCGATGTTTCGGCGCTTTCAGTTGGTGTGCGTCGTATAGTAGCAGTTACCGGTCCGGGAGCCTTATCGTTATTCCAGGAGAATTTTGCTCTCGTTAAAGCTTTATCCCAAGAATTTAAAGTTAAACCTACTGAGGCTCTTGATGCTGTTAAGAAACAAAGAGATCAGCTTAAATCGGCTCTTACTGAAATAAAAACTCTCAAAAAGCAATTCATACAAAAGCAGATTCCAGAATGGCTTACGCACGTACATCAGATAGGTTCATTGCCATTTCTGTATCTATCACTACAAGATACAGCACCTGATGAATTACGTGATATTGCTGCACGTCTTATGCAGGCTAAGCCAGGCTTTTACTTCATTGTCTCGTCGGTATCTGATCGAGTATATTTCTTTGCTGGTATATCTCCTGAATACGGTAAGTTTATTGATCTCAAAGAATTTACCAAATGGCTTAAAGATTATGGACTCCAGGGTGGTGGTAGTGCTGTATCTGTTCAAGGAAGTGGTGCTCATCTTGACCCTGAGCTGCGTGAGAAAATTATGACACGGGTGGCGGAGAACACATGATAACGAAACAGCTCTTTGTTCCACTTTTAGCACAGCTTATTGGTGCATTTCTACTGGCTATAGGGTTTATCCCCTGTTTTGCGATGGCAAAACAGCCTTTTGAGCCATTTCTAATATGTAGTGTGAGTATCTGTTGTGCTCTTTTGCTCAACAATACCAAGTTTGGCAAAAACTACTATACGCATGCATCTTTGACTAAAAAGTTATTAGTTGCGGTAGTAATAGCAGTTGTATTCTGGTCTGGGGTATTTACAGTTGTTTATTGCACGAGAACGGTGTGGCATGGATCATATCTCATATATGATCAAATTTCTCGTGCTTGGTATAAATGAATGAACGATAATAGTGGTCATAAATAATGGGCACGGAACAGCTCTTTCGCTTAAACTTAATAATTCTTGGTATTGTTTGTTGTGCTTACGTGCTCAACAATACTGAATTCGGTGTACGACGTAAACAGGAATCTTTAGCGAGAAAACTGTTGTTTTGTTATACCGTATGGCTTATATATTGGGTACTCGTAACTGCTGTTATTTATGGTCATAATGTACACTGGTTTAGATTATATTATCATTTTTTACTGCTGACTTTTTTTGCTTTGGTGACAACGCTTCAGAAAATAATAACCAAAAATCGAATGGAAAAACGTGATAATTGAACATGCTATTGGCAAAATAATACTTATTGGAAATATTTTGTCTATAATTGTAGTTAGTAATACTAGATTCGGCAAAAAGCTTATGCGTGAATCTTGGACTAAGCAGGTATCGATTTTAGTTATGTTATCGCTCGTATATTTCGTAGTGGGCTACTTAGTTGTTTATGGTATTACGGGGGAAAGATTGCCATTATGGTAAAGTTTAAATTAAAAGAATATTATGCGCTTAGTTTGGTGGCTTTAGTTGCATCTCAAGCATCAGGTGCATTGTTGGCTCATGAGTATACGCACGTAAAAAATAATAGCGTAAACAGTAATAGCATACTAACACGCATCATACATGATCCCCTCATGGACACTGTTGTCTTTGCATCAGGTTTCGTTGCTGGATGGAGTTTTTCGCTTATTCGTATAGCAAAAGAGTTTCAAAAACAGCGTTGTTTCGGTTTGCGTGAAGAGTTAACGCAATTTTTTGCTGCTGCAAGCGTAGGGCTCGTTACCGGTGGTATGGCAAATAAAAAGTATGCTACACTTAAGTCACGCAATACGTTTGGTCAAACCCAGCAATTTGGGAGAGAGTCTAATGAAGATGTTAGAGAGCAGGTTAAAGAAACTGGTAGTGATTAAGTGCTTATTGTTTGTAGTATTATTTGCCCATGCAGAACAAAAAGCAATTGAGTATGTTACTATTGCTATTCTCGCCAAAGATAAAGCACATGCGTTGCCCTTGTATCTTGCCTGTATCGAAGCCCAAACGTGGCCTGCTAACAAAACCTATCTCTATATTCGAACAAACAATAACAATGATACTACGTCAGCTATTTTGCTGGAGTGGATTGCGAGAGTTCGTGAACGCTATGCAGGTTTTTATTTCGATGATACTGATATCCCAGAGCCTGTTCAAAAGTATGGGCAGCATGAGTGGAATTCTCAACGCTTTAAGGCTTTGGGTAAAATTCGACAAGCTTCAGTTGACTGGGCTCATCAGCATGAATCCCACTATTTTGTAGCTGATTGTGATAACTTTATTAAGCCTTGTACGCTTGAGGCGCTGGTAAATACAGATCTTCCGATTGTAGCACCTCTTTTACAAACGGGTAATAATGCTTATTCAAACTATCATGCTGCAATTGATGAGCAGGGATATTACGCAAGTTCGCCTTTTTATCTACCACTGCTTAATCGTGAGATACGGGGATTAATTCAACTTCCTGTAGTGCATTGCACATATTTTATTAGATATGACGTGCTTGATGAAATGTCTTATGATGATGAGAGTTATCGCTACGAATATGTTATTTTTAGCGATACTGCCCGAAAAAAATCAATCCCTCAATATCTTGATAATCGGGAGGTATATGGCCGCATAAGCTTTGCTGAAGATAGATCTCAATTAGCAGAGGAGCCTTGGTTAGAAGAATTTGCCTTTTTATCAGCTCAAGCTCATTGAGCAAGGGCGAGCACTCCCATGGCCGAAAGATTAATACTATGAAAAAATTTAGGCACATAGGTTATCCACTTATAGGTTATCTATTGATAAGTTCATGTACTCTACAAAGTTATTATGAAGGTAATGAGTCGTATATACAACAAGCCTATAGCCCAAAGACTCAGCGTGCTATTAAGAGTACTTTTACGAGTGTAGGATTTGTGCTTGGGTGGGGTATTGCTTATCCCTTGATTGAAAGACAATTTGAAGAGCAACTCACAAGAAATAGATGGCAAAGATTCCTGAGTGAATCGTCGGAATTTATGAAAGTATTTACAAAAATATTTGCGGCAGGTAGTTTTGGGCTAGTTGCCTCCGGGCTTGGAGATACATTACACAAGAGTTGCTATCCACCTCAAGCTGAAAAAAGTTAGGGTGGCCAAAAATAGACCACCCTATCAAAAATTATTATCAGATTTGATTATGACGTATAGTGAGCTGCTATGGCCTTAATTTCTTCGTCTAACTCTCGAAGTTCAGGTACATACTTATACTTAAGCTGTGTTATGGCCTCAAGATGGAGCTCAGAATTTTTATCTGCCTGATATTTTTCAGCAAGTAACTGGGCTTCATGCTGATAATCTATGCTTTCTATAACACGTGCAAATTTTTGCATTGCTGAAGCATGTTTCACAAAAAGCTGTGTAAAACCGCTCGTCAGTGCTTGAGCTTGTTCTATGCTAGGTGCTTTAGGAGCAGTGCTATAAAGTCGATCCAATTTTATCATTTTTTCTTGTAGCGCTGCTAGCTCAGGAATATATCTATTGATTATAGCTTGATGTTCTTTTACATACTCAGCTGATAGGAACCTGTTTTCATCTTTTGCTTTACGAGCTAGGGCATGAAGTTCTTGAGCACAGCTTGAATTTTCCATAGCCTTTTTCATAAAGGCATTAAATTCTTCTTCTAAGCTTTTCACCTTGTGCATAAGTACTGCTCTTTGCTCCTGATCAAGATTGAGTGAATAATATTTTCTAAACATTGTATCAAGAGAAGCCCGTCTTAGAGTTTCTTCATGCGTTACTGTAGGACTTTCGAGTTCTATCTCAGATTTTCGTTCGTGTGGAGTAATAATAAGAGAAGTGCCATCGGTTTTGATCTTGAGCAATGCGCCTTCTTGTATATTAAGAAGTTCAAGTAGGGCTTTATCGAGAATAATGGCATTGCTATTGCCGTATTTTACAAGCCTTTTTAGCATGCATTAGCCTTTCAGGTAGAGTGAGTTGTTAGGATATTAGATAATTAATGAGCAATGCCGCGACCAAATAGATGGGGCCAAATACCATAAGAATGATTGCCAATCTCTTGCTGAACGGCATGTGCACAAGTCTGTTGATAAAGTTCTGGCCAAATGTGGTATAGCCAAGCACGATAGCTTGAGGAATGCCAACAGCAACCATCATTATAACTATACCTAAAGTTCTCATGTGTTACCTTCCAGGATAAGGGTTATTGAAATGTAATTACATAGTATATACAAAGTTAATACAATGGCAAACAATAGCAAGCAAAATTTTTGAGAAATGATTTTTTGGTATATTTACATTCACTAATTTTTTATAATAAACGGTACTATATTTAATCTTTTAACGTTACGTGAGGTTGTTTGATGAAAGTTATCATGAAGAAAAACAAGTTTCTTATCGTGTTGTTAATAATAGGTTTGGCGCAAACTGGATTTACCCCTTGTCTTAACGCTACGTATACTGATAGTGAGCACGCTCGAGATATCTATATTAATGCTACCGCCATCCTTGCTTCTATGATAAGCATGGGAGTAACTTCTCATATTCTCGTACGATGTGGGTTTGGCCTTGAAGAACGTCACGTGGGTAGGGCTTTTGCTGGCTTAGTGCTTATTGCTGCCATAGGCTATGCCAGTCTGTATGGTACTCAATATATTCTAGCGTCATTAACTCGCCAAGCCAAAGATAAAGATAGGGTGTATTAGTTTTTGATAGCAAGTTTGCTCATATCTTCGGCATCATTACACATACCTTGGGTTTCCCATTCGTACAGCAAGTGATTGATGTCCAACCCCTTTTTTACTAAGAAACCAATCATATAAAGGGCACGCTCCAAGTCTGACGCATGATTATCAAGTTCTTGCGCTACAAGAAAGTCTGAGTTTTCAATATGAGCAATGCGTCGAAGAATGACTGATAGTCTCCCATGTACAAACAGCTTCTCAAGGGCATAGAGATCAGCACGCTGCTCTTTGCCTCGTTGGTAGATCATAACGGTATAGGTATCTTTATTTTTTGGGGCGTGCCATAAGCAGGTATGAGTTTTGAGTAGATCTACTATTTTTGTACCAATACGTGTGGTAGTGGTAATCGACTGTTTGCCCTGTTCAGTATATAGTTTAATTTTTTCTAAATCTAACGAGAAATCTTTTGCTGCAATGATGCTCTCAATAGAAATCTTAGCAGTTACTGCTAAATTATAGCTTACGGGATCTTGATGTACTAAGTGGCCAAGTTCATGATAAATATAGAAAAGCCTTAGCTCTCTATCACGATCGCTAAATACGCCGATAAAGGGTGTCTCTGTTTGGGGTGTAAGTCCCGAGAATCCTTCACTCAGTGTTCCAGCAATACATATCTTACCGGGTATATCAAGAAGCATCTTTGCTTCACGAGCAAGTATTTCTTGAGCAAGTGTGGGCCAATGAGCTTCTGCTGTGGGTATAAGTTGTTCATGCATAAGCACTTTAAAATCTAATGTTTCACGCAGATCTTCAAGCCATGAATAGTCAATATCTGAAATGCTTTTTGCAGAGCTTGCGTGCTGATACTCACGTAATACATTGTACAACGTTACTATCATTTTATCGTGTAAGCCATCGGCTTTTTTAGATTTTTTCTCAAGAAGGCCATCGAGAAGTTTTAATGTTGTTGATGCTGTATGAAGAGCATCAGGTTTTTGAGTATGAGCAATCAGTGATGTGCTGATAAGAGTTACAATAAAAAAGATAGATACCCTAAAATGCAGGTGCTTCATCGGATTTACCGGGTTTTAGGTTATATTAGAATGTGACTATAGTTGATTAAACAGTACACTGCGGGTAACGTGAGAGTCAACGATAACGATGCGTGTATCTGGTTAAAGCCCTTGATTCATGTGGTTAATGGCTGATTCAAGTGGATGATTAGTATCGAGGTAAGCTTTCCATTCTACTACCACTCCTGGTTCACTGCTATACTCTTCACTAAGAGTTGTGCGGTAGCCGGTAATAACGTTTTTCTCAGAGCTCGTAAACAAGACTGGGCAAAAAGGCGAATTACTTGGACCAGGCAATACGCCAAGGGCCATGCCTGAGTGCGTATCCCATACAATGGTTTTTGCGTTACCATCACGACTAACGAGCCGATTTCCCGATTCGTTAAAGGCTAGATGAGCAATTGGAGCGTAATGTCCGGTAAATGTTTTAACGGTTTCTTCTGTATGTACGTTAATAAGCCTTATAGTATTATTATCTTCGCCCATGGCTAAAAGAGCTGGATCATGAGGGTGAAATCGTGCGACGGTATACCTGTTTTTTTACGATCACCTTTTGTGACAGACACCAAGCTTTTAACAAGATTGCCTGTTGTGGTGTCCCATATCTTTACCATGCCATCCCAGGCAGCAGATGCCAGCAATGAGCTGTCACTGTTAAATGATACGCTATGGCCCCAATGCGTGTGGCCTTCAAGGATACGTAAGGTCTTCCATGTTGCAGTATCCCAGAGTCGTACTGTTGTGTCATCTGATATTGAAGCAAATAATGAGCTATGAGGACTAAAGGTTATATCGGTTATCCAATCGGTATGCCCATCAAGAGTATGAGTAATTTTGTGTAAATTAGGATCGTAAATTTTGATAAAGCTTTTTACGTGGTAGATCATCTTTTGTTGTAAGCACAGGCTTATTCCTAGCTAAGCCTATGGCTAAAAGATTACGTTGAGGATGGAACGCAAGCGCACGAATAAAGCTGCTCTTGCCCGCTATAAGTTCATGGATAAGGTTTTGGGTGGCTATATCCCATAATTTGACTACACCGTTGCGGTCTCCCGATGCGATAAGGTTTGCAGGAGGTTGATATGCCAAAGCAGAAACCGTAGGGCTATTGTGAAAGTAGAGCACTGAGATAAGTGAAGGAAATTTTTCTGGGTTGTTTAAAATAAGATATCCTGTAAGGTCTTGGGCGTATTGAGGAGATATTTTTTCGATATGGTATATAGTTTTATAAAATTTTTCGGCATCAAGTGATTGACAATCAAGTAGCACAAGAAGCTTAGCATAATAAGGCAGGTATGGTTCGCGCTCGTGCTCTTCGCCTCTACCTTCAAAGGCATTCTTGAGTTCTTGCTTGTCGAACGTGGCAAGCTTATAAAAATCTTCAATTGAAATAGCCGGTGAAATATCAGGAGTAAGAGGGCATATAGGTAGTCGACTAATGGATCCAATATACGTATTGTACATAATACTAATAAATAGAGTAAAGAAAAAAGTTGAGAATAGCTTCATATCTTATCCTTTTAATTTTTTATATTAGATATTAATATTTAAGTTATAGTGTTAATTAATATTATACCATTTTCTTAAAAATCTATTCAATGGTTCTAAACAAGGGTTTTTAGAGAGTTTTCGATGAAAAAATATATTCTGTAATGCTCGAGCTCTGCTATTGAGGTATAAATATCAGGAAGTGCTCTGTGAGTTTCAGTTTTCTTATATCTAATATGGGGATTATTGGGGTACCAGCGTCGAACGAGTTCTTTGATGGTACTGACATCGACGAGGCGATAATGGGCAAATTCATCAATAGAGGGCATATAGCGTCGTAGAAACGCGCGATCTTGATACACGGTGTTACCACATAAGGGAGATTTATGGGGCAGGCAGTATTGTTTAATAAACTCAAGCGTTTCATGTTCTGCTTGTTCTAGTGAAATGGTTGAATGAAGTACAGCGTTAACTAGACCTGATTTAGTATGGTATTTCGTATTCCAAGCATCCATTTTTTTCAGAAGATCTTCCGGTTGGTGAATAACAAGTGATGGCCCTTCGGCTATAACCTCAAGCTGATTATTCGTGATAACAGTAGCAATTTCTAAAATTCTATCACCGCTATCAAGATGTAACCCAGTCATTTCTAAATCTATCCAAATTAAATGATTTTCTGAGATCATAATTTTTGTTTTCCTGCTACACTTATATACTATTGACAAAGCTTATCATGTTTTTGGTGCATTATCATTAAATTTAATGCGAGGTGTTTATGCACACATTACCGTTACGTGTTGGTGTTCTTATGGGAGGAAAGTCCATTGAACGGGAAGTTTCCCTTAATACGGGCCGGACAATCTGCGATCATATTGATACTGCGCGCTATCAGTGTGTGCCTATTTTTCAGACAGGTGAAGGTAAGCTCTTTGAGTTACCCTGGCATTTTTTGCATCGGGGTAAAATTAGTGATTTCGAGCATCGCTTGCCCTCTCAAGCGCAACCTATAACATGGGAGAGCTTAAGAAATTTGGTTGATCTGATCTATATTGCTCAGCATGGTCGTTTTGCTGAAGATGGAGCTCTACAGGGCCTTTTAGAAATTTTGCGTATCCCCTACGTTGGGTCTAAAGTTATGGCGAGTGCTTTGGGTATGGATAAGCACATGCAAAAAAGTTTCTTACGGGCTGCTGGTGTTGCTGTCCCTGCAAGTATCACGCTTATGCCCTATCAGTTTGATAGTTGGGATAGGTATGCGATACGGTTTCCTTGTATTGTAAAACCGTCTAAAGAAGGATCAAGCTTGGGTGTTGCTCTTGTACGTAACCCTGAAGATCTTGTGGCTGCTCTTGTAAAAGCATCGACCATAACGCCGGACATCAAGCAACCAGTGCTTATCGAAGAGTATATCGAAGGCATGGAGTTTTCGTGCATAATTTTAACCGATTACTCTACAGGTAGTCTATTGCCCTTACCTCCAACTGAAATCGTGCATGAAGCAGGGAGTGATATTTTTGATTACGAGCAAAAGTACATGCCTGGTCGTGCCATAAAGCATACGCCAGCACGTTGTAGTATTGAGCAGATTAAGCACATACAGGATACCTGTGTACACGTTATGCAAACGTTAGGTATTACAAATTTGGCTCGTATTGATGGATTTTTAACGCAGGATAATCGGATAGTTATTATTGACCCTAACACATTTGCAGGAATGAGCCCTTCGAGTTTTACAAGTGTACAAGCGGCAGAAATTGGTATGAGTCATACACAACTTATTAATCATTTACTAGAAACTGAGCTTCATGCCTACACTATGCGTGACGTTTGTGCTTTATCAGGCAAAAGTGCACAACTTCACGCGCCAAAGTTACGGGTTGCTGTTTTGATGGGCGGCTCTTCAAATGAGAAAGAGATATCGCTTGAATCAGGTAGAAATATTGTGTATAAGCTATCGCCACATACCTATGAAGCATTGCCTATTTTTCTAGATACGCATCTTAATCTTTACGTCATTGATCAGCATCTCTTGGTTCGCAACACCACGCATGAAATTACTCAGGGATTAACACCAGCTATGAGAATATCGTGGGATGATCTACGTGCCTATGCTGATGTTGTTTTTATAGGTCTTCATGGTGGTGAAGGAGAAAATGGTTGTGTTCAAGGAGCACTTGAGATGTTGGGGCTACCGTATAATGGCTCAGGTGTGCTTACCAGTGCTTTGTGTATGGATAAGTTCAAAACAAATCAATTTTTGAAACAACAGGGTTTTTCTGTACCCGATGGCGTACTTATTTCGTGTCAACAATGGGAACAAACTGGCACATTACCTCAAGAATTTTCAGCTTCTTACCCCTTAATTGTCAAACCACATGATGACGGCTGTAGTGTTCTTGTCTTTAAAGTTCATACTGATCATGAGGTACAGCAAGCACTGGCTCAAATTTTTTCTGCCGGCAAATCCCATGCTCTTATTGAAGAGTATATACATGGCATGGAGCTTACCGTTGGCGTTATTGGCAATACGCAGCCTCGAGCCTTACCTCCTAGTCGAACATTAGCAAGTCACGGAATACTGTCTATTGAAGAAAAATTTTTACCAGGCGCTGGGGAAAACCAAACACCCGCACCATTACCTGAAGACACGTTACTCTTTATTCAAGCTACTATCGAAAGAGCATATCAGGCACTTAACTGTAAGGGATATGCACGTATTGATTGCTTTTATCAATCTGCAGATACAAGCCCTACTGGACATGAGCGTGTTATACTTCTTGAGGTAAATACGCTTCCAGGTATGACCCCCGCTACGTGCTTGTTTCACCAAGCTGCTGAAGTTGGCATTAAGCCCATGGATTTTATTGATCTTATAATTCGGCTTGGGCTTGAGGAACATGGGAAAGTTACTGTCCGTGATACAGCATCTAATTACAGCATAAATCAAGAAACTCCCGTTAACTTATAATCAACTAACGACTGATTAAAGTATATCATGATGTATATCTTGATTACCCTGCCGTGAAGCTCTTGTCAGTTGCTTATGCTCTATCTTCAGCTGCCCGTTATGATCAATAATCAAGAGAAAACGGATTATACGTGCCAGTGCTTGCTCTGAATATGATGAGCTCTGTTTAAGTCGCAGAAGTACTTCTGCTTTGATTAAAATTGTCTCTAAGCAATCATCGGGACTATTTTTCCCTTGTTCATATACACGAGCGTAGACAATGCCCGTTTCGTTTTCCCAGATGCCAAATGTGTCATCTTGAGCCTTAACTAAAAGGGCATACTGTGGTATATATGGTATATCGCGAATAAATTGATCGTGATATTTTTGTGTAGAAATAAAAGGTATCAAAAGACCCTCTTTAAGTCCTTTGCGCTTAAGGCTTGAAATAACTGCTTGAATTTTACGGTAATCTTGCAACAATATCGTTTCAGCTGACCTATTAGCAAGTTCAGTTACTGCAAACTTGTAATGTGATGGTGATGCATTTATTAAGCAAGAGCTGCTTAACACAAGGCAGAATAGTACCGCTTTTTTTATCATAGCTAAACCTCGGCAAATCTCCTGATTAAATTTTCATAAAGCCATTATAAAACTTCTATTAGGATACACATTTTTGAAGAGTTGTAAACTGGCTTGCCGCACCTAATCTTGCGATGCACAGCGAAAAGTTTTGATTTGCTCAAGCTTAAAAATTAGGATTAGAGTTAGGTGGAAAAGGCCTTATAATGGTAGGATTAAGCAAAAATAACAAGGAATTTCTAGGATGGATACCATTGGGATGCGGAACTTGACCATGGTTATCACGAACCATAACGTAGCTTGCAATATGAGCTGTAACTTCAGCGGGAAGATCACCGAGACGGCCTTCATGACGTCCAGCTCGTGTTACGTTCCAAAGAATTGTTTGTGCAGCATTGCGTTCAAGAAATTGAGCAACACGAGCTAAAAGCTCACCAGATTTTGTACCATTAGAAAGCTTGCTTTGACTGTCAGCTAGGCCCCACGCTGTGTAACCATTATGATTTTTGATATCCAGATGGGCACCTGCACTAAGTAACAGCTTAATTACCGAGATATTACCATTACGTGCCCCCAAGTGTAGGGCAGTATTGCCGTCTTTATTATTAGTATAATTAACACGAGCACCATGTTCAATAAGCAATTTAACTATTTCTCTATTTCCGGTTATAGCTGCCAGCATAAGAGCAGTATGGCCATATATATTGGCATGGTTAACGTTAACGCCATGTGCTTTGATAAGCACGTTAACTATTGCTGTATGACCTCTCTCGGCTGCCATCGAAAGAATAGTATTGCCATAATTATTAGTACGATTAACATCAGCACCCCGCTCTAAAAGTAGCTGCACTATCTCTATATTGTTATTGAAAGTTGCGAACTCGAGAGCAGTATAGCCACCGTTATTTGCATAATTAACATCAGCACCCCGCCCTAGCAAAGAGATTATGGTATCTTTATATCCAGATATTGCAGCGCTTACCAACTGCTCATTAAGCTGAAGCTGATGCTCTGAGATAGTAGGCTGCATGCTTATAAGCTGATTTGAACCAAACAGAAAGATGCTAAAGCTAGCTAATGCCAGAATGTGCTTGTTCATGCTATGTCTTCGTTTAAGCTATATTTTTATTTAAAATGACAAAGTTTAATTGTTTTATTATAGCTTATGATATATGCTGGGTCAATTTTGCTCAAGATTAGAAATTATGATGAGGGTTAGGCAAGAATCCAACTATACGTGCTATAATTTCTTCAGGCATGCCAGGCAACACGCGTCTGCCTTGGTCTATTAATTGCTGAAAGAGTTTCTCATCGCGCAAGATTTCAGGTATAATTATTTCCCGTCTGAGCACATCCATAATAGCATTCTTACTTGATCCCTGTATGAGATCGAGTGGTACCTCATTTCTATTATTTCTTATGGTATAGTTAGCGCCGGCGGTAAGCAGTGCCTGAGCTATACCTGCATGGTTACGCTGTATTCCTATGTGTAACCATGTATTTCCACTGTTCTGTATTGCTAGATGTAGCGGTGTATTCCCATCATTATTTCTTATGTTAACATCGGCACTACTATCATTAAGCAAGCTTATAACATCGTCTATTTTATTACAAAGGACGGCATTATGAAGCGGAGTATTGCCATGGTTATCACGAGCCATAACATAGCTTGCAATGTGAGTTGTAACTTCGGGAGGAAGATTACCAAGACGGCCTTCATGACGTCCATCTCGTGTTAGGTTCCAAAGGATAGTTTTGACCACATTGTGTTCAAGGAACTGGGCACAAGTACGAGCTTTCTGCCGACCACGTAACTTGCTTTTACTATTAGCTATACCCCACGCTGTATAACCATCATGATTATTTATATCTAAATGGGCACCTGCAGCAAGTAATAGCTTAACTACTGCAATATTACCATAGCATGCAGCATAGTGCAGAGCAGTATTACCCTTATTATCCTTATGATTAATATGAGCACCATGCTCTAAAAGAAGCCTAACTAAATCTATTCGTCCAACTTTAGCTGCTTCTATCAAACTAGTAGTCGTGAACACGTTATTGTCTTGATTAACGTTAACGCTATGCTCTTCCATAAGTATTTTAGCTATATCTGTACGCCCATAGCGAGCCGCCAACATGAGAATAGTCCCGCCACAATTATTGGTGTGATTAACATCAGCCCCATGCTCTATAAGCAGTCTAATTGTATCAGTAGTGCAATATGGAACTGCTTCCATAAGGGCACCACGATGAATATTAGCATCATGTTCTATAAGCAATCTAACGATCTTTCCATACCCATTCCAAGCTGCATCTTGTAGAGCAGTCATACAACAATACCTATCAGCATGATTAACGTCAGCACCATGCTTTATGAGTATTCTGGCTATCTTTCGATGTCCTTTCGCACATGCATTCATAAGAGCAGTTTTGCCAGTATTATCGGTATAATTAACATCAGCACCTTGAGCAAGTGCTTCTTCTACAGCTTGCGCATTTCCCGTTTCTGCTGCCTTTAACAATTGCTTATTGGGCTGCTCATTAGGCTGAAGCTGATCTTGTTCTTCATTGAGAAAATGCATGCTTACAAGTTGATTTGAACTAAACAGAAAGATTATAGAGCTTACTAATATTAAAGTACGCTTGTTCATGGTTTGCCTTTGTTTAAGCTATATTTTTATTTAAAATGACAAATTTTAATTGTTTTATTATAGCTTACAGTATATTGTTCGGTCAAGCCTCTAAAGCACTTGAAATTCGCATTGCTAACGATTGAAGAATATAAAAAAAGCGGAACTTTTCTATTTATCTTGACCATGACTTATGCGCTTTGCGCTTATGCTTTGTAGTGTTTGCGGCAGAAAGCTGCTTGTATATTTTTGCGTGCCCAAGCTCGCCTGCAATTTGCATTATAGTTTTTCCATTAACACCAATAAGGTTAGTATCGGCACCAAGTTTTAAGAGCACCTTCACAGCTTTATCGTTATTTTTAAGTACAGCCAGATGAAGAGGTGTTCTCCCTTCGTTGTCGGCTATTTCTTTGTTTGCGTTGTAATGTTTAATAAGAAGTTTAATAGTACCAGCATAATCTTTGTCTACGGCTAGTGCTAATGGGGTTGAGCCATCGCAAGCTCGAGCATTAACATTAGCGTTATGTTCAAGGCAAAGTTTTGTTGCTTCTTTGTTCCCTCGCTTAATAGCCCAATGTAATGGAGTTTGTCCGGCAGCGATAATGGTATTAATATCGGCACCACGCTTGAGTAAAGTTTCTACACTTTCCCAATCATCATTTTCGACGCTATGGCACAGCTGGGCACTTAAGTTTCGTTGATCAGGTTGTGGCTTTGGTGGTTGCTCTATTATAGTCCAGCTATCATCGTTATCTAAATCTTCTGGTTCCTGAATGTCTTGCATACCATTTGCATTGTAATAAGTACCAAGCATGCTTAAGCTCATGATTGTTAATGTTCTCAGTTTTTTTGACATGAAATACTCTTTTTGTGTAGGTGAATTACGTGAAAGATTGGTTGAGCATCTCTAGCTTACGAAAAATATGTACGTCTGACTAGCTTTGTTTGCGTATAGTTGCTTCAATACATGGAGCTATACTGAGTACCTGTATACGAGCATGAGTACTTTCTTGAGGAAGTGTATCAGTCACGTATATGGTTTGTAAGGGACTAGCTTCAAGTGCTGCGTAAGAGCCTGGAGAAAAAACGCCATGTATAGCACAGGCGTCGATGCTTTGTGCTCCGTATGTTGTTAGGAGCTTACTTGCATTAATAACGGTTTTTCCCGTTGAAATAAGGTTGTCAACAATGAGCACTTTTTTATGGTTGATTTCATCTTGAGCATCGAGTATGGTAACCTGCTCGTGTTCTGGTCGTATTTTAGTTAAAGATATAGAACTTTTAGCACATTGTGTGCTCATGGCAGTTACCAAATCATAGGCACCTTTGTCGGGAGCTGCCACGGCATCGTAAGGTCTTGCTATAGTACAGAGTAAATCCAGGGGAACAATAGTAGTAAAATTTAATAGGGTATGCAAAGATTCATTGTGAGGGTGAATTATAAAAATCTTGTTAAGTTTAAAAGTTTTTAAGAAATTACAGATTACTTCCGAGCTTAAGGCCTCCCCAGGTTCTGCTCTGTCTTGACGTGCATAGCCAAAATAGGTAATAAAAAGGTTAATTATGGCATGCTCACGCTGTAAAGCATCAATGAGAAAAAACAGCTCAAGGAGACTATCAGCCGGTGGACATGTAGCAGCAACAATCCAGACAATCTTGCCTCTTACGTCTTCTTCGACTTTAATATATAACTCACCATCGCTAAACTTTTTGATAAGATAATTACCCTGTTTAAGAGCTATACTTGATGCCAGATGGCGTATCTGAGTCGTATAGAATACGATCATGTCTGGTCACCTTCATAATCTTTATAGCTTTCACGTAAAAGTTTAATAGCTTCGGCGTCATCAACTTGATCAAATTCTTGATAAAACTGGCTGACGGCAAAAAAGTGCTCGGGCACAATAACAGTAGCAACTTCGTCGACCTTATTCTCAAGATGCGATAGCGCATCACGTGGTATGACAGGTATAGCTACGATAATTTTTTGTGGTTTGCTTGTTTTAACAAGATCTATAGTAAGTTCTAGTGTTTTGCCTGTTGCTATCCCGTCATCGGTAATAATAACGATTTTGTTGGTTATATCTAAGGGAGGACGATCCCCTCTATATTTTTTGGAGCGTTCTTCTAAAACATGCTTTAACTGTTTAATTTCGCGTTGTATATGTGCTGTAATATCGGGCGATAATCGAGCAACTCGTTCATCAATAAGCACACTATCAACGCTCATGGCACCGATAGCATATTCAGGATTTCCTGGAAACCCTATTTTTTTTGTAAAAATAACATCGAGTGGAGCGTGAAGTTCATGTGACAAAACGTAGCCAAGCTCAACACCACCGCGTGGTATAGCGAGAATAATCACATGGGGGTTATCTTTGTAGGCTTTTAGTTTTTCTGCTAGCCTATAAGCAGCATCAAACCTATCTGTAAATATATCATTTTGCATCAGATCTATACTCCTGAAGGAAACGTTTCCGGTACTTCCCCGCGCTCCCATATACTTGTGCGCTCGAGTGGTTTTACAGCATGTGTTGTATCAATATGAAATACTGCGTCAAATTGGTCAGGCAAGCGAGCATAAAAATAATGGCTTAACCGTTCAGTCTCCGGGCGATAGATAACACCAATAGCTCGCTCTAAGCGCTCTTTATTGAGAAGTTCTACCGTTATTTTTTCATTATCTCTGAGCAGTATGAGAAAGTTCGGAATTTTCGTATCATGAAATACTTCTTCGTAACTACCCTTAAGCGCTGGTCGTACGTGCTTACGTTCAACAATATCCCCCCAATCAGATGCTGCAGATACTGTGCCAGTATAGGTTGTAAAACCGACTAACACTGCTTGACTGCCATAGTGTTGGCGAACGAGCTGGCCAAGATTAAGTTCGCCTCTATGAGCCATCTCTGTTGCTTGAGCGTTGCCCAAATGGGAATTGTGAGCCCAGACGACAATCTTTGCCGCATTTCCTGTACGTTCAAGATGAGCTACGAGTTCAACGAGTGTTTCCATCATATGACGATCACGTACATTCCAAGAAATAGTGTCATGAGTAAACAATGAACGATAATAGTGTTCAGCGTTGCTGACTACACGAGCATTTTGCTCAGCATAAAAGAGTTCATCTTGTTCTACTAAACCCTCACGTTGTAGCACATCAAATGAACGCAGTCTTAATTCTTTAAGCTGCTTAATAGCTTCTTTTTCACACGATAGTGCTGGACTATAATGGGCAGCATAGCCGTATCCTTGTGCATCTTGCCAAAAGTGATCGAAGCACGAATAGCGATAGCGTGCCCGCTCGGCTGCTTGCTTATCAACTTTCTCAAGATAGATGAGTACTTCTTCAATCGAAGTATACAGGCTATAGAGATCCAGCCCATAAAATCCAACTTTAGGGTTGGTAATCGGCAAGCTTCTATTATATTCACCGAGCCAGGTTATGAAATCAAGAACATCAGTATTGCGCCACATCCAAGCAGGAAAACGCTTAAAGCCTGCTAAAGCTTCATTAGCTGTTATGAGTGGGTCATTCTGGTGTACATAACGATTAACTTGATAGGCATCTGGCCAATCTGCTTCGACTGCAACCGCATTAAAGCCTTTTTCGGTAATAAGTCGCTGAGTAATTTCAGCACGTTTCTTATAAAACTCATGGGTTCCGTGGGATGCTTCTCCCAGTAGTACAAAACGAGCATCACCTACTCGTTCTAATAACGCGTCATAATCTTCTAAGCTTCCCTTAAGGGGATGAGCAATCGCGCGTAGTGCTTGTGTCAAGACTTGCTCTTGAGATATTTTTGGCATAGCGCCTATCCCTTATTGAGAAATTAAGATCGCCCTTCGCTGATCTTTAGTTAAGCAAGAGTTAGCACAAAAGTGCAAGAGATTAGGGAAGGCCAAGAGCCAAAACAAACTGGGCAATTTTTTTCGCAACATCGAATGGAAGAGGCTCAACTGCACCTTTGGGCTGCCATGCAAAGCCGCCGCTAGAGCCTAATTTTGATATACTACTAAACACAGTACGACTTGCTTGTCCTTCTGAAAAAAGTTCTACAATATCAGCCCGATGGTATTTTTGGGCAAGAGATACAGGTGAATCACCATGCTGGTTAACGAGATGAGCTAGAGCTCTCTGCGCAAGCAAAATTTTAACTGCGTTTAGCTTACCATTACGAGCTGCTAAGTGTAACGGTGTATTGCCATCTTCATCTTGAGCACCTACTTCTGCTTGATGTTCTAAAAGTAGCATAAGAGCGTCACTCTGTCCTTGCGCTGCAGCCCAATGGAGCGCAGTCATATGCATCTCACCTTTCTCATTAATCTTAGCTTGTGATGTTTCTCGATGCTCCTTAGATAAAAGGTTTTTTAACCGTGCTTTGACACTTAGCTTTGGTTGTGTTAAGGTTCCTGTAAGAGCTTGCAGAGAAAGCTTGGGTAGTGTTTCTTTTAGACGGCTTTTTACGGCTTTAATCATCATCTTGTTGTGAATAGTTACGCCTTCCGGACGGGCTCCATGTGCTAAAAGCATTAATAATATGGCCGTATAGTTGCGATTGACTGCCATTTGTAAGTGATCTTCTTGTTGGCATTGTGCTCCATGGCGCAAAAGTACTTTTACCGTTAAGCTGTTATTCCAGTAAATTGCTGCTAAAAGAGGTGTGCCTCCAGAGCCTTCCAAATTTTGAGAGATATAATTAACATCGAAAGTTGGATCTACCTTAAGCAGAGATCTTATATCCTGTACCACATTATCACCCATTAATATATACTTATCAAATTCTATTCTCTTGTTTTGCAGGTCATCATCTCTTTGCATGCTTATGATGGGGTATATCGAAAAGAGAGTCAGGACGAGTGCTAGGCCAGAGAGAGTGTAGCTTGTTATATTCTTGATTTGCGTGCGTATCATGTGAGTTTGTTAACCATAAGGATTGCTTTGCAAGCTTATTTGTAAGCTTAATTGAGTAATAGGCCTTTCAAAGCGATTTGCCAATATTCTCATAAGGATACAGTATTTGGTTATTTTGACTGATAAATGGTCTGCTCCTGGCTCATGGTAGGTGTCAGAGGTTTGGCCACGGTCATGTATCATGTTGAGCAGATCATGGTTTTCCTCTTCTGTAACGAGACCGAGCCTATAGGATTCTTTCAGTGCTTGATCAAACTCAAGAGTCTCGATACCGTGTGTATATTCGAGGAAATTTTTAAGAAATTGCCACCAAGCCTGATAGCAGTGCTTAAACCGATGTATCTGAGAATCACGTAGTATAATGTACATTAAACGATCATTAGCTTTGGCTAACTGTACGGTAGGCTCTTCCAGTAGAGCAAGTGATGTAGTAAGAATCTTATACCGAAGTTGGAGTCTTTTCATAGATCATTGTGCTTTCAGAAACCCCTCGCTTGAGTAAGGGGAGGAGAAAGCGTAAACCTGGTTAAAGCAATTTTAAAAAATATAACACTAATGTAATGTTTAGTCTAATAGCTCCTATAGGTGTTCAATCGTGCATGATGTCTTCTACATGCCTTCTGCGTCTTATGTTGGTATCAGTGGTGCTCATAGGACTGTAATCACCGAGAGCTACATTCTGATCAAGTCTATCAACAATATGCGTATGACCCATGCGTCTGGCAAGTCCCAAAGGAATATATCCCTCGTTGTTATGTATAAGTGTAGCCTGAGTATTATGAGCAAGTAACACTTGAACACAATAAGATCATTGCCATTACGTGCAGCTAAGTGTAGGGCAGTATTACCCTCGTTATCCTGTATAGTTAGATTAGAGTTATACCCATTAACTAAATCTTCAACAAGTTCGTTATAATTCTGAGCAACTGCCCAGTGTAGTGCTGTCATTCCAAAGTTATCGCGATAATTAACGCTATTAGTCCTATTAGGTAAGAAGTAGCTCATGAGCTTGTCAAAGATGACAGTACCGTTTTTATCAAGGAGCCGCATAGCACCTTCTTTGTCCCTTATGATGATTGCTAGAGCCAATGGTGAGACTTTGCTTTTCTTTAGTGCTTGTATACTTATGTTCCTTGCTTGAGCTGATGTGATAGGTGGTATAATGGCACCATAGCGTACAAGCACGTTAACTATATCAGTGTGTCTGTTTTGAGCTGCCCACATAAGAGCAGTATAGCCAGTACCGGTAGTATAATTAACATCAGTTCCATGCTCTAAAAGCAGTATTCGTATGTCCATATAGAGCTGCTAACCTAGCTGCAGTATTGCCATTATTATCAGCTTGATTGACAAGTGCACCATATATCTTGCCTCCCATTAGCAGCTGCCCATATAAGAGCAGTATAGCCATTTTCATCAGCACAATTAACGTCAGGACTTTGATCAAGCAAAGAGGTTACGGTATCTTTATCTCCTGCTTTTGCTGCGCCTAGCAATTGATTATTAATCAGTTGAAGTTGGTTGTGCTCTCGGTTGATGGGCTGCATGCTCATGAGCTGATTTGCATTAAGCAGAAAAAATTATAAAGCTTACTAATATTAAAATATACCTTTTCAAATTATGTCCTTTTTAAACGGCGTTTTTATTTAAAATGACGATTCTTGTAATTGTATATCGTGGTTTGCAGTCTGTGCTTTGTCAAACCATAGTAAGGTGTCCTAAGGGAAATATTGAACAGTGATGGTGGTCGCCAGTGCTAGAAAAAAACTCTTGAGATACTATGAAATAGGTTAGGCCTTCGCTTCGCTAATGTCATGATTGTATTTAAGCAAGAAGCTAAGAGTTTGAATTGGAGTTTGATCTTAATTGAGCAGGTTGTCTGTGAGCTACAACGAAACCAGCAATGCGCGCAGCAATTTCAGCAGGAAGTATACCATTGGGTACAACGGGTAAAGGCTGTGCTGTTCCATTCGTATTGTTATCGGTATGGAGTACGCCTAATCGTCCTTGTTGGCCCTCAGTTGATAGTAAGCGGAGCAATGCTTGACCTGCTATAGGCTCAAGAAGATCTCTTATAGCACGATGGTGAGGATATCTTTGTGCGAGAGACCGAGGAGTTAACCCTTGACTATTACGAATGTTCATATGAGCGTTGGCTCGCAGTAACTGTCTAACGATAGCTGTGCGTCCAGCTCGAATAGCCAGGTGCAATGGTGTATCACCATTGTTATTTTGAGCACTGATATCTGCACCACAAGCAAGTAATACTTGAAGAATAAGATCATTACCATTACGTGCAGCTAAGTTTAGGGGAGTATTGCCTTCGTCATCTTGTATAGTCAAATCGGGGTTATACTCAGCAAGCAAATCTTCAACGAGAGCACCATAATTTTGAGCAACTCCCCAGTGTAATGCTGTCATGCCAAAGTTATCGCGATAATTAACTCTATGTGGTAAGAAGTAGCTCACAATTCTGCCAACTATAGTAGCGTTATTTTCATCAAGAAGCCTTATAACGGCGTCTCTATTTCTAGTAATAATTGCTCGAGCTAGCGGTGAGATTTTTGTCTCGTCTAATATTCTTATAGTCAGCTCTCTATCTATTGCCGGTGGTAGTGGAGCACCATAACGCAAAAGTAACGTAATTGTATGTGTCCTTCTGCCTATTGCTGCCTCTATAAGCGCAGTGCTACCAATGTTACTAATATAATTAACATCTGCACCATGCTCTACAAGCACTCTAGCTATCTCTGTAGAGCTATGACAAGATACGCATGTAAGAGCGGTAGCCCCCCGATTATCAGCATGATTAATGTCAGCCCCATGCTCTATAAGCACTCTAACTATTTCTCTTTGCCCGGGATGACCTCCATGGACTGCACCTATAAGAACAGTAGAGCCATTTTTATAAGTCTGATTAACGTGAGCACCACGATCAATAAGTACTCTAACGGTATCTACATGTCCATAGGCAGCTGCTTCCCTGAGAGCAGTAATGCCATCTTGAGTGGTATAATTAACATCTGCTCCCTGATGGAGCAAAGAGGTTACGGCACCGTTACGTCCCCCTTTTGCTGCCTCTATGAGGCTCTCATTATGCTGAAGCTGATCTTGGTCAGAAAGTTGTATGCATATGAGCTGATGTAAGCTCAACAGGAACATAATAAAATTTGCTAAGGCTATAATATGCCTGCTCACAATGTATCTTTTGGGCGTATTTTTTATTTAAAATGACAACCTTAATATAATTATATAATGTAACTTATAGCTCATGCTCTGTCAAATAGCTCAGTATAGGTTAATCACATACAGATAAGGTTTAGGCACAATGCCCGCATAAGCAACTTTAAATATCTTAAAATTAAGTTATTTTTTTGATAATACTGCAAGCGTGCTGCGCAGAAGATTATCAAATGAAGTTTGGTCTAAAGAAATTGTTTTTTTAACGTGTTCCAGAGCGTTTGTAATTTCGGGCCTTGAGTAATTGAGCGAAACGAGAACGTCATTAAGCTTTTTAAGCGTTGTAAGTGGCGCCGTATTTTCGATAATACCAGTTTGGGCTAGTTTAGCCGCTTTGTCTTTAAGTTGCATAATCATGCTTTCGGCTTTTTTGGGGCCAATGCCACTTATGGAGCTCAAGGTTCTGCTATCGCTGTTTATAAGGGCGGTGATACAAACAGCTGGTGATAGTTGGCTTAAGATAGTAAGTCCAATTTTGGGTCCAAGACCAGAAGCACTTAAAATAAGCGTAAAAACAGCTTTTTGAGCATGCGAAGTAAAACCGTAGAGTTGTGGCCCTTGTTCTTGGTTCCAATGCATATAAATAAAGAGTTCTGCTTCAGTTTTGATCGTAAACTGGTGTCCCTCAGGTACCTGTATGCCAAAGCCAATACCATTAACATCCAAGGTAACGCTTGAAGCTGTACTATCGCTAATGCGACCGCGAAGATACGTGATCATACTATGTCCTATGCTGCTCTAAAGTTGACAAATTTGTCGGTTATGATAAGTTTACAGATAATAACAAATCGCGGGAATAGCTCAGCTGGTAGAGTGTTGCCTTGCCAAGGCAAAGGTCGCGGGTTCGAATCCCGTTTCCCGCTCCAGATTATATCTTACTCTCTAGGCATGTATACAATTCCTTTCACACGTCTTTTAATACGTAATAAGCAAGTATGCTTGGCTCTCTATAAGTATAAAACAATTTTTATGTTCATGCTAAAAAGGCACCATTTATGAAATCAGTTATGCAGGAAGCATCATCGCTTATTAAAGCTATAGAACAGGGTTGGATTAAGGCGGGTCAGCCTCAAGAATTTTCTATAAAAATTTTAGAGGAACCACAGAAAAATTTTATTGGCATGACCATACGCTCTGCAAAAATAGCTCTCTTTTTTGACGAAAAACCCCTTGGAAAAGCTGTTGAACAGGCTCACAAAGCAAGACCACAGAATGGACAGCGTGAGTATGAGCGGCCTAAGCCAGTGCAACGTCAGCAGCCACCTAAAGAAATGCCGGAAGCAAAAATAGAGATTAAAGTTGCTCAGGAAGGAAGCGTAGAAGAGCAACAAGCTCAAAAAACACGGGCTCAAAAGCCAACACAACAGCGACAGTTACCTATATTGTGGACTGAGTCCATGGTACATCAAGCGCAAGCGTGGCTTAGTGAAACGCTTGCTAACATGAACTTGGGGCATATTACGTTTACCATTGAGCCGCAACAATTCTATCTTCGCATTACGCTGAGTGATCACTTATTGCAAGACCGTGATAAAGAAAAGCAATTGCTTGCTAGTTTTGCAACATTACTCTTGGAGACTCTTAAGCACGCGTTTAAAACAGGGCTACGAGGTCATAAAATAGTTCTTACGCATGCGGATGGTTTGTATCATGATACAACACATCCGCGATGATGAAACGATTATAGCACAGTGTACACCTCGTGGTAATGGTGCCCTTGCGTTAATTAGGATTTCTGGGATCAGTGCTCGTTCTATAGCAAACAACATGAGCAAGCTACCCGGTAATAAGCGGCTTATTAATCAAGAAAGTCATACGGTGCACTATGGTTGGGTTATTGATCACGAGGGAAAACCTATTGATCAGGTGCTTTTTATTGTTATGGATGCCCCGCGCACTTTTACCGGACAAGACACCATTGAGATTACCTGTCATAATAACCAATTTTTAATAGAAGCAATTATTGAGCAAGCGATTTCCCGTGGCGCACGTTTAGCTCAACCGGGTGAGTTTACGCGTCGTGCCTTTATGCTGGGAAAAATTGATTTGATTCAAGCAGAAGCTATTAATGAGCTTATTCAAGCTCAGACTCAGATGGCGCTTAAGAAATCACTTGCTCAGCTTGATGGTAGCTTTTCTTACTGGGTAGAAATTATAGAGAAAGAGTTGATAAAAACACTTGCCTGGTGCGAAGCAAGTTTTGAGTTTCTTGATGAAGAGGGTGACTTTGGTGATCATCTTAAGCTCTATCTTGATCGTATTTTTGAGAAGCTTACTGATATTAAAAAGACTTTTAATGCGCAGCAACAGATACGGCAAGGGGTTCGTATAGCCTTAATAGGTTCCGTCAATGCTGGTAAATCGTCGCTTTTTAACATGCTCTTGAATCAAAAACGCTCTATTGTTACCGATATTGCTGGTACTACACGTGACAGTATAGAAGCAGGTCTTTATAGAAATGGAAACTACTGGACGCTTATTGATACAGCAGGTTTACGCAGTACTAACGATAGTATAGAACAGGCTGGCATTCAACGGTCGCTTGATGAAGCTCATAGTGCTGATATTATCATTCTCGTGCTGGATGGCTCGCGGTTATTAGCAGCTGAAGAAACTCAAGTTTACCAGAATATTATAGCTAATTACGGTACGAAAGTACTTTTAGTGCAGAATAAATGTGATCTGCCCGAAGCTGCAACATGCTTGTCTGGAAAAACTTGTATTAAAGTTTCCAGCATGACGGGTGCTTATAGCGATGTTCTTGAGCAAGCTCTTGAAGAAAAAATTATCCAATTATTTGCCGCAAGCGAATCACCATTCTTGGTTAATCAACGCCAATATAATCTTTTAATGGGACTTGAAAGGCGTTTACATGCTATACAAACTCTGCTTACGTCTTCTGCTATTGCCTATGAACTTGTTTCATATCACCTTAAAGATGCGCTCGAGTGCCTAAGTGAATTAACTGGCAAAACGGTAAGCGAAGTTGGTATGAATGCTGTATTTAAAGAGTTTTGTGTAGGTAAATAACAGGTGCTTGATTATTAAGCAGCGCTTGCAGCAGGTGCTAACGTTGTGTCTTTTCGGTCAAGATAGAAAGACAGGTTTCGATGAAGATGCGGAAAATCAGGGTGAGCCTCAAGGGCTTTGCGTACAGCATCTTCCCCAACATCATAATTGCCAATGTACCAGGAGCAGCGTCCAAGAACATCGTAGCGTTCATAATCATAAAGTTCTGACTCAACAAACAGGAGATCCTGTTTTGGATAAGGGATCCGGCAAGCTGGTTGTGCAAAAAGATCACATGAAGCCATCTTATCCTGTGCCAAATAGTGCCGTGCTATATGAATTAAGGGTTCAGCACGGGTAGGACGAAGCTCGTATGCTGTTAAATAGCTATCAAGAGCAATTGGCCACATGTCAGGGCCTAACTGTTCGGCAGCCTCGCCAAGGCGACAGTAGGCTATGAAATTCTCTTCAGACCAGCCTTGTAGCTTTACGCGCTCTTTGTAGTAGGTATAAGCACTTTCCCAGTCGCCCAAACAGGCACATGTTTGGGCTAGGTAAAAAACGGTTCGGGGATCACGAGGATTTTTTTTGTAGCGGGCAAGCAGGATATCTTTATCATGCAACCAACGACGAGCAGACTTGGCTTGACTTTCTTTGGTACGGCATACCTTGAATGTTACACTTGAAGGAACCTTTGCTGTTGCATAGATAGCCTCGTGAATATCACCATCATGAATAAAACGTGCGCCAAAATGACAACGGGTAAGGCGTGCTTGGTAAAAATGAGTTCCCCCCATACAGAGTCTCACGAGATAAGCAGCTTGATGTCCATTATATGCTTCGTGTTGGCAGAAGGCTATAAGATCAGATCCATTTTCGAGATACCACTCTGCATCTGGCATGAGCAGGAATGCTGCATGAGGAAATTTTTCTTCTGCTAGATCAAGTGCTCTATTACGGGATGTGGCAAAATCAATAAAGGGCTCTTGGATAACATAGGTCTGAGAGAGAGCATGTTCGGCAAAATATTCGTTAACCACTTCGACAGTTGTATCAGTTGATCCGGTATCAAAGATAAGAAAAGCGGTAATGCCAGCTTCTCGCAAGGGATCAAGCGTTTGGCGAATGACAGATGCCTCGTCCTTGATCATACACACAGCCACAATTAATGGGTCATAGGCGTAGTTATGTGCATAAGTACTAGTGCAGAAGATACTAACAAATAGTGCTTTATATATAACATGCTTCATATGATCGCCTTTTTAATCACGTTTTTATGACCTGAGCACGTAGAATTCTACACGACGGTTAGGTGCTTGTTGCTCCATAGTTCCTTGAGGCACAATACAAAGTTCAGAGCCACGGCCTACCGTTTTGAGTAAATGTCGCGGGATACCATGCTCAACAAGATAGTCAGCAACGGCTTGGGCACGTTTACTCGAGAGCATAATATTATATACTGCTGATTTTGTAAATTTGCAAGCATGGCCTTCGATAATAATGGTGTAACCCTTTTGTGTAAGCTTACTAATAAGATTGAGATTATAATCAAGGACAGGTTTTTGCTGTGGGTGTAATTCAAATTCATCGTATGCAAAATAGATCGTTTTTAAGCCATGTTGTGCTTGATCGTGCTGTGTATCAGATGTAAATGCCTGAGCCGTGGCATCAAGTGCCTCATGGGGAACGAGCTGTATAGTGTGGTCTCCAGAGGGGGAATTTATAAACGGATTAGAATCTTCATCAAGAACGAATGCTTCTACGTCATCGTCAAAAATACTTTTTTTGGTATTTTTATTATAGCCTTCAGCATCTCTATCTTTAGGATCTTCAGAAGTTGACGTTGTAGTTGTATGAGGAACAGAGCTTGTTGAAGCAGGGTTCTGTAAGCAAGCAGGAAGTAATAAGATTAAGCACATAATAAAAACCAGATTTTTTTTCATAAGCAATCCTTTGGGTAATCCTCATGATGTGTAACTGAGTGAAACGGAATGTACCATAAATTTTAAGGATTTTCTACTATTTGTCGCGAAGATCGGTTATTATTAATAGTATAAAGCTTTAAGTAATTTTAAGATGCTCTACGAAATTTATGTGGATACCAATGAAAAAAATCTTAATTAACGATAATCCATGGCAAACACGAATTGCTATTACGCGTGACGACGCACTACAAAATATTTATTTTGGCTCGCATGCGATAGAGACACTTGAGCGAAGCTTTTTTAAAGGCAGCGTTATCAAAGTATTGCCTGGCATACAAACAGCATTTGTTGATATAGGACAAGAGCGTGCAGGCTTTCTTCATATATCTGAAGTTGATCGTGAGCTGGCACTTCAGCGTATGACGAGTGGTGATCAGCTTGAGGATATTGAAGAAGATGAGCAGTTTCGTAAGATTGAGCCGGTAATACGGCCTGAGCCTGATATTAGCAAAATCTTTAAAGAAGGCGAAACTGTTCTGGTACAAGTTAGTAAAGAGCCTGTATATGAAAAAGGAGCAAAGCTAACAACCTGCTTTACGCTACCTGGACGATTTTTGGTACTCATGCCCAATATACCGCGTATTGGTATTTCCAAAAAAATTGAAGAAAAAGAAGAACGACAGCGTCTACGTGAGTTATTGACACAGAATTTGCCCGAAGGTATGGGCGCTATTATTAGAACAACCTCAGAACATCAAGGATCTCAAGAGATATTGCAAGATTTATCCTACTTGATAGATACCTGGAATACCATTTTAAAGCGCTATCAAGAGGCTAAGCCAGAGGAAAAAATTTACGAAGATATTGATATATCACTACAAGCAGTTCGCGATCATCTTGATACCGATGTTGAGGCCGTTATCTGTGACGATCAAGATACACAAGCACGGATTTATAAATTTGTTAAAAATATTGCGCCTGAGCAGGCACATAAGGTCCGATACTATAAGGGTCCGCCAACTTTATTTGAAAAATATGGGATAGAAAAACAGATTGAGCAAGCACTCAATAAAAAAGTATATCTTAAATCTGGTGGGTCATTAATTATAGAGACAGCAGAGGCAATGACAGTTATTGACGTCAATACGGGACGCTATACGGGTCAAAGCAATCTTGAAGATACGATTTTAAAGACCAATCTTGAAGCTGCCGAAGAAGTAGTACGTCAATTACGCTTGCGTAATATCGGTGGTCTGATCGTTATAGATTTTATTGATATGGCAACTGCTGCTAATCGCCAAAAGCTCTATCGGGTACTTGAAAAAACGCTGAAAGAACGAGATAAATTTCAGTCAGTAGTCCTCAAAGTATCTGAATTTGGTCTTGTTCAAATGACACGTAAACGTTCAGGCAAAACGCTTGTTCAACAAATGACTCAGACCTGCCCTACCTGTAACGGCCTGGGTTTTGTTCGATCTTTGCAAACCGAGGCATATGCTATTTTACGTAAACTAAAAGAAGGCCTTGACAGTAAAGCACTTAAAAACACTATAACGCTTACGGTGCATCCCATTGTCTTGCAGTATATTGCCGGCGTTGAATATAACTCTATTCTCCAGCTTGAAAGAAGCTATGCATGTAAAATTGTGCTTATTGGTCAAGAAGATATGCATCGAGGTGATTACGTGATTGACTCGTCATCTTAATATTCACCACATGGAAAAGCAGGGAGATTTTTTCTGCTGAGCTTATTTAAGGGATTAGTCGGGCTTGGATATGTGGTAACCAGTGGTGGTATAAAAAGGGGCATCAAAATTCCCGAGTTTACTACGTCTGGTGTAGTGAGCTTAGGGAAGTTATGAGGTGAGGCCAAAAGATAGCGACCATAGTTGTTGATAAAATAGCCATGAAAGTGACTCGGTAACACATTTAAGCGAATACAGGAGCTTTTTTGTTCGGCAAGCATGTGCTGAACAAGAGTTCGCACATTTTCACAAAAATTACCCTTTTTATAGGATGTTATTCTGTTTTTTAGCTGTCCCCGATATGTTATATCGTTTACATAATGAGTGATGAGCTCTTCAAGTTCATGATAATTGGTGAAGGCATCACCGAAATGGTGAGCCTTAACGAATTCAACGTTAAGATCTTCCCACCAAACATGCGTTGTATTGTCCAAAATCATAGGTAGGCTCATGTGCAGTGCCTCGCAGATACTGGTTGGTCCAGGCTTGGTGATAAAAATGTCAGAGATAGCCATGAGATCCGATATTCGAGGGGTAAATCCAATAATGGAAATACTCATCTGCTCAGGCAACCTAATCTTTTCTATTTTGTGACGTAGCTTTTCACTTCGTCCCAGGCATACAATAAGATGGATTGGGAGGTTCATACGTGCTATTCTGCGAACATAGCGATATGTTGTAATTGATCCTGAAGCTCCCATGAGCAACATAATAATAGTTTTGCCGCTATCAGGTATGTCAAACTCTCTCTTGATTTTTATTGGGTCTTTTTTTTCTAAAAAGTCTGTGCGAACGGGAAAGCCGATAACCCCGATACGATCGGTTGTTATATGGGCTGGTAAAATTTTTTGCTTAATACGTGGGTCATTAAAGGGTAAGGCATAAAAAAAATTTTTATATTCAGATGCGCGCAAGCCATTAATATAAAGGGTTGTATCAAAATCAACAGGTATTACCAAAAAGGGAATATTGAGCGTTTTAGCAACATTGGCGAGCGCTGCGTTTATAAATGGCATCACCGAAATAATTAAATCCGGTTGTTGCTGAGAAAGATACGAATACATCAGCTGCTCAATTTCCGGCTGTTGAGCTTGAAACCTGCGTAATCCTAGATGGGATAGCAGGTCTAAACACCAAATCCAGCGACTCGTTAAAAGATAGTTATATAGGTCCTCGCCAGTATAAGCATCAAAAGTAAGAAAGCGTACTGGGTCAAGGGGTGCAAGAATATCACGAAGTATATTAACCCCCTGAATCTCATAGATATCGCCTAGGTATTCCTCAAGTGCCTTAAATCCCGATTTATGCCCACCGCCACCTTCACTAAAAAAGACCAATATTTTTTTTTTGATAGGTTCGCCCATTGTCATAGTATACGAAAAAAGTTGAAGGGGTGCCGCTATAGATAGCATGAGGTTGCTATAGTCAGGCATTAAAAATTTCCAATAATTTCCTAGATTGGCAGGATAGAAATTATTCTCCATTGCTTGCCAATCATGGGCAACTTCATAGCAATAGCTGCCTAGTGTTGCTGAGAACATACTGCTGGCCAAGAGTAAAACGCGCTTTGTTATCATTGTAGATAGTTCAGTTTTTTGTAGTAAGAACTGTGGTTCACCAATGACTTATGAACGTGATGAACAAGCAATGGTGAAGATAAGCACGTTTGCCAAAGGTGTAGCTTTTTTTTATCACTATCTAGATTACTCAATTTGAGAAAAATAACAAGTCAATTTTTTGGTAAATATCTTATGGCTACACTATAGTTCGTGCACTTGCCCTAGTGCTTGTGCACACGTCGCACTCAGGTTATAGTAAAAAATAAAGGGATTCTATGAACACACTACGATATTTAACTACTTCATTAGTATGTGCTACGATGAGCCCACAACCACTGTCTGAAGAATATAGTATAAATCAGCTTGAGGCAGATATAGCAGTACTTGATAAAGAACTGCGACACGAGGCCAGTGGTCTGGCTATCCAATGGTATAACGATTACGTAAGCAATGTAATGCCTCATCAGCAAGCAGGTTTGGCAAGTTATAGTGCCGGCATAGTCTCAATAGATAATGATCTTATACTACAAGTTAGTGAAAGTAGCTGGGCGCAGCTTTTTAGCATGAGAGAGGAAGCAATTAGGGAGAAAGCAAATCTCTATGATAAATGTATGGGTACCCCTTTGCAGCCTGCTATTTATGCTATGCCGGATCTTCAGAACAAAATAATGCTTGATCATATGCGTCATGTAAAGACAGCATTAAGGCCACTGCTGGAGTCAGGATTCATCGAAAGATGCAGTGTAATACAATTCTTAATTGAAGAGGAGGTAGATTTAATATTCTATTCAGTAGTTTATACTAATCTTGACTTTAACTTAAGGAACGAATTGCCAATTCCTGATACTTTACACCCTACTTATAGCTTATATGAATTCTTCCAAAATTTACTTAAAGATCATAGTGAGCTTGCGTATCATGAGGAACTTTGACACTCACCAGTTTAAAAGCAGGTGATTCTTGTTTCAGCGACATAGCCTGCGAGAAAGATGCTTGGTTTTTGCATACTGTTGTCCTCTTGTGAGGTTTTACAGAGCATCGTAATTCCAAAAGTTTTTGGCTATATGTGCTCAGGCTTCTTGAACAACAGGAATGTCTGAATGAGTATGTGATTTCTCATAATTGCCTTTAAGTGACAAGGCAACAAGAGAGCGTATCTCAGTTTCAAAGTGAGGTTTGCTGTAGTTCTTCAAAGCAGTCTTGATATATGACCGATAATTTGGAGTAAAGAGATAGTCTATAAGCAGATCTTTAAGGTCGTTAAATGATGTTAATACATCGCCAAACTTATGATCCTGAATAAACGTAAGATTAAATCTCTCCCAGGGCAAGCAGCCCCGTGTATTATCAATAATAATCGGTACCTGTGCATGGAGCGCTTCGCACACGCTCACTGTACCAGGTTTGGTAATAAGTACATCGGATAGGGCCATGAGGTCAGCAACGCGTTGAGTAAAGCCAAAAATTGAGATACTCATGCCCGGTGGAAGTCTTATTGTTTCAATTGCTCTATGGAGGTGCTCATTGCGGCCAAGGCAGACGATAATATGAAGAGGAAGTTTTGTCTTGGCTATATTTTTTACGTAATGATAACTTGCTTTTGACCCAAGTGATCCCATAAGGATCATGACTATGGGCTTATCGGTAGGCACATTAAATTCACGTTTGAGTGCTGCTATGTCTTTTCGCTTTAAAAACTCAGAACGTATAGGAAATCCGAGAATACGAAGTTGCTCTTTGGGTATTTTCTTAGAGACAACAGATGAGAGCAGTGCTGGATCATCAAAAGCATAGGTGTAAAATAGCTGTTTGTGATAAGGCGCTTCAAGATTATCGACAAAATCAGTTGCATCCAGATCAGTTGGTATAATAATTAATGGTAGGCTGAGTTCTTGAGTAACACGTGCTAAAGCCCCATTTACATGAGGTGCTACTGAGATGACAAGGTCGGGCTTATGTGATGCTAAATAGTCATAAAGTAGCCTATCCATTGAGGATTGCTGCTGATCAATAACCCATGAGCCGAAAGAAGCAAGAATATCTATACATCTGCTAGGAAGGCGAGTAAAGAGGTAATTGCAAAGATCTTCATTGCTATAACGTGAGTTAGTAATTGACCGTACTACATCAAGGGGACGTAATGTTTCGCCAAAAATATTAACACGTGTTACTTCGTAATCATCGTGCAGGTAGCTTGCGAGTGCCGTACTTGCTGATATATGACCTCCGCCTATGCCGCAAAAGAATATGAGTATTTTTTTGCGCTGGTATTCCTGTGCGGTAGATATCTGAATACTTACTGCACTAAGAAGTAGCCAGAAAGTAATAGCACGCAGCTTGCTATGAAACATTTTGATGAACCTTTTAAATAATTTTGTTTAATAAGGTCAGTATTAAAAGCTTCATAACTTTTTATAGTTTATTCTCATTGAGACAATCCGTCAAACTATATGGTTGTCAAATTTTGAGGTTATGGTAAAGTGGTAGAAGAAAAAGATCTAGATCAAACGAAGGAAATAACTGAGTGGAAGAGAAACTTTCGGTTTTGGCACGCTATCCTGACTATGAAGCAACTATTGGCATCGAAGTTCACGTGCAATTATTGACAAAAAGTAAGATTTTTTGTCCGTCGGCCAATGGGATATCTGATCAGCCTAATAAAGATATTTGTCCTATATGTATTGGACATCCAGGGGTTTTGCCCGTGCTCAATAAAGAAGTTGTTGATTTTGGTATCCGTGCAGCCCTTGCTACCCATAGTACTATTAACAAGAGCAATGAATTTGCGCGTAAGCACTATTTTTATCCTGATTTGCCCAAAAATTATCAAATTACCCAAAGCGATAAGCCTCTTGCTAAAGATGGCTCTATAGCTATTCAACGCGAAGACGGGAGCGTGAAGTATATTCGTCTTATCCGTATTCATATGGAAGAAGATGCAGGCAAAAGTATTCATGCAGCACATCATAATGAAAGTTTTATCGATTTTAATAGAGCTGGAACTCCCCTACTTGAAATTGTCTCATATCCTGATATCTCAAACTCAGCTGAAGCCCGTGCCTATCTTAAGGCCCTGCGAGCTCTTGTAATGTATTTGGGTATCTGTTCGGGTAATATGGAAGAAGGCGCTTTTCGTGCTGATACAAACGTTTCCGTTCGTAAAAAGGAACAAGAAAAACTGGGGACTAAATGCGAACTTAAAAATATAAACTCATTTAAATTTATTAGTGATGCTATAGATTACGAAATTGAGCGACAAATAGTGCTCATTGAGCATGGAGGAAAAGTTGTTCAAGAAACGCGCTTGTGGAATGCCAAAAAGCACAAAACTGAATCTATGCGGATCAAAGAAGAGGCAGCTGACTATCGATACTTTCCTGATCCTGACTTGCCACGTATAGAGATTGACGATACATGGATTGAGCAGATTAAGCAGCAGTTACCTGAATTGCCTGATGAAAAATTTAAGCGTTTACGTGCGTGCTATAGTCTTTCTGATTATGAAGCAGAAATTTTAATCGATAACCCTGATCTTGCTGACTATTATGAACAAGCAGCTTGTTTTACTCATAGTAAGCATCTTATTAATTGGGTGCTTCGTGATGTTATGAGCTGGCTTAAAGAGCAGAAGATTGCATTAGCTGCATTTAAAGTAACACCCCATCACTTAGCTGAGCTTATTGATCTACTTGATAAAGGTACTATTAATAACCGAGTTGCACAGGAGGTTTTTGCTGAAGTTGCCCGTAATGGTACTTCACCAGCTGCTTTTGTACGTGAACGGGGACTTGAGCAAGTTGGGTCACTGGGCGAGCTTGAACAAATTATTAAAGATCTTATTACAGCATACCCAGACCAAGCAGCTGAATATCGTGCAGGTAAAACAAAGTTAGTTGGGTTTTTTGTAGGTCAAGCGCTACAGAAAACAGATGGTAAGGGTAATCCTCATATTATTCAAGAACTGCTCAAGAAATACTTGTAGCCTTCACCAGGGGGGGAGAAGCAGTGTTATATACTACACGCTTAGTTATGCTCATCTGCTTACTGACAGCGCATCCTATTATGGGTGTAATAGTAGGTGTTAAGCCCAATGAGCAAACACCAATTGGTATTTTATCATTGCCGCTTTCTCAGCGTCCTAGTCCTCTCTTTAGCTTTGGCTTGCAGATAGCAGAAAAGGGTAACTTTATTGTAAGTGAGACATTTTATGATCTCAAATTTCATCAGAGTAACCTTTTTGAAGCGATCACCGAAATTTTTTATCAGCCCGAAAAAGATTTTTCGCTCTTTCTTCTTATTCCTGCAGTTCGTACTCCGCCTCCACCACCTCCACCATCTCCTCCTAAGCCACCATCAAAGTCATCTTTGTTCAATTCTTCTATTATAAGTGCTGATATAACTACCCATAGTATGCATGTAAGTACTAGTAAGACAGCGAGTGCCAAAGCAAAGTCTAAAACTCGACTGGGACGTGTTACGTTTGAAGCTGAATATGCATACTATCTTGAATTGCAAAAAACTTACTCACTTATTGGCACCATCTTTGCTACTGTTCAAACTCCTGGTCAAGGCTTTGCAACTATTGATGCGGCAAGCTTTTTGCTTGGAACAACAGGAGGTTTTCAAACCTTCGATTGGACCGGTTTTGTAGTAACTGCCGTTGCTTTACCGTTAACTCGTTTTCAGGGTGTTAAGGAGGGTAAAGTTGTGTTGTATAATATCGGTCTTGCATACGATTTTGCCAATCCTCCAGGTTGGATCCTTGCAGGTCAGCTTGAGCTTAACGGTGTTTATTCACGACCTAACAAAAAAAACGGTATTACTGTTCCTAACACGGGTGGCAATGTTGTCTTTTTGGGACCATCATTATTTGCATCCAATAGGTATCTATCTATGCAGGCAGGAATACAGTTTGCTGTTGCACAAAAACTACGTGGAAAGCAAGATAGGGCAAAATTTCAAGCTACTGCTCGTATAGCCTATACGTTCTTTTAGTAGTATCTGGGATACATGTTAATACTCTTATTGTGTCTTATATGTTTTTTGACCACCCTAAAATCTCAGGCATCCGATACGGTTTTGTCAAGTGAAGAGCAAATTCATGTTGGTAATTTGGCTTTGCGTATCTCCCAGCGCCCTGGGCCCTTCTTTAGCTTTGGCCAGAATGTTATTGAAAAGGGTGATCTTATTGCAAGAGGACTTGTCTTTGAACTTAAGGGATGTAAAGCAACATTGCTTACGTTCAATCCACGTCTGCTCTATGGACTGACCGATAGGTTCTCTGCTTTTATCGAGGCTCCGGCAGTTATCGCCTATCGAGATCATAAGCATCGATCATCAGGACTAGGAAGTGTTATTATAGAAGGCGAATGTGCTGTTTATGTCTATCGAACATTAACGTCTTCAACGTATGCAACTATTGTAGCTGACATTCAAGCCCCCGCGCCAGCTTTTAAAAAGATTAAAACTATTTTCAGCTCTTTAAATTTTTTTATTGGAACAACAGCAAGTTATTTATCTATTGAGTGGCAAGCCTTTGTTTCAACGGGAGCTTTGATAACAACACGCCGTCATCAAGTTAAATGGGGTAATGTATTTCTCTATGAGCTTGGCCTTGGACATAACCTAGGTAACCCTTACGGTTGGATACTTTCTTGGCTTCTAGAATTTAATGGTATTTACTCACTGCAGGAAAAAGTCGGCAATCGCACCAACTCCAACTCTGGAGGCAATGTTATTTTTGTAGGTCCCTCACTCTTTGCCTCAAATGAGCATTTTGTTGTTCAAGCGGGCGTTCAGGGAGTACTCTTTCAAAAATTGTTTGGTAAGCAGAGCAAAAGTATCTATCGCCTTGCTGCTAGTGTTGCTTATACATTTTAGCTTCCCTATCGCGCCTAGCCGTTAGAGTTAGAGTTGCCGGCAGCCATAGCGTATTGTGCAACTAAAGCGGCAATCTCAGCTGGAAAGTTAATGCCTCCCGGAAGATTTTCTAGTCTACCCTGAGCTTGAAGTCATTGATCTCGCAAGATCTCAGACATAATCCTCTCTCTGCTCAACATATCAATAACGTCAGTGTCCCACGTTCACGTGCTACATCAAGCAATGTCCGAACGGTATCTGCATTACCTTGCTGTATTGCTAAGTGTAATGGTGTATTACCGTTATTATTTACAGCATTAATATCAGCACCATCACTAAGTAATGTTCTAACGCCGTGGGTATTATTGTGAAGGATAGCGTAATGTAATGCAGTATTACCGTCAGTATCCCGTGCGTTAACGTTAGATTGAGCGTTGCCGGGAGTCATAGCGTAGCGTGCAACTAAAGCAACAATTTCAGCTGGAAGGTTAACGTCGCCCGGAAGGTTTTCTAGGGTACTATTTTGTCCTGCTCTTTGTACTAAACCAAATACAGCTTGATTTTCATATTTTTCAAAAAGGGCAGCAATGTTAGGATGATTATTTCTGAGGGCAAGGGTCCAGGCTGATTCGTCTGTATCATTAAAAAGATTAACTTGAGCACTATGGCGCAGTAACATAAGAACGGTATCTTTATGACCATTGCGTGCCGCTAACATAAGCGGTGTAGTACCACTAGGGAGAGCAGCATTAACGTTTGCTCCATGCTCTAAGAGCAGTTTAACTATATTGCTATGGCCTTTAACAGCTGCATAATGCAGTGCGGTAGCACGATTAATATTAGTAGCGTTAAGGTCAGCCTTGTGTTCTAGAAGAAGCTTGGCGATATCACAGTGACCATAGAATGCTGCAAAGTGAAGTGCAGTTATGCCAGGAGCATCATAATTACTATAAGCTCCTTGCTCTAATAACTGAGTAACTCTGTTAATGTCACCTCGGGTTACAGCGTCAAGTAACTCCTCGTTGATTCTTGTATTTTCATTAATGAGATTTACAATTTCATGATAATTATTTTGCTGGGCAATGGTCAATGCTGATTCGCCTGCATTATTTAAGAGGTTAACTTGAGCATGGTGCTGGAGAAAAAGTTGAACAATATTCTTATGTCCATGTCGAGCCGCTAGCATAAGGGCAGTATTGCCGAATTCATCAGCAAAATCAAGGCTTATGCCCAGCTCTAGAAGCATTTTAACTCTCCCTGTGTTTCCATTGCGAGTTGCCCGTATAAGGCCATCGTAGTCATTATTATCGATATAATTAACACTATTAACATCGGTGCTCTTGTTATCTCTTGCATTTCCATTAATAAGATCTACAATTTCACGGTGGTTATTTTGCTGGGCAATGACCAATGCTGATGCACCTCGATGATTAAAAAGATCAGCCCGTGCATTATGGGCGAGAAGAACCTGAACAATATCTACGTATCCGTCTTCAGCTGCCAACATGAGAGCAGTAGTACCCTCGCAATTAGCACGATTAACGTCAGCACCAGCTTCCATAAGCATTCTCACGATCTCCACCTCTACATAGCTAGTATTAGCTGCTGATATAAGAGCAGTATTGCCATAGAAGTTGGCATAATTAACATCAGCCCCACGCTCTATAAGTATTCTAACTATCTCTATATGCCCATAGCTAACTGCATGTATAAGCGCTGTTTGGCCACTATAATCGACACAATTAACGTGAGCACCCTGCTCTAGTAAGGAGATTACGATATCTTTATCTCCTGCTTTTGCTGCTGCTAATAACTGTTCATTAAGCTGAAGTTGTTGTTCTTGATCAGGTAAGTGCATGCTCATGAGCTGAGGCGAACCAAAAATAAAGATACTAAAGCCTGCTAATGCTAGTATATACTCGTTCACGCTGTTCCTTTGTTTGAGCTATATTTTATTTAAAACGACAATCTTGTAATTATTTTAGCTCGTGCTTTACGCATTGTCAAATGATCTCAAGCTAAACACATATAATTTGATAATAGAGTTAGCTCGCGTAAGAGTTATGTACGCATGTACTATCGCTCAATCTTTAAGAGCTAGAATTAGGGTTAGACAAGAAGTGAACTATATGCGCTATAATTTCTTCAGGCATACCAATATCCGGAACATTTCTACCTTGAGCATGCAAGTGCTGAAAAAGTTCTCTATCACGCAATATACCGGGTATAATTCTTTCTCTGCTCAACACGTCAATAATAGCAGTACGCCTGTGCTCACGGGCTACATCCAATGGTGTCCGATTTTTCTTATTTCTTATGATATGGTCAGCCTGAGCACCAAGGAGTGCTTGAACCATACTCGCGCGATTATGCTGTATTGCTGTGTGTAGTGCTGTGTCCCCCTGTCCATTTGGGGTATTAATATGTGCATTATAAGCTAGTAATGCCTCAAGAATAACTTCATTACCATTGCGTGCAGCATGATGAAGCACAGTATTACCTTCATTGTCTTGTATAGCAAGATTAGGGTTATACTCATTAAGTAAGTCTTCAACAAGAATTCCATAATTTTGAGCAACTGCCCAGTGTAGCGCTGTCATGCCAAACTTATCTTGATGATTAATCCTATAGGGTCCACTAAAAATGGTATTATTATCTCCGTCAAGAAGTCTTATGATGTGTTCTCTATCCCTGGTAATAATTGCTAGAATGAGTGGTGAAATCTTATTCTTTTTGCTTAGTATACGTGTAACTAGATTCTTATCGTCAGCTGATGTGGTAGACAGTATTCTAGCTCCATAACGGGCAAGCATTATAGCTAGATCTGTGTCTACATATTCAGCTGCCCATATAAGAGGAGTCTTGCCCTTATCATCGATATGATTAACATGAGCACCATGCTCTATAAGCATTCTGACGATTTCTATATACCCATTCTCAACTGTCGCTATAAGAACAGTCTTGCCAAGTTGGCCGGCATGATTAACATGAGCACCTTGTTCTATAAGCAATCTAACGATCTCTCCATACCCATTCCAACCTGCATCTAGTAGAGCAGTCATACGACACCTATCAGCATGATTAACGTCAGCACCATGCTTTATGAGTATTCTGGCTATCTTTTGATGTCCTTTCGCACATGCATTCATAAGGGCAGTTTTGCCAGTATTATCGGTATGATTAACATCAGCACCTTGATCTAGTAAGGAGATTACGGTATCTTTATCTCCTGCTTTCGCTGCCTCTAACAATTGCTCATTATCCCTATCTCTTGTTTGTATTGCCTCTAGCAACCGCTTATTAAGCAGCAGTTGCTGCTCTTGGTTAAAAGAGTTCATGCTTATAAGCTGATGTGAATTAGGCAAAAAGGCCATAAAGTTTGCTAATATCAGAATATACTTGTTCATGCGGCATCTTTTTAAGCTATATTTCACTTAATGTAAAAAATTTAACTATAACTTTAAACTATATCTTATATTCTTTTAAAAGATTCGCAATAAAAATTAATAAAGATACAGAGTATGGCATCTGTTGAGCTTGCTTAAACTCGGAATATGCCTGATTCTGTATAATACATGCGCAGGCCTTTTATATAACCTTTCACCTGATCTCTATTTCTAGAAATAATGAGAGCTTCAATAAACAAGCCTATTGTACTCCACATGTATGCTATAAGCTTAAGTTTACGTGTGGGGTATACGTTTTTAAAGAATAAATAGCTGTAGTTTGTGATATACATTGCCCGATTATCGATAACTTTATCGCGATTAAGGGGGCTCTTATGATGTTCAAGCTGTGCTCGGGGGTTATAGAAGAGTGTATAGCTTCGTGAGATACGCCATGAGATATCGCAGTCTTCCATAGCACAATAAGCATGTAGGTTTTCATCAAATCGATATTTTTTTACTACAGTTGACCTATATGCCATACAGCACCCGCCTAATACTTTTACGAGCTTAAAGATATTGAGGCCGTACGTATGCGTTGGCATACCTGAATACGTAAAGTTGCCTGAAGCATAATCACGTTGTAATAAGAAGAGTAGTCTGATAATTCTTGATGGGGTAAACTTGAGCGGCTCACTATTACTTATTGCTCCCATACCTCCCGCATACTTGGGATAATGCTCGAATATTTTTTGCATTTCTTCTAGATATAGAGGTGTTAAGATAACGTCATCGTCAAAGAAATAGATAATGTCGCTTGTGGCATTATCAAGACCAACATTACGCTGATATGTCAAGCCCGGCTGCGTATGTTTATAAAGTAATCGTGAGCTTATAAAGTATGCTTGGGTAAACGTCTTGGTAAAGTACTCTTCTCCATCAAGTCGCTTATCACTGCTATCAACAATAATAACCTCAGTAGGTTGAACAGTCTGAATTTTAAGTGATTCCAAAAATGCTATGACATCTCTCATCCTATTACGCGTACAAATAATAACACTTGACGTGAGTTTATCCATAGAGACTTAAGAACTTAGGGGGGAACCTGTAGATAAGATACTCTGAGCTTTAGTTAAAAAATCGTTCATATCACCAGTTTTAAAAAGAAAAGCTTTGCTAGGCCGTTTACAAATGTCACTTGCTAAAGCAGGTGTACCAAAAAAAATGGCTTCTTGGACGCTGATGCCATAGCTATCGCTTCGTGTCGGACGCACAAAAAGATCGACTTTGTGCATAAGAGGCCAAAGTTCTTTTTGATGTTCAAGGAAATACATATACTCCTGTAAGCTGGCCTGCTTAATATTATTAAGAAGCTTGTAATAATACTGCTCGTTGCCTCGTTGAGCAAGTGCTATTATAAGCCCACATAACGGATATTTTTCGCGCAAGTTATGCATGAGCTCAATGCACAAATCAAGGCCATAAAGATCTTGATTATTAATAAGAACGAGCCGAAAAGCATTTGCTAAGATTAATGGTGAGCGTGTTCTAAGAAAATGTGAAAGATCTGAGGGATAGGTAGCCCAAATGGCTTGTTCTTCTGACAGAGCAGGCGGTAAAAATGGCGATTCTAGTGAAGCAGCTTTTGCCACTGGTATTTTGGCATCATGATAACTTGCACGTGTTGTCGTTCCAATAATAACATGATGATTAACACATATGAGCGTAGTACGCAGTATATATTTAAAAAAAGCTGATCTTTGATAGAGATGTCTACAGTCATGATCAATAAGTATAAGCCTATAGGATAGAATAGCTTTTAAGCTTATAATACAAAACCACTCTAGTAAGTTGTTATAGAGCGTGTGATACTGAACTTCATCAGGTCGAGTTTTACAAAGAAAATAAATAAGTTTTGCATAACGTATAAGTCTTGATGAAAAGCACGTGATATCAAAAATCTGTACGTAATTTTCTTGGCTACGTAGTTTTTGTGCAACACGCTTAATATGTACTGAAGTACCGCCCAATGGTGGAGGATAGGGGCCAATAATAGCTATAGTTTTTTTGTAAAGGTTATCAGAATAGCGATGCTCTAGCTCATTAGATGCTTGAGATGTATGTAGGGGCTCTTGATTAGTCATAAAGCTTGTTGCTTTATTGTGTAATATTTTTTATAAGACAATCTTATTATAGTATGTATTTATAGCACGTTTCCACCGGAGCTGCTAGAGAGCACTATGAGTAGATGGGAAATTGTTTACATAAACGATTAACCTCTTCACGTACAAGCTGTATTTTTGTGTCGTTATCTCTGTACCTGATAACTGTATCAATAAAAAGAGCTGCTTGCTCCGTCTGCTCTTCTTTAAAGCCCCGTGTTGTGATTGCTGGTGTGCCTATACGAATACCACTGGTAATCCATGGCTTTTCCTGATCAAAAGGAATACAGCTTCTGCTGATACTAATTCCTGCTTTTTCTAGAAGAGTTTCTGCAGCCCTGCCGGTTATATTTTTTGACCGGAGATCAATAATAAACAGATGATTATCAGTACCACCGCTGACAATCCTATAGCCAAGATCTTGAAAAGCTTTTACCATGGCTTGGGCGTTTTTAATGACCTGTCGCTGATATTCGACAAACTCTGGCTCAAGAGCTAACTTAAAACCTACGGCTTTTGCTGCAATAACATGCATAAGTGGTCCACCTTGCATGCCAGGCATAAGAGCACGATCAATCTGCTCTTGGTAGCACGCTTTTGACAAGATAAAGCCACCACGGGTGCCGCGAAGAGTCTTGTGAGTAGTACTTGTTATACAGTCAGCATAGGGTACTGGCGAAGTATGTAATCCTGCTGCAATAAGTCCGGCTATATGAGCCATATCGACCATAAGCAAAGCGCCAGAATTACGAGCAATCTGGGCAAATCGCTCAAAATCTATACCACGAGAGTAGGCTGAAGCACCAGCTATAATAAGCCGAGGCTTGTGCTCCAGCGCAAGCCGCTCAAGAGCCGTGTAGTCAAGCTGCTCAGTTTCTGGATGTACTCCATACTGTATACTTTTATATAACATGCCTGAAAAATTAACGGCGTGCCCATGCGTAAGATGTCCGCCTGCTGCAAGGCTCATCCCCATGATAGTATCGCCAGGCTTAAGTAACGCCATATAGGCAGCCATATTTGCTTGAGAGCCGGAGTGCGGTTGAACGTTGGCATGCTCTGCAGCAAAAACCTTCCTGCATCGTTCTATGGCAAGCTTCTCAATTTCGTCAATCCATTGGCAACCACCATAATAACGTTTGCCAGGATACCCTTCAGCGTATTTATTCGCGAGGGCTGTCCCTAAAGCTTCCCGTACAGCTAATGGAGCGTAATTTTCTGAAGCAATAAGATTAAGCTCGTGCTCCTGACGGTCAGATTCACGGTTAATCATGTGAGAAATATCAGGATCATACGTAAGAAGTAAAGTATTCATATTCATAGCAGTGCTTATATAATAGCTTTAGTGAAAATTATAGGACGACTTTATAGTTAGTATGCCATATACTTGACGGCTCGCAAAACTTCCTATCTATACCACTTTGTCGAAGCTAAGAATTAGAGTTTGATCGTGTTTGTTTATGCTATATTTTTACTTAAATGACTATCTTATAATTATTATTTTAGCTTGTGTTCTCTTACCTGTCAAATACGAGAGGAAAGGGCACCCTTTCCTCCAATGGACCGTATTAATTTCTAATTTTCTAATGATTGCTTAAATTTGTTGAGTTCTTGTTTATGTGCGTGGTAGATTTGAGAAGCTATATGGTGATGTCTTTGGTGAAGCTCTCTCCAGTCTTGTACTTGATTTTCATGTAATGCAATAGCGTTTCTTAAGTCCTCTTCAAGTGCTTCTGCATCGAGTCCTTCATCTTTAATTCTTGTTAGTTCATAATGATAGGTATCGAAGATCTCATTATGATGTTTTTTCAGGAGATCATATTTAGCAGCATGGTACCTCTTGGCGAGTTCAAACCAATCAGCTTTGTGACGTTTTTCCATATCGCTAAATGCAAGTATCTTATCAAGTATTGAATGGCTTGGAGGGTAATCCCCATAATCGACATCTTGAGCTTGAACGTTATGTGCAAAAGGCACCATACATGAAATAGATAGCATGAGCGCTTTCATAAAAATTCCCTTTCTTGGGTTAAAACTATATATAACATCACTTATCAGTATGAATTAAAAATAATTCTAAATGCAATATTTTTTATAAACCCGTACAGTCTAAGATCCCTATTATGTGGTCTAATAGCACATTTAGGAAATATTTGGTATACTAGCGTAAGCGTTTTGGTAGTGTGTATTTACGTATAAACTAAGCTTTGCACATGATTTTTGAAAGGGAGGAGCCATGATCTCAGCGTCAGAATTTAAAAAAGGGAGTAAGCTTCTGTATAAGGGTGAGCCTTATTCGGTTCTTGAATATCAGCACGTTAAGCCTGGCAAAGGCGGGGCTTTTATGCGTACTAAGATGAAGAATCTTATAACTGGCTTAGTTCATGAAGAAACATTTAGGTCTGAAGAAAAATTTCCGACACCTGATTTAGAATATAGAGAAATGCTGTATCTTTACCAGGATGGTGATTTTTATCAGTTTATGGATCAAGAAAGTTATGAGCAAATAGCTCTTGATCAAAAGAGCTTAAGTGATGTACTGAATGTTCTCAAAGAGCAAACTGTCTATACTATCTTATATTTTGGCAATAAGCCTATTGCCGTAACGCCACCGATAACCATGGAACTTAGGGTAACAAGCACGATTCCAGGAGTTCGCGGCGATACAGCTCAAGGATCCGCTACAAAACCAGCAACTCTTGAAACAGGTTTAGTGGTAAATGTGCCGTTGTTTGTCAATGAAGGCGATATTGTAAAGATTGATACACGTACCGAGAGCTATATAGAGCGCGTTAACAAGAAGTAATCTCTAACTTAAGCAGGCATTATACTATGTTTTTTGATGCTTTTGATGCTGATGATACCTACGACCAGAAGAGCGAGTATAATGAAGAATCTACGATTCCCTGTAGTGAACTAGCCCGTAGAGATGCTCGAGCATTGACCCTAATTCTATTGTACGCCATGGATTCCTTTGATTATCAGGTAAGCCTTGAGTCAATTGCGGATAATTTTGGCAAAAGTTTTAGGTATAGCATCGATCCGCAATGCCTAGTGTTTAAAGAAGCAGCGGCAATTATTGCTCAGCGCGATGTGCTTGATGATATAATCAAGCCGCTACTTGCTAATTGGCCGCTTAATCGTTTAGGAGTATGTACGCGCTTGATCATGCGCCTTGCCCTTTGGGAGCTCATTAATACCGATATTGTTCCGTCGATTATTATGAATGAAGCAATAGAATTAGCTAAATGCTACGCCGAGATTGATGCCTATAAATTCGTTAATGGTGTGCTTGATGAATGGCTTAAGCGGAATAGAGGAGCTGCTCTGGAATAAATTATTGCTTTATCTACATAGTTTATTGTAAAATAGAAATGATGTAGTAATAGTATAATCTAAAGGAGCTGGCACATGATCAAAGCGTATCGCGAGTTACTAGCTATGGTGATTGGGCTTGGTTACGGTAATACAGCCTGGGCTGCTTTTCGATTAATGTCGTTTGATGCGACTGCATCTCCGGTGACCTTTGCCGTTCCAGCCTTACCTGCTGTGGGGGTGAGTATCCAAGCAACAGAGCCACCATCTCTTCAAATTGCAGGAGATAGTCATGCTATTTTGTTACAGGAACAACTTGTTGCTCCTGATGAAATTGATACGCCCATGGCTAATCCTCTCAAAACGGTAATTTATCTTGATCAGCAGCCCTATGCACACTTCTATTATGATGCTACTGGTGGTGCTACCGGCGACTTGAGCTTAAGTTATATGGCCGATGGACGGCTCTTGGTATGGGGACTTTCAGGTGGGCCTTATGCTTTTGTTCAATGCCTTTCAAAGAATCCTTGTTGTAGTGCCACTGCTACAGCACCAACCGGGGCTGAACAGCCTAAATACCTCTGTATGTTACCTGGTCGTTAATGTGTCAATTTTTTGAGCACTATGCAGAGCTTGCGATGTTTGGCTCGGTAACACGAGCAGGACAGTTTGGATGGCTCTTAATGCAAGAAGAGCACCAACTTCTTCCGGTCGTCGTGCTTAATCATATTGTTTATGTTAATAGTTAATAGTTACTAGTTAATACAAGGGATTAGGAGTGAAGAAAAGCTTTGAGGTAAATTCTTTATCTTTAAGCTTATTGTAGAGAGTAATAAGCTCCGTCATGGAAGGGCCCTTGAGATATATCTTGCGCATGCTTACGCCCTGTATAGTGTGAACGGGAGGTTGAGCAGGACCTAACATGGTTACAGATAGGTTTTTATTCTCAATGAGAGCATCAAATGCCCTGGCGCACTGTTCTGCTTCGGTGTCCAAGATGTGACTATCAGTGTGGCGTAATTCAAGCTCGGCAAATCTCAAGCAGGGTGGATACCCTAAACTTTGACGATATGCAAGTTCATAGTCATAAAATTTTAGGTAATCTGTCTCTGACAAATATGCAAAAATAGGATGCCTGATAAGTGTCTGGACTATAACAAGACTTTCGGGGCTTTGTCTGCCTGCACGTCCTGCAACTTGAATAAGCTGCTGTAACGTGACTTCGGCTGCATTATACACCGGGAAATGAAGATTGTTATCCGCCCATAAAATACCCACAAGCGTTACATACGGGAAATGGTACCCTTTGGTGATAGTTTGAGTTCCTACCAGTATATCAAGTTCACGGTTATAAAAAGAATTAAGCGTATGCTGCCATTTTTTCTTATTTCGCGTTGCATCTAAATCTGCTCGACCTATACGTGCGTTGGGAAATAATTTTTCAAGAATGGTAACTACTTGCTGGGTACCGATACCGCGTTTAAGTAATGCAGTCTTCTCACATGCAGGGCAGCATTCGGGTAATTTTTGGGCAAATCCACAATAATGGCATATGAGATCGTGAGTATTATGCAACGTAAGGCTTACTGAGCATGATCTACAGGTAAAAATAAATGTACAATCAGTGCATTGGACGAAGAAGCTATAGCCTCGACGATTTAAAAAAATAATGCATTGTTCTTTTTTGTTTAGTCGTATAGCAAGGGCTTCTTGCAGCTCTTTGCTTATCCAAAAATGGGATCTCTTGGTTTTCGTATCAAGTTTGACTAGTTTAATAGTGGGAAAAGCTCCTGCAAAGCGCTGTTTAAGCTGAAAGTAGTCCCATCCACGATTTTTACTGAGATAGAGCGATGCAAGTGAAGGAGTAGCGGAGCCCAGCAGTATAGGAATGCCTTGGAGTTTTGCTCGTAAAAGTGCTGCTTCTTTGGTATTGATTCTTGGGTGTTTTTTCTCTTGATAACCTACTTCGTGCTCTTCGTCAACTATAATCAGTCCAAGATGAGGTACTGGTAACAACATGGGCAAATGCACGCCAATAATAAGACATGGTTTCTTTGATTTAAGCAAATGTTGCCAAAGGGCTCTTTTTTCTTGAGCACTGCTGGCTGAATGAAACCCGTAGATCAACAAATTTTTATTTAGGGAAGCTTGCAGGAGAGTGGTAAATTGTACAGCAAGCGTTACTTCTGGCAAGAGCAATATTGTAGTCTTATTATGTATATAAGTATACTCTATAAGTTTTTTATACACTTCGGTTTTGCCTGATCCCGTAACGCCATGCAATAACGTTGGCTTGTATTCTGGCTGCTCAATATGAGGCTTGAGAAAATTCACAATGGCTTGTTGTTCAGTTGTAAGAATGGCTTGTGTTGCAGGTATCTCCTGCTCCCGCTCATGGTAATTAACAAGCGTAATCTCTGAATGTTCTTTATGAACAAGAAACTGGCGCAGCCGCTTATAAAGCGCCAGTGGCTCAAGGGCATTATACAAGCCGAGCTGTCTAATAAACTCATGATATATAGTATCAGCAGGTATTACTTCACGGGCATAGGCTTGCTTAATCGTAAAAGATGGTGTTTGTTCAAGTTCTGGCACAATAGCACAGACGAGTGCTGTCTCAACTTTATTGCGGAGTGGCACGCGTACAAAAGAGCCAACCAACGTTCGTATATCCCATGTTTCGGGAATGCTGTACGTAAGCATTTGGCTATAACCAGTAAGTAGTTTGACGTTAATATACATTACGTGACACTCAGGCTGCTCTTGGACAAGTTCTACTAATCCCAGTATTGCCCAGTATGCCATATATCTGATGATTCGCAATGCAGGTGTAAGCATTAAATCACCGAGCGCATTAATACCAGTTGCCAGCGGGAATTGTGCTCTTTCCTGGTTCACGCTATTGCCCGAAAAATCAATGGTCATGACTTGTAATTAGAAATTATCATGTTGTGCTGTATTAGTAAATAATTAAAGATTATTTTTGGTGCTTTTATCTAAGTAACATTATAAAGAATATTATTATGCAGCCTAAATTTCTAGCCACCCTTATCTTTTATAGCTGTTTGGGCTAGTAGCCAATGGTTGTTCTACCTTAAATATCACGAGTATGCTATACTATAATAAAGGGATTTTAAACACGTTCTCGTACGAGCACAAGAGGTTAAGCATTGGTAGAACTTGATACCACTAAAACTATTTTTATTATTGATGGATCTTCTTTTTTATTTCGTGCGTATTATAGCATGCACCCGGTTCATACTAAGGAGGGCAAGCCAGTTCAAGCGGTGTATGGCTTTTGCCGGATGATGAAAAAGCTTATTTCAACGTTTGATCCTCGCTATATGGTTGTTGTCTGGGATGGTCAAAGTAAAACTGCCCGTCATGAGCTATTTCCAGCATATAAAGCGACACGCCAAGCGCCACCGAGCGATTTAGGTGATCAAAAAGAGCTCATAGTAAAATTTAATGACAGTATTGATCTTAAGCAGGTTCAAGTATCAGGTATTGAAGCTGATGATCTCATGTTTTCACTGGCTCATGATTTTAATCAAAAAGGGTTTAAAGTTGTTCTTGTAACTTCTGATAAAGATATGGGTCAAGTGCTCAGTGAGGGGATTATCATGTACGAGCCCTTTAAGGAGCTGTTTATCACCACAGAAACTATACAAGAAAAGTATAGCTTTGAGGCAGAAAAATTGCCATTCTATTTTGCTCTTGTTGGTGATGCTTCTGATAACATTCCCGGCGTAAAGGGTATTGGACCTCGTGGTGCTCAAGAGCTTGTGAAAAATTTTGATTCGTTACATGACCTTTATGCGCATCTTGAACGTGTACCTAAAGAGCGTACACGCATATTATTAAGAGCATCTGAAGATAATGCTTTTTTAAGCGAAAAGCTTTTTTTGCTTCGTTATTATGATGTTGGGCTCACGCCTGAAGACGTATCTTTTAGCAGTGATAACTGGTTTAAGGCACGTCAATTATTTTATGATCTTGATTTTAAGTCCCTTCTAAAAGAATTTCCAGCTGAAGCTGGAATACACGTAGAGCGTGAGCAACTTGAGAAGACAAAGCATGAAGAACTGCCAGCGCCATTACATCAATTTACTACAAAAGCAATTACAAATTACCAAGAACTTGAAGAGCTTTGTGTAAAGATAGCTGAAAAGAAACTCTGCGCGCTTGACACTGAGACTGATAGTATAGACGCCATGCAAGCAGATTTAGTTGGCATTGCTCTCTGTTATGAGCTTGGAATGGGGTATTATATACCTGTCGGCCATAAAGATATTCCAAACCAGCTTGATAAGCAAAAAGTTATAGATAGAGTGCGGCCTTTACTTGAAGATTCTGCTATAAAAAAATGCATGCATAATGCTAAATTTGACTTACATGTGCTTGATCATGCTGGAATTAAGCCCCCAAAAGAGCTTATCTTCGATACGTTAGTTGCAGCAAGTCTTGTAACACCCGACTGGCAGCGCTTAGGTCTTAAGTATCTCTCAGAATTTTATTTGCATCAGAGCATGCTCTCATATAAAGATATCGTAAAGAAGAATACCTATAAAGATTTCTCCTATGTTCCACTTGATATGGCAACTGAGTATGCTGGTGCTGATGCCCATCAAACGCTAGCTCTGGCATCAGTTTTAGAAAAAGAGCTTCAAGCGCATGACCAGATTACGCTCTTTTATACGATCGAGCTGCCACTTATACCTATTCTATACGCTATGGAACGTGAGGGGATTATTCTTAATGCAGCAGTGCTTGATGATATTAATAAGCACATTACCCATGAACTTGAGCGATTGCAGCATCAAATTACTGAACTTGTTGGCATGACGCCTGAGACACTTAATCTTAATTCGCCCAAGCAGCTTGAAGACCTACTTTTTAATCAACTTAAGCTGCCACCTCATAAGAAAACAGCTCAGCGTACCGGATATTCTACCGACCAAGAAGTATTAAAAGAACTCGCAAAAATTCATCCTGTACCGGGGCTTATCGTCCGTTATCGTGAATTGTTTAAGCTTAAAAGTACGTATGTTGATACGTTGGTAGATTTTGTTAATCCTGAGACGGGACGTATTCATACAACATTTAGGCAGACAGGGGTAGCGACGGGGCGTCTGGCAAGCTCAGATCCCAACCTACAGAATATTCCTACTCATACTGCCGGAGTAGATATTCCTATTCGATCAGCTTTTCAAGCACCTGAAGGACATGTATTTTTGTCTGCTGACTATTCTCAAATTGAGTTGCGCGTTCTGGCTTATCTTTCTCAAGATGAACGCTTAAAGCAGGCATTTATTGAAGGGAAAGATATTCATGCTCTTACGGCGGCTGGACTTTTTGATATTCCTGTTGAGGAGGTTACCAGTAAGCAGCGAGATCTAGCCAAGCGAATTAATTTCAGTATTCTCTATGGTTTAACTCCTTATGGGTTATCAAAAGAGCTTGATATACCAGTTAAGGATGCCCAGCTGTATATAGAGAAATATTTTGCTCAGTATCCCGGTGTGGTGGCCTGGATGGATGATGTTGTACATGAGGCAAAAGAGCACGGCTATGTTCAAACCTATTGGGGTCGTCGTCGCTTTATACCAGGTATTTATGAAAAAAACAAAACACTGTTTGATCTTGCCCGTCGTGTAGCAATTAATACCAAAGCCCAAGGTACGGCAGCAGAGCTTATGAAGCTTGGTATGATCATGCTTGACAAGGCATTGCATGAAAATATATTAGGGGCACGTATGACGTTGCAGATACATGACGAATTATTACTTACGGTGCCCAATCAAGAGGTTGAGGTAACCCAGAGTATAGTGCGTGATGTGCTGCAGCACGTGGTCAATTGGAATGTACCGTTAGTAGTAACCGTGCGTACCGGTAAAACTTGGTACGATGTAACAAAATAAGCTTATATTAAGAGTTGATGGTGATGATTGGCTTGCTCACGAGCATGTTCTTTTATTCGTAGCAAACCAAAATATACACGACTTCAAGATAGAGTAACAGTTTAAACTTTGCTATACTTTAAAGAGTAGTGGTTTATGAGTTTTTCGCGATAGGTTATAGACGATAGATTATGGATATGAATAGTGAGCAGCATGCTACTCAGCAGACACTTGACCCTTTGGGTGACTCTTACAGTTCACTTGAGCTGATCAGGATTTCAGGAACTGATCTTGATGTTGTTAATGCAGCACGAGTTTCTTATGGTAAAAGCAGTAAGCATCTTTCTGAACGTGATCATACGCTTATTTCTTACTTGATGGAACATGGTCACACAAGCCCTTTTGAGCATAATCAGTTGTCATTTAGAGTAAAAGCTCCTCTGTATGTAGCACGCCAATGGATGCGTCATCGCATGAATTCTTATAATGAGATAAGCTATCGATATGTTAAAGCACCCCTTGAATTCTATATACCGGCTTATTGGCGCTTACAAGATACGAAAAATAAGCAAAGCTCCGGGGGAGTATACCATGATCAAGTGCTCGTCGAAGCATATAAACACGTGCTTAAAACAGCTGTTGATGCTTATGAGCAGCTTTTAAAGCAGGGTGTTAGCCGAGAGCAAGCACGAGGTGTCTTGCCCCTCTGTACCTATACTACATTTATCTATACTTGTAATCTGCATTCACTTATGCATTTTCTTAAGCTTCGTCTGCATAAGGCTGCTCAATATGAGATTCAGGTATACGCTCAAGGTATGCTTGAGCTCGCTCAGCCTTACTTTCCCGTTTCACTCAAGGCATTTCGGGACAAGCACCAGATTGACATCGTACGTGATTTTGGGCATACTAGAGAGTGATGATGAGTGGGTCTTTTATACTGGGATGTTATCGAAAGACCCATCAAACATGCAGAAATATGCGGAGTTGCAGAATCGAGCGTTTTTGCTATCATACTTTCTATACCAGTTTGTGAGTCTCATCGAGCATAAGTATCTTGTGCACGAGTATCTTGCGATAAAATCTTGGTCTAATTCGTGATTCTTAAGAAGTATTTTTTATACACTAACATGTAAGGGGTTATTATCATGGCAACGAGTAAATCCGCCGGCTCTACTCAGAATGGTCGCGATAGTATAAGTAAGCGGCTAGGCGTTAAGCTTTTTGATGGACAGCGCGTAAGTGGTGGCGAAATTATTGTTCGTCAGCGTGGTAGTCGTATTCATCCGGGAAGAAATGTTGGCATGGGCAGTGATGATACGATCTTTGCCGTAGCTGCGGGAGTGGTTAAGTTTCACTCTGGGCCTAAAGGGCGCAGATACGTCTCTATTATTTAATCACTATAGGGAGAGTATTATGGTTGATTTTCTTAAAGAGCGTCCACTATACGCAGCGTTATCAATAGCTATTTTTGCTATCTTTATTGGCACATGGGTATATAAGTATCAAACACGTGGCGAAGCTTTTGAATATAGTGTCGACTTTACAGGTGGGACGCAAGTACTATTTGATTTCTCTCAGCCCGTACATGGTACCGCTCTTGTTGATATCTTGGAAAAGCAAGGATGGCCTGGTATTGTGACCCGTGAATTTTCCCCGCGAGAAATATTAATACGGGTAAAAGAGTATGCAAGTGATGCTAAGGGACTAGCTGAGCGTATACGGACTACCCTTGAATCAGCGTTACCAGATACTCAAGTACTTATTAAACAGATTGATAGCGTTGGAGCTGGTGTTGGTGCTTCATTACGATGGAAATCAATTCAAGCAGTTCTCGCAGGCCTTATTATCATGCTTATGTATACGTGGTGGCGTTTTAGGTCTTTAGCGTATGGGGTAGGCGTTCTTGTCTCGCTCTTTCACGATGCCATTGTTATTCTCACGTTTTTCTTACTCTTTGATTATGAAATTTCCCTTAATGTTATTGGTGCCATATTGGCAATACTTGGATATTCTATTAACGATACTATTGTTATATTTTCGCGAATTCGTGAAAATATTCATCGTTTACGCAATGAACCATTAGAAAATGTAGTTAACATGAGTATTAACGAAACCCTACGACGTACTCTTTTAACAAGCTTCGCCACATCTTTGGTGGTTATGGCGCTTGTTCTTTTTGGTGGCCCTGTTCTTCGAACGTTATCATTAGCTCTTTTGGTCGGTATAATCTTTGGAACGTATTCGTCTATTGCGATTGCAAGTCCTGTTATGTTAATGCTCTATAAAGATAAGCGTGTATAAAACGAATTCTTTATATATCACAAATAACATGTTTTTTTATTATTCTATGTTTTTATAAAAAATTTTTCTTTTTCGATTCTATTTTATTAATTAATATAAGGAGATTTATGCAATGAGAGATCAAACATTGCGTGATATGAGCCTTCCTGACCTTAATGTTCAAGCCAGAAGGCTTGGCATTGTTGGAGCAAGTCTTATGTCCAAAGACCAGCTTGTTTCTACTATTGTTGACCTTGAGAGTCACCCAGATAAAGAGCTTGAGGTTGAGGGAGTGCTGGAGCGTCTTCCCGAGGGATTTGGTTTTTTACGTTCAGTCAAATTTGATTACGTTTCAGGTCCTGATGACATTTATGTTTCGCCTTCTCAAATTCGTCGATTTAATCTTCGTACGGGTGATACTGTTTCGGGTGTTATACGTAAACCTAAAGATGGCGAAAAATACTTTGCCTTGCTTAAAGTTAACAAAATAAACTTTCAAGATCCAGCACTTGTTCTTGACCGCCCTTATTTTGATAGGTTATCTCCCTTACATCCTGAAAAAAAGTTCAATCTTGAATCAGACCCATCGTTCATTTCGACACGTTTGATGGATATTTTTTCTCCTATTGGTAAGGGCCAACGTGGTTTGATTGTAGCTCCACCTAAAACAGGTAAAACCGTATTATTAAAAGAGATTGCACAAACACTGGTCATGAATCACCCAGAAGTTTATCTTATCTTTCTCTTAGTTGATGAACGTCCAGAAGAAGTGGCTGATATGCGTCGTAGCGTTAAAGGTAAAAACGCTGAAGTAGTAAGCTCGACATTTGACGAATCAGCAGATCGGCATGTACAAGTAGCCGAAATAGTTCTGGAAAAAGCAAAGCGCTTAGTTGAAGTTGGCCAGGATGTTGTTATTCTTCTGGATTCTATAACCCGCTTAGCCCGTGCGTATAATACTACTGCACCGGCTTCAGGTAAAATTCTGACTGGAGGTATCGACGCTAACGCCCTGCAACGTCCAAAACGTTTCTTTGGTGCTGCGCGTAATACTGAGGAAGGTGGTTCGCTTACCATTATCGCTACAGCTCTTGTAGAAACCGGTTCACGAATGGACGAGGTGATCTTCGAAGAATTTAAAGGTACAGGTAATATGGAAATGCACATGAGCCGTAAATTGGCTAACTTGCGTATATTTCCTGCCTTCGACTTGCTTCTCTCTGGCACTCGACGTGAAGAACTTTTGTTGCCAGAAAGTGAACTTAACAAAGGTCGTATCTTAAGGAAATTTCTTTCTACAATGAACACGGTAGAAGGAATGGAAGTTCTTATCGATAAGATGAGAAAGTGTAAAACTAACGAAGAGTTTCTCGACTCTATGAACAAAAAAAATGGTAGTTCTTGCTAGCCACTTGGCATCTATACTCTTGCTGAGAGTCCGAGAGATTGGCGAAATCCCTGCTTAAATGAGCACATACGCAGTTAGCAATGCACGTGGTAAATCGACGATAGTTATTGGCTAAAAATTATGCTATGTTAACCCCTAGCATGCATGATGCTTCAAAGTAGCTATTTTTTTACCATGAAGGCGTTTTCTATGGTTATGCTTGTTTCGTGTCCTCAACGGGTTATTGTCTCGCTTGCAAGTGTGCTACTTTCACCTATAACGCTCCGTGCTCAAGACAAAGCTGTATCAGATAGCACTTTTAATAAGCAGGCTGTGCGTAGTAATGGGTGTAACTCAACCCATGAAGCTGCTTCAGTAGATACAACAATACGTAGCCAGGAAAAGCTTTTACTGCAGCTTGATAAGCTACCCGTAAAGCCAACGTGTTCTACTCTAACGTACGAATGCTCAAAATGCTCGACTAGCTTAGCTGATATTATCACGTTTCTCAAAAAGCAAGCACTTTCAAAAGACCGATTGCTTGAGTATGCCCCAAATTTAGTGACGCTTATAGCAGGGCTTGCGATAGGCAAATATGTACTTAACGCTCACTATACCAAACTGTCTCAAGAAATACAGCAACTCAAGCAAGAAAAAGACAAACTCATACAAGTGCTTGGTGCTCATGAAGAAGTTTATAAAAGCGTTCTTGAGCAAATAAGTAAGCATGGGCAGATTATAGAAAAACTTATTGAGCTGAAAGAATCACCAGCTGAATAAAATAATAAGCATGAATCGCAATTTTATGGGTCAGCTTTGCGAAAGTGGTGCTCTAAGCAGAAATTGCTCGCCAAACTCGAATGCTTTATATCAAGCAAGGCTTGTTAGCAATACACCTTAATCGTTGAAATCAATCGAGAGAAGCGATAACTTAATCCATAAGTCTGTTGTATAGGTATAGCACATTACGCAAGGGCTCATATGGTTAAGCATAATCGATACGTTCGTGTAGTTATTATTTCAGTGTTAGCTCATTTAATGATTTCCGAAGCACGTGTGTATGCTAATGCGGGAGCACCCCTAGCTGCGGGAATCGTTACGGTTGCAACAGTGCCCTTTCTTAAAAGACTTACAGAAAAGACCGAAACTGGAAAGCCTCTCTATAGGGAGATACTCGAGTTAGCATTGGCGCCAGCTGTTATTTTGATTGTGTGGGCTGCCCTTGGGTGTAAAATAGGCAGTCATACCAAGCGCATTGATACCGTAGCTCAACAATTAACGCCTGTTCTAGAAAAATTAGGCAAACAAGAAGAAGCTCTTGGCGAACTTCAAAAAATAATAACCGATAAGTTTAATAGCTTGCATAATCCAGAAGCTGAAAGTAATAAAGGACCAGTTGCTGTCATAATTGATAAGCTTGATGGTCAATTAAGTAAACAAGATCGGCATGGTGAAAGTATTAAAGTAATACTTGAAAGACTGAGAAGCTTGTATTCTATAGATTCCGAGTCTACTCGAGCAGTATCTACTGAAATAGTGCACCAACCGGGAGGTCCGCATGGCGTTCTGAACGTGCTATGTCATGAGATCAAGGCTCAAGTGGAAGAACAGAGCCAATTGTTTTGTAAAAAGTTAGACGATCAAGCGAAAGCAAATAATGAATGTATTGGGCTTATAGTGCAAGCTTTACAAGCTTTAAAAACTCAACAAGAGAAGCAAGGTGAGGCTATAAGTGCTCTGACTAAAGGGCTGGCTGAACACGTTACCAAGCTGGGTACACTTGATGAAGCAATCAAAAAATTAAATAATGGCTCAAAAGAACATCATGAAGTTATAGCTTTACTTGCTTCTATAACAACCGAGCTCAGTGGTACGGTAGCAAATCAAGAAAACGTACTTAGTCAACTTTCAGACAAAAGCGAGAGTGATTCTCTTAAAAGCCAGCTTATGATGGCGCAGGCTATGACTAGAAAGGCTGGTGTCATGCATGGCCGAGGTCCGATAATTTCGCCTTTGACACAGCTGATACAGTTGCATCCAGGTTATCTTGCTTTGGGCAATCAATCGAACTCTTAGGTGATAACGGGTTATCGTGAACCTATATCGAGCGTCATGTCAGAAAAAGCACCTTGTTGTGCTTTGTAGTGACCAACAAAGGCGATCATGCCGCCATTATCGGTGCAATACTCCGGTGATGGGGTAAAGAAGGGCAAGCCATGGCGTTGAGCAACTGCATGTAAACGTTCACGAATATAGTTGTTACGAGCAACGCCGCCGACAAAGGTAAGAGCACGTGCCTGAGGGTAATCACGACGAGCACGCTCAACTTTTTGCTCAAATATATCAGCAACACAAACGAGAAATGAACTTGCTACCTCTTGTTGCAGTTTTTTGTTATTAGGCTCAAGAAACCTTTTGTCAGTAAGAGAGTAGGCCCCTCGTTTGACAAGATCATAGAGCACAGCAGTTTTAATGCCAGAAAAACTAAAATTAAGCGTGTGGTCTTTAAGGCGGGGATAATGAAAAAAATCTTTAAACCCTACTTCTCGTGCAAGTTTTTCTATAATAGGGCCGCCGGGATAGGGCAGATTAAGTGATTTTGCTACTTTATCAAATGCTTCACCTGCAGCGTCATCGAGAGTTTGCCCGAGTACGGTATAAACACCGTAGCCTTCTATAAGATAGAGTGACGTATGACCCCCGGAAGCAGTGATACAAAGGTGAGGAAAAGGAACGTCATGTTCAATAAGAGCTGAAAAAGCATGGCCTTCAAGGTGATTGATGCCAATAAGTTTTTTTTGATTGGCGTAAGCAAGGCCCTTGGCAAAACATACTCCTACGAGTAAGGAACCAGGTAAGCCAGGTTTATTGGTGACGGCAACCACATCAATATCAGCAAGTGGTGTACTAGCAGCAGTAAGCGATTGCTGTACGATCGTGTTAATTTTTTCAATTTGAGAGCGTGATGAAAGTTCAGGTACTACGCCACCGTAATATTCATGAACCTCAACCTGTGAGAATAGCTTATTGGAAAGCATGCCTCGCTCTGTTTGATAAACGGCAACAGCTGTTTCGTCGCATGATGTTTCGATACCCAAAATAGTAAATGATGCCATGATATAGTAACAGTTACAGGTGAGGCCGGATCAAGTCCGGTCTTTTGATTATGGACATAATACTTGCTTGGTCACGTTTAGTTTCGCATTCAATTTTACCATGAACTGTATCAGTATCAAAAGCAAACACCGTAGAAAGTTGCTCTTGTTCCCATTCTTGTAGCGTTAATGTTGGCTTAATAACGAGAGTTGGCAGATGTATAACTGTCGTTCGGAGGGATTTTTCTGTTATAAGAGACGTTGGTGATGTCCTGACTTCATCGTCTTTGTGCTCTTTAACGGTTTCAATAGCATGAGGTGACATTTTAATAACGATGGCGTGAGAGGGAAGTCTAATAGGTATCTCGTCAATGCCTTTAAGCTCGATTGTCCAATGATATTTTTGCTTGCGTACTGCCCCGTCAAAAGGTTCTTTGTGGAGGGTTACGTCATACCATGCACAAGGTAACTGCTCAATGCGCTTGAGGTGACTGACAGTTTGACCATCAGACGTCATATAATCAAAATCAACATCAGGGGTAATCACCAGTGAAAATGCTAAGCGCTCTTGAGTTTCTGGTAATAGACACCACTGTTCATCAAGCTTTAAGCTATCTCCCTTATAGTATCCCTTTAAACCTTGGGTATAATTTGGAGTAATATGCGCAGGAAATTGTATATCAAGAACGTAGCAGCAGCTCTGTTGCTCTGCCTTTTCACTCAAGCTTGCCGTCAAGGCTGACTGGTCGTTAGAAATACCATGCAAGAGAATGCTACTACTAAGAAAAAAATATGCTATAATTTTGGTAATATGCATAATTTTTGCTCCTTTGTTTAAGCTACCCATCAACATCACAGATAGCATAGCCTAAACCAAGATTTTTTTCAAAAGAGTACGTTTTAAAGAATACGGTTTGTGGGATTTTATCTCTGATACATAGTATGATATACTAACTATACAGGGCTTTTAATACACTTCTTTTTTACTACAGAAAATGAAAATAATAGCACAAAATAAAAAAGCATTTCATGATTATGATATTCTTGATAGGTTAGAAACTGGCATTGTACTGTCTGGCGATGAAGTAAAAGCATTGCGAGCTGGTCAAGTAAACCTCGTTGGGTCTTTCGCTCACATTCATGATGGTGAGTTATTTTTGGTAAATGCACATATTGCGCCCTATTCACATGCCTACCATAAAAGTGACGCAGCTGCACGTAGGACACGCAAGTTGCTTGTCCATCGGCGAGAACTTACGCGACTTGCAGGAGAAGTATCCCGTAAGGGTACAACGCTTATTCCTCTTAAGTTTTATTTTAACAATAAGGGTATTGTTAAGCTTGAACTCGGTGTTGGGAAACATAAAAAGGCTCACGTACGTAAGGAAGAAATCAAAGAGCGTGATATCAAGCGTGAAACTCGACGCGAGCTTAAGGGAACGTATAGATATTGATTCAATTGTTTGAATATCTTATTTTTTTCCCAAGCACAGGCTTTTTGTATTCTTTATGTGACACTACCAATACGATTGAATCTATTACTTCTGTTATTTCGAATAGCAAATTTTTCTTAAGATATACTAGAGTGGCTATCCTTCCTTGGGTTATTATTTATGGATGATTGCTCCGGCTCGCGATATTCTGAGATTGCAAAGTCGTCGCCAACAGACCAGATAATGATATTTTCAGCTCCTGCTTCACATAGTGTGTCCCAGTCATCTATCAGTTTACACAGTTCTTGCGGTGAAATGCGCACATCGTAGTCCTCATTTTCAGGGTCTTCACCATACAACTCATTTATAATTACATAATCGTTTTCTTTACGAAGGCGACAATTATTAGTATTCAATGCCTGTCTTGAGGGCTCTAGAATCCATTCTTTAAAAAATGAACTACTTAATGATAATCCATTCAAAAATGACCATAAATTATACAAATTACTTATTTTGTTTTTTTTAATAGGCCAATAATATTTATTTCCGTCTTTTTCTAATATTATATAGTTCACAAAACCTTTCAATCAATAATAGGATATGCTGAAATTACTTTACCTAGTTTGTCTATGATTATATCTATTTTTATTCCTTCACTAGTTATACCCTTAATTTGCCAGTTACCTTGAGAAGTTAACTCGGGAAGTTTTGAGTTTTTATAGGCCTCCATAATTTTTTCCATTACTTTAACTCTATCCCATGACTTTGGGAAAAATGTTGAATATTTTTCTTTACCATTGTAGTACCAATTGGCACCATAAACGCCATGTATGCCCTTTTTGACATACCTAAATGTAATTAAACCAGTTTTCTCTATTAATCCCATAAAATCATGATGAAAACCTGATAACTCAAGCCCTTTCTTTATACACGTGATTTCTGGCCCAAATATGTGCTCAAAGTTAATAATAATTGATTTAAAATTAATTTCAGCAAAGCTTTTACAGATGTTATTGTAAGTACCTGCTAACCTCTCGAGTTCCCCGCTGCTTAGTAGTATATGCTCGAGAGCTTTGAGCTCGATAAGGTGCCTCGTGCTCGTGCAGGCGGCACCACAAGCTCTTTTTGTTGCTTCTTTTCCAACTTCGACAAACTCTTCAAGCATTTCAAAAGCATTAGCAAGAAGTGCAGCACCAGGATGGCGTATAATTACGCTAGCTTGTGCCTCTTGAGCTAATGTTTTAATGCGTTTAGCCAGAACAAGATAATCTACACCACGGCTTGCTTTTAAAAGCGATTTGACCACTTTGACCGAAGCACCTGGTATAAACCAACTCGTAAGAAATGCCGTTGCATCTTTTACCAGCTCAGGCGGAGGTGTATTTTTTATATGAGTTTCAACAGCGTTAATGATAGAGAATATGTCATCAGTTGTTTGCTTATACTCTTCAAGCAAGAGCTTCTTATTGGTATAGCTTAAATACTCCCAATAAAATCGTTTATAGATAAGCTTGCTTAAAAGCTCGCTAACCTCAAAGGTAGTATGAATAAGATTACGAGCAGTATCAATTGGATGCAAGAAAGAGCTGAAGAATCGAGAGCATTCCGCCAAGAAACCATCTTTTATGGCGTAACCATAGGTACCTAAGAAATGAACAATACTCCAAGCGAAATCGCTACTATCAAAGCCTTGCTCCATACAACCAACGCTATTACAGAAACATCCCAGTTCTGTGCTATATATTGCAGTATCAGAAAGACGATATAATAAAGGGTCGGTGTACTTGTGTGTATCAAGCTGCGAAAAGCCATCAAGGGTTTCAAGTATTTCTTGATGAAGTACATGCTGTAGAGTATAGTGACCCCCTGCGTTAAGACACGAAAATAGATTTATTTAGGAGTCATGTTAACCTTCGAAGGGTTAGACTGGTTTTGTAACTTAAATTGTGCAAATAACTGTTGTCTTGTAGGCACAACTCTTAAAGCGAAAATGAGGTTTGGCGTGTGATAGTTAAGCGCCTGATGAGGTCGTTTTTGATTATAAAAATCAACATAGCTCCGCAAAGCTACTCGAGCCTGATCCACGGTATCAAAACTGTGCAGGTAAACGTTTTCGTACTTTATAGTACGCCATAATCGTTCGACATGAGCATTATCAGCCCAGCGACCCTTGCCATCCATGCTCACCTTTATACCGTTTCCTTCTAATTGTACGATCCAAGAGGTACTGGTAAACTGGCATCCTTGGTCGCTATTAATAATCTCCGGTATGCCATGCTTCAAGGCGTTTTCAAGTGCTTCAAGACATGATTGCGTATCAAGAAAAGTAGATAAGCTCCATCCCATAATTCTTCTGCTAAAGACATCGAGCAAGCACACTAAATAAACAAAGCCAAGTCGTACCTTTATATAGGTGATGTCAACGGTCCATACCTGATTAGGGCGATCAATGCTAAGTTCACGTAGAAGATAGGGGTATACTTTGTGTCCCCGATCTCGTATAGTTGTTTTCTTTGTAGGATAAACAGCTTTTATGCCTGCAAGAGCGAGCAATCCTTGTAACCTCTTGTGATTGATAACGAAGCCTCTTTGCCTCAGAGCAACAAGAATACGGCGATAGCCATAAAATGGTGTTTCTTGATAAATACTTCTAACCTCATTCAATATAGTCGCATCGTCACTTTTTAACGGCCTCGGTTGATAATACATCATGCTTCTCGCAACACCCAAAAGTTCGCATTTTCTTTTTATACCTATCGCTTCATTACCGTGCTCAATCATCTCTTTGCGTTTTTCACTACTTAACGTTTGAGCACATGTCCTAAAAAATCACGTTCCGCAGTTAATTGTCCAATAACACGATGCAATCTATCTATTTCTGCTTTATGGTCTACTTCTCGCTTATCTTCAAAGATCTCATTGCTCTCTTCCTCCAGCTGCTTTTTCCATGCAAATATTTGACTTGCTGAAATGCTATACTCTTGGCATAATTCTGCAACTGTTTTCTTTTAGGGCTTCTAGAGCTACCTTACTCTTAAATGAACTTCCATGTTTCTTGTATATTCTTGCCATGCTTTACCCCAGTAATAGTGATGATCTTTTTGCATCATTATACTCCCCAATTTCTCCAATTACACGTGTCTGATTTCTGGGGGTCATTATAGTGCGCAGAGCAAAAATAGCGTAATCTAAGCTTTTTTTACAAAAACAAGGATAATTCTTTAAAATTAGGGCTTCTTTTTAGTATGAGATAACAGTACTAACAGAGTGGTATCTTTTATAACTAGCCCATATGAACATTGCCATCAAACGTATAGAACTTTTTCTTATTCTAGTAATCTCGTTTTGTTTAACAGAATCATTCAAAGCTGAAAGCTCGAGCAGCTTGCCATTTCAGTTTCCAAAAGCGAGGCACAACCTTGGGTATGACCTCGGAAATGATCAGAGCTTTTGTGCTCAATTAAACAATTTACCTTACGATACCTCCGATTATTCATGTTATTCACGTAAAGATATTTACCCATATCAAGAGTTTTCATATTTTCAACAGGAATCAACACCGGTAAAATCGCTATCTTCTACGCCATCTGCTGCTTATGACATATATCAACATATACGTACTATACGCACGCGCCGAGACCACCCTTTAACACGACGTGAAGAGCGGATAGCTGAGTGTATACGCCAGGAACTTAATCAGCGACGTGAGTATGAACAGCAACAAGAGAAAGAGCGTATATTTCGACGCAATCTTAAAGATTACACAAAGAAGATTTCACCAACGCTACCGACACCGATAAAACAGTACTTAAAAAATAATAATCGATTTATAGATAATTACCGTGAGCTTGTAGAAACTAACTTTTCATCCAATAAGCATTATCTTGCTGAAAAATCTAAGAAATGGAAAGCAATTCTTGCCTGCCGTGGTGATGATCTAAAACCACATGAACATAAACGCTATAGTAGGCGTTTAGAAGCTCTGGATAAACTGGAGCAAAGCAATGCAGCGTGGGAATCACATAACTATACAATATCGCCAGAAATTGATCATGTACTACAGCATTACGGTATTGATGAACGGCTTTACACTCAGTGTGTAGGTAATACTCTACAGCATGTACTTCATCAAGAAATACTTGAAACCCTTGATGGCTTTTCGCAGCTTGATACACACAAGTACACCGACCCTTTATTATATCGTCTTTCTGATACTGCAATATATAGTGCAGAACTGGGACGTTTCTGTAATAGTGTTGGTTGTATGGAACAAGGCTTTGATAGTAGCGATTTCGCTTGGAGTATTGTTGACTTCTTAGGTACCTATAGCTATGCCATAAGAGATGGTTTGCTTGCAGAATGCTCTCGATTCTTCAGCTCTTTCTTGCACCCAATTGCTACTGCTCGTGATCTTATTTGTACTACCTATGAGGTTAGCAAGCTTTTAAGCAAGCTTGTTTATAAACGGTTTTATTGGGAGTATTTAAGCTATACCGATAAGAGGCTCTTGCTTGAAGAGTATAAGCAAACAACTGATGACATATTCTCTATCGTTAACGCTGTTCAAACTCATATAAAAAGTACACCTCCGCCTGAGCTGGTAAAAGATGCAACGGCATTTCTTACGAGCTGGTTTATTCCTGGTGCTTCGGTCAAAGTGGTCAAATCGCTTTTAAAAGCAAGCCGTGGTGTAGATTATCTTGTTCTGGCTAAACGCATTAAAACATTAGCTCAAGAGGCACAAGCTAGCGTAATTATACGCCATCCTGGTGCTGCACTTCTTGCTAATGCTTTTGAAATGCTTGAAGAGTTTGTCGAAGTTGGAAAAGAAGCAACAAAAAGAGCTTGTGGTGCCGCCTGCACGAGCACGAGGCACCTTATCGAGCTCAAAGCTCTCGAGCATATACTACTAAGCAGCGAGGAAATCAAGAGGTTAGCCGACACTTACAATAACATATGTAAAAGCTTTGCTGAAATTGATTTTAAATCAATTATTATTAACTTTGAGCATATATTTGGGCCAGAAATTAGATGCATAAAGAAGGGCCTTGAGCTATCAGGCTTTCATCACGATTTTATGGGCTTAATAGAGAAGACTGGTTTAATAACATTTAGACGTGTTAGAGAAGGAGTACACGGTGTATACGGTGCCTATTGGTATTATAATGGTAAAGAAAAATATTCGACATTCTTTCCAAAGTCATGGGATAGGATTAAGGTAATGGAAAAAATTATGGAAGCTTATGGGAACTCAAAAGCTCCTAGGTTAACGTCTTTAGGCAATTGGGAATTTAAAGGCGTAACTAGTGAAGGAATAAAAATGGCAATAATCATAGATAAATTCGGTAAAATAACTTCAGCATATCCTATAATTGAAGGGTTACTATGAATTATATAATCTTACAAAAAGGTGATGGTAGCGACTATTCGCCTATAGAAAACAGAGTTCGCAATATAAATATGTTATGGCTGCTTTTGAATGACCCTCCTCCCTATATTAAGGAATGGGTTTTAGAACCATCTCGTAAAACATTGAGCACAAATAACTGTTATCTACGAAAAGAAGGTAATAAAGTAATCATAAGCTTCTTGTATTCTGACCTAGATCCTGAAGACGATCCAGATGTAGTATCGATAATAGACCAGCAACTTTGCGATTTAGTAGATCAGTGGGATAGGTTATACGAAGCAGGTGCACAAAAGATTATATTATGGCAACATGGAGATGATTTTTATGTTTCTGAGTATATAGTTAACCCTGCGTAGTTTTCATCCAATCACGACTTCATAGTTTCTCAATTCGTACTTCAAAATAAGGTCCTCCGCCTTTTATTATTAATTGAACTACCCGTCCTGCCTCATTTCTTATAAAGTTATAAACTATATTATTGGCATTTTGGTTTACTGCCATAAATTGATCTGTTGTAACAGGGGAAAGCTCGATATTTTCAGGTAGATATAGTCTATCGCCCTTTTTTTCAATTTTATAACCAGATTTAAAAAAAGGATGGTCATACATACCAATGTAGTCATTATAGGTAGGCGAATCAAGCTTTATTACATTACAACGTGGCAGATCATAAGGTAGACCAAACACAATTGCTGCAAGAGCATCTCGTGCTTCATTAACCCATGCAGCAAAAAAATTGCTTAAAATAACAATGTAAATTTCGTCATCAATAAATATCGACATATTTGACTTAAAGCCACTCGATAACATGCCGCCATGTTCTATATAGGTGTGTTCTAGGCAGCGTCTAGTATGACATCCATATCCATAATTCTCTTTGTTGTGATAAGAGGTGACCATAGACTGCAAGGATGTTTGATTAATTAGTTTACCAGCACTCAGTCCTCGAGCAAATTTATAAAGATCATGTGCTGTGCCTATTAAACCTCCACTCCCTCTAAAATTTTCATATACATAATGGCCATTTACCACATTATTTGCTTTATTCAGACAGTAGCCAGAAGCACAATTTTTTAAAATTTCATAATCATAATCACGAAAAATGCTTTCATGTATGTTCAAGGGCGCAAGGATATTCTCTTTAATAAATGATTCATAACTTTTGCCAGAGGCTTTTTCAATAATGAGTGAAAGAATATAGTAGCCATCATTGCTATAGCGATAGTCTGAACCAGGATCATACTCTAAAGGCTTATCTTTAATAAAAGAGATCATTTGTTCTAACGTTGCCGGAAATACAACCATCTCAAGGGGTAAGTTACAACTTGATATACCAGATGTATGCGTAAGCAAATGATGGATGGTTATCTCATGACCTCTTGGGTAATCAGGAAGATATATATGTATAGGATCATGAACCTGTAATAACCCTCTTTCTTGAAGTTGCATAATAGCTACCGCAGTAACCATTTTAGTAATCGAGCAGATTCTAAATTTTGTCTTTGGCGTATTAGGCACCTCAAATTCATAGCTTGCAAAGCCATATCCTTTATTGAGTAGTACAGTATTTCCTTTTGCAACCACTACCGATCCACTAAAGCGATTCAATGTAGTCAAAGCTTGCATATATGCATCTAATTTCTGACCAATATCTTGTGCATAAACACAATCGCTTACGGCATTAATAGCATGATTTACTTTCGCACACACAAAAGCATTCACGAAAAGTAAAATTATAATAGTAAGTCTTTTAAACATGTAATACTTTCGCTCCTTAAAATTATTTTAAAAATCAGTAGTTTTTCTTTTACTTTTGCTCTTGTCTAATAGTATAATTCATTTTTTAATTTTGATGAGGTGACCCGAGCAAAAATAGCGTAATCTAAGCTTTTTTACAAGAAACAAGGATAATTCTTTAAAATTAGGGCTTCTTTTTAGTATGAAATAACAGTACTACAGAATAGTATCTTTTATAACTAGCCCACATGAACATTGCCATCAAACGTATAGAACTTTTTCTTATTCTAGTAATCTCGTTTTGTTTAACAGAATCACTCAAAGCTGAAAGCTCGAGCAGCTTGCCATTTCAGTTTCCAAAAGCGAGGCACAACTATAGTGACCCCCTGCGTTAAGACACGAAAATAGATTTATTTAGGAGTCATGTTAACCTCCGAAGGGTTAGACTGGTTTTGTAACTTAAATTGTGCAAATAACTGTTGTCTTGTAGGCACAACTCTTAAAGCGAAAATGAGGTTTGGCGTGTGATAGTTAAGCGCCTGATGAGGTCGTTTTTGATTATAAAAATCAACATAGCTCCGCAAAGCTACTCGAGCCTGATCCACAGTATCAAAACTGTGCAGGTAAACGTTTTCGTACTTTATAGTACGCCATAATCGTTCGACATGAGCATTATCAGCCCAGCGACCCTTGCCATCCATGCTCACCTTTATACCGTTTCCTTCTAATTGTACGATCCAAGAGGTACTGGTAAACTGGCATCCTTGGTCGCTATTAATAATCTCCGGTATGCCATGCTTCAAGGCGTTTTCAAGTGCTTCAAGACATGATTGCGTATCAAGAAAAGTAGATAAGCTCCATCCCATAATTCTTCTGCTAAAGACATCGAGCAAGCACACTAAATAAACAAAGCCAAGTCGTACCTTTATATAGGTGATGTCAACGGTCCATACCTGATTAGGGCGATCAACGCTAAGTTCACGTAGAAGATAGGGGTATACTTTGTGTCCCCGATCTCGTATAGTTGTTTTCTTTGTAGGATAAACAGCTTTTATGCCTGCAAGAGCGAGCAATCCTTGTAACCTCTTGTGATTGATAACGAAGCCTCTTTGCCTCAGAGCAACAAGAATACGGCGATAGCCATAAAATGGTGTTTCTTGATAAATACTTCTAACCTCATTCAATATAGTCGCATCGTTACTTTTTAACGGCCTCGGTTGATAATACATCATGCTTCTCGCAACACCCAAAAGTTCGCATTTTCTTTTTATACCTATCGCTTCATTACCGTGCTCAATCATCTCTTTGCGTTTTTCACTACTTAACGTTTGAGCACATGTCCTAAAAAATCACGTTCCGCAGTTAATTGTCCAATAACACGATGCAATCTATCTATTTCTGCTTTATGGTCTACTTCTCGCTTATCTTCAAAGATCTTATTGCTCTCTTCCTCCAGCTGCTTTTTCCATGCAAATATTTGACTTGCTGAAATGCTATACTCTTGGCATAATTCTGCAACTGTTTTCTTTTCTTTTAGGGCCTCTAGAGCTACCTTACTCTTAAATGAACTTCCATGTTTCTTGTATATTCTTGCCATGCTTTACCCCAGTAATAGTGATGATCTTTTTGCATCATTATACTCCCCAATTTCTCCAATTACACGTGTCTGATTTCTGGGGGTCATTATAAACCTTGGGTATGACCTCGGAAATGATCAGAGCTTTTGTGCTCAATTAAACAATTTTTCTTACGATACCTCTGATTATTCATGTTATTCATGTAAAGATATTTACCCATATCAAGAGTTTTCATATTTTCAACAGGAATCAGCACCAGTAAGATCGCTATCTTCTACGCCATCTGCTGCTTATGACATATATCAGCATATACGTACTATACGCATGCGCAGAGACCGCCCTTTAACACGACGAGAAGAGCGGATAGCTGAGTGTATACGCCAGGAACTTAATCAGCGACGTGAGTATGAAGAACAACAAGGGAAAGAGCGTACATTTCGACGCAATCTTAAAGATTACACAAAGAGGATTTCACCAACGCTACCGACACCAATAAAACAGTACTTAAAAAATAATAATCGATTCATAGATAATTACCGTGAGCTTGTAGAAACTAACTTTTCATCCAATAAGCACTATCTTGCTGAAAAATCTAAGAAATGGAAAGCAACTCTTGACTGCCGTGGTGATGATCTAAAACCACATGAATATAAACGCTATAGTAGGCGTTTAGAAGCTCTAGATAAACTGGAGCAAAATAATGCAGCGTGGGAATCACATAACTATACAATATCGCGAGAAGTTGATCATGTATTACAGCATTACGGTATTGATGAACGACTTTACACTCAGTGTGTAGGTAATACTCTACAGCATGTACTTCATCAAGAAATACTTGAAACCCTTGATGGCTTTTCGCAGCTTGATACACACAAGTACACCGACCCTTTATTATATCGTCTTTCTGATACTGCAATATATAGCACAGAACTGGGATGTTTCTGTAATAGCGTTGGTTGTATGGAGCAAGGCTTTGATAGTAGCGATTTCGCTTGGAGTATTGTTCATTTCTTAGGTACCTATGGTTACGCCATAAAAGATGGTTTCTTGGCGGAATGCTCTCGATTCTTCAGCTCTTTCTTGCATCCAATTGATACTGCTCGTAATCTTATTCATACTACCTTTGAGGTTAGCAAGCTTTTAAGCAAGCTTATCTATAAACGATTTTATTGGGAGTATTTAAGCTATACCAATAGGGAGCTCTTGTTCGAAGAGTGTAAACAAACAACTGATGACATACTCTCTATCGTTAACGCTGTTCAAACTCATATAAAAAGTACACCTCCGCCTGAGCTGGTAAAAGATGCAACGGCATTTCTTACGAGTTGGTTTATACCAGGTGCTTCGGTCAAAGTGGTCAAATCGCTTTTAAAAGCAAGCCGTGGTGTAGATTATCTTGCCCTGGCTAAACGCATTAAAACATTAGCTCAAGAGGCACAAGCTAGTGTAATTATACGCCATCCTGGTGCTGCACTTCTTGCCAATGCTTTTGAAATGCTTGAAGAGCTTGTCGAAGTTGGAAAAGAAACAGCAAAAAGAGCTTGTGGTGCTGCCTGCACGAGCACGAGGCACCTTATCGAGCTCAAAGCTCTTGAACACATACTACTAAGCAGCGAGGAAATCAAGAGGTTAGCCGGCACTTACAATAACATATGTAAAAGCTTTGCTGAAATTGATTTTAAATCAATTATTATTAACTTTGAGCACATATTTGGGCCAGAAATTAGGTGTGGGAAAAAGACCATTAGCCTCTCAGGATTTCATCACGATTTAAGGGGTCTAATAGAAAAAAGTGGTATAATACATTTTAGCCATATCTTAGAAGGACCATATAAGGTTTACCGGGCCAATTGGTATTATAATGGCATAAAGAAGTGCTCCACATTCTTTCCAAAATTATGGAATAGGGAAAAAGTGATTGAGAAGATTATAGAGGCTTGCCAGAACATTGAGTCAATTCTTCCCCAACCAAATGGTACTTTCCAATTGACCGGTATTACGAGCGAAGGGCTCAAGATAGAGATGATTATTAATGAATTAGGTACAATGACTTCAGCATACCCTAGCTCTTGGTGGTAAAAAATGGAGAAAATTATACTGGAAAAAATTGGCGATAAAAGCTATTGGCCAGTTAAGGGAACCTATAGCAAGCTGGGCATCCTTTGGTCATTTTTGAACACTTTGCCCCCTTCCAACGCATATTTTAAGACCTGGCTTAAGGATCCACTTGAGGTGCAAATAAGCACTGACAACTGCTATCTTTATAAACAAGAGACTAATGTTATTGTTGGATATTTGTATAATAACGATGAAGATAACCCTTGCGAAATAAGGATCGACAACGAGCAATTCTATTGCCTTATTATTGAATGGGAGAAATTGTGTTTAGCTGGAGTACAAAAAATTATCATATGGCAAAATGGTAATGATTTCACTATTTCCGAGCCGTAAAGGTATTTCACCAAGTTTTTTTCAAAAAATTATCTTCTATAGCTATATAAATTACAGGATATTGAAAAAATTTAGTAAAAATGATTATTTACCTATAGATGATATAACAAGCAATGTAGACATGTTATGGTTGCTTTTAAATGGTATACCCATGCCCGACCTCTTTCTTAAGGATTATAATGACCCCTAGAAATCAGACACGTGTAATTGGAGAAATTGGGGAGTATAATGATGCAAAAAGATCATCACTATTACTGGGGAGAGGTATGCAAATCTTATTTTTTAAAACATTATCGTGTTTCCATATATACGAGTAGCCAGCAAGTACTATATCAAAACCACTGTAAGGCCCCATAAGCAAACACAGCCTGTACGATTTACCATTCATAATCATTGAGGAATCTATATAATCAGTATGACCACACTGGAACGGGCATTTCAGTAATGAGCTTTTTGAAAATTTGAAATGCTCCGTAAATAAAGTAGCATGGCATGTCCTTATAATTTAAAAATTAGTGGTGATTTCGTCAATGCCAAAATCAACACTTAAATTTAAGAGTATCGTGGTATAAAAAGCAAGGTCTATTCCTGATTTCTCTTCGACGCTCTTGATACGTAAAGGCTGTTGTGGAACTAAGGTTACAAGATCTCTTTTGATTTTAAGAAGTAAAGCAAAACCTTCGACTACTAAATATATGGATGACCCCTCATTGCTTGCAAGCCCATATGCAATGGTTTCAATGGCTGTGTCCTCTGGCGCAAATTTCATGCTGGCGAGATCTTGTACAAACATGTAATCATAAAATGATGCTTGATTAACTATGTCACGTGCGTCATCTTCAGCATCTTCCGGCGTACCGTAAAAGAAAAGGTTAGCGGTGATAGCTTTTTCCTCACCGGGACGATCTAACACTTGTATGTCTGAAGTTATGGCTATACTTTTGATTAAAAACTCATCGCAGAGATCAAGCAGTAACCTGCAAGCACTAATATTGTCGGCAGTTTCCCAATGTTTAAAGTCTCGACGCCAAGCATAATCATGGTCGCTCAACAATACGCCTAAATATCCGCCTAAAGTTCCAATAGTTATCACTAACCATGAATCGTTATCGAAAATAACCTTTAAATCGCAACAGTGATCAGTTGCTTGCAAACCTAGCGATAGACCCCTACACATTATAGATTTAACATTTTCTTGAGTACATTCAGCATTAAGCTGCAATTTTACTATAAAATGATCGCTCATTGCTAAAAGTTTGACCTCATTTCGTACATACCGAAATCCTCGCCCAAGTTTAAAAGTATAATAGCATAAAATGCAAGGTCCACTCCAATTTTTTCGCCACAATGCTTGATACAAAAAGGTTCTTGAGGAGTTAGTATACCGAGTCCCCCGCTAATTTTAAAAAGGGAAACGAAGCCTTCAACTACTAAGTACGTGGAGGTTTCCATATTTTCTTTCATTCCCTGCACAAAGGCTTCACTTACCTTTTGTGCTTCAATAGTTTTCATGCTAGTAATATCATGAACAAAAGTGTATCCATAACACAAGGCTCGCCTAACTATATTATATATGTCATTTTCATAAGAGTCTCTGTTGCCCAAAGCATATTCGGCAGCTATAGAGCCTTTGTCTATGGGCCTGTCGATTAATAATGGCTCTTCAGGTAATATCGCTACATACTTGAGTATAAAATCCTGGCAAATATTTATTAACAAGCGAGTTGCGCTACTATTGTCTGCCAAGCACCAATGTTTATAGTCCTTTTTCCACGCATACGAGTAGCCGTCGAGCAATATATCAAAACCACGGTAAGGCCCCATACATAAACGTAGCCAGGATGAATCACCCTCTACCGGAATTACCATATCAGTCTCAAGGAGCTTCTTTCTGCCTAACACTCGTTTAATAATGTTTTCTTCGGTATCCCTATGGCTTAGGCCTAACGCCGTTACTCTTCGTGTGATACGTCTAACGTTTTCCTCATCTAATATCGCATCAAGATGAAAATTAATTGAAAAATCATCCTTCATGCTAATTCCTTATAGTGCTATTAAGTTAATCACTAACAACGTCCGCAGCCACCACATGTACCATCTACAAATGCTATATCTTTTTCAATAAGCCATGTCCTAAGTTTAGGAGGTATAACATGATTTGAGTGAATCTCAAATGCTTTTTTTAAATGCTTTTCTGCAATAATTTTCCCAAGCGAAAGGTTCTCAAGAGTTCGCTGTATCGGCTCAGGTAAGGCCTGTGATATTTCTCCGGCGTTATCAGTATAGCTTTCTGAGATTTCAAATTCTTTCCAGAGCTTATTTTTAATTTCTATAAGTTGATCCGTCAACTCAATATCGAACTCTATAAATTTTCTACCTTTAGCTTCAAGCTCTGGAAATCCTGTAATTTTCTTGCCAAAACATTCAATACAATTGCCGAAGGCTTGTATTAAATCAAAAGCTCTTTTAAGTTCGTAAAGTGCAGCACGTGCTCTTATTAAATCATCTTTTGAACTCCCCTGTAACCCAAGCTTTAGAAGTCTTGTTAATGGGCCATCGGTGCCAAGAGCACCTGGAATATCTTTACAAATCTTAATCAAACTAGCAATAAGCTCGGCATCGCAAACTGAAGGGTCAAGTTGAGAAATATCAAAATTAGCTGCGTCCTCAGGAGTCCAGCAGTGAGCTTTCTTTTTCTGTTGTTGGTTGTTAGCTTTAACTGGATATTTTTGTTGAGCACTGGTATGGGGCTGCTGGCGCTTGCGCACGTCTTTTGGCTTGGCATCCTCTTGGCCTTTATCGTCTGCTCTGTCCTCTTTGGGTGCAGTCGGTTCAGTCTGCTCTTGAGATTGAGTGCCAGATGACAATTCAAATGATCTTCCTATCAGTGCGCTACCACCTTGGCATGACGTTTCTGGTACATGCAGTGCGGGCAAGCCGCAAAAAGTTTCAGTCGGTGGTTGTACAAGAGGTATAGAGCATTTTTGATCAGGAGCGTGTATCTCAGAGATAATGCATGTTTGCTTATCATGTGCTACATCAGTTTGGACGAGAGGAACCAAGCATGGTGTTTCAGGTAAGGACATATTGGGTGATATAATACAATCGGGCGGAAAAATTTCACTTTCATGTTTATGTAAAACGTCAAGTGTTGTGCCATAGTTTATAAGCCCCTTGGTAATACGGTTGCTCAGTTCTTGGGGCATATCCTTAATAAGACCTGTAACCTCATCAAATAAGCTTAAGACTTGAGCTTGCGTGGCTTGCGAAGGTAGAGAGACATAGTCAGTGAGTGCGTACCAAAAACTATCATAGCGAGTATCTCTATACGGATAGCCTAAAATTTTTTCTTTAAGCTTTCGCTTGAGGAGATTTCTTTTTTTGAGGCTTTTGTTATATAAAGCACAGCTTTTTGGATTTTGGCTAATAAGCCGTTGTGTTGTACGGCTTAAATGTGCCCAATATGGATCAAGCTCATAGTTACGATATATACCAAATTTGTTGTAGTGTGCTTCGTGAGCCTTGTGATACTTTCTAAAAATCTCCTTCATGATTGGCGTGCGGTAGCGCTTTACGATATTTTTGGCACACTTAAAGTCTTTTCGCTGACAAGCCCCTATAAGTCGCAAGAGGTCTTTGTTATGATCATTGCCACGGATTTTATCGGGAGAGACTCTTGTATCAGTAAAGGGGGCAGCCAACCCTTGAAAAAATTTACCAACTTTTTTAGCACTGGTTGAAATCAATGAGTCTGAATCATAGAGTTCTTCAAGTACTTCATTGCCTGCGTAAAGCTGCATTTTCTCAAAAATATTAGCATAAGACTCTGGTATAATTACCTGTTGAATAAAACGTGCTATGGCTCGTGAAGCTCTTCTGCTCGGCTTACTAGAAATTAAATTACCAGAGCTATCAAAAAACAACTGATTAAGCTCATCTTGTAATTCTTTAAAAGCATATGTATGTGGATAAACAGCTTCTAAACAGTTAAGCTCAAGCCGTGCTTTGATCCGTTCTTTAAGTGACTTAGACGTGGTATTTACTGATGCAAGGTTAGCAATGATAGTATTGAATGCCAGCGTAATATACCCATCGAATAATGGATCACCTTTAAGCTGTTGTAGTAAATAATCATCTAATCCCTCCTGTTGGGCTTGTTCATCAACATAGCGCCTCACAGCGGATTTAGGGGATCTTTTGCGAGCACTACAATAAAAGTAATGACTTGATTCAGGGACTGAAGAAGCTTGTACTACCGCTTGACTCGCTTGAGCCGATTGAACCGATTGAACCGAATTCACGATAAACTTAGAATCCTGAGAAAAATCACACAGAGCTTCTGCGGGAGGAATATCTACCCCTTTGGTAGGCTTACCGTAAAAATCTATCGTTGAACTGTTTACATGAGGTTCCTCTGGTAGAGGTGACGATGGAGACGATATATGCTGCTGTGCTGCTTTGGCAAACACAAAAGCACTACCTAAAGCGTATGCGTAGGCTGCAATGTTACATAACGACGTACTTACCTTGAGTAATAGCTCCGACAGCCATTGAATGAATAAAAGATGAGCTTGCTCCATATAGAAGAAGAGCACACGAGAGTACAGCAAGTATTTTCTTGCGCATCCACTACCCTTTTGTATATCTCTGAATCACCATTATATTTAGTACGAAGGTACATGGAAGAACAATTTCAATACAAGAGTAGTACTCATAGACTTATAGGTAGGGTTTTTCGATCTTCAGTACATATGATAGATATTAATAGTGGAAAACCATAAAGAATGGCACCTTTAATAAGGTGCCATTCAGTGTACCTACGGGTACTTCAGATGTTAGATTACTTATTCTTCAAATGATGAATAATCACCATGGGGCATCGTGCCTTCATGATCCCAGCCTTCATGCATGCCTTCATGATCCATGTCTTCGTGGCCCCAACCTTCATGATGAAGCATTTCGTGATGGGGACATTCACCATGTCTTGATGCTTTTTCGACAGCCAGCTTGATTTTATGAGCCATCTTTAAGTTGAAGTGAGCTACGTGCCGAAGGAAATCGCTTAACTCTTCGTTGTCGATCTGTTCTGCAATGACGTGTAACACGTGAGCCTTCAAGAAGAGTTTCTTAGCCTCAAGGTGCTTCGCTTCCTTAATGTGTTTGAAAGACCTCTTGATTGCATGATGAGGTGTTGGAAGGTCTTCAAGTAGCCCCGATAAATGTTTCAAGGCATGCGCAACCCTGAAGTATTTTTCTCGCGTTTCTTCAGATTTCATCTGTTCACCGACACCTTTAAACTCTTTGGCTGCAAGCCATGCCATCTTAGACTTGAGTTTAATCGCTTTATGCAAAAGATGTGGTGGTACTTCAATTGATTTGTCTTGCAAATATTCTATTAGTTTTGCCATTTTATGAACAAAAATGTGTTTTAATGCATGTTCACCCATTCGTTCATGCATCATGCCCTCACCCCATCCCCCGTCATCCTTATCCCACGTGTGTGCATTAATCCCCAGGGTACTGCAAAGTGCAATAATAGGCACCGCAACAAATAATAATTTCTTATTCATAAAACCTCCTTTTAGTAAAAAAATATGATAGTTTATGAGATACTTAATTAATAGAGGCCTACTCCCCCTATTAATTCAAATATAGTTTATTATTAAGAAATACGTCAACAGTTTTGGTATAATTATTGAGCAGATCGATATTTTCAGAGGTATCGCTCTATCAATAGTGCCTACCCGAGGGCATACTGATAGTTTGAGCGTCATATCATTGACAAATATATGGCTATCGAGTATACTATCAAAACAATAGTTTATAACTTTAAGAAAATTCTTTGAAATAGTTTGGGGGCGTACTGGCTTCGACGTGGCGTTGATGTCTTGAAGAGCATGTCGAGCTTTGACTAAGTGCTCGTAAAAAAATAGTCAAAACAATAAGTGCAAACACAGAAGCACGCATCGCTGTAGCCTAAGGGTTATAGTGGCTTGTCGATCTGATCTGTCTATCAGTTGGGCCGACACGTATAACTATGATAGGACATCAAGCGAGATTTTCTTGTTGCGTAGCTTGATTGAACACTAAACAAGCCTAGATACTGGTCTTTGTTATTGAGAGCGTATCTTTGTACAATCAGTAACTAAGCATGTAGCGCTTTGAGGTTGATATACTGCGGACATGGGTTCGATTCCCATCGCCTCCACCAAAATCTTCTCTTTTCTTGAGCATATACCCTTGAGCTTATACCTATGACACTCGAGCCGTTATTCAAAGTTACACCTGGCGTTTCTATTATATTACTTAAAGATCAGCATGTTTTCTTGTTACGACGTTCACCGGGGTTATCTGGAGGTGGCTGTTACACCTTGCCAGGCGGTCACGTTGACGGTAATGAGACAATGCGCCAGGCGGGAGCACGTGAAGTATATGAAGAGGTAGGGGTGCGAGTTAACCCACAGGATCTTCAGTTTGTTCATGTTATGCATCACCTTATACCTGAGCGGAATCGTGAGCTGGTTATATTCTTTTTCGCTGCGACTACGTGGCAGGGTGAGCCGTACAATAAAGAGCCTGAAAAACATACAGAAGCTTCATGGTTTTCTTGTACTAACTTACCGAATCCGCTAGGATTTAATGGGTTTAATGTTGCTGAGGCTCTCAATTGGTATTATACAAAGAGCTTTTATTCCGAGCTTGGCTGGTAAAAAAAGCTTTACTTAAATTTTTATTTTTTAACTTACTAGATTATTTATGAAAACAGATATATTTAAAATAACCCCTATTGTTTCGCTTGTACTGAAACAAAACGACAAGATACTTTTAGTTCACCGCTCTAACACCGGCCATCTCGATGGAACGCACAGCTTAGTTGGCGGTCACGTTGATGGTAACGAGACGATGCGTCAAGCACTCGTGCGTGAAGCACATGAAGAAATTGGTATCACTATCAAACCGGAAGATCTTCGATTTGTTCAAGTGATACATCATACTACACAAGATAAGCGAGAACTGGTTCAATTCTTTTTTACCACTGACGCATGGCAAGGTGAGCCTTATAATAAAGAACCACATAAGCATGACAATGTTGAATGGTTTGCTATCAATGCGTTACCCTCATCGCTCTTGCCTCACGTGCGTAAACTTCTCGAACATTACCCTCATCATAATCCCTATGCTGAGTTTGGCTGGAGTGCTCAGAGTTTAGCACTCTAATTTTGCTTGTAGTCATGTAGCCATACTGTTATTGAGCACCAGCTTGTACTAATTGGCTAACTATAGCCTCATATCCCTTAACGGGTTGCGCAATGTAATGGCGTTTCACCTTTATCATTGTGCGTATTGACGTCTGCTTTCGCTTGTAAAAGTATTTCAGTAATGGCAAGATTACCGGCGAGTGCGGCATAATGAAGAGCAGTATTACCCTTCTCATTGATATGATTTAGGTTAGCACCAGCCTGTATGAGCACTTTAACCGCTTCTGTATGGTCTGTATGGCCATCTAAAGCCGCCCATATAAGGGCAGTATTGCCATTGTTATCAGTTTGATTGATGTGGGCTCCAGCATCTATAAGCAATTTAACTATTTCTTTATCTGCCATAACGGTTGCTGTCATAAGAGCAGTATAACCATGAATGGCATCGTTGACATTAGCACCGGCCTCAATAAGTACTTTGACTGTTTCTGTATATCTTTTTTCAATTGCCAACATAAGGGCAGTAGTTCCTTCATTATTGGCGTGATTAAGTTTGGTACGGTCTCGTATAAGCACCTTAACTGTTTCTGTATGTCCATTGCTTGCTGCCCTTATAAGAGCAGTACTTCCAGCATTATTGGTATGATTAACATCAGCACCATGCCCTATAAGCATCCTAACTATTTCTGTATGTCCATCCAAAGCCGCGCATATAAGAGCAGTAGTGCCATTGCTACTAGTGTGGTTAAGTTTGGCGCCACGTTCTATAAGCAACTTAACTGTATCGATATGCTTATTATTAGCTGCGTACATAAGAGCAGTCCAGCCCTCTTTATCGGCATGATTAACGTCAGCCTCATACTTCGCTTCATCCTTCGCTGAAGCTACGGAGGACAAGAAAGCTACGGAGGACGGGAAGGCTTCGTATGGCCTGTCCTTCGTAGTTTTAACGTAGGGGGAACTGCCAGCTCCTATAAGCAATTTAGCTATATCTGTATGGCCATTAAAGGCTGCTAAAATGAGAGCACTATAGCCATCTTTATCTATATGATGAACATTAGCACCGTGCTCTATAAGCAGCTTAACGATATCGGTATGCTTATTATTAGCTGCAAACATAAGGGCGGTCCAACCAGGCTCACGCTCATCGGCATAATTAATATCAGCACCATGTCCTATAAGCACTCTGGCTATATCTGTATGTCCATACTCAGCTGCTGCCATAAGGGCGGTTATGCCAGTATTACTAACGTGGTTAAGCTTAGCGCGATATTCTATAAGCAGCTTCACTATATCTATCTGCCCACCCCAAGCTGCCAACATTAGAGCAGTATGGCCATATTTATCTATATGATTAACATTAGCGCCATGCTCTATAAGCAGCTTAACGATATCGGTATGCTTATTATTAACTGCAACCATAAGGGCAGTCCAGCTAGCTTTATCAGTATGATTGACGTTAGTTGCAGTACGTAAAAGTATCTCAATCGTTTCTTTATATCCCTTTTCAGCCGCGTACATAAGAGCAGTATCGCCATTGCTGTCGGCGTAATTACTGTCCGCACCTTTTTCTAGTAAATATGTAACGTTGTCGGTATCGCCTATGCTAACTGCTTTTAATAGGCATTCATTAAGTTCCCGTTGATTTAGAAGGATAATCTGTTGTGAGGGAAGAACGGAAATGCAGCTTACATTCGTGGACAAGTTCGATAGAGCAAGAGATATTAGGAGACATTTGTTTAAAATCTTCTTTATCATTTTTCTCCTTTAATAGATTGATTAAAGAGTATTGCTATAATAGTTTATATTTTATAGAAACCATAGAGTTAAGATAGTACCCTAACCTGCCTACGGTATATCTCTTTACAGCGCTAGTTCTGGCATGATAGTGTTTGCCTAATAACCGTAACAATATCTTAGATTAAGTGTCTTAGATTAATGGAGCGAATAGGCATGCAAAAATCTTCGGATAATCTTTCATCTGCACCTAAAAACTGGCTTAATAAAAATATCCTTGGTTTTGGATTGGCAAGCTTTTGGGGGGATTTTGGTTACGAAATAGCCACTGCAGCACTTCCTCTTTTGCTCGTAACGCTTGTTGGTAGCGCTGCGGCTCCACAAGTCTTGGGATTTGTTAGTAGTATTTCTGACGGTGCTGCAAGCTTTCTTAAGATATTTTCTGGTTGGTTGAGCGATCGAGTGCCCCGCCGTAAGCCATTTCTTGTTCTGGGTTATTCGCTTTCCGGGCTATTTATAGGGCTTATAGGCACTGCGACAACTGCGGGACAGATTATAGCATACCGAACCTGCGCTTGGATTGGTAAAGGGCTGAGGGAGCCGCCACGTGATGCACTTATAGCTGAGTCCGTCCAGCGGCAGTATTATGGCCGCGCTTTTGGATTTCATCGTGCTATGGACACCTTAGGCGCAATTTTAGGGCCTGCACTTATGTTTTTTGTTTTGAGAAGCATCTCTTTAAGAAGTATATTATTTCTTACGTTTATCCCCGGCATTCTTTCAGTTCTTTCAATACTCTTTCTTACAACAGATCCAGGCAGAGCTCAGCGGCATGCTTCTTCATCAGGTACTGCTCTTGTTCAATTTAGAGAGCTGCCTCCATCGTTTCTTTATTTTGTCAGTGTTGCGCTGGTTTTTGCCTTGGGTAATTTTAACAAGATGTTACTGATACTGCGAGCTCAAGAACTATTATCGAATCTTAAGATTATAGGCTCTAGTGAGAAATATGTTGTAGTGCTCTATATACTCTTTAACTGTGTACGCGCTATTAGTGAATATAGTATAGGTTTATTAAGCGATTATATTGGACGCAAGAACTTATTGGCATTTTTAGGATATACTTTTTTTGGCATAGTTTCGCTTGGATTACTCAGTATAAGCAACTCGCTAATATTATTAACGGGTATTTTTATTATGGCGGGCATAAGTGCAGCAACAGTTACTGCTTTAGGCAAAGCCTATGCTGCAGATCTATTGCCTGCTCAAGCACGTGGTACTGGCTATGGCGTACTGCAATTCATCGAGGGTATTGGAGCTCTTGTCTCAAGCCTCATTGTTGGAACACTCTGGAGTTCACTGGCACCTACAGCCGGATTTGCTTATTCAGCTATATTGAGCTTTCTAGCGGCAGCGTTACTATACCGCATGCCACGATCTACAAGCGCGCAGAATTAGCGTTCAAACCTTTGTGCAAAAATTGGCTTATTATTAAATGTTGGTTGTGGATCTTCGCAATACGGTGAAGGAAAGCGAAAACAGCCCCTTGTAGTTTCAATAGTAGTTGTTCCACCATCACGAAGTTTTTTTACGTGTGAGACGTGAACGTTATGAAGATCGCGAGGGGTGCCCATTTTTACCCCAAGCTGAGGAGTATGGCGGCTCTTAGGATCATGATGTATAACGAAGAAATTGTCACTTTTGCCCTCAAGATTATTAACTTCACCAATTTCTCCAACATATTCTATAGGATACGTCTCTGCAAGCAACTCAAGCGTGTAATGCTGTGTGATGGGTGTGCGGGCCAAAGCAGCTGAGCATGAAAAAAGTAGTACAAGGCTGAACACGTAAATTTTATTCATAGACAACACCCTCCGGATATTTAATAACCACACGTTTGTACGAGCTCAGTTTAACAAAATATAGTTACTCATGTGTAGAGTATGTATAGAGTATTTTTGGTTCGTCTCTCAATGGCCATAAATTTGACAGATACTATCTTTTGGATAGAATCAACTTATAGAATTGTTTTGTAATAGAATTAACTAATAAGGGAAGATTTTTATGAAGCACTATCAAGTGCCTATTGAACAGCTTGCTCAGCTCTATCAGGCTGATCTTCAGTATGGACTTACACAAGAAGAAGCACAGCGCCGCTTAGTGCTTAACGGCCCCAATACGCTTCCTGAGGAACCTCAAGAATCTTTGGTAATGGTGTTTTTGCGCCAATTTAAAAGTCCTCTTCTTTATGTACTTTTGATAGCAGCAGTACTTATTACAGTGCTGGGTAATTATAGCGATGCTCTTGTTATTGCTGGAGTACTTATCTTTAACGCTTTTGTTGGAACTATTCAGGAAGGCCGAGCACAAGCAGCATTAGCACGTTTAAAGAGTCTTGTAACTGTCTCTTGCTTGGTTATGCGCGATGGCAAAAAAATAGTTATGGAAGACAGGAACCTTGTTATTGGCGACGTAATTCTCGTGCAAGAAGGTGATAAAATACCTGCTGATGCCCGTATTATAGAATCACGGGACTTGGTAAGTAATGAGTCTTTGCTGACGGGTGAATCAACAGGTATTGCTAAAATTGCTGAACTCCTAGAAGGTGAGCTACCAATCTTTGAACAAAAAAATATGCTTTTTAAGGGTACTACCATTACTTCAGGATCAGCTCGTGCACTTGTTGTTGCAACCGGGACGACGACTGAAGTGGGAAAATTGCAGGCAAGCGTTGAAGCTATCGAGACCGATATGCCTCTTAAGCGAGAGCTTGATCGTCTTTCGCACTGGATAGTTATTGCCGTTACTTTCATGTGCGTAACGCTTTTGCTTGCTGGTTTAGTATTAGGCAAGCCGTTAACAGAGTTATTAGTTATTCTGACAGCTCTCTTTATCGCTGTCATTCCCGAAGGGTTACCTGTTGTATTTACGCTTGTGCTCGTATCAGGTGCTCATCGTATGGCCCGCAAGCACGTATTGGTCAAGCGTCTTCAAGCGGTGGAGGGTCTGGGCCGCGCTGACGTTATTATTATTGACAAAACCGGAACGCTTACGCGCAACGAGCTGCTTGTATCGAAAGTATATGCTGATGGTATTTGGTATGACGTCTCCGGCGTCGGGTACCATGCCCAGGGAACGGTGCTTCATGGCACAGGGTCAGTAATAGATGCTAATAAGCATACTTTGTTATTTCTTATGCGTGATGCAGCTGCCCTACTTAATACGGCTGAGCTACGAGAGTTACCAGGTGGCATCTTTCAGGTCAAGGGTGAGCCAACTGAAGCTGCAATGGGCGTTTTTGCAGAAAAATTAGGAGGTCATAAAAGTAAACTTGAGGAAACTTATCGCAAGCTTTACGAAATACCCTTTAACTTTGACTTACGCTTACATCTTGGTTTTTATGAAAAAGATAATCGGCTTTGGGTATTTGTTGCGGGAGCACCCGAAAAGATTATGCAATCATGCAAGCATGTAGATTCTAGTGACTATAAAGCTCTTGGTGATGCCCTACACGAAGGGTTGCGTGTGGTTGGTGCTGCAGCTTTTGTTGCCGACATGCCTGCAGATCGTGTTAATTGGGAGCAGTATACGCAAGAGCAGGTGCTCGGCAAGCTTAGATTTTTGGGATTTTTTGGTATTCAGGATGCTATTCGGCCCGATGTATACAACGCTGTTAGTAAAGCACGGGCTTCGGGTTTACATGTTGTTATGGCAACAGGTGATCATGAAGCAACCGCACGGTTTATTGGTAAAAAGACTGGTATTCTGAGAGAGGGTGACGAGGTGCTAGTTGGTAATGATCTTGAAGATCTCTCAAAACAAGAAGAACGGGTGCTCGATATCGATAACGTTACAGTTTTCGCTCGGGTTACCCCTACCGATAAGCTTGATATTGTGCGGTTGTTTAAACAACATGGTCATCTTGTTGCAATGACTGGTGACGGTATTAATGACGTTCCATCATTAATTGCCGCCGATTTAGGTATAGCTATGGGTATTAGTGGAACTGACGTTGCAAAAGAAGCTGCTGATCTGGTGCTTCTGGATGATAGCTTTTCAAGTATTGTACAGGCTATTAAAGAAGGTCGCCATATATTTTATGCACTTCGACGTGTAGTCTGGTACTTTTTTTCTACTAACTTAAGTGAAGTTTTGGTTATTCTTACTACTTTTTTCTTAAATTGGCCTGTAGCACTTTTAGCACCTCATATTTTATGGCTTAATCTCGTAACTGATGGATTTTTAGATATGGCGCTATCTATGGAGCCGCATGAACAGGGGCTCTTAAACCAAGCATGGCTTAAACGTATCCAAAAAGTAGGTTTAGTTGACCGATCGCTTATACTCAAGATTATAGGGGGAGCGCTTCCTATGGCAATAGGTTCGTTATGGGTATTCCCTCGGATATATCCCTACGATCTTGCTCGCGCTCGTACCATGACGCTCACGTGTATGGCTATGTTCCAGTGGTTTAATGCCTGGAATTGTCGCTCTGAGAAATTGTCGATACTACAGCTTGGCTTGTTCAGTAATCCCTGGCTTATCGCTGCTACGTGTCTTGTTGCACTGCTTCAGGTAGCCGTTATATATATACCATTCATGCAGGTTATTTTTAGAACGGTGCCTATTGCGCTTGGAGATTGGCTTTTAATAGCGGTTGTCGCGTCATCGATTATTGCAATTGAAGAAATACGTAAGGCTGTCCAGCGGTCCCCATTTGTTATATAATTAAAATTATTATTATACTTCGTGAGTTTATCGTGAGTTTATATGGATACGCGCTCGTTAGTTTTAAGAGTTAAAAATTTAATCAAATCATTTGGCATACAGTATACTGCAGTTAATAACGTCTCTTTTGAGCTTACTCAGGGGGAGATTTTGGGGTTACTTGGTCCTAATGGTGCCGGTAAAACAACAATCATACAAATGCTTTTAGGTATCATGACGCCAACTTCGGGTGTCATAGAGTATTTTGGAAAAAACTTTTTTACCCATCGATCGAAAGCGTTACAAGATATTTCGTTTGCTAGCACCTATGTTCGACTCCCTGGGCGATTAACTGTTTATGAAAATTTACGCTTCCAAGGCAAACTGTATGGTTTTTCTGTAGAAGAACTTTCGCGTAAGATACCTCAACTCTTAGATACGTTTGGTATAGGATATCTTGCGCAAAAGAAAGCAGGAATGCTTTCTGCCGGCGAGTCTACACGTGTTATGCTTGTTAAGGCATTTTTAACCAATCCCAAGATTGTGCTTTTAGATGAACCTACCGCTTCGCTTGACCCTGATGCAGCACAGATAGTTCGTCAAATTATTCTTCAACAACGTGAAGAAGCCGGAACATCATTTTTAGTAACTTCGCATGATATGGATGAGGTAGCTGAAGTGTGTGATCGGGTCTTGGTGCTCAAAAAGGGTACTATTATTGCTAACGATACTCCTGCACATTTGGCAGCTAGTGTCGCATCGACCAAAGTACACTTTATTGCTGATGATTACATGCTTGACCAAATAATTGGCTATAGCAAGCAACGTAGTTTAGCGTGTACTCGGGAGGGCCATACCGTGAGCGTTGAGGTATATGAACATGCTATAGCGGGATTTCTTATGGATCTTGCACATGCAAAAATAACATACTCCACGATCTCTATTGATAAGCCGAGCCTGGAAGATTATTTTTTGACTATTGCAAAAAGCTAAAAAGGCAGTCATGATACTCTATCGCATTCAAGCACTTATAGAACGCAACCTTATCATAACATTGCGCGATGCTCAACGGCTTGTTGATTTTTTCTATTGGCCACTTCTGGATATTATTATTTGGGGCTTTACCAGTAAATGGCTTCAGTATCAGCAGATATCACAGTCGAATCTGACGCTTATAGTATTAAGCTCCCTTGTGCTTTGGCAGGTAACAACACGAGCGAATCTTGAGGTATCATTTAACTTACTTGAAGAGCTGTGGTCGCGTAATATAGTTAATCTCTTTTCAACACCCTTATATAGTAATGAGTGGACAATAGCCTCGTTAATTATGGGATTCTATAAATCAATACTAGTGTTTTTCTTTGGTGCCTTTCTTGCTTGGTCATTGTGTGGTGTTACTATATTTTCAGTAGGTTGGTTACTGATCCCTTGTTTTTTCTTGTTGGTTGCATCTGGTTTGACCATCGGCTTGTTTGTTACAAGCGCCTTAATCTATTGGGGTCAGAAAGGCCAAACACTCGTGTGGACGGTCACATGGATCTTTGCTCCTTTTAGTGGGGTATTTTATCCTATAGCTGTTCTGCCATCCTGGGCTCAGTCTATTGCTAAAGCATTACCCATGACCTATGTTTTTGAGGGTCTCCGTTCCTTTCTCACTACGGGCATTGTGCCATGGCACGCATTGGCAACAAGCGCAGTTTTGAACATTATCTATTTTGTAGGAGCGCTTCTGTGCTTTCGTATCATGTTTAACAAAAGCAAAGTCAAAGGCCTGGCACGCCTTGAGGTAGAGTAGCCGGGACTTCAGCTGGGGCTTCTTTTGGTCGGAGAAATTCGTGCTCATAAACCTGCTAATATCAGAGCTCAAGTTGCAGGCAGCCTGGGAGAAATAGCATAGCGAGCGATGAGATCGGTAATTTCAGCAGGGAGTATCCCCAAAGGCTGAGCTGTACCGTTGGCATTATTATTGGTATACAACATACCCAAGCATCCTTGTTTTCCATTGCGTGACACACATCGTAATGTAGCACGAGCAGCATTACGCTCAATCAAGTTTGCTATTTCGTCACGATTAGCTCTCACAGCAATACTCCAAGCTGTCTGTCCGTTGTGATTAGGAATAGTAACTTGCGCTCCACCTCTCAGTAAGAACTTAAAGGTAGTGGTGCGTCCAGCTTGAGCAGCTAGGTGTAACGCTGTATTGCCATTGTTATTTACAGCATCAATACAAACACCGTGATTAAGTAATAACCAAAGAACAAATTCGTTACCATTACGCGCAGCTATATGAAGAGGGGTATTGCCCTCATTATCTTGCACAGCCATATCAAGGTTATATTCATTAAGTAAACGCTTAATAAATTCGCTATAATTTTGAGCAGCTGCCCAATGTAATGCTGTCATCCCAAACTTATCCCGGGTATTAACGGCAGCACAATTTAAAAGAGGGCTTTTGCCCTTGCTAGAAATTTTAGTTTTCTTAGATGGCTCTTTTTTAAGAAGATTCTTAATAGTATTAGTATCCCTGGTGATAATTGCTTGAGCCATCGGTGAAAAGCCACTCTCAGTTAAAGCTAGTGCCATATCACGTCTATCTTCAGCTGATAAAGCAGGAGGTACGATGGCACCATAACGTATAAGCAGTTCAACTACTGCCTCTTTGTGTTCTTTGATAGCCGCCATTAGGGCAGTCAAGCCAGTATTAGTAATATGATTGATATTAGCATCATGCTCTATAAGCATTTTAACTATCTCTACGTACCCTTTCCAAGCTGCATACACGAGAGCAATAAAGCCATTGTTATCAACTTGATTAACATCAGCATGTGCCTCAATAAGCAATCTTATTATATCAGCACGACCCTTAATAGCTGCACGCATCAAGGCAGTGCTTCCATCATATGTGGTATCATTTGGGTTAGCATTATGCTCTATAAGTATTTTAACTACCTCTGCATGCCCATACCAAGCAGCGCATAACAGACTAGTCTGGTCCTCACTATCCCTGCTGTGGTTAATATCGGCGCCCTGCTTTAGTAAGGAGATTACGGTATCTGTATTCGCTGCTTTCGCTGCTTCTATCAATTGCTCATTAAGCCGACGTTGGTGCTGCTCTTGGTTAAAAGAGTGCATGCCCATAAGTTGCTGCAAACTAACCAGAAAAATACTAAAGCTTGTCCGTGCCAGGATACACTTGTTCATACTGTGCCTTTTTGCGCTATATTTTTATTTTAAATAAAAAATTTGATTATTTTATTATAACCCGCGGTATATGCTTGGTCAAACCTTGCTCAAGCTTAAGAATTGGAATTAGGGTTAAAATTTGATCGTGCTTCTGCAGGTTGTCTTTGAGTAACAACAAGATGAGCAATGTGAGCGGCAATTTCAGCAGGAAGCACACCATTGGGTACAACAGCTAAAGGCTGTGCTGTTCCATTCGTATTGTTATTGGTATAGAGTACACCTGATCGCCCCTGTTGTCCCTCAGTTGAAAGCAAGTTAAGCAGTGCTTGACCTGCCACTTGACCTGCCACAGGTTCAAGAATATCTATAATATCTTGACGGTTGCGATATCTTTGCGCAAGCGACCAGGCTGATAATCCTTGATGATTACGAATGTTTACATGAGCACCAGCTTGCAATAATTGTCTAACGATAGCTGTGCGTCCAGCTCGAATAGCCAGGTACAATGGTGTATCACCGTTAGTATTTTGACCATCAATGTGAGCACCATGAGCAAGTAATACTTGAAGAACAAGATCATTGCCATTACGTGCAGCTAAGTGTAGGAGGGTATTGCCCTCGTTGTCTTGTATAGTCAAATCGGGCTTATACTCAGCAAGCAAATCCTCAACAAGAGCTGCATAATTTTGGGCAACTGCCCACTGCAATGCTGTCATGCCATCGATTTCTTGAGAGTTGCTGCGATAGGGATGAGGCAAACAGCAACCTATAAGCCTACCCCAAATAGTATCCTCCGTAATAAGGAGCCTTGTGACATTTTCCCTGTCCCTTGTGATAATTGCTAGGGCTAGTTCTGAGATGCCGCTATTTGTTAATGCTTGTATGACAATGTCTTTTTGTTGAGCTGATATGGCAGGTGGTATAATTGCACCATAATATACAAGCATTCTAACGAGATCTATCTGCCCACATTTAGCTGCCCATATAGGTGGAGTCCAGCCCTGCTCATCGGCATGATTAACGTTGGCGCCATACCTGACAAGCATTTTAGCTGCCTCTATGTGCCCATGCATAGTTGCATACATTAAAGCTGTATAGTTACTGTTGCCGGTATGATTAATATTAGCCCATGCTCTATAAGCATTCCAACTATATCGGTATGTCCATGCGTAGCTGCGTACATGAGAGCAGTATTGCCGATTCTATCAGCCTGGTTAACACATACGTCGTGCTCTAAAAGAATTTTAACTATAGTGGCATGACCATGTATAGCTGCCCGCATAAGAGCGAAGCTGTTATAATAATCACTAATAGCAGTGTGATTAACATCAGCTCCACGCTCCAGCAGAGAAATTACGCCATCGCTATCTCCTGCTTTTGCTGCTGCTAATAACTGCTCATTAAGCTGAAAGTGGAACTGCTCTTGGTCAGAAAAATTCATGCTTATAAGCTGATCTGCGTTAAATGGAAAGATGCTAAAACCTGCTAATGTCAGAATATGCTTATTCACGCTGCGTCTTCGTTTAAGCTATATTTTATTTAAAGTGACAGTCTTGTAATTATATTTTAGCTTGCTATGTGTGCCTTGTCAAAGGCATTAGAAATAAGATAAAAGTCAAGCACAAGTGATAGGTTTAGTTAAGATTTGTTGGTTTTGAGAAGCTATAGAGATTGACGATACTTAATAATCACGCTATTTTTAAAGGGAGATTAACCATGATGAATATGAATTTATGCAAATGCTCTGTTGAGCACGAGGAAAACACATGAAAAAACAACTTATTATTTCACTAGTATTGTTATGTGTAGCTGGCGTTATACCGCATGTTCGTGCTGAGCGTGAAACGGCTCCTGTTACAAAAGTTGCCCATATTAACCTAAACTCTATTATGGGAGATAACTTAGAGCAAAGTGCTCATGAGTGGCGTGACCGTGTCTTACAGTTACAGAATGAATTGAGAGATCGAGCAACCAAAATTGAGGCTGATAAGGCAAAACTTGACAAGCTTGCTCGTGAAGTACGTCAAGATGACAGTAATCAAAAAAGCAGGTTTATGTCGGAAGGTGCAAAAAGCGATAGGACTACCGAAGCCCTAAAGCTTCAACGAGATATAGAATTTGCTATAGAACAAGCCAAAGCGTATCAGATGGAAGCATTTCAGAAGATACAAGCGGATATTTTTGCCAAAGTTGAGAAAATTGCAGAAAAGATCGCAATTGATCAAGGCTGGGATATTGTACTTATGGGTGGCGGTGTCTATGTAAGCAAGCGTGCTGATCTTACGTATGATGTGCTTGCAGCGCTCAATAAAGATTATGACGCTCTTCAGGAAGCGGCAAAAAAAGCTGCTGAGAAGTCTTTCTCTAAAGCACCAGCAGCTGCTTAAGCTGCGCTTGCGTGTATACCGATGAATACACGTTTTCCCGAGATTCCACGTGCTATTAAAGCTATTATAGGTTTGGGTAATCCTGGCCCTCGGTATTATCGTAATCGGCATTCTGTTGGTTTTCGTGTTCTTGATGAATTTGCTCATATGCATAGTATAACTTGGCAAACGGGTAATGATATGGAGCTTGCTCATTATCGTGTGAATGGTCATGCTATTATGCTCGTAAAACCACAAACGTATATGAATACCTCAGGACACGTTATGAGTGCGCTTACAAAACGGGGAATCAAGCCTGAAGAAATGCTTGTGGTCCATGATGAACTTGAATTGCCTTTTGGCAAGCTGAGCTTTAAATTTGGTGGCAGCGCACGTGGCCATAATGGTTTACGCTCAATTATTGGGGTAGTAGGAGATCGGTTTGCTCGTCTTAGGGTGGGTATAGGTCGACCTGAAGCACGAGAAGACGTCCCCGATTATGTACTTCAGGATTTTACTGAAACTCAGGCTGAAGTAACAGGATTGCTTCTGCGAGCCGCTGAAATGCTCGATAATCTTTTTGAGAGCGAAGATCAATAAAGATATACCCGATATGTATATAATCCATGAAAAAATCATATAAGAACTATCTGTTTATTGCTAATTGGAAGATGGAGCTCTCATATAATCAAGCCCTTGCATGGTGCGACTGCTACGGTGCTTTACTTGGAGGGCTTATACAGAGCAATGAAATTACTTTCGTCTTATGCCCTGAATTTACGGTTCTTTCTCAAGTAAAAAAAGCCCTATCTCCAGCTCTAGCAGTTGGTGCTCAAAATTGTGCAGCATATGAATGTGGTGCCTATACCGGTGAGGTAGCTGCTCAATCGCTTGCTCAACTAGGCTGTACGTACTGTATTGTTGGTCATAATGAGCGTCGGCGCTTGTATGGTGAGACTAACGCTGATGTGACATGCAAAGTTGCTCTTTTGGTTAAGCATGGTATCACGCCCATTGCTTGTATGGGTGACGCTCAAGCTGAACTTGAGAGTATTCTTGAGGGCTTTGCACGAGCATATGATCCCTCTGCTCGACCAAAGTCTGAGTCACGGCCTGATCTTGTCATAGCCTATGAGCCAGAGTGGGCTATAGGGACTGGCAAAGTTCCTGGGCGTAATGATCTCATTGAGTATGCTCGTGCAATGCGTAGGGCTATACATACGTATATACCCAGCTATGCCCCTGATGCTGATATTAGGCTGTGCTATGGCGGGAGTGCCTCTGCTGAAAGCATACAAGGGCTTAAGCAGGTTGATGAACTTGACGGGTTTTTAATTGGTCGAGCTAGCCTGGATTTTCAAATGCTTAAAAAAATTGTAGTATTATAGGAGGGGATATATGCAATCAATAAGAACCATGAAAATTTTGATAGGAGTATAGTATGGTATATGGTTTACTGTTAACGCTTTATGTAATAATGGCCCTGCTTCTTATTCTTCTTATTCTTGTGCAGAAGGGTAAGGGTAGCATGGGAATAGGGAATCTTGGTGGTGGAACTCAGATGCTTTTTGGTGGATCAGGTGGTCAAGATCTTTTCCAAAAGATTACATGGGCATTAGGTGCATTGCTTATGTTGGGTTCGTTGGCACTTGCGCTCTTGAAGGCATCGTCCTCACAAACGTCACGGTATGCTACTCAAGCTCCTGTAGCACAAGTAACTTCAGCTCCGATAGCTCCAGCATTGCCACCTGTGGCCGAGCAGCCTGAGCAACCTGAGCAACCTGAGCAACCTGAGCAGCAAGCTGTTCGGCACTAATTTGAGCAAACCGTGATAAGAGTAATTACGGTTTTGGGTACCTATATTCTTGCTATTTGTACAAGTGCGGGGAACTTTGTTATCTTTTTAGGCAAAGTGCTACGAGCACTTTTTTCAACACGTTTACGTGTATCGCATGTGCTTCATCAGATAGAACACGTTGGTATTGGCTCGTTACTTATTATTGTGCTTACGGGTTTATTTACTGGTATGGCACTTGCCCTTCAGACCTATTTAGGGTTCCATACAATTGGTGGTGAAAGCTTTATTGGACCCGTTATTGCCCTTGCCATGACACGAGAGCTTGGGCCTGTACTGACTGGCCTTATGGTTACTGGTCGTGCTGGGTCTGCCATGGCCGCTGAGCTTGGTACTATGCAGATTACTGAGCAAATTGATGCGCTTAAAACGCTTTGTATTGATCCGTTTCATTACTTGATTGTTCCACGTATTCTCGCAAGTATGATCATTTTACCATTTTTGAGTATATTTTCTATGATATGTGGCATTGCCGGTGGCTATATGTACTGTGTCTCTATCTTAGGCTTAAACTCAGAAGTATATATGGTAGGTATTAAACAATTTGGTAGCATAACTGATATTATAAGTGGGCTTATTAAATCAAGTTTTTTTGGGCTTATTTTATCATGGGTTGGTACCTATAAGGGATATACGACAACCGGTGGTGCGCGGGGGGTTGGCAAAGCTACTACACAAAGTGTGGTCATAAGTTCTATCATGATATTGGTTGCTAATTATTTCTTGAGCTCATTGCTCAGTTATGTAGGAATAGCGTGATTGAGATTAAAGACCTTACCAAAAAGTTTGATGATCGCTGGATAAGCCAGGGCATTACGCTTTCAATACCTCCTGGGCAAATGACCTGTATTATTGGACGGTCAGGTGAGGGCAAGTCTGTGCTTCTTAAGCAGATTATGGGGCTTATTAAGCCAACATCAGGATCGATTACTATCGATGGTATAGAGATTACGCAACTTACCGATGAAGAGCTCAAAGATATATTTAAAAAATGTGGCTATGTGTTTCAATTTGCAGCACTTCTTGACTCACTAACAGTCTTTGAAAACGTAGGGTTGCCGTTACTTGAGCAGGGCATATCTGTTCCTGAAGTGCAGGCTATTGTGCAAGAAAAACTAGCACTGGTAAATCTTGGTCCTGATAGCATGTCGCGCTATCCATCTGAGCTTTCAGGTGGTATGCGTAAGCGAGTAGGCTTAGCACGTACGCTCATTACTGAACCCAAGATCATCTTTTATGACGAGCCAACAACAGGACTTGATCCTGTTACAACGCGTGTTGTTCACGAGCTCATGTATACCACCCAAAAGAAGCTTAATCTTACTTCAGTAGTAGTATCTCACGATATAGAGATATTTCATTATGCAGATAACGTAGCACTGCTTCATGAAGGCAAAATTAAATTCTTTGGTGATGCCAAAACGCTTTGGGAATCAAATAACCCGTATATTTATCAGTTTATACGGGGCTTGCCTCAAGGACCAATTAATTCAGAAGTTACCTCAGCCTTGTGACGAAGTATCAGCGCGCTCATGCTCGTATATGCGATATATACTGAGATTATCGAGAAATTCATCAAGATACTGTGCTCTGGCTGGGTTAACCAGTTGAGCCGCATCTCTTTCCTGAGTAATAATATCTACTCTGCCAATTCTTGCCAATTGATAGCAAGCAAAAAGATCGGCATCTTTAGCTGTCGAATCATAAAAGATTTTTGGAGTAAAGAGTAAATCCTTAGTTACCGATAAGAGAAAAATAGAATATAATGATCCCAGGATCTTGTGGTACGCATTACCCGTGTTTGTCGGGATAATACCTATTACGCCACCAAATATTCCCTTTACTCCTTTTATAAGCAAGTTTTTAGAATGTTCTTGGTAGGACTTGGTATGCTTTTCTGACTGATATACTTTAGCACATGCTCTATAGAGAGCGAAAATTCTTGAATTACATTCAGACTCGGTACAAGAATGAAGCGATTCAATAAGTACGTAAATAGTATCAGAATAGACAGCTCCTTCAACGCTATCGCTATTGCCAGACTTGCTTTTTTCAAGAATAATAGCTGGTATGGTAATGCCACAATTACGGAGTGCATCTTTTACGATTGCTTGTATTGCCGGGGAATGCCCATGCATATGAGGAAATTGTGCATGAATCTCTTTGATAACGTGCTCACGAAAGGCATAGATATTTTCGTTCTTAGTTGAGCTTTTTATTTGCACAGGTGCTGGCTTATCTGAGGATAATATCGATTCATCATGATTTGGGTTGCTCAAAGTTGCATGTTGATCAGGGCTACTGCGATGCTCATGAAGCTTATGAGTGGCAAGAAGAGGGTAGCCAAAAGACTAGCATCAATTTTCATGGCCGCATCCATGCGGAATATATTCTTAAATGCTAGAATGTAGAAGCTTCGGGCTGACTTGAGCTTCTTTTGGGTTGGCACTTGTCCGTGCACTCGTTTCCCGAAGTGCTAAACTTTTTTAAAAATGCACCGAGGTACTCGGCTCTTTCAGTATAAGATGGGTGATGATCATCAGGTACTTTATAAACATGTATCTCTTCAAGAATAATATCATCTCTACCAATTCTTGCCAGCTGATTACAAGCAAAAAGGTCGGCCTCTTTTTCATGTACAAGCATCATTGCTCGTATGTATTCAGGGTAGCGACCGTGCATTTTATCGAATAGGTCAGAGAACACAAATTGACCAGTTTTAATTGCAGCATATACAATAAGTGCTCCTAAACCTAAATTTTCTCCAACCCGAAAAACTGCACGAGTTGTGGGTTGCATACGCTCTACTAAGGGGTTATGCGTTTGTGTTTGTTTTGCTAGTGTCCAAGCAATCATTAAGCTTATTGGATTTAGGGCTGATAGCAAAATAGGTCTGTTTAGAAACGCTATAGCAGATTTTAAAAGAGGCCCATATAATAAATCTTTAATCTGCCTATAATGGTTGTGATATATATGACCACATTCATGATAAGCGGCAAAAATCCTTGAATTGTGCTCACGCATGGTATGAGAATGAAGTGATTCAATAACCATAAAAGCATAGTCAGAAAATTGCTTGACGTAGGCTTCAGTATCGCTAGAATCATTTTTTTCAAGGATAATAACCGGTATGTTAATACAAGAATTACGAAGTGTTTCTTCAGCTATAGCTTGTATTTCGGGTGAAGGTTCGTATAAGCCCTTGAGTTCTGCATAAAGCTTCTTGACATACTCTCGCGCAACGTCATTATTGGCAATCGTAGTTGATTCTAATATAGCAGGTATATCTACTTGTGTAGGCGCCTGTTTATCTAAATTTGATACGTATTCATCAAGTTTTAGGTCATCTAAAGCTGTATGTTGATTAGCACGTATAGTATTGCTTATAGATGGCAAGAGAAGACTTACTACGAGAGTAGCATTAATTTTCATAGGCGCATCCATTGTCCTAATTCCCACAAAAGATAATCCTTTAAAATTGAAGCTTCTTTTTAGTGCGAACTAGTAGTACAGGAAAATATCTTTTTACAACTAGCCTATATGAACGTTACTATCAAATATATAGAATTCTTTTGTTATTAACTTTGAGCACAAATTTGGACCAGAAATTAGGTGCATAAAGGAGGGAGTTGAGCTATCAGGCTTCCATCATGATCTTATGGGACTCGTAGAGAAAATTGGCATAATAATATTTAGGCATGTTAGAAAAGGAGTACATGGTGTATGGCGCCAATTGGTATTATAATGGCAAAGAAAAATATTCAACATTTTCCCAAAATTATGGGATAGAGTTAAAGTAATGGAAAAAATTATGGAGGCTTATAATAATCAAGTGTATTGCGGAAGGGGAAAAACCGGCACTTTTGTAGTACGAGGTCTTACAAGTGAAAACGTGCTGATAGAAATGGTAATTAATTTACTTGGTGAAATGACTTCGGCATATCCGGTAATCGAAAAGCTATGAATTGCAATAAGCTTTACAAAAAGGTGGTGATTACTACTATTGGGTCATAGAAAGAGTCTGATAAACATTTTATCGCCATAAAATGTTTATCTTAAAAGTATGATTCTAAGTTTTTCAAGGTAAGCATTGAATACTAATAATTGCCATCTTCAAAAAGAAAAATCAAATAACAGTAACCGAATTATATGACTGGGAGCTTGAAAAATATGAATTATAGGATATTAAAAAAATTTGGCAAAAATGATTATTTGCCTGTAGATGATAGAATAAGCATCGTGGATATGTTATGGTTGCTCTTGAATGAACTTCCTCCCTTTTTTAAGGAGTGGATTTTTGACTCATCTCGGAGAGCATTGAGCACTAATAACTGTTGCCTTCGAAAAGAAGGTGATAAAATAGTCATAAACTTTTTATATTCTGACGTAGATTGTGAAGACGATACAGATGTAATATCGGTAACGAATCAGCAACTTTGCCATTTAATAGACCAATGGGATAAGCTTTGCGAAGTAGATGTAGAGAAGATTATTATATGGAGCATAGATGGTGATTTTACTATTTCTGAATATCTTGAGCAAGAGCGATCATTATGATATCAGCTTATCCTAAAAGTTACCAAAAGTTATGAACGGTTATTTGTTATTAAAGAAAATCGATGATGATTATTATTGGCCCATCACTAGAGGGGTGAGTTTACTGCATACCTTATGGACTTTTCTCAATAGCTTGTCGCGCTGGGTCAAAGTATGAATGACTCAAACCCTAGCCCAAGATCTCTATAACTTGATGATCCAACAGGATAAGCTGTGTCAAGCAGGTGTCGAAAATTACATCTCACCTTATTGACCAGTTACCTCAAATTGCCTACCGCATCCCTACTGAGCCGGAAGCTATCCAGGCCGGGCTCTATAAAAAGCGAATTGCCAGTAACGAGTAAGCTTGGTAAACTAAATTTTGTTTGATAGGTACTATATCAGTAGTTAGATGAGAGCGAGAACGTGATGGATATAGCCGGAATAGAAACAAATCTTACAAGTATTATACACGATGAAAGTGTCAGATTTCAAGAACTGAGCACACAAGTAAGCACCGTAGTTATTGGCCAGCATGAGACAGTCCAGTTTATTTTAATGGCTATTCTCTGTAATGGTCATATTTTATTAGAGGGTGTGCCCGGTGTTGCCAAGACAACTTTAGTTAAAGGTATTACTAAAGCGCTTGGGCTCAAGTTTAGGCGCGTACAATTTACGCCTGATTTATTACCTGCCGACCTTATTGGTACACTTATTTATAATCCTAAAACACAAGAATTTGAGACTAAAAAAGGACCTATTTTTGCTAATTTGATACTTGCTGACGAGATCAACAGAGCTCCTGCTAAAGTTCAAGCGGCATTACTTGAAGCTATGCAAGAGCAACAGGTAACTATAGGATCGACAACGTTTAAGCTTGAAGAACCATTTTTAGTATTCGCTACCCAAAATCCTATCGAGCAAGAAGGTACGTATCGTTTGCCTGAAGCACAGGTTGATCGCTTCATGTTTAAAGTAGTGCTTGATTATCCGTCAATTGCTCAGGAAAAAGAAATTATGCGCATGGATCGTGATCCAGAAGCATTACCCTGTGTTGTAACGCAGGATGATATACTTCGTGCTCAAGCATTAGTGCGTAAGATTTATGTTGATGAAAAAATTATCGATTATATTCTTGCCCTGATATTTGCAACACGGACACCTGACGTTTATAAGCTTGACGATATTAAGCGCTTTATTACTCTGGGGGTTTCTCCACGGGCGACTCGCTTTATCTATCGAGCAGCGTGCGCTCGAGCATTTTTAAAAAAGAGGCATTATGTAGTGCCTGATGATGTAAAAGCAGTATGTCCTGCGATTTTACGTCATCGTATAGCACTGAGCTATAGCGCAGAGGCAGAAAATATAACAAGCGATATGCTTATTAAAAAGATTCTAGCTACCATTCCAACGCCGTAGCAGTGTGCAAGCTTGTGCTTGACAAAATTATACTTAAACGCGACTATTGTCACTGGAGCTGATGGGCTATTTTGTGAAAAAAGTATATCTGGAATTACTATAGAGCAAGGGAGCGGCACAAAGGAACATTAATGAGAAGTCCCTTATGGATTTTAAATAGTATACTAGCGCTTCTTTTTATAGCAACACTTGGTTTTATCTTTTTTAAGCGTGAGAAAGCGCCACAAAAAATATCGTTGGTGGTAGGTCCAGCCTCTGTTGTTCCTCGCAAAGCACCAGCGGTAGATTTAACGCGTATTTATACCAATGACCTTTTTGGTACATACATGGCGCCGGTACCATCACAACCCGTAGTTGAAAAACTGCTGGTGTTACCTCCACCACCACAACCTAAGCCAGCACCAGTACCACAACCGGTTCAGTTGAATTTCCTGCCGCCATTAGCTGTTACCCTCAGAGGTATTATAACGTCAAGTAATGAGACAGATAATTTTGCTATTATTGCAAGCAATAAGACTAAGCAAGAGGCACTGTACAAAGTTGGTGATAGTATTGAAGATGCAGAACTTATACGTATTGCAAAAAATAAAGTTATTCTTATTCGAGCAAATGGCCAACAAGAGACAATTTTTGTATCAGCACAGGAAGCCCAAAGCGATCAAATCTTTAATCCCGATATGTCGTGGGTAGGGGTTATTCGCAAATTGTCTGACTTTTCATATGCTATCGATCCAAAAGCATTTACTGATCATATAACGAGTGCGGCTCAATTTATTGATATGCTTGATATAACGACAGCTTTTAGGGATGGTGCAAGCATTGGATGTCGTATTGGTCAACTGGCTCCTCAATCGATCGGTTATGCCCTGGGACTTAATCGGGGAGATATTGTAACAACCGTTAATAATGTACCGACAACAACAACGCAAAATCGTGTAGCAATTTATCAATCTCTTAAAACGCTGAGGTTGGGATCTACTATCACAGTAAAGCTGTTGCGTGCTCAAAAGGAAGTAACACTTTCTTTTGTTCTTCAGAAAGCGGAAGGGACATCCAACTCTCCATTGATTCAAGCATCTGAGCACGTAAGCAAGCACCAGCAGCCGCCTGCTCTTGCACAACAAACGCGCGGAGAAGTTCAGCAAGAAACGGCAGCTCTTTTAGAAAAATCCTCGTATATGCGTCCTTTTGTTAACGATATAAAGAAGCAACATCGAAGTGCGATGTTGAACTATGGGGGGCGTGAAGCACTGTTACAGCGTATGCCATGATAAAACTATGATACCGTAGGCACTATGAACATGAAACATTATCATATCTATTTATACGCACTTGTGCTCGGGGGATTATTACATGAAGCCTCTGTACCTGCTGCACAAACTGTTAATTTAGTAGATCAGCTAGATCAGCAAAAAAAAGTTACTGAACCACTAAAACCATTAAAGCAGCAAGACCAGGCAGCACCAGCAAGGCCTATAACCCTTGTGCCAAAAACTATGCCAACCCAAAATGTAACACCAGTGTCGCGACGTAAAAGGGGACGAGCTCCTCGACGAGGGCGTGTACCTCTTGAGCTAGCAGCGCCTTCCGTACCGCCAAAGATATCTGAAAAGCCGGTTGCTGCTCTTGAAAAAGCTCAGCCAGCTCAATCTGGCGTGCTCCAGCTTACGCCTGAAGAGGTGGCAGCTGAGTATGCTAGGCGTGAAAAGCTTGCCAGTTCAGCTAGTGCACAAGCAGCCGTTACTGAGATGGTACCAGAATCTCGTCCCAAAAAGCACTACCCCGCGTATCTGGGCGAGTATTTAGACCCATGGGACTATGGTGACAAGAAAGAGCACCTTGAGCTTAATTTTGATAACGCTGAATTATCTAACTTTATAAGCTTTATTGAAAAACGTTTTAATCTAACGTTTATTCTTGATGATGCGATCAAGCCAACGCCACCTGGTGGTAAGCCTGTTCTTGGTACCAAAATTTCATTTACCACCCATCAGCCCTTAACAAAAAAACAAACGTGGGATATTTTTACTGTTTTCTTGACTATGTCAGGGTTAGCTGTTGCCCCTGAGCCAGGACTGCCTCGGACTTATCGTATTACTGCTGCGGATAACAGTAAATCACCGTTGTCAGTTAATAGGGGTCCACTGCCAACCTTTATTGGTGTTGACCCATCGTTACTTCCTAATGATGATACTAAAATTCGCTATGTTTATTTTGTTGATAGTGCAAGTCTTAACGTTATTAAGAATGTACTTGATACTATGAAAAGTGCTACGGCACCTAATGTTATTACGTTTGAAGAGTTACGCGCAGTGCTTATAACTGACAGGGCTTCAAATGTTCTTGCTATGCTTAAGATTATTAGCGAACTTGATAAAGTTAACATGCCCGAGATGCTTGCTGTTATTAAATTAAAGAGAACAGATGCAGCTGATGTTGCAAAGTTATATAACACGCTTATCAAAGAAGAGGCTGGACAAGGGGGACTGGCAGCACGTTTATTGGGGGCACGTAAGCAGCCAACATCAACATATTTTCCAGAAAATTTGCGGGTAATCCCTGAGCCGCGAACTAATTCGCTTATATTATTAGGCACTCGTGATGGGATTAAAAAGGTCGAAGACTTTATTGTTAAGCATGTCGATAAAGAGCTTGATATACCTTATTCGCCACTTCATATATATCAACTTGAGTACGTTGATGCTGTATCTATGGCTACCATCTTGAATGATGTCGTTCAGTTTGGCAGAGGTTCTCCAGCTGCAACCTATGGCGGTGTACGCGATAGTGATAGGTATTTACGTCCTGATATTTCAATTACAGCTGAGCCAAACACGAACGTTTTAATTATTAAAGCAAATTATGAAGATTATCTTGATATTTATAGAACACTGAAAGAGCTTGATATTGAGCAGCCACAAGTTATTATTAAAGTTTTGATACTTGACGTTACTCTTTCTGATAATCGTCAATTTGGTGTTCAGTTGCGCGATCAGGTATTTGATACAAACGCGATTCCACCGTCAATTAACTTTCAGACATCGGGGTTATATGGTTCGACAGGTGTTGTTGAAAATACAGCCGCAGGTTCAACGGGCGCAACACGATTGCTAGGAAATCTTATTGATTTGGCATCGGCTGCCGGTGTAGGGTCAACCCTAGTAACACTTGGCTCTGATGCATTCGGTGTATGGGGATTGTTAAATGTACTTGAAAGTTTAGCAAGTGTTTCAGTTGTTGCTAATCCATTCTTGGTAACAACACACAAAACTCAAGCCACTATATCAGTTGGTGAGACACGACGTGTGCTTTCTGCCACGGTCTTTAGTGCAACCAATACTGCACAAGCTCTGACGGATCTTTCTGCTCTTCTTAAAGTTACTATTACGCCACAGGTCAGCCCCGATGGTTTTGTTATACTTGACGTTGCTGTGACAGAAAACCAGTTTAATGGTACTCTTAGCGACCCGCAACAGTCGGGAAATAGAACCGAACGAGCAATACAAAGCAGTGTTATTGTGCGCAATAAAGAAGTGATAGGTCTGGGTGGTCTAACTATTGATCGCGTTAATGATATAGAAAGTAAAGTACCTATTTTAGGCGATATACCACTTGTAGGATGGCTATTTAAGAATAAAGCACGACTTGTTACGCGTTCGAGTATTGTTGTTCTTATTTCTCCCGAGATTATCCCAGCACTTGATGATAGACCTATCGAATGCTATACAAAATATAGGCTTGATGAGATTAATCAAACCCTCTGCGAGACTCATTCTCCATCGGAATACCGTGACCCAATTCATCGATGGTTCTTTCATGACACTACTGATCGAGCAACTAGTGAAATTAGTGCCTTTGTTGCCGAAAAGAATAGATATCTTGATCCAAGCATATTTGAACGGGTTATGCCACGACATCCGGGCGAGCCCGGAGCGCCTGTTCCTATTATTGCTCCTGAGGCTCCAGAGATACCACCTGTTCTAGCTGAGCCGCCTGTTTCTCCTGCTGTTTCTCGTGCTGCTGAATCTGTTATTGAGCCTGTTATCGAACCTATTGCTGCTTCGCCGGGTGAGTATGTTGTCCCAGGAGCTCCTCTTGATACCCTTGGTATGAATATAAAAGAGCCACTTGATGCGCTACCTGTGCCTGCATTTGCTAAGACGCCAAGCTATGGACGCCGAAAGCATCTTGTAGATTTCATTGACAGGCCTGACGCATAATCACCGGGAGTAACTTCATGATCAAGAATATTTTTATCCCTGAAGCAATTGGCTCGTACTATATTTTTCCTCAGCGTATTGTTGGTTGTGAAATTGGTAAAAATCAGGTTTTTGCAACGGTTATACGAGCATATCGTCGTACGAGAATCGTAGAGCGCTTTGTTGAAGAAGTATTCGACGGTGACCCTACGCTTACGTATCAAGAAAAAGCTTCAGGTGCCCTTTCGCGTGTACTGGCAACTATTGGTACGTTTGACGCCATTAATACCGCACTTTCAAGTTCATCGGTTATTTTTAAGGAGCTCACACTACCTTTTACTGATCCTCAAAAAATTAAGCTTGTTGTGCCCTTTGAAGTGGAGCCATTACTGCCCTTTGAGCTGAATCAGGCAACGCTTGATAGTATTATTATTCATCAATCAGAAGGTAGCTCCGAGATTCTGGTTGCTGCCGTTAAAAATGAAACACTGGCAGAGCATATACAGATTTTTACTAATATTGGTATAAGTCCTGCCAAAGTTACCGTGGATCTTCTTGAGCTCTATGGTATTTATCAAGAAATTCCCGAGTATCGTTCTATTAAAGGTGCAGTTGTCCTTTTAGATTTAGAACTTGATAGTATACGTATAGCGGTTATTATTGACGGTCAGCTTAAAGCATTGCGTGTATTACCAAAGGGTATGATTGCGCTTACACGATCATTTGGTGACGCACAGGGTTTAGATCTTTCGCAAGCTCTTGATCAATTTAGACGTTTTGGTATCGATAGCTCTAACCCTCAGGCACGTACGCTGGCTATAGAATTTTTTAGTGACGTACAGTTCACGATACAGGCACTTTTAAGTCGTATACATCCAACCCCTCAGCTTGAGAGAATTATTGCGACTGGCTTTGGTGAAGAAGTAAAGGGCATGAATGAGATACTTCGCGAACTTATAGCAGTGCCCTGTGAATCACTTCTTGTGCATAAGATTATTCAGAACAGTACTATCACCGTTAAGCACACAGCGAGTATACCCAGCAGGTTTGCTGTTAGCTTGGGAACTGCGCTCTCATCTGCTATTACTCGAGAGTTTAACTTACGGCAGATATATAGTGGGCAAATGAGCGAGAAGCTCCTTACACGGCAGCTTATGGCCGCAGGTTTGCTTATAGTGGGGATACTAGGATCTTTTATGATATATAGTTTTGTAACGGTACATCGTTTGAATAATCAAGCTGCTGCGCTTGAAAAAGAAGCAGTTGATCGGCTTAAAAAAGAATTACCAGCGTTACAGCGTACTGCACGTGGATCGACATCGCTCGATACTCTTACTGCTGAAGCACGCCGGGAAGTTGCTCGTGAAAAAAATATTTGGTTTGCTCTGTCAAGTAAAAACAGAGCATCATTTTTAAACTATTTGCAAGAATTAAGCACGCGTATTGATGCCGCCGGTCTTGGGTTGGTACTAAGACGCATGAGTATTACCGATGATAGCATAACCCTTGAAGGCCAAGTGAAAAATTTTAACGCAGCTCGTTTGCTTGAAGAAGATCTTAATCAATCAAAATTGTTTAAAAGTGTACCACGATTGGAAGAAACTAAATTTACCGCTAAACTAATACTTGATACTTCACAACAAAGCTAGGAAGTTTAATGAAATTATCGCGTATTACCGATATGATTAGTGGTTTAAGTCCTCGTGATTTTTATCGCTATCTTGCTATTTCTCTAGGTATCTTTTTAGCTCTTTTTAGTGGACTTATATATATTCATTATCGTCGTATTTCTATCGCTCAACGAAGAATAAGGCGCATTGGTCAACAGCGTGAAGAAGCTCGTGCTATTTTACAGGAACATCAGCTTGTCAAACAACAGCAAGCTGATGTTGATGCTATTCTTGCAGCTGACAAAAAATTTAGAATTCTTGATTATTTTAATTCGTTACTTCAAGAGCTTAATCTTACTGCCTTAAGCACTCAAGCGCCGGCGATAACTGAGCAAGATTTAGGTAATGGCTATAGTGAAGTACAGCTTACTGCAAGCTTTGCTAATATGAACATGAAGCAGATAACAGAGTTGCTTTTTAAAATAGAGCAAAATCAACGTGTGTATACAAAAGAATTGATAATCGTTAAATCGATGAAATCCCCAACACTCGATGTAACCTTGGTTATCGCAACGTTGCAGCCAACTGCACCTGCATAATACGAGAGGTGCTTTATATGACAAGACAGCATAAGATATTAACAGGAAGTAGTCTTGTGGCATTGACCATAATAATCAGTAGTATGGCAGCTGATCAAGTTGCTCAAGAAAAGCACGTTCTTGCCACGCAAGCCGCCCCCACTCTTGCGCAAGCAGTAACGCCGCCTGAAAAAGCCGTACCTGAAGTTGCGCCTAAAGTTACACCTCTTGTAGCTACTAAGCCAACGGGAAAAGTTATTGCAAAGGTAGAAGCAGCTTCCGTGCCTCCAGTGCGGCCTGAAGCTCAAGCTACGCCACTTGCTGGTGTGCCTTCCACGGTAAAGCCTTCGGCAGGACCACTTAGTACTGTAGAAAAAGCTCCAGTGCTTATACCCCCTGTAACTCCCGTGGGGGCCAAAGCCCAGGCCACGCCGGCTGTAACGCCTGAGCTTCCTGCTCCCAAAGCCGGTTCTCAAGCTCCTATATCACCGGTAATTAAACAAAGAGAAAAAGCCGCCTTGCAGCGTAAGCAGTCACTTGAAAAGTTGGCTCAAGAAGTGCCCCATGCTGTAGAGCCACCTAAAAAAACCAAGAGAGAGCTAGCGCGTGAAAAACGACAAAGACAACGTGAAGGATTTATCGATTTTACTTTTGATAATACTGATTTAACCGAAGCTATAAATCGTCTTGCTGCAGCAAAAAGAATTAATATTATTCTTCCTCAAGGTACTCAAGCTATAACACAAAAGCTTACGTTTAAGCCATCGCAAGAGCTTACTATTCCGGAAGCAGAGCGTTATCTAAGTACGTTTCTTAACTTAGCCGGCTATAGTATGCACCCTCAAAATAAGTTTTACGTTGTTGTTAAAAATGATCCGAATATTGTTCGTGAGCCATTACCGCTTTTTGTTAATATACCTCCTGACAAATTGCCTTACGGTGACCAACGTATTCGAGCAATATATTATCTCTCTAACTTGCGTGTTCCCGACAACGCAACAGGCTCGGATCCTATTAATACTATTCTTAAGGATATGCTATCTCCAGCTCCAACAGGTAATTATATGTTTGATCCACGATCAAATGGTATTATTATTACTGATATGGCAGATACTATTAGCTCTGTTATGACCATACTTACTGAGCTTGATATGGCTGGCACACGGGATATGATTGAAGTTGTCCCTCTATTTAACGCAGTTTCAGGTACGGTTGCTAAGTTATTACAAACCCAAATACTGAATATAGCAAGTGGCGGTGGGACGCGTCCTGAAGTAAGAACTGCCACCAGCGATACCTCCTCAACCATTTAACATTAACCATCAAGATTCACATGGTATGACAGCGTTACATTGGGCCGCTGCTCAAGGACATAACGATATCGTAAAATTATTACTTGATTTCGGTGCAAATATTAACCTGCAAAATGCGGAGGGTAATACACCGTTACATTTAGCGGCTCGCAACGGTAATGTAAGTACCGTTAGACTCTTACTTGCACGTGGTGCTAACGCTACTATTGTTAACCGACAGGGTCAGACTCCTCTGGCTCTTGCCCAACAATACCATCAACGTACCGTTGTTGGCTTATTAGCAGGAGAAGCTGGTCGTGCTGTGTTTGGTAGAGTGTCACAAGCAGGT
>CAWGPQ010000015.1:0-6586 GCA_963824495.1 uncultured bacterium
ATACTCTCGGTTGTACCGTAATCATATTAGCACCAAACTTAATAAATGCGTTCATTATGTCATGTATATCCCAGTCATCGGGAAAGACCATTTTATCTTTAAGCTTAACTTTATTATATGTTTTGTCTTCAGCCTTAATTCATGCTTTGTAGGTACCGTTAGTCCATTTTTTAATCACGTCGCCTACCATTTTAGGAATAAGGCTATTAGAATGACCACCTGATGCCTTTCTATTCTCCCCAAAGGTGGCCTGCAGAATATGACCAACATCTATTTCTTTTATCTCTTTGCAGTCAGTCATTTCTTTTATTTTTTCACTAAGTTTTGTAGCTTTGTTAACCTTAGTCTTAAAATATTTTTTAAGGCGGTCGTAATATTCTTTAAATAGCTTTTGTTCTCCGTCTGTTGGTGGAAAGCCTTTAGCTTTCGGTGGAGCGACGGGTTTCTCTTCATCTCCGGGAACTTCAGCAGGAGGAGTGGGTTTTGGTCGTTCGACTTCAGCTTCGCCTTCGGCAGCAAAATGAAAAGTAGCGGGAATATAGGTTGATTCATAGTGCTTAATAAAATCGCTCAGTTTTTGGTATTCCTCGCGCGTTGAGCAGGTATTGGCCAATTTACCTTTTAAAATATCGATTGAGGTCTTCAATGACGAGGTTAGTTTTTTTTGTGTTGTAGTCTTGTTGAGATCCTTAAGCATGGTTGATAAAAGATGCGAGAAAGCCTTTTTATGAGTATCAGGTGTAACGACACGCAGGGCATGTTCAATAAGCTCGATAAATTGAAGTTCAGCTGATTTTGGTACTACCACAAAAGGATTTGTGAGCTTTTCTTTTAGCGCTTTGTAGAGAAGCTGTGATACGAGTGGCTCTGTTCCAGCATACCGCTCAGTCTGCAGATTAAAGAACTGACCTATAGGCAAAAGAAAGGGACTAGGTGCTTGCACAGGCCCCTGTAAGCTCTTAGGTATACCAAGCACTTCAAGTTTCTTAATAGTACCCAAGTGGATGCTCTCTAAGCGGAGCTCACCGGTTTTAGTATCAAAGTATTGTTGTAATGCCTTTTGGGTATTCTTAGACGGTAGTGTTAGGTGATCAACCAGAGCGTACAGGAAGCGGTTGGCTTTTGAGTAATCTTTCTCAAGAGAGTCTTTTAGAAAAAGTTGATCTTTAAGTAACTTCCGCAGTTGGCGTCGCTTAAGTAGATTGTCATTAAAAGCACGTAATTGAGCAGGATGAGCTTGTAATGTAGCGATATCTTGCTTTAATGCAATCTTAACCGAAGGATCATGTAGGCAGTTTTTACGTATGCCTTCAGGCGTGAACGTAGATCTAAATGCTGCTACTTCTTCTGCATAGATCTTATGCATGAGGTCATGATTATTATACTGCTGTACTATAACCTGTGCCTGTTGAAAATCGTAATTCTCACACAATCCGATAAGCTTGAGAAGATCCTGATTAAATGCATTATTATGGACAGCTGCTCGAGAGGGCGGTGTTGCTTTAAATATATTAATAAAAGCCTGACCAACTTTAGGTATACCACCAAAGAAAAAATCGTGAGCGTTGCCCAAATCCTCAAAGTTATCATGTTCGTCCTGAAAAGCTACCATAAAAGATCGTGGTGTTTTAGGATCGGCTAAGATCGTTTCTCGAGCGAGATCATCTGGGAGAATGCTATGTACAAACCAAGCTATGGTTTGCTCTACACTGGTATCTTCTTGAGGCTCATAAATTTGACCAGAGGAGTCAAAGTACCGTTCATTGATATAGCTTAGGGTATGATGTAATTCAGGATCAAAGGGTTCATCAAGTTCGATGTCAAGTATACGAAAGCGATTCTTTATGATCTCAGATAGGCGTAATGTTGCACCATACGTATCGCGATAGCTTGGCAGTAAGACATGCGTGCGACGATAGCTTTGTACTAAGATACGCACTGCATCCATTATGGCTTGAAAAGCTCGGACATCTGCATAATAGTTGCTTTGTGAAAGTCGTCCAACGTAACGCTTATGGAGCAAAATTTCATGTACCCGTGCTTCGGTAAATCGTGTATATTCGATAGCAGCAAGCGCAAATTGTGCGACTTCAAGTATTACCGTAGCAGCTTGATATAACGCATTCTCACCGGCTTTCTTTTGTTGAGCTAACTCTGCATAACGTGCTTGTAAAGCTCGATCAAGTGTCCGGGTAACAGGAGCGCTAACGCTCCATGTTATCGATGGAGCTTCAGTTTTAGAAAAGGGAAAAGTTATCCCCATCCATGGCTTAACGGTGGTAAAAGTAGTATCTAACACTAAGCCATAATCACCTTGCGTTGCCTCAGACCAAAAATCACGAGCGGTATCTCTTACTTTTTCAGTAGAGGCACTATCATGTGGTAATTCTATAGAAGTTCGGCTGCTACTTGCTTGACAAGCAATATTCAAGAAATCATACTGATGTGCCAGTATGTCATGCATAAAGCTCGTGCTTGATAAAAAAGCAGGGGTTATTAACGATGGATGTGCTATCTCTGGCTTGTCATCATCTTGAGTGATAGTTAGAGTTTGAGCATGATTTGAGCTGGTTGGTAGCGCTACAGGACTCTCTTTGATAGAGTGAGCCGTTACAAAAGCGTAAGCAAGAGCTAATGCACACCTTAATTCTGTAGTAATAGCTGGTACAGCTATAACATGGTGCATGCCCGGCAATGGTCGTGGTGTTATCAAGCTACAGATAACCAGCACGATAACGTACCTGAATAGGCTTTTGCTTTTACATAAATACAGCACAGATTACCCCTCTTTTTTTTGCATGTTCTTGAGCTTAAGCAATTACGAGAGTAATCATCAAGAATTTTTTTAAGCTAAGCAGATATAATCAGCGTCGGCACTGAATTATTATACTTATTCTTGAAAATAGAATTTCTAACATTCTAGAATATTAGTAAGAAAGAGAGGACCTATATGGAACCAATTAAAACAAATTACATTATTATCCCCTTAACTGCGCTCATTACCATGCTCGTAGGTACTTCATTTACCAGTCGTGGCATAGAGTGGTATCAAACCTGTATAAAATTGCCCAGTTTTACGCCGCCCCATTGGGCCTTTGGTATTGTATGGGCTGCCATTTTCATGCTTGCAACAGCTGCAGCTCTTATTGTATGGAATACGTTTGATCGAACACGAGAGTGGCGCGATACTATCGCACTTTTTATCGTCAACGCTGTGCTCAATGCTCTATGGAGCTACTTGTTTTTTGTTCAACATGATAGTGCGGCAGCACTTCTTGACGCAATGGCACTTGAAGCAACCATACTTGGGCTTATGATCTTTATCTCTCATCAATCGCTACCAACCGCACTTCTTTTGCTTCCCTATGCACTATGGGTGGGTTTTGCCATAGTGCTTAATTGGACCATTTGGCTCCTGAATAGATAGTAGCTATAGATACTGGCTCAAGTTTCTCAAGCTTCTATTGAGATATTAAGCAGAGGGCTTTTTGCAAACTCTCAATATGTCGCTGAGTATCACGGTGTAACCCCTGCAGCATATCTGTTAATTCACGATCACCAGCAGTTTGGGCATCAGGTATAGCATGTTTTTCAACAAACCATACAATTTTGCTCAATTCGTGAAGCAACTTAATTTTATCGTAGGTAGAATTATCAAGCATCATATCAAACCCCTTTAACCAGTTTAACGAGTAAAAAATCTTCACTATCGCTATTACTATCTCCACTATTTGAGTATTACGAAGCGATCTTAGTTTTGTCAAGAGTTGGCAATTCTATACAAAGGCCTATCATTTAGGGTACTCTTAAAATTAAGATATATTTGAAAAAAGGACCTTTATGAAAATCGCTAAAGTTATTGGAAGAGAAATCTATGACTCGCGCGGATGGCCAACGCTGCAATGTGAAATCATTTTGGGAAATGGAGCCCGTGTACAGTCTTCCGTTCCTTCTGGCATATCACGAGGCCGGTATGAAGCACGGGAATTACGTGATGGCGATAAGCGCTTATGGGGTAAAGGAGTACTTAAAGCACGCGAAAACTTAGAACACATTATTGCTCCTGAGCTTATTGGCAAAGAACCTAATGCTCTTGAAATGGACCTTAAAATCATTGAGCTTGATGGGACACCAGATAAATCCTATTTAGGGGCTAATGCAACACTTGCTGCAAGTATGGCAGTCTATAGGGCTCAAGCGCTCGTTGAGCACTTAGAGCTCTACGAACTGATTGCTTATATTATTGGAGCTCAATCGGTAAGTTTGCCATTCCCTCTTTTTAATCTTATTAATGGAGGCCAACATGCAGATAATAACTTGCAAATTCAAGAGATCATGGTACTTCCTCTTGGAACAGCAAGCTTTAGGAGTTCATTAGAAGTTGGTGTGCTTATATTTCACGAGCTTAAAAACAGCTTACATAAATATGGTAAGACAACGAGTGTTGGTGATGAAGGTGGCTACGCTTCGTTCTTCACCAGTGATAAAGAGGCTCTTGATATTCTCATAGAAACTCTCGATAAGATTGCCTATGTGCCAGAAAACAAATGTGCTATTGCTCTCGACATAGCAGCATCACACTTATATAACCCTACCACAAAGAAGTATGTATGGAGTGGTCGATCCCTGAGTTCGCAAGAGCTTATACAGGAGTATGAACATTTGGTAACAGAGTATCCTATCTATTCCATCGAAGATGGGTTAAGTGAGGATGACTGGGAGGGATGGAAATCGCTTATGGAAGTATTTGATAACAGGATACAGATCGTTGGCGACGATATTTTTGCTACGAGTTCGCTCAGAATTATGTATGGTATTGAAAAACACGTAGCTAATGCTGTTCTCATAAAACCTAATCAAATTGGTACGGTAACCGAAACCCTTCAAGCAGTTCAGCTCTGTAAGACCAATAACTTGAATACCATTATTTCTCACCGCTCAGGAGAAACAGATGATAGTTTTATTGCCGATCTTGCTGTTGGCACAAGCGCAGGACAAATCAAAGCAGGTGGCTGCTCTCGAGGTGAGCGCCTTGCTAAATATAACCGCTTACTTGCTATCGAAGACAGCCTTATGCTTGCGGCACTTGACCAGGATCAAGACTAGAGCTTAAACCTGGACCCACTTCTTTCTGCTCTTCAGGTGGCGTCTGCACAAGAAGAGGGTTCTGCTCTTGGGCAACAAGTTCTCTGAGCTGTTCAGCTTTGTCTAAACATTCATCGTAGCCAATAGGCACTTTACAGAGTTGCGCCTTACAGCTACGTATGCCTGCTATTTCTGCTCCCTTTCTATCAAGAAGTGGCTCTTTGAATGAGCGCGGGCTTGTATCGGCCAAATACTCATCTACGAGAGCTTCTTTAAGCTCGCCCTGATCAAAGAAGAAATAGTTAATAGGATCGCGGAAATTGCTAAAGATAATATCATCGTTAAGAACGTTATACGTTTCAACGACCTTGTCATGCGTATGCTGATACTGGCCTCGACGGAGCTTAGGCTCAACAATAGTAGGACAAATAAAGACAGCAAGATCAGTTCTATTTACGATAAGACTACTACCCCTAAAGAACCAGCCAATAATCGGGATATCACCCAAGATAGGTGTTTTAGTTTCTACTTCAGATGTCTGTGTTTGATAGAGCCCCCCCAGCACAAGCACCTGACCACTCGTAAGATTTGAATTAGTTTGAACAGTACGATTAACTCGAGTACCATTGGTCGGATCGGCAGGGAAAACAAATTCAGATATATTAACGTATATTTGTAAGTTAACTCTATCAAGAGAGCTAATGCGCGGGGTCATATTGACGGTGAGCGTAGCCTCAACGTCAACAATATTGGTAGTGATTGCGCCACCCTCGCCTTCATTTGCATCACCCTGTAGCCTTCGTATGGTCTTTACGGATTCTTGGGCAATTCTATTATTCATAGTAACGAAAAATGGATGTGAAACCACTTTAGCATAGGTGTGTTGATCTAGAATTTGAAGTAGCGCTGCAATGGCATTCGTTGATGGATCTTTAAATGATATAATTAACGATCCCGGATTAGCATCACTGACAATTCCGGCAATACTCGATGGTGGACTCGTCGTTATAATATCAAGCAAGTCAGATGCTAGAAGCGTTGTAGGCGGAGTATCCAAAACAGGAGGTGCTATATTAGCTGATTGGAACGTTACTCCTGTTGGCAAACCAGCATCTGTAAGATTACGGCTTTGCCCAGAGAAAATCTTATTGTCACTTAAGCGAAGATCAACAATAAGCACTTCAAGAATAACTTGTCTTTGTGGTCTATCAAGTTTGTCTATTAACTCTTTAATACGAACCCAATCGTTACTACGAGCAGCTACAACCAGTCTATTGCCACCCTGATAAACAGTACCTGATTCTGCAGCCGGTGGAATACCTCCTGTAATGCCTTGTGCTGGTTGTACGGGTTTATAGGTTTCTGCCCGAACAATAACTCCTTCAAAAAAGCGTTCTGGACCTGTTACTTCTCGCGTTGCTTGAGCAGCTCCACCCCCAGCACCAGCTGTACCGGAAACAACACGACTCAATACTTGAGCAAAGCTTTCAGCATCCAGATA
>CAWGPQ010000016.1:0-12792 GCA_963824495.1 uncultured bacterium
TAAATATTATTTTGTTCATAAATGGCCTGCGCTTGTTGGTAATAAGAATTTGCTTGAGTATAAAGCTTTTGTTCAGGGCAGTTCTCATGTTTTAGCACAGTGCTTAGAAGAGCATAGTTACGTGCGAGCTTATGACAACTTCTTGCTACATGTGGGTGGTTTTCTCCCAAAAGTTTTTTTCGCATATCCAATGCACATTCAAAGTGAGCTGCTGACTCATATAAATATCGTTGTGCTAATTCTGGATTACCCTTTTTTTGTTCAGATTTACTCAAAAACTCAAAAATTGTTCCCAAGCCATGTTGAGCATGTGATGTATCTAATTCTTGCGCAGTATAAGCGTGTGCAATCTCTAGGGCTTTTAAGAATGAATCTTTTGCCTGGTTTAAATAATGTTCTTGTTGCGTTAATGGTTCATGATTTTTTTCACAGTTTTCATAATTTACGTAACATCTATAGCCATTGACTATAAAGTAGCTGCTTGCTATTTTATCAAATTTCTCTGCTCTATAATTATTTAAATTTTCAGGGATAGCTAAAAGATTTTGGGCTTTTTTCATGTACAAATCACGTTGACGATGATCACCTAGGTGATGAAAAGACATGGAGAGCCCAATGTATGCTTGTGCTATCGAGGCTTTTGTGTCTTGAGCAGATAATTTGTTTTCACAGAGAGTGATAGCATGCAAGAACCATGTAATAGCAGATTGATAGTTATACTTGCTATTAAGAAAATCCTGAGCCACAAGCAAACAATCTTGAGCAACGCTCTCCCACGCAATAGTTTCTTCTTGAGGTGTGTTTAGTAGTTTAAGCTGAGATTCAAGTTCTTCTATGGTTAAGGGAGAGCAATATGTGATATGCCATGCAGCAAACAGCATAATAAGATAAACAATTCTTTGTTTAAGCACAGGTGCTCCTCATTGGATTATACCAAAATATTTGCTTTCTATTTCTTCTGCGCAATCGTAACTATACGATCGGTTGTACTTCCGTTAAATGTTGATCCGTCAATTCCACATTGAGCTAGGACCTTAAACCCATTCCTATGCAGCATGTGCCTAAGTTGTTGCGCAGTATAAACCTGCAAGGTTTGCGTACTTCTCGATATCTTTGGTTTGTTAGAGTCTTTCTGTACATAAGAAGTAGTATAAGATGTTAGAATGCCGTCTTTGTCTATGGTGCTATATTGAATATTGCGCATCTTGGTATTGTCTTCAATTTTTTGCCAATCAATAGTCAGGTGGGTTATGTTATTGTCTTTCATTAAATAAGTTAAGTTATTTATGTCAAATATGTATAGTCCATTATCTTTTAGATTTCCATGTATAGTGTGCATAGCTTTTTCAAAATCAACTTTTGTGAGATGTCCCACAGCATTGAATATGGTAATAACAGCATCAAACTTACCAACCTGTAGGGTGCGCATGTCGCCTTTGAGGAGTTTTACGTTTAACTTTTCTTTTTTGGCTTTGCTTCTTGCAATTTTTAGCATATTCGAGTTGATATCAGATCCAGTCACTTCATATCCACGCTTGGCTAGCCATAAAACTTGTGAGCTGGTTCCACAGGTAAGATCAAGAACGGTCTTAACCGCGTATTTTTTAAGTATTTTTTCTATAGTTTGATTTATTAACTTAGAGTTTTTTTCGTTAAATATATCGTAGCGCTTAGCTTCTTTATTATAATGTGACGGTTTGGCACTATAGTGCGATATATGCTTCATATTTTTTAACCTTGCAATACGTTGGAATACAACAGTAATTTTAATAAATTAATCCATTGTGATTTACGTGAAAAGATCGTTGTGCAATACGAATCGTCAATTACACGTAATGGAAGATATATAGCAACACCATAGGCAAGGCCATGCGTAGAAGCTCCGCCACAGCGTGCAATGATTAGGGGTTGTATCGTTGCGTAAAAATCTTCGAGAGCTGCTTGTAGGGCATAAAGAGCATGTGATGGCGGTACCGTAGCCAATTGCTCTTCTAAACACTTACAAAATGCGATCAAGTCGGTATACATTGACCACAGGCAAAATCTTGGGCTTCTGTCGCACGCTTGTATAAGCAAAGGTACAAGCTCAGGCATATTTAATAGATGTATAACAAGCACATCAAGCGCTTTGCTTGCGTTATATATATGCGATAAATCCAGCGCAGCGTGAGTATAAATTCCCAAATCATCATGCTTATTATAGTACGCATCAAAAACGGATACCATGCCTGCTGCTACCGCACGAGGCGCAAGGCCTTGGTTGAGTAGTCCCATGATGCTTTGATAATCAAAGCCATCAGATAATGAACAACTTTGATTGCCCACTAAATATCGTGCATAGGGTGCAACGTGATACCCAATTTCAAACATATCACCCATGCACGCATCAAATGCAAGAATATCAAGTTGTTTGCCGTTTAATATAGTTGTTTTAAGAAATGCAAGGCTATCGATAAGACCTTGATTATTGAGATAGGTGCGTGGGTTAAGATTAAACATAAAGCCCTTGTGCTGTTTATAATGTTGAGCACATGCTGCAAAGCACGCTGGTTTAATCGTGCACGCATTGCTCAATGCATCAGCACCCGCTTCCCATTGTTGAGTTTCACTGTTCCATTGCGGATCTAAGATTCCCCAGCCATGGTTTGAAGCGATAAGCATAGTATAATCGGCATTATTATTGGCAAACGCCCAGCATGCGGCATCAATAAAATCTTGTTTGCTATTACCACTTATTGCTGTTTCTTCAAGAAAAACGAGGCCTTCACTTGTTACGCGGTAACGGAGCCCTGCTGCATAATACGCATGCAGTTGAATTACAAAGTCTACAGTATTATTCGGGATGCCACGCATCATGTCGGTAATATTTTTGATCGCCATGTGACTCAAAGCATCACTTGAGTCCATGTAGAAAAAAACTTTCCAGGTAACGGAAGCTAGCGAAAAGAACCAGCTCGTGCCTATTATTAAAATAAAGATTGATATGTTTTTTCTGGTGGTCATGCTTCCTCTTTTCTATTTAAACAGCTATCTTTCAATTAAGTTTTTTGATAGTGAGCATATAGTATACATACATATCAGCATGTGGTACTCCATATATATTTTTCTCATGAGGACTTCCAGCAAATCTCGTAAAGCCAAGCTTTTCATAAAATTTATGCGTTGCATCATTGCCTTTGTGTAAGGTATACAAAAGACAATTATCTACATCTTTAAACGTCTGTAGTGCATCTGCCAATAATTTTCTACCAATGCCGTGTCTACGGTAATGTGCCTCGACAAACAGTAAATCAATTTCTAGCGTATGGTCATTTTTATGAAATAAAATAAATCCAGCTATGCATTTGTTCTTATTATCGTATGCAATATGTAGTCGTGCATTACCATGGTTAGTAACACAGTGCAGAAATACCTGGGTATCAGCCGCAACTTCTTTTTGTAAACACTCGTCAGGATTTTTACCAAAAGAAAATTCTGAATAATATTTTACGAAAATGGGTTTAAAATATTCAAATGAAACCGCAGTATCAAGCTGAACTATCGCAGGTAGATCATCATGGGTTGCCGGCCGTATAATAAAAGTATCGTTTAGTTCTTCTCGAGGTGCTTGTTCTGCTACAGCTATCCCCTGTACAGTAAGTGATGCTAAAAAATACAGCATGTATATCATTACTTCCCCCTTTACGCATTCAAAAGCAGTTTTCCTCTAGATACTATAAAATAGTTGACATCTAATGAGCAACTATTAATGTCCTTTCCAGATAATGTATACTATAAGGATACCTGAAATTGTATTTGTGCTTCATGTCTTTTAGGAAAAGTCGCAACAGGCATAAAGACACCCCAGCAAGAAATAGATCTGGTAAAATCCAGACTTAAGCAAGCTGACGAACTATACAGAGAACTATTTAAAAAGAAGTGAATACCATAAAAACTAAGCATGAATATACAGCAAGCTCAGGAAATGTTTTTGAGGACCTTGGACTCGAAAATCCAGAAGAATGTCTTGCAAAGGCAGAGCTTGCCCGTCAAATTAATAATCTCATTAAGCAAAAAGGGCTTACGCAACGGGCTGCTGCTGAAGTACTTGATGTAGCTCAGCCAAAAATATCTGCTCTTAGCAAAGGCAAGTTATCAGGTTTTTCTCTTGAAAGACTTTTTCGTTTTTTAAATATATTGGGTCATGATATTACTATTAAAGTGGGTCCAAAGAGGGTGGCAAAGGGTAAGGCTCAAGTAAGCGTGACTTTGCCAAAACTAAAAAAAGAAATGCCTGTAAGCAGACCAGTTACCACAAATACAGCATTTGTCCAAGCACGTAAAAGAAAATAGCTCAGCAGAATGTGCTCTAGTGCTTCCACATGTGATATTAATTACGTTTCGCGCCCTCCAAGAGCCACAACCATGCGTAATCCTAATCGTCTTGCTACTATCATTTAGATGAAAGTGCTCTAGGCTAGTCTTTATTAAATAAATGCTGTAAGTCTAGGTGCTCAAACTATTGCTATGTGAATATTTTATTTGATAGACTAATTTTTAAGGTCACCCGGTTTCGATCTCAGGCTACAGCCCATGTCTAGGGTAAGGGAAAGGGATATGTGTGAGTAAGCACGAAAATAAAGCTCAAGGAAAACAACGAATGAGAAGGGTTAGAACAAAATGTATAGTAGGCGCAGTTATCTATGCTATACTCTTTTGTACAACCATAGTAATTAGCCAACCGAGAGGAATAATCATGAAGCAAGAAAAAGGTAGTACACGATCACTTGTACCAAATATCGGCATAACGGATAAGGATCGTCAGCTAAGTTCGAATATTTTAAACAAGATTCTTGCCGGAGAATTTGTTTTACTGGTGCAGACGCTTAATTATCACTGGAATCTTGTAGGGCCAGAGTTTCATGATTATCATCTGCTATTTGATGGTCAATATAAAGCTATTTTTGAAAAAATAGATGAAATTGCTGAAAGAGTCAGAGCCATTGGTGGTATAGCCCTTGGGTCCATGGCTGACATGATAAAAGAAGCTCTACTTAAAGAAGATGTTGGTAGTGTGCCAAGCCCAAGAACAATGGTTGAAAATTTGCTTGGTCAACATGAGTTACTTATTAAAGAGATACGTGATGGTATTAATAAAACCTCTGAGAATAACCGTGATATGGGCACCGGTAACTTTTTAAGTGAACTTATTGAAAAACATGAAAAGTTTGCATGGATGCTAAGATCGTTATTGCAATAATAAAATAATAATCTTGTCATAGAGCTCTCGATGTATTGGCGCATTTGTATAATTGGTAGACCAGGTAGTGGCAAATCGACCTTTGCGCTCAAACTTCACACAAGAACCGGTATACCTGTTTATCACCTTGATCGATATTTCTTTACACCAAACTGGGTTGAGCGTGATTATCAAGAATTTTTGGCACTACAACAAGGTATCGTTAATCAGAGCCAATGGATTATTGATGGTAACTCGCTCAAATCACTTGAAATGCGCTATGCTCGTACAGAACTATGCCTCTATTTTAATTATCCCCATTGGCTGTGCTTATTACGTATTATTAAAAGATTTTTTATTAAAGACTCCGCTATTAAAGATCGTGCTGAGGGATGTAGAGAAACTGTGCGGTGGAGTTTGATTAAATTTATGTGGACATTTGAACAGCGTCTTAACAAACGATTCATCTATCAGATTGCAGATTTGCGAACTCGGTATCCACACGTAAAATTTATTGAAATCCGCAGTGATTATGATTTAAAGAAAATGTATGAACTATTGGGCATTTAGGGTTCAATTTCTTTGCTTAAAGCTTATCGATAATGTCTGCCTCAAGTAACCATCGTGAAGGATCGCCGTTTTCTTCGGCAGCCCAGCAAGCCGCTAGCACTGTTTGAACATAGGTCCATGCTTTTAGACGCTGTTTATCGATGTTTAATACTGCTGAAAAGCATTCTAACCTGTGTGCTATCATATGAGCAACATGAGGCTGCTCAAGCAATTCAGGTACGGGATTTCTTATAAATGCCCCAAGCTCGTATATCGATTCACCAAATACACCTTTGGGATCAATGGCAAGCCAGCCATCTCGCGTGCTTGCTAGGATATTATCATGATGCAAGTCACCATGTAATAATATTGAGGGCCCTGCTGTTCGCAAAAGTCCCTGAGCTAAATCTTTAGCTTTCTCAAGGTGATATTCAGATAATCTGGTATTCGTGGTCGAATATAAAGCCTGTAACCAATCTGAAACGGCAGGAAAATTAGTAAGATCTCGATCTGATAGCGATGCTGCATGTAATTGCTTCATAACATGTATGGCATGTTCCATGGCTGCGGTATCATTATGGGGAAACAAAGATTTAAGCGATGTTCCGGGAATAGCTTGTTCAAGCAATAGCGCACCCAGCTTTATATCACTATCTAAGAGCACTACGCATCCCTTGCCCTTAAATACATCGAGTGCTGCAGCTTCATGTTTGAGGTCACTCATGTCAAAGCTCAATTTAAGAATAATGGGCAATGGATTGTGCTTGCGCATTCCAGTCAAAACGTAGTTATAGGATAGATTAGGAACAGGTTGTAGTTCTTGCAAATTCCATTTTTGAGCAAGAATATTGACACCCCTGGGGAGCGATGCAAGCCAATCTTTTCCCTTGTCACCCCAAATACGTATAACGTTCTCTCTAAAATTATTCATGACTTTATATTTTAAGCTAGCTCAGTTGACCACGGACCAGGATGTTGCGATAGCCATCGGAGAAGTTCGTTATCAAAAAGGGCAGGTTCCTCTTTTCTGCTTGCCGCACTAAGATATGGAGCGGTGCTAATCATGACGACATGCGATACGTATTCTGGATATTTCTTTGCACACTCAAGTGGCATATACCCATGTCCAGAGTGACCAATAATGACGATGCGACCCAGCCCAAGCTCCTGGCAATAGGATAGTTTGAATTGGCCAGCCTCAACAGTCCCTGTTACGGTCGCCCTGTTTGAGGACGTTTCTTTGTTAAACATGTTTTTATCTCCCGTTGATTAAACCCTATTTCTTTCAAGGAAATTTTCAAATGATCTCTATTGAGGCTTTACTCGTAACAGTTGGCCTTAGTCAACATATATGAAAATTGCTGAAAAAGTTATTATGCTAAAACTGTAACTGTAATCTGTAGTCAATCAATTATTGTATCACCGTCTTTTGGTGACGAAAGCACTATTTGCGTTAATGTCCTTAGTATTCCTAACTTAGTTTTTAAAAATTCTGTTATAAAAGCTTCAAGTTGTTGAGTATTTTTTACGCGTACTTTTAATAAGTAGGAATATTCTCCCGTTATATGATGACACTCCATTACTGCAGTGTGCTTTATCGCCTCTTCTAAAAAGTTTTTGCTATATGAGGGTGTGTTAATTAAAACATAAATAAATGCACAGAGTGATTTTTCAATAGTAGATGCTTGAATAAATGCTGAAATTTTTTTAATGATACCATTTGCATGTAATTTTCGTATTCTTTCATGTGTAGCAGAGGGAGAAAGTTGTATTTTCTTTGCGATGTCATTATTTGTTAAGGAAGCATCATCCTGAAGAATATTGATTATTATCTTGTCTATCTCATCGATTGCCGTATTTTCTATTGACATAATCTGTTTTTTCCGTAATATATACTAATATATTGAAGTTTTACCATAAATACTACGAAAAATTAGCTTGAGTGTCAATACGTATAAGCTTTTACAGAATGTTAGGTGCTATAAGGAATTAAAATATGTCTTTGCTATTAGAGGGTATTGCTGTCGGTTTTTCGATAGCAGCTCCTGCTGGTGCTATAGGGTTTCTTTGTATTCAGCAAACCTTAAAAGGTGGTATTCAACTGGGTATAGCTTCTGGATTAGGCGCTGCTACTGCAGATATGATGTATGGAATTTTGGTAGCACTTGGATTAAAAGCTAGCCAGGCCATAGTATTAAGCTATAAGGCCCCATTAACTATTATTGGTGGGTTGTTTCTTTGCTATCTTGGTATAAGGAAATTTTTCTCGATACCATCTCTGGATAACTCTAAACCAATTAATGGGGGCTTATTAAGTGCTTACGTTGCAACTTTTTTTAACATTGACTAATCCGGCAACGATATTAGATTTTACAGCTCTTTTTACCGGTTTAAATATTAATGTTTCTGGGTATATAGAATCTTTAAGCTTTGTTGGAGGGGTATTTATAGGATCTGCTTTATGGTGGCTCCTATTATGTTTTTCAGTTGGAGTATTTAGAAAAAGAGTATCTGCTCAAATATTACGATACATTAATTATATTGCTGGTGCGGCAATATTTTGTTTTGGCCTTTATGCCCTCGGTAAAGGTTATAGCAATAGGTAATGCTTTTAGTAAGGGCTTTGCCTCAACGTAAGGGTATGGATTTTTAGCTTATGGCTTAATTATGTAAGTTTACTATAGAGTCATTAATAAGCCTAATCTCAATTCTTTCTATCGACCTACCTGGACGCTCTCTTTTTAGTGTAACAAATCCAACTTCAGCCGTTGATTTAACATGAGTTCCACCACAAGGTACTTCGGCAAAACCATCGATCTTCCAAAAGCGCCTTTGATTTTGAACATCAGAAAATCCAGTTTGGATCAACTTGTTGCTGCTAATTATTTTATTATATTCAGCTAATATTATTTCAAAGCTTGATGAAATATTTTCAGAAGATATAAAATCTATTCGAGCTTTGGCTTCAGCAATATGTGCACCAACTTTTTTGAGATGAAATTTTTGAGTTACAATTTCAAGAATCAGTTCAGCCGCAAAATGTAATCGCATAAGCCTGTATCGGCGCGGCCAATCAATTACCATAGTAACAGTATCACCCTGGCGGAGTCCGTGCCCATCTGGAAGGGTATAATAGATAAGATGACCTTCTATTTTTGAGGTAATGATGGGAATGTCGTTGATATATGCTTTATCGCTTTCTTGTGCGCCTGAAAAAGAATATGCAATTGTTTCTTCGAATAAAAGTTGATTGCCGTCAACTGATACGACGTTAGTATTTAAAGTTTGTTGATAGGGGTTATCCCAAAAAACTTTTCTCAAAGAACGCTCCTCTCGCTTGAATCGGAAAATTGCCTATAGAGCAGCTTGGCTCTTAAGTATATGGGGAGTATTGACATGGTATGATGACATAATATAATTAATATATCCTAATTTTTAACTTTGTTTAACGCCGCTAGGAGGCGTAGCTTATGAAAGTTTTCATTAATCGGTAACAACGAGCATCCTGTAATATTACTTGTTGATTTAGTGATTTTTTTATCACATATACACGCTTTGTATTACGTGATATTTACCGTTATGGTTAATGGTTATTTTGATAGGATATTTCAATTATTCCTATCTCTTCCTCAAGTATCAATATAAGTAACCCTAAAGTACGTAATACGGTAATGTGTGCTCGATGCACGATGTATTAACAGGTAAGCTATGCAATGTGCTTGCTATAAGTAGAATGACATACATTATTTTCAAGAGAAAGATCATATGAAATGCGATAAGCATCTCTTGCTATTTGCGATGGTAGTTTTTGCTGTTCATGCAGGCAGAGAACAATTACACGCTCAAAAAAATTTTAACACTACAGGAAAACAAATGAATGACCACAAAGAAGTTCAAGATATATCAGCTGAATGGCTAACTTATGTAAAAGACGTAACAAACTTAAAAACAGGTATAGTTACCGCTCAGGATAGATATGGTGCACCGATTATCTTAGAATGGGAGAGAGTTGATTCACCATCACCACGGCTCAATGAAAAAATTAAAAGCCTTGCCGCAATTCTCGTTCAAACTTATGTAAAGCAGGAAGCACAGTTTGCACGAAAATATCCCGAGGCTGTACCTCATGAGCATTTTTTAAAGTCTCTTGAACCACTTTTTGTAGACGGCCTAGAAAAAGTTGATTGGGATCTTGTTGAGAAACAGCTTACAGCTATCTTTCAGCAGGTTTTTACAACGACAGATTTTACAAAGTTTTCAGGTGCTCATGATGTTCATATATTTGTCGTGGCCAAAGATAAATCGACAGGAGCAATGCTTGGAGTAATACAGTTTTTGGTTGCCCCAGAGTATGCTTATGGCACTGTTAAAGCTGCTTATTATGGAGTTATGTCATCAGCACACAATCGCGGGCTGGAGAAATTACTTATGAGCTCGATTTTTAAACTGATTCCTGCTGCTAAAATAATTTTCCTCCATACACGTGTTACTAACGATAAAGCTCTCAATAACTATTATTACTGGGGTTTTACACAACTTCCCGGTACATTGGCCAATTGGGTTAACTTAGAATATAGAGCTGAACAATCGAATATGTTGCAGAAAACAGCAGAGAGCTTTGAGTAAATACCTAAATGCGAAATAGAGAGAGCGTGAGGTGAAAAGAGGGCTTCTTTTAATAACAGAGAGGCCCTCTTTAACGTAACAAATCAAACTTCAGCTGTTCTTCTTGAGCACAAGTCCTAAGCTATGATTCGTGCTTGACCCTTACTATATTTTTTTCTAGCTTGAGGTAGTTGCCGTTAGAGATACGGGACATAGGCGTTTGTTTACTTTTAGTATAAAGGGGGTTTTTAATGAATCAAAAACGTACGCTTCAGCCGATTAGGGGCAATCGAGGCGCAACAATTTTAGGTCCTTCCAACCCAGCACGCGAAGCAGAGAATCCGGATATACTGGTTCCACCACCAACAGATAACGGTCTGGTGCCAAACTTAAAGTGGTCTTTTGCCGATAGTCATATGAAACTCAATGAAGGTGGCTGGGCTCGAGAAGTAACGATCCGAGAATTGCCAAGCTCTCCGACCATCGCAGGAGTTAATATGCGTCTTAAGGCTGGAGCAGTTAGAGAAATGCATTGGCACCATGCAGCAGAATGGTCATTTATGCTTAAAGGTCGAGCACGAATTACCGCAGTCGATCAAGATGGCCGTGCCTTCCAGGATGATATAAGTCAGGGAGACCTGTGGTATTTTCCTGCTGGGATCCCTCATTCAATTCAAGGGCTTGAGGATGATGGCTGCGAGTTTCTGCTTGTTTTTGATGATGGTACTTTTTCAGAAGATGAATCTTTTATGCTTACTGATTGGCTGGCGCATATTCCTCGAGAGGTTCTTGCTAAAAATTTCAGTGTGGCTGAGAGTGCCTTTGCTCGTATTCCAGAAAAAGAGCTTTATATTTTTCAATCAAAAGTTCCAGGTCCATTAGCCAAGGATCGGGTTATTGGTAATGGGCCATTGCCGCGATCATTCACGTATCGCATGCTAGCGCAGGAGCCAATTAAGCTGAAAAATGGCACTGTTCGTATTACTGACTCTCGCCTGTTTCCCATATCTGAAAGGATTGCAGCTGTTCTGGTTGAAATTGAGCCAGGTGGTATGCGTGAGTTACATTGGCATCCAAACGCTGACGAATGGCAATTTTATATCTCCGGCCAGGGGCGTATGACGGTATTTGCTTCCGAAAGTAGAGCGCGCACGTTTGATTACCAGGCAGGCGATGTTGGTGCTATACCATTTCCTATGGCTCACTATATCGAAAATACCGGCACGACAACATTGGTGTTTCTTGAGATGTTTAGGAGCGATCGCTTTGCTGATATTTCGCTTGCCCACTGGTTAGCATTTACACCTCATGAACTCGTCCGGGCTCATTTGAATATAGATGAGTCGGTGCTTGCAAAAATTCCACCCTATAAAACACCTATAGTCCCTTGGTAATAGTTTAACAAGGCTTATGCTCGTATAAAGAAATGGATAAGCAAGAGATTCGCGGCAGTAATTATACAAGCAGCACAGTAGGCGCTTACTTTAACGAGGCGCCCATTGGCAAAATGACCCATAATCTTGAAATTATTGGTAAAGTGTAGTAGGGGAAACATGGCAAATGGCAGTTGAAGACTTAATACAACCTGGCTGAAAAGCATGAGGGGTGAAACAAAACTTTCTCCAAACATCAAAACCCCAATAAATGCAGGAATAATGGTAATGATACGACCTAGTAATCTGCGTAACCAGATGGGCAGTGAAAAATTCATAAACCCTTCCATGATGATTTGCCCTGCTAAAGTTCCGGTTACGGTTGAATTTTGACCCGAGATCAAGAGGGCAAGAGCAAATACGAAGCTCGCAATATGCGTATGCAATAATGGGGTAAAAAGATAATAAGCATCTTGAATGTCAGTAATTTGATACAGGCCATGTTGATAAAAAAGGGCTGCTGCAACGATTAAAATTGCCGCATTAACAAAAAAAGCAAAAGTTAATGCAATGCCAAGATCAAGTGCTGAATAAAAAATAGCATCATCTTTTTTTTCCGCTGCTGCTGGAGCAACAAGCGCAGAATGTAGATAGAGGTTATGGGGCATGACCGTTGCTCCTAAAATTCCAATTGCGACATATAGCATTTCTGGATTTTTAATAATATCAAAGCTTGGTATGAATCCAGCTGCAACATGTGTCCAGCATGGCTGCACCAAGTGTATAATAATGGCAAAACATCCCATAATCACTGCTATCAGAGCCGTTACTAAAGCTTGTACGCTTCGCGCGTGACGTTGAGCAAAAAAGAGTAAGAGTAATACATCGCAGATAGTTAGACCAATGCCCCAGAGTAATGGAATACCAAAAAGCAGTTGTAAGCCGATGGCTGACCCAATTACTTCCGCCAAGTCCGTTGCTATAACAGCGATTTCTGCAAGAATCCAAAGTCCTGTTGCGATTACAGGGCTATAATAGCAATACATT
>CAWGPQ010000017.1:0-138245 GCA_963824495.1 uncultured bacterium
GCTCTCTCTCTCTCTCGCCCGCGCCCGCCCCCGCCCCCGCCCGCGCCCGCTCCGCTCGCCGCCCGCCGCCGCCGCCGCCGCCGCGCCCGCCGCCTCTCCCGCTCGCTCGCCCGCTCGCCCGCTCGCCGCGCCCGCGCCCGCTCGCCCGCCCCCGCCCGCGCCCGCTCGCTCGCCCGCCCGCCCGCCCGCTCGCCCGCCCGCGCCCGCCCCCGCGCCCGCGCCCGCTCGCCCGCCCGCGCGGCTTGCTCATTCTTGGCATTATGATAGGTATTTACCTCTTTACTGCTACAACACCCAAAAGTGAGCTGGTAAGCTTTCATGGCAAAAACGAAGCTACTATCGAAAAAGAAAAAACTCATGAACCAGGCTTTCTTGAAGGCTTGCGTATTTTGCTAGCAGAACGTTATCTTCTTGGTATTTTTGGTATCATTGCCTTTAATGAGATCATTGCTACAATTATTGATTTCCAATTCCAAAGCTTAGTATTTAGCGGCTTTTCAACTGAAGCAGAACGTGCCTCATATTTAGGTGATTATGCAGTTTGGGTTAATCTGGTTACCTTCCTGAGCTTACTCTTTGGTGTGGGCAATATTCAGCGTCGACTTGGTATTAAAACATCGCTTGTCCTTGTACCAATAGTATTGCTTGGTATGGTCTTTGCCTTCTGGTCATATCCAGTTGTTCATGTACTCTTCTGGATCATGGTTGGAGCAAAAGCACTAAGTTATGCGTTAAACAGCCCTGCACAAAAGCAGCTATACGTTCCAACAACACCGGAAGTTAGATACAAATCACAAGCGTGGATCGAAGCCTTTGGCTCACGCGGATCAAAAGCAGTCAGTTCAGGTTTTAACTTACTTAAGGGACCTTTTGAAACATGGTTTGGCCCAACGCAGGGGTTTGCTCATCTTATTAATTTCGGTGCTCTTCTTTCATTGGGCATGCTTGGCGCATGGGTAATTGTTGCACTCTATTTGGGCAACCGTTATCAAAAAGCTGTTGATCAAAATAAAGTTGTTTGTTAATAAATTCTTAACAAGAGCTCTACGAGCTGCAAGTTGTTCATACTTGCAGCTCTTTTTTTTAAGATTTTGCCAGATACTGCATAAGAAACTGAGACCAGCTGTTATTATAAGCAAAGTCTAAGCTTTGATATGAAGCATGAATTTTGCGATCTGGTAAATAAATAGAAAGTCCTGTAGCTCCTGCTAGATTCTTGCCGGCAGCGTTAGCGATAACAGCTTTACTTATCAGCTCAATACCTGCTGCAAGTGTACCCCTAAGCTCCTGTATAAGCACTTCATTATCCGGAGCATCTATAAATTCACATTGGCTAATTCTCTCGTAGAGGTTACTTGAAAAGTGACAATAATCCTTGTAACTATGTTCAGAAAAATAGGTACAGTGCTTTTTATCGGAGCTTACTTGAATTGCTTTTCGAACCGAGTCATTTTTTTGGCGCTTAAGGAGCTCTACTAAGAGCTCTGCAGTTTTATTAATGTTTTCATTAATGCATTCAAAATTATCAAGGCAAATTGCCGATTGCGCATAGTCATGAGTAATTTTGCCATGCGTTTCTTTAAATGAACGTACTACCTGACAAGCAAATTCGTAGGGCTCAATAGCTCCTTTGTTGAGAGGGTTAACGAGACGTTCGTAATAATAGCCTCTTCCCAAGACGGCTTCCTGGGAACCAACCATATAGTGAGCGTAAGGCATGATGTTAAAGGCAACTTCTGCTGTTGCCATATAGCAGGCATCGAAACAAATAACATCGATTTTTTTGCCATCTAAGTAGTCATTACAAATATTTCCTAAGGCTTTTCTAAAATTTTGCTCGGTTATATAATTACCCGTACTTTGATCAAAGCATATGCCACGATACTGAGGTGTTTGTCCAGTAAGGCTTTCGAAAACATCAAGAAAGCTTAGACTTCGATCAATCTCAATCAGCTTGGTTGCCGTATTGTACTTAACGAGATGCTGTCGATTAAATTGCTGGATGAACGGATTAAGGGGACCGATACCATGATTCCATACAACAAGCACAAAATAATCGGACTTATGCTGACTAAGAGCCCATCGACAAGCGTCAACAAGGGTTTTTTCGTCGCCGCTATCCATGCAGACATTATCACAAATATATTCGAGTCTATTACGATGAACAATAAAGCGTTGTGTACATTTTTTTGAACCTTTTTGATAGGTATCAAGGTGAACTAAGATCTTAACATTATCATTTGAGCCAATCTGCTTCATTTGTTCAAGATTACGATCAACAAAGGGCTCTAAATCGTTAGCTGCTGCCATATAAATAAGAACAGTATATGTTTTGGATTCTTGATTTGAGTTACTCAAGCTCGATGAAGCAAAAATAAGAGATATGCCTATTGCTACTATATACTTCTTATAGTGCACAAGACTGCACGTAACCATGTGATAGCTCCTCCCCCTCATATTCATACATACCATTACTCATACAAACCATGCTTGTACTACGTAGCTTAGCTACACACGTCTCTCTTAAGCAAGAGAAGGGACAATTAAGCTCCAGGACTAATACGTTGAATAACCTCATGAGGGGTTAAGGCTTACATACTACCGGAAGATTCCTAGACAATTCTTGTAAAGCTCTTTTATGACAAAACTTGGATTTAATAGTAACCTTGACAGATATGACCAATTAATGGCAAATTTCAAGAATTCACTCTAAAAACTATTCTAAAAACTACGGTACAGGAGTACATAAGCATGCTTACGCAAGTACCAGCCATAGGTACTATCTATTGTCACTACAAAGGCCACTCATACAAAATCATAGGCATTGCACGCCATAGCGAAACACATGAAGAGCTTGTTGTATACCAAGCTCTCTATGATTCTATGACTTTTGGGCCTCGTGCCTTATGGGTACGCCCACTCTCTCTTTTTCTTGATACAGTCATAGTCGATGGGATTACCCAGCCTCGATTTAGGCTTCTTCAACAGTAAAGGTGCATCAGAATTTTGTGATGCACCTTAAAGATTTTGAGAAGGACTAAGACTTTAGATTAAAAAAAATCTTACGGTACTCGTGCCGGTACAGGAGTGGTAGTAGGCGTTGTAGTAACTGGTGGAATTACAGCCGTACCAGCCGTAGTTGGCGCTCCGGCAGCCGTTCTCACTGTCGTTCGTGAAACTTCTGCACCTCTACCTCGTGTCAAATAGTAGGCAATTGCCCCTAAGGCTATAAGACCCACGATAAGGGGTACTAACCACGACATATCAGTTTTTCCATGTCGATAATCATATGATGACCGGGTTTCACGAGGTTCGTTGTCTCGTTGATCTCTGTTATTCATAACATCTCCTTTCAGGTTACTGTTTGTTTTGGATGTGCTCTATCATATACACTTATAATTTTAATTTATTAATAGAATAAAAATCAATAGTTTTATAATTTTTGTTCTATTAATTCTAGTAATGGCTCAAGGACACCTATAAGTTTATCAACCTCTCGATCAGTATTATAAAGATAAAAGCTTACTCTTACCGATCCAGAAATGCCAAGTTTTTTATGCAAAATTTGAGCACAATGGTTACCTGCCCGTACGTATATATTGTATGTATCAAGATATGCAGCAATATCATGGGGGTGAATTCCATCAAAAGTAAAGCTTACTAGATGATCGAGTTCGTTAAATTTTCTTTCTCGGCCCAAGACACGAGCCCCTGGAAGGGCTCTTAGGCCATCGGCAACGCGTTGACATAATGCTGCCTCGTAACGACGAAGCACTTTAAAATCTACGTTCTTTTCAAGATAATCGAGGGCTGCTCCAAGACCTATAGCTGCCGATGCTGCCTGTGTACCTGCTTCAAGCATGTAGGGCATTGCACGCCATGAGCTGCCTTCCTGAGTTACCTCAAGCACCATGCCTCCACCAAGCTGATACGGTCTAAGTTCGGCGTGCGTTACAGAATGGGCATAGAGAACACCAATTCCCGTAGGACCAAGCATTTTATGACCAGAAAAAACTAAAAAATCACAGGGCAATAAGGCTAGATTAATAAGATGATGGGGAACTGCTTGGGCAGCGTCAACTAGTACACGCGCTTGTATGTTATGAGCCTGCTGAATAATAAGCTCTAAAAATCCCTGTGCAGACGTGTTATAAAAATCTCTTAAATAACTAAGATCTTCCGGCGTTACAAGATTATCTAGCGGACCGAGCACATTTGATGTGTGGGAAAGCGCAACTAGACGAGTTTTAGCAGTTAAAAGATGTGGTAGCTGAGTAACTTCAAGAGTGCCATCGGCCCGTAGAGGTATCCAGCGTAACACTATGCCCTGATGTTGGACCAATCTTTGCCAGGGAAGAATATTAGCGTGATGCTCAACTTCTGTTATAAGAATCTCGTCACCCTCTGTGAGATTATGCGCAGCCCACGAAGACGCAACAATATTAATGCCCTCGGTTGCTCCTTTAGTAAATACTATTTCTTGTGGAGATTGAGCACCAATAAAACGTGCTACCTGCTCACGAACAGCTTCATGCCGTTGAGTTGCCGTTTCAGCTAAGCGATAAATACCTCGATGAATCGGGGCATTATAAACTCTATAAAATTCCGCTAATGCTTGAATAACTTGCTCTGGCTTAAGAGTAGTTGCAGCATTATCAAAATAAATAAAAGGCTCGTTATTGATTAAGCAGTGTAGTTGAGGAAAATCCCGGCGATAATTTTTCATGGCTTGTCCATTTTTAAGTAATTCAGCAAGACTTTTGTCGCAAAATTGTTATACTGTAAACTGTTTCTCTTAGTATATCTCGATTTGGAGATTTACCGCTATGCTTATACACCTACGCTACAGCGTGCTGTATGCGACACTCGCCCTTACCGCATCTATTTTTAGTTCTCTCTATGCCCCGAGTGTCAGTGTTACGTTTCAAGAGGGCTATCATGGGCTGCCGGATGATCACAAAGAGCGCACACCTGAAGAAAGCCTAGCCCTCTTTGCGACAAGGCTGTCCCGCTATCGAAGTGGGCTAGGTTCTAGCATACATTCTAAGCTAGATGAAAGTACTCGAAGAGAACTTGAAATTGATCGCTTAGTTGGGACACTTGCTTATCCGGAAACGACAATTTTTGGCATATGGGGCTTATTTGATGGCTTAACAACGCACTATGAGATTGAAGATTGCAAAGAACGTCAAAGCTTAGTAAAAATTTTAGTAGAAGATACTACACTTGCCAAAGAAATAGGCCAAGCGTTAACTACTGTTAAAAATGCTCAAGAATCCATTATTTCTTTTTGGGACCCTCACGATCAACTTAAGCAACTTGCTGAAACTTTTTATTTTAAGTGGTACCGAGAGCTTAACAATTATTCTTCAGCTCTTGAGGCAGGGCTCTATCTTGATGCATCAAAACTAGCCCTTGCAGTATGTGCTCCCTTGATTTTTCAGCAAATACAAGATGAATTCTTTAGATGGCGTCAAGCAAAAGGAGCCGCATTACAAGAGCAGAAACAAGTAGCAACAGATCAGAGTAAAACCACAAAGAACAAATATACATTTTCGCTTATGCGTGTGCTTTTTGGAAACATGATAAGAAAACACAATCCAAACGCTTCTATTTTTTTAGGTGACAATGGCAAGGAAACCTATGATCTAGCAAACTCTCATCGAGTGCTCGAATTTAGCATGGGTGATTGGATTTTGTATAATAAAAACCAGCTAGCATATTCTCCCTTTGCCGCCAAGTTGTCGGCTTATACTACCACATTGCTTGAGGATATAATGCCGGGCGCATTGATGTATTACGCCACTCAAAATGTTCAGACTGTATTTAACAAAGTCGATAAGCTCCGTGATCGCATGGTAACTATTGCAGCAGCTTTTGAAAGTATTAAGCGCATAGCATATTGTTCTATTAAATATTCGGAATTGAGCGATAAAGACTCACTTAAACCGCTTACGTGCTTTATCCAAAATACTGAAGATACTAGCACGAAACTTAGTCAGCTTATAGAACTTTTAGGTCAAGATACGTTTAAAGAAAACCAATCATGGATATATAGGAAGGGTAATGTATTACTTGCTTACAAGCTCTATAACGATATTAAAGACCAGCTTATTCCCCTCTGGAAATCTCTTGGTGAGCTTGAATCATATTGCGTTATGGCAAAAACCTATACAGAATCGCAGGGTAAAGGAGCTCAATGGTGCTTTGCTGAATTTCTCGATAATCATCTTGATAATCAAGCACCGTATATATATTTAGAAAATTTCTGGAATCCTCTCATAGCTGCAAATAACGTAATTACCAATACTATCGAACTTGGCAAACCTGCTCGAGCTGGTAATGCTCTGGTAACGGGACCTAATGGCTGCGGCAAGTCAACCATTATGAAAGCTATCGCTTATGTTGATCTTATAAGTTCATTTGGTATTGTTCCGGCACGAAAAGCAACTCTCACGCCATTTGATATGATAAAAACTTCAATTAACGTAACGGAAAAACCTGAAGAGCACAAATCAACCTTTATGGCCCAAAAAGAGCGCATAGATGAGCTGCTCCAATTGGCATTATCACTACCGGATGATCATCGCTTGTTGTTATTAATAGATGAACCATTAAGTGGAACACTTGAAGAAGTGGCTGCTGAGATTGTTTATGAATTTGGCAAGACATTATCGTTGCGCACATCATGTATGACCGTTATGGCAACACCCCTTGAGTACCCGTTGCAGCTTGCAAAAGATACGAGTACGTTTGCTCTACTTCACCCAGAGCTCATTGAGCCACAAGAGGGGACATTTGTGCGGACATTCAAACTTCTCGATGGTCCACCAGCTTGGTGGTTTGACGACAGAGATAAACGACGTCGCTTTGTCTTCTGGCTCAGCGCCCTAGAGACAACGTCAAGCACACCTCGTGCTTATAAAACGCTACCATTTGTTCTAAATATTAGCGTATAACACGAAGAATTTCACTGATGCTTGTTCTACCCGCATTTACTTGAGCGGTAGCATCATCCCATAGCGAGATCATACCATCAGCACAAGCCTGGCGGTAAAGTTCATCATATGAAGGATTGCTCGTAATAAGAGCACGAAGGTGGGGCGATAGCGTGAGCAGCTCGAAAATGCCTATTCTTCCATAATAACCTGTTCTATTACACGCTTGGCATCCGTCAGCTCTATACGAGTGAACAAGTGCTGAACTCAAGAGCTCTTGTTCATGTGCATCGATAGCCACTTCACGGCGACAGTGAACGCACAGCTTACGGACTAAACGTTGAGCCAAGATACAGGTAAGTGAAGCATTAATTAGAAAAGCAGGTATGCCCATGTCAAGCAAACGTATAATAGTACTAGGAGCATCATTGGTATGAAGGGTGCTCAAGACAAGATGACCTGTAAGCGCTGCTTGAAGTGCAACTTCAGCAGTCTGCTGATCACGTATTTCTCCAACCATAATGACATCAGGATCTTGGCGGAGAATTGCCCGAATGCCTTTTTCAAACGTAAACCCTATATCAGGATATACTTGGCTTTGTGTGATGCCATCGATCGTGTATTCTATAGGATCTTCAAGTGTGATGATATTTTTTTCAGGTGACTGAAGTGCAGCGAGAGCTGCATAAAGAGTAGTAGTTTTTCCTGAGCCTGTTGGACCAGTAACAAGCACAAAACCTTGTGCTCGCTCAATAAGAAACTTAAATTGAGCTTTAGGGATATCAGCTATACCAATCTGGTCAAGATCAAGCAGACCATAAAGCTGACGAAGAATACGTAGTGCGATTTTTTCACCATACAATGAAGGGAATGTTGCTATACGTATGTCAATAATACCTTCAGGTGTACTTAAACAAAATTTACCATCTTGAGGAATACGTCGTTCTGCAACATCAATATGCGCAAGAACTTTAATACGGGCAAGAACTTGTAAAGAAAATTCAGCATCAATCACTGCATGATCAACCAAAAGATCATCAATGCGATAACGAACACGCAAGCCCTCTCGTTGAGATTCTATATGGATATCAGATGCTCGATAAGCAAGTGCCTGACGTATGAGCTCGTCAACAATCTGTATACCAGGAGCATCATCCATTAACCAAGCACCCACCCAAGCAAGAATCCTGCAAGCATAGCAATACAGGCAACAGGGTGCTCATGCAGCCATGCCCGCTCTTGACCAAGAACATCTTGAAACGTCTGGGCTGAGCTCATGCCAATAAGCTGTTTGAGCTGCTGTAAATCTATGGTAATAACATGAGTGTAATAAAGAAACGCTAAAGCAAGCGCAGCCCCAATCGTGCCAAAAAAAAGCCAGCGTCCAAGTACTTTAGTAAGAAAGCCTGCTATAAATGCAATAAGTCCATAAACACCTATTTCGGCAACCCAAGGCGGGTAGGCTTCAAGCTTTTTATGAAATGTGGTTAACCATACTGGCATGAAACAATCCTTTTTTATTAAAAGACGCTTAGCCTGAGGCATAAGCGTCTTTTACTGAAGGTTATACTGCAACCGCGAGTTTTATATTCCTAAACTGATACGAGATCTCGTAAAGCTTTACCGGGCTTAAATTTAGCAACTTTTTTAGCTGGTATCTGCATTTTAGAACCAGTAGCAGGATTAATGCCAACTCTGCTCTTTCTTTTCGTAACGGTAAATGTACCAAACCCGGTCAGCACAACAGATTTGCCTGACTTTAAAGCATGTCCTATTGATTTGACAAAGGCTTCCAGCAACCGCTTACATGAAGCTTTTGGTAGCTTGGAGGATTTTGACATTTGCTCGATTAATTTTGCCTTATTCATAATTTCCTTTGATTCTTTAATATTCTTAGTCCCTTGCAGGCAAAGGCAAACAAAACTAGCACTACCACGTTATTCTACTCACAAATTTTGTCAAGTCCTTAAGCGCTCTTTTTAGCTGGTGCCGAGAGCCGGACTCGAACCGGCACGGAGAAACCTCCGAAGGATTTTAAGTCCTTTGCGTCTACCTATTCCGCCATCCCGGCAACTAACGTTTGGAGGCGGCACCCGGATTCGAACCGGGGATCAGGGTTTTGCAGACCCATGCCTTACCACTTGGCTATGCCGCCTAGAGAAGATGCGCTTCCTGCATTTCTTTTTTGAGATTTTCTGCCCGTATAACCTGAACGTCTGGCTCTGGTTCTAGTGGCTTAAGAACCATAGTAAGATATCCTTGCTTGCCAGGTCCTTCAAAGCCATACGTACTATCTTTTTGGTACAGTTGATACCATTCAGCTGTTCCTCCTTCATATGCCTTAACATTGGTGAACCCCAGTTTAGCAAGTTTCTTTGCTGCAAGACCGCTTGAGGTACATGCATAATTAGAGCAATACACTACAATAGGAGTATTTCTATCCCATTGTTGTGCTGCAGCTTCAAGTTCACCAAGAGAAATATTAATAGATCCCTTAATGTGCGCATCATCATACAAATCCTTGCTCAAGAGATTAATCACTTTGAGCGAAGAAGCTGGTAAGGAAGACTGTATGGGATCATGATGCACTACTTCTTTGCTATTTGGTTGCGGTGTTTCTCGATCCCAGCATGCCGGTAGCATAACAATACCCAGCGCTAGTAACCCTAACAACTGAGATAACCGAGTACGTGATTGCATACATAAGCCCTCATAATAATGGTGTTACTCGTCGCATCTAGCATTAAGATAGCATAAATTAAGATATCTGCAAACATTTTTTATGGTAGCTTTTATGATAGAGCCTTGCTTTAAGCTATGTCAACCATTGAAAACACCGATCCCATCGAACACGCTTCCAAAAATCTATAGGATGCCTAAGGAGATCAACAATCCACCATGACTGACTGCTATCAAGCGACCATATTCTAAATACTATTCTGCCATGAATTTGGTTACCATTAAGCTTACCCCATGCCCGGGAATCTAAACTCCCTTCACGGTTATCACCCATGGCCCAATATTCGTTAGTCCCCAATATAACATCAAATTCGTCATCCTGATCCGGTGTTCCTGGATATTTTAATGCTGGCCTACCGCCCAAAAGTAAAATATCATTTGGGTTAATGCGATAAAATGGCTGTTGGTCATAGGGCTTTGATGGATCATACGATTTCGAAACGATATAGTTACCTGCTAAGCGTTTAGTTGATAAATAGATATCCTGAGCAGTTGGCCTACCCTTAGTCCACACGCTTATTAACGGGTATTTGTTTAAATAGGGCTCATCAAGTTTTTCACCATTACGGTAAACTACTGGATGGCCTTGTTCTATAGTACCTATAATATGATCGCCAGGTATGCCAATTACGCGCTTAGTCCAATTTGAAGGACCCCAAACATAATCCTGCCACCATCTTAGTACTGGATTTTTTGAGTATGGGTAAACCGATTCAGGCTCATTAAACGCAATAATTTCACCACGCTGAATAGGCTTAAACCATACGCTTAATTTATCGGAGAAGAAACGTTCTCCGACAAGCATAGTTGTTTCCATAGATCCTGTTGGAACTTGATAAAGCCCATAAAAAAATGTTCGGATAACAAATGCTATCGGTACAATAATAATAAAAGCTTCTACGTACTGTGCTAGTACCGATTTATTGGGACGCTTATACCAGGCTATTAACTTTTTAAACATGTACTTTTGCCACTACCTTTCGCTTAATTTTCTTCTATCAGACTCTGGCAACCAGAGATATCATTAAGCTTATCATACAAAGCACGAGATTTTAAGAGCAATAGCTTGAGCACATCCCTAACCCTTATAAGTGCTTCTGCCTGCACAAGTTTAAGTACTCTTCACGTTGAAGCTGAGGGGAGCCTTGATCAAGACCGCGTAATGCAAGCTTACTTCGCTAGAAGTCCCTAAAGGGCAACATCACTGATGATGGCGACTCCAGAGCCCCCTTGCTTTTAAGCCGGCGTCGTCCAGTTCCCCATTGCAGAGTACTAAATTAATTTTGGTTACCCTCTAAGATAGGCTCATAAACAGCCTTTGGGGAATATTTTTTGCTATCGCTCCAAAAGTAGAATAAATCAAATTTATTTTTATAAAAATTATTGCAATAAATAAATAAATATTGATATGCTACTACTAGGGGGGTTTCAAAATCTGATTCTATTTAAAAAAAGGAGAATATTATGAAGCGTTACCTTACATTATTTGCTATAGGCGTCGGTCTTCTTGCCTCGGTCCCAGGTTATGGTGCTGAGACGACTAAAATGGGATATGGCCGAATTGCCTATTGCGTGGACGAACAGGGCAACCGTATCGATCGATCTAAAATAGGTGATTACCTTCGACACCGTATACATCATTTTATGACCCCTTCAGGTGGTGCATATGGGCCCATGGAGCCTCAAGAGGGTATGTAAAGATATTAATTACTGAAATTACTAAGTATTTGGGAAAGCTCGTACTTTACGGGCTTTCCTGAAAATTTAAGAAAGATTATACGTGTATAGGCTTAAAAAGCTTATCTTCTTAAGCATTTTTATTATCGCTTGTTTAGCACTTTACTATACAATACCTCACGCTTATGACAGCACAGCTAAACGTCCGCAAAAGAGCCTAGTAGTAGTAATAACGTCATACAATAATAAAACCATGTACCAGCGCAATTTAAATTCTGTATTTTCCCAAGATTATAGCAATTATCGCGTTATTTATATTGACGATGCATCACCTGATGGTACGGGAGACTTGGTAGAACGTTATGTTAAAGAAAAGAAACAGGAACATCGCGTAACCCTGATCAAGAATAAGACCTGGCAAAGCCAAATGGCTAACCATTATAAAGCAGCCCATATGTGCGAAGACCATGAAATTATTGTACATCTTGACGGTGACGATTGGCTTGCTCATAGCAACGTTTTTAACCTACTCAATGATATCTATTCAACGACCGATACCTGGCTTACGCATGGTGGTGCAGCTCTATGGCCCTCACAAAAAATATTCTTTACTGACGATATGAAAAAGTTAACCCAAGAGCGCATTAAAAATAATAAGATACGTGAATATCCCTTTTTATATGCACACCTACGCAGCTTCTATGCCTGGTTGTTTAAGTGCATTAAGCTTGAAGATCTTATGACAAATAGCAGCTTTGTACCCCTATCACCCAGTCCAGATTGTGCTTTTTTTCTTCCTATGGTCGAAATGGCAAGAAATCATATCTACTGTATACCTGAGACTGCCTATCAATGGAACCAAAGAAATCCTCTTAGTCAGTATGCACTTAATGCACAAGCCCAAAAAGAATTTGCCTACAAGGTATTTTCCTGGCCTTCCTACCAATCCTTAAAAGAAGCTCAATCTACCATAAGCACACGCTATATAAAAAATAAAGCTGACGTCATCATACTCTCTCAAAAAAAGCAGCAGCATATAGCTGATATAATTACGTCGTTGCGTAACCAATCGCGCGGTATTAATAAAATATATGTTATATGTAGCCCTGATAGCCAGCAGGATGAGGAAGCTTATCACACTCTTGCCGATCAATTTTCAAATGTAGATTTTATCAAGCGGGAGCGACACCAGGCGTGCACCACATTACTTGAAACGTTACTTATTGAAAATCCTGAAACAGAGCACGTAATACTTACTCCTGATAAGATCTCTCTTGTCCAACCATTGGATATTTCACAGTGCATTCAAGAACTCGAGCGAACCCATGCACACAGTTTCTATATAAGTAAAGATAGGCAGAAAAATTCATCCCATGCACCTATTACCAGCACACTATGGGCATGGCATTTACATAATAATATGCCTGATCACACGAGCATGGTACTCTACCGTAAAAAGGATGTTAAGAAGTATCTTGAGTCTCTTAAAGCTATAACAGTACAGGAGTTTTTGAATGCCTGGAAACAACTCCCGGTTGATAAACGAGCCATAGGGCTGCTTTTTAAAAAATCGCCCGCTGCAGAACTCTAGTATTCCAACTTCTAACGTATTTCTGATTTATAATTATTATGCCAAAAAATAAGAAGGGTTAACTCTTTTTCCAGCAGAATATACTTCAAAATGCAAATGTGAAGCATCATGTCCCCGTTTGCGTACATGCCCTGTATCACCAACCTTGCCAATGATGTCCCCTTTTTTAACCGCATCACCTACATTAACGTCAATTTTAGCCAAATGAGCGTACAATGTCTTAATTTTTGATGCATGCATAATAACTACTCTATTACCGTAAGCGTGAGCATAACCAGCTTCAACAACAACCCCATCTGCGGCAGCTTTGATCAGCGTGCCCCATACAGCAGCCATATCGATACCAGTATGAAAACCCCATGAACCATCAGGTTTCTTTCGAGGGCCAAATGGCGAACTAAGCCAGAATTGAGAGCGATCAATAGGCCAGCTTAAAACACCATGTCTTACATCCCCTTGTGATGTAGGTTCTACAGGATCTTTAAGCCGCTTAGTATATCGAGTTGGTCGAGCCAATCTTATGCGTTTTTGTTTTTTTGACTGTCGTACTTGTTTGGTAATATTTTCAGGAACATCATGATCTTCTCTATCGTAGAGCCGCCGTACTTCATGTTCAAGATTGTGTAATCGCGCAAATTCAAGGGCTTTTTGTTGTAAGTAATGGCGCTCACGGTTTACGAAACCTCTACAGATACGTTGAACTTTTTTTTTTCGTCTACCTGTTCTTTGAAATGCTCACATTCAAGGATAGTATGCTTAAGTTTTGCTATATACGCTACATATTCTTCTTTAAGCTCAACAAGTTCTTGAGACTGCTGATGAAAAAATCGATACTCAAAGAATAATAACCCCATGATCACTATAAGTACACTAAAAAATAGAGCACTCAAAGCTTGTTGGGTTATAAGCTGATCATATTTCACAATAAGCGTCCATCTACATATCCATGATGAGAAGGTTAGAGGGCAATATCATTGGCATGAATCCATCCACGTACACCACGTCGGTCAACTTTATACCATGATTCTTTTTGACCAATAATAGCAAGCTCATCAAGAGCATGTAATACTGCCCGTGTCGCATATTCTTTGCCTGGACCTAGCTTAAGGTCAACTGCTGGAAGTTTTGTGATGCCCCACTGCTGTGAATGAATATAATAATCATTCATAACACAAGCACTTGCAAGCGCAAGCGTAAGGGTTAAGCTTATAAGCATACCATAACGTCTTCGCATACGCATCATAGTACCAAAAAATAGCAAGGACCACCAGAGCCCTAAAAAAACCAGTTGTGCTATAACTGCAGGAACGAGCATAAGCAAAGAAGGCTTTACCGTATCTCGAACTTCTGCGTGATCTTTGAGTTTACTGATAGCATTTTCAATAACTACGTAATCACGTGGCGAAACCTGTCTTTGTAGCTTACGTAACGCTACAATATATTCAGGATACTCGGGGGAATTGTTTATAGTCGGTACGCTTGCCGCCCCGTTTGCATTAAAGGCTACAAGATACACAAGATATAGCCATAGGTTCTTCATAATTTTCTCACAACCTGTCTTTCTTGATACATTACCCGCATTAACTGCTCAAAGTGATTAATCCATATACGTGCTTCGCGTATAAGACTATCAAGACTTTCTACTGGAGATTGAGCAAAAATATGTGATAAAAGCTTATACCAAAATGCTTCCCATTCGCGACAGAATTCCACTGAGCATTGCTGTTCCCGTAAATACTGAGTAATACCATCAGAGAACTCAAGAAGCTCATGAGTATTTTTACGAGTATTATCACGAGTACTATCAAGCGTGAGGGTAGATACGTGCTTAAATGCTGCATAGATATGCTGGGCATTTCTCTCACGCTCTGCTTGCTTAAGCAAGGAGCGAGCCATCCTCAACCCACGTCTTCGTCGCCACGGATAACCATGCTTTCTCTGATATTGACTCCACATCGCAACGCTGCTTTGAGCAAACATCATAAGTAATGGAACAATAACAAGAATAATAAAAAATTTAAAGGACATACGTAATGACCATAAGGGCGATGGATGAATATGTTCTAAAATAGCTGCAGGTGAACTTTTATCGAACTGCTTTTGCGTTTCTTCTTGATCAGCTTCACCAGGTTGAGCATGCCATTTAGACTCAGAGTTCAATCGAGAACCTAACGCTGAAGCGTTAACAGTGATAGTTAATGGTGTCGTCATAAGTGTCTTATAAGAACGCGTAGCTACATCAAAATAGGTAAATTCCTGTGCCGGCAATTCCCACGTGCCTGCTTGCAGAGCTTGAACGATATATTCATAGCGCTTAACCTGTTGAGGGTCAGTGCCCTCAAGTGTGGCTTTCGAATCATAATACGTATATGCGTTGGGTAGCTTTAAGCGTGGAGCAGCCATATACTCAAAATTACCAGATCCAGAAATAGCAAGTGTTACAACAAATGCCTCACCTTGGGAAACTGTTGTTTGATTAACCGAGAGAGTAACCTCTTTAAAGTCTCCTACAGCACTAATAGGCTCAGCATATGCAGGTAATGGTTCAATGGTAATAGGTATAGAATTAGAATACGCTTGTTGCTCTTGTGTTGTAGCACCGAGAAAATTTGTCAATTGTCCAAAAAAACCAGCGGGCATTATTGGCCCTATATGACGATTATAATGAGCAGTAAGAGGTGGTATCGTAAAAGTACCCGGTTCTTTAAAATAAAGCTCTATCTGCCACTCATGTATCTTATAGGTCATGTCAGCCTTTTTTTCTGAAAAAGTTTTATGATTGCCGTTAGATATAACAAGCGCTTGTGGTACATTAAGCGCAGTAACGTGCTGTAGCTCTACTGCACTATCAGCAGAGGCAAAACGGGCAGAACAGCGTATTTTTTGACCAACTACAGCAGTTTGATCATCTATGGCTATTTCTGCATATACTAAGGGCAGCTTTGCTTGATGTACCTGCTGTTCATAGGGAGAAACCATAAGATTCAGTATGTTTGATTGAAGTACACCCTGTGGTGTTTCAAGTCGAGCCGGGCCAAGCGTAAGATTGCCTTCGTGAGGGCAACTAACAACATAAAGATATACTTTTCTCTCATGTACGCTTCTATTGCCTATGCTCATGGCAATCTCTTTGCTGGTACTTACTATCGTTAATTTCTCTAGTCCATCAATGGTAGGCTGATTGGTTATGTTAGGAGCATCTTCAACGGTCACTTCAAGCATAAACGGTAACCCTACATAACTCTGCTCAAGTGCTGTTCGTTGAGTTGTAAGGGCACGAAGAGTAATACGTGGACTTGCCTCTATAAGAAAGGGCACCAACACACATACTAATAAAAGCTTTATGAGAACACTCTTACCAATTTTTATGTCCATGCTGTCCCCTCATCTGTCGAGCAATCTGTTGTTTAACCAGGTCCTTGTGAACGCTTGCTTCTTCCCGTTCAAGAAAAGCCATAAGTTTCTTTTCATCTGATGTTAGGTCGGCTGAAGGTGCTTGAAGCGCTTTAAGACGCTCGGCTATAGTAGCCATTTCTTGCTCAGTATTTTTTTTGATGCTATTCTCATACGAAGATATATCATGTTTTTGTGGTGTTTTTTTGTCTAACGATTGGTCATCATGATACTCACGGTGTTGTTCTTGTTTCCCCTGCTGGGAGTTATCGGCTGTATTTTTAGCATTGCTCTCATTATCGGTTTCCTGAGCCTGTTCTTTGCTCTTATTGGTTCCTGTATTGGCATTGGTTTGCGATTGCTCGGAGGTATCGTTGCTGCTGTCGTTCTGGGAATCATTGCCCTCATGCTTATCCCCCTGCTGATTCCCTTGATCTTTTTGGCCTTCCTGATTGGCATTGGGCTCATGTTCTTTACTAGTTTGCGGATCTTTTGATGCATCGTGCTCATGCTTTTTTTGCTGTTCTTGTTTTTCCTCATCCAAAAGCTTTTTGACAAGCTCCCGATTACGCAATGCTTTTTCATGTTCAGGATGTATGCTCAGTACTTTTTCGTAGTATTCAAGAGCTTTTGTATAATCTTTCAACTGAGCACATGATGTACCAAGATTAAAATAAGCCTGCTCCTGTTGTACAAGCGATAGATCGGAAATTTCAACTGCTTTTTCAAATGCTTTACGTGCTGAAGCCATATCCCGCTGCTTAAATGCCGCTACGCCAAAATTATATAAAGCACTTGCATCACGTGGATTATCAGCAACCACTTGAGCCCAATGATCCTGCGCTCCAGTGTAACCGTTAACACTCATGTTTATATGCGTGTTAGTGGCGTTCATATATGACATGCCCAGTAACAGCATCATTAACAGCATCATGTACTTCATGGGTATCCCTTTAAAGTAACCATTCTAACAGTAACAAGAGCAAACCAAGTCCTGTAAAATAATAATAGCGCTCTTCATATGCTTGTATGTGCTTATCATCAAAATGCTCTTTTTCAAACTGCTCCACCCATTGTTTAAGTTGAGTAATATCGTGAGTATCGGACGTAGCCTGCAGATATTTGCCCCCTGAATCACGTGCTAATACCTGAAGGATACCCTCATTAAGGCGACTAATAACGACATTGTCCTTATCATCTTTTTGATAGCCGCTTAACGTACCATTATTGTCATAAAGAGGTATGGGAGCTCCCACGGTAGTCCCTAAGCCCACGGTAACTATTTGAAGTCCAAGCTGAAGTGCTTCCTGCTTAATACCTGCCAAATCACTTGAAAAATCCTCACCATCGGTAAATAGTATAAGTAATTTGTGCTTTTTACTTGGAGCACGCTTAATAATCTCAAGCGCTTGTTTAAGTGCTTGATCAAGTGCTGTAGTCCCCGATGCAACGGTTTCAGTATCAAGCTCCTTAAGCATCATAAAAAAGGCGTTATAATCTGTTGTAAGCGGACAATAGGTTAATGCTGCCCCCGAAAAAATAATAAGTCCCACTCGATCACAAGCAAGTGTTCCAACCAACTGAGTAATCTTCTCTTTGGCATAGGCCAAGCGATTGGGAGAACAATCTTGGGCAAGCATACTTCGTGATATATCAAGCGCTATAAGCACATCACGACCCTGCTGCTCAAGTGTTTCTTCTTTTATTCCCCATTGTGGTCGTAGTAACGCTACTCCAAGCAATATAAGTACGTTCACTATAAGCCCTGCTTTAATAAGCTTTATATGCGGGGAATAGTACATAATAAATCGCTGGTAATACTGTGGGGCTGCTAAAAGTGCTATACGCTTTCTGCACCCATACCAATGTCCACATACAAGAGCACTTGCTAGAGCAATAAAGGGGATTAAAATAATATTATGTGCTGCTCCCCAAACAATACCCATACCATGCCAGATCATACTATAACCCATCGATATACAAGAAGTATAATCTCACTGAGTAAAGCGATAAGTACGAGTGCCAAAAGTGGCAGACTCGTATCGCGATACTGGGAAAATAACGGACTTTCATACCTAGTTTTTTCAAGCCTATCTATAGCGTCATAGATGGCGTTCATATCACGAGCATTACGTGCATGAAAAAACTGTCCGCCTGTCTCATGAGCGATGGCTTGAAGAAATTTCTTATTTAACGGTGATGGTCGGGCAATCCCACCAGATGCAGTTCTATTATAGCCCATTCGTTCTGAGCCTATACCTATGGTGTATACTTTAATACCCAGCTTCTTAATAAGGTCGATGGCGTAATGACAGGGTATATCATGATCAGAGGGTGCTCCATCGGTAAGAGCAATAATCACTTTGCTCTTTGCTCGTGATGAGCTTAAATGACGTGCCGCCGTAGCAAGCCCCTGGCATAAGACCGTTCCATCTGGATCAATAAGATCAAGACTAGTCGTTTTAATAATCTCTGATAAAAGCTGTTTATCAAGCGTAAATGGACACCGCAAGACAGCGACCTGCCCAAAAATAACAAGCCCTATTTGATCATGAGGCCGCTTACCTACAAAGAGCATAGCTTCATCTTTGGCAATAGCAAGACGATTACGCGGATCGGTTATATCACCATCGATACTATCCATGCTTCCTGAAACATCGAGAACAAGCATAATATCAATACCATCTACTGATGTTTTTGATTGCTCATCAGCTTGCTGCAAGCGTGCTGTTGCAAGCAAAAGTGAGACAAGTGCTAACAAGCGAAGACCAAATAATACCCCTTTAAGTACACGCGAACGGGACTTTTGCCTATAAGCTTTTTTAAAAAGACGAGCAAATGGGTAGTAATAGGTTGGCTGTTTATAGTACAGCCACCGCCACCAAGCAATAAGCATAATACTTGGTATACCCACCATTACAAGCAATGGATAGACACATCGTAGCATCATTAAACTTTTAACCATAAACTTTTAACCATAAAATTCTAACCATGTTGAGCCTGCTGTTCTACAAACCAGTCCCTTACACGCTCACCAAATAACATATCGGTTTCGCCGGGCATATAGGCTATTGGCGTGCCTACAGTAACCATAATGGGATACCAGTTAATTAAAAAACTACCTGGCGGGTATACTTTGCCAACATTATAGATAAAAATAGGTATAACAGGGCGTCGTGTTTTTTTAGCAATAACAGCAAATCCATAAAAAAATTCATGAATTTTTCCATCAGTATAGCGTCCTCCCTCGGGAAATATAATACTATGGCGTTTTTTATGTTCTGTCATATGCATACCACGAATGATAGCACGAGCAGCACTTGCTGGACTTTTACGATCTACAACAATACCCATTCGGCGCACGAAAAAGCCTAGTATGGGCACGTGAGCATAATATTCCATAACGTACCAAATATGAGGGTAGCCATTCATCAGCATACCAACAAGAGGTATATCCATTGCCGATTGGTGATTGGCAACAAATACTACCGGCTCATGGGGTAAATGTTCTACTCCTTTTACATGAACAGGAACAAGAGTTGCCCGAATGATACCTTTAAAAGTCCAGTCAAGTAACTTAAAAAGCACACGATTATCATAGCGATAGCGATCAGGTAGTACAGCAACAAGTATCAAGCATGGCAGAAAGCAGAATATGCCTGTAATTGCTCCAAGAGCATACGAAAAAAGCGTTCGTATAAATGCCAATTTTTTATGAAATATCGTAGTAAAGTTGAAACTGTTCATGTACTCTCTTGCAATAAAAATTAGTTAACCAGCATACAAAAACAGGTACAATTATACCGTAGCATACAGTATAACCAATAACCGTGAGTACTTTTTTACCTAAAAAGCCCACAAGTAATGGCATACCTACCACTCGATACACCAAGAACGCAATAAAAAGCGTTACACTATAAGAAATAACACAAAAGGGATAGTTATAGACTATCATCTTTAAGGCTCGCACTAATGATTGCCAAAAAGCACCTACTTTGCTTCCCGAGTCAAGCATGAACAGGAGTGCAAAGACAAAAAAAGGCGAAAGAAATAGCACAAGAGCATTAGCCACATATGATGATGATAAAAGAGCCCAGGGCATCGTCGTAATGATCGGTATGAGCACAGGTTGATACTCAACATAACGGTTTCTTTGAACGCCGAGATTTTGAGCTGCAAGAAAGCGCACTATAGCACTATATGCAATACTGTAAAAAGCATATTTTTTGAAAAAATCGAAAAAATAGTGAATGTTCTTTTGATCTACTGAGGGACGACACGCGCAACATGTGATAAAAACAATAAGCGCTGCAAGTACGAGATGCACAAGTTCATGTATTGTTGTAGCAAGTTCTAACTTCATGTGATTTGTATCAGCAATGCTTTTTGTATATACAAGCTCATTAATAAGCATGCCAAGAAGTAGTGCACCTATATATGGCCATGCCCCCTTCAAGAGCGCTTGATAAGTTAAGAGAACGCTCTTAAGTGTAATTAATAAAAATTGCTTAAAAGCAGGGGGCAAAAATGGCTGGAGTGACTCTCGCCACGAATGGCTTATCGCCTGAAGACGTGACACCATCCAGGTATACATACTCATATGCACTCTCACCTATCTTCTTATATCTTCTTATTAATAAAACCCTCTTTTATGCAGCATAAACGTCTTTAGCGTATTGATCAAGGTGTCTTATTTATTTAAGCCCGAATAAGCCTGGGACGGTATGACTGTTAGTAAAAACTGAAGGTTTTTTGCAAATCGTCAATTATATGGCATACTAGGTAGCACTGAGATTAACGGTTGTATGTGAAAGAACCACCCTTAGGCGCTGTGGGTGTCGCACTAAGGATAAGAAAACATCTTTTTTTGTGTTTATGAATAAAAAGTATTTGACTTTTTTTTAATAACTCTTTTAGTATTAAAGATAAGATGACTAAGAATAGAGCACAGGCATAACCAGTAAAATATCATTAAAGAATAGATAGTATGAAAAAGTTATTAATTGTAGAATCGCCTGCTAAAACTAAGACGATTGCCAAGTTCTTAGGTGACGACTTTAGGATTATGTCTACTGTTGGACATATCAAAGATCTGCCTTCCAAGGAACTTGGTGTAAGCATGAATGATCATATTCATATTGATTACGTGGTGCTTGATACTAAAGAAAAGATCATTGCTGATATCTGCAAACAGGCTAGCAGATCTGACGAAATCTTTCTTGCACCAGATCCCGATCGAGAAGGCGAGATCATTGCCTGGCATATCGCCCAAGAAATCGCCAAGGTTGTTAAAGATTCGGATATAATTCATCGTATATCGTTTAATGAGATCACCAAACAGGCGGTGGAAGAGGCAATAGCCCAGCCTTCAGTGATTGATCTTGACAAAGTCGCAGCTCAACAAGCGCGACGTGTTCTTGATCGATGGGTAGGCTATGAAGTTTCGCCTATATTATGGAGAAAAGTTACTAAGGGCCTATCGGCCGGCCGTGTCCAATCAGTTGCCCTCAGATTAATTTGTGATCGTGAGCTCGCAATTCGTGAATTCGTTCCTCAAGAATATTGGACCATTGATGGCCTTTTTACCTATAACAGAAGCGAGATAACTGCGACCCTCACGCATATTAATAAAAAGAAAGCAGAGATTAAGAGCCGGCAAGAAGCAGATTCGCTTACCGATAAACTTAAAGCAAGCTCATTTGCCGTAACCTCAATTAAAGACTCAAAGCGCCTCAAGAATCCATCACCGCCCTTTATGACAAGTACCCTTCAGCAAAGTGCGTATAATCAGCTTGGATTTTCAGTCCACAAAACTATGACCATAGCGCAAAAGCTCTATGAAGGCATACCACTTGAAGATGCATCGACACCTATAGCATTAATAACTTACATGCGTACTGATTCACTACGAATAGCTGAAAGTGCGCTTAAAAGTGCTCGTACTCTTATTGAGAAAGAATGGGGTAAAGGGTATCTACCTACTAAAGCTGCCCTTTATTCAAAAAGCAAAGGACAAGATGCTCACGAAGCAATTCGTCCAATTGACGTAAAATTTACGCCAGAAAAAGTAACAAAATTTTTAGAAAAAGATGCAGCCAGGCTCTATGAACTTATTTGGCAACGCTTTATAGCAAGTCAAATGAAGCCAGCTCAATACGCCCAGCGCCAAGTGCTTATCGAAGGCAACTCATTTACTTTTAAAGTTACGGGATCGACACTTATTTTTGATGGATTTCTTAAAGTATATACTGATGAAGAAGAAACCCAAAAAGATGCTAAAGAAAACACTAAAATAAAGATCCCAAGCAGTCTAAAAGAGGGGCAGCAACTCGAGCTTGGCAAAGTAATACCCAAACAACACTTTACCGAGCCACCACCACGCTATACCGAAGCTTCGCTTGTCAAAGATCTTGAAAAAGAAGGTATCGGTCGACCAAGCACCTATGCAACGATCATGAAAACCATCCAGGCGCGTTCATATACGCATCTTGATACAAAAAAGCGTTTTGTGCCGACAGATTTGGGCATGGTTGTTACTAAAATGCTTACGGAATATCTGCCTGATATCATGAATATTAAATTTACCGCTCTTATGGAGGAAGAATTAGACAAAATAGCTAACGGCACCCTTGCCCGTGATGCTGTCTTACGGGAATTTTATCATACATTTGAGAAGGATTTAGAACTATTTCGTGGAGAAAAAGCAAAACGTCCTGCCGAACCTACAGGAATAAGCTGTCCGGACTGTAAACAGGGTGAATTAGTTATACGCTTTGGTAAAGCAGGGCCATTTTTGGGGTGTACCCGCTACCCTGAGTGTAAGTTTACCAGCAACTTTGAACGGCTGGAAAACGGCACAATCCAGCTTACTACGGTTCAAGCACCATCACTCTTAGAGCAAACCTGTGAACTGTGCCAAAAAAACTTACGATCTATTAAGGGCAAATACGGAACATTTATTGCCTGCTCAGGTTACCCAGATTGCAAGTATATTTATTACCCTACAGCAAACTTTCCCTGCCCCCAGTGTGCAAGTAAAGTTATTCAGCGCTCATGGAAGGGCAAATCATTTTGGGGCTGCAGCAACTATCCAAACTGTAAGTTCTCTATAGCAGGAGAAATTAAAGAAATACCCTGCCCACAATGTGCTTCACCCTATCTGGTAAAAAAAGGTGAAAATCTTGTGTGTAATAAAAAAGACTGCGGCTATCGCCAATAGAAGCTAATAGAAGCCATGAGCTTGCTTACAAAATAAGCACACTATAAACTTATTAGATATACTTGTCCAAAGAACAACTATGGCCCGAACAAAGACATCATTAAAGCAAGCAAAATCCTTAAAAAGTACACAACAACTAAAGCTTAAGCCAGGTGCTTCAGTAATATCATATAGCCCTACCGAAGAACCCTTACATGAAGATTTTTATTGGCAAGGCTATTTTAGAGTGCTTAAAAAATAATGATCCTGAAGGAGTGATGGAGATTCTTGCTATATATCTAGATACCTTAAACAAAACAAAATCAGCGGAATATGCAAATCTTCCCCGCTCTACTCTGTATCACAGTTTAAAAAGCAGAAACCCCACCATAAAAACTTTAGCTAAATTGATACACGCTAGCACTCTTGAAGCAAAACGGTAACTTAGTACAGGTCTTAGAATTATTAGTCTAACTCCAAACAATGGCTTAAGAGATCATTGTCATGTTGCGCGTAACCATGTAGTGCCATAAGAAGTCGATCGCGATCGTTATATGATTGAGTTAGTGTTTGAATATCATAAGAGATGAGCTGCTGGTTTTCAATTTTAGCTCTTATATAGCATTCAAAAATGCCAGGACGCCTAAAATCCTGAAGCATTGCCTGATCATAGGCATTTTCACTAAAGAAAACGATTGGGTCATAACCTGCCTGCATTAAGATACTATTCATCAAAAGACGAGCTGGAAGATTACTCTCCTCGAAGAAAGGTGCAATTTTTGAAAGGCCCTGATGAGCAAAAGCGGCAACTCTAATAGGATCATTCGGTTTATTGAGCTGCGCATGAAGCTCCTGTGCAAACTTACGCATGAGGACTGGTATTTTATCCGGCCCCGGAGGAAAATGCATATAATTTTTAACAAACGCCAGTTCTTGAAGGGTAAATCGCTTCCCCGAGTTTATAAACGCTTCATAGGAGCCAGCTTCGTGAATTTTATCGAGTATGCTGTCATAAAGTAGCAATAAGTGCGGGTCCTGCTCTTGAAGAGATTCCCTCTGCTGTTTGACCGTAGGCCGGCTGGGAAAAAGTATAATCCATTCATGTTGGCGGTATTGAGAAGATTGGCTCGGGTAATGGTGTGTATGTATCAGGCCCGGCAAGAGCTTGAGCTCTTCTACCGTTAATGCACCCAAAGGATGTGAGAGATACTTTTCTTCCATAAAGTCTAATACTGATTCGTAAAGTTTACGCTCAATCGGCGTTGGAAGCGTTATGTCACCATCTATAGATATTATAAAATTCGGGTTTACTTTTGACCAGAACTCAATATCTTCAGGCATAGGCTCGTGCCCTGAGTGCACTACGTAATTTGCATAATCATGCATAAGCTTATCGAGCTGCTTTTGTTCAACTGGATATGACCAGATACCCGGAAAAATAAAGCCCTTAACATACTGAGGAAACTTTGTACGTGATGCCTTTATCGCATGTAACGTTGTGTGCTGATCAGGCATTACGTGTGCCTGCAGTATGGGTGCTTGGGCTCCCAAGAAAACAAGCACAATGCATGAAAACTTATATATATACATGTCCAATTTTATCCTCTTTTATTGTCAGTAATTGTTTAAAAAAGAAAATTCTCCCTGAGCACAGGGTTGCGGTAACTCGCGCAAAGAAGAGCTCTTTTGGTGTATTAAGATACTCTAAGATACTCTATATCTTTGACCCCGGCAAGCATTAGATTAAGTAGACAAAATCTGAAGTACGCTGATTTAAGCTAAGTAGACAAGCTTAATAATGTACATCTTTTGGGTTTCCAATGGCTGACGCCCATATAAGCGCATACATGGCTCAAGTGTACCATATCGCGGAGCAAACCAGCCCATACAAACCACAAAGTTATTATCTGGAGCTGTAAGAAGCGCAAGGGGGTTATTTTTGTAACGCAAAAGCCACGTAGTTTCACTCTGTTGCTCAGGAATGATATCAGGGCCTAACGTAAAATTCCAGCATGATGTTAAGTCTGTTCTATAATGACTCAGTTTGAGCGTGTCTTCTTCTTTCCAAAAGTCCGTTATAGTAAGGCTATTGTTAGAATGGTAAAATTCAAGCATGCGCACTGATTTTAGGCCATAACGAGCATAAAGATCGTGACAGGCTGTAACACTTATCGTTGACAGTCTTTTGGAGAAACGTGGAATATCACTCGATTGAGGTATCTCAAGGTCGAATAATCGATCGTCAAAGGGCACGAGTTCTTGCTCACCAACATAGCAAGCGTTGTGAGCCGTTATCGACCGAAAGCGGTTGCGCCAGATCTCGGAGGCTGTATAAACATAGGTTCCCGGGTCAATAATAACAGGAATACCCCTAAGAGCCACCGTAATACTATGCATATCATTATGAAAATGACCTGAGGGCTGATAATTTTTATAGGCATGATGGCGCAAGCTTACATGCCATGTAGCAGTTTTAATGACGGAAAGACCAAAATCAGGAAACGTAGTATAGGGCTGCTCCCATATGCTATCAAGTTTTGGAGGGATTTTAACATAGGTGCTCGATGCAATAGTACGTATAATGCTTCCTGAATCGTTATCACCGATAAGAATCAATTGACCATTCTCAGGGGTACACCAATTAAGAAAATCAAGCATATCACGATATCGTACGGTATATTTGTTAGGTAATGGCATACCTAATTCGTTACAAATAAAGATCGCGTGAGCACGTAGCTCAGTTACTAAGCGATGGTAAGCAGTTGAACCTTCATAATGCGTGCCATCATCAAGAAGTTGTTTATCGAGCTCATAGCAGAGCTCTGCTACAATAGTATCAATTTTGCGCTGAAAGCCACGCAATGGCTTGAATAACCAGCATATATATAAATAGCCAACAAGATCGGATAGATAATGGTTGGATGTGCGGCCATCAAACACTTCCCAGTTATTCTCAAGATAGATAAGATGATCATAGAGAGAACAGACGATACGCTGCCACGTGTCAGTATCGAGCGCAGAACTTGCATCAAAAAAATGAATTGCCCATACCCAGTTAATAGCACGAATACTAACTTCCATAGGACAAAGCCAATTAACGCCATGAAGATAGGGATTTTTTTCAATCCAATCAAGAACGTGCTCTTTAAAAAGCACACCATAACGATCAAGGGCACAGGCACGATCGGCTTTGCCCAGTATAAACAGATACTGAAAGCGTGAAAGTTCCCAAGATACTTTAATATCTTTACTTAATGTTTCATCTTTGCCTACTGTGATGGCGATATCTTTATAAAAAAGCTGCGATAAGCTCCCATCATTATGCCAATCAGCCGGTACTGCTCGTTGGCTATACTCATATGCCAGTTTTTGTAACTCTTGACCTGTTAATGTACTCATGTCAAGCCACACAGGTAGTTTGCTAAATTCTTTAGGTGCATGTACCCAATACTGCGCAAAGTTATGGGCTGCTTTATGACGTCGTGCTATAGTCTGCCATGTATGTCGCGCTGCTGATGATCGTACTTTATAACGCCAATAATAGGCTACAAGAGCAGCATGAGTTCGACGAGCAATAATCTTAGTGCTTTCTAGAAATCCATAACGAATAAGTTTACGAGAATAATAGTTTGCCAACAGTTTCACTGGAAAGTCTTCATATAAATTTCTTCTATAGTATGTAATGAGCTAGCTTAATTCTGCACCATCAGGCACAGGCTGCTCTACCGTTGTTAGAACAAGCTTATCCTGTGCATCATGAACTAAGAGCATCATGCCGTGCGATTCTTGACCCATAATCTTACGTGGTTGAAGATTAATCACAAAAATTCCTTGCTTGCCTATAAGCTGTTCGGGAGTAAAATAGGCTTGTATTCCTGAAAAAATCTGCCGATCGCCTAAGGGACCAAAATTTACCTGAAGTTTTAATAACTTGTCAGATTTAGGAACTACTTGGCAGTGCTTGATGGTGCCAACACACAGTTTAACTTTTTTAAATTCTTCAAATGATAGAGTAGGCTCTTGATCAGGAGCTTTATTAGCTTGAACGGATTCTAAAACCTGCTTTTCAAATTTTTCAAACAACGGCTTAATAGGTATAAATTTAAACGTTTTTTGCCATGGATCACACGATAACTGTTCCAAGATATCAGGTCCTAGTTCGAGAGAGAGCCCCAAGCTTTGCAGAAGCTCTTCCATTTTTTGTGGCATGACAGGCCATATTAAAAGAGCAAGTGCATATAAACTATGTGCTGTAGCAGAAAGTACCTGCTTAAAACGCTCAGTATCAGAACGAGCAAGCTTCCAAGGCTCTTGAGCATGAAAGTAGGCATTGACAATAGTTATAAATTTCCAAACATGGGCGTATGCTCTATGAAAAAAATAATCTCCCATAGTACTTTGAACATCATCAAGTACGTTCCAGAATTGATCGCGAAGATCAACTTCTTGCGGACCCCACTGTCCTGGTGCCGGCAAGTGCGTAACGTTATGGGTATAAGCAAGCGTTACCATACGGTTAAGCAAGTTACCCAAATCATTGGCCAAATCGGTACTAATACGTTGCTCAAGGTCTTCAATGCTAAATGCTGAATCCTGCGTAATTGCCATATAACGAACGAGATAATAGCGTACCGGATCGCTCCCATACCGTGCAGCAAGTTGGAGAGCGTCTACTGTATTACCTAATGATTTAGAGATCTTTTGACCACCAAGTTTCAGCCAACCATGAACAAGCAACTTATGAGGTATGGGTAACCCTGTTGCCATTAAAAATGCTGGCCAATAGACAGCATGAAATCGTATAATATCTTTGCCCAATACCTGGAGATCTGCGGGCCACCAATAGTTAAATTCTTCACTACGGTGTGGATCACCATAGCCAATTGCCGTAATATAATTATTAAGCGCATCAGCCCATACATACGTAACGTGACGGGGATCATCAGGAAAGGGTATACCCCAGGTGATGCTTGTACGCGATATACTCAAGTCTTTCAGACCTGATTGAACAAAACTGATTACCTCATGTAAGCGCTCAGGGGGCGTAATAAAATCAGGATGATCATGATAGAACTGCAAGAGTCTTTCTTGATACGCCGACAGCTTAAAAAAATAGCTTTCTTCAGCAATGGGGTGCGTTGGACGTGTACATGAAAAGCACACGGGAGCTGGTGAAGCACTGCCATCGTGCTCTTTTTCTAAAACAAATGTTTCACATGGCGTACAATACCAACCGGTATAAAATGACTTATAAATATCGCCTTGTTTTTCAAGGTCTTTAATCCATTGCTGAACAGCTTTAACGTGATGTTGATCCGTAGTACGTATAAAATAACTATACTGTATGCTATATGCGTGCCACAATTCCTTAAAAGCACCAACAAGACCATCAACAAATTCTTGAGGCTCTTGGCCTGCCTTCTGCGCAGCTTCAGCAACTTTTTGACCATGCTCGTCAGTGCCAGTCAAAAAGAATATATCTTTTCCCTTAAGCTTATTCCAACGTGCTGCTACATCGGCCAAAAGCGTTGAATACAGCGAGCCAATATGTGGACGTGCATTAACGTAGTAAATAGGTGTAGTAACATAAAATTTATTGCGAAGTTTATTGCGTTGAGCATGAGCCATAGTATACCATCTCCTCAACCTTGCATGCATAACAAAAATAGTTTCTACTAGTATACTCAAAAACTCTGTTTTATACAAAATCCAGCACGATGGACTCGGTACAGAAGATTTACATATATATAAACTATATATAAAAACTGTTAATTGGCTGTTAGTTGATAAGTTAAGTTTCCAGCTATATCTTGCAAAATATTCAATAAAATATCTACTGATTCCTGCGATGCACGAGAACTCAGTTCGGAAGATAACGTAGCCAGAACAGGCAACAAGCTCTGTGCAGCATCCACAAGCTCTTGTTCACGGTCAGTTAGCTGCTTAAACTTTTTCTCAAGCTGTGCAAATTTTTGATCACTTGCTTTGATTTCATTCAGCTTCTTCTCTATACCCGTTATTTTTTTTATAAGCGTATCAATATGCCCTGTAGCTGATGAGGTATGGGGCCTTTGAACATGTTGCTTTGACATAACCTTGCTCGTAACCAAAGGAGCGTAAAAAGTAAGGATTATACTTATAAAACCAATACTACATTTTTGTGAACGATACCGTGTAACGATTCATAAAACTACTCCCTTTTTTACAAATAACTCTCGTTTAACGACGCTTAAAGCTTGGTTTATAGCACATGTGCGCCGATGTATTATTAATAGCATACAATGGTGCTCTATCAATAACAAAGCCTTGATCAAATTTAACAAGCAATTGCTCAGGTGACCACATATCCATGTGTCTATTGTGCACAAAGTCATGCTGTACTCTATTAAGTGGAATATTAATAACTTTAGAGCTTTTACAGCAAATACCAATTCTGCTCATGTCAGCATATTCAGCCCATATGCTTTCGAGTGTATTAGGACTCGTATAGTCCAGCTTTGTGAAATACCCAATAATATCGCGCGTACGATACAGTGTCATGTCTAACGTATGAGGATAATGCCAGTCTCCTTTGCCAGAAGAAAATTTCCAGGCATAAAACTCACCTCCAAGATAAACATAGGGTGGAATACCTTGATAAGATCGCTGCATATAACACTCCGAAACGTTAAGCCCAAGCCGTAGATATACCCCATATGCATGTGTTTTTTCTAATATTGATCTACAAGCATCAACATCAATAATATCTTTTACAATAATATCGTCGACAGCAAACAATACATATCCTGCGTGTGAGCTGGTAAGCGCTTTAAGCGTCAGTTCTTTAAAATCTTCAGGTGGTGCTTGAGTGGATTGCTGTAAAAAGATCGCGGTATTAAATTTTCTTTTGAGCTCGGCATAGGTGCTATCAAATGCCGGTGTACTTGATCGATAAATAATACTTACTTTATGCAAGCCCTTAACAAATTCTTCGACCGATTCAAGAAATGCCCAGAGCTGTAGAGGTCTATCAAATGAGTAAACTATAAGATCAGCACTTTTATCATGGGTTACTTTCGATAAAGATTCAAAATTTCTTGCACACTTATAACGCTTACCTCCATTGCTGATGTCCTGCTTGACGTGCTGACCAAATGTAACAGCACAGGGGGCATATAGGTGCACAATCAAAGTAAAAGCTACTAAAAAAGTCCATGGTCTTTTCTTAAACGCCACAGTAACATAGTTCATAAGCACAGACTCCAAAACTAAGTCTAACGTATAGATACTTTATACAATAGATCCAATAGAAAAACAAGATTATTGCAAAAGGTCAAGAGTTACTGTGCACCGAAGAGCCTTCTGCTTTTAAGCTGGCGTTGTTCAGTTTCCTCTCCATCGTTTAATTGCTCTTTAAAGACAGGAGACAACATGTCTAGGAAGATAGGTAATATTTTTTAATATAACGTGAATTCGATATAAGATAAGATAGAAAAAAGTGAGCAAAATACTATCCTTTTTAAATCAGAAACAAAAAAAAGAAAGGAGAAGTAAAATGCTCACGGATTTATTTTACCACGTTGATGAATTCTGCAAAGACCTATCGAAGGTTACGGAAGAAGAATTGAGGATTGAAGATAGTGAAAGAAAACGAAAAAGAAACTGTAGGCTGCAGCTTAGTGAAGTAATGACGCTAGTGATCTATTACCACTATTCAAACTATAAAACACTCAAAGATTATTACCAAAGGCACGTTTTGCGCAACCTAACGTCAGAGTTTAGCGAGCTGGTTAGCTATACGAGGTTCATTGAACTTAAGCAGGAAGCAGCATTACCTCTTGCATTATTTAGCAGACTTACGTGCTCGAATCCTTGTACTGGCGTATCATTTATAGATAGTTTTGCCCTAAAAGTATGCCATAATAGAAGAATTAACTCCAATAGGGTATTCAAAGATATAGCTCAGGGAGGCAAGACAAGTATTGGCTGGTTTTATGGCTTTAAAGTACATTTTTTGATTAATGTATATGGTGAAATTATAAACTTTTCTATAACTACGGGCAATGTAGCAGACAGCAATCCTGAGGTGCTTGATGTTTTAACTCAATCAGTATCGGGTAAAGTATATGGTGATAAAGGTTATATTCTCAACGCTGAGCGGCTTGAATCTTATTGCAATAAGGGTGTTCAATTTGTTACAAAAGTTAGAAAGAATATGAAGAGCAGCCCTATTGATGGAGTTGATATCTTGCTTTTGAAAAAGAGGTGTGTCATCGAGTCATGTATTGGCATCATGAAGGGTTCTCTCTCCATAGAACATACTAGACATCGTAGTCCTATTGGCTTCCTTGCTCATATATTTTCTAGTTTAACTGCTTATAGTTTTAGGCCTACAAAGCCTACAATCGTAGTCGATGATGCTCTACCTGTTCTCATGTCTTAAGTCGAATTCACGTTAATATAAAAAATTTGGAATGATTATAGGCTTTAGCAATTACTGTAGTGCTTATACCTGGAAGGTAGTAAGCTGGATTACAGGACCGATAATGGTTAAAATTAATCTTGATTGTGTGGGAAGAGGACCTGCAGCACAAAGGGTTGAACCTTCAATTAAAGTTACCCCTGTTCCCGGCGAGCCTTGGGGCCAGACAACCTTTTTAACACCTAAGGTAACCACCATAAAAGCTGGGGGATTCGAGGTTGGTTGTTGTATTAAGGACGTAGAGATGTATCCTCCTAACCATCCAGAACAATCAACTAAGTTATCCGTAAAATCTATTACTGCGGAAGCAGCTGACAAAATAGCAAAAGATATAGCAAAGTATGACGCAGAGACTGTTGGCGGAAGTGCTATTGTTTTAAGCCCCTTAGGTTGGATAGGAGCTTTCGCTCCTTATGCAGGTATTCTTGTTACAGAAATAGCTGCAACCGCAGGTGGCTCAATTATAGCAGGCATAACAGCTCTAGGAATTGATGCATATCAGAGATGTTCAAGTCAGCAACTGTTAATTGCCGGCGATGCTGCATACAGGGAAAGATGGCCTAACTTGATTTGATGGCTACCCATAGGTCGTTTAATTGCTCTTCAGAGGCAAGAGGTCTAAAAAGATGGAGTTTTTCCTGGTTATTGTGCATATATGACAAAAGATGCATAATTTCATGTTCATCATCAAGTAAGACAAGAACGTCATGGGTAGTAGGCAGAAACGCAAACGTGCGTACGTTATGTGCCATTATAGAGGAACGGTAGAGAAAATTAATAAATTTGTATGCCAAATCTTCATGCTCACTTGCCGCAGTCATAGCAATATTTTCAAGCGTTACGAATGTCCCTTCTTGAGGAATAATAAAGTCAAGATAGGGATACTGGCGCATGCTGCGTAAAATATACGAACTTGATGCCACAGCAAGAGGAGATGTGCCGGTAATCAAAAAGTAATCAGGACGAAAATCAGTATATGCTTCTACCCATTTTTTCTGGGTGCTTAAGAGGTGTTTAACATGTCCCATTTGATCGGTGCTTATGTCATCTCGGGGCCCATAGAGATAATATGCAGCAAGTGCTACAGCTTCCAGAGGATCGTTGACCATAATAAGCTTGTCTTGTTTATGACTAATGCTAGTAGAAAGATCGGTAAAAATCATGCCCCATCTTACAGTCTGCTCGTTAAGATGCTCTTTATTATAGCAAGTAGCATATCTGCGGTTAACACCAAAGCCAAAAATTTCGCAGGCATAAGGTAGGGAATAGGTAAATTCAGGGTCAATTTTAAATGGTTTAAATAACGGATCAAGCGAATCAAGAATAGGTAGCTGTGTATGATCAAGCCTTTTTAAAAGATTGCGCTGAGCTAAAATTCTTACAGCATAATCAGATGGCATAATAATATCGTAGCCCTTGCCACCTGTTGCTCGTAATGTGGCCAAGAGCTCTTCATTAGTTGAATAATAGCTGAGTTTAACGGTAATACCGGTTTCTTTTTCAAATACTTTAACACACGCAGGATCTATGAGTCCTCCCCAGGTAAAGACTTTTAACGTAGCGTGATCAATTCTGCGCTGGTAAAGCTTTGCAAGAGCAAGTGTCATAAAAATAATACTTATCCATGTTATAATGGCAAACAACCAAGCACTACCGATACGTAAGAAAACAGTATTTTTCATAGCACAGTACCCCGCGCTCGTATACGTAATGCTACATATATACCAAGTATTAAGCTGCTCAAAGCTAATAGTCCTGTTGATAATGCGCTCACGACTGGTGAAACGCCTGAACGAAGCATAGATACAATATACAACGAAAGCGTTTGTACCGAGCTACCAGCACAAAAGTACGATATGACAAAATCGTCAAATGAAATAATAAATACCAGCAGACCCGCTGCAACAAGAGCTGGCCTGAGTAACGGCAGTGTTATCTTAAAGAATGTTTGAACCTGAGAGGCACCTAAGTCAAGCGATGCCTCGGTCAATCGATAATCAAGCTCAAGAAACCGCGTGTACACAATTGGCATAGCATAGCCAAGTCCTACTACGGTATAGGCTATAATTAATGTTATAAGCCCTAAGGGGACAGAAAGTATGGTAAATAAACTGAGTAAACCGACACCCAAGACAACTTCAGGAACCAATAAATTACCGTAAAATAAACGCAACAATCGTTCAGTGTGGCGCTGTTCTCTTTGAGTACCATAAAATATTAATGCAATGGACATTATCACGCTTAAGAAGGTAGCACAGCTCGAGACTATGAGCGAGTTAAAAAAAGCTTTCCAGAGATCGATCGATGAGGCGAGCTCGTAATACCACTTGAGCGAAAAACTATGCCATGGCGCAGGAAGCGCTGCATCATTAAACGAAAATATTACAAGCACAATAAGCGGAATATAGAGTAAACTATATATACTGAGAAAGAACCAGACAGTACTTAACCGCGTAAGCATAGAGCGAACAGTATTCATAGTATTATAGATGCCCCCGTGGTTTTGTAAGTCTATGCATAAGCCTGTAGAGAATAAGCCCAACAATAAAAAGTATACTCAAACTTACTACGGTAAAGGCAGCTCCAGGAGCTATTGTATGCGATGCAAGTATAGACCGTGCTATAACACTACCGACAAATACCTGTTTATCACCCCCCATAAATTCAGGGATAGCAAACTCTGCAAATGAAGGCACAAAGACAAGAAAGAACCCTGCTTGTATTCCCTGAATTGTTAACGGTATCATAACGCGACTAACTGTTTGCAACCAGGTAGCTCCCAAATCAAGCGAGGCCTCAATAAGCCGTTTATCAAATTTTTCTAAAAGCGAATAAATTGGCAGAACCATAAAAGGCAAATAATAATACACCATCATACCACCCGTAGCCCACGGTGTATTAAGAAGCGTTAAGGGTTCGTTAATAAGCCCTATTCTTATAAGAACGTTATTGAGAAGTCCATAACGGTCAAGTACAAAAAACCAGGCATATATATGCACAAGAAAGTTTGTCCAAAATGGTATAATAAGCAGAACTATACCAATGATTCGTAGAGGTTTATCCAACCGTGAAATACCATATGCTAGAGGGTAAGCAATCAGGAGACACATAGTCGCTGTGCATAACGCCAAACCTAATGATCGTACAATAACACGTAGATAAAGTGGTGTCAGCACATGAGCAAGATAACGTCCCGTAATCCCTATAACAACTCCTTGTTCAGATAGCTCTATGCTACTTAAAGCAAAAATTACTAAAAGTGGCACATATAAGAAGAGTATTTGCCAAAGTACTGGAAGACTACCTACGAAAATAGGTAGCTGGCGATACAACATGTTTTTCACATTGATAAAATTCATCGCTCAAGCACTACCCCATTTTCTTTTTGCCAATAGAGATACACTATATTATCATAATCAATAACCTGCTCAGGAAAATGCTCGTCATTCTGCTCAAATACTTGTAAACGTTGGTTATTCTTAAGCCGAATGTTATATTCAGTAGAGCGTCCGTGATAAACAATAGAGTCTACAATACCAGTCAGGCTATTGGAAAAGTTTTCACGAGTGTGCTTACTGATTAAAATTTTTTCCGGCCGTATGCTCATGACTACGTCAGCATTCTCATACATCCACTCTTTAAGTTTAGGGATATACACTTTAAAAAGACCGATGCCAGGTATTTCAAGAGCAGGATCATGCAGGGGTGATCGGAGTTTACCTCGTAAAATATTTGTTGTACCAACGAATTTAGCAACAAATGACGATACAGGGAACTCATAGATTTCTTTTGGTGTTCCGATTTGCTCAATTTCACCATGAGCATTCATGATGGCCATCTGATCAGCAACAGCAAGCGCCTCAAATTGATCATGCGTTACATATAAGAACGTTGTTTTAAGTTTTTCTTGAAGCTCAATAAGCTCAAGTAACACCCTTTCGCGAAGCTTAAAATCAAGTGCGGCAAGCGGCTCATCGAGCAATAGTACCTCTGGCTCATTAATAATAGCTCGAGCAAGTGCCACCCGTTGCTGCTGCCCACCTGATAACTGGCTAATTGGTTTATAGATCTGAGCCTCCAAATGAACTGCTTTAAGTACGCGAAAAACTTTTTGTTTAATAAGAGCAGGTTGTAACTTTTTTATAACCTGGCTATAAGCAACATTATCAAAAACATTTAAGTGAGGAAATAGCGCATAATTTTGAAATATAGTATTAACGTGCCGCTGATTAATAGGCTTATAGGTAATATCTTCATCACCTAGATAAATACGACCAGAATCAACGGTTTCAAACCCAGCTATAAGACGCAAGAGCGTTGTCTTACCGGATCCACTTGGCCCTAACAAGGCAAAAAATTTACCTGATGGCACAGTCAAGCTGAGATTCTCGATCACCTGTTCACCGTTATATGATTTAGTAATATTTTCTAGCCGTATGCTTCTCATAGCTTATCACACGCTCTTATCACGAGCAAAATAGAGTGGCACAACAATATCAGAAACGGTACAGGGTACCACAACAGCAATAACTAACAGAAAAAATAATAAGCCCATAAATCCATGCCATTCATCAAACCCATGCGATACGACATAAAACAATGATGCTAGCGAACTAATAAGAATATGAACAAAATGGGACTTAAGCGAAAAAAGCCCAAGCGACGATGCGTGACTATGGCGCATTGCCAAACCTGTCACGAGCCCAATAAGCATTAACGGTATAACATTCATCAAATCATGCCATGATAAAAAACAGATATGCACATGCATACCTACACCTAAGAGACGTCCCGCAATGGCAGGTAGTATAACGTCAGAAAGAGTACAAAAAATTGCCGGAGAAATAAGCGACACCGCTATACCTTTCAACAATTTGGGGGAAAAGCGTGAAAAGGCAACCATCGTTCCCATAACCGCATAAACAATGTGCAGGTAGTGAAACGAGTGAAACATCACATGATACCCTTTTCTCATAACAAGTGGCTCATGAATAGTAAGCCCAATAAAATAGAGTATACTCAGAACAACAAAACCGCATGCTACAGAAAAAGCGGCAAAGGGCAAATGTGCCAGAAGCTCTGTGTATACCACATGGCTATAGCCGCCAGTGGCGATGCGTGTATGCGTATGATGATCATTATGACTGTGATGAACTTGGTTATCTTCCATAACACCTAGCGTTAGTAGATTACTATACAATTTTTATGGTACACTGGAGAAAAATTTCTACCAAATGCACGAGAAGGATCGAACAGATAAAAAAATAAAGAGCACCCGAATACTTTTCTCTAGTATTTTCCAGTATAGCACGATATATACAAATTGACTACTAAAGCTCTTGACTTAAAGGAAACAAACCCTTTGCTATCTAGACAGAGTTAGATACTGGCCCAAGCTTGGCTCAGTTCGGGCCAGCAATAGCTCTATTCTGTTATAGGTTCTATCACCAACTGAGTATAAGTGAACCGAGCACCGTTGTTGAACGATAAGCATTGCGACGAGAGACTGGCTGCTGGTACAAAATGCCCGTAGTAACACACTCAGCTATATCATAGTTAAATCCAATATTAATAACAGAATACTCAAATTTTGATTCTTCCCTCAGCTTTTGCGTAAGAACACAGCATTTCCTTCGCGGACATAATGAGCGAATTTTAAAGCAGTCTTCACTATGACTTACCATAACATACTGAATCCAAACAGATAATCGCTCAAGAAAGTGATAGGCACTTAAGGTAACCCCAAAGTTCCAGTTTCGCCCGGGCGAGATTTGGACTGTCGCCCTGCGTGGGAATATCCCTTGCTGGAGCTGATTTGTTGGCACGGGGTAATTTCTGTGCACACGGCTTGTAAAATGCGTTAGGCTTCCTTCAAGGGCAACTTCAAAAAATTCAACAAAATCAATCGTAAAGCCGGCAGTTGCGCCTATAGAGGCATGACCATCATTACCTAGCGGCAAACTAAAGAGCTGACATGGTCGCCTTTTCTTGGCTGTTGGAAGACTTAACTCAAGCGAAACAAATGGCATAAATAAGAAATATGGCCATTCCGGTCGACAATAGTTCAATGGATAGAGGCGGCGCCAGGTGAGTATAAACCGTGTATCTTCTAAGCCAAACGTATGAAACTCACGAATATTAAAGCCGAGTGTTCGTGCAATTACATCAATACGCTTAGTAATTCTATTGATAACAAGCTCTTTACAGGCACAATCATAAACATCAACACAGCAACTAGCATTGATACAAGCAGCTCCAGCACCTGGTTGAGTATCAACATTCGAACAACTATCTTGAGGCGTTGCTCCCGTACAATCTCTAACAGGGCACATAACACCGGTTGCTGAACAGGTAAGATCAAAAAAATCAGGCAGCTGCCGTATATCTGATAACCCCGTCTGAATCTGCAATACCAAATCGCAACCAAACCTGATATCCCCTTGGAACCTCGCACCATATTTACGATATTTTATAGCCACATCAAGAAAGCCAAAGCGCTGTGTTGTATCGTTAAATGCCGGATCAAAGATCCCAGTGCACGTTGTTTTTAAATCAGTACAGTTAATATCAAGCGCGCATAAGAGCCTCTTGCGAATAACCGGGTCATAAAAAAGCGCAATAACGTTCCAGGGCCCAAGCAAGTCACCTAAATTAACGTTGATAGGCATATTAGGCACACCGCAGGGGATGACGTTATCGAAAGCACCGCCACAACGAGCTGTTTGCATAAATCCTGAAAATGCGACACGGTAACTATCGTAGCAGGTCTCAAGGCACCCTTCACCTTTCCAACGACGCTTAGTACAAGTAAGAAGAAAATCGTGAGGATCATATGATGTATAAAGAGGATAAGGATCGTTTCGAGCAAGACTACTGATGCCATAGATAGGCACCTGCAAGCTTATAAGTGTAAGAAGAAGCCCCATGGCATAACGCAATGCAGTCATTACTATCCTTTCATAGTTACCCAGCCCTTTTAGCTTATAGTATCTTCTATCAAAGAACCGTCAACTTCACAATCCCTCTCATTTGTTTTTAATAGCACCTCAATAAGAATTATCTAGCGCAAGCGTTTTTATTACTTTTATTGCAATTTTTAATTGCCATATGATACTATTAAATTATTAAGCCGTATCTTATAGTTAATATTTGTTAATAGCAGAACATAAGAACGTAGAATGAAACAAATTATTTCTAAAGTTATTTTTACAAGCATAGTCTTTAATGCAATTTTTAGTTTAGAATGGGCCCCTTTATCGCTTGCCCAACAAACATTATATCCAAATAAGTTACTGCTTAATGCAGCAAGAATAGGCGATGCAAAAGCTGTGAAAAAAGCCATTTCTCAAGGTGCCAATGTTAACTATGCCAATGCTAATGGCTATACAGCTCTCATAATCGCGGCTTGGCTTGGTCATACAGATATATGAGGTTAACTATGCCGCTAATAATGGCACTACCGCTCTTATAATTGCAGCAGGACATGGGCATATAGATATAGTCAGGTTACTTATAGAGCACAATGCTGATGTTAATGCTGCGGGTGGGCTTGCTCTCACTTTGGCAACTCAAAAAGGATATACTGATATAGTTACCGTGCTTCGACAGCATGGTGCTCGTTAAACTTGATCGACCGGCTGCTTTGTTTTAAGTCGGCCCAGTTAATAAGAGCACTTTTTATAGACGTGGGTACAAAGCTTGTATCACGCCATCAAAAGCACAAATAAATATAAGAGCTGCTGCTATAAGACCAAGTGTGCCAATAACTTTGTCTGAAGTACGGCCGTTCTTATAGGGAAGTACGAGGGGAACAATAGAAAGCGCAAGCCCAACGATAATAAAGAGAGCAGTTAAACTAAAAAATAAATTTAAGCTCTTAAACGCAAGGGCACTAATACCGACAGCCAAACCAATCACAAGCACTGCCTGGCGCTGGGTTAACTGAAACGATGCCCCTCCTATACGCTTGGCGCATGCAATAAGTAATGCACTTAATGACCAGATCATCGAGTGTACCGTACCCATAATCGTTACTAAAATACCACAATGTATTCCCTTAACAAGCCATGACTGTTGCGGAAATGCTTGTAGTAAAACATGTGAAAGTGGTACGGTAGCATCGGTAAAATAGGCACGTGGCAAGGCAAGAAATATAGAAACAACAAAGAGCAAGTAGACTGCACTTGTTATAATAATAGCGTAGGTAATGGCACGGGCAACATTCTTTTCGGGTCTATTGACTAAAGAATAGAGTGATGCAGCTGCCTCAAACCCAAAAAATCCAAATACTACAGCTTTAGTTGCTGCAAAGATATTTTTTAAGCCATAGGGCATAAACGGTACAAGATTTGCAAAACTCGCTTTGGTCAAACAGAGCACCGTTATCGCTACCAAAGGCAGAATAGTAAAAATAATTAAAACAATTTGACCGGCTTTCGAGAGCACAGCTCCCGCCATATTTAAAACAACAAGAAGCGCAAGAGAGAGCAAGCCAAGTACTTGGGCAGAATACTGAGGTATAACTTCATGCAGATAACTACCCGTAATACGCGTAAGCAATCCAAGCGCAATAGTTAGACCAATCAAATAAGCACCTGCAGCAATAACACCAAGCGTGTGGCCACCCCATTGCTTGGCGTACACGTAAAATGATCCTTCCTCTGGATATCGCTCAGCAACACGTGCCAACGAGAGCGCCATAAACCATACCGCAACAATAACAAGAGCGTAGGTTAGAATACCAGCTGGACCAACCGATAACTGAAGCTGTGCCGGAATGGTAAAAATTGAGGCACCAATCATAGCGTTTACGCCAATGATTGTCGCCATCGTAACGCCAATCTTTTGCTTAGACTTCTGATTATGTTGTGTCGCCATGGGTTGCTTATCCTGTTGTTAATAGTTAAACTTATTGTTAAACTAATATTTTATAAATTACTAAAAGTGTATGATGTATTGCGCCTATTATCAAGCTCATGTGCGCCCGGAAGAAACGTGGTTCTTTACTGCAGTGCTGCGAAGTTATGAACACTTAGCTTTTGATCGCACACTTGTTCCTAAAGAAGGTCTCTTTGAGTTTTTTGTTCCTGAAGATCTAGAGCACTATTTTTTAGAAATCATGCAGTATTTTGAACAGTGCCATATAATTTCAAATATAACAAAACTGCCTAATCGATTAGAAAATCCCCAAGAATCACTGAGTTAATCTTTGCAGTCGTACATATGACTTAGCAGGTTCAAGCATAACAAGTAAATCTTTTACGCTAGGGCCCTGCGGGGATCCCATAAGAACAAGACGTATAAGAGCCCATATATCACTCATGCGTAAGTTAAGCTTTTTTCCCGCTTGTGTAACACGTTGTATCAAATCAGCAGTATTAAAATTTTCCGGTGAATATACGCTCAAGATATCACGGAAGAATGTCTTATAGGTAGCATAACCATGTGTATCAAGCTGCTCATTACTTACGGTAGGCTGCTTAAAATAAAACTCAAGAAGCGCAACACTATCATTAAGCGTTACCAAATTAGGATGAATAAGCGCTATAAGCTGTTCGAGCTTTGCTATGCTTATAGTAGAAGCTTCAGGATATGCAGCGACAAGCCTATCTTGACATCGTTGGGCTAGAGCTAGACTATCCAGTTGCGCTATCCATTTATGGTTGAGCCAACGAAGCTTTTCTAGATCATAGCGAATTTGACCAACTGAGGTGAGTGCTTGCGGATTAAACGTCTCTGCAAGCTTGTGTAAACTCATGATTTCGTGTTCAAATGAACCACCAATTATTGCAAGGTAGTTGCAGATTGCTTCGGAAATAAAGCCTGCTTGTATCAAATCACCAAGAGAGAAACCAAAGTCTCGCTTAGAAAGTTTTTTGCCTTCGTGATTACATATAATAGGTAAATGCCAAAATACCGGTAAAGGTGCAGCAAATGCTTGGTAAAGCGCTGCTTGAATAGCTGTATTGCTCAAATGATCTTCACCACGGAACACATGGGTAATTGCCATAGATAAGTCATCAACAAAATTTGCAAAAATAAACGTAAAACTTTTATCTTGACGAGTCAAGGCAAAATCGGAAAAGTGTCTAAGATCATATTCAACGGTTCCCCGTGCAAGGTCAATAATTTTAATCTGCTCGTCTGGGAGCCTAAATCTCCAAATAAACGGTATCTCGTGGTCAAGATTTTCTTGAAGCTTTACGGAAGAAATACCGAGACACAGTCGATCATAGCGCGGAGGAAGCTTACAAGCACGCTGGCGTTGGCGTTTTTTCTCAAGCTCTTCTTCGGAACAAAAGCATCGGTATACAAGCCCTTTATCTTGTAAATACTTAAGGTGCTCTTGATATATTAAAGTCCGCTCCGACTGAAAATAGGGAGCATAGGGCCCCCGAATTAAGGGACCCTCGTCATACGTTAGCCCAAGCCATGCTAAATCTTCAAGAATACGTTTGCCTTGAGGATCTATCATACGTTGAACGTCAGTATCCTCAATACGTATAATAAATATACCATGGTGGTGACGAGCAAAGAGATAATTTATTAATGCTGCACGTACATTACCTAAATGCATAAAGCCTGTTGGCGCAGGAGCAAAACGTACACGCACACGGTCATTAGCCATAAGAATCCTTTAGTATGCTTATACAATTATCTAGTATAGCTCATTTTCTTAACTTACGCTATTTTTCAAACCAAGAAAAGCCTACCTATCATGCTATTTAAGTAAACATGAGAAATAAATTTTGACAGTTGGCAAGCCTATTTGCTAGCTTCATCCCAATGCTAAAAAAAGGAGAGTACGTTATGAATAAGTGTGTCAAAATAATTATCACTGTCCGATCAGGAGAGCTTTTTTTGTCTACTATTGTCCAAAAACAAGCGCGTAAGATGCAGCTAGAAGGCACGGCTCAGCTTATAACACCTACGAGTATAAGAATAATTGTATGTGGCTTGAAAGAAAAAGTTGATGCCTTCGTGGACGCAATTCATAAAGAGCAAGCAAAATATACGCTTGAGGCTATCGAAGTAGAACCATTTTTCAAAGACAAAGATTACCGCGGAATATTTCGTATTATTGAGTGAAAACTGTGTTAACTCCATGTAGTATATAAAGCAGGCCAAATTGTAATAAATAGCAAGACAAGATCGATATACCTTATTTTCGTCTTTCTGGTACACTTATACCATGAGTGTTACCGCAGGAAAGACCGTGGTCAAACAGCTAGTTAGTCATGTTGTTATGCTCATATGGTTAGTATCTATGAGCAATTACAGTCAAGCTCAAGGAGCTATGCAAAGCATCATAAACCTGACTTGTGATAGTGATATAAGCTTGGGCATCCTTGAACAGCAATTGCCCGAGCAATTTTCGCTTGAACATATAACGTTTTCTGCTGATGTATTCATTGATACTCAAGAGCTTGAAAATTTTTTCGTTCGTCAAGCTGGAACACATATAACACAGACTGCTTTTAAACAAGCACTCTGGTATATCAAGCAAAAGCGCAAATTTGAGCAGGCTATTCTTACGTTCAATCAGACAAGCTCAGGATATATCCTGCATGTAGAGCTTCAAAGCTCCTGGACATTTTTTAAGCTGTACATTACCGGTATGCTTATTGGTAAAGATCAATATCGGCATTATTATTTGCTTGAATCGGGTGAAGTATTTAATGAGCACAAGCATTACGATGGTATCGCTAAGATTAAAGAAGCACTTAGAACTCAGGGATATCATAGCCCCGTTATTATTGATACCCTTCTTTATTATCCTGAAACCAAAAGTATCAGTGTAACACTTGCGCTCAATGAGGGTCAGCGATACGTTATCGATGACGTTCTTGTCAAACTTACAGCAACCGAGCCCTTAGGCAGCGAAAATCTTGAATCGTTACAAGCTCATGTGCGCAGATTTCTCCTGAGTGATCTTAAAGATACTTATTACTCTCAAGATACACTTAACGATGCGGCACGGTCACTCAAGCGATATCTTGCACGCAAGGGTTTTTTTGATGCATCGATCGCACTTGAAGAGAAAGTTAATGAGCAACAAGCATGTATCAAGCTTATACTTACTATTACGCTTTCGCATAAAAAAGCATGTGAATTTATCGGTAACCACTTCTTATCTGAAGATCAGCTTCTGGAAGCACTTTTGTCATTTGGTAAAGCTGCTTTTATAATACCGCCTTTTTTGCTTGCAGAAGAACTAACAAATATGTATAAAAAAAAGGGATTTTGGGATGTACAGGTAGCGTGGCGCGAAGAACCAGAACATTTATTTTTTGTGATTCAAGAAGGACCACGTGCTTCTGTTGATAAAATAGCTCTTGAGGGAGCTGATACACTTTCTTCCCAACAGCTTATATCCAATTGTTTTAGTGAATTCCTTAAGCTTGGCTATTTTGATAGCGATGCTCTTAAGCAAGCACTTGATCGGCTTACTCAACAGTACGCAGAGGAAGGCTTCTGGGACATGGCCATTATAAAAAAAGATTATACTGCCCCTGATAAACCAAATCGCTATACACTTACCCTAAAAATTGAAGAAGGTCCGCGCCGCTGGTTACGTTCAGTAACCATTGAAGGCTTTGAGCGGCTTCTTGAAGAGGGTCCCTTTGCACCTTATGCCCATATCTCTACACCAATGCCTTTTAACCTTCACGTAGTACAGGAACAACAACAATGGCTAACGCGTTATTTTCAACAACAAGGCTATCTTTATATCACGCCTAAGCCTGAGCTTCGCCAAGACGCTACACATACTACTATCCTTACGTGGAAGCTTAATGGCGAATATGAACCTGTACGGTTTGGCAAAACTATTATTGCTGGAAGTAATCGCTTGCAGCCCTATGTAGTACTACGTGAATTACAGTACCATGAAGGCGACATTTGGGATAAAAATAAACTTGATGCATCAACCAAGCAACTCAAAGCTTTGGGCATATTTGACGCTGTCTCATTATCACCCATTAACATAACGCAGCCTGAACGATTTAAAACTCTGCTCTTACAGTTTAGAGAGGACGATCCTTTTGAAATACGAACCCGTATTGGCGCACAAGTTATCAGTAAGAACTTTACGTTCTTAAGTGGCGCGGGTTATTTACTGGGGGGCTCTTTGCTCTGGAAAAATCCAACACAAACAGCCGATATGCTGGAACTTGACGTTGAATTTGCCCGTCATCGGCGTTACATAAGTGCGTGGTATACAATGCCATGGCTTTTTAAGTATCCCATCAGAACAACCATAAGGGGCTATAGCTTCGATTACGAACGACCTATTATTACTGGATCAAAGGAGCGTTTATATTCTACCCTGCATGAAGGGATCATGGTCGAATTAGATCGTGAATATTCTCGCGGCATGTGCCAGCTTGCTGTTGGCTTTGAATGGAGAAGAATCTCTGGGCTCACTGCAGGATTACTTACTGCTCTTGACATTAATCAGGCACTTGCCGACTTACGCGTTCCTATTTTTTTTATCGAGCCGACAATAACGATAAACTATCTGGACAATGCGCTTGACCCTCATAGTGGTTCACTCACGCTTATGTCTGTCAAGGGCATGGTTCCGTTATATACACCAAGCACATCTCTTGTTAAGTTCTTAATTGAGCAGTCATTCTTTGCCCCACTCTATTCATCAGTTATTTTCGCTTTTCGCATGCGCTATGGACATATTTTTAATACCCTCTTTTTGGCTGATATTTTACCATCAGAACGATTCTATCTTGGTGGTTCCACTTCTCTTCGCGGTTACGAGCCAGATTCAGCCCAACCGGTCAACATTTACCACGATGGCCAAGGTAAACGACACGAGATAGCTCGTGGAGGGAAATCTATGGCAAATATTAATCTGGAACTACGTTTTCCTATTTATACTACCCTGCCAGGCTCAATTAATGGAGTTATTTTCACCGACATGGGCATTTTGTCAGATAACATTGCTCACTCTCTTAACACAGAGTCAATCATAGGATCATCAGGCTTTGGTCTACGCTATAACACAGCACTAGGCCCACTCCGTTTTGATATCGGCTGGAAATGGAAAAAATTCTCTCCCGAAGACTCACGCTTTGGTTGGATCCTGACGCTTGGCCATGCGTTTTAATTTGGAACCACTATTCAGCATTCTCTCTTTCTATTATTCACAGTCAGTATTTGGCATTTGGCTTGGTGCAATTGTAAAGCATATCCAACCTGTAGAATGATAACGCATACCGCAAGCATTACGATCAGCAACTTCTTACTAGTCATATCTTATCTTTCGCGTTTTTAAGCCTTATGCACAGCTAAATCTTAATACTAATTACCTGAATGCTTTTCTCTTGGCTACTGAATTCTAGTTTAGGAACATAGCTAGAGTCAGCACATTTGATAGGGTGTCTATCACCAAGAGCCCCTCTGCCGCTGGACAGATTAAGAAAGAATACTTAGACTATTAAGAGAAATTGCTTACCGTATATACTTATTATAAACAATAAAACAAAGAAAGGATACTAAGAGTTTTATGAACCGAAAAAAGTCAAATATTACTATTAATGTCAACGAAAACGTTGAACGTGCGCTCAGACAGCTTAAGAAGAAAATCGAACGCGAAGGTGTCGTACGAGACATGAAGCGTCTTGTATATCATGAACCACCAACACAAAAGCGCCGTAAGCGCCTTATGCGGGCAATTAAACAAAATTGGATCCGCATGGCAGCACACAAGCTTATTTAATACGGTCAATACTATGGTAGATTCGCGTGTTAGTAATATCAAGCGAGCACAACAAGAATCCCTTCTTTTTCGGTCCATATCTGAGCTGTTCACTCAAACAGCTCTCGATGACCCTCGTTTAAGAGATCTTTTTATCAATCGCGTACGACTTACGCCTGATAAGAGTACATGTTATGTCTACTTTTATTCTGCTCGGGGTAAAGAATATTTCGAGCAGATGCTGAATATCCTCAAGCTGTATAAGCCTTCATTGCGTAAAGCAATTGCCCAAAAGCTGCAAAGTCGCCGTGCACCTGACTTCGTTTTTTCATTTGATGATCAATTTGAAAAACAACAAAAAATAGAAGCACTTATTGATAAAGTAAAAGTAGAGGAACAATCATAGGTATACTTATACCCCTTTTTCTTTGTTGGGGTTCATTTTTAAATGTCATTGCATACAGGCTTATCCATGGCTATGACTGGCTTGCTCAACGCTCCTTTTGTCCAAACTGTAAAAAACTTATTGCGTGGTACGACCTTATTCCTGTTATTTCATGGTTAATGCTTAAGAGACGGTGTCGCTCATGCAAGCAAGAAATCTCTTGGCTTTACCCGTTTATAGAACTTATTACAGCTCTTGTGTTTTCAGGGTTATATTACCTGATTAATCCCCATTATTGGCTAGCATATGGTATATTTTTTTCAGCGCTTATCATTGTCATACGTACTGATCTTGAAACCATGTTTATTTTACGCTCAACTACGCTCGGTATTATACCCTTGGGGATTATAGCAAGCATAGTAGGATGGCTACCTCTTACGCCACAAGCAAGTATACTTGGTACCGTATTCGGCTATGCTCTCCTTTGGATTGTGCGTAAAGTTTTTTGGCACGTACGTCAGCTAGAGGGACTTGGTCAGGGCGACTTAGAGCTCCTTGCCGCTATTGGAGCTTTTACTGGACCCTTAGGATGCTGGAGCTCTTTAGTAATAGGATCACTTGGTGGATCAGTAACAGCATTAGCTTTACTACTCATGAGCAAGCAGCCCCCAGGTTTTAGTCATATTGGTCATACTCGCCTACCTTTTGGTCCCTTCTTGGCCCTCGGCGCACTAGCATTTGTATTTTTTTCATCAAGAATAACATCACTTCTATTGGGACTTTAGCTTTACGAACTATCCCTGTACCGGGGGAAAACCAAATCTGTCCGATAACGCATGAAGGGTTTGATCAAATCGAGCTTGTAATTCTGGTGAAGACAATTGACCCCTACGCTGCGCGCGAATTACCGCCAAGTTATTATAAAGTTGTCGTGCCTGTGACCGATATCGTTCACGTGCTATAGGCGAGCTTTCGGTTGCCCTTAAGAGCGCAGCACTTTGTGCAAGCAAACGCTCAATAGTGCCTAGCCCAGCATTGAGGCCACGATGACGGGGATAGCGATGACCCTCAAGTAAGAATTGGGCTGTCGATTTCGGTCGCACGCTGCTTGTAGGAATCCGTTCAGCTTGGGACGTAAATTGACCCTGAAGTATTGCTGCTATCATTACCTCACCAAGTACTACAAGAGCAATCGTATTGCGTACCTTCATATGTTACTACCTCTGTTACTGAACCTCAAAATCCCTCTTGAGATCATCGAGTGCTTGGTTAAATTCCTGATTAAGTTCGTGCGAAAGACATGCGCATTGACCAGCTAAACGAATAGCCATAAGACGGTTATAGATCCCCTGAGCTTGTCTGCTGTCGTGCTCATAAAAGGCTCTGTCTTTTTGATCAAGCAGATTACGAACATGTGATTCAAGCTGTGCTATGCCCTGCTGACCAAGCCCGGTGCATTGAGGTGGCAGATCATGCGTATTTTCATGACATACTGCTACCCCTGTAGACAGCAATCCCATTAATGTAATGCCCATAGTGTAGTTGTAGTTCATACTCATTTCTCCTTGTAAAAAGAATAAAACTATGTAATTACGCATTATTATATAGTATAGCGAATGCGAAAATCAAATAGCAATATTTTATTTACAAAAGGAAAAAATCGTGAATACATAAGAGCCTTGATTTAAACTATCGGAACATACTACCTGCGGGAGTTTTTAGACAAGATCGTCGGTGACAATCTTAATTGTACCTGTTTGATCTATGGTCAGCACATCAGCTGTCCCATCGCCATCAATATCACCTGCAGCAGCAATCGTAAATCCATCACTACGTATTTGCGCGGTATGTAAGGCAGACCCAGGTGTTTTCAGTTGGCCAACAATGTAATTACGGCCTTCGCTACCACTAAACCCATACGTATAGTTAAGAGATCCTTCAGGTCGCCAGCCTAATCCATCAGGACCTAAAAGGCTTGTGTAAACACCATGCTCAACCCAGTATACTTTTTCTGCTGTATAGAGAGCACGAAGATTAATATATGCTTCTGTCCGTTTAGCCTTTGCAAGAAATCGTACAAAGCTGGGAATCGATACCATTGACAATACTGCAACAATTGCCAGAACAATCATAAGCTCGATAAGGCTGAAGCCTTGAGCATTCTTTTTCAGAGTGTCTCTATTCGGCAGCACTTCTCGAGCTTCCCCTACCCCCATACCCCTCTCCTTTTTTGTTTATAGTGTAATGAACGTAGAGATACAAGCGTCAAGAGTTTAGTCAAAAGATGTACCCCAAAGCCTTTCAAGCTCGCGCACTGGATAAGCACCCTGTCGCATAACTCGAGGCACAGCCCCTGTTAGATCGAGAACTGTTGATGGTAAGCCTATCAATGGGCGGTTCTCTGGATTTTCCTCAAGATTTTTCTCAGAATCAAGAATAACGTAGGAAACTTGGGCAAGAAGACTTTTGTCAATATCAAGCAACGATGTCGGTGTCGGTTGGCCTGCTCTATTGGCACTTGTTGAAAAAAGTCCTGGTAATTGTGCCAAAATTGCTTGTAGTCCCGTATGATCAGGAACCCGCACAGCGATAGTATGATCGGGTGATAGTAAAAAAGGAGGAAGTAACCGACAAGCCCTAAGAATAACTGTTACTGGCCCAGGCCAACAACGGGCAAGAAAGCCATAACGTGGATCAGTAGGGCAAAGCTCGGCAATAGAGGGTAGACGCGCAACATCATCAATAAGTATAATATATGGTTTATCAAAACGGTGCTTAAGTGCATTAAGTTTTAAGAAGCTCGGACGGGAAACTGAGCCAAGCAAACCCAAAACAGTATCCGTGCTACTTATAACCAATTCATCATGCCGTAATGAGCGTAATACTAATTCTCGATGAAAATTATTCAGCCAACTTAAACAATTAGTTTTCATTTTTTAATCTTTTGTAAATTTAATAAGGCATACATCAATCAACAATTCATAGTTTGACATTTTTAAAAATAGCGTTAAATTAAATTTAAGCAAGTTATAGTGAATATTCAACGTAAGAGTTACTGTGCGTAAAAATACTCGCGTAAAAATGTTAATGGAGAATAATTATGATGGATATAGGCAAACAAGGGTCGACTACTAAAGCTGGAGCAGCCTTAGGCAAGCAAAGAAATTACAATGAGCTTGTTGACTATTTCGATAAACAGTGGTCATTGCAAAACACCATGTCGCTTGATCGCATGAAAAAACTCGATCAAGCATTTGGATCACTTTCACAAAAGACTAATGCAATTTTAGTTGCTGGAACCAACGGTAAAAGCCTCACGGTTCATTTTACCACTAAGCTTCTTAAAGAAGAAGGATTTAAAGTTGGTGCATTTTATGCCCCCCACATCTTAACCTACAATGAACGCTTTACAGTTAATCATGAGATGATTTCAAATAAAGCATTTACTGAAATCGGCAATGATGTTATCAATATGGCCGAAAGCCTTGGGCTTACTGCACATGCCCAAGAGCTATTAACCATGATTGCGCTTCTATATTTTTCCAGCCAGAATGTGGATATAGCCGTACTAGAAGTTAATGAAGGCGGACTTCATAATCCAGTAAATATTTGCCAAGCTAAAGTGGTAACTATTACGCGTGTAACATCGCCTGATGTTGCCTCCGATGAATCTCGTATTCAAGCGATGACGCGTGAAATTATGGGAATCGTTAAAAAGGGTACCCATATTGTTTCAGGTGACCAAAGCAAAAATAACCTCCAGCTTATGCAAGATATGACTGAACAACAAGGGGGAACCTGGGCAATGCCAATACGCAAACTTGCTCCTTTAGGGTACCCTTATGAACAGTTATGGGGACGATGCGCAGCGCTTGCCGAGCGTGCTTCACAGCTCTATGTAGAAAACTTTATAACCAAAGATGCGACGGTCTTAACCGATAGCCTACTTACCAAGCAAAAAGGCCAACGAGGACGCCCTACCATCGAAGCAAAACGCAAGTCAGAACTCTACCCCAAAAAGACTATAGAGCAATACTGGAAAGAGACCCTCAGCGAATTACCAGGTCGTTTCCAATTGCTTGATAAAGAAAAACCAAGTATCCTTCTGGATAATGCTCATAATATTGACGCATTCAAGAATTTGCTCTTGGGTATCAGATTGCTTCATTATCAACGCCCCCTTAAGGGACTTACGATTATTGTCAGTGCTGCTCGCTCGACCATTCATAGCGAAGAATTTTTAAAATTGGTTCGTTATTTCTTCAAGAAGACATCGGGCCAGCTCTTTCTTTGTCCCCTTGAAAATAGTTTGCCCGGTGTTAAAGAAGAAACATCATGGAGCGTTGAACAGGTCACTAATGATGTCAAGAGCATGAAAATTAAAGCACGTGCTTGCAAGAACTTTGAAGAAGCATTTGATCTTGCTAAAAAGTCGGTTGATGAACGTTACGGTCTGGTAGTTATTACTGGTTCACAATCTATAATTAATCAGTACTGGCGCCATAAAGGCATCAAGAAATTTTAAGTAACAGTATACCAGCACTAATACTAGGGGCCTCCGGGCCCCTTCTTCGTCAAATACTTTTAGGCCACGGTGACATCATGAGCACGAGCACGAGTATATTGATCCTTGTACAAGCCTGTATTGCTGGAGCTCTTTATGGGTATTCACTACGCAGAACTTCACATAGATCACCTGGGATTCAAGCATTGCTTATCACTGTGCGGGTGCTCATAGCAGGCATATTCTTTTATTATATTTTTTATTATATATTGCACTCAAGTCCAAACAGCTCTATAATCAGTTGTATATTAGTATTTATTGTCAGCATGTGGTATATGATAATTAGGAACTATAGGGAACTATAGAGAAGAATAAGGATCAGCAATGGCTCCTAAAGGCCTTAATCTCTTTGAACATCATCTATGGAAACCGCTGGCAGCACTCGGGTTGACAAATCCTGCCTTTGAACTTAACAGCGATACTCTTATCAATACCTGGATAGCATTAGGCATTATCGCCCTCGTAGCAATCACAGGCCGCATGAGCTTGCGTAATCCCTATAGTATACAAGGCTATTTAGCTGAAAGCTTTATCAGGTCATTTATGAACATGATTTATCAATCACTTGATCGCTTTGTATATCGTTACTTTGCTTTCATTACGGCTCTTTTCACTTTTATTCTCACGTGTAACCTTCTCGTACTTATACCAGGGCTAGAAGAGCCAACAAAAGACCTCAATACAACACTTGCACTAGGCATTATCTCGTTTCTCTATGCTCAAAAAGAGGGTATAAAAGCGCATGGTCTGCGTGAGTATGTAAAAGAATATTTCAAGCCATTTTTTGTGCTTTTCCCGCTTGAAGTACTGGGAAGACTTGCAACCGTTATTTCACTGTCATTTCGTTTGTTTGGCAATATCTTTGGTGGTGCTATTATTAACTCGCTCTGGCAACAAGCAGTATCAGGTTCAATTCTTTGGCATCTCATAGGTACATTTTTAGGTATCAATCTGACCATTATGCTCTTCTTTGGAATTTTTGAAGGGTTTATTCAAGCATTTGTATTCTCAATTTTAAGTCTTACATACTTAACACTTGCCGTGCAGAAGGAAGAAGGACTTCACGTATGAGTGGTTCTTCGTTAGCAATTGGCCTCATTATAGCGCTTCCTGCTATCGGCGTGGGGTTAGGTCAGGGTCGTATTAATAAAGCAGCACTGGCCGCACTTAACCAACAACCGGCAGCATATACTGCTATAAATAGATTAACTCTTATTGCTATGGCGCTGAATGAAACAACAGCACTGGTAAGCGTACTAACGGCATTGCTTATTTTTATATCACCCTCAAATGCACCGTTCAGCTTTTTGGGAACCTTAGGCATTGCATGTTCAATAGCCATTCCTGGCTTTGCTATAGGTCTTGCTTCTGCCCTCCCTGCACGTGAAGCCCTCAATGCTACAGCACGACAGCCATTCTTTGCACAACGCATTATGACGCTTTTATTTATTACACAGCCGTTTATTCAGACACCTATAATTTTCGGACTTATTACAAGCTTTTTACTACGTGCACAGTTACCCTTAGCCACCACGCTTAATGAAGGCTTACGGCTTTTTGCCAGCGGTTTTGTTTTAGGTATTGGCTCACTTGGCCCCATTATTGGTTTAGCCTATTTTGGTCAAGCTGCCTGCAAAAGTAGTGGTATTAATCGAGCTGCCTATACCCGCATAAGAACTTTTACCTTTCTAAGCCAGGCGCTTATCGAAGCTCCTATAGTTTTTGCCCTTTTAATTGCCTTACTTTTAGCCACGATACGTACACCACCTGATTCTTCACTATTGACAGGTATAGCACTACTTTCTGCTGCCTTTGCTCTAAGTTTTTCAACATTGGCAACAGGCATAGCCTCAGGTCGTACAGGAGCTGTTACTTGTTTGCAGATAGGTAAAAATCCCGAAATCTATGGCGAATTATCACGCTTGGCTATTCCAGCACAAACATTAATTGACACATGTGCTATCTACGGATTAGTTGTTTCACTCTTTCTCATTATCTTGCGTTGATCAAAATTTCACGAGATTCTTAGAAACTCATCACTTTGCCCTAATACATCTGTTTGTTCAATCTATCTTACTCATGCTATAATTAAAAGTAGAAACTTACAAAAATAACAAATAAGGTTTATGCCATGATTAAAGCTCTTATAAAAGTATTCGTCGTAGCAACGCTTTGCTGTTGGGCTACCGTTGACCCATACTATCCCGCTAAAATGCATGATGCCTGAACAAGTAAATGCTGCTACCAGTCAAGCACTACTTGAAGCTGTAAAAGCCAATAGTGCTCAAGAGGTGGTTTCGTTATTAGGTCGAGGTGCTAATGTTAATTATGTTAGTAATGTGGATGTTAATTATCCTGGTAATGGTGTTACTGCTCTTATTTTGGCAGCAACAAAGGGAAACATAGATATAGTCAAAATGCTTATAGAAGCTGATGCTAACGTTAATTACGCTAACACTAATGGCGATACCGCTCTTATGAAGGCAGCTGGAGGTGGATATATAGGGACAGTTAGAATACTAATAGAGCATGGAGCTAACGTTAATCATGCTAATAATAATGGCGATACTGCTTTAATATGGGCAGCTCCAGGAAGTATAGAGATAGTCGGATTACTTATAGCAGCTGGGGCTGATATTAATCACGTCCAAAGGAATGGTCTTACTGCTTTTGACTTCGCAGCTTTGCCAGCTAGCAATATAGATATGGTTAAGCTATTCCTAGATTATAAAGCTGATATTAACCACACTGATAATCGGGGCATTACCCCTTTAATAAGGGCAGCTAGAGATGGACATATAGAAATGGTTAGATTACTTATAAACCAAGGAGCTAATATTAATCATGCTGATAATGATGGCAAGAGTGCTCTCTGGCGGCCAGCTCATCGTCTTGATACAGGCATAGCTCGACTACTTATAGAACACGGTGCCATTTTGTCAAATTTGTCAAACGACGAAGCACTTGGCCGAGCACTAGTGGAAGCACTTCGCAATCCACTCGCTTATCCAACCACCACAGGCGATAGGAAACGCATAGCAGCATTACTTTCTACAATACCAGCTGAAGTTAGAGCTGAGAACATAGCATTACAACAGCATGCACCTGAACCATCTCTTATACAAAGGATACGAGCATACTTTCAGGGCTTATTTAATGTCGACGTTATCCCTGCCCAGCAAGCAAACTTTCTCGATATTAATCAACGAAGTAGTTACGGCTTTACTCCCCCTGCATTTGGCTGCTGCACAAGGTCATGTAGATAGTGTGCGTGATCTCCTTCAAGCTGGTGCTAACTTTAGGCTTGCTAATAATGAAGGCTTAACTGCTCTTCAGCTTGCCCAACGCAATAGAAGAGAAGCAGCTTTACGTGAAGATATTGCTACTGTCAGACGCTACCAAGGCGTCGTTGGGCTCTTGCACAATTACGCAAATATACCGACAGCACGCGAAGCTTTACAGAGAGCTTTTCAAGAATTGCCACGTCGAGAAACCCTTCGCCATTATGCAGGCTCTTACCCTCATGAGATTATTCACCTTATTACAGAATATCAGACGGCACCGCCTTTCGTTACCGGTGACGGTGGCGCTTCAGCTTCTTATAGCTCTTGAGCTTAAATACTCTCATTGGCAAATAATCAGCAGTTATAGTTTCTGCTTAAACCGAAGGTTCTGAAGAAGCTGGAGCTGCAGGAGCTCCGGGAGCCATGACATATTGGGCAACTAAAGCAGCAATCTCTGGGGGAAGCGGTATACCTGTTGGGGCCCATTCAAACTGTCCTGTTTGTCTTCCTGCTCGTGTTACTCTTCCAAACGCAACTTGACCTGCATATCCCTCAAGAAGACGAGCAACTTCAGGATGATTATTTTGAATTGCAAGGGTCCATGCTAATGCATGTTGACGGTTGAAAAGATTAGTCCGTGCATTATGATCAAGTAGAGTCCGGACAGCACCTAGATGTCCAGCACGTGCTGCATAATGTAATGGGGTATCACCATTATTGTTCACAGCATTAACGTTAGCACCATGATTAAGTAATGCTGTTAAAATATTACTATCGCCATTACGTGCTGCATAATGTAAAGGTGTATTGCCATCTTGATCACGAACGTTGACGTTAACGTTGCATTCAAGCAGCGCATTAACCGTTTGTTCATCATTACGAGCAACTGCCCAATGTAACGGTCTCATGCTAAAATCATCTAAATCCTCACTGGAAGGACACAGAGGGGGGGCTAGCAAAGAACCTTCATGCTTAACCTTTTTAGTTGGCCGTTCTTCGAGAATTCTTGTAATAGTATCTCTGTCGCCTGTTATGATTGCTATGGCCAATGGTGAAACATCATAGGCTTTTAATAACTTCAGCATGCGCGTCCTAATAACCTTATTATCTGAAACAGAAGCATTATTGAGCAAAAGCAATCTAACTATTTCTGTATGATCTCTTAAAACTGCATGACCAAGAGCAGCAAAGCCATGATTACTAGTGTGATTAATATCAGCACCAGCTTCTATAAGCACGTTAACTACCTCTCCATACCCCCGATCAGCTGCCTCTATTAAAGCAGTCAAGCCATAACCATCAGCACGATTAACGTTAGCTCTATGCTCTATTAGTATTCTAACTATCTCTATATACCCATTTCTAGCTGCCCTTATAAGAGCGGTATCACCATTAGTATCGGCATGATTGATATCGGCCCCTTGATTTAATAGTGAGATGACCTCTTGAGCATTATTGCCCATTGCAGCTCCAAGTAATGCGTCATCAAGTTTTTTTTGTTGTTCAGGAATAAGATGCTCCATGCTGAAGATAAGAGTATTATAAGAAGCTAGCATAAACATGCTTGTTATGAACATGAGAGTAGTTAAAAATCTAGGCTTCATGGAAATGTTCTTTCAAGTAAAAAAAGTATTAAAAATACTATCTGATGATCTACCAATAAAGCATATCACATAATAATTTCTAATTGCAAGCTATTGTGAACAAAAAGCTTTGCCTTAGACTTCTTCCTTGGTATACTCTTGCTCCTGTGCTTTAGAACTCGGCTATCGACTAGATGCATGTACGTATAAAAAAGCAGCTTTATCCTATGGTTGTACAGAAAAAAATCACGGTCGTATATATTATTACCAAACTTGAGTTAGGAGGCGCACAAAAGGTATGCCTGGCTCTAGCTCAGGGACTTTCAGCATGTGCCATAACCCCCATTCTTATCTCAGGAAGCCAAGGCTTATTAGTAGACAAAGCTCAGCAGCTCTCTGATTATATACAAATAGAAACGCTTCAACGTGAAATTGGCTGGCAGATAATTGGAAGCGAAATTAAAAGTTTTTTAATACTTATCAAAAAACTTAAGGAACTAAAGGCACAGCACCCCTGCCTTATTGTACACACGCATAGCACGAAAGCTGGACTCTTGGGTCGATGGGCTGCATTTTGTGCTGGCATATCCGTCAGAGTTCATACAATCCATGGGTATGGCTTTCATGATCATCAAAATAGTATAGCATGGCTTATTATGTATGTATTTGAGTTTATCACAAGCTTTATTACTACACGTTTTGTGTGTGTTTCAACATACGACAGTACTACGGGCAGTAAGCTGCTGCCTGGCTTTAAGCGCAAGCATTCTCTTATTCGAGCAGCCGTTAAGCAGGAGCAGTTTAGAGCAATGGCTCGAGTTTGGCCTATCCCTCCACTCCCATTTGTATTTGGCAGCGTTGCATGCTTTAAGCCCCAGAAAAATCTCTTTGACCTACTTAAAGCTTTTAGATATGTGCACACCTATAACTCAACAACGCGTCTTGAAATTATCGGTGATGGTTACTTGCGACCAGAGCTTGAGCACTGGATTACTGATCATGCTCTTGAATCTGTCGTTACGCTTCATGGTTGGCAATCAAATGTTGCTCCCCTTATGAACAGATGGCATGCTTTTGCGCTAAGCTCTCTCTGGGAAGGGCTACCTTGCGCTGTGGTAGAAGCCCGACTGCTCAAGCTTCCGGTTGTGTGCTATAATACTACTGGAATCAGTGACGTTATTTTTCATGGATATAATGGTCTTATATCGCCCACACAGCAATGGGAGCAGCTTGCTCAAGATATGCTTGTAATAACCAGCGATAGCGATCTTTACAAAAAACTTAGTACATATCAAGATGATCTTACGGAATTTAGCATAGGCACTATGCTAAAGCGACACAATAAACTATATAATGAACTGTATAATAACCTTACGCTTTAGCCGGGCAAAAAACCAACTATCTTTGCCCATTACCAAGATTCTTGTATAATTGCTCTAGATTACCCTTAATATTGTAATATCTAAGAACTTATTAACATTTCGAGCTATCCATGATGCACCAGAATCTTTTAAGCGCCATTGGCAATACACCCCTTGTACGAATCAATCTTGGTACACCCCCCTGCATATACGCAAAACTTGAGTATCTTAATCCTGGCGGCAGCATTAAAGATCGTGCTGCGCTCTTTATGATAGAAGAAGCAGAGAGAACAGGTTTATTAAAACCAGGTGGAACTATTATTGAAGCATCGTCGGGCAATCAGGGAATTGCTGCAGCCATGATCGGCGCCCTTAAGGGATATAAAGTTATTATTACGGTTTCAGAAAAAAACAGCAAAGAAAAACATGATACATTACGGGCTTATGGCGTACAGCTTGTTATTTGTCCACCCACAGCATCATTGCATGACCCACAAAGTTACCATAGCAGAGCACTTGAAATACAAAAAAGCACACCAAATTCGTTCATGTTAAACCAGTATTTTAACATAACAAATGCTCAAGCACATTACAGTGTGCTTGGTCCTGAAATTTGGCGGCAAACACAAGGCACTATAACGCACTTTTGCGCTGCCGCCGGCTCGGGAGGAACAGTAAGTGGCGCCGGTAAATTTCTCAAAGAGCAAAACCCTGATATTAAAGTTATAGGTGTCGATGCAGCAACGTCATATCGATCAACAAAGGGCAACCCTCAGCCCTACAAAACTGAAGGGATAGGTGTAGACTTCGATTCCCCGCTAGTCGACATGAGCGTTATTAACGAATTTCTTCTTGCAACTGATACCGATACTCTCACGATGCTTAAAGAGCTCGCCTGCAAGCACGGCTTGTTAGTTGGACCATCAAGTGGTGCTGTTGCTCACGCTGTACGAGAATATTCTCGTACACTAAAGCCAGACGATATCGTTGTCGTAATTTTTGGTGATTCAGGACGTGCATACTTAACTAAAAACTTTTATTAAAAAAGATAACAATGAAGAGATTGCTTTTGTTTACAACGAGCATAGTGTTTATCCCAAGCTTGTGTATGGATAATAATCAATATATACTTCAAACAATAAAAATATTTCAAGATGTAGCAGCGAGAGAGCATAAACAGTTTGAAGATGCTCTCGCTCATCAGTATACGACTCAGGTAGCACAGGTACTTAAAGCCATAACAGCAAAAAATACCAAACAACTTGAAGCAGCTCTCACAGCTATATGTGATAACGCTCTCCTCAACGCTCAAGATAAACAAGGCTTAACTCCTCTCCATTATGCTGTATCTACATGTAATTCAGTATAGCTCCCGTTATAGATTGTGATTGAGGTTGCAATTGTTGAAGTGTACGAGGGCACGATGGCTCTGGTTTTATTTCACGAGCCTCTTCCATAGACTCAGTATGCTTTTCAGATAAGCTGTATGGGTCAATAACTAGGTCATGGCTATATACAGGGTAAACAATTAAGCTAAAAATAACACAAGTTACAACATGTATGAGCAGGAAAGGTGCTTCCATTGCATGCTCCAACTTTTAAATATCATTATAAATTACAATTATTATTATAAGAAATAAGCTAATAGAAAAGCAACAATTCGGTTAAATACAGAAGCAACTTGAAGATAGCCTTTTCAATCTTTTAATAAAACTCTTATGGCTACAGCATAATTGGTGCAATTACCTGAGAAATAACATAAAACTATTTCAAATAGGATACTTATTGTGTTAAGTTTTTCTTGTAAGCACTACGACAATGGTGGGTTGGTGGAAATGCGGTAGCAGTGAATATTCCAAAAACACTATAGACCTCGGTTACGGCAAGGGTTGGTTTTTCCGATAAAAAATAAGTAATTTAAATTAAAAGGACACAGGTACCATAAGCTGGAAAGACCTTGATTTTAAGGCCATAACACGGGATCAAGCAAATAAGCTTATGAACAGCTCTGCACCACTTGCAATAGAAACAGCCCTAGCCTCGGCAGGTGCAGGAGCGGCAATTGATCTACCTGAAATCCCTCCATTCAGTGCGTGCAAAATACGAGTGATGTATTAGTTGGAACCGAATTAGTATCCGCGTGGCTTAGATGGTCGCTCCTCGCAGTATGGTCCTGTTAAGTAGGCAATAAGAGCGAAAGCAGCAGGAGCTGATAACCAACGCTTATAGTTCATCTGTGCTTCCGGTGATGAGAGTAATCTGCTTAGACAATACGTGGACGATGCACCGAACGAAATAAGCGATAGGGTGCACAATGGTTTACTGACAGTATCAGTAGTGCAATGCAGGGCAGAGCACCTATTTTGTGAAAAATTTGCCAAAAGTAGCATACTTATAAAGAATGTAATGCCAAAAGTTTTCTTATACATGAGAAGATATTCCTTCGTTTTCTTGTAAGCTACATGATGGTGACGTTTGATGTGAAATAAAGGCAAATGCCAGAGTTGCTACAATCCACTTAGACAGTTCAGATAGTGTAGCTTCATCATGATTACTTCTTATCATCTTAATTGATTGTCTCAATAAGGCTCCCGCTCCACATAATGAGGTACTAAAAACTATAGTGTGTAAAAGATTTTCAGGGATACATTTTTTAAGGGGACATCCAGGAATAACATGAGCATCACACCGTGGTGCTGTAGCATATGCCCCAGAAATAGCAGCAAGAAAAATCGGAGACCAGACAGGTACTGTTAGAGGAAACCTCAAAGTTGTTGCCAGTGAGATAATTTCATAAAAGGTATCGATTGCTGTTGCCCCAGTCGTAACAAGTGATACACGATACAGCATTTCGTCAAAAGGCTTGCCTGTATGACATTCTTGAATGGAACATTCAACAGCACGTATAATGCGAGTTGATGTACTCACCAAGAACATAAAGCTAACTAAAAAAATACTACCAAAAGTTTGCTTATACATAAGAACGTGCTCGTTAGATGCTCAAAATTCGCCAGGGAGCTTATAGTCCCTGGCAAAAAACTTTTGATAAAGTTTAGCGCGATGTAACGTCTTCTAAGTTACATGATGGTTGTGTCCGATATGCAACAAAAGCGCTAGTCGCAGCAGCTAAAAGCCAGCTTGACAATTTTCTATTGTTGCGTGTAAGACCGGGAAGTTCATCAGCAACTGCTTTTAATGAAAATCCCCCTGCTAAAAGCGCACTAGCAAACAGTACTTGATGTGGCCACACTTGCTCGCGAGCACATTGCTTAAGAGGACATTCAGCACTATGGCTTAAGACACTGCCATAATAAGAACTTGCCAAAAGTACCAAACTCATCAAAAGAGTAACACCAGAAGTTTTCTTTTGCATATTATTCCCCTTCATAAGTTAAACAACATCTGTTTTCAAATTGTGCTCATACTATCATCAAAGATTTGTTTACACAAGAGAGGTACCTCATGAGGGAGTGTCATTGCCACTCCCACCGCTCTCTGCTCAAACAATAATCAAGACTGGGCTTGATCTCCTAAGTTTTCTTCATCTATGAGTTCTACTTCATTAGTACACACAAAAGAAAGGTTAAGTCTTACGTTTGCGTTAATTTTGCCTGTGTGTACTTCAAGCGTATCCCATACCTCTTTGTATTCTTTAGTTAGAGCATCAACTTTATTGATAGTCTCATGCAGGGCTTTATGAAGAAGCTCTGTCAGTCGAGAGTCGAGTTCATTACATCCTGCCTGTTTCTCGGGTGCCAGCATAGCGTATGCTTTATCAATACATTGATTATTAAGAAAGGGACGAAAAGGAGCTTGTGCTGTTTCGGCCTGACACTGGAACATGAACGTGGCAAGTCCTAGTCCGGCAGCGGTTACTAACGATACATTTTTGAATACCATACGGTCTCCTTTGAGTTTTTACGGATACGTTAATTTACGCGAGGCTTAGGATATCAATGCCTCGGCAAAAAATCAATCACGTTGATAAGAGGCCCCCCTCGTTAACAGGCAGCGAAATAGCGGGGAAAATACTAGACTTTTCCTATAATTTGGTTACAATAAGAAATAAGTAGAGTTTATAATAAAATTCCTAATAGAAATCAAAAATTTGCAAAACTATGAATATACATGAAAAGAAACGACCTAATGTACGAAATCTAGCAATAATCGCCCACGTAGACCATGGCAAGACCACGCTCGTGGACAAATTGTTGCGCCAATCCGGAACCATAGAAGACGATGCTGGCGAACGAGTAATGGACTCGAATGCCCTTGAACGTGAACGTGGTATTACGATTTTGGCAAAGAATACGGGTATTACCTATGGCGATTACGCTATTAATATCGTTGATACCCCCGGCCATAGTGACTTCGGGGGTGAAGTAGAACGAACGCTCCAGATGGTTGAAGGATTTTTGCTCTTGGTCGATGCTGCTGAAGGGGTACTCCCAGGAACGCGCTTTGTACTTCATAAAGCACTTCAGCTTAATCTCAAGCCGCTCGTGCTTATTAATAAAATTGATAGAAAAGATGCTGATATTGAGCGAACCGAAAGCCTTATACATGATCTTTTTCTTGATCTGGCACAACATGAAAGTCAGCTTGAGTTTCCTATCCTTTATGGATCGTCACGATTGGGTTTTGCAACCTCAAATCCTCTAGAAACGAGTGATAGCATGAAACCTCTTTTTGATGCCATACTCAAGCACATACCAGCGCCTTCAGAAAAAGCTGCCAGTTTACAACTTTTGGTAACAAGTTTAGACCACTCGGACTTCTTAGGTCAAATTGCAATTGGGCGTATCTTTAGCGGAGAACTCAAAGTTGGACAACACGTTATATGTTGCAAAGACGAAACAATAAGTAAACCGATTAAAATAACCAAAATTTATACATTTAATGGGCTACAACGAATAGAGTCATCAAGTGCTTCGTATGGCGATATTGTTGCCATTACAGGATTTACTGAGCCTGTTACTATCGGTACGACTATTTGTGATATCGGCAACGCATTACCTCACCCTTACGTAAAGATCGACGAGCCAACGCTCTCATTCTACATTTCAGTTAATGATTCACCATTTAATGGGCAAGAGGGCAAGCTGCTCACTTCACGCCAAATTAGAGATCGCTTAGAAAAAGAACTCAAAACAAACGTCGCGCTCCGGGTAGAATCTACTGATTCAGCTGATGTGTTTAAAGTATCTGGACGGGGTCAGCTTCATTTGGGCATTCTTGTTGAAAATATGCGTCGTGAGGGATTTGAGCTTCAAATATCAGCACCTGAAGTTATCTATAAAACCATCGATGGGGTCAAGCATGAGCCCATCGAATATCTTGTCGTTGATCTTCTTGAGGAACATCAAGGCTTGGTACTCGAATACTTGGGCAGAAAAAAAGCAGAAATGAGAAATATGGTACACTACGGTAATGGTCGTATGCGTATTGAATTTGAAGTACCATCTCGGGGGCTTTTGGGATTTAGAAATCAGTTTTTAACGGATACTCGCGGCAGCGGTATTGCTACATTTAGTTTCCACGGATACCAGCCCTATAAAGGCGATATACCACTCCGTACACGTGGCGCCCTTGTCTCTATGGAAAACGGGCCAGCAACCAATTTTGCCCTTAACGTATTACAAGAACGAGGGACTCTATTCGTCAAACCCACAGAAAAGATATACGAAGGTATGATTATTGGCGAAAATAGTCGTGAAGACGATATGGATGTTAACCCCTGTAAATTAAAAAAGCTTACTAATATGCGTGCATCTGGATCTGACGATCTGGTTAAGATTGAGCCACCACGTAAGATGACGCTTGAAATGTGCATGGAATGGATTATGCCCGATGAACTTATTGAAGTTACGCCACTTTCTATACGCTTGCGCAAGAAAATTCTCCGTGCGTCGCTCAGAAAATAAATAATTTAGAACTACTCAAAACACGCTCTTAGCTTGCCAATGGTCGAGAACTTTTATAGATTTATGGCAAAATCTTAACGTTCAATTATAGCTTCATTTAAGGATTGACATGAGAAAAAGGCGTGCTGTGCTTTTGGCTTTCATAATAAGCTGTAGCTGTATTCAACCGATAGTATCTCAGGAAGACGACCAATCAAAATCACATACTATTGGCAGTTTTGACCGACTTCCAGCAAGCCCTGCTTTCTGGATTTCTGCTGGAGCAGTTAGCACAGGAATAGTACTTGCTATAAAATGTAGAAGTATATTTTTGAAGCCGACTAACTTTAGGTTTTTGAAGTACCTTTTTTCTAAGCACAACAGGCAGAAGCAGCATGCAGTATAATACCATTTTATAAGCTGTTTCTTGTGAAAATATTTCAGCAAAAAGCCTGCTCTATTTATTTTAATATATAACAACGTAGTATGATTAATCAAAGTATTAACTCGAGGATGAACATGAACTATATTTTTTTATTTTTATCACTCATGCTTATCAGCTTTCTAGCCAGCCAAGAAGCTTACTGTCAATTAGATACACAAGATACCACCAAGCTCGGTATAGTAGATGAATCTGCGGACATACTGACAGAGCCGTTAATACACCCAGCCCTCTTGCTTGGTGCACTAACCACCTGGCTTGTGCTTTGTGCAAAAAAAGGAGTTTTGCCACTTTCTCTGCATCAAACAAGCTTATTAAGTAATGTCCTGGGCTTTTCAAGAAACTGTCGTGCAAAAATATAGAGTTATTATCGCCTACGATGGGACTAACTATCACGGTTGGCAAGTGCAACCGGATATTCCTACTATAGCAGGAGTTATGCAAGAGCAGTTTAGATCAGTATTTAGTGATGCTATTACCCTTGTGGGTGCATCGCGTACTGACGCTGGCGTACACGCTTTGGGGCAAGTAGCCCATTTTTCCACAGGGCTAGACATTTCGCCTCAAGCTATGCTACGAGCCTGGAATGCGCATCTACCAGCTGATATTCATATCCGTTCACTTGGGCTGGTTTTGCCTTCGTTTCATGCTCAGCGTAACGTTGTGCAAAAAGTTTATTACTATCATGTTTTTACACAACGGCCATTACCGTTTTGTGCTCGATATGGTCTTTATTATAGGTTCCCACTAGATATCGAAAAATTAGATGCTTGCCTTGGATTAGTTATCGGCACGCATGATTTTCGTTCATTTACAACAGGCTACGAACACGAGAGCACTATCAGAAGCATTACAAGTATCACCTGCATACCCTATCGGCAGCTTAGAGCATATCGTATACGTATTGAAGGACCCAGCTTTTTACGCTATATGATTCGTCGCATTGTTGGAGCAGCGTTGCACATAGCATCATCGCAGGAGCTTGATGTAAAGCATTTTGCGCATGCCCTTGAAGAGAAAAATCCTGAGCAACAGTTGCCAACTGCTCCCGCGCATGGGTTATTATTACGTAAGATGTGGCACAAACCTGGAGAAGAGCATGACTAATCGTCGTTTATCCCGAGTACTCATCGGCATTATTGGTATTATTACTCTTGGCAGCGCTGCGTATTACGCAACCCATGCTCGCGAAGGCGTATACTCTTATAACGTTAGCACGGATCGACAATTTATATTGGATACTATTAAGAATAACTGGTACTGGCTTGTAACTGATCCTACGTCCAATTTCGATCCATCCTATATGGAAAACAGGTTTTTATTGCATAATCCAGAAGGTGGTAATATTTTTGTAAAAGTATATCGCATTCAGGGCAAGCCTATTGGATTTATAACTTATTATAAGAGAAATTTTTATAAAGGTGTCATTAACCTTCTTGCTATTGATGAAAACTATCGTGGTAAAGGATATAGCGACAAGCTATTGAACGCCGCTATTAACGATCTTCAGCATCAAGGTAGTACGTCAGTACAATTAATAACACGTGTCACTAATGAGCCAGCTAAAAAGCTCTATATACGTTCGGGTTTTAAAGAATCGGGGCTTAATAATGGCATTGTTCATTATGAAAAAAGCCTGAGTTAGGATATATTACTCTTAGGTTCTTGCAGTTCATGGGGACCAGTGCTTCCCTTCTCATAAAAATAGAGGCGTAAGTTTATTACTTTGATTGCATCGATAATTTTCCAAGCATAATCTATCTCATGAAATCGCACAGAAACTACGTGATCTCCTTTGAATATGTCCTGAAAAATTACTTCATAAGCATTTATCATAAAAGACCGGCTATCTCTGTAACGAAACTCAAGTGTAGTCGGCAGTATGTGTCGAGTTATATCAGGTTCATTAGCTAGTATAGTTATATCAAGACCAGCATGTGGTGCTATCTGGATAGTGAGTGCTGGTTCTCGGGCGGAGCCGACCATACCAGGAAATACTTTGGGTTTTTTGAACACAATACGAGCCAAAACCTCTTGCTTATGTAAGTATTTACCTGTCTGCAGAAAAAAGGGCACATTTTCCCATTGGGTAGTATTAATGTTGAATCTGAGTGCTGCAAAAGTCTCTGTCATAGAATCAGATGCTACACCAGATTCCTGACGATAGCCTATATATTGACCTAAGATACCATCAACAAATTCAGCGTTACTCAAAACTTGAATCTTGGCATCTGTGATATTTTTGCCTCTTAAATTTTCCATCGGGGGTAAAGCAACCAACGACATGAGCTGCAGTAGATGATTTTGAACAATATCACGTAAGGCACCGGTGGTATCATAAAATTTCCCTCTATCTTCTATACCCAGAGTTTCATTAAGCAGAATTTCGATACGCTCAATATGCTTATTGTTCCATAATGGCTCAAAAAAGGGATTTTCAAAGCGCACCGTAACGGCATTACTTACGGTCCCTTTGGCTGTGAAAAAATCTATAAGAAACACTTGCTTTTCATTAAGCATCTGCTCAATGGCTTGATATATCGCTTGTGCCGATACACGGTCTTTACCAAAAGGCTTTTCGTAAGCAATTCTATGCCAATAAAATCGAGGATAATCTTGGTGCTCTATAATACCAGCTTGCAGAGAATTTCGCGTAATAGCTTCATAATATTCCCAGGATGAAGAGCAATAAAGCACTCTATTGCCTGAGTGATTACTTGAAAGGCTAAATTCTTGTTCAGCTTGCCTGATTATATCGTTAAGTTTTACGTAATCCTGCTCTTTGGTAACATCAAGTTGAACGTAGCGACTATGGTCACCAAACTCACTCCACGTATCGGGGTCAAGAGCGTGAATAAACTCTTGTGCACCTTCAAGCATTTCATTAACAGAGATATCAGGAAGTGCACCGCCAATAAGAGCAAATTTAGTAAGCTTCTTACTCGCAAAAAGCTGGTAGAGAGCAGGGATTAACGCTCGCCGAGCCACATCACCGGTTGCTCCAAGTAATACAAACGTTACTTCAAACATGTGATAACTTTCTCTTAATATTTATACTTTCTCTTTGGACACACAGTTTCTCCTATAGATACTTGTAGTCACCTAGTTACCCAGTCACCTATTGATCCGTCCATAGTGTAGACTATACTACAAAGTGCCTATTTTGACAGGAAAAAAATGCTTATGAAAAAATTACCCGTAGACGTAAGTGATTTTAATATTATGATTACCGAGAATTATCTCTACGTGGATAAAACTCAGCATATCTATAACCTCATAACCCAAGGTAGATTATACTTTCTCTCTCGTCCCCGTCGATTTGGCAAGTCACTTTTAATTTCAACCCTTAAAGAGATCTTTTTGGGCAATAAGCACCTTTTTGAAGGCTTATGGATAGACACAAGCAATTATTAATGAACTGAGCATCCCGTTATCCACTTAGATCTATCGTCAATTTCCTACCAAAATGCTGAATCACTCAGGGCAGATCTTACATGGGCGCTCCAAGATATTGCTCGAAATTATGGCATTACCACAAGTAATGCTCCTCCACTTGAAACAACACTCCGTGCTGTTGTAACACAACTTGCAGTACGTGGAAAGGTAGTTGTACTTATAGATGAATACGATTACCCTCTTTTACGTCATCTTCATAGTCATGAATCTGCTCACGCTCTACAAGAAGCGTTGAGCTCTTTTTTTGTTGTCTTCAAAAGTCTGGATTCGTATTTACGTGCCCTTTTTATGACAGGCGTAAGCAAGTTCTCAAAAACGTCAGTCTTTTCTGGTCTTAATAATCTTAATGACATTACGCTCGATACCCGTGTATCAACTCTTTTAGGCTATACCGATGAAGAAATCACAAGCTATTTTTCAGCACATATACAGAACATAGCACAAGAGCACACACTATCGGAAGAACTTATCCATCAAGAGATGAAGCAATGGTACAATGGATACCAATTCTCTGAAGCCCCGTCAGGTGGAGCAACCGGTGCTACTGGCTTAACTGGCTCAGGTGCTACAGGGGCTACCGGTTTTACCGGGTTACTGGCCCGGCAGGTGGTGCAACTGGAGCCACTGGATCGGCAGGCTCTGCGGGTTCAACGGGGGCCACGGGTGCAACAGGAACAAGTGGTATTTTAGGATATGGTTATATTTATAATCTTTCTGCTCAAACAGTAGCTATTGAAGCGCCAACTCTTTTTGACAACAATGGTTTTCTGCTTGGAGTCACACACCCCTGGATCTCCTACGATTAATGTTGTTAGCACTGGAACGTATGCTGTTATTTTTTCCGTTTCTGGAACAGAACCTAATCAATTTGCACTATTTATAAATGGTGCTACAGCTACAGAAAGCATTTACGCTTCAGGTGCTGGCACCCAGCAAAACACTGGCCTATCTATTCTTCAATCGGTTGCTGGTGATGCTTTAACTCTTGTAAATCATTCTTCTGCCGCAGCTGTAACTCTTGCAACTCCAATCGGCGGAACACAAGCAAATGTAAATGCTTCAGTTCTCATCTTACAAATAGCTTAACAAAATTAAAAAACAAAATAACCAGGTGGGGAGGCGCTTAGCCTCCTCCTATCAGACTACTGCACGTGCCATAACAGTTACAGTATTTTAGAGTACGTAATGATTGCTGCAATAATATTATTGACTAACATAAATTATTTTATATAGAATTAGAAGTAATGGTTAATAATTATTCGTGAAACCTAAAGTGTACAGGCGAAAATCATGAAAAATCTTGCAAAAAAAATAAGTGCTATACTTATAGCCATAGTATTTTCATTCTCCGTAATGGAAAGCGTAACAGCAATGACAAGCAATATGCTAAGCTCTCTGGACCAAGAGACTGCCGATATATTAACAGATTGGGCAACGTATATCGTTGTTGGAGCGGGTGCAGCAGGAAGCGTAGTAGCGGCCCGATTGGCCGAAAACCCCAAGAATAATGTCTTGGTAATTGAGCTAGGACCTAACAATCTTGGCAATCACTGGATTGAACAGCCTTCTGCTAGCTCGCTGCTTTGGGAGCATCCAGATGGCCCTAGACCATCCCCAACATCATTAGCATTTGAAACAGCAATGCAGCTCGGGCGTCGATACCGTTATCCACGGGGAGATGGAGCTGGTGGCAGCACAAATCATCATTCTCTGATTGACGGACGTGGTTCAGCTCATATTTATGACAATATTGCAGAGCTTGTTGGAGACCAACGATGGTCATATCGCAATATACTGCCATATTTCAAAAAAATGGAGTCGTATAATGTTCCCTTAGCCGATACAAAGTTTCACGGATCTACTGGCTGGTTGAACATTAAAAAAGGCACGGTTAAATCTCCCTTGCATAGAGATTTTCTTCATACTGCAAGCAAAGTTACATCTGCGCCTATTCGTGCTGATATGTCGGGCGATCCAAAAAATGCAGATGGGGTAGGCATTACAGATCTCCAAATAACGCCCCAAGGGAAACGTTCTTCAGCCTTTGAGCATCTGCTTGTACCGCACATGGCTCGCAATGACAACATTATTGTACTCTTTAACACGCTCGCTACGCGCGTCTTGACCAAGCAAACAGATACGGGATTAGTAGCAGTTGGCATTGAATGTCTTCATAAACCTCACGCCTATTTAGCTGATACTAGTGCCAATACTACAAAATCCGAAGCACAACAGCCTCTACGTGTTCGATTTAATGCTCGCAATGAGGTCATCTTATCCGGCGGGGCCATTAATACCCCACAATTGCTTTTATTATCCGGAATAGGACCACGCCAACATTTACTTGACATGAATATTCCTGTGGTGCTTGATCATCCGGGGGTCGGCACGGACCTGATGGACCATCATGAAGCTGCTATTGTTTTCGAAGTTGACCCACTCAAAATGGTGTGGCCTGCACAAGCCACTACCATTATAGACAACATTGATTCGTATCTTAAACGATCACCAACGAACAAGCAGACAGTAAAGCGCTTACTAAAACTCAAGTCATACCTTCAGAAATTTGCTGATAGAACCGAGCAACGTGAAACCAGCGGGGGCATCGTTCTTGATTGGTATTCTGGTCTTGATACCGATATTGGTCACGATCTTCATATTCATAGTGGCGAAGGATTTTGGTTTGACTTCGACTTGAGCAGTACTGAGCCTTTACCCGATGGTAAATTACGCACCGATTACCTACGATCGCAACACGATATACTACACCCAGACTTTTTACGAGTTCTGCACCAATGTTTGATTGAGGTATTAAAAGTGAGTCAAGCCAATGGTACCATTCGATTGGCAAGTGCTGACCCGACGGTACCTCCCATTATAGACCTGGCGCTCTACAAGGACGACGAGGCTACAGAACGCATCGCTCGGGGTATGAAAATGGTTCGTGAAATTGTTCGACATCCACAAATGAAATCGTACTATAAGCTTGACGCTAACGGAAATCCTTTAGAAATCTTTCCAGGCTCACAGGTGCAGACACTGGATCAGCTGAAGTATTACCTCAAGCGATGGTCAGCTTTTGGCCATCATATTTCAGGTACAGCAAAAATGGGTCGGCCCTCCCAACAAAACGCAGTTATTGACAGCAAGTTACGTGTTTTTGGTATTCCCAATTTACGTATAGTTGACACAAGTGTTTATCCCTTCCCTTATCTACACGGTTATAATACATCTCGGGGTGCGTATTTAGTGGGCGAAATTGGTGCCGATCTTATCAAAGAAACTCACAAGTGGAGGGGACGTGAAAAAAATTGACCTTTTTGCAGGGCTTCCACACGATATACTCGAAAAGCGAAAAAAATCAGCAGAACCAACGTTTATGGAGCCCATGCTCGCTACCTTAACAACTGATTATTTTTCTAGTAAAGACTGGATTTTCGAACACAAATTTGATGGAGAACGTTGTCTTGCCTTTAAAAAAAGTGGTAATGTTATCTTAAAATCGCGTGCTAACAAAGAAATGAATAACGAATACCCAGAACTTGTCAAAGCACTTGCTGAACAGTCTGCTCATAATTTTATAATCGATGGAGAAATTGTTGCACTTAACCAAAATGGATTATCAGATTTTCAGCTATTACAAGGACGAATTAATCTACGTAAGAGTACGAAAGTTGCCCAAGAAGAAACTATAGTTCCTATTTACTATCGAATTTTTGATGTACTCTATGCTGATGGCTATGATATACGTGATCTACCACTTCTTGCACGCAAACTTATTTTAAAGAGGTTACTTGACTACACGGAAATGCTTACCTACAGCACCTATCGTTCCACTAACGGGCTTGAGTTCTTTAAGGAAGCCTGCAAACTGCACTGGGAGGGTCTTATCGCCAAGCGTGCTCAAAGCCCTTATGTAGGAGTCCGATCGCGTGACTGGCTTAAATTTAAGTGCATTATGGAACAAGAATTTGTTATTGTTGGTTATACAGACCCTAAAGGTTCACGGTCTGATTTCGGGGCACTTCTTGTTGGTTATTACGCCGGCAACAAATTATTATATGCAGGCAAAGTAGGCACTGGCTATAGCGTAGCCACACTTGCTATGCTTGGTGCTAAGTTACGTAAGCTGCACATCTCACAATGTCCTCTTGCTAACTATACTGGACCAACGAAGGGCGTGCATTGGGTTAAACCCGAACTCGTTGCTGAAATTCGATTTGCTGAATGGACCAAAGACAATAGATTGAGAGTGCCACGCTATGAAGGATTACGTGATGACAAAGCTGCGAAAGACGTAATAAAAGAGGTGCCTTCTTCTATAAGATAAATTTCTTTAATAAGTTTTTGATTTTCCCTATATTCAGTTGTCGTTCAAGCTGCCAGGCATTAATAACTTCCTCTCTTGATGCAGTTGGATACTGCTGGAGGAACCGCTGCATAAAATTAATATACGCCCATTCTTTTTTAGGCGAAGCTTTTTTTTGTTTTCTCAGCAGATACTCTTCTTGCCAAAATGTAGCAAATTCTGCATAGGTAGGAGGTTTTCCTGATAACCAGCGCATAGTAAGCCAATCAATACCGAATGCCGTAAAGTGGAAATGATTACCTATAAGCGTTTTAAAAAAAGCCCGTGCCTTTGCATCATTTTTGTATGAGCCATACAGCATGAGCGTATTTGACGTAAGAGGATAATAAAGCCCTTTTTGTGCTTTGGAAATAGCAGGTATAGCACGCAGCATCACAACTCCGCCTGTTTGTACAAACGTAATAATACGATAAATCAAAACAACTTTAGTGCCTTTTATGGATAGATGATAATGTGCGCATACATCTCTGAGCTCAGCAATGTTCATATAGCAAAGAGCATCGTTGAGCTGCTGGATGTCATCAGTGTGTAAAGTATTGTTATTCATATTTTAGCCGATCAATAAGCAACGTAAAACTACACAAGGTATTCGAGAATCTTCCGCTGTAGTTTTATCAGCTCCTTATGGTAGTCAGTGATCCATAGGTTGATCTTATGCGGACAGTTCGAAATCGTGTAAATTTCCTTTTTGTTCACATTTGGGGTATGCCGATCGATTAATGTAATAACTCCGGACGGAATCACGTCATCTTTTTCACCCATAATTACGAGCAATTTGCCAGTAAAAGCCTCAAGTGTAGACAAAACATCGGTATTCCGCCAGCTCTTATGCGTCCTTATAATCTGCGTAAAACCTTGATCGAAGTGTATATCGTAGGCTCTTCCATCATAGAGTGCTAGGCAGAACGATATGAGCGTGTCGATATTGTACAATTCTAGCATTTTCATAGCGATATAGCCACCCATACTAGCACCACAGATTATGAGCGGTAATTGTCCCACCACTTGGTTAATTAATGCCTGGGCTTCGATCACTCGCTTTTTCAGGCTACTTTTCTTGAGTTCGCCTGTGCTTTGTCCGTGCCCACTGAAATCAATAGCAAAAACACTCACGCCATTTTTAACAATTGGCTCGGCAACATTGTTAATAAGCTCTTTAGCACTCGTACCCGCACCATGCAGAAACACAAATTTTGATGAAGCAGATAAGACGCTATTATGCAGACTGATTCCAGCAATAGTTTCTTCACCAACTTGGAGCACAAAAGGGTTTTTAATCATAGCTTATCTTGTTTGCAGATAAAATTAGCCCATCAAGATAACATAAATATTGCAATCTATTAGTCACATATGCAAGAGTATCAAAGATGAAAATATATCTACAAGACAGTGTAATAGATATTATAAAGGTAGACAAATGAATACAAAAAGAGCCCTGTTATATATAATGCTCTTGAGCATAGCTTCTACTCAGGTACTTTTAAGTAGCAATAGCAGAATATCATGCCAGCTTATTGAGCCAACGTGTACTGATGATATTTTGCAGCACACCTATCGTGATCAGAATATGTGCAAGCTCTTTGACGAGATTCCTCATGAGCTGAAAAACTTATCGTATGTGGTATACCCCACCTGTATAGAATATGACAATGAGCGCTTTAGTTATAACAAGCGTTTCAATATTTTTCCTCATGCTATTATACTACCTAGAACTATAGAAGAAGTTGTTTATGTTCTGGAAGTACTACGCAAACATAATCTTTGTTTTTCTCTACGCTCTGGTGGTCATTGTTATGAGCCCGGTTCACTATCTTCCGGCTATGTCATTGATATGAGTAATTTCAATACCATCGAAATGGATACTGAACGTGAAGAAGTATTTATTGGCGCTGGATGCTTACTTGGTTCCGTTATAGAAACGTTAGCAGCCAAAGGCTATGCAATACCTACCGGAACATGTCCTTCAGTTGGTATTACAGGATTAGCACTAGGCGGAGGCTTAGGTTTACTTACCCGTCCCTATGGGCTAACATGCGATTCAATAAAAAGCATCACGCTTGTTACCGCAGATGCTCAAGTAATCGAAGTTACACATGATAGCCATCCGGATCTATTCTGGGCATTACGTGGTGCAGGACATAATGCCTTTGGCATCGTTCTTGGCTTTACTTTCAAGATGCACTACGTGCCTACGGTAACTACATTTAAGTTAGAATGGAAATGGAATACAGCAAAAATACCTGCTATTGTACAAGCATGGCAACACTGGATTACACAATTGCCACGCTCGATTTCAACCGAGCTTCACTTTAAATATTTTGATGGTGAACCAACTATTGAAATTATAGGCTTAAAAGTGGGCTCTGAACGTTTTACTGAATGGAAAAAAGTATTCGGCAAGTTATTACCCCGATGCACTATCGCTAGAGAACGATATATTGATGCTGCCATACGTCATGCATCTCTACATACAGTGCCGTATGTCGATGCTGCTAAAGAATTTGCTGGCGTATATACACTGCCTTTTTCAAAAGTTAAATCAAAATTCCTCATGAAGCCCTTATGCATTAAACCTATCAGGCTTATTGTAGATTTTTTTGAGTACTTAAGACGACATAGAGTACCCTATTTTGTATTCTTTGAATTTGGCGCAGCTGGAGGTAAGATGGCAGAGGAGCATACGGCTTTTTATGCTCGTCATGCTCTGGCTTGGCTTTTTCAATTTATTTATTACGAAAAACAATGTCAAACTTGTGAAGCACTGCGCCTGATTAATAGTTTTTATAACGAGATTGCACGATACTTCTCTCCCTACTCATATGTGAACACGACCGATTATTGTCTGCGCAAAAGCTATCTAAAAGCGTATTATGGCAATCACGTTAAGCGCTTAATGAAAGTTAAAAGAAACTATGATCCATCAAATATCTTTTGTTGGAAACAAGGAATCCCTTTATGTGGCAGACGCAGAGATTAAGGGCACGTTACGCCTCTAAAGCATGGAATTGAGCACACTTATATCGGTTCCTAGGGCAACACGTTGCACAGTGCTCTTTGGAAAAGCCAGAAGCAATACGTACTCTTTCTCTTCAGTATCAGGGTCTTGAGCTTCCGCTTCTTCATAGAATGCTTTAACTTCATTGACCTCTATGTGTGTTGACAAGGGGCAGTGTACATAACGAGTGCTCATACTTGAAATACCAGAGACCGTTGTCTTTTCCTGTGCTGTCGCTTGTATTTTTTCCATAGTGGTAGCGTGAGAAAAGAGTGTTATAGTGTGCTCAGAAACACGAACTGCTTTTGCTCCGCTATCGAGAGAAATGCAAGCTGTTAGAATGGTGCCATCGATAGCAATCTCAATATCACCTGGTTCGGCGGCGCCGACAGGAATAGCAACAATAACGTGATGTGCAGTTTTATGTATCGTATACTCCGTTGCCCGCGCCTCTTCTTCTTCAGCCATATCGTAGAGGCTAGATAAATTTTCATATCTAGCTAAACATTCATAGGTCAAGGAGATAAGACCATCGAATGCCTTAAAGAGTGATTTAGTGGAGACAAAGAATTGCTTAACGTCTTGGCATTTCTTGACAGTGTCACCATAATGGTTTTCAAGAGAATCTTCTAGGTTATCGAGCGCTTTGTCTATGCTGAATTGTATGTGCCGTGCTAGAGGCTCAAGAATAGTAAGAAGTTCACGTGCTTGACTATAACCGCTTTGTAGTAGAATAAACGTGCTCATGGAAGAAAGAATAAACACTTGAGTAAGTTTTTTCATACGAGGCTCCTTAGTAAAAATAACGTGTAAAGTTATATACGTGACGTCCAATTCTAGTCTATTCTGTAAAAACAAGCAATGCTTTTTGCGCTTCACGAAGCGTTGCAACGTATATCAACCTAATGACACGGTGCTTATGTTATACGAAATATTACAAGGCATGCCCGTATGGCCAGTCATTTCATCAGGTATACGCAGACCACGTTGAGAAAGTATAAAGGGTGCAACGTCTGCAAGACCCTGTAGCGGTAAGATTGTACCGGTGCCTTCAAGATCTTGACGAATCATAATAAAGGGAACCGGATTAGTTGTATGTGAAGTTCGTGGCTGATGTGCTCTAGGATCCCATTTGTCTTCAGCATTGCCGTGATCACTCGTAATATAGAGCGTACCCTTGAGCTGCATAACAACTACATCATAAAGCTGTTTAAGCTGCTCATCTAAGCACATAATCGCTTTAACTGTTGCATCAAAATTACCTGAATGGCCAACCATATCAGCGTTTGCGTAATTGATAAGATAGAAATCATAGGGGTCAGTTTTTAATGATTCAAGTACTGCATGCGTAATCTTGGGAGCAGACATTTCTGGATAGTCAACATAGGTACGTACAGACAGTGATGGTATAAGCACGCGTTTTTCATGAGGTCGTACTGTTTCTTTTCCTCCACTAAAAAAATAGGTTATGTGCGCATACTTTTCAGTTTCTGCAATAGTGAATATTCTTGTATTTTCTTCCTGCAAGACATCAAGTAAGGTATGGGTTATAACCGGTTTGGTATAGATCGTGTCAAGAGAAAATACTGGGCTATATTCAGTAGCTGTTATAAGCCAGGCAAGATGCCGATTATGAGCAAGTAACGTGGTGAGCTGCCGTGCTCGATCAGGTCTAATATTAAAAAATATAAGCCCATCGCCATCTTGTATATAAGCAGTGTGATTAAGCTGTGTAGGGGGAATAAACTCATCAGTAATACCATGTGCATAATAATATTCAAGCACCTGGTGCCAAGAAGTAGCACGTGAAGGTACAGGCTCAGCAAGTATGCGATAGCTTGCTTGTGTGCGATCCCAGTGCTTATCACGATCCATAGCATAAAAGCGACCATGAACTGACCCAAGCTTGCCTCGCTTAAGCTTTGATAAAACGCTATCAAGGTGCTCTAAATATACAGCAGCTGATCGTGGTGGCACATCACGTCCATCAAGAATTGCATGAACCCAGATAGTTTCAAGATTAAGACGTGCCGCAAGCTCAAGTAATGCGAATAAGTGCTTTTCATTACTGTGAACACCAGCATCTGATACTAACCCTAGAAGATGTAAAGCTGTAGCATGCTTTTTAAGTAGTCCTATATTCTTTACCAGTACGTCATTATGAAAGAACGCTCCTGTATCGATAAGCTTATTAAGAACTGTGAGCGGTTGATCAATAATTCTTCCACTTCCCATGGTCATATGCCCTACTTCAGAGTTGCCTATTGTGCCCTCGGGAAGGCCAACAGCTTGCCCTGACGCACATAAAAGAGCATGTGGATACCTATGCCACCATGTCGATAGATAGTGAGGATGGGCGTGATACACAGCATTAGCACGTGTATGAGGACTATAGCCAAAGCCATCAAGAATAACTAAGACTGTTGGTGACGTGTCTAATATCATATAATTAGAGTTACTTCGATACATTAAGTATGCACAAAACAGCATGCAACTGCCTGCTTATCTTACAGCGTGCTCGGGGACTTAGCAAGAAGCATGCTCCCAAAAAAGCGCTTCTTGTGCTAAACTGAAACCTTGTTATATCGTAACACTTACTGCAGAATCTAAAAGAACTTAAAAGATAAGGCGCTTATATGCAAAAGACTTGCTTGAACCAATCAACCCAATCAACACAACAGGCGATAGTGCTTATAATACGATCTATAGTAACCAGTGTACTTTTTGCTATGTCTACTTTTCTATACGCCAAACAGGATCAAGGAATTATTCTACAAAGTCTCAATAACACAAATAGCACTGATCATGTTGTTCGCATGTTAACCAAGCTGCAACAGACGCTTGACCCTCAGGCGACTGAGCCATTAGATCAATGGATACACCGTGTGCATTTTTTACATAGTAATGAAGAGGTTGAAGAAGAGGAAGAGAGTGGTTCTATTTTCGATGACCCAGATATTACGCAAGGGCCTCTCATCATACATCAAGAGCCTGAACAATTCTCATGTGTTCCCGATAGTATTAGATCAATAGGCATGAAGCTTGCTACGACAGAATGGGGATGCTCAATAATTCTCTTCTTAAGAGAATCATGGACAAGAGCAAGCAGTCTATTACCATTCTAAACACTCATACTACCTGACCAAAGAACATGATTAAAGAACAAACTCATATATTTGCTTTTTTTATGCAGCAGCTACCTGTGCTCGAAAAAAAGGGTATACATGAGCAAGCTGTGCTCCGCGACCCATCGCTTTTGCATCGCCTTATTACCGTATTGAGGCTAGAACCCGGACGTCAATTTATTCTCTTTGATCAAACACGTAATCTGACATGCCAAATCACTGCTGTGATCAATAAAGACTATATCTATGTAACGGTAATTGAAGATCGCTTACATCAACCGCTAGCGCCTATGATTCATTGGTTGCTTCCATTACTCGAACGTGACGCATTTCGAGAAGCAGTTTATGCCCTAACTGCTATGGGTGCAACAAGCATTCAACCACTTATAACTAAAAAAATTCATAGAGCCTGGATTAACCCAAAAGAAATCGAACGCTTGCAACGTATTATGATCTCAGCAGCAGAACAATCAAAGCAGTTTGTTTTGCCAACCCTTATGCCCGTACAGGATATAAGCTGTTTACCTGATAGTGTCACAGCACAAAAAAGCACGGCTCGTATCTTTTTTGATAGCACAGGAAGCTTAAGCGAACAAGTGATTAAACAGCTCTGGGATAGTCAGCCTACCAGCATACTCTGTATAGTTGGCCCTGAAGGCGACTTAACGCATCAAGAAAAAGATAGAGTGCAATCACAAAATTTTATACAGTGTGCTCTTACGCCAACAATACTCCGAGCAGAAACTGCCGTTATAGTAGCTATGGGCATGCTCCGCTCGCTTATACGTTCGACATAAGCTATAAGCTACGACGTAATTGAAATACAGGTTTTGGTTGAGTAGCTTTTAAGATATAAGGGCAAAAGCTCATTAACCACCTGTTCTCCCTTAAGCCATCTTGCAAGCCCTAGCTGCGCTACTGTTTCAAGTGAACATATATCAGGTACTGGCTCAGGTATAACGATATCTACTTGGTCCCCAAGCTGCTCAACAAGCACAGAACGATACAGCTCAAGGCCATTACCAACAACTTTAATGCGCGGGTGTACACTACGATAACCACCTTGAGAATAAGCTATATACTCTTTAAGCACTGTAAAAAAATCTTTACTGGAAGCGCAGCCAGTAGTTATTTCATGACGTGCTTGATCACAGATGCCCCAATAGACATCACCACAAAAAGCATTAAGAAGTACAACAGTACCATCATAAGCTTGCTCATGTTGTTCAAGTAAAAATGCTTTAAGTCCATCGATGCCAACAAGCGATAATCGTGTTGCAAACGCTAGGCCATTAGCCGAGGCAATTACTACACGTAATGTGGTAAACGGCGCGGGACCCTGATAGACAGAAATAAACTGACAATCAGAAAGAACTTTCCCATGTTGCCGCAACAGCGTATCTACCAAGGGTATCAAGTTTTTACTTGAGCGCTTGTTATCTTCATATGCACGCTCTAAAAGCCTGGGTCCTTCATAAAGCGCCATATGCACTGCTGTATAACCACTTTGAAGTACAAGATAGAGAGGGAGCTGTGAAGCGATGTGATTATGGGTCACCTTATTACCTAATTATCTAATTATCTAATTACCTATTGATTATTCCGATTATTACACTTTTGCTGTTGATAGAAGATACTAAAAGCATCAAATTCAATTGTTTTTTCTTTCTTTGCAATAACTTTACCACAATTTAAACATTTCCACCCATCAAAATTTAAAAAATGATCAAAAAATGATTGCAGGACCATAAGCCCTGAGCACTTAGAACACTTCATACCCCATCCTCTCCCTTTGTGGTATACATGGTCTTACTAAGGAATCTAAAGGAGTCTCTCTATACTTGTCAATAGGGGGTTATGATGAGACCGTTTGCTGTACTGCAAGAAAAGTTAAATAAGAGTCGAGAATAAAGGCCGCTGCTTTGGCATGAAGTTTGAGTTTTTCTTCTTTAGTTTTAGTTTTACCCATTGTTGTTGTCTCGGCTCGCTTGCTGCTCAGCCGCTCATCCCACAATATCCAGGTGAGGGTAGGAAATGCTGCTTTAAGCTCTTCATATACTATGCATACTTTACGTGTTTGATCGCTTTTAGTGCCACGCATTGTTTTGGGATAGCCAACTACTATAGTGCTTATATCTTCCACCATACACAATTCTCTAAGAGCTGCCATAAGCTGAGATGATGCAACCGTTGTATAAGGTTTTGCAAGAATATGTAATGTATCTGAAAGAGCGATTCCTGTCCATTGATCACCCACATCCAGAGCTGCTATCTTAGACACGGTTATTTACCTTTTTGGAGCGCAGACGCATAGTTAAAACAATAAAAGTATTCTTGCCATGATTCATCTGTAGTACCGTATTCGTTATCGTACACAAAATGGTCTATAAGAGCTTCTCGTACTCTCCCTATTTCTTTAAGGCGAGGACCTCTAGCTTTGGGACCTATAATTGTTAAACTTAAAAGCTCAAGTGCTCTCTCAAAAGCCTTTTGGCTGTACTCGAGATTGCCTTCTTTTTTTCCAATAAATTGTTCTTTCAATATCACTTCCTACATTGGCTAGCTGCTCAAGAAAGGAAAGCTCAAACCAACGACCCGATGCAAGGTGCTTGTGTATGATCATAGAACAACCAACTGGTTAACTACGGTTCTTATTTTTTCCTGTATTTTAGGGCCGTTAACACGATGGCTTTTGTTACCCCATGATGGACGAATTACGAGAAGTTCTTCGTCAGCGTGAAGCTCAGCATCAACTACCATAATTTCTTTTTCGATATCAACGACAGCTTTAACTAAACCTCCAAATATTTTCTCGGACATTTTTTTGAGCTCTTCAACCGTAATATTTTCGCGTACAACTTTCATAATACTTTAATATCCATAATTTATTTTGTCTAAGGCCAACAACCGGTGGGATAACTTGCTACTCTAGTGCTCACGTGTTGTGACATAAGCAAAATGCTGCATAAGGCTTTTGCAAGAAATGGACTTCAATTCTAGCTTATCACAGGTATACTTTGGATACTAGCTGCTTAGCTTGTCTGTAGTGCTTAGCCATTAGAATTAGGGCTAGGCAAAAAGTGAGCTATGCGTGCTATAATTTCTTCAGGCATACCAATAGCTGGAACATTTCTACCCTGAGCATGCAATTGCTGAAAAAGTCCTTGATCACGCAAGATACCAGGTATAATTCTTTCTCTGCTCAACAGGTCAATAATAGCAGTACGCCCATACTCATGTGCTAGATCCAACGGTGTTTGATCTCTCGTATTTCTTATGGTATGGTCAGCCTGAACATCAAGAAGTGCCTGAACTATATCTGCACGCCCCTGCTGTATTGCTACATGTAACGGTGTGTTGCCCTGTGCGTTTTGAACACCAATACGTACACCATGAGCAAGTAACACTTGGAGAATAAGATCATTACCATTACGCGCAGCTAAATGCAGAACAGTGTTGCCCTCGTTATTTTGTATATCTAGATTAGGGTTATAGTCATTAAGTAAAAGCTCAACAAGCTCATCATAATCTTGAGCAACTGCCCAATGTAACGCTGTTATGCCAAAATTATCTTGAGTATGCACACTTATAGAACCTTCATTAAGGACCTTGGTAACACCGTAAACACCATAACTATCCATCTCGATAAGAGCCAAAGCTAGTGTAGAAATTTTGCTTTTTATTAATATATTCGTGACCTCATCGTGAAAGTATATTGATGTCATAATAGATGGCACTCTGGCACCATGACATACAAGTATTTTAACTATCTCTTGATAATAAAGACAAGCCGCATTTATAAGAGCTGTCTCGCCGTAAAAATTCTCACGATTAACTTCAGCGCCATGCTCTATAAGTAACTTAACTATATTTTATGCCCATAGGAAGCTGCTCTTATAAGAGCAGTAGCACCATCATCCGTTAAATGATTAACATTAGCTCCTTGCTCTAGACAGCGGATTACGGTATCTTTATCGCCTGCTTCTGCTGCGTTTAACAATTGCTCATTAAGCCGAACTTGCTCTTTTTTAGGTAGTTGAACGCTCATAAGTTGATATGAGCCAAACAGAAAGGTACTAAAAATTGCTAGCGCAAGAATATACTTGTTCACATTACGCCTTTGTTTAAGCTATGCTTCATTTAAAATGACAACCTTATAATTATTATTTTAGCTAATGCTCTATGCTTTGTCAAAGAGGATAGGCCTAGCATACAAGATGGCCCGTTAAGCTATTGCTGAAGCTAAGAGTTGGAATTAGGGTTTGATCTTACGTGAGCATATGGCCTTTGAGCAACAACAAAGCGGGCAATATGAGCTGCAATTTCAGCGGGAAGTACACCGTCAGGTAGAACACCTAAAGTCTGTGCTGTCCCATTGGTATCGTTATCGGTATGAAGTACGCCAAAACGCCCTTGTTGTCCCTCAGTTGAAAGCAGGTTAAGAAGAGCTTGTCCTGCCATTGGTTCAAGAAGCCGCTCAATATCGCGATAGTTACGCCCACGAGCAAGTAACCAAGCTGATAACCCTCGATCATTAACTCTATTAACAAAATTAACGGTAGCACTATCATGACGAATAAGAGATCGAACAATAGCTACATGCCCAGCTTGAGCTGCTAGATGCAACGCTGTGTTGCCCTGTGCGTTTTGAACATCAATACGTACACCATGAGCAAGTAACACTTGGAGAATAAGATCATTACCATTACGCGCAGCTAAATGCAGAACAGTGTTGCCCTCATTATCTTGTATATTCAGGCCAGGATGGTACTCGGCAAGTAAATCTTCAACTAGAGCGCCATAATTCTGAGCAACTGCCCAATGTAACGCTGTCATGCCATATGCATCACGATCGTTAATACTATTAGAGAAATAAGACAGAAGCATACCAAAAAGTGTAGAATTATCTCGAGCGAGAAGCCTCGTAATGGTATCAGTATCTCTCACGATAATTGCCAAAGCCAGCGGTGATATTCCGCTTTGCCTCAATGCTTGTATAATTCTATCCCTATGGAAAGCAAATAAAGTAGAAGGTATGATAGCACCACAACGTACAAGCATAGCAACCATCTCTATATTTCTCTGAGTAGCTGCCCATACAAGAGGGGTGAAGTTATTATTATCAGCATAGTTAACATCAGCACCAGCTTCTATAAGCATTCTAGCAATTTCTGTATGCCCACGCTCCGCTGTCCATTCCAGGGCAGTATAGTCTAAATTTTTATCAATATGATTGACGTTAGCACCAGCTTCTATAAGCATTCTAACTATATCTCTCTGTCCCCTAAGAATTGCCTCTATAAGAGCTGTTCTGCTATCAGAAGCAACATGATTAACATCAGCGCCATGCTCTATAAGCATTTTAACCATTGGTGCATGACCTCCAGCAATTGCAAATGTAAGAGGAGTCCAGCCAATAGTATCAGCTTCATTAACCTGAGCACTATATTTTATAAGCTCGCTAACCATATCTGTATTTCCGTACATAGCTCCGAACCTAAGAGCAGTGAAGCCACGATTATCAGCACAATTGGCATTAGCACCTTGCCTTAGTAAGGAACTTATCTTATCGGTGTCTCTTAGTTCTGCTGCATGTAACAGCTGCTCATTAAGCAAAAGCTGCTCTTTCCGAGATAACTGAATGCTCATGAGTTGATTTGAATCAAACAGAAAAATACTAAAACTTGCTAGTGCCAGAATATATTTGTTCACATTACGCCTTTGCTTAAGTCATATCTTATTTAAAATTACAATCATGTAATTATTACTATACCTCGTGCTCTATGCTTTGTCAAAAGAGCTCGTAAGCCACCGCTTGTCCCTCCCCAGCTCGACAAGTTGCAAGAAAAACATTCATGAGCTAAGATAAACAAAATGAATCGGTTGTTCAGAGCAAATGTTATACTCGATATGCAAAGAGGGTTGATATATGACAGCAAGTAATCTTGAACATTGGATAACAACAGTTCAAACGTGGGCGTGGGGATGGCCACTTATTATTTTCGTTTTTGCTGCTGCTGTTATTATGACCTGTGCATTTAGGTTTATCCAGTTTCGCTATTTTATCCGTGCTTGGCGGTACGTATTTACAGCAGAACAGCAGCCTGGCGTTTCTCAAGAGTCATACATAACACCATTTCAGGCGTTCTTAAATACCCTAAACTCAAGTATTGGCAACGGGAGCCTGGCTGGTATGGCTACAGCTGTTTATTCGGGCGGACCAGGAGCGGCCCTTTGGGTATTTATTCTTGGGACGTTTATGATGGCAGTACGATTTGCTGAAGTATACGCAAGTACAAGATTTATTGAAACATCTGCAACAGGTGCTTTGCGTGGTGGTCCCATGGTCTATCTCAGCAATGTTCCCGGTGGAAAATTTTTACCATCACTCTATGCCGTATTCTGCTTACTTCTGAGTTTTTTCAGTGGCAATGCTATGCAGTGTAACTCGATAACACTAGGTCTTCAGCGTATGACCAATCTTGACGCGCGCATTATTGCTGCAATTCTTTTTGCTTTCTTGCTGTATATTATGCTCGGTGGAGCTCAACGTATTATTCGAGTATCAGATAAAATTGTACCTATCAAAGTAGGAGTCTTTTTTATCGCTACTATCGTTGCTCTTCTGTACCATTATCAATCACTATGGTCTGCACTTAAACTTATTTTTGAAAGTGCTTTTAGCTCGCGGGCGCTTGCAGGTGGCATACTGGGCTATAGCATCCAGGATGCTATCCGTTATGGTATGTCACGATCGCTTAATGCAACTGAGGCAGGGTTAGGCACGTCAGGTGTCTTATTTGGCTCTACTGCCAGCAAGAACCCAATGCGCACGGGTATTATGTCGATGGTCACAACATTTATTAGTAGCCATCTTGTATGTTTTAGCATCATGCTCTTGATTGTGGCCAGTGGCGCATGGACAAGTGGATTAACGAGTACAGCATTAACAAGCTCTGCTTATGAAACAGTTTTTGGATCTGCTGGAGGCTGGATCGTAACGTTCTTATCAATTGCTTTCGGCATGGGTGTATTAGTTGCTTATGCCTATATTGGTAGGGAATGCTGGATGTTTCTTACTAAAGGTCGCTTTAATGGAGTATATACAGGAATCTACTGCTTGATGGCTTTGTTTGGAGCACTAGCTCGTGTAGCAGCAGTATGGAATGCTATTGATATCGTCAACGCAGGCCTTCTTGCTGTTAACTTATATGGCTTACTTGTACTTACACCCTTTATGAGTAGAGCAGTGCAGGCTTACATGAGCAAGCACTCTTCCTAAAAAGCACATACCTGATATACTGATACTACATATATAGTATTTTACAGCTAGCTATTTCTTGGACAGTATGCTTTATTATAGTGATGCGGTTCTCCAGCGCATAGGTTCCTTTATTTGGGGATGGCCTCTTGTTATCGGCGTGAGTACCATAAGTATTATTTTTACCATTGCCCTTAATTTTATTCAGTTTCGCTATTTTACCGCAAGCTGGAAGTATTTACTGTTCTCCGATCATACCGCTCGTACCAACCCAGAATATATTACGCCCTTTCAGGCATTTATGAATACGCTTAATGCAAGTATTGGTAATGGAAGTTTAGCCGGTATGGCAACAGCTATCGCTTCGGGTGGGCCTGGAGCAGCATTCTGGGTATTTATACTGGGTTTCTTTACTATGGCCATTAGATATGCCGAAGTATATGCAAGTACAAGCTTTACTGACACCACAGCGGCGGGTTTATGGCGTGGGGGACCTATGGTTTTTCTTGGCAAAGTGCCTGGTAAACGTATATTACCTTTGCTCTATGCAGTATCATGCTTACTGGTAAGTTTTATAGCAGGAAGCGCATTACAGTGCAATTCGATGCGCTTGGGTATTGAACGCATAACTCACGCCGAACCAAGCATGATCGCTTTCGCTCTTTTTGCTTTTTTAGCCTATATCATGCTTGGTGGTGCCCAACGCATTATTAAGATCTCAAATACGTTGGTGCCCTTAAAAGTTGGGCTTTTCTTCGTAACGATACTTATAGTACTTGTTTATCACTATCGCATGCTCGATGATGCCCTATTTTTAATTATTAAAAGTGCTTTAAAGCCTCAAGCAGTTACCAGTGGTATCGCTGGGTATTCTATTAAGCAAGCGCTGCGCTTTGGTATTTCCCGCAAATTAAGCGCAACAGAAGTAGGATTAGGAACTGCTGGTGTGCTTTTTGGTGCAACAAAAGCTGTTAACCCTTGGCGAAATGCAATAATGTCAATGGCATCGGTCGTTGTCAGTAATCACTTGGTGTGCTTTATGCTTATGCTTGCCCTTGTTGCAAGCGGTGTCTGGGACAGCGGTCTTACAAGTATAGCATTAACCAGTGCTGCTTATGAAACAGTATTCGGCTCGATTGGTGCCTGGATCGTAACGTTCTTGTCTATTATCTTTGGTATGGGCGTCATGATTTCATATGCTTATATCGGTCGTGAGTGCTGGAGGTTTATTACGGGGGGCCGCTTTCTCTGGCTTTATAGTATAATCTACTGCATGATGGCCCTTGTAGGTTCGCTCGGCAACGTTGAAAGTATTTGGAGTGCCGTCGATAGTGCTAACGCTGGTATGCTTGTTATTAATCTTTACGGATTACTTATGCTTTTGCCGTGGTTAAGGCGAGAGTTGCGTGCTCAAGAACTAACCCCAGTATAAACCTGTTTAAACTATAAGTGTTATAAGTGCTATGAGTGTATTGCCAACCGTGTTTCCTGTTACCTGTCATACTACGCATGTAGGTCCGGGTAGTACTTTTGTTGCTATTAAAGGCATCAAAGAAGATGGTATTACGTATATCCCTGAAGCAGTTGCTCGTGGAGCATCACGTATTGTCATTGAAGAAAGCGTTGTGCTTTCTTCATCTATTCAAGAACTGCTTACCAGTAAAAATATAGCACCACTTCGTGTAGCTAATACACGTCAGGCACTCGCTGAACTAAGCGCTCAAGCACTTGATTATCCTGCACGGTCTTTAAAGATTATTGGCATAACGGGAACCGTAGGTAAATCAACAACTGTTTTTTTATTGGAGCACGTGCTTAAGTCAGCTGGTTATGCAACAGCGCGTATAAGCTCGGTGACCAACTCCATTAAAGAAACTTTATTGCCAGCACCACTTACGACACCCCAACCTGATTATATACAGGTATTTCTCGACACATGCCGCAGACAAAATATCGAGTGGATTGTTATGGAAGTTGCAGCTCAAGCATTATCCCTTCACCGTGTAGATGGTATAGAATTTGAAGCGGTTATTTTTACCAATTTTAGCCGAGAGCACGGTGAGTTTTACCCAACACTTACTGATTACTTTAACGCAAAAAAGCTTATTCTTAATCAAGTTAAGCCTGGGGCGCTTGTTCTGCTTAATAATGACGATCCACATATTGCTCAACTCGTCTGCCCTCAAGCTCGCGTAATCTCCTATGGTTTACAAGCCACCTGTTCATATTGGGCACAGGTTAACCAAGCAGATCTTAATGGCTTAGATCTCACTGTGTATAATTCTAACCATGAGGAGCTTCCACTTATTTGTCCCGCGTCATGTGGTTACTTTAACGGTTACAATATCTTAGCCGCTACAAGCTGTGCACTACGCCTTGGTATAGCACCTCATGCTATTCAACAAGCATGTCGGACATTTGCTGGCGTGCCGGGCCGCTTAACCCGTTTTGTATTGCCTAATGGCGCCACAGCGTTTATTGATTACGCTTATAACCCATCGTCATTTCAAGCTGTACTGTCAACGCTACGACAACTTAGTTCACATATAATTGTTGTATTTGGGGCCGGCGGGGACCGTGATGTCCCAAGGCGCCCTCTAATGGGTGCTGTAGCTGCCCAGTATGCCGATAGTATTATTTTGACATCCGATAATCCACGGTCGGAAGATCCCATGGCTATTATTCAGAATATTCAAGCAGGCATATCGCCCGAGAATAATCATACAGTACTTATTGAACTTGATCGTGAGCAAGCAATAAGACATGCCTATAAGCTATCAGGCTCAAAAAGCATTATAGCTCTTTTGGGCAAGGGACCTGATGAATTTCAGCTTGTTAAAGGCATCAAATATCATTTTAGCGAAGCAGCTATACTTCAGTCTTTATAGATAAAAAAAACTCAGTAACTTGAGTTGCGCAAAACGGCCAAGCAAAAGGCCTTCCGTTATGTCTTGTAAGATTATAAGGAAGGCCTTAACTTTAACAACTATAAGAAGTTATTAGATAGAGGCTTATCTGCAACCGCAACAACGTCTGCGACAACCACAGCCACAGTTGCTGTGTTTGAAAGAAACACTATCGCCTTGGGACAGTATCTCTTTTTGATCGGCTTTTACTGCGCCTTGAGCTTTATCTGAGCAGAAGACTGGAGCAGGAATAAGCGAAACAGCGAGTAATGCCATGCTTAATGTTTTCATGGGCATCCTTTCTTAAAAGAGGTTTTGAACACTTTGATCTCAGTGCCCCACCATACCTAAGCATATTGTTGCTGTCAATAGATCAAAGCTCTATTGGCAAAGTCTTCTTAAAACCCAGGCTCAATTAGCGAATTGAATGATAGCCACCGGAAACTCCTTTTTTTGAAAGCACAATTTGCCAAAGCTGACAATAACGTGCTCTAAAAGCTCCAGCGCAGCTGAGCAAATAGTAGCTCCACATGCGATAAAAGCGTTCACTATAGTTTGACTTAAGGGTATTCCAACTTTTATTGAAATTGGCATACCAAGCAAGAAGAGTTTTTTCATAAAAAGCACTAAAATTATGCCAATCTTCCATAACAAATAACCCTTCGCCCGCTGCAGCTATCTGCTTGATAGACGGAAGCATAGAGTTAGGGAAAATATACTTTTCTAGCCAAGGGTCACCCGCAGTACAAGATCTATTGCCACCTATAGTATGCAAAAGAAACAAACCGTCATCTTTTAAGCAGCGGTTAATAATATGCATATAGGTGCTATAGTTCTTATAGCCAACATGCTCAAACATGCCCAATGACACAATGTGATCAAACGGCTCATTAACCTCTCGATAATCCTGTAATCGTATCTCGACTGGCAGCCCCTTGCAGAGCTTATTGCCGAGAGCAACTTGTTCAGCAGATATAGTAACTCCTACAACACTGACACCATAGTGCTCGGCTGCATATTTTGCAAAGCTTCCCCAACCACAGCCGACATCAAGAACATGCATGCCAGGCTTAAGACCAATTTTGCGGCATACTAAATCAAGCTTCGCTTCTTGTGCATCGTCAAGATTATGAGTATCTTTCCAATATCCACAAGTATAGACTAATCGCTTATCAAGCATGCTTTCATAAAGATCATTACCTAAATCATAATGGTGCTCACCAACCTGATAAGCACGTCTGGCATGCTGTAGGTTATACAGCTGTGCTTTAAGCATATGCCAGAGCAATGTTGGACTTGGGCGTAGTTTATTGGGCAAATCTACGGTAAGAATTTTGTTAAAAAATTCGTCAAGCTGCTGGCAATCCCACCAACCGTCCATATAGGCTTGGCCGAGCCCTAGCGATCCTTTGGCAAAAACACGAGTGTACAAACGGTCATTATGCACCTGTATATCCCATGGACGATTGCCATTAACGATAATATCGGCAAGACTCAATAAGTGCGTAGCAAGCTCCTTCGCTCCCCTCTGTAGCATAGTACTCTACCCTCACGCTTACACAGTACAGCAGTATACTTTTTTGTGAGCATAAAAAAGTAACGACTAAGAAGTCAATTGAAGCTTGTTGATCACATGCTCAAGTCTGCTGTATGCTTGCAGTAGGGTCTTGCAGCGAAGCTTTAACCTTTCCATAAAATGACCTCGGGCATTATCTCAGTTTTCATCTCTTCAGGAACAGAATGTATATCGACAATATCAATTCGTTAGGGTATATAGAGGCATTCAAGAACGTTTCTCGCTTGAGCTAATTCTAACATATCTAATTTGCGCCCTGCATCAAGAGCAATATCTATATCCGAAGTCACCTTATGGGTTCCCCGAGCGCGAGAACCAAACAGATAAATTTTAGCATTTGGGGAATAATACATAAAGAAGTCTTGTCATAACGTCTTGATCTTTAATCATGCTTGGAGCTCCATCAGCACAGAAGCCAGTAGTACTGGCTTCTGTGCTGACTATACAGCTTGATTATAGAATATCCTGAGCACTTAAGCAATCACTTAGAACCCTGATTGAGGTGGAACTCCCGGTGCCATAGCAAGTTGGGCAATAATAGCAGCAATTTCAGCCGGAAGCGGTTGACCTGTGGGAGTTGGAGCCCATGCAAATTCACCAGCTTGTCGTCCTGTTTGTGTTAGCTGACCGTATACAAGTTCGCTTGCATGTCTTTCAAGAAAATCTGCAACTTCAGGATGATTATTTCGAAAAGCAAGAATCCATGCTGACGCATGTTGATTATTGAAGAGATTCGCCAGAGCATTATGACGAAGTAAAACTTGAACAGCACGTAGGTGTCCATTACGGGCTGCGTAATGCAAGGCCGTATCGCCGTTATTGTTACGTTCATTGACATGAGCACCTGCTCGTAAAAGGCTCTCAATAATGTCAGGATTGCCAGCAAGCGCTGCATAGTGTAATGGTGTATTGCCTGCAGTGCTTCGTACTTTAACATCAGCTCCACGATCAAGTAACAGGCGCACAAGATCTGCATGGCCCCGGACGGCAGCCCAATCTAATGCCGTCATACCCAAAAATGGCTCAGCATCATTAATTACTTGAGGCATCTTGTTCAAGATAGTAGCAACTGCTTCTGTATCGCCTTCGATGAGTGCCAAATTCAAAGGCGATAAAACAGGACGTAGTAGATCAATCATTCTTTGATAAAGTTCAGCAGGAACGGGTGCATCATTGGCCAAAAGCAAGAACACTGCTCGATCTTGTCCTTGAAGTAGTGCTAAAGCCAAGGGAGTTTGTCCCTGCTGATTTGCATGATTAATATGAGCATTGTGAGCAAGTAAAAGTTGCATAACAGGTATCTGTCCTTCATAGGCAGCCCAACTTAAAGGAGTATTTCCATACGTATCTATAGTATCAACATTGGCACCTCCTTGCAGTGCCTTCTCAATCGTCTCCACAGCCCCCATGCCTACTGCTGCACGCAACGATAATTGCTTAAGCTTTTTACGTGCTTCTTGAGATAGCTCTGGGCGATATTTTTGTTTTTTCCTCGGTGGACTTGGTGGTGACGTGCTCCAGACCTGTAAACAAGAAACACTGAGCACTAAAGCTACAAAAGACACGGTGAACAATCGTAAATTTTTAGATATTTCCATAAGTTAAGCCTCATTTATATCAAATAAACTATCTGTCTAATAGTAATAGTAGCAAATTATGGGCCGAGGCGTCAACACTTAATTGTTCGGTAGTGAAGTAGCAATGTTAGATACGTTAAGAAGTTGTTTCAGCTTGAGCTTTTCCCATAAGGTAGCTTATGATATGGCGCATAATGTTCTTTTCAGGTAAAAGAGGCAAAATCTTGTCGAGCTTATTATCGCGTCCTGCTTTCGATACCATGCTCACTTGCGTTGAGGGAATCATGCGGTCAAATACAGCAAGTACATTCTGGTGGTCAAGTTTATAAGCAAGTCCCCAAGCTGTGTAACCATCATTATTATGAATATCAGCACGAAATCGACGGGCTATGAAAAGTTCGACAGCTTCAGCATGATCCTTTAATGCAGCAAGATGAAGCAATGTATTTTTATGGTCGTCTCTTTTACTTATGAGAGCACCATGATCTAAAAGTGCCTCGATAATTGCTTTATGACCAGACAACGTAGCCCACTGCAACGGCGTTATGCTCAATTTTCCATCTATTTCTGAAAAACATTTGGGCGTAACGCCTTTTAGAAGCTCTGTCACACGATTGCTATCGCCAACAAGAGATGCAGCATCGAGAGGTGAATACTTGTCTTGCTCCAAAGTTTTACAAACCAGTTCACGTTCTTCTTTAGACAGCATAACAGGATGATGTAAGAGTGTAAGAAGAGATGATATTCGGGGCGATGGTGAGCAGAGCCAGTGTATAAGCGAACAATCTGGGTCTTTAAAATGCTTAAGATTAGCACCATGAGCAATGAGCAGTGTGACAATATGTGGGCTATTATTAAGAGCAGCCCATGTCAAAGGGGTGTGACCCGTTTTGGAATTATGACAGTTAACATCGGCTCCCGCCTCCAAAAGTGATGTTATTGTCTCCCTATCTGGTTGCATGGCGATGGTATCAAGTAATGCATTGTTAAGTTCTTGCTGAATCTCAGGTAAAATCTCTAGTGCTCTATTAGTTGTAACTTGCATACAAGAGAGAGAAAGAGTGCAAGTAAAAATGCTCAAGTTTAGTAGTGATGTAGGTGACAGTAAAACGCTCTCCATAGATAACTAAGACCCCGCATAAACAACATGGCAATAATAAATTTTTCCAATAGTAACAAAAATTTAAGAATTAATCAACATCTTTAAAAATAATAACATATTAGATATTATTTAGTGATATGCAGCTACTCTCAAGCTTTTTTAACTTGTCTTTTAACTTCTCTAGTATTATTTCTATTGACATTCACATGGCTTAAAAGCTAGAGATTCTTGTTTTGTAGGGTGACCGAATTCAGATCTCTATCTATCTCTATGCCGCATTCTTTACAAGTGTAAGTACGTACCGATAAAGGCATGTCTTGAACATTCTTACAAGCTGAACACATCTTAGTCGTTGGCCGGTAACGATTAATCATAGCAAAATGGCCTACTCCGCCATAGTTGCCACGAAGGCCGGGCTTTACCATACCATTGGCACTTGTACCGTAACATATCAACGAATATGCTCCATCCAGCATCACTTATAGACTGTGGCCTACTCCGCCATAACAGCCTTCAAGATCTTCATAGTTTTAACGAAGAAGATGGCTATGAAGGCCGGACTACATATCTATTACGAATCGTGCTTTTAACGTCGAGATTCTCTACAACAATAACGTCGTGGTTTTTGACGATTTTGCTTGATGCTTTATGAAGAAAATCTTTTCTCTTATTTCTAATATATCTATGACAGTCACCAACACGGTTGACTGCTTTCTTTCCGTTATTGCTGCCCTTGGCCGTCGTAGCCTTTGGCGAAGTCGGCTTGGTTCGAGCATAAGCACGTTGAGATAGAGCTAATTTATTTAAACTACTTTTAAGGAAAGCAGGATTTTCAATAACGTCACCGGTAGACATAACGGCAAAGCGATTAATACCCAAATCTATACCAACAGCGTTATGTGCAGAGATAGCTACAGGCTGTATGTCAGACATAACACTACAAGCAAGATGAATGTGCCAATGCTTGCCATCTCTTTTTATCGTGGCCTGTTTAATGTTTCCCTCAACAGGGCGAGAGTTTCTATAGCGTATCCATCCTATTTTGGGCAAATAGACTTTATCGTTAGCACATTCAATATATTGAGGATATCTGAAAGAATCTTTAATGCCCTTCTTTTAAAACGAGGAAAGCCAAATTTATTCTTTGCCTTACGTGCTTTAAAAAAGCTCTTAATTCCTCGCTCTAGATCTTTAAGAGAGTGCTGTAATACTTGAGAATGAGGTTCAGCAAGCCAAAAGGTATCGTCCAGCCTTCTTAAAAAGAGTGAGCTCACGAGCAAGATCAGTATAAAATGGTACGCTGAGCATGTAAAGCTTCTTTAATACAAGCATTGACGCAAAATATATTTTAGGGCAGTCTAGGCGTTGCTAACCAAGGGCAAACTCTACACCGTTACACACCAGTCGAGGAAACCATGAACAGGTTACACATACCGGCTATTCTGGCTTGGATTAGCCTATGTACTGTAGCAACTACTTATAGCGGGAGCTTTAAAGAACGAGAACTACTTCGGGACATGCATATAAACGTTAGTGCAGCTGATGACTGGATAGATAAACTGAATGCTCGAGGAGCTCTTGCTCAGCCTCGCGATGCATCAGTATTACCCACGCCATATCGCATGATCCCTTTGTTTAAGCAGTATCCCGAGCTGCAGAAAAATCTCCCCTATATTTCTCTAGGAGATCTGCCAACTCCCATTCACAGGCTTGAAAAGCTTAGTGCGCTTGTTGGCGCACCACATCTTTATATCAAGCGTGATGACGTAAGTGGTGCAAAAAGCTTTGATACCGGTCATATATACGGCGGCAACAAAGTTCGCAAGCTTGAGTTTCTTTTGGCTGAAGCTCTCGCTCATGGAGCACAAACAGTTATAACGTTTGGTGCAGCCGGATCAAATCATGCGCTAGCTACCTCAATATACGCTCAGCAACTTGGCCTTAAGGCCATATGTATGCTTATGCCTCAAGCATGTTCTTACGGTGTGCGCAATAACTTACTTATGCATGTGAAACACAACACACAGCTCGAGCATTATCTTGACGGCAACATGCGTAAAATCGGAACCATATGCGCTTGGTTACATGAATATCATGAGCATGGTAGCTTTCCCTATATTATACCAACAGGAGGCTCATCAGCTTTGGGTGCCGTTGGATTTGTAAATGCTGCTTTTGAATTAAAAGAACAAATTACGGCAGGTGGGCTACCTGAGCCTGATCTTATCTATGTCCCTTGCGGCAGTATGGGAACAGCAGCTGGTTTAGTTCTAGGTTGCAAAGCGGCAGGTCTATCCTCACGTATAGTTGCCATTCTCGTCGAGCCTGTACATGAAGATCAATGTATAAAGAAATTTAAGAAGCTTTTTGATGCCACCGTTGAGCTCTTGCGAACGTTAGATGCATCGTTTCCAGCGTACACGCTGCTGTATGATGATATTATTTTTAATTATAATTTTTATGGTCCTCGCTATGCTGTATTTACGCCAGAGGGTATGCAGGCTCGTGCATTGGTCAAAGAAACAGAAAATATTACGCTGGATGGTACGTATACAGCAAAAGCATGCGCTGCTCTACTTGACGATATACGCAAGGGTTCGACAGCTCATAAAGTCGTTCTTTTTTGGGATACCTACTGTGGTATTGATTATTCACAGTACCTTACCCTCGTGAAGTACGATCAGCTGCCCTGGTGCTTTTATGACTACTTTGAACATGAAGTTCAAGCGTTAGATCAGATGCTACCAGATTTGTCTGCCCAAGTTCAAAAAACTTCACAAGAAATTCTAAGTAGCTAATTGCTTGACTGGGAGCTTATCTTTACAAAAATTAAGAATCGCGCTACGCTAAAAATCTGTCTAGTAACCTCTTTGTAGTTATTGTTCTTCTGTTTGCGGAGACTCTATGCTTATACATACCCTTTATTATGCACTTGCGGCTGTGTCACTCGTAGGATTAGTTGCCGTTTGGGTGCTCATGCAGCGCATCCGTTCATTACCTGTTGATAACGAACGAGCACAATATATAGCACATGCCATTAGAATCGGTGCTCGAGAATTTTTACATCAAGAATATCGCATTATCTTCTTGGTTGTAGGCGTTATTGTTCTGCTCTTAATTGTATTGGCAAAACCATTGGCTGCGGTATGTTTTTTAGCTGGTTCTATTTTGTCATTGGCAACGGGATTTGTTGGCATGAGCGCAGCTACGTATGCCAATGTCCGCACAACCATGGCGGCACAACATTTAGGTGAACATGCAGCATTTCTTGTAGCTTTTGCTGGTGGCGGCGTCATGGGCCTTACCGTGGCGAGCGTTGGCCTTCTTGGATTAAGTACGCTTGTCCTCCTTACGTATGGCCGACCTGACATGGTATTGTTGCTAACAAGCTTTGCAGTAGGCGCTTCGCTTGTTGCCTTTTTTGCCCGTGTTGGCGGTGGTATTTATACTAAATCTGCTGATGTCGGTGCTGATTTAGTGGGAAAACTTGAAGTTGGAATTCCTGAGGATGATCCACGCAATCCAGCTGTTATAGCTGACAATGTAGGTGATTGCGTCGGTGACACTGCTGGTATGGGTGCAGATATCTATGAGTCTTATGTAAGCGCCATGGTATCAACGATCATTTTGGCTATGACAAGCTATAGTAGTAATTTGGCATATGTAACACTACCACTTGTTATATCCGGCTTTGGTCTTGTGGGTTCACTTGTAGCATTTCTTGCAACATTTTTGCTTAAGGCTCATCCAGCAACACTCTTGCGCAATTCAACCTATATGGCTATCATAGCACTGGTTAGCATGTCATACTGGTATCTCACCTGGATGCATTTAGACTTTGCTTTATTTTGGTCGATTCTTCTTGGTTGTGTTGCCGGTATTATTATCGGTCTTATTACTGAATATTATACAGGCGGAAGTCCTATTAAGCAGTTGGCCAAGATCTCTGAATCGGGTGCCGCAACTAATATTATTTACGGCCTATCGTTGGGTATGGCATCAACAGTTGCTCCTGTTATTCTGTTAAGCCTTATTGTATTAGGCTCATATACCTACGGTGGTGGCCTTTTTGGTGTTGCTCTTGCAGCGGTTGCCATGTTAGCAACTGTAGGCATCACAATGACAGTTGATGCATATGGCCCTATTGCTGATAATGCCGGTGGCATTGCAGAAATGTCACATTTACCAAAATCGGTACGTGCTATAACCGACAAGTTAGATGCGCTGGGCAACACAACAGCTGCATTAGGCAAAGGGTTTGCTATTGGCTCAGCATTACTTGCTGCACTTGGCATATTTGCTGCCTATGGACAAGAGAGCAAAATTGCCGTACTTAATCTTGCTGATCCACTCGTGCTCGCTGGTGTATTTATCGGTGGCACCATGCCCTTCTTGATATCATCATATGCCATGCGTGCTGTTGGTGACGCGGCACTTGCAATGGTTATGGAAGTACGACGTCAATTTAGAGAAATTCCGGGGCTTTTGGAGGGAAAAGCAGACCCAGATTACAAGCGCTGCATTGGTATCGCTACGCAAGCATCGTTACGCCACATGATTGTACCGGGTATTATAACAGCATCTGTACCCTGTATTATCATGTTTACCTTGGGCAAATTTGCTCTTGGTGGGCTTCTTGTTGGGATTACGACCGTTGGTGTATTACTCGCGCTTATGATGGCAAATGGTGGTGGCGCTTGGGATAATGCTAAGAAATATATTGAAGCTGGTCATTTTGGTGGCAAGGGTTCAGCTGCGCATAGAGCTGCCGTTGTTGGCGACACAGTCGGTGATCCGTTTAAAGATACAGCAGGCCCTGCTCTTAATATTCTTATCAAGCTTATGTCGATGATTGCACTCTTGCTTGTAGCATTTTAGCTATCAAGATATAAAACAAAGAAAAGGCACGATATATATCGTGCCTTTTCTTTGTTGTTCTTTAATTATTATTTACTAATAGTGCGCGTTGTCTTCGATTTAGGAGTGCTTGACGCACATGGGCCACATGGCTCTGGAGCACGACGTCTTTTGCCTTCTCCATTCCTGCCCTTTCCTCGCTGAGGTTCTTCTCTTTTTTCTTGCTCACGTGGAAGTCCAAGAAATGTTCGCACATGCTTCTTAAAACCTTCATATTCAAATGAACCACGTTTTTTGTCAACAATAGTACCTTTTTTGACATATACTGTTGTCGGGAAAGCCTCAATACCATTCAATTCTTTTATAACAAATTTTCTAAAGTCTTCATTAAGTTCTGGATTTAATGAATAGAAATCAGCATCTTCACCGTATTCGGAGGCAACACGGCTAAATGGTTCTTTATACATTTTGCAAGCTTCACACCAGGTGGTCCAAATATCAATAATTACTGGTTTATCGCTTTCAAGAGCCTGCTTGTAGTCACCTGCTGTTTTGATTTCTTGTACGCCACCATGTTGTCGTTTTTTAGGCATAGTTTGTGCTGATGCTGGAGCTGATGGACGATCAAAATCATCATCGTAAAGTTCAGTGCTCTTATCAGCGTAACGACCTTGAAGCGAACATATCATCAATAGACCAATTGGTAGTGCAAGCGCTGTGCGATACGCATAAAGCTTTTTTTTGGTCACAGTCATAGTACAGTCCCCCCTTATTTGAGACATATTAATAAAAAACTATCTGCTTTTAGCATACTCTGGGATATAGGGGGCTTGTCAAGCGCTCAAAATATCTTATATAACTGAAATTATAAGCGGTATTACTCAGTAAAAAATTTAAGAATACTTTTTGTTATAAAAAAGCGTAATTTTGTTTGATTCTCTAAGGCTAAACTGCTACCATAGATACATGCCCATGCACTCTTTATTTTTACCAGCTGAAAATTTTAGCAAATTATTACAAGCGATAGACAAGATATAACGATTCGCTCGAGGAAAGTTTTTTGTGTCTGAGATTACTCATGAGGATACCATGGAATTACAAAATCATCTAACGAGACAGCAGCCCAACAACCTGCATGCGGAGCCCTGCCGGATTACGAGGATTATTAAGCGGAGTGGGCATGTTGTTGAATTTAGTGCTGAAAAAGTTCATGCAAGTATTGCTCGTGCTTGCCAAGGATACGAGCAGGTAGTATCGGTAGACATAATTGTTCAGGAAATTATGCGGACGATATTTGATGGTATATCGACGAGTGATCTGGAAAAGGCTTATTATATGGCAGCAGCAGCCTTTATGGAGCGTGATCCTGCCTATGATAAAGTAGCTACACGTTTGCTCCTCAATAAGTTAGCACAAGAAGTTGCTGAAACCATAGAAGCTGATACTATACCCGAATTTCTCCCCATTCAGGCATTTATTAAAATGATTCGAAAGGGCATGCATCTTGGCCTCTTGCATGAAACTATGGGTTCATATGATCTTGAGTATTTGGCAGAATATTTAAAGCCAGAACGTGACCAATTACTGAGCTATATGGGGCTCTATACGCTTAATGAACGTTATTTTCTTAAGCATCAAGGCCAGCGACTTGAGCTTCCTCAAGTATTCTGGATGCGTATCGCTATGGGCTTGGCGCTTAATGAGCCAGATAAAAATAATAAAGCGGTAGAATTTTATGAACTGCTTTCAACATTACGCTATGTTCCTTCAACACCGACGCTTTTTCACGCAGGATTTCCCCGAGCACAATTAAGCTCTTGCTATCTCAATGTAGTACAAGATGATCTTGGACATATTTTTAAATGCATGGGTGATAACGCTCAATTATCAAAATGGGCTGGTGGTATTGGTACCTCATGGACAAATATTCGAGCAACAGGTGCTTTTATTAAAGGCATTAAAGCCACAAGTCAGGGAGTTGTGCCCTACCTAAAAATTGCCAATGATGTGGTTGTCGCTATTACCAGAAGTGGCATACGTCGTGGAGGTGCCTGTGTCTATTTAGAAGTATGGCATTTTGATATTGAAGACTTTTTAGATTTACGACGCAATACTGGCGATGAGCGACGTCGTACCCATGATTTGAACACGGCAAATTGGATTCCCGATCTGTTTATGAAGCGTGTACTAGAAGACAAACAATGGACACTTTTTTCACCAGAAGGGGTGGCCGATTTAGCTGAACTCTCTGGCAAAGCTTTTGAAAGCCGTTATGAGTATTACGAAGAACAAGCCCGCAAGGGACAGATTACGCTCTATCGAGAAATTTCAGCAAAACAACTCTGGCGCAAGATGCTCACACGTCTCTTTGAAACGGGACATCCGTGGATAACGTTTAAAGATCCTTGCAATATTCGATCACCGCAAGATCATGCTGGCTTTATTCATAACTCTAATTTATGTACCGAAATTACCCTTAATACATCATCTGAAGAAACAGCAGTATGTAACTTAGGTTCTATTAATCTGGCATGCCATATTACCAACACAGGCCAGCTCGATGACAGCTTGCTCAAAGATACCATAACCAAAGCTGTTCGTATGCTTGATAATATTATCGATCTTAACTTTTATCCAACGGTCGAGGCGCAAACATCGAATATGCGCCATCGTCCTGTCGGTCTTGGGCTTATGGGTTTTCAGGATGCACTCTTTAAGAGTAATATCTCTTTTGCTTGTGAACAGGCACGTGAATTTGCCGATCAGTCTATGGAGAAAATAGCGTATTATGCGATCGAGGCTTCATGCAAGCTTGCAGAAGAACGTGGTGCCTATAGCTCATACAAAGGCTCTAAATGGGATCGGGGTATATTCCCTCTTGATACTATTGATCTCCTCGAGAATGAACGTGGTATGCGTATCGATGTGTCTCGTACTGCTCGACTTGATTGGCAATCTCTTAAAACTCGTGTGAAGCAGCATGGCATGCGCAACTCAAACGTTATGGCCATCGCACCAACAGCAACCATTGCGACGATAGCAGGCTGCTATCCCTCTATTGAACCTATTTACAAGAATATCTACGTTAAATCAAACGTAAGCGGTGAATTTACGATTGTTAATAGCTACTTAGTCGAAGACTTAAAAAAACTTGGCCTCTGGAATCGGTCGATGCTTGATATGCTCAAGTATTATGACGGTGATCTTGCGTCTATTCCAACTATTCCTAACCACCTAAAAGATACCTACAAAACAGCATTTGAGCTTGACCCTGAGTGGCTTATTAAGATTACTGCAGCACGAGGTAAATGGATAGATCAAAGCCAATCACATAATGTTTTTTTAAAGGGTGTCTCAGGACAAAAGCTGCATGATATTTACCTGCTTGCTTGGAAGTGTGGCCTCAAGACATGCTATTACTTACGCACGCTCGGTGCCTCACAAATTGAAAAATCAACGCTTGATGCTAAAACTTTCGGTTATACCCAAAAACGCACCTATACTCCGGCTAACGAATCTTCTCGGACTGATCAGATTGAAGCGTGCTCATTAGAGGGAACTGACTGCGAATCATGTCAATAACATGTCAATAATCTAGTAACTTTTAGGAGAACCTATGGCAGCTACTCGAGGGATCATTAACAACTCTAAAACTGATCCTAATAAAATTTTACCTATGACCTATCTGTGGGCACGTGAACATTATAAAAACGGTGTAGCAAATAACTGGACGCCCGAAGAAATACCCATGCAACTTGACGTTGAACATTGGAAATCTCCAACATTTCTTACACCAACTGAACGACGCTTAATTCTCTGGAATCTGGGCTTTTTTGCTACAGCAGAGTCACTTACAGCAAATAACTTAGTTCTTGCTGTCTATAAGCACGTGACTAATCCTGAATGCCGCCAGTATCTCTTACGTCAAGCGTTCGAAGAAGCGATTCATACCGACACGTTTATTTATTGTTGTGATACGTTGGGACTCAATCCTGAAGAGATTTACACCATGTATCTCACTATCCCTTCTATAAAAGAAAAAGACGAATTTGTTGTTAACCTAACCAAATCGCTTTTTGACCCAAATTTTACTACTGAAGGTACCGTTAATATTCGCCAATTTATTCATGACCTGGTTGGCTATTATGTTATTATGGAGGGTATCTTTTTCTATGCAGGCTTTGCTATGATGCTCGCCCTCAAGCGTCAGAACAAAATGGTTGGCGTTGGTCAGCAGTTTGAATATATCATGCGCGATGAAAGTATTCATCTTGCATTTGGCTGTGATCTTATTAACACAATTAATACAGAAAATCCTGCTATCTGGAATACAGAATTTCAACAAGAGATCATAACCCTCATACAAAAAGCAGTTATACTCGAAAAGCAGTATGCCTATGACGCCTGCCCTCAGGGACTGTTGGGCATTAATGCACAACAGTTTTCTGATTACGTTGAATATATCGCTGATCGCAGATTAGAACGAATTGGTCTACCTAAAGTTTACTTTAAGGAAAATCCATTCCCTTGGTTATCTCAAGCAACCGACTTAAACAAAGAAAAGAATTTCTTCGAGACACGTGTAACAGAATATCAAACCGCCGGCTCACTTCAGTGGGATTAGTGTAAGAAAAAGCACATTATCATGCTCTTATTAATTAATAAGAGCATGATAGATGATCTCTAGCTTACCAGCCACATCCCGCTATTTTACCCCTACTACCGCACCCTTCATCTTCATATTCTTCATGAGGTGAGTATTCTTCTTCTTGACCTTCTTCTTCGAACTCATACCCATATTCAAAGATGAGCTCTTCTATAGCATCCAATCTGTTTAAGATGTGCAAAAGCATCTTTAATTTGTGGAGCTCATTGGAGCCGCAGGAGCTAGAATTAAGTTGACCCAATCTTTTGTTTTGGCACATGGTTGTGTCTCCTTTAATTTTTCAATTTTTATATGAGTTCATGCTTAGCATTCATCTTCGTCTTCATCTTCATCATAATCTTCATCTTCGTCTTCATCTTCGTAACCTTCGCATTGGTTCTCGTTTTCATCTTCAGCAAAATGTTCTTCAAGAAACTCTTCAATATGTTCTAATCTATCAAGGATTTCTGCGAGGGCTTTGAGTTCCAAAAATTTTATATAATCTTGTTTTGATCCAGCTTTACGCGCACTTGAAAGCTTTCTTTGATAATTCATAGCAATATCTCCTATTTCTTAATAAATAATTCTTTCATAGCCCAGGCTTCTATCCATTCCCATGTTATATGACAACGAAAAGCGAGTGACTTCTTGGTTAATGTTAATCGAATGCTGACTGTATTCTTGAGCTATACGTTTTCTTCTAAAGTAATCTTCAGCAGTGCGCATACAACCAATTTGAGCATAAAGCCCTAATGGTGCTATAAGTAATAAGCAGACCCAAGTTGATATGACAACGACCTGTATTTCCACGTTTCTCCTTTCCCCTTCTTTTAACTTTTCCCCTTCGCTTGCGTGACACTAAACTAGAGGGAGAAACTCTTCTCCCTCTAGAAAATACTCATTATTATCCTCCACCTGTCGCTCCCCCCGGTGATGTACCTGCTGCTCGTGCTGTCACTGTCGCCACCGGCGATAATGAAGCTGGAGCATAGGGGATTTCCGCCCGCCCGGTACCTAGACCCATGGCTTGTGCTTGTTCTTGGGTAAGTACTTGTGTTAGTGCTTGTGTAAGTGCTTGTGTAAGTGCTTCTGTGAGTGTTGGCGGCAGTGGTGTTGGCTCTTGACTTGGAATACCCCCTACGTTTATGCTTTGTGTTTGGGGAACCTCAGTTTCGGGTGTTGCCAATGAGGAACTTGTACCACCAAAAAGCAATTGCGTGCTTATAGTGGACAAGACTGTGATTAATGGCATAATAACCCTCTTCACCATAATTGCCTTTACTATTGTCCGCGTAACGGTGTATTAATAGTTACCCCCACCATTACCACTAGAACTACCTGCACCTATTGCACCCAAGCCCGCATTCGTCGCACTTAACCCTGCACCCAACCCTGCTTCCGCTGCACCAGCTGCTGTACCGGTCGCGGTCCATGGACGGCCATAAGAGCGCATACCCATATATTCTCTACTATATGGACCAGCATATGGTGGTTGACTTATATATTCCCCACTGTATGGTCTTGTATATGGTGGTTGACTTATATATTCCCTACTATATGGTCCCGCATATGACTGAGCGTAGCCTGATGGTCCTGCAGATGGTTGAGCGTAGCCTCTTTCACGATATCCTCTACCTCGATAGCCCCTGTAGCCCCTGCCCGCTTCCCTTGTGCCCCTGTAACCCATGCGACCTTCTCTCATGTCTCTGTATCGTGAATAATCTGTTCCAGCAGATCTATATGACCCACCGTCATACATGCCATAAGAGCTTCCATCTCCTACACGTGCATCAGCACTGTGCACAATAGAAAAAAGCACTGCAATAGTCATAAATTTCGAGATAAAACTTTTCATAAAAATCTCCTTTTAGCAAAATAACCATAAAAATAACTATGGGTAACAGTTAGGGGGTAACAGTTAGGTGCTATTACCTAACCGTTAATAACCCTAACCCTTAATAGGTACCAGTAGTAGTACCACTAGGACTACCATTTGTGGTCATAGCTGATTCTTCACCCACGCCAGCTGCTGTACCGGCTTGTGTGCCTGCATCAGCTTCAGGTTGGGCATAACCATACGTACCTAACTGTCCTCTACCCCAGTAGCCCCTACCCATTCCTGTTCTTCCTCGGTGTCTCCAACCTTCCAGGGTACCTCTATGTCTCCAGTGCTCCAGAGTACCTCTATGTTTCCAATGTTCTAAGGTGCCCCTGTGTCTCCAGCGGCCTCCACCCCCGCCAACCCGTTCTACATCTGCGCCAAGCTGTTCTGCACCTGTAGCTGCAGATGTTAAACCTGTTTCATCGGGTGTGAGACCCGTATCATCTTGATCTGCATCAGGCATTTGTGCATTAGCAAGCGATATAGCTGAAAGAAGTAATGTAATAGCCATGAATTTCGAAATAAGGCTTTTCATAGAAACCTCCTTTAGTAACGGTGAAGATAGTCATACAAAATAATAAATACACCTAGCTGGGTTGCCATATACTCTTCCCCCTTAGAACTATAGGCTTGGTAATAAGCGACTCTTATTTATGGAGTCTATCTAATATCAATAATAATTTATTATACAAGCATAAATCAATAATTTTAATAATAGAATTTAAGATATAACAACGAGATATAACGCTACCTGTGCTCTGTCAAGACGAAGAAGACATACAAGGGAAAATTACGCATGTATCTAACAAACCTCTATGAGGCCTACATATTTTTTGATTTTCATAACCTATACCTATATTTCTAGCACTCCAACGATAGTAATAACGCGTTTCGGGAGTATAGTTTCGGTAGCCATATGTTTCGGGTGAACCAGCAATGAAAGGGTATGAACGCCTTCTCGCTCCATATCTGCCTGTATATGCGCCATTGCCCGCATACAGAGTCCCAAAACCCACTTCCAATACTATGCATAACCCTAATAGTACCATTACATTACCACTTAAACTTTTCACTCTAACCCTCGCTACTAACAAAAATACTTATATGGTATTTTAAATTATAACTCACGTAATAATCATAAAGCAATATTTCATATTAAGATTTAAAAATGAAGGCAGGTAATAAAAAGACCTCTCATATTCTGCGGCGCAGTAGAGAGGTCTTTGAGCTGTGCTTATTTACTATCGAAATGCTTAGCAATATGGAGGCGAAGCAGATCAGCTGACAAGGCTTTCTTTTCATCAAGCCCTACTTGCTCACCATTATTAAAATAGATCAATAGAGGCAATCCATGACCTTTGAGCTTATAGTGATTGATAAACTGACTAAATTGATCAATATTAACGGTAATAACCGTAATCCTGCCCTCGAATTCTTGAGCAATCTTTTCGAGTGCTGGTTTCAGCTGTTTACACCGTGCACAGGGAGGATTGTAGAACTCAAGAATAATCGGTTTCTTTGTAGCAATAGCGTCGGTAACAACCTTAAGGGGATCTTTAGCTTTATATTCTCGTTGTTCCATGAGTTCAGTAAGATCTTTAGCAGCTAAACTCATGGCTACCGTTAAGAGGCTTACGCTTAAAAACACCCAGGGATACTTCATAAAAGACATGCTCTCTCCTTCTGTAATGATATCTTTTAAGAATGGTAACAATATTCGTAAGCATACTCATTTATATAAGAAGTACAAGTAGAGCTCATGGGGAGCACAAACACGATGCGATGTTATTGATCCTTATTTTTTAACCAGTATAATCTTTAGGGTTCTACAAGAGGATTGCATTACAAGAGTAGTAAAAGTATTGAGAAAATGATCCAAAGGAATAGCGTGTATTGTTACATTTTCGCCCTATGCTTATTACTTGAACTTGTGTTCAATATCCAGAGAGTGCAAGGCGTGATTGGTCAATTTTCACCAAGGAGTGGCGGTATCACGGTATTCGACATAAAGTCGGGCAGCGAGCAAGCACTGGCAGAAAAAAATAGATTTCGTATTATTAACCAGCTTGAGTATATAACTGCACGAAATACACGAAAACTATTTACTCGACATGTAGCTTTTTTCCCTCTCACTCGTGCTTCGTACATAGCAATTGACATGCCTGTTTTGATATATGGACGCAAAGTGAGGAGAAGGGCTGGAGGTGTAGGTGATATTCAGCTACGTTACTATTATGAAGCATATTTTAAAAAAACTGCTTACCGTAGAGCAGAAGTTGTGTTAATGGGAGGTATAGCACTTCCTACTTCTCGAGTGTGCCAAAACCCAGCTTCCGGCAATGCAACATTTGATTTTGTGGGGAATATTTATACTGGCTATAGATACTTTCTTTTTACTGGTTATACGATCGTGACCATGGACTTCCCGCTTCCCCGTCGTCTGTTTAGGCGTGGGTATCGTGTAGGCGCAACTACTGCTTTGGGTATAAGATTAGCCAAGCGAGTGCCAAATGAAGGAAAATATGTTGCCTCCTATTTTCTTGAATTCGATTATGAGCATGGTTCCGGTGATCATTGGCGCCTGCCAAAAACATGTGATTTTGACTTCACTAGTCCCTATGATATTGTCTCAGCTGGGCCTACGATGATCATCGTGAGAGATTCTCTTGCGTTTAATTTTTCGGTTTTGGTGCCTATTTTCCAAGTTATACGTGGGCCTAACCCAAAGATTGACCTTAAAGCATTTTTGGGGGTTGAGATGCGTTTTTAATACATTTATTAGCTAGAAGATATCGTGTGCGATATCGTTAAAGAAAGCTTATCATGAGATATAATGCTCTCTGGTTTCTTTTGATTATCTTTGCGATATATACTATTGCAGAAGGACAAACTATTGCCCGTATACTTGGTCCTGAAAAGGCCTTTGAAACTGCTGCTTTACAAGAATCTGAGTCCGATAAGGAAGTCGTACCCACGTTACCCGAGCCAGAATCAGAAGAAGAAGATATTAGGCGTTTTGGACCGCCACGATCCGTTACACGTAAATTAGGCATTGTCAATAGTATTGAATATGAACATTATAAGAACAAATCACAGATAACGCTTTTTCATAGGTTTCTCTATCATTTTCCTGATAGTAAATTTCTTATAAGATTTTACATGACTGTCGTCTTTGCAACATATGAATCGTGCTGTCGTCGTGCATTTAACGCTGATGATTGCTTCATAAGAAGAGCAGCAGGCTTAGGAGATGTAAGTGTAATACTTGATTATGGCCTTTATAGAAAAATTACGCCCTATGTATTTAATGACTGTGGCATTAGTGGAGGCTTTTCTCTTCCAACGGCTAAATTTTCCAAAGTTCCCTCGGTAGGTCGAGCAACATGGGATTTTTTGCTTGGAGGTTACGCAGTTCATGAGTCACGAAGCACGTTGTGCTATAGCGAGATAATTGTTGGTCTGCCTCTTACGCATATTACGCATACCCGCTTTAAACGAGGATACTACATTATAATCGATGCTGTTGTTGGCCCAACTTTTTTTCCATATCATGATAATAGTATAGCTATGGCATATACTCTCTGGCTTGAATATGAACGTGGATCAAAAGATCATGTTCCAAAATGTATTGATGGATTGCCAACTCGAGATATCTTATTGGCTGGTCCCTTATTTCTTTGGTCTTCTAACGATGTTTATATTCAAGCAGGTATCTTAGTATCTGCATACCAGAAGCTTCACTGTACCCCCCGCTCTACCACACCTAATGTGATAAACAATGCTGTGTGCTGTGGCTTAAGGCCTTGTGATATACCGTCAACGGCTATGGGCTCTAAATCCGGCTGCCAAATACCTGGTTGCCGCAGACTCGATTTTAGGGCTATCTTTACGCTTCAGCTGCTTTTCGGCTGAACTTTAAAAAATCTTTAAATTGCCTTAAAAAATGTCCAACATTGAATATTGCAAATTGAAACTTTATTGTGATGTCATGGATTAGTAGGGTAACAAATATTCTTATATAAAGAAGGAGATATGTTATGAAACAACAATTTTTAATGTTCTTATCTTCATAACTAGTACTTTTTAGCTTTCTTGGTCTTGCCAACAATTATGGGGCTGAAAGTACCGTACTTAACCCTACCATAACGCTAATTAACACTACAAAGATTAGTGAATGTCCAATAAATCTCAATGCTATAGCTAGCCCACAACAGGTAGATGGTATGCCTGGCTCAACTAATGAAATTTTTATTGAAACATTAAAAGAGGGAGAAAACATTTTAGCTCTGCCTGAGGGCTATGATTTTATTTCCCTCAGTTGCTTAAGGCCAGCTCCTGCAGGATCTACTTATCTACCTGGCGCACCTGTTCCTTGGGCTGGCCCTGGAGGAATTGCCCTTTCAGCACCTACCTATAGTAGTCCTATTACAGCAGTACAACCAGGAAAAACCTACCAGTTAAAGGTTGTTGGCGAAAGCGGAAATTGGAATAATCTGGCTATTTCAGAGGTACCTAGTTCCATAAGTAGGTAAAATATCTTAATCTAGCCAAAATTTTGAATAACATAATGCTCTTCATGGTAATGAAGATATTAGAGTAAGCTTTAGAAGGAGTTCTTGTATGAAAGTTATAGTGAAATCGATAATTTTTTTAGGTACTGTGCTATTTTTAGGCTTTATGCCGATAGTATATGGATACAAGGTAGGGGTTACTAATAATACCAATGAAGACCTGAGAGTAACTATAGAGTCAACGCTAGCAGGATGTTCTCATACTATTGATGTAGGAGCAAATGGTGATTATAATACGATAAACCCTACTGGTGTCTGTCATAGTGCTTGTTACTCTCGTGTTAAGGCGCGCCTGAAATCAAATAATCAAGAAGTACTTAATCAATGGCTTCCTGCTGCAAAGCCAACTAGCTCTGCCTCGATTTTCACTGCTCAACCAAGCGTGGGCGCTGCGATCGCTACACTTGGCGCTGCAACTATACCCAACGAGTGTGCATCTGTGGATCTATCGATACACAAAAGTGACTCTAAATGGTCACTTACCGTTGATAATATTTGGTCGTTTGAACAAATAGAGCCTACATGATTCTCATCTGCTTATAAAGGGCTGTCTTTTGTATGTGGCCTTGTTGCATAAATATCTAACCTATTTTTACTATATAAAAATAAAATTACGCAGGATCATGCAAGAAAATATCCCTCAACGCTTGTCTCTTAGCGCTAACAGTAGATAGCTTGTACTCTTTGCTTGTAATCCTCAAGGATAGTTACGCCATAGTCAATGCGGTGATCCTGTACAAACTTTAGGCTCTGTTAACCTTTGAAAGCATATATTTTTAAGTATGCTTAGGATAATCTGCTTAATTACGTATCAGTTGCTGCAACGATAGTACGGGGATATTTGCGTATGTTGAGCCCGAAGGATGTAAAAGTATGAGCCTTTTGAGTTTTGATTACAGACAAACAAGCCTAGTATCTGTAGATCAATTTAGCCATCTTACAAGCATAGTAAAACCTGAGATTAGGCGTCTTCGCGAGGCTCTATCGCACGGCTATGATACGCCCTATGCTTTCGTCAATCTTATTTCTGCTGATCAACTTTACCTTCAGGTTGATGATACTATTACTCGTAAGCGCTCGCTCAATATTTCATTACTACTTGTTGTAGGTATCGGCGGATCTAATTTAGGCACACTTGCGGTACACCAGGCACTCTATGGCACATTATATAACGACAAAAACCCTTCTCTTAAATTTTATTGTGCTGACACTATTGACGATATGCTCGCTCGTGATCTTATAGCACTACTTGAGTGTGAGTTGGCACAGGGTAACACTGTACTTATTAACATTGTTACTAAATCGGGAACGACAACTGAAACACTCGCAAATGCTTGGATATTTATTGACGTACTTAAGCGCTATCGTCCACATGATTTCACCAACTTTATTGTCATAACAACGGACAAAGGCTCACCTTTATGGCATTTAGGGCAAAATTTATCGCTTACCGTGCTTGAAATACCCAAGCTTGTTGGTGGACGCTATTCGGTATTTTCTGCTGTTGGGCTTTTTCCCTTAGGATTTATGGGAGTTGATCTCCAGGAACTAAGAGCAGGTGCTCGTGATATGCTTGCTATCTGTACTAAACAAGATACTACAAATCTGGCAGCACTAAGTGCTGCATATATCTTTGCAAACTATGATAAGGGTAAAAATATTCATGATCTTTTTTTATGTAGCCCCTCATTTGCACAACTTGGTGCCTGGTATCGTCAGCTTATGGGTGAGAGTATTGGTAAACAGCATAAGGGTATTACGCCTACAGTATCAGTTGGCACAACAGATTTACACTCTGTCGCTCAACTCTATTTAGGTGGGCCTTATGACAAGAGCACAACATTTGTTATAGATAGCTATGCGTATGATCCTGTAGTTATACCTAAAAATCTTTTTCCTGAAATATCTTTTATTGCTGCAGGCAAAACACTATCGTTTGTAAAGCAAGCCATTTTTGAAGGTGTTCAAGCTGCCTATAGCGCTGATAAACGACCTTTTGTTACGCTAACATTACCCGGAATTTCAGCGTATACTTTGGGGCAATTTTTGCAGTTAAAAATGATCGAAATGGTATATTTAGGATTTCTTATGCATGTTAACCCTTTTGATCAGCCGCAGGTAGAATTGTATAAACAAGAAACACAGCGGATTTTAGCAGATACATCTACATAATTACTGGATATCTATATTATGGATACATGGACAATCGTTATCTTAGGCGCTACAGGTGACCTCAGTAGGCGGCAATTATTTCCTGCTCTTTATGAACTGATCAAAGGTGCTAAACAACACTATCTTGTTATTGGTGCAGCACGTGATCAATCCACGCCCGATGAACTGCTTGAGCGAGCACGACCATTTATTACTCATTACGATCAAAAGATATTTGACCAATTACGATCGATTGTTTTTTACCAACAACTTAATTTTGAACATAAACAAGACTTTATACTGTTAGAACGTGAAATTAATCGACGAGAGCACGAGCTTGGTTTTTCTTCAGAAAATCGTATTATCTATTGTGCTGTAGCTGCACAATTCTACTGCCCTATTACGCGCTTCTTAAACGAATCCGGTATTATTCAGCAAGGAAGTGATCATCATAGAGTTGTCTATGAAAAACCTTTTGGATGGAACCTTACATCAGCACGCCAAATAAATACCTGTATCAAACAATTTCTTGCGCCCAAGCAAGCCTATAGAATTGATCATTATTTAGCAAAAGAATTTATTGGCTCTATCTTGCTGATTCGCTTTGCAAACATAATCTTTGCCTCATTGTGGAACAATACCTATATTGATCACGTGCAAGTATTCTTAAACGAAGCAGTTTGTCTTGAAGGCCGTGGCACATTTTACGATGCCTATGGAGCACTAAAAGATGTTGTACAAAATCACCTATTACAAATCGTTGCACTACTTGCCATGGATTGCCCTAATATTACCCTTGACAATGATATAGCAGTAAAAAAAGCAGATATTCTTAAAAGAATACGTGTACGCACAGGTGTTCTTGGTCAATATGAGGGCTATCGCACTGAGCAAGGCATAGCGCCTGACTCAACAACTGAGACATTTGCTGCGTTACAATTAAGCATCGATCATGAACGCTGGCATAACGTGCCATTTTTTATACAAACAGGTAAGTGCCTTGCTGAAAAACTTACCGAAATTCGTGTCTTTTTTAAAGAAATAGAGCCTTGTATATTTCAAAAAAAAGTTGTATGCCCTGCTAATATATTAACTATTCATGTTACACCCAACGAAGGCTTTTCGCTTAAGCTGAACAGTAAAAAACCGGGAACACAGCTTGAGGCAACTTCAGTCACTATGGACTTTTGCTACGAGTGCTTGTTTGGACCGGGCACCCCACACGCTTACAAAGTAATCCTTGAACAAGTCATGGAAGGTGATAGCTCCATTTCAGTTAGCTCAGAAGAAATAGAAGCGCAATGGATGATTATCGATACTGTTAAAACGCTCAATTTACCTGTTTACCAGTATACTCAAAAAAGCCAGGGACCAGAAGAAGCACAACGCTTAATGTGTTCGTCCTCATCATGTGTAGCATGTTCTGATAAGGAGACTTGTATATGATTATTGGTATGGTCGGTTTGGGACGTATGGGACACGCTCTTGTGCTACGTCTTACCCAAGCTGGTTATGATGTGCTCGGTTACGATCCTGCTCCCGTCACCATAGAGGAAGATGGTTTTAGGCGCGTTTCATCGTTACTTGAAATTGCCGATAAAGCACATATCATTTGGCTCATGGTTCCTGCAGGCTCTATTGTTGATGAAACTATTGCCCAACTCTCACCCTCACTTCAACCAGGTGATAGTATAATTGATGGCGGTAACAGTTACTTTAAAGATTCAATTCGTCGCCATAATCTGCTGGCTCAGCAAGGAATTAATTTTTTTGATTGCGGTACTTCTGGTGGACCGGTCGGTGTAGAGACAGGTTTTTCGCTTATGATTGGAGGAGACGTTGAACCTTTTAGGCGCATCGAAGAAATTTTTGCTGCTATTGCTGCACCCAACGGCTACGGATACGTTGGTCCTTCTGGTGCCGGTCATTATGTAAAAATGGTGCATAATGGTATCGAATACGCTTTGCTAGAATCATATGCTGAAGGCTTTCATGTACTTAAAGATGGCCATTATAAAAATCTCGATTTAGCTCAAATTAGCGATATCTGGAACCATGGTGCTGTTATTCGTTCATGGATCTTAGAACTTGCCTATGAGATCTTTATTCAAGATCAAGATCTTACTTCTATTAGTGGCTTTGTTGCAGAAAGCGGAACCGGCCGTTGGACTGCCGAAGAAGCACATAGACACAATATTCCAGTACCGCTTATAGAAGATGCTTTAAAAATACGTGCCGAGTCACGTAAAACAGGAGGTAATTATGCAACTAAAGTTGTAGCGTTACTCCGTAATAAATTTGGCGAGCACCCTGTTAAAAAAATAGAGCAAACTTGATAGGAAGTATCATATGGCACAAGCGTATTTGTATCTTTATGTTACTATAAGTACGTTATCGCTAAGCTTACATACTCAAGCAATTTATGAAAATAATGTTCCAGACTTAAAAGTATTAGCTTATGCAAAAATACTAACTGCACACTATCAAATTAGACCTGAAATCCTACCTAAAGAGCTAACTCAACGGCTGAAATCATTAGAACAAGCAATAACCTATCTTTCAGAAAATAACAAACTGGATGGCCATTTAGCAGCAACAATAGCCCAAGAACCTGTGCTCATTGATACCCTTCTGGCTGCAGTCGATTATCAACACAGAGAGCAATTAAGCATGAGCTTACTCTTTTCAACTATTACAGCTGAAAGCATGACAGGATTTGAATTCCTTATCAATCATGGTGTCGATAGTAATAAGCCATGGCACATGTCCGGTTATACTCCCTTGCACTGGGCAGCTCATGAAGGCAAAAGAGATTTCGTGAAAGCTCTTATTAAGCAAGGAGCACAGCTTAATGCCTTAACAAATCCACCTTTTGGGTCACGAACGCCGCTAGATATAGCCCAAAAGAAACACTATTCAACCATAGTGGCCCTTTTACGTAAAGCAAACAGGGGTAATGCTCATAGCAAAAAAAGCGGATAAACCATGACAAAAATAATCGATATTAGTTGGCCTATAACCACCACTATGACCACATATAAAAATCGTGACGACGTTGTTCTTAGGCAAACCAAAACATGGGAGACAGACCAAGCGCGTGAATCAACTATATGCCTCGGAACACATACCGGCACTCATGTTGATGCACCGGCACATTTTATAGAATATGGGAAAACCATTGATGCTTGTGATCTATCGCAGCTCCGTGGCCCGTGCATTGTACTTGACCTTACGCGTAGTAAAGAGAGCATAAGCGCGTCTGATATTAAAATTGCACTTCGGCCCTATCGTGATAACAAAATACTTAGCGCAGGCTTTAGAATTCTTTTTAAGACACGCAATAGCTTACTTGAGCCAACTGTGTTATTTGATCAAAGCTTTGTTTATCTAACAGCTTCGGGTGCTGAATATTGTGCACAAATAGGTGCTGTAGCTGTGGGCATAGATTACTTGGGTATTGAACGCAATCAGCCTGCGCACGAAACACATATTCTGCTACTAAGTCACAATATTCTTATTATTGAAGGCTTGCGCCTTGGGCATGTTCAACCTGGTATATACGTGCTTTTTTGCTTGCCGTTGTTGATAGTAGGCGGCGATGCAGCTCCAGCACGTGCTGCATTAGCTTTTGAATAACCAACACCGTCCTCTCTATTATGCTTATTTTATCTTTGACAATCAACATAAATCAAGCATCGTATTACTTATGTTTAACTATCTCGCTGTATCTCTCAAATTAAGCTTTTTTAGTATATACTTATCACATTGATTAAAAATACAATCAGCAAATGTTGCTGTTTTACGATACAATAGCCCAGCTAAAGATATATTTAGGAATATATAATGAGTAATTACAAAATAGTGTTAGCTATTTGCGTTGTCTTTCTTTCGAGTACAGCGCAGCTTAATAGCATGAACCTTGATTACCAGCAGTTTCTTAATAAGCAGTTATTATCGGCGGCAAAATCAGGCTATAAAGATAGCACCATCTCATTACTAGAGCAGGGTGCTAACGTTAATCATGCCAATGATTTTGGCCAGACCGCTCTTATCAATGCAGCTATAGGGGGTCATGCGGATATCGTTAGGTTGCTTATAGAGCACGGTGCTGATGTTAATCGTGCTAATAAGTGGTGCACTACTGCTCTTACAGTGGCAGCTAGAGACGGGCATACAAATGTAGTTAGGACGCTTATAGATCATGGTGCTCATGTTAATCATGCTGATAATGATGGCTTGACTGCTCTTATTGCTGCAAGTGAGCATGGACATACAGATATAGTTAGAATGCTTTTAGAGCATGACGCCTTTGTTAATCATGCCAATAATAATGGTGATACCGCTCTTACAACTGCAACCAATAGTGGTCACATTGAAACGATTAAAGAGCTTATAGACCTTGGGGTTCACGTTGATCATATTTCTAAGAATGACAAAACTGCGCTTATGATTGCTGCAACTCAGGGACATATCCAAGTAGTTAGAATGCTTATGGAAGCTGGCGCTAACCTTAATTATACTAACAATAATGGCTATACTGCTCTTATGTGGGCGGCTAATAGAGGGCGTGCAGAGTATGCAAGATGAACAAGGCAATACGCCATTACATTATGCAGCACGTAATGGTAATGATGGTATTATTGGATTATTGCTCGATCGTAATGCCCAGGTTAACAGTAAGAATAATCAAAAGAACGCGCCATTGCATCTAGCTGCTCAAGCTGGTACTATAGCAGTGGTTAAGCGGCTCATGAAAGCTGGTGCTTGTGTTACTGCCCCTAATAGCCAAGCATATACTGCATGGGGCGTTGCCCTAAGGCACAATCATAACAAACTAGCAAATTTTATTAATCGCCATGCTGTTCAAGCTACGTTGAGATTGGTATCTAAACAAGGAGGTCTGGGAAAACTTGGCACATTCTATACAGGTACTCAAGAAGACGCCCAAGCTTTAGGCATAACAGTCGATGGCTCACTTCCTCCGGAAACTACGGCACATATTATCGGTTATGCTAGTACTCCAGGATTATCTTATTAGCTTGGTGCATGCTAACTCTAGCTCTACTCGTAGAGCTAACCGTTCAATCAAGATAACATTCTAATTAACGAGCTAATGTATAGACTGCATAGGGATCCTTTGGAGGCGTTGCGATTCTGTGAACAACACCCTTATCTAAGAGTCGCTTGAGTCTTGTTCGTGCAGCTCGCGGAGAAATATTCCAAAATTCTGCAGCACTATGTGTGCTAATTTCTTTGTTTTTTTTGAGATACTTAATTGAAAGCTCTTCTCCCGGCCGTGCTCTACTTGGTTCTATCGGGATAGAATATAGAGTTAAGCGAAATTGATTATTAAGTTCTTCAAAGAACGGTTGCTTAAGTCCCCCACTCTTGACAAGCATATATAATACGTTGCAGGCCTGAACCCCATTGCTCAATAAGTTTAAGCTCCCGAAATACTCTTCCAAGCACACGATTACGCAAGCGTGAAGCACCACCAAGTGCAAGCTCTAACGTCAAGCCAAAAGGAAGTCCGCCGGGGTTGGTTATCTCAATACGACTGTCAAAAATAGCAATGCTAATAGCAATACCTTTTATGGCATAATCAGCGTGAACGATAGCGTTAATAACAGCTTCTCGCAATGCAACTGGCGGATATTCAGGTATATCTCTTCTTTTTACACGTCCTATTATACTAGAAGTATAGGTATGTCGCTCAATAAAGGTAATTGCTTGTCCTACCGGATCTGGCAAGTATGCAGTAATGTCTTGTTGATCAAGAATCGTCTCTTTAGTTTTACCTGCAAAACGAGCACAGCGTATAACTGAATCAGGAAAAAGCTCGAAGCGATTTTTGCCAAAAAGAAGTATACCTCCATATGTTGGGTAACTTTTTCCAAACTTATGAGTAAGCAAGCCTAACGTTTCACCTTTACTAGCGTTGATTTCTTTACCAACTTCTAAAGAGCTCCTGTACAAAGTCCCATTCTAGCACATCTTGAGGACCTTGAAGACAAGGCATTTCATCAAACGATATATTTTTTGCAAAAAGCCGCAACATCTCAACCATTTCGATGTCGGCAGTTCGATTAGTAGAACCGAATCTAACATATATTCCTTTTTCAAGACCGGTAGCCTTGAGATAATAAGGTCCCGCGCCATGAGCCACTCGGAGAATAATAAGCTCTCTTTTTCGATAGGTGTGTATCTCAATATCGGGTATAAGCAAAGGAGATATAGCGTCAGCAATACTATTGGCAAGACGCTCTTCTTCTAGCAAAACGTTTTCTAGACCAACAACTTTTTTTGTTGCGTCCTCAACACCGATAACAATAATTCCTCCCGCAGTATTTGCAAAAGCAATTACGGTCTTAATAATACTCGCCAGAGACTTGGTGTTTTCCTTAAACTCTAAGGTCTTTCCCTCGTTTTGCCCCAAGATTTCTTCGATCATATCTATGATTCCTCAGGAAAATGGTCGTCTACTAGGAATTTAACACGGAAGATGATCGGAAGTCAAAAGCTTCCTAGTTACTTTGAAAATCAATTGTGCATAAAACTTGCAATACGTCGTGCTATTTCTTCAGGCAAGCCATAAGCTCCCACTATCCCGTAGCGAGAAATAGTAGAGCGGTTGGTGTAAAGGCCAAGATGCTTAACAAGCATATGCCCTACAGTTTTATATGCTTCTTGCTTGTCAGCCTTTTCTTGATTGTTTGTCCATTGTTGCCAAGCCACCTGCAAGTAGTTTCCATCTACAATGATTCCAGAGGTAGATAAAAATATACGAACAAGTTCTACTATGTTACGTTTGTCTGCCTTAATAGCTAACAAAAGGGGAGTTTGGTCTACCTTATTTTTGCAATTAATCTGGGCACCGCGCCGCAATAAAAGATGCACGGTGTCTAAATTATGCCAACCAGCACAATGCAGAGGAGTTGCTCCAGTTTTGCTTTGGGCATGTATATCAGCACCCTGATCAAGCAATAGCTCAACAATTGGGAAGTTATCACATAACGCAGCGCTATGGAGAGGTGTTTCACCGTGCTCATTTTGAAGAGTCACGTTAGGCACAGTAGTCAAAAGAAGTTCCATAAGCTCTCTGCTCGGTTCGGCTGCAGCGGCATGAAGTGGTGTATTGGAAAAAGTAAATTCGCTTACTTTAGCATAAGCATCAGCCCCATACCCTAATAAAAGCCGTACGATCTCGATGTTGTTGTCTTTAGATTGCTGCTTGTAGCCTTTGATGGCCCAGTAAAGAGGTGTGCCTCCTGTAGCCCCTGCTCTTACTGTAGCATCAGCACCTTTTTCTAGAAAAAGCTTTACCAGCGCAACATGACCACTATAAGCTGCTCGATGCAGCGGCAGCATATCCCATTTATCTGGTGCAGTATTAAGTTGGGCACCCCGGTCGAGGGCTTGCTCCGCCTGAACTCTATCACCACTATATAGCGCATTAAGAAGTTGTTGGTCAGGGTTCATACCATAACTGGGCAACACTGTTATAATAAAGCTTACTGTAAGGGTTATAGAAAAATATACACAGCGCATGTATGAGATCCTTAAAAGCAGAGATGTTTTGAGTAGATTTTAGTTAGGGCTGTACAATTAGTATACCTATTATTTTAGTGCTTAATGATTAAAAAGGGGCAATTTTATACTCGAAATGGCTAAAGTCTTTTAATAAATATTTACTCTTATACATAAATTTTAATAAACTAATATAGTGAGCCTACTGCTATGTCAATCAACGATATTGATGTCAATTGGCTTATGACTAGATTGGACTCATTAATAAAGAAGGGTTGGATACCACAAAAAGAAGGCGATGCCCTACGTAATCGTATAGAGAAAGTAATAACCCAATTATCTACAATAAGCAAGAAGGCTCCTGTTAGTTTTAAGTTTTACGCTCTGGAATTTAAAAATGCATCACCAACTGACATCCAAAAGCGCGAGCAACTTAAAGCTCTCTATAATCAGCTGCCCACAGATACGGCTATGCAGCAAACGCTCAAAGAGAAGGCACGGGAGAAATTTATAGAAAAATTTAATAGTGATCCTGAAAAAGAATAACATCAAACTGATTCAGGACCACTATATTTTTGTTTGATGTGACTATGTTGACCTAAATGGATTATGATAATCTTCAACAGAAGCACATATGCCACGTGTTATCCAATCTTTAAATTCTCTATTCATATCGGCACTGTTGCTTGCCACAAAGCGTGTAATTTGAGGACACAAGGCTCCCGTTTTTGCTTGATATGACTGAGTTGGCTTAAATGGATTGTGATAATCCTCAGCAGAAACACATATGCCCCGTGCCTCCCATTCTTTAAATTCTTTATTTACATCGACACCGTTGCTTGCCAAAAAGCCGATCGTGTACAAGGCACGGTTAAAGGGTGATGGATGGTCATATCCAGGATCAAAAGTGGCATCATCAGCACTTTTAGTATCTTCAGTTGCCCACTGGTTAATCATAAATAAAATTGCATCTATCTGTCTGAGCTCAAAAAGCTTTTTAAGAGCAAAGAGATCAGCACGAGATTCTTGCTTTCTCGCGTACTCGCGTCTGCCGAAGTTTTCGGGCAAAGACCATAGCGTAGGATTAGAATCTAAAATTTTAATAATAGAGCTGCCCAAGGATGTAGAATCATCAACTACCCGTTTACCTACCTCTAGGTAGTGCTTAATCTCATGTATATCCGCTTTGAATTCCGGTCGATTAGAAGCATCATCAATAGAGAGCTTTCCCGACACAATGAGCTGCTGTGTCCAGGGATCGTGATGTATAAGATGTCCCATTTCATGATACAAGGTAAATAATGTTTCATAACAATCTTTGTATTCTAAAAGTAGAAGAGCAGCTAATGTCTTAATCGGAGTATTTATGCAGCCTGAGCCTAATGAATCTTCATCCTCATCTGCACGTGCAAAAACAAGTTTTATGTTAAGCTTAAGTAGGTTTTTTACTTGATTAACAAGTTCAATCTGTGCAAATGTTGGGGGGGTAGCACCATAGCCACCCATGAGCCACCAACGAACAAAATCGATACAAGCAGAATCAAGCCAGCTTTTATCGATAGCAGTGATTGATTCAGCCAAAGGCATATGTAAAGCTTCTCTTAAAAAATTATAAGCATGCAAAAGCTCAGTCTGTTCAATTAAACTGTTAGAAGGATGTTTTGTCTCTGTGTCTAGCACGTCATAGATATTCTGAGCTATATGTGGATACTGGCTAATAGGATGATACATTCCTTTTTTGGCAAAAAGAAACTTTGTTATTTTTTTCCAGGCTGAATAACCCACCTTGTCTAACAATTCTCTGTTAATATCGCTTATTGATGTAGCTGTTTGTGGTATTGTTTTAGGAGAATATTGAGCTAAAAGTTCAAGTAAAAAATTGTAATAGTTGACCACTCGTTCTTGATACAATGGATCTTGAGGACTAGTTTCAAGTTTATTGAAGGTGACAGCTATTTGGTCCACCATCACTTTTGCTACCACGGTATTTTCAAGCGTCATGTCAGGAGGTAATGTTTGGTGTGCGTTTCCATAAGTAGTTAATGGATAGAGAATGCTTAATATAACAAAAACATATGTGTATAAGTTTATGGCTGAAAATGGCTTTTTCATCATGAGTATCCTTAATGGAATAGTATTAATAACTATATAATAGAAAATTAGTATTTGCGTTATGTGCGCCTAGATCTGCAAAACCCCTGTTTAATAAGCGCTAAGGTAACGTCGTGTTATACAAGTAAGATGATTGATCGAAAACGTAATCACTCGTTGTTGGCATGCATTTTCCTTGCTCTTCAAATTTTTTAAACAGAGCATTGATATCAATACCCTTGTCTACGAGAAAACCTGCTATATATAACGCTCGTTCAAAGTATGAAGGATGTTGGCTGCGTTCGCGAGCTACAATGTAATCTGATTTACTATACTGTTCGATAACAGTAAGAATCGTTACAAGTTGGTTTTGTTCCCATAGTTTTTGCAGGGAAAAAAGATCTGCCCGTTGCTCAATTCCTCTAAGAGCAATCATGAGCTTGTAATCAAGTAATCTCTTTGGCTTATTCCAAAAGATCTCATGGGTCGACAAAACATGATTAATGAGCTTACCGGTATCGGTACTGCAGTCAAAGGCTGTTTTTCCAAGCTCAGTATAGCGTTTGATGGTCTTAAGATCGGTTGCAAATGAAACATCATTGAGCCAGCCGAGAATTGCGCTATCCTCATCGTCACGGTGCAAATCTCCATTAACTAGATGTCCCATCTCATGATAAATAATACTCCGTAATATTTCCAAATCAGGTATATCTGAACATACTGCTATTTTTGAAGGAGAACGTGCTGTTGCATTGTCGGTGCATTGCAAAGCTTCGGGTACAGCATAGACGTTATATGAATAGCGTGCGGCCTTCCGAGCTTCGTTGATCATTGCTTGTACTACTGTTCCATATAAACCACGCAAGCTGGAGGCTGAAGCGGTGCCCACAGCAAATAGAGCACAACCTATTGCCACTGCTAAAAAAGAGTTTTTGTATAAGCCCATTGAAAATCCTACCTTACTTTAAATTTATTTTATTCATAATATAGCCTTATTTTAAAATAATATCATTATAAGAGAATATGTCAAAACGGGACATAATAGTTTTGGGCAATTTAATGCGCAAAACTTACATCGAGTGCATTTTGACAAAGCAGGCCTATGGTAAAATAAGCTTTTTTGTGTGCTAAAAGTTGAACGACACGGTATGAATAAAGCTTTAATACTAACGCTACTGGTCTCCTGAAAAAAGCGTGAGCAGCTCATAGACCGTGTGAAATTGCTTTACCGTGCACGGAGTTCGATCAATTTTTTGATTTTTAGCAATATAGAGATGCTCAATGCCAAACTTCTCGATTTCAGAAAGATGTAAACCCATGTGATTAATTGGCTTGATATGGCCCGTTAAGCTAATTTCTCCTACAGCGATAGATTTTGATTGAAGCGGTTGCTGAAAGTAACTTGATAGGAGTGCAAGAGCTATGCCCAAGTCAGCTACGCTTCCCTTGATCTTAAAGCTGCCACTAATTTTAAAGAAAATATCGTGAGCGCTTAGCTTAACATGAAGATATTTTTCTAAAATTGCTGCTATAAGCACTACTTGTGTTTGATCAATACCTGAAATAACACGCTGTGGCATACCAAATTTAGATGTGATAGTGAGAGATTGGAGCTCAATAAGCAGCGGCCGTGAGCCTTCGATATAACTAATCAAAGCAGATCCTGGCGCATGCGTTACTTCTTCAAGTAAATGCTGATTAATATTAGGCACCTCGCGCAAGCCCTGCTCATGCATTTCAAAAAAACCAAGTTCGTTAATGGTACCAAATCGATTTTTGACGCTTCGTAAAATACGAGTTTGCCAACGATCTTCCCCTTGTAAATAAAATGCAGCGTCAACCATGTGCTCAAGGGTTTTAGGTCCGGCCATAAGTCCATCTTTAGTAATATGACCACTGACCAAAACAGCGCTCGTGTTTTCTTTGGCAAGGCGCATCAAGCGAAATGCTGATTCTTTAAGTTGCGCAATACTACCAGGAGTTATCTGACTATCGGAAATATAGCAATTTTGAAGCGAATCGATAATGACCAGATCTGGCTTATGCTCATGAACTGTAACGATAATGTCATCTAGATTTGCTTGATCAGAAAAAAGCATAGGGGAATCAATACAGCCCAAACGTTGTGCTCGTAGGGTAACCTGCTCAAGAGATTCTTCAGAAGAAAAATATAGCACACGATAATGCTCAGCAAGCTTATATGCTATGTGAAGCATAAGCGTTGATTTACCAATGCCAGGATCACCCGTCAAAATAATAAATGCTCCCGGCATAATACCACCACCGGTAACACGATCCCATTCTCTAATACCAGATACGAGGCGTTGCGCTGGCTTGATTTCAACATTAACCAAGTTAGTCATAGCAACACCAGATGAGTTTCTATGAGATGTACTGCGTGCTGGTGAAAACACATGCTCCTGCATGGTATTCCATTCTTTACATTCTGGACAACAACCAAGCCATTTGACCGTTCGGGCTTGGCAATTTGTGCAGGTATAAGATGTTGTAGCTTTGGCCATAGTATGTTAAAAAGCTCAGTAACGAGAAACAACAAGAAACCATACCGTTTCTTCTTATAATAGCAAATTTTGCAATAAAAGTTTATACTTAATCTACAAGACATGACCACATTATATAAGCCATAGATAAGCCATGAGCATTGAGTATTCTATGCGTTTGGTTATAATTTTTTTTACGTTTCTTACTCTTATAAGTACATTTTTACTAGGTGGGCTTTTTTTTGTTACCCATCAGCCATGGGTTGATTTTTCACCACTTGAGCACTATAACCCAGGCAAGCCATCAATTTTACTCGACGATGAGGGTAATGAATGGGGTCGGTTTCAGATTGATCGGCGTGAACCTATCAGTATTCAGCACATGCCTGCTCATGTTATTAATGCTTTTATTGCTGCAGAAGATCATGCGTTTTTTTACCATAATGGCATATCATGGCGTGGAATACTAAGATCTCTTATAGTTAATATATATAACCGGCGTGTTGTGCAAGGCGCCAGCACTATTACCCAGCAACTTGTAAAGTTATTATTTACCGATACGTTACGAACGTTTCAACGTAAGATTAAAGAGCAAGTATTAGCATGTAGTGTAGAGCAGCATTTTACCAAACACCAAATTCTTGAGACCTATCTTAATCACGTATATTTTGGGTGTGGCATTTATGGAGTTGAAGCAGCAAGCCAACGCCTATGGGGTAAGCATGTTCAGGATATTACTATTGGGCAAGCAGCAACACTTGCTGCCATCGTTCGATGCCCCAATCATTACTGTCCTCTTATTGCACCAGAAAGGGCATATAAGCGGCGTAATTATGTTTTATCTTCTATGCTTAAGCTTGGGTTTATAACACAAGAAGACTATACCAACTTTAAACAAGAGCCCATTGGACAAACTGTACCTGAGGCTTCAAGTATAGCACCTCATCTACGCGAAACGTTGCGCATTTTCTTAGAAGATTTATTGGGTAGAAAGCAGCTTTATACTGAGGGATTTGTAATTCAAACTACGCTTAATTATGCAGCCCAAGAGGCCGCACAAAGAGCCTTTAAGCAACATGTCGATCAGATACGTTCTAAATTTTCACCTGACATTGATGGAGCTTTCATTGCCATCGAACCTAAAAGTGGTGCTATTAAAGCCCTTATTGGAGGTTACGATTTTAAAACCTCACAATTTAATCGCGCCTACGCTCGCCGTCAAATGGGCTCCATATTTAAGCCTATTATATATACCGTAGCGTTAGAGCAAGGTATATCGTTTACTGATACCGACATTGATGAGCCGTTCACGTTTGTTCATAACAACCAACAATGGAGACCACGTAATGCAAATTCAAGATTTATAGGAAAAATAACACTTGCTCATGCACTTGCTACGTCAAATAATATTGTTGCTATTAAGACTCTGCTTCGTGTTGGTATCGATGCTGTTATTAAGCGTGCACAAGCATTTCACCTAACAGGTCCTTTAAACACATACCCATCACTTGCGCTAGGGTGTATTGAAGGTTCAGTGCTTGAAAGCGCTGCAATGTTTAATGTCTTCGTTAATAAGGGTGTTTACGTTGAGCCTCATATGCTCGTATGGATAAAAAATGCTTGGGGAGCAAAAATATGGAAATACAAGCCGGTACAAGAGCCCGTTGCTTCTTGGGCTATAACTAGCAAAATTATTAAAGTGCTCACTAATAAGCTCGATCGCCTCAAAAAACGGGCTCCCGGTGAATGGATTACCAGCGATTGTTGTGGAAAAACAGGAACAACTAATGATGCCCGTACCTGTTGGTTTACGGGTGCAACGCCAGATTTAACAACAGCTCTCTATATGGGCTGCGATAACAATCAGCCTATAGGTAAACATTCAGCTCTCGGAGCTACTATTGCACTACCACTATGGCTTGAATTTAGCAGGTGCATACCCCAGCATATCCAACACTTTCCATATGATCCTTCGCTGAAGATGATTACTATTGATGCTTTTACGGGTGATCTTGCCAATCGCAGTACCACAAGTTCCCGCGAGCTTAACCTGCTGGTCTCATAGTGATACTCTTGCGTTTTAGGTACCAAGCCCAGTAGGCTATGCTGAGTAGGATATACCGGGCACTGTTACGCTGTTCATAAAGTGAGGTAGGGAATGTACTCACGTTTTTATTATGCATTTTTTGCCGTGCACCTATTAATTTATGCTATAATTAACCCTCAACCTCAACAACAACCGCAACAACTGAGTCAAGCAGCCCAGCTGACAAAGTTGGCGCAGCAGGTTCAAAGCGGCGGCAGCACCGCCATAGGTGGCGGAAGTCAATTTATAAGTGGTCTTGCCCAGAGTTTTGGGTATTGCCCTTCGAGCTATACCTATAGTTTTCAAGTCTGGAATGATCTACCAACACCACTCTATGTTGCAGCGCAAAGTATCACATCAATTCAAGGTGCCCAATTTAGAGGCCCTATCGACAAAGGGCTCGTAATTTGTCCCTTTCAGAATACTCAGGATGCTTTTTATAAGAGAAATCTATGTCATGTTGGTATTTGGTTATGTGCTGATACCAGCAATCTCCAAGGATACCAAGCAGTTATTAATAAATTAAGCCCAGGACTTTCAAAGGCAGCCGAGCTTTTTACGAGCACTGAAGAGCTTAATAAGTATAAAATCTATCAGCGCAGAGTTGATGTCATAAAAGGCGATACTAGTATTTACCACTTTAGAACCTATATCCATAAAGGGCAACCTCGAGGAGAGTTTTTAGGCCCAAGCCTAACGTCAGGACCTTATGGATCAACTACTGATTTTGATGGTGTTTTTTATAACAGTAGTGATTATTCTGCACAGCTAGCCTTTACCAAAAATGGCCAAAGTTATACCATCACTCTTGAGCCGCATTCATTTAGTTTGCTGAGCTCTGACACAACGGTTCCTCATTCTATACGACCACCTGCTTCAAGTAATCAGCAATCGCCACCCTGCACAGAGCAAGCACAACGAACTTTTGATTTTATTTTTGGCAAGACAACAGTACGAATACCGATTGCTCCTGAGGGGCTTGGCCACCTATATACAGATCAAAGCACTCAAGCAACAACTATCGTTCCCGCTACCTATACCTATGAGGTATATGATAGCGGTTCTGGCAAACTGAATGTTGGTATGCAGGGAATAAGCATTGGCAATTACGACCAGCCTGGAGTTGACTTTAACGACGCAAAGAATGCTTTTCTCACTTCTCAACCGTACACTTACCCTCTTATTAAACGAGTACGTGATACTAATCCTGTAAGATGCTCAGTATGGTATCAATCAGCACAACAAGCTCGTACATCACAAAATACCGATCCTGCACAAACACCCACACAAATACCCTATGATGTACCTGAGCAAGTATGGATTAGTTATAGCAGTCATGATTATAGCTTTCAACAAAAAATAGCACCTGGCTCTATAACCAACTTTACACTTATTCGTCCGCAGCTAAGCGAAGCGCAAGCACGTCTCTATATCGTCTCTTTAGCAACAACAAACGACACGCAAGCTCAACGGTTTATTAAGCGATTACATACAGGCGTTATTGGCAAAGAAGCTGTTGCAACAACCATTACCAATCCCCTTGCGCTTCCTACAACCATACTTACGCAGTTAGCACCTAACACTAACGGTATTATTCGCGATACAGTCGGTGTTGATGCTTCGGGAATTCAAGGAACCGTACTCTTTACTGATATATTCTTACCCTATGGCCTCGATGAAGGTCCCTACTACTATGGCATTCCTGCAGCGAGCTTAAACCTTGATGCATCATTCATGAGCAGTATTACAAGCTACTTAGCCCCTTCAAAACCAGCACCTGATATACAAAAAGTATTGACCTGGATTACTACCTATGCTAAAAATCAATCGGTTATTGCTACCTATGGCATAACGCGGCAAAACTATACGACCGATGCACTGGTTACCAAACTTATGGGCATATTACCAGATTTGACGTTATACTTGCAGGAGAATGGCTCTCCTATTCTTTTTACAAATCCAACTGCATCAGGAACAGCACGTATATTTAATACTCAAGGAAAACAAGCACTATACACCATCTTATTCGGGGCCCTGAGTGTAAGCAATCCACCACTCTTGCGTCAAGCAGGTAATAATTATTATGTACTGGGGGGCAAGCCAGCTGGTTGGCCACTATAAAAACCGTTGTATACTAACTGTTATATAGCACTATTCAGGAGATCAATGATATCGCTTAGTATGTACCTCAAGCTTTGCCTTATAGTACCTATCGTGTTTAACCCATCCGTATATGGCATGAAAAAAGTTTCTTCATTAACCGAGCAAGCTCGCTTACATGCAACACAACATTTGAACATAAGCAAATTAAAGGAGCTTAACTCAGGCTCACTTCACCCTATGCATTATGCTGCTCAACTTAAAGATACCTCACTCATTAAACATTTCGTTGAGCAAATTATTCAGCAACATGCATCTCTAGATATTACTGATGCATGCAGTTATACGCCATTGCATAAAGCTGCAGCGTGCGGCAATACCGATGTCGTCATGTTCCTGCTCGCTGAAGGTGCTAATTATAAACTTACAACAAAGAGCAACGAAACCGCCTTAAGTTTGGCCCAAAACAACAACGCACCTCAAACAGCAGAAGCTATCAAGCGCTTTATTGCTTCAAAGTCGACACGCTGAAGGATTTTCTAGCACATACTAACTATCATAGCTCACTCTCGTCAATAAGCTTATACTCTCTACATCGACGATTAACAGAAGATCTGTTTACTCCTAAAAGTGTAGCAATCTTTGCTTGATTTCTAAATTTGTTCCAGAGAAATGTCATAATTTGCACATCTTTGAGGGCACATTTACCACGCTGTACTGCTTGAAAAAGCTCTGGATCTGATGTAGCGTAAGCGGGAGCAAACTCAACTTCATTATAAATATCTTGCCTAGCTGATTTCTTAATAAGTATCTGTTTTATGTATCCTTTAAATTCTTGCAAGCTTACGGGACATCTATTGATAAGATGCGCTCTATCTTTATCAGTAAGTCCTAATAACTTCTTAAATTCGGTAGTCTTAATTGCTTCTTCAGTACATGCATCAGCTAGTTGATTAAGTTCCTTAGAGGGCAAAACACTTAGTGATGGCATGGTTAACGTTGCTCTTTTTAACTCATTAAAGAGCTTACTCGAAAATGTTCCCCCCTGAACCATAGCCTGTAAATCTTGAGTACTTGAACAGATAACACGAACGTTACTGCTCATCTTATGATCACTTCTAAATATATGAAAATAACCGTACATGATAAATTCGGCTAGTGAATCTTGTGTCTCAAGATTCAGCAAGTGAACATTCTCAATAAAGAGCGTACCGCTATTATTTAATTCTGCCAAAAGGGGCTCTGCATCAGACTTGCCAAAAAGTAGGTTGACTCCGAAAAGCCTCATAGCAACCTCAAATCCTTTCTCTTGATAATGAAGCCTGATCACTTGCAAATTAGTACGCATACTAATGCTATGAATAATCTCTACCGTTGGCATGAGATCTTCTTCATTAATATCAAGCAAAGTGGCTTTCTTACCTAACGCAATCTTTAATAGGTCAACCTTAAAATTCAATAATGTTTGACCACTGCCAGGCACGAGCTGATTTATAAGTTGCCCTGACGGTGTCGTTTCAAGATAGAGCAAGTAATCCCAGCTTGTTGGATCTTTAAGAAGATCAAGTTGTAGTTTAACAACATCAGCAATTTCAGGATAATACGCCATAATAATAATAGTTTGATCATCAAGGCTTGGGATGCCCGAGAGCACAAGACGATTACCTTGTGTATCTTTAGTAATAACTTCTTGGGCAGTTTTATATTGTTGAATATTACGAGTGATGCGTTTACATGCTTGAGTAATAGGATGACCCTCTTGCATATTTAGATCAAGAGGTACTAATTCTTGAGCTACCTGATTACCATAGGAAAATTTACGATTTTTATAAAAAATGAGCCCAATCTTACGCTCATGAGCATTCCGTAAAAATGACCGTATACTTTCTTTATACTGGTTAACTTCTTGGTGCTTACGATACAATTCTTCTTTAAGCTCTTTGCCTTCTTGAACAAGAGCTGCCCAATTGCTATGCTCTAATACATTGATAACATTGCTCAAGTAGCTTGCAAAGACAAGCATTTCATCTCGTTCAATCCTACTAAATAGCTTCTTTGCGCGAGCATCACGTTCGATGATAACGTAAGCAGCTATAGCTTGTTTCTTATAAATAGGCAAGAAAACATCAGCATTAATGGCAGCTAAAAATTCAAGCACCATTGCCTGATTGCTGCTTTCTTCATAAAAATTATTGAACTCAATCTCATCTTTAATCAAAATCTGGCTTTGTTTGAGAAGTTTTGCTTGAGCACTCTGCTTATCCCTTTGGTCATACATAAAGTTTTCTACTATTGCTTGTACCTTTGCCACGTGCTCATCACGAGTATTCAATTGATCAGAATGGCTATCTTCTAAAATGCGAATATACAGCGTAGCCTTGCCAAGCGGTACCCCAAAAGCATTTTTAAAGAAGTCCTGCGTGTTACGCTTAAGATCGCTTATATTGTTCACTTTACCAAGCTCTTGTAAAGTACCCTTAAAGTCATCAATGAAATTGAACTTAGGCTTTGCTTGAACATGACTACGAACATTTAAGAAACGCAAGCCCAACATCTTTTTTGCACAAAAGTAAATAGCACATAAAAGAAACATATCAGAGGTGCTTATCAGAAGATAGTTGTTCCTAAAATATGTCGCTGAGATTTCAAAGGGATTAAATGAGATTATCTCAAGCAACAGATGCGGAAATATCATGTAGATCATGAAGGTTTTTAATTGAGCCGCCAAAATCTTAGGCACATACTCTACATTGATATTTTTAATTGCTCTATACATGCTTAGGAAAACTATGACGAAAGCGTAGAAGTATACTATTTTATATACAAGAAATTCTAAAGCAGGTCTACTCTCAGGGTTAGTTATTGCGTAAGAAACAAGCGCCAACCATAAAATGTAAAGACTTAAAAAACCACCTATGACAATAGCTAGAACTTGAGACAACCCAGGCTTAAACTTCCGCTCTTTACATACAAGATTGTCAATAAAAAGCGATAATGACAGATATTGAGCAATATTAAAGAACCAAATAATACGTAACAAGAATAGCCCAATTCCAAAATGAACATCAGGAAACCACAACGCGCTAGCTAAATCGAATATCCAATACACCTCGATAATGCTAGCGGCTCCAACTACAATTACTATTAAATACCACAGCTTTTGGGATACTTTAGAACGAAAGCTAAAGTGCAACAATGCTGTAAAAATAAAAACTCTGCTAATTAATCCTAAAGCCTTTACTAATAGCAAAAAATCAGGACTGGCAAGCAGTTGTTGTAAAAGTTGTATTGACTTCATGGTGCCCCTTGATTGATATTTCTTCCGGAGAGACTATACTATCCTTGTTAGTTAGGAATGTATTGTTTTTGACCAATTTATTTACCAGAGAGTTCGCGATGTCTAATAATAAACACATACTTCATGTTTTGGCAAACAAAAATTACTTAAGCCTTGCACTTTTAACATGGTTACTTTGTGGCTATATTACTCAAGCCGCTGCCTTTTGGCAATTTCCTCCTGGTACGGGCTCACGCGGTAAGCCTACCTATCCTGAAAGCCAACCGCCAAAATAACTTAGCTTGCAATAATTAAGTAATTTTATTAAATAAACAATGGATAGCTAGAATTATACAGTGTTGGTATGATCTATTTGCTAAAAAGGGTAATGATGCCTAATAATAAATATGTACTTTATCTTTTGGCAAATAAAAATTACCTAGGGCTTGTGCTTGCGACTGGAATTTTCTTTAGTTTTTCAGCTAACGCATGTTCTAGCTGGGGTTTACCTTCAGGAACTAATCCAAGAACTCCACAAGGCCCTCCTCCCAACAAGGCCTCGGGAGACAGAAGAAAAAGAACTTTAAATTTTGAATAATTTTAAGGAATAGGAAGTGTTATGTTCCATTCTATATATTCAGGCAGGAACTGCTTAGTGCTTGTCATTCTAACAGTATTATTAAGCAATACTCTAGCACAAGCTGCCATCTCATTACAATTTCCCCCAGGGACTGGCGCACCTGGTAAACCAGCTTACCCTGACAAGCAACCTAAAGAAACAGAAAGAAAGGACGACCTTTAAATCTTTGAGCATCGAATTTAATGAAGGGCATGCTTTTTTGTGACAGGCTATTGCCCTTTATGAGAAAATTTCTAAGGTGCTTATTAACGAACCATTTATAATTATTAATTATTAGCATATTATGATGCGTAGTAGGCATAGTCAACAAAGTAACAAGATGCGCATGTCCGTTATTACGAGCAAGATCCCAAGGGGTTAAGCCTTGATTATTTACTAGGGTATCCTGAGCTTTATGAGCAATCAGCATATGAGCAGTTACAGCATCACCATTTTGAGCAGCCCAATGAAGCGGTGTATTACCTCGTACGTCCTGAGCATTAACGTTAAAACCATGTTCTAATAATAGAGAAGTAATTTCACGGTCACCTTGAGCGGCAGCGTAATGGAGCGGCGTAGTTTCACCTTGATCCTGTGCGCTATTTTCTGGTGTAAAATTTTGTAGGATTTCCCGTGCCTCATGACTATCACTAGTGGTGAAAATGTCCTAGAAAGTTTTGCTCGTAGTTTTTTCTTAGATCCAGGTATATTTTCAAGTTTTGGCAACCTAGTCCCATGGTTCAACAAGACCCTAACACCATTCCAAGCATGATGACGCTCAGCCCAATCGAGAGCATCATTGCCAGCATTGTCCTTTTTGCCAACGTAAGCACCATGCCTTAAAAGCAATTCAGTTACCTCTGGATTACTTAAGGCTGCCCACATAAGAGCAGTATAGCCATCATTATCAGCACGATTAACATCAGCACCATGAACGAGGAGTTCTTGAACAACATCAACATTTCCACCTTGTGCTGCAGATATGAGCGGGGTTGAACCAAACTTGTTATACCAGTTAACCTCTGCTCCATGCTCCAAAAGAAGTCTTACGCCCAAAAGACTGTCATTTCTAACGGCAAGCATAAGAGGCGTCAAGCGATGGCTACCTATACTTCCCAGATAATTAACGTTAGCACCTTCTTGGATAAGAGTAGATACTGCTTCGACATCAATATGGTTCTTACTTGTCGCTTTTAGCAACTCGTGGTCTAATTGTTGTTGCTTTTCTGCTGAAGGAGCTTGTTGCTCCATGCTCAAGGTTGGCAAAGCAAAGCTTGCTAAAACTACGAGAATGATAAAGGCTAAATATTTTTGACTTAATAATTTAAATTTCATCATGTCAAGCTCGCCCGTAAAGCATTATACAATTGATCATATAGTTTAACAGGATCAAGCTCAATATCCTTTTGGCGTCTAACGGTAAATAACTTAGGGTATTGTTCAGAAAGAGCTTGGGCATTATCAAGCTGATGAGCTGTGGTAGCAACCTCAAGGGGTATAATAAAAGCTAATTTTTTAAAAAATGCAAGCTCAAAAAGTGTCCCTGCTCCTGCTCGAGCAATGGTCAAATCAGCTGCAGAGTAATAGACAGACATATCAGAACTATATGCAAACACCTGAGCAGCTTGATGATGTGTTGAGTAGAATTCTTTTAAGTGCTCAACATCGCGCTCGCCCGTTTGATGGATAATATGAGGTATCTCGTGATTATGAGTAGTGCACCATACGACAAAGTTTTTAACCAGCTCATTAATAAAATGAGAGCCCTGTGAGCCACCTAGTATCAAAAGTATCTTTTTGTTAGATGAAAGCTTAAGCATGTGGAACGCTTGTTCACGAGACAACACGTGCTCATGCTTAAACCGAAGAGGATAGTCAACAAGCTGGCAGTGCACAGAGGGTAAATATGATGGTGTTTGTTTAAAACACGTATAAACAGTTTGAGCATGGCGTGAGAGAAACTTATTAGCAGCACCTGGTATAACATTAAGCTCATACAGCTCTATGGGAATGCGTAGTATACGTGCGGCTAAGCACACGGGCAGTGAAATATAACCACCCATACTTACAATTTTTTGTGGCTTAAGCTGTAGCAATACGTACGTGCTTTGAGCAACAGCAAAAACTAACTGAACCAAAAATTTCGGATATGCGTGCCATCGCCCGTAGGGTATATTTTCAAGAGTAAGTGGTATATATAAACTTATCCAGCGCTCTGGCTGTATAAGCGAGATATCAAGAGATGAGCTGGTGGAAAAAAAAGCAATCTTATACTGTGGAGATTGCTCTAAAACTTTTTGCGCCTGGGTCAAGGCTGGTATGATATGACCACCTGACTTACCAGCAACATAGCAAATAGTAGTGCTCATACAAATATCTTGACTAAAGAAAGTGCCTAGGTTTATATGCACGAGAACGATAGCAATAACACATACTATCGTTCTCGTAACAAAAAAGCGATCTAAGATAGGTGAGTTTCTTCCTGAGTGCTATGCTCTTTTATGTGTTGTTTAATAGCATCTTTATGTTCTTGAAGAAGATCAAGCACCTTTTGGCTTGCTTGTATACGTATATCGCCAAGTTCCTTCACAAGGATAGTAACGCTTTGTTTAAGCTCATTAAGCGCTGCATAATATAAAGCTTTGTCGGCATCATTATGGACAAATTCAAAATAAACATCAACCTGTATAAACCAAGATTCAAAGTAATCGAGATCCCAAGCATTTTCTTTCCAAGGACTAGATAGATTAAATTCTTCTTCAAGCTTTGTTTCGAATGCTTTACAACTACGCTCAAGCTCTTCACATAACCTTGCGTTCTTAGACTCTGCAATCATAGCAGCTGTGTACTCTCGGATGTGCTTAAACACATGCTCTGGTAGGAACAATGCATAATCTCTAAATCCTAGATCAAGTGGTTCGGTCATGTTAGGATACTCGTTATCTTTCAGCTCAAGAATTTCTCGTAATTGCTCTCCGTGAAGCTTCAATCTTGTTTCGATAACCATCTTTTCATCCGAAGCCAGATCAGCAAAGCCAAGAGGACGATAGTAAGGGGCCTTAATAGTAGGCGCAGTTTCTTCCATCCACTGAGCAAAATCGGTGCTCAAATCATGACGAGCACGTACGGGTATCGATAGAAGTAAAGCTGCTACTAAAAAGCTATATTTTACATATTTCATGGTAAAAACCTTTTTCATGAGTTTTAACTATAACGGTTTACAATAGGGAGGTTTCTTCTTGAGTAGTATGCTCTTTTATATGTTGTCTAATAGCATCTTCATGATCACGGAACAGATCAAGCACCTTTTGATTTGCTTGAACAGCGCTATCACTAATTTGTTTTATGGTGCTATATACGCTTTGTTCAAGCTTCTTGCGTGCTGCGCGATAGAGGACTTTATCATCTTCATTAACAAAATTAAAATAACGATCGACTTGCATAAACCAAGACCCAAAGTTATCTATGCTCCACACATCTTGTTGGTGAGGGTTAGATAGGTTAAATTCTTTTTCAAGCTCTGTTTCAATTGCCTTGCAACTCAGCGTAAGCCTTTCACGCATGCTTGTTTGTACTGAGTCATTGAATTGTGCATCCATAGCAGACCAATGGATGCGAACTTGATCAAGAATATCTATGGGAAGTAATACTTCATAAGGCTCAAATGCTAAAGCAAATGGTCCGGTTATTTCATCGTATTCGTTATCTTGCAATCCAAGAATTTCTCGCAATTGCTTTTTCTGATTTTCCAATTGTGCTTGTAGATCAAGTAATTGATCAGAGACTAAAGAATGCAATCCACTAGTAGGGCTGTCTGATACCTCGAGCACAGGAGCAACTTCTTTCTGCCACTCGGCAAAATCACTGCTCAAATCATGGTAAGCATATGCAGGTATTGACAAAAGCAAAGCCACTACTAAAAAACTATGTCGTGTATATTTCACCGCAAGTCCTGTTTTTAAGAGTTTTTAACAATAACGACAACTATTTGCAATTTTAGTATAACTACCAGAAAGAGCAAGAGCATAGTGACATGCTTTTTGGTTGCTTAAGAGAAAAGCATAGCGAAGCCGTTATCTAGAAGGATTACATCGATTAAGAAGAGATTTCAACGACTCTTGCAGCTCCCTATCTTTAACACACATAAGAGCACGCTGCTGTTCATAGGTCAAAAGACTTGATCTAATATTTTGAGCTACTGGTGTTTCTCCACGTATAGGCTTTGGGCTCGGCCGCCGCTCAATAAGCCTAAAGCGAACTTTAACTATGCGTTGATGTCCCAAACTTTTATTAACACTACGAATAATAGTATTGGAAAGCAGAAATAACTCATGCATCCAATGAGAGTCATAAACTCCCAAGATTAACGTATCTTCATGAACTTGTTCAAGCCGCATACGTACAGCAAGATTGCCAACAATTATATTCCAATTATGGAGCAAGAATCGACGCCAGTCACTCTCAACAGAAAGTAATGATTCGAGAATAGGTTTAATACCTGTTAACATATACGAGTACTAAATAATAAGCATGCACACAAGGTTTTTCATACGGATACTACCAAGTCTAGCACCATTTTTACAGGAAACAAGATACGCAAAATAACATATCTATGTAGTTTTGATCGATGTCAGTATATTGTTAGTATACTGACTGTATAATGGGTATAAAGATCACATAAGAAGAGCTCATGACTATATATCAAGCAAGTACCAAAACAGTTGAAGAAGTTGAAAAACTGCTTAAGTCTTCACTCACGCAGGGTCTTTCTTCAGATCAAGCAGCTCAGCGCGAGCAAGAATACCAAGCTGCTCGTATCGGCCCTTCATATGTAAGCAGTTGGTCGCTCTTATACAGGCAATTCAGATCGCCGTTTATTTATTTGTTGGTCGCTTCATCGCTTATTTCGTTCTTTCTAGGCGACTATACGAACAGTGTTATGATTCTGGTTATTCTTTTGCTGAATGCGCTCTTGAGCTTTTTTCAAGAATATCGCGCAGAACAGGCATTACGGATACTGAGGGGTTATATAGGCACCCAAAATAAAGTTCTGCGCGATGGCATGCTCATTTTTATCAAAAGCACCGATATCGTTCCTGGTGATATTGTTGTGTTGGAAGCTGGTGATGCTATACCTGCAGATATACGTTTTATTAAAGCATATAATCTTATGATTGATGAATCATCGCTTACAGGAGAATCAGCACCCGTAGCAAAGACTACTCAAGTGCTTATCTCTACACCCAAAACACCTCAAGATACCAGCAATAGTGGATTTTTGGGTACTACCGTAACAAGCGGAAAGGGAACAGGTATTGTTATCGCTATTGGCAATCAAACATCTTTTGGCGAAATTAGCCAGTTAACCACACAAACTATTCGTGAAAGTGGATTTCACAAAAATATTCTACGTTTTAGTCAATTCATGCTTGCGCTTGTTGTCATAACATTACTTGGCGTTTTTATTTTTAATCTTGTTCTTAAAGGTCCAGAAAATATCGTAAATTTATTACTGTTTTCGGTAGCGTTAGCCGTGAGCATTACACCTGAAGCACTGCCGGTTATAACAACCTTTTCATTAACGCGTGGCGCATTGCTTCTTGCTCGGCAGCAGGTAATTGTAAAGCGTCTTTCAGCTATTGAAGATATGGGAAGTATCGATCTTTTGTGCACTGATAAAACAGGAACGCTTACTGAAAATATATTAAAAGTTGCTGACACGTATAGCTATCAGCAAGAAAATCCCTTATTTTATGCAGTACTTGGCACATCAGTACATGCAAAACAGACGTCGTTGGATCCTTTTAACACAGCCTTATGGCAAGCTCTCGATCAACACGATCAACAAACAGCACAGCAAGCTGCTCAAGCTGTCCTAATCAATATACTGCCATTTTCTTCTGAGATTTTGCATACGACGGTACTCGTGAACTATGAACAGCGTTATATACTGGTCGCACGGGGAGTGTATGAAAAAATTATGCCTATGCTGAGTGAAATTTCTCAACAAGATCAACGTAGTATCGATACCTGGATAAGCAACCAAGAGCGTAATGGTAAGCGGGCGCTTGTAATTGCTTATAAGTATGTAGCTAATCCCATTATTGATCTTGCTCATGAGGAGCATGATTTAAAACTTGCAGGGATGGTTTCTTTTGAAGATCCTATAAAAAAAACAGTAAGTTCTGCGCTAGCTAAAGCTCGAACTTTGGGTATTACCATTAAAATATTAACAGGTGATAGTAAAGATGTTGCGACAGCAATAGCGCGTCAAATTGGACTTATAACTGCTGAAGACCAAGTCATAACAGGTGAGCAGTTTAGCAAACTGAGTTTTGATCGCAAGCAAAAGCAGATAGAAAACGTAGTGATTTTTGCACGTGTTTCACCGCAACAAAAATATGAGATTGTGAGCATGCTCAAAAAAAATCATGTAATTGGTTTTTTGGGCGATGGTATTAATGACGCACCAGCGCTCAAGGCTGCTCAAGTCGGCATAGCAGTACATACTGCTGTTGCTCTCGCTCAGGATGCAGCTGACATTATTCTTTTGAAAAAGAGCTTACATGTTATCGTTAATGGTATTGAGACCGGGAGGATCGTCTTTGCCAATACGGTCAAGTACATAAAAACTACCCTTTCAACAAATATAGGCAATTTTTATTCAATAGCACTCTCATCTTTTTTTATCCCTTTTTTGCCCTTGTTGCCCTTGCAGATTCTCCTGATCAATCTTATTGCTGATTTTCCCATGATTGCTATCTCTACCGATACGACTGATCGTGTTGATATAGTTCGGCCGGGCTCATATAACTTTCAGGAATTGCTCTTTACGATTCTTCTGTTTGCTCCCGTAAGCAGCCTGTACGATTTTGTCTTTTTTGGCTTTTTTTATCACAAAGACCCGGCAGTTTTACAAACTAATTGGTTTATCGAAAGCTGTTTGACAGGTATTATTGTCATCTTTTCCCTTCGAACACGCTATGTTTGTTTCAAAAGCCAACGACCTTCAGTACAACTTATAAGTCTCGCTATTCTTGCGTCCGCTCTAGCCCTTGTTTTACCGTATACTGCGCTTGGACAGAGGTTATTCAGTTTTATTACCCCTTCAGCATACGATGTAGCGCTCGTCATAGTTATCGTACTAGCCTATTTCATAACCAATGAGATAATCAAGTTATTCTACTATTATTATCGCAATTCAACTCAACAAAAAAATCATAATCAGCAGCGTCATGCACGAGCACCATGAGTTTTTAACATATCCGCAATCTCTTTTAGGCCTTTTTCTTGTGCCCACCATAAGGCGGTACGCCCCTTGCTATCAGCTTTATTAATA
>CAWGPQ010000018.1:0-10951 GCA_963824495.1 uncultured bacterium
TTGAACATAGCGGATAATTTTTCCAAAAAACTTATTTTGGTAAGCGGATGGCTTAAGCCCGCGGGCTATGTCAAGCGGTGGTAGTCGGTGGTGAGTAGGTTTGAGCTTTACACGCTCATGTCCTTGCCACCAAAAATCATAGCCCAGTTCTATAGTGTAGTTTGGTGGATCAAACACAAGTGCTGTCGAAAATTTTACCAAGGGCCCTGGGCGAACACGAGTTTCAGCAACAAAGGGAAAAAGTGTATTAATGAGCTGTCTGTTAAGAAAATTTATATTAGATGTTGCTTGATTAGGGTCGTTAAAGTCTCTTTCAGCAAATTCGTATGGGTTCACCCGTACGATAAAGAAGCGTCGCTCCGGTGCTGAAAATTGATACTCAACGCTGCCGTTAGATACAAGCCGTGCATCGGGAGTAAGATACCATACATGTTGTAAAAAGGGTCCAATTCCTACATGGCCATTATTACCTAATGATGTATTAGCTAGATTTGCTGTAAGTGCATCGACTGCCTTTATCCCGAGATTAAGGGCAAGATCGAACGCTTGTTGTGGATCATTTTGACAGAAAAAAGCAATCAGCGGAGCACGCAGATCAAAGCGTGGTTGTCCAAGCGGCTTACGAAAGCAGCCCCCAATAAAGCCACAGGCAACAGTACGAGCAGAAGGTAGCGTAAGCAGGCCACCTAGCCAAAGATCAGAACATGGTGTTTCAAGCGTGTGATAAAGTGCATTAATACGCATGTCACCAAAGCCTATTTTATCGCTGACTAAGTGCTCTCTAAAAAATGCTTCAGCATCTTCCGCATCAGACCGTGTTGGGGTAAACTCGCTAAAAAGAGGTGAGTCTTGGATTTGACTCAATTCTTCTTCGTTAAGAAAAAAGTTATGCTCAAGATAATAAAACGGAAATGCTATCCGAAGCTTAACCGTATCCCATCGTCTGCAGAACGAAAACATAAAGCCGATACGTCGCTCTTCTAGGCGAACGTTAGCCAAAAGGGGAAAGATATCGGGGACATCTATACCAAAGTCTTCAAGCTCAAGCTGTTGAAGAAAATCTGGCATATTGACATTAAGATATGAAGCAAGTCGTGTACTGTTATCGGTTAAGATTACTTCTCTATCTTGATTATAGAAAATTTTGCCAGAGAACGTGAAATTTTCCGTTTGATCATCGAGAAAAAGTAATGATGGTAAATCAAGCAAGCTTCGAATAACAATAGGGTTGCTTTTCTTATAAAGTCGGCCTTGCAATGCAGCAGGAGCGCCAACCTGAACAAGTAATTTAATAATGTCTTGGTCAGTAAGACATGGTTGTTGTTGCTCGGGGGGTAGCGATCGTCGGTAATGCTCTATTGCTTCAATATCTTCTCGTGTAATGGTGTCGAAAATGCTCTCAAACTCGCTGTCTGTGTCTGAAGTGCTCTGGTCTGATGTAGTGCTCGATGCGCAGGTGATAATCGTGAACAATCCAATAGGAGGGGTGAGCGTGACAGTAAGACAGAAGAAAAATAACCTTGTTAATTTTTGCATAGTCTTAATCTTATGTATCGTAATCAGTTTTCAAAGATTCATTAAGACTAATAAGTTTAGCAATGTTTCGTTATCTTTTCCAATTTAAGCGGAAATTCATGTGGCTCTTCTCCTAAAAAATTACAGTGAAGATTATTAACCCTAAAGCAACGCTTACCTGATACATCTATAAGCAGAAACTCAATTTGACGAGCAGCTACCTATTACATTAAGCTGATAATTAAAATTGTTATTTTAAGTGAAACATAGCCTAAAGAAAAATATTCTATGAACACGTATACTCTGACACGAGCAAGTTTTAGTATCTTTCTAGTTGCTTCGACACAGCTTATGAGCAATTCTGATGAAGTAATTCTTATACATTGGGCAGTTGCTCAAAATTATGGAGCTCTTATTGAAGATTTACTTGCTGAGTACAATCCTAATCTAACTATACAAGATAACGAGGGTAATACTGCCCTACACTTAGCTGCACGTAACGGCAATAATCTTATTCTTCAAGTATTACTTGCTCATGGTGCGAATATTAACGCTGTTAATAATAATGGCGATACAGCATTACATGTGGCCAGTCGAGCTGGACGCACAATCCCGGTAAGACAATTACTAGAAGCTGGGGCTCTTGTTACTCTTCCTAATTATAACGGAGATACTGCTTGGAGGTTGGCTGCTAGAAATTATCCTAATGCAATAGCAGAACTGATTGAGCACAATGCAGCCCGGATCATATTACGATTAGTATCGCACAATGGAGCAGAAGGACGCTTGGGCGTAATCTATACCAATAATAACGCCAATGGTACAGCTCAGCCTTTAGCTGGTGTGCCTGATGGTGTACTTCCGCGCGGGGTTACTGCTCTTATTGCCCAGTATGCTATTGCTCCTGGTCTGCCTATACAAGCCAGATCACGCCCTAACGCTAACTCTTAGCTTTTGTTTCTAGTACAAACTAGTACAGACGGTACGACTTTCGCACAAAGTAACTAGGGTGGCTGTGCAGTATTGCTTTCTTATTGTATTAAAATAGAAAAACATATACAATTATAAAGAATATGTTGATTTTGGCCGTATAACATGAGCCTTAGGGTCAGTATACTGCGTGGTACAATACAAGGAGCACGTGTTCTATTGAGCGCCTTTCCTTAAGAAAGTATCGATTTTTACTGATAAAGGGTCTATTATAAATAATATCAGGGCTAACACGTAAGAATAATAAGGGGCAGTATGTCATCCTATACGCAGCTAGGGGCTCACTATTTTATCCTTGAGGGTAATATTGGGGCGGGAAAATCTACGTTTTTAAGGATACTTCAGGACTATTTGCCTGTTCAGGTACTTTTTGAGCCTTTGCAGGATTGGCAAAACGTCGATGGTGAAAATCTGCTTGATCGCTTCTATCAAGATACGCAGCGATGGGCATATACTTTTCAGTCATATGCTTTTTTAACACGTATACGTGCTCAGCAAGCTCAAGTACAAACAACGGGTATAGGACATAAAGGTCAGGCACGTATTTTGGAACGTTCGGTATACTCCGACTATTACTGTTTTGCGAAAAATTGTTTTGAACAAGGTCTTATGAGTTCTCTGGAGTGGCGGTTATATCAAGATTGGTTCTCATGGCTTACCGATCAACATGTGCTTGTGCCACAAGGTTTTATTTATCTCAGGACAGATCCTGAGGTGTGCTATAAGCGATTATTACGACGTAACCGCTTTGAGGAGCACACTATAACACGTGAATATCTTGATTGTATTCATCGCAAGCACGAAGATTGGCTTGTACATAAAAAAGATGTCCCAGCACATTTGGTACATCTACCGGTAATTATACTTGAATGTAACGAAGATTTTGAAGCAAATAAAAATGTGCAGCAAGAACACATACGTCTTGTCGCGAATTTTTTGGAAACACAGGTTGCCGTATCGACTCATGAGCACTTTATGAGCGATACAAGTAAATAAGCGTTCTTTTACATAAGGGTGTGTTATGACTGAAAATATAGGGTTATGGGTTAGGGCAGCTGCCTATATTGGTGCAGCTTTCGCGATCGGTGTAGGTACCATTGGGCCAGCATTGGGTCAAGGCATGATTGGTGCTCAAGCTTGTAAGAGTATTGGTGAGCACCCAGAGAATAGAAGCAGGATACAGACGCCTATGATTTTAGGCTTGGCTATGATTGAAACATCGGCTCTTTTTGCTTTTCTGGTATCTATGTCGCTTATATTTTTGACCAAGTAATATGACGATTAATCTTACACTTGTAGCACAAGCGGTTAATTTTTTTATTGCTTATATACTACTCGATAGGGTTTTTTTGCGGTATGGGGTTGCTGTTATCCAGTCTCGTGATAAAGAGCTTACTGAACATGAACAGGAAATTGTCAAAGGTCGCCAGCTAATAAAAGAAAAAAAAGAGCATGCTGATAACCAATGGCGAGAATTTAAGCGGCGGTTGCATAAAGAGCAACCTAGCCTTAAGCGGCCAGTATATCAAGCGGTACCATCAGTAGCACAGTATGTTCACGAGCCATCGTTATCGCCTGAAGAGGTATGCTTACATGCGCATGATGTAGCCCGGGTTATTGTCCGTAAGGTTGTCCATGATTGATCAACTTTTTAATGCGCTTAATTTTGGTATTTTGCTGGGTTTAATGGGTTATGTAGCTCAACGTTACGGTCTCACTGCTCTTCGAGCAAAAATAAGGAAAAAGCGACATACCGTACATGAACTAGCGCGTGAGCGTAATGAAGTAGGCTTGCTTCAACAAGATCTTGATCGACGCGTGAACGAACAAGCACAGCTCTATGAGGATCTTCGTACTAAAGTGCTCCGCTGGCGGCTTAATTATGAACGGCAGCTCAGTCAAGAGCAAGAAAAACAAAAGATAGCACAGGCTCATATTGAACGCAAACATGAACTGCAAGCAGAGAATCTTGAATTACATATTCTTGAGCGTACCATTATCCCCCAAGCTCTTGTATACGCCGAACAAGAGTTACGCATGCTCTTTAATGATCAAAAAGTAGGGAAGGCATATAACCATGCTCTTCTTGAAAAGCTTAAGGAATAACCATGCTCTTTTACTCAACGCTTGCAAAAAGATATGCACAATTATTTTTGGCAACAATTACACATGCATTGAGTAGTACACAGCTACAGCAACTACAAGCGTTAATTGAGTATCTCAACCGTCATCATGAGGCGCTTTTTTATGTAAAGCTTGCGTCTATTGAAACAGAGCGGAAAAAAGAATTTTTAAAGCAAGTATATAAAAAATTTGGATGTAATGAGCTGTTGGATGGTATTACCGATCTTTTGGCAGAGCGCAAAAATTTGTCGTTACTAGCTGAAGTATTGAGCGCCATACGTGAGCTGTATAAAGAGCAACATGGTATTGTAGAATGTACTATTAGTACTGCACATGCACTTACTGAGGATCAACATGTCTTTCTCGATAACTTTATCAAGCGGAAGACCAATGCAACACGAGTATACAGCAAAGTAGTTATAGATGAGTCATTACTTGCAGGAATTCGCATTCTTGGCTCGAGCTTTTTATGGGAACATTCAATACGGAAGAAACTACGAGCACTTAAGGGCTTGTTTCAAGAAGTAGAAAAACCGGCGTGAAGGTGAACAATGGAGATAAAAGGTTCAGATTTAGTAGCATTATTTGAAAGATCACTGCTTGATGGCACTACTGACACGTTGGAAGAAATCGGTTTTGTTGTTCAAGTTGGTGATTCAAGTTGCAGAGTTCACGGTGTAAAAAACGCTGTGTATGGTGAGCTTCTTGATTTTGAGGGAGGGAATCAGGGAATCATTTTTAATCTCGATGAAGAGTATGTTTCTGTTTTTTTACTCTATACCCATATTGCTGTTGCTGAGCTTGAGGTAGTTAAGCGTACCGGTGGCGTATTTAAGGCACCGGTAGGTAATGGTCTGCTTGGTCGTGTTATGAATGCTATAGGACAGCCATTGGATGGTTTGGGTGCACTCATGTTTGATGATATGCGTCCCATCGAAGTAAGGATTCCTGGTATTGTTGAACGAAGTCCTATTAACCAGTCACTTGAGACGGGCATACTTGCTATTGATGCACTTATACCTATTGGTAGAGGTCAGCGTGAGTTATTAATTGGCGATCGTAACACTGGTAAAACCTCTATTGCTCTTGACACTATTTTGCATCAACGAGGCAGGGGTGTCTATTGTATTTATGTCTCCATCGGTCAGCGGCAGGCAAGTTTGGCTCGTATTGTACGTTTATTTGAAGAGCAAGGTGCGCTTGAATATACGGTAATCGTAAGCGCTGATGCAAGCGAATCAGCGCTCAATCGTTATCTTGCGCCCTATGTAGGGTGTACCATCGCTGAATATTTTAGGGATCAGCAGCGTGATGTATTAATTGTTTATGATGATTTGAGCAATCATGCCGTAGCTTATCGTGAGATGTCCCTCTTAATGCGTCGCCCACCAGGTCGCGAAGCATATCCAGGTGATATCTTTTATCTCCATTCGCGCTTACTTGAGCGTGCTGGTAAGCTCATTTCCGGAGGTTCGATAACTGCTTTACCGATGGTTCAGTTGCAGGGAGGTGATTATACAGCATATATCCCGACTAACTTGATTTCAATAACCGATGGCCAAATCTTCTTGGATACCCAGCTTTTTAATAGTGGTGTGCGTCCAGCAGTTAATATAGAGCTTTCAGTATCACGTGTAGGTGGTGCTGCACAAACTAAAGCAATTAAACAGATGACACGAGCATTGCGCCTGGAATTAGCTCAATATCATGAGTTAGTTGCTTTTTCCCAGTTTGGCACTGAGCTTGATGTTGTTTCACAACGGCGGTTGTCACGTGGAGCAATTATTGTCGAGTTACTTAAGCAAGAGCAATACATTACCTATTCTTTTGTTGACCAGTCGCTCATGTTATTTTTACTCCGTGAGAATTTTTTGGACAATCTTGCTCTTAATCAGGTGCATAATTTTGCTACGCAGTTTGCCAGCTATGTAAAGTCGGTTTACCCAGAAGTTTATATGGTTATTTTAGAGACACAAGAGATAACCCCTGCGACCCTCGAACAGCTTAAGGCAATTGCCCAAGAGTTTAGCAAAATCTTTGTTCCAAGCGTCTAGAAAGCACAACTTGAGTAGATTTCTATCTTGACGTATACTTAAATAATATATGACGTGCCCATAGCTCAGTTGGATAGAGCAACGGATTTCTAATCCGTAGGTCGCAGGTTCGAATCCTGCTGGGCACACCAGCTCTCGCCCCATACTTCGCCAAGGCTTCGTATGGCAGGCCATACTTCGCTATCTCCTTCGCTGAAGCTACGGATGACAAGAAAGCTACGAAGATCATGAAAGCTACAGCTGGCACCCTTCGTGGCTTTTTCTAGCACTTGCAAGCCCCGTAGTATGGCATGCCACATTTTTTGAAAGAATGGCTTTTAAAGTAGATAAAAGGTTGATAACAGAGTAGTCTCTTATTGATCAAATATTCTGCTTCAAATATTCTGCTTAAGGATTGCTGGTGCCGACACCTAAAGGTGGTCGTTGAGGAATATTCTGTTGTATGATCATTTGTATTAGTTCTGCCGGAGCTGTACCCGTAGCTTGACCCTTCTGGGTAAGTTGCCTAAAAGCACTCTCCAGTGCCATTTCTGCAGTACCACGTGTAAGATAATCCGTGATAGCATCCATAACCTGCTGAAAGCGCTGTGCCTCTTTGGGATTACCAGTACGAGTCATTTCATTCCTATTTCGTTCAGCCAGACCGTAAGGTGTTAATCCTTCGGTATCCGTTAACCTAAAGTTAGCACCAGCTCCAAGGAGATCACGGGTGATATCAGCTTGGCCTTGAGCAGCAGCCCAATGTAACGCTGTCATACCGTGAGTATCTTGTCGGTTAATATCTACCTGAGTAGGCACCGACGGTCTCAGTAATCCATAAGAAGCAAGCCAATTTGTAACTTTTTTGAGCAACGACTGTGCTTGAGGTGACTGTGACTGAGCTTGCCCTTGCATAGCTATATTTTCTATAACAACTGCTTGGGGTATGGTAGAAAGTAACTGTGTTACTCGCCTTGTATTTCCTTGAGCCGTCGCATAAGCAAGTTGGTTCGTTTCAAATATTGACCTTAAAGTTTTGTGTATACTTATCGCTAATGATGATGCAAATTTATCAATATTCTCCTCAGTTAACATACGTGCACCATGTTCTAAAAGTAGCCTAGCCATATCTGCGCTTTCCTTTATGATTGCTATCAGTAATGCGGTAAAGCAACCATCAACATGATTAACGTCAGCGCCAGCTTTGATTGCAGCTTCTGCTGCTTCAAGATCTTCAGATTGTACTGCTGTTAGTAATTTTTGATTGGCAGAATTAAGTTCTTGCTGAACTTCCATAGATTTTAGCGTCATGGCATGGGTCAATAGCGGCCCCGCGGCAAGCGCTACTATATATACAAAGCGTAATTTTGTAATAGTTTTGATCATATTTAGCCCTTCATTAATTTTTTCTCAATTATCTCTATTCCTAATTATGGCATAGCTGCAATAAGGTGGTCAAGAAACTTACAATCTTAATGAGTAGAAGCTCCGGTTAAGGATTGCTTGTGCCTCCTCCTAAGGGCGGGCGTTGAGGAGGAGTGCCTAACCTTACTCCTTGGATAAGTTTTTCCGTACGACGCTTTCTGGTAGGTGGCTGAGCTGAGCTTTCTTGTGCTTTTCGCTTAGCAACTCTACGTTGCAAATAGTGGGTAATAGCATCGATAACAGCTTGCATACGCTGTGCTCCTTCGGTATCACCAGCATGAGCCATTTCATCTCTGTTTCTTTCAGCAAGACGGACAGGTGTTAAGCCTTCAGCATTCTCGATGCCCCAATCGGCTCCATGCTCAAGTAATGCGTCAATAACAGCAACGTTACCGGTAGCTGCAGCCCAATGAAGAGGCGTCATGCCTCGTGCATCACGCATAGAGAGCAAGGGAGAATTAGCTGGTAGTGTTGAAAGAAGCTTGATTACCTCTGGAGTGTCTCCTATTGCAGCTTCATAGGCGAGTACATCAACGCCAAATATACTACGAATATTGTTTCGCAGACGTTGAATGATTTTTAGGGATTGAGTAGCTTGTTTGCTGCCAGCACCAGCTGCTTGCACTAATTTCTTGAGAGTTTCTACATTAAGCAATGTGCTGCTTCCATGTTCGAGAAGGAACCGAGCTATTTCTGTATGATTTAACCCGGCTGCTACACTAAGTGCAGCAAAGCCACTTCTGCCGGCCTGATTGATATGAGCACCACGTTCTATAAGTAATTTGACCACATCAAAGTTACCATGACGTGCCGCAACTATGAGTGGTGTAACGCCCATAAAACTTGCATAATTAACGTTAGCGCCTTCAGCAAGAGCTCGTGTAACTCCGTTAAGGTTGCCATCAGCAACTGCGATAAGCAGAGCCGTATTGGGATTTTCAATAGTTACTTGGGGCAGATTATGCGCTACAATTGCTTGCACAACCTCGGCAGGAGCTCTGCCAGTCATTTGACCAAAGGCACTTATTAGCGTTCTGGGTGCAGTAAACTGTGTAAGAACATTAGTTATGGTATCCATAGTATTCTGAAATCGCTGTGCTCCTATACGATCACCAGCACGAGCCATTTCATTTCTGTTTCTTTCGGCAAGGTGATAAGGCGTTAAGCCTTCTGCATTTGTTAGCCTGAAGTTAGCTCCGCGGGCTAAGAGAGCAGCGACAATATCAGCACGTCCTTGAGCAGCAGCCCAATGTAATGCTGTCATTTTTTGAGTATCTTGGTTATTAATCATGTCTGGTCGTGCTATAACTATTTCCAGAACTCTCTCTCCGTTCCCCCGTGCTGCTTCATAAGCTAGCTCGTTAGTACCAAATGAAGAGTGAATCGCTTTTTGTATTTCCTGGTTTGCTGTGTTTGACAAAGTCGAACCATGTTCTATAAGCAGCTTGACTATATCTGCATATCGATGCCAGGCAGCATCCACAAGAGCAGTATCGTCATCACTATTAGCATGATTAATGTTAGCACCAGCTTCTATAAGCATTTTAACTATCGCTATACATCCATCTTGAGCTGCTAGTATTAGGGGAGTATTACCATCACTATTAGCATGATTAACGTCAGCATCAGCTTCTATAAGCATTCTCGCTATTTCTATATGTCCCCAAAGAGCTGCCTGTCCCAGAGCAGTTACGCCATATATATTGACATCATTAACATTAGCACCACGATCTATAAGAAACCTAACTATATTTGGATCTGCACCTTCCTCTCTCGGTGCTGCTATAAGGGCAGTATTGCCGTGTTCATCGGCATAATTAACATCAGCACCTGCTTTGATCGCAGCTTCTGTTGCTTCAAGATTTCCAGCTCTGACCGCCGCTAGCAATTCTTGATTGGCAGGATTAAGTTCTTGCTGAACTTCCATAGATTTTAGCGTCATGGCATGGATTAATAACGGCCCCGCGGCAAGCGCTACTATATATACAAAGCGTAATTTTGTAATACTTTTAATCATATTTAGCCCTTCATTAATTTTTTCTCAATTATCTCTATTTTAAATTATGGCACAGCTGCAATAAGATAGTCAAGAAACTTACAATCTTAATGAGTAGAAGCTCCGGTTAAGGATTGCTTGTGCCTCCTCCTAAGGGCGGGCGTTGAGGAGGAGTGCCTAACCTTACTCCTTGGATAAGTTTTTCCGTACGACGCTTTCTGGTAGGTGGCTGAGCTGAGCTTTCTTGTGCTTTTCGCTTGGCGACTCTACGTTGCAAATAGTGGGTAATAGCATCGATAACAGCTTGCATACGCTGTGCTCCTTCGGTATCACCAGCATGAGCCATTTCATCTCTGTTTCTTTCAGCGAGACGGGCAGGCGTTAAGCCTTCAACATTCTCGATACCCCAATCAGCTCCGTGCTCAAGTAATGCGTTGATAACACCAACGTTACCGGTAGCTGCAGCCCAATGAAGAGGCGTCATGCCTCGTGCGTCACGCATAGAGAGCAAAGGAGAATTAGCTGGTAGTGTCGAAAGAAGCTTGATTATCTCTTGAGTGTCTCCTGTTGCAGCCTCATAGGCGAGTACATCAACACCAAATATACTACGAACATAGTTGCGTGCACGTTGAAAGATTTTTAGAGAGTGAGTAGCTTGTTTGTTGCCAGCACGAGCTACTTGATCCCATCCCTTGAGAGTTTCTTCGCTTAGTAATCTGACCCCATGCTCAAGAAGAAACCGAACTATTTTTATATGATTTAACTCGGCTGCAAAAGCAAGTGCAGTAAAGCCATATAAATGGAACTGATTAATATGAGCGCCCCGTTCCATAAGTAATTTGACCATATCATAGTTGCCGCGACGTGC
>CAWGPQ010000019.1:0-57342 GCA_963824495.1 uncultured bacterium
GAACTCGCTTTCTTTTAGAATAACGCCTACTTTGTTTCCTTCAGCACCATAAACTATAAGTGGTCCTATTTACTTCTTTTGAGCCATGCTTGTATCTTATTTTGTTAGGATAAACCAAGAAAGCACTAACTTTTTAACTTTAGGACGAATTAATTTAAGTGTTATAGTATAGTATAAATACTACGATATTAATATAGTGCTGTATATTTAAATTTAAAGCATTTTATGAAGAAATCATTGCTCTACATAGTTTTAGGCACTTTGAGCTACTCTCACTATGTTCTTTGTATGACATCGACAGAGAAAGATGCTCCGGTAGTTATTAATTTTTTTAATGAAACAAACATGAGTACTCAAGAGAGAGACTTAGCCCAAGCTACACGAGCTAATGATATAGCAGCAGCACGAGCTCTATTAGAACAGGGTGTGAGTTCTAGTATTGCATTAGAAGGAGATACGCTTTTTCATGTTGCCCGCCAGAATAATTCAGAAGAAGTGGTTCAGCTATTGCTTGAATATGGCGCACCAGTTAATGCCTATTCTTGGGCAGGAGAACTACCACTTGATACTAAACCTATTAACCGCAACAGTAGACCAAGTAATATGTCTCATCGAGAACTTGTTGCATTTGCAACTGGATATGCTCTTGTAATAAAAGAGTCTTATGATCGCATAATCCGTTTGTTATTACAGTACAATGCTCAATCGAGATCACCCATAGCCACTACAAACTTTAATGAAAGCTTTTGTTTATGGTAATCTTGATGGACCAAGCGCATTAGGTCAGACTGATAAGCTATACGAATTATTAAAAAATATACCTGCTGCGGAGATAGCAAAAAATAAAGCGATTCAGCATCAGGCAACAGTTCCAGAAATATCAGAAGAAGATTTGCCTGATGATATGATTTGCATCAACGAAAGAGAAGAGAGTGATGCTATGACAGCGCTTATGTGGGCGGCTGCTCGAGGTCATGCTCCCTGTGCTCAAGCTTTACTCGAATATGGTGCTAACTATATGCTTCGCAACAGATATGGCAGGACTGCGTGCGATTTAGCTGAAAAGAATAGAGCTAATGCAATAACGTGGAGTGAAGCAACAAATGCAGAGATGTTTCAGCAGGTTGTGAATGTTATTGCAAGCTATAGGGCTCAGGGGCAGAGTGCAGCGAAAGAAAATTAGTTTTTGCCGGTACATCGCTTTGGTGCTAGATTGCTTTTGTTATTAAACAAGATAAGCTTAAAAATACAAATTAATTTTAAATAAGCATTCTTATATTTAGCATTTTGGTAAGCAATTCGAGGTTTTATGTTTTTGAAAGCCTTTATTATTACGTTTGTTATAGGTCTTTGCTCAGTTTATATTCCAGCCTACTTGAAAAGCAGCGGACAAGAACAACCAGCTCAAGAATTGAGTGAACTACAAGACAAAACTGATTCTGTTATTGCCAGCTTAAGTAAGAGGAAAAAGAGTGTATTTTTCGAGAATAAGTCTTTGTTGCCCTATACGGTCAAGTTGTTAACAGATGATAAGCGCATTTCTATAGAGATTGAAGATACTATAGTGCCAGCTGAATGGAGTATGTGGCTACCCTTTTTGTGTACAGATAATCTGCAAATTAGCTGTGAAGGACACACTTTTGACATACAGCTTGTAGAGGATCATAAATCATATAGTATTTCTGTAGATGAAAAAGGTGCTTCAGTAGAAGTACGTCCACTTCGCGATAATGAACAGGTAACCGATACGATGTCAACTACAGTATTGGCAGTGCTTATGCCATACGTGATGAGGGAAATCGAAGAGCAATACCCTATTGGTTCTACTATTCAAGGAGAAGTGCTACGAATTACCGAAGCTGGTACCTTCATCGGGATACGGCCGGGTATTGAGGGTGTAATTAAGAACGAAGAAGCTGTGCTTATCCTTGGTCAAAAGACTGAGTTTGTGGTTAATAAGATTGTCAAGGGAGATAGCCAAGATACCTTTGAAATCAGACTTGAGCTGAGTTTAAAGCCTCAAGCGCTATCTGAAGATCAAGCTCAAGAATAGTGGCTTTTGTCATCCTGAGGCTCCGGCATTTTCTGTCACTGCTCAATTCTGGTATACTAAGAATTATTAGAGTAACGTATTGAGTGTTTGCTGAGCCTATGTATCCTATACTTTTGCCTATTTACGGTCCCTTTGCTATCCAGAGTTATGGCGTAGCTGCGCTTGTTGGCGTACTGCTCTTTGTCTGGCATGTACGCAAGCATCCCGTAATTATGAAAGCTATGAGTCAGCAAGAATTTCAGAATCTGTGCCTCTATGGGCTCTGCGTCACGCTTATTGGTGCGCGGATACTGCATCTGGTTAGCTATTGGCAGCAGTATCGCTATATACGTGAAATGTTTCAGCTCTGGAAGGGTGGGCTTTCGTTACTCGGGGGCTTGATGGCTCTCGCGCTCTATGTACCATGGTATTTGTATAGGCGTAAGATTGCTATTTTGCCTTTTATGGATGCCTGTGCGGTATATGCACCACTCGTGCAATGCATGGGGCGTATTGGCTGCTTTTTTGCTGGTTGCTGTTATGGGATTCCAACAAGCAAATGGTGGGGAATAACATATACCAACCCTCAGTGTCATGCTCCTTTGGGGGTAGCTATGCATCCAACACAGCTTTATAGTGCACTATTTCTGATCGTGCTTTTTGGGGTATTATATAGTATAGAAAAAAAGAATGTTGTGATTCAGCCGGGTTATCGAGCATTATTATATTTATTTTTGGCAGGAATTGAACGGTTTATTAGTGACTTTTGGCGAGCTGATAGAACGTTTATAACTCAAGCACGTGTGTTCTCGTTAGATCAATATGCTGCTCTTGCGTTGGCTGGTGTCAGCTTTCTTGTACTGATAATATGCATGATTATGCATAATAGTAAGCAGATAGTAAGCAGATAGTAAGCAGATACTATGAATATTTTTAGCTTTATCAAATCTCGTATCGCTATTTTGGATGTTGTACGAGAATATGTACCGCTCAAGAAGCTTGGGCTCTATTGGAAAGGGCATTGCCCATTTCATGTCGAACGTACGGCGTCGTTTACCGTAAGCCCTCATAGGGATATTTATTACTGCTTTGGATGTCATAAAGGTGGTGACGTAGTTTCATTTATTGCATGTATAGAAAATTGCTCACAACTTGAAGCTGCTTACTGTATGATAGAGCGTTATGGGCTTGAGGTTCCTCAAGAGATGCGCAGTGAAGAGGGAAACGCACATGCTGAGCGAGAAAAAAAATCGCGGTATACTCAGCTCTGCCAGGTAGTAGCACGCTGGTGCTCATATCAACTTTCACGATCTAGCAATGCACAAGCATATCTTGCTGAGAGATCTATTACTCAGCAAAGTGCTGATTATTTTATGATTGGTTATTTTGCTGGAGGAGCACGTGGACTTAAGAGTTTGCTTGAATATGCTCAAAAACATAGTATTATGGCCAACGATTTGCGTGAGGCTCGCATTATCAGTGAACATAATGGTAGACTCTACTCCCCGTTTGAAGAAAGAATTATATTTCCTATAGCTGATCAATATGGTCATATCTGCGGTTTTGGTGGGAGGGTTTTTAACAAGGAAGATGACCGACCTAAATATTATAATTCACATGACCATGAATTTTTTAATAAAGGGTCACTGGTATTTGGTCTTGATAAAGCTAAAAAAGCTTTACAGGAAACAGGAAGCGTTTTTTTAGTTGAGGGGTATACCGACTGTATTGCTATGGTCCAAGCGGGGTTTATCAATACTGTTGCGATTTTAGGTACTGCTTGTACCTCTGAGCATTTAAAGCAGCTTGCTCGTTACGCAAACCATATGTACGTTATGTATGATAGTGATACTGCCGGAAATAAGGCAATCACGCGCTTAACTGAGCTCTGCTGGCATGAAGATCTTGAACTATCGGTAGTCGTTTTACCAGTAGGGAGCGACCCAGCGTCTTTTTTAAGAGATGGTGGAAACATACAGCAGGTGGTAGCAGCAGCAAAAGATATTTATCTTTTTTTTATTGAACAACTTGGTACTCACGCTACGGGCAAGAGCTTGGCAGAACGACTTCAGGCTATTAAAGGACTTATAGCACGTATCGCCAAAATTCAAGATCCTCTTAAGCAAGATCTTTTGCTCCGTAAAGCAGCCGTAAGTCTCGATGTTTCAAGTGAAACACTGCATATAGAGCTAAAACGAATTACCCATAAAGAGCACGTTTCGCCGCATGTGCCTGAAGTATCTGATACCATCAAGCACGAGCAATCATTACGTATACAGAGTAATTATTTTACAAAAGAAATATTGGATTTGGAAAAGAAGCTAATATATGCTATAATGAATAATAAAAGCTTATTACCTGAGGATGATGAACGGTTCCTTATGGCAACATTGCCTGAACCTCTTGGCAAACTCATGAAGAAATTACATGATTGTAGATGCGCGCAGCTTAACCCTGATGATGGGTTTATTGCTTTTTTTGAAGTACTTGACCAGGACGAAAAAACTTTTGTCAGCAGGTTGCTGTGTGAATCAGAAGATTATGCTATGCTAGAGCTTTCTGATATTTTGCTACAATTTCAAAAGAAGCAGTGGAAGAGCTTCGTGCATGGGATTAAGCTCAAGCTTGCCCAAGCTCAAGCGGAGGCGCGTATAGGGGATGTCCAAAAAATTTTGCTCGATTTTCACCGCTTTAAACAAAAGATGGTACAGAGGGGGCTTATATGATTGCACGTAAAAAAGCTAAAAAAGTGGAGACAAAAGGCAAAGTAAAGACAACAGCGAAAAAAATAGATGGCGTAGATCTTAAAGAGGAGCTTATTGAAGGTATTCTCGATAAGGGTCGTCGTGCTGGTGTATTGACTTATGAAGAAGTAATGGATTTTAGCGATCGTAATCACTTAACCGAGACGGAAACTAACGACCTGTTAAAACTGTTTGATAAAGAAAATATTGAACTGGTTATGAGTGATGAGCTTGAAGCGGTAACGCCTGAGATTGAAGAATTTGAAAAAGAGGAAGCTGCCGCACCACTTAATTTTAAGACACAGCTTGAGACATCGCTTGAATTTTCCGAAGAAGAAGAAGAATTACCTGCTGAAGTTGATGATGAACGAGATCTAGTGAGAGAAGCGGGTGACTCTGCGCCTATTTCCGACGGGGTTAAATTTTATCTACGTGATATTGGTAAGATACCTCTTTTAAATAAAAAGACTGAAACGGTTATCTCTGAGCAGATTGCCCGATGTAAGCGTGAGTCAATCGAAGCTATTTCTCGATTTCCCTTTATTCACAAAGAGCTCGTAAGTATTGGTGAAAAACTCGCCAAAGACACAATGGCCTTAAAAGATATTATCCAGTTTTCAGAGTTTGATGAAGAGAATTTACCAAAATACGAAGAAGAGAAAAAGCTCTTACTCACTACGCTGATGACTATAAGAGATTTGATTGCCAATGAAGCAAAGATTTATCAAAGCTATCGTGGTAAGCTGGAGCTTGAAGGGCAAAAAAAAGAAATGCTTGCCAAAATCAAGCTTAATAAAGAACAAATTAGCTTGACCATCCAGTCGATTAAACTTTCAAATAAGCTTATCAGGAAACTTTGCAAGCGCATTGAAAAATCAATTATTAAAATCAATGAGAGAAAAGATCTTATTGCATCGCTCGAGGGTACTATTCATGAGCTTCGAGCTCGGCCTGAATTAAGTGCCACAGAACAACAAGAAGCTGAAGAACTCGAACGTCAAGTTCGCAGTGCTTATAAAGTAATTAAGAAGCTCGAGGTTGAAGCAGGTCTACCACAAGAGCAAATTTTTCGTTACTATAATCAGCTGATCCAGTGCCAAGCACAGGATAAAAAAGCTAAAGATGATCTTGCTAAAGCAAACTTGCGTCTGGTCGTTAATATTGCTAAAAAATATGTTAACCGTGGATTGCATTTTTTAGATCTTATTCAGGAAGGTAATATCGGTTTAATGAAAGCCGTAGAAAAGTTTGAGTTTGAGCGTGGATACAAGTTTTCAACTTATGCCACGTGGTGGATACGCCAAGCGATTACTCGCGCTATCGCTGATCAATCACGAACAATTCGAGTGCCTGTGCATATGGTCGAAACGCTCAATAAGATTAACAAGATTAAAAGAACATTTATTCAAGAGCATGGACGTGAGCCAAGCCATGCTGAACTTGCTAAAGAGCTGAATATAGATGAGAAAAAGATCAAAAATATTATTAAAATCTCTAAAGAGCCCATTTCGCTTGAGACACCTGTTGGTGACAGCGAAGATGCATTTATCAAAGATTTTATTGAGAACGAAAACGATTACTCACCTGCCGATACTGTCGCAAGTAATGACTTGAAAGAACGGGTACGAGAAGTACTCAAGACCCTTATGCCACGTGAGGAAAAAGTGCTTAAGATGCGTTTTGGTATTGATGTTGCCTCCGAACACACGCTTGAAGAGGTAGGCAAAGATTTTGGTGTTACACGTGAGCGTGTACGCCAGATAGAAGTCAAAGCATTACGTAAGTTGCGTCATCCCTCGCGAAGCAGAAAGCTGCAATCGTTTTTTGATAAAGAATATGAGATTCGTCCTGAAGACACTGTCGAAGATGACGGTATTGACGAAGAAGAATAGGAGAATTACCCAAAAAGGGAGTGAAAACGACGATAATGGACGTACCCGCAGACGGTAGTATCGTTACCATGTTTATTTTATTTTTAGCATCACTATTTTTTTGTGCCCTTTTCGCTTTTATAGAAACGAGTATAACGGCACTCCGGCTTTTCACCCTTAAAGAGCTTGCTAAAACGACAGGAAGCTACCAGTCGCTTTTTCAGTCTCTTGAGAAAAATCAAAGCCGCGTATTAACAACCATTTTAGTTGCTTTTAATTTAGCCAACGTTGTTACCGCAACCATGAGTACGCGGTTGATGGACAGGCTGTTTGCCCATTTGCCAGGAACACTGGGTTTTTCTTTGGGTATCGGCTTGACGACTATTGTTATGCTGATTTTTGGTGAAATTATCCCTAAAAATATAGCTAAAGTGTATGGCAATAAGCTCTTAAAGTCTACCTTATGGATTACTAATGCCCTTTTTTACCTGCTTTATCCGCTTGTGACTATCTTTGTTCGTATTGCTCACTATGCTATTGCTCGCGTGGGCACTCAACCAGGTACTGAAGAAAACGAGTACATAACGTCAGAGAAAGAGATTCAGTTTCTTATCGATCACGTTAACCAGCAAGGACTTATGGAAGGTGAAAAATCCTCCATGCTTAAGGGTATATTTGAGTTAGGTACAACGCCCGTAAAAGAGATCATGGTTCCTGCCCCGTCAATTATAGCAATCAACGCACACATGCCTCTGGATGAAGCACTTAACTTCGTTACGGTTCATCAATTTTCTCGTTTTCCTGTTTACGAAGAGGCAACTGATAATATTATTGGCATGCTACACTTAAAAGATCTCTTTACGCTTATATCTAAGCACGAAGAGCGACCACTCAAAGAACTTGTGCGCCCAATCTTATTTATTCCTGAGAGTATTAAAGTTAATCAGCTGTTAAAAGAATTTAAGCAGCAGCGTATGCACATTGCTATGGTGCTCAATGAGCACGGAAGCATTGTTGGTCTTGTTACGCTCGAGGACGTGCTTGAAGAAATAGTTGGTGAAATTCACGATGAATATGAGGCAAAAACAACTACTGAAAAAGCGATTCCTTTAAAGCAAGGAAGTTGGCTTATTGATGCAAGCATCGAACTTGAGCAGTTGAGCCCCTTGCTTGCTATAGATTTTGAGGCAGAAGATGCACTTACTCTTGGTGGATTCTTAACTGAAAAGCTCCAACACGTGCCAAAAAAGGGCGAGCGTATAGCATATAAAAATTACTTTTTCCAAGTTCAACAAGCAAGCCCTAAAAAAGTTTCTCAGGTGCTTGTTTTTGAAAAGAAGAAAGCAGATGTTTCTGATATAGCTTCTGCTTAAGGCAGCCTGCTTAGTGGGGCTGGGTGACAGTTCTTGACGTGTTTTGCCGATATAGTGTACGTTCTTTCCAGTGCGTGCTATACTTGCTTAATTGTGAGGATACGTTATGATAGTTAATCTGCCAGTCTATTACGCTGCTTTAGCACTTTATACTTTATGTGCGCTTACTGTTACTGAACCTCAACGAAAGCAGAGCTGTCACCACTGCCATCGCCGGCAGAGTAATCAAGAAGAACAAGAAGGGCCACGACCCACTATGGTTATTGGCTATATTTTTGATCTTGCAATTCATAGTGTTCAAGCATCAGCTCATAAGCCAGACGACAAAAAAGCACGCACTGAAGGAGCATGTACGATGCTCAATGATATGAAAAACCTCATGCAGGAAGTTGTACGCAAGCATGATACTAACGCGCGTGATCTTGAAGAAGATGTCGAACAAATCGATCAGCTAGCTTGAGAATCTGTTGCGAATTTTTATAGGTAAGTGTAGTTAAGGCATCCTCAAGATTGAGCCATCGATATTCAGTATGCTCATATGAAAGAGTAACGGGCGTGTGAGGTGCTTGTGCGACAAAGAACGTTACGGTTTTATTAATAAGCACACCATTTTTGTCTTTAAAGTAATAGGAAAGCGACTGGTCAAACCCCGGCACTAGAGTAATAGCAAGATCAGTTTCTTCTTTAACCTCACGTAATGCAGCTTGCTCACGTGTTTCGGCCGCCTCGAGCTTCCCTTTAGGAAAGTCCCAATGTCCAAGTCCGGCACGCAAAAGAAGATACTGTAGCCGCCCAGTTTCTTTCTGTACCCTATATATGATAGCTCCTGCTGAAGTTTCGTATTTCATGACGTATACTTTCTTAAAAAATATTTTTGCTTGCAATTTCAGTGTAGCAGGATCTTTCTGTTTAATCGATTACGCAAGCATGCTATACTCTAAAAAACAGGTATATTTTTATGTAAGGAGCTTTTACCGATATGAATCGCACCGTGTTTTCGATATCCGAGGCGTTAGCGTTTGGCTTTAATAGGGTCTTCGATCATGTTATCCTCTTCTTTCTTGTTGCAGTGACTCAATGGTTTACGTATTTTTTGCAATGGTTATGCTTTGCTCTTATTGCTATGGATGATTTTACGCGTTCTTTTACGCTTAAAACCCTGGGGCCCACCAGTGTTGTTCATGTTCAAGAATTTTTTTATAACACAGCAACGACACAAGCTCTTCTTGCCATGGGGAGTATATATCTTATCTTTAGGCTATTGGAGAGTGCCTATAGCTTGGGCTTAGTACGTATTACTCTTGATATATATGATACCAACATGAGTTCATATAGTAGATTATTTTGGTTTGTAAAACATATAAAGCGTATTTTAACCGATATTGCTGCGACGTTTATCTATACGTTTTTAGTTGGTTTAGGTCTTGTACTGTTTATTATTCCGGGGATAATACTAAGTATTGGCTTTCTTTTCTATCGCCATCTTATTGTTGATAAAGATATGGGTGTTATTGATGCTCTTACGTATAGTTTTCGTTTAACCCGAGGAGCACGATTTAAATTATTGGGGCTTTGCCTAACACTTTCTTTTGTTAATCTTGCTGGCCTGCTTCTTCTAGGTATAGGGCTTCTTATTACGCTTCCTGCTAGTCATTTGGCACTTACGTATGCATACCGTAAGCTTTTACACTATCACGAAGCTGCTATCTCTTAAATTTTTTCTCAAGACTTGTACGATCAATAAGCCAGCTCGTAGGACGCCCGTGAGGGCAGGTGAACCGGTTACTTGTTGCATGAAGCTGTGCAATAAGCTCGTGCATCTGAGCATCATTAAGCGCATCCCCCGCTTTTATAGCTGCTTTACATGCCATATGTGTATGAAGTCTCTCATAGAGTCTTTTTCTAAAAAGCACTTGATCATCGTGCTGTAGCTCATGAATCCAGCTAATTACGTGTTGAACAATATCATGTAATGGCTGATTCTGTACATGAACTGGGGTAGCTTGAATAACAAACTGGTTTGGCCCAATCTGTTCAAGCTGGATACCATGTTCAGTAAAAATATATCTATGTGCGAGCACCGTCAAGCAATCGGTATCCGAGAGTGTAAGTGCTTGAGGAAATAAGAGTTGAACTTGTGCAACTTCATGAAATCTTTGTGAAAACAGTTCATACATAATACGCTCATGTGCTGCATGCTGATCAATGAGCATGAGGCCTTCAGCTGTTTCACTCATAATATAGGTTGTGTAAAGTTGTCCAATAAGACGATACGAACGTGCCTGCTGGCTCGGGCTTGTGTTTTCTTGATTGTCAATGCTTATCTGCGTGGCTTGAGTAGTGTGACTTGAAGCAGCTTGCTCTTGAGTTTCTCGATTAAAGCTCTTATCAAGTGCGGCTAAGAATTCTTGAGTAGTTGGAGCAGCTGGTACTATGTGCTGTTCGTCTTGCTGTTTGCTAGGATTACTCAGATGATAAAGAGAGCTTACGCTTTGGCTTTGCAGCTGTGATACCTGCTGTGATTGCTGTTGTGGCTGCTGAAATGGCTGCGTTACGGTACCCTCAAGCTGTTTTCCAACAAATGTTTCAAGAGCTGTTTCAACAGCACGGGCGTGTAAGAATTGTACTTCTTCTTTGCGTGGGTGAATATTAATATCAAGCTGTGCTGGATTAACCTCAAGAAAAATAACAGCTGTTGGATAGCGCCCTTGTGGAAGTACATTAAGATAACTTTTGAGCACTGCTTGTGAGAGCTTGATATTTTTAACCCAGCGTTTATTGACAAAGAAGAACATATGCGAGCGATCATAGCGCACATAGTGTGGATTAGAGATAGCGCCAGTAATCGTAATTCCCGTACTCGTATGTAAGGGCTCAGATGCCACGAGCATGCTCTTGGCAAGATGCACATCAAAGAGTTGCCCGATACGCGTCATAAGATTAGGTGCCGGTGGACAATTAAGCACTGGTTTGCCGTCATGATATAGAGTAAAATAATGCGACGCGTAATCAAGACACAATGCTTGAACCAGATGAAGAATAGAACGCCATTCAGTTTCACGACTTTTGAGAAATTTTTTACGTGCAGGTATTGAATAAAACAAGTCATGTATTGCTATGTCGGTTCCTTGAGCAGCTGAAGCAGGCTCTTCACGCGTAATTACTCCTTCACTAATAGTAAGCCTAACGCCTTCAAGAGCTTCCGCTTCTTTTGTCGTGAGCATGACACGACTGACAGCTGCAATACTTGATAGCGCTTCACCCCTAAAGCCAAACGTTGCCAATGTCTCAAGATCATCGATACCAGTTATTTTGCTCGTTGCATGAGGAACTATTGACATGCGAGCATCAATGGGCGACATGCCAAAGCCATTGTCGATACAGCGTATGAGCTGCTTGCCGCCATCTTCAACAAACACGGTAATATGCGTAGCTCCAGCATCAAGAGCATTTTCAATCAGCTCTTTAACGACATTAGCAGGCCGATCTACGACTTCACCGGCAGCAATTTTTTGTATTTCAGAAAGTGGCAGTTGTTGTATTTTTGCCATGTGCTGTATTTCTTAATTCTGGTTACTTTTTGTTATTGTTAGTGGTATAGCTTTCAACAAGCGCAAGCCGATCAGCAATTTCTGGTTGTTTGCTTATCTCATATACTCTTTGATAATATCGCTTAAGTGCTGGAGCCGTTTCAAACTTCTTCATGCTTTCGAACATGATAGATTTTAATTGATAGCCGCGATAGTAATGTATCGTAAGCCAGCTCAGCACAAATATGCTCAAGCTTATTGCTAAAGTAAGATGGAGATGCCCACGTGTGTTACTAACGCCTAAGAGATCGCCATAATGTTCTACGTAGAGCTTGCCTAGTCTAAAGAACATGATGCTTACTGCTAGTACTATAAAACCTATGCAAAGAGCTTTACATCTATTAAGCCATTGGTGTTTAAGATAGAGTCCAATAGTAATACTTATCGCCCGTATTTCCTCTGGCTGTAGCTCCCTAAAGAATTCTTCATTAACCAATATTGCGGTATCAGTGAAAGTGGCTGGTTTTCCCTGAGTGAGCATGATCGATGCGATAGATGCAGATAATTCTTTAATACTCGTAGCAGTGCTTGCATCAAGGGCTACTTCTTTAAGAGCTGACCGTATCTGTGCATCGAGAGACGGTGACAATGGTTCATTACCATAGGTTCCTAAGCGTCCCCAAATAACGATTTGGTGAAGTGTCCAGTACGTACCGATAACCGGTAAGAGCGCAAGAAGCGTGCAGACAAGATCAGCTGCTATACATGAAAGAGATATCATCGATATATATTCCTCTCGTGATATATTAACATGATATATCAAAAGGTCACTTATTAAGATATTTGGCTTACATAATCTTACTGACAGTCAGTATAGCTTATTTAAACTAAATTGATAACTAGCAGTATGCCATAACTCTCACTCTTTTGACAAAGCATAAAGCACAAGATAACTTATTACTAATAAAATTGTCACTTTTAAATAAATATAGCTTAAACAAGGACCTCATGTTTGTTGAGCCATTGCTGAGCTGTCTGCTTGCTTATCGCTATACGAGCGCATGAGTGATAGTTCTTTATAAATTTATCGTAAGAGATATAGTTTTCATATTCTTCCGGGTCTCTAAACTGCCATCCATATGAAGGGGTTATTTCTAAAAATATTACGCTATTTTTAGCATAAACCCAGGTGATAAGATTAGGGCTTACGCTGCTTGGAGTTTCCCCAAAGTGAATATCTTAAGCCCACCCAATATTTTCTTCCTTCAAGCATATCATAGGGCAAATCCCTTTTGTTTTGTAAGTGTTCATTCCATAGGTAACCAATATTTTCTTGAATAGATCCGTGAAGTTCTAGTCTGCCCTGTAGAGCTCTCTTGAGCATTATGTTAAGGGTGGTAATTGCCTCAATAATAAAATCACGAATATAAAGAACAAATTCTTTATCTTGACCGTGAAAAACAACCGTTACCTCGTCATATCTATAGAGATCTTTTTCTTCGCATGGCAAGGTTATTTCGATGCCTTCTAATCTATTGATGATAAATGTAATTCGATAGTTCATTTTTTCACGATCTTTCCTTTGTCGGTAACCATATTCTTTGAGTGAGATCTTGCCATGTTCTAACGTGGCCGTGATACATGCCTTCAGCTGTTCTACTTAGAACAACAAATTCTCCATCGCTTATTCCCCCTCTGCAATTCGATGTATCTCTGATTTGTACTGAATTGTCGAGGGCGCCTTGGCCATTAATTGGACCTTTGCTTTTGAGCCCGTTATCTTTTCTTCCATGATAAGGCGCGTCTTCATATATACCATAGGGCTTATTTCTTCTATCTTTGTCATCCGGCTCTTGTGGATTATAGAAACTTCCTCTTGCTCTTATTCCTGCACTCTTGAGCAGCTTATTAAGCAATATAAAGCCACCAGCTGCGCATAAGTTTACTAAGCTGGTAAATAGTATTTCTCCTGCAGTAGTTACAGTAATGATAGGGACAAAGATAGCGAAATTGTGTACAACGATGTCTTGTTTAGAGACACAAAAGTTATGGTAATCTTTGACTGAGAGCGTAAAAACTATGGCTTCTTTTTGTATTTCGGTAATGTCGTTAATGCGTACATAATTATTGCTCGCCGCCAAGAGAACTTGACCTTCCTCAAGTTTTTGTGCTCGAACCCAACGCTTTTCTAATGGCAGGTAAAATCTATGCTTAGGTGCTACATATATTGCTTTGTTGTCGGTTGCAATTTTAAGGTGGCTTTTGACTAACTTTTGAGAAATAGCAACAATCGGCTTTATATCACAAGAGCTCTTAAAATCGTAACAGATGATCAAATCATCCTTGGCTAATTTGTCAATAGCTGTATAACCACCTGGCATTTTAACCAATGTTTCAGCAATGAAGCCCTCGCCAAAAAGGAATCGAGAGAAGGATAGCACAAGAAAAAGGAGCTTATAGACCACGATAAACCTTCACGAGGGTAAAAAAACGCTATCTTTATCACCGAGCTTAAAAAATGAATCTATCGAGATGCAAGGATCCACAGTCTTTTAAACAGGTGCTTATTGCCTAACTTGTCAAACCGACGAAGGCAAGAAAAGGAGTATAGCCTGTCTTGGGTTATAAGATCATATACGGTAGCTTTTTCATAAGTGCTTACTCGCTAAAAAGTGTAATTAAGGTAGTTGAAGTGCTTATAGATCAGGGTGCTAACGTTGATCATACAGCTAATAACCATCGCACTGCTCTTATGTTAGCAGTTAAAGAGGGCCATACAGATATAGTAAGAATGCTTATAGAAGCTGGCCTGCCATACGAAGCTCGAAGAGCGAAGTGTGGCGCTGATGTTAATCATAGTTTTTAGTAATGTATTTATAAACTCTCCTTTATAGTTAAAAAGTAATAGAAAGATATTAAAACCCCGAGTCTTAAGTTAACATATAAAATATTCGGCTTGCAACAAAAAAAGATAAATGGCGAATTGTGAAATTAAAAAATTGAAAGCTATAAGGTGAGCTAGAGCTTCCATAGATGCTACCGTAGCCGCATAAGACCGGTAGGAAAAATATTATGATGGACTGTAAAGATATTAGTGGAAACTTGAAATTTTTAGCACATTTAAACCAAAATTCCCTATCTTAACCGACATAATAAGGCCATCCTTAAAAAAGGAAGCTTACCGAAAGCGTTTTTAGCTGCCTAAAAAGACGACTAAAGCTCCCACGCCGATTCTCTCGTTCTGTTCGCGGTTTTCTTGTCCATTGTTAAGTGGGCTGTCATCGCCTATTCTATGAATAAAATATTTAAAAACAGCGATGAAATTGAATTATTACCACTCATCAGTCCCGTGGGATTATTTCATAATTCGCCAATTACACTGCTATCTATTGCTTAATCTGAAATATTTAGTTTATATTTAAATATATATACCTCTATAAATATTTAAATAGCGGCGATTAACTATGATTAAAAGACGTACAGAACTAGGTAGAACCGTGCTTGCTCTGGGATTATTACTGAACTCTACGAGCTATAGCATAGAAGGCCAACAGGGCCTTAACACTGCCACTAAAGAGTTACTACAAGCAACCAAAAGAAGAGAAGCTCTTAATATATATTTAGCTCTCATGGCAGGCGCTAGCATTGACCAAGAAAGTAACGGTTATACTCCGCTTATGGGGGCAGTTGAAAGCGCAAACGATGGATTAGTTCAACTACTTATAGAGCACGGTGCTCATATTAATTACGCTAATATTATGGGTAACACTGCACTGAGACTAGCCGTTAACGGTGGGCTTACAAACATAGCTCAATTGCTTATAGAGCATGGAGCTGATATTAATGCTATCGATCATCTTGGCTATACCCCTCTTATGCTCAGTCTTATTAATCTCATAAGATTAAGTCTTGAAAAGAAACAGCTTACTCAAGAACTGGCAACACTTCGACTTCTTATCGAACATGGAGCACGACTACCAGGCGAAGAGTATTACCAAATAGTTGCTGATACTTTTCCTAGCATTGCTCAAGAACTATCGCCAGAAGCTATCATGGCAAGAGTGCTCAATAAAGCACTTGAGGGTAACCGGCTTGCTTATGCAGCAGCCCGAGGTGATAGAAAGCGCATAGCAGAATTGCTTTCTACTCTACCACCTGAAGTGAGAGCTGAGAATATAGCATTACAACAGGCAGCCCAGGCTGGATCACTATCTCTTTTGCAGAAGATACAAGCACATTTTAAAGGCTTACTTAATAGCTTCTTTACCCCTGCCCAACAAGCCAAGTTTCTTAATATCAACCATCAAGATACTCAAGGTATGACAGCGCTCCACTGGGCTGCTGCTCAAGGACACGCTGATATTGTCCGTGATTTGCTTAATGCTGGGGCCAACTTCAGACTCGTAAATAACGGGGGGTTAACTGCTTTTCAGCTTGCCCAACGTAATAGACGCGAAGGAACTATGCGTGATGATATCGCTATGGTAAGACGGTACCAAGGTGTCACAGAGCTCTTGCATAATTATGAAAATATACCGGCAGCACGAGAAGCTTTACAAAGGGCATTTAGAGAGTTGCCAAGGCCAGAAACCCTTCAACATTATGCAGGCTTTAATCCAGATGAGATAATTAAGCACATTATTGAATATCAGCTGAGATCTCCTGCCGCCATTGACACCACATCAAAATAACCACGTAGTCTCGATAGTCTAGGCACATCTTGCTTATCTTGCCGCAAGTATGCCATTTTTAAACTACACCAAAATATGCGATGAATTCTATCGCTCAACAAAGACAACATAAGGGGATCACTATGAAGCATGTCTTACGTTCTTTGATGACTCTATCGCTCCTTACAGCAGGACACAGCAACGCTTCTCTTTATACCGTAACGAATCATACCGTAACAAAAAAATTCAACGCTCCCTGTACCTGTGGCAAGAAAAATCTTGCCTGCTGCTCTAGTAAAAGTAAAAAACTTGATACGATTATAGCAAGCCTTAAGCTTAAATCAGCATGTGCTGACTATATTATTGTAGGCCTTGGAACCGCAGGCACGGTGCTAGCACGCTATTTATCAGACAACATTAACAATAAAGTTCTTGTCCTAGAAGCAGGTAAGAATTACTCACATGATCCGGTAATTCTTAATGCCAATAACCCCTTTGCTCCATCTTTTTCAGCAAAATATACACGGGACATTGTGGTTCATGATCCTACCATTCCAGCTCTTCTTGATTTTAGCAACGGCAGAACATGGGGTGGCTCAAGCGCTATCTATTGGCTTTTTATGCAACGAGGAAGCGCTGATAGATATAATGACTGGGCTGTTATATCGGGCAATCCGCGCTGGACCTACAACAATTTATTACCATTTATGAAGTTTCTCGAGAAATTTGTTCCCGATGATACTATTCCAAACCTTAAGCAAAGAGGAGTCCATGGTCCTATCGTAATAACGCAAGAGCCACCTGTTAATAATCTACCTCTTGCTCAAGCAACATCGCGGGTAACGGGAGCTCCTTTAGTGCCTGATAATAATGATGTATCACTGGGCGTCTCAGCAAATCAGTTATATCTTAAACGAGTAAATGACCGGTCTATTCGCTCGTTTGCTAGCAACGCGTTTCTTCCACCATCTGTTGTAAGTCCTACGGGAAAAGGTGTGGGGAATCGCCAACTTACCATTATTTCAAGTGCTACGGTTACTAAAATACTCTTTAAGGGCAACAAAGCAATAGGTGTGGAATATATTCTTGATAATAATAAAGAACAGATACGGAGAGCATTTGCTAAAAAGAAAGTTATTGTGTGTGCTGGAGCGGTATCACCAGCTTTATTGCAACTATCAGGCATTGGTGATGCTATGCTTTTGCAACGACAAGGGATTAACGTTTTGGTAAATAATCCCAACGTTGGAAGAAGCTTACAAGTACATTATGGGGCAAAAGCGGTAATCAAAGGAGCATTGCCTCAAGGATTTACGGCTTTTATCAATTTAAATCGTATCGGAAAAATAAGAAAGTATCAACTTCTGGTTTTGCCAGGCTCTTTTTTTGTAGACCCTGGAATTATTACAAGCTTAAACCTTACCAATCAGCCCATCATTACGGTATCGGCATATAATATGCGCCCTAAAAGCAAAGGATCTATCTTAATTCCCAATAATGATCCGCTTACTTTTCCACTAGTCAACTATAATCTCTACTCAGATGGTGGCCTAAACGATCCAGGATCAGATGCTTCAGAAATTGTTCGAGTGTTTAAAATTATAAAGCATATCGCTGATAATGCAGGACTTGAACTTGCATATCCTCCGGTCAATCATTATCCTCCCATAGGAAGCGATCAACAGCTTTTTGAAGATGCCAAAGCTTCAGTAGTAGTAACCGATCATTTCACTGCAACTTGTAAAATGGGTACTTCTATAACAAACGGTGTCGTAGATGGTAATTTACACGTATTTGGGGTTGAGAATCTTATGGTTGCTGATAATAGTATTGCACCCGTGCCTGCAACAGGTAATACTGGCTGGCAAGCATATGTAATTGGTATTATCGCGGCACATATTCTTGGCTTTCAGCTACCATAAAAGAAAGCTTTCGCTGAAGAGAGAGTGCCCCTTAGAAACCCACCCGGGGGGTAACCCTATTTTTTTACCGGACTAAACCAAGAAAGCGCCAAGTTTTAACTTGGGGATGAATTGGTTTGAGTGTTATGATATACTATCAATACTATGATATTAACATATAAAATTAAGCAAAATAAATGATTTTCTCAAGAATTGATTAAAGCACGAGAAGTTGCTGAATTTGCCCTTGCGACCAAGAGCAGAACTTCTAAAGATGTTAAAGATATTGGTTTGCCTTCGTATATCTCCAAGCTTGGAGGCCGATAATAGGCACCCGGTTTTTCTTCTTCTTCGTGCTTTGGAATAGGTTGAATTTTTACGGATACATTTGGTTTGAGATCAAATAAATCGTACAGTTCTTTTTGGCATCGTTTAAGAATCAACCGAAATTGTTCAAGGCATTGCTTGCGCCCTTCATCAGTTTGAGGATAATAGAATCGATTGTCTTGTGAAAGCTCTTGAACTAGTTTGCTTACGTTTTTGTTGAGGTTTATGATATTTTCAGGAGCGAGTATGGTGCGCATTTCTTCTTGAATACGATGAACTTCTTTTAATCCTAACGCATTAATTTCATCGGCAGATAGGTTCAACGTAGTATGGTGCTCAAGCATATATGCTCGCGTATACCAATAGACTCAAAGATACCTGGGCTGCATCTTTGTTGGTAGTGGCGATAGAGCTATTTGATGTAAGTATTTCAACAATATTAAGTGCATCGTTTTTGTTATTTTTTGCTGTGTGTAGCAGAGCTTGCCAATACAGAGCAGCAGTTGGTTTATCTGCAAATAGCCTATTCGGATTCGGTTCTTGCAGGTATATAGGTCGTAATGTTGTTGTCGGTGACAGTGCTATAGTTATCATAATGATCAAATGATTCATGTACTTCATGCTAGACTCTTAAGAGGTTTGTTTTTGCTTGCTTGATAGTAATATGCTGCATAAGTCTAGCTTAGCTAAAAATATAGTATACTATTTCTTGTATACTTAAAAATGAGCTTTTTTCTTTGAGGATAGCTATGAATAATCGTATAGTTCTTATGAGCCTGAGCATGTTAGTTTTTTGCACATTATGTTGTCTTAGTTGTCTTAATGGTGTTCAAGATACTCTTTGTTATGGGGGCTTGACAGAGGCTATGCTCATACGCACAGCAACAGAGCAGTATGCATGGAGAAAAGATTTTTTTAGTGACATTATGGGTGTCGAAGAAGATGTTACTTTTATACGATATTGGAATTATAAAGATAAAGTTCCCTATAATAATTTTGCCCGTAAATTTTTATCAGTTGTTGAACGAGAAGGTAAAAAGCAGTATATACTTACAGGAAAAAATGGCCTTGAGTTTCAGGCGGGATATTTTCAGGAGCTTTCTATCGGGCAGCTTCGAGAATTTGAAAAGACTATGCCAAAACCCGGTGGCGGCTCACTGAGTGTTAGAGAGGGTTATCAGACACAGTTAGACTCGCCGTGGAGACGCAATCTTGATATTGGTGCGCTCCAAGCAGAACCTGCCAATCGAGATGCCGTGTTTCAGGTTGCATCAAATTTTAACGCGCTTGAACCTATCAGTCTCCGTGATTATCCAGAGTATGGTATAACGGGTTATATAGGTGATTATACACAAAGTCCCTTTGCAGCGCTATCGGCAGCACCTGGTCTTATTTACCGCATGTATTATTTATTTTATGATCCTTTGACTGAGCCTATAGTATGGCGGCAAACCAAAGAGCACAGCCTTAATCTACTAGATCAGGTGGCAGAGTATTTTCCCGTGGTTAATGGTTATGTAGATTTTAAACATGGTGAAGTTATGAAGCCTAATCGAGAGATATCGTCTACCAGAGTAGCTAAGATTAGTGAAAAGCTTAAGCAAGAAGTTTTGCCTGAAGAACAGCTTAAGATTAAGATAGGGTTTCATCGCGATATACAAGTCACCAATGGGTTGGTACATGATATACAACACGTTACGTTCTATAACCCTCAGCAGCTTATTAATCAAGTTTTTACTGCTGCATTAGATCTTGGTTGTTATAACGCTGACTTTAAAGATAACGAAGATGCTCAAAAGAGAGCACAAATTCTTTTAGATGCTGCGTATGAAGGTACACTTAAATCTGCGGCTTTTTATGGCAAGAAGAAGGTTTTTTTGACGCTTGTAGGCGGTGGTGTTTTTGCCAATGATCTTGATTGGATTGCTTGTGCCATAGAAAAAAATAAATCTTTTATAGAGCAGGCAGGTCTTGAGGTAATCTTAATTATGTATGATCTGCAACGTTTGATTAATAAGCAGGGTATAGAAAAAGCCATGACGTTCAAAGCAAGGATGCTTGCATTAAGCAATGAGACTCAGGGAAGCTATACGTGCTATTATCACACGTACTAGCGTTCAGCTTCTTGCTATATAATCTGTGTTGTTACACTAAATTCTACTTCGTTTGTTGCTTGCTTAAGATTGGTTAGTTTAATAGAGCATAGCTGAGGGCAGCCAATAAGTGCGTCAAGAAATGTCATCGCCGCTGCTTGAGTGTGCGCATTGCCGTGTAATAGTATCGTTCGAGGATGCTCAAAGTTAATACTCTTCAGACGAACGTTATGAGGAATAAGGTGGGCTAGTAGAGTGATATACCTAGTTGGTGCGCCACCAGCCTTGCGTAAACGCTGAAATTTTGAAAGCTTTGCAGAGACAGTTTCGTAGCGCTTTTTTATGGTAGCGAGCTCATTACACAGGGTATCAAGTTCGAAATTGCACTGGTTAAGTGCTTTTTGTTTGCAGTAAAGTTTGTAGAGTTGAGCTAACTGATGAGCTTGTAGTATCCCGAGAGTACCAAGAACCATGAGAATGAGCACGCGTGATACTGTGTACCATTGTATAAGAGATCGCTGAGTCTTTGCCGGTAAGGTTGGCGAGAAACTAAAGTGCTTCATGGATTACAGCTCCTGATAATATAATTTTACGATTCGGTAGAGTCCTCGGGCGGTTATCATGGTTTTTTTGTCAAGAATAGCAGAGCTTTGAGGATAATTGACAAGAGTTGCTGCATGATTAAGAGCATTATGCAGAATAGGTAGTGATAATTCTTTTGTAAAAAATAGTGATAAATCACAGCTTGTTTTAAGGGTTTCAATATGCGCTACTGTGGTGGTCGTTAGGGCAACAAGATGTACCGATGCCAAACAAAGTATGAGTTGATACTGAAACAAAAGCATATGGGGAATAGCTGCTTGGTAAATAATATGAGGGCTTATAGGATAGTAATCCCAGGCACACGACTCGCCTGAAGGGAATGATACTGCTGCTGTCCGTGATATTCCAAGACTTTCATGCACATAAGGACTATGATATGTGTCGAGTGCAATAATAACGGTAGCATCAGGCGTACTGTGAGCTTTAAGGAATTCTTGTAGTATGCGTGTAACGCGTGTAATGTTAAAAATTTTTAGCTGGTAAATTTCTCCGGACGTAAACTTGTGTGCTTGATACGCGGTAATACGATAGTCATACTGTTGCGATTGTTGCTGGGCAAAAGCAATAAGTACCAGACTATCTTCGTATACAATGCACGCTACTATATCATGACTGTAACGAGATACGATGCTCATACTGTTTATACGGGGTTAAATTCTCCTATAACAACTCTGTCTCGATTATGAGCATCGCGCAAAACGTGGATATTTGTAAAGCCTTGCTCGGTAAATAAGAAACAGACATCGTCAGCTTGACGATACCCAATTTCAATCCAGACTTGTGCGGGCAAGGGTAGTATGCGTGATGAAGAAAGAAACAGTGGTGCTTGTTGTATAATCTTTTTAATAATTGCAAGACCTCCCTCGTGCGCGACTAAAGCATGCCAATCTTCCCAATTCTTTACTTCAGGATCAAGTAGCGGCCATTCTTCGGATGCAATATAGGGTGGATTAGCAACAATCAAATCAAACGAAAGGGTATCGGGGATTTCTTGATACAAATCTGATTTAAGAACGGTGACATTGGTAATGGCATTATGGTTCATATTATCACGTGCACACGCAAGTGCTTGGTCAGAGGTATCGGTAGCGTAGATCTGTGCATGAGGGAAAGCATGTGCGAGGGCAAGTGCTATGCAGCCTGAACCGGTACAGAGATCAAGTACTGATAATTTTTTATCTGCTACGGGCTTGTATCTGTCAATAAGCTGAGCGCACCATGCTTCAGTCTCAGGTCTTGGTATTAAGATAGGTGGCTTAATAGCAATAGTTGTTGTAAGAAATTCCACTGAGCCGAGTATATACTGAACTGGCATGTGTTCATGAGTAATCGCGTATAACCATTGAGCAAGTTGCTCATCCTGCTCATGGCTGAGCTTAAGAGTATGCATAGTAAGCAACTGAACACGGTTCATATGGATGAGCTTTTCAAGTAATAGCCATGCGGTATGAAGCGCCGCGTCATGATTCTTATAGACAGGAAGCAGTTGCTCAGTAACTGAAGCTAAGAGTGTTGTTATATCGACCATACTCGACGCCATTATCACCCCTCGAGTAATTGGCAAACATACTCGCTTGGGTTAAAGAGCGATAGCTGGTCAATTTTTTCACCAAATGATATAAAGGCAATGGGAATTTTAAGTTCTTGAGTGATAGCAAAGACAACACCGCCTTTGCCTGTTCCGTCCATTTTAGTAAGAACAATGCCATCGAGTGCAGTACTTTCGTGAAAGATTTTTGCTTGTTGTAGAGAATTTTGGCCAAGCATACTGTCAACCGTTAAAAGTGTGCTTATAGATGTATCAGGCAGTTGACGGCTTATAATACGCTTAATCTTCTCAAGCTCGCGCATAAGATTGGCTTTGGTTTGGAGTCGACCTGCTGTATCAATAATCATGACATCGTAGGTATCTTTGGCAAATGCCTGACAGGCATCGAAAACAAGTGATCCCGGATCCTGGTTCTCTTTGCCACATATAAGTGGAATATCTATACGACGTGCCCAAATAGCAAGTTGCTGTGTTGCTGCTGCGCGAAATGTGTCACCAGCAACTAACAGAACTTTTTTGCCCTCTTGGGTAAACTTATGCGCCAGCTTTCCGGCAAACGTGGTTTTACCGCTGCCATTAACACCAACCAATAGATATATGCGAGCGTCAGGGTGATATGTATATGCCGACAAAAGCGAGCACAGCTGTTCATATACAGCGGCTTTAAGATCTTTACCCTCTGCAAGCTTGCCTCGAGCTACTTGAGCCTTAAGATGTGTTAATAGTGCTCGAGTTGTACTTATTCCCGTATCAGCTTCTATAAGAATACGCTGAAGCTCTTCAAGCGTTTGATCGTCAACGGTTGTACGAGAAAAAAGCCCTTGAAGCTTAGATGTAACGTTTGCGTATATTTTTTGTAATCTATCTTTGATAAAGCCAAACATGATCTCTTTGCTGATTAATGGTTCCTATACTTAGTTTACCGTAGTCAAGAAATCTAGCAACCACGTAGAGAATCTAAGAGATAGAAACGTGCTGTAAGTGCTCTCGATCGGGCGGAGTTAATTGTTGGGCGAATTCTTGAAGCCTTTTGGCACTAAGATGCTCGTTTTCCCTTGGGGTCAATTCTTGAAGCGTTTTAGTAAGATCTGTAAGAAGCTTATATTCTTCAAAAAGGGTTAATAGGGGAAGCCTTTTAATAAGATACTCGAAAACTTTGAGAACGACGTTAATATTACGTTGGGGGTCGTGATGTGTTGCTACCTCATGTGGCATTAAAAGAAGTACTGGCAGTACACATCCTGCAACAAGGTGAGCCAAGGTTCGTGGTAATCGAAAAAATAATGGTTGATCGTTAGTCGGAGATTCGTGATCAATAATACACTTTGCTACAAACATTACTAGTAAACCCAACGCCGCCAAAAGACGCACCCGGAAATGATCATTCCATGTATCATAAGCAAGATTGTGAATCGTCAGTTCATGAAGGGTGAATTTTAGGTGTTGAATAGTGATTCTTAGGTATACCAGATAGTCTTTATGTAAGAATTCGTGCTCATGATTAAGTACTAGTTTGTATGTCACAGCATAGTCTCCTATGCTTAGATTTTCTAGTACCAGCATTTTAACGTCGCTCGTATATGCAGGTAAAAGTGTTTCTGTAGTACAAGCTTGGGTATACATAGTAATACAAAGTGCTAGAAAGATGAGAATTTTTTAACGGCCATAAAAAGCTTTCATAATAGTGATGATAGCGATAATTAGGAACTATATTTTATTGTTTTTTTAAGTTTATACCTCATGGGAATATTAAGCAATGGCTAAAAGTACGCTTCAAGTAGATGTAGTGAGGTCGGCTATCGTTTGGGCACTTCCTCTATGACCAGTCTCTTATAGCCATAGGGTGCTTGGTGATGTTTGTCGACAAGATCAACGAGTCTTAATCTATAGGTTGCTCCTGGTGAAGGTCTGGTCAATGTTGCTGAGGCAGTATCAAAAGGTATTTTGCGGCAATCTTCAGATTGCTCTGTTTTGAGGCATATTTCACGAGACTGCTTAAGATAATACTGGACAGCTATGGTTATATGTGCTGACTCAGGTAAGGCTGAAGGATACTCTTTACTGATAAATTCATTGAGGTTGATGCTCTCAGTAGAGCCGGGCAACTGTTGTACAGTTAATTTTTTTCTATAAAAATCTACTGTACCAGCTGGTTTTGTATAGGGTATTGCTATATCGTAACTACTAATAGGGTAACCAGTATCGTTAATAAGATAGATAGTAGGAACCTGAGCTTGGGCGTGCTGAAAAAAGATGAGCGAGATTATAAGCGCAGTGACCTTTTTAACATTCATGATACCCCTTTGCTTGTTGTTATTAACTAATAGCATATTTACAAGTACTAGTATAATTTTTTTATTTTAAAAAAAGCAATAGTTAAGAAATTCCTATGCTTTTGATAACGCCAAGCATTAGTGTATCATGAATAGAGCGAAACAAGATTCTTTATTATTCTTTCGCGCTCTTGTAGAGGCATACCGGTTACGTGAGCAGCAAAATCGCCGGATTGCCATCGAGCTTCGATAGGATCTTGATAGCCATCTTGCGTTCTTAAGAACGAGTTCATTTCACGTTGGGGTATAACTACGGTTTTGTCTGTATATACGAGTTTTTTCCGATAAGGCTCATAGAGTAAATCTGTCATAGTTTGTTGTTCAAGAAGGGACTTGCCACGAGTTAGGTAATACCATTCAGCTCCTTTCTTCCATACCTCATTAAGAAAGTTCCGAGCCCATGGTGTGTTTCGAACCAGGAATATACCGTTATTGATAGGCACACCACGCTTGTAATAAGCATCCCGTGCAATAATCAGGTCTTTGTCCCTGCCGTATCTATTAACAAAAGATTCTAGTGTAATGCTGGGGTTTGTGATAACGATATCATCATCGATCCATAGGAGCCATTCTGCGCCGCTTTCGCCTAGTTGTCGGGAAAGAGCTCGTATCTTGCTCCATTCTTCAGGTCGCGATGGATCAAGAGTACGGTAATATTTAACGTAACCATAGCCGTGTTGTTGAGCATACTTTCGTTGATTTTCTTCTACAAGCCGAGCAAAAGCCTCTCGGTTAGGTGTTGAAAGGGTTACCATAGTAAACGTTCCGGGGATTATAGGTACAGGTTTATCAGGGTCAATGCCAAATTTTTCTATAAATCTTTCTTGAGAAATTTTTTTGGTATAGCGTTGTGTGGAGCTATCTTCGGGCAATTTTTTATACAGTCTCATAAGGTCATTACGTTCAGGGGTATCTTCAGCTGGCGTATTTTTGAATTTGAGTGCGTAAAGCTTAAAGAGTAAGGCAGGAGATGCTGTTTCTGATGCTTGCTGAGTGTGTAAGGCTGCTACGCCTGTTGCCATCATAAGCACTGTGATATAGTAAAAAACTTTCAAATCTAACCTCCAGATTTCTTTTTCTAATTTCTTTTCCTAGGGCAACTTATGAGCTTTGAGCTCATTAAGTAGCTCGTCCGCGCTTATACTTTTAACACCAACTTCAGGCTTTTGTGGTATGCTAGGCTCTTTCCAGGCGGATTCTTTACAGATCCCTGCGTGTGGGTAGCCTTTTTGAAACCATTCACGTATACCACCCTCATAAGCATAGACGTTGGTAAACCCGAGTTTATCGAGCAGGCGCCAAGCTTTGGTGCTCAAAGGACACTGATAGTGAGCACAATACACAACAATTTTGGTGTTTTTATCAAGTGATTTGGCATACTGCTCAAGGCGTTCGAAGGGTATATTAATTGAGCCTTTGATATGACAATCGGTATAGTACTGTGGTTCAAGAACATTAATTACATAGAATGAAGTATCCATTATCATCCCTCATAGAGCACCTCTTATAGTTAAACTATTATACTTTGAGCATAATCCTTTTATTTCTTAATTGTCAATATATTTCTAAAAAATACAAGAATCTGGGTAGTACAGGTGGAAAACAACTTTTGGAAATAACCGCTTAGTATGTTGCGGTAACCATGTGGGACTGGGATTTTTCAAGTTGTTTTTGAATGAGATGGCTCAGTTTTTGCAAATTGTCAAGTTCTTGAATTATTGGCTGTATAGTTTTAAGATCATAATAAACCACTGTACGTGCTATTATTGCTATAGCCAGTGTGCTTAACATACCAGGAAGTTTAATATTGATATCGGTTATTCTCTGCGTTGCTATATACCATGAAAATGAGGCAAGAGCTATAGCTACAAGTGTGCCAAAGTCATAAAGAACTTGTTCTGTTGTAGTAGAGTGAGAAAGCTTAAGCTGTGTGCGCTTCAGATTAGTAATATCTTTAAATAGAGTGTAATCCATAGACAAAAATATATCTGCATATTTTAAAAGTAGCTGATGCGCCTGTTCATAATCTTTCGCTTCAAGTGCTTTTAAGAAAAGATGTTGAGCATGAGTGTGTTCATCAGGTAATTGCTCCGGTGCACTACCAAATGTTTCTTCTAAAGATACTGCTTGAGAATAAAGTGATGTCATGCTGTTAATTATGGTCAGGGTAAATATACTAAAACAAAAAGCTCTTTTCTTACTTATAGATATCATCGGTAGTCTACTTTCTTTAATAATTAATCTATTCTTATATAATACGTATCTACAAGCATAGCAATTGACTCGCTATTTGTAAATTGGCTATTGATTTTGTATGTTGTTGCCAGGAGCAATATTAGGGGTCTTTTTGCACAATAGCTGTTGTCTGTCAAAATAAAAATTACGTAATAAAATGTTCGTATGCGCTAAGGGATGCTCTCGCAAATCCAGGATTGATCGCTAGCTTGCCAAAACACCCTTAAATAACCATTTAGTAACGCTTCCTGAACATGTAAGAGATCAGATTATTAGCGATGCTGAATGGGTGGTTAGGCACGAGAGTCAAGAGCTTTTTTCTACAAATACCTGAGCACGCTGTAAAAAGATCTTGAGGCGTCGATAATCGTTGCCTGTCAAAAATGAAAATGACGTAATAAAATTGGTTGCATAAGCAGGGGTAAGTATATGCAGCTCTGATAGATGCTTGAGAAGCGCAAGCAGGAGTTCGTCAAGATTAAGCACCGAGCTTGAGAGACTAAAAAGAAGATGTAGGTACCGTAAATCAGCAAAGAAGAGCTGAGCGTCATGCCTGTCGGCAGGCTTTACAAATGCATGAATTTTCGGTGGCTCTGGTGCAAGTTGATAAAAAATAGCAGATTTTTCTTGATAGCCAATAGTTAAGCACGAGAATGTCGTATGAAGAAACTCAAAAATCTGTGGTTGCTCTCGCAAGAGTTCTTCTTCTGTTTTTTGGTACGTGAATGGGTAGCGTGAAGGATCAGTTGATCCTGTAGTAAGCTGGTAGACGATGCCAAAAAGGCGTCTCTTTTTAGTTTCGATGGTTACGAGTGAGCCAAAGTAAGGGAAATGATCCCATTGCCAACTTTGAGCACGCCATGTATGTAATGAGCTTTCAATAATTTCAGCAAAGTAGGGCGCTTTACTCATGTTCATGAAGCTCAAAAGGTTCTTGTATCGGGCTCTCGCCGCCGGCTAAGTGATCAGTAAAGCTTACACGATGAAGTATACTCGAACCATACTGAGCAATCTTTTCTTTGTGAAGAGCAGTGCTGTAGCCCTTATGCTGAGCAAAGCGATAGTGAGTAAATGTCGAATCAAGCTGCTGCATTATTCGATCACGAGTAACTTTAGCAATGATAGACGCAGCTGCTATTGAGCTTGATTTACTCTCGCCGTAGTTAAAATATATAATATCGCCTGGAAAGCTATCCATCTGTAAGGGCATAGCATCGACGAGAACAAGATGTGGTTGTACCGGTGCAGTTGCTAAAAGTTGCACAAGAGCACGTTTCATAGCCCGAAGCGTTGCTTGATAGATGTTTACGCTATCGATTTGGCGATGATGGATAATGCCGGTAGCGTACCAGCTGTTCTTTATAATCCAATTATAACTCTTTAATCTCCTATCAGGACTTAAAATCTTAGAATCCTTAAGTAAGGGGCTTTTTTTATGAGCGTGCAAAATTACTGCCGCTGTAACAACAGGACCAGCAAGACATCCCCTGCCGACTTCATCAATACCGCAAATAACGTCTGAATCGGCCCAAGCAGTATTTTCGTAATGATCGATTTTGAAGTCTGGCTTTCTTTTAATGGTTACCATATTCTTTGCCGTATTCTATGTTTTCCATTTGACAAGAATGAATTCATGAGTACAATTAGAAATAATGCAGTGATAACCATACTATCATATTTTATACGAAAGGAAAGAAGGAGTCCCCTATGTCATCAACAGCCTTACGAGTAAAAGAGTTACTCCGCGAAAAAGGTTGGACTACAAAGATCTTGGCCGAGAAGACCGGCATGTCAGAAAGTTACCTTACGCATATCAAGAATGGTACGCGTCGATGGAATGAAGATTCTTTGCGTAAACTGGCCAATGCTTTTGAAGTCAGCCCTATCGATCTCTTTGCACAACGACGCCAACGTACAGACGATATCGATAGCAACGTGAGCATGCCAGAGAAATCCGACGTGCAGCTTCAAGTTCAAATTGTACCGGTTGTTGCCGATGTTCCATCAAATCCTTCCCCCTACAATAATCAGCTCATGCAAGTAACCAGTGGTTGCAAGGATATGTTTGTTCCGGTACTAAATCGTAATGATGCTTCGATGTTTGCCCTGCTCTTAAATAGCAATCTCTTAGCTCCAACATTTGAAAAAGGTGATATACTTATTGTTTCACCTGAAGTTTGGACACGGTCGGGCGATATTGCAGCAGTCGAATACGGTAACGATACCGCAGTTAAAGGCATCATGAAGGTTACTTTTACTGATGATTTTATTGTGCTTGAGTCAGTAAACTATAAGCTATCGCCTATCGCATTAGTACGAGGCAAGGATCATTTTAGAATTATCGGCCGTGTTATTGAGCGTCACCAAAATCTCATCGAGTAATTATCGCATAGTTTGACCTATCTTTTTTTAATTATTATGATAAACTGAATAAAGGTACAAGCTCCGGACTTCCGGGGCTTGCTATAAAATGCTAAATAAGATGGTCTCGCTGTGTCTCTCCTTCAGCGAATCGTATACTGTCTTATAGTGTTTGAACACACTTCCACTTAGTATGAAAGGGATATCTTTATGGTACGTTACGAAATATTTTTTTTTACAGTACCCGAAATTACCATTGATGAACAATCGGCAATTGAATCTCAGATTGATAAGCTTATAAAAAGTCATCAAGCAGGCGTAATCTCTTTTGAGCGATGGGGTAAGTATAGACTAGCCTATCCTGTTCGTGGTAATGAGTATGCCGTGCGATTTTTGATTCGTTTTGAGGCCTCTCAAGAAAAGGCTAACCCTTTGCTTGAGGCTTTGCGTGCATTACTTGCTGTACGGTATAACGATCTTGTCATGCGCTTCATGATAACCAATCTAGCTCCTCGACGGCCACTTGAATACCAGCGTCCGGAATCACTTGAAGAAGCACCGGTACGTGATGTTGACTCTTTCTTAAAAGAGAACAAGATGACCGGGTTGCTCGGTAGCACGTCTCGTGGACAATCTCAGCACGATGTTCAAGAAGACGATGGTTTAGAAGAAGTAATGGCTTAACTACAAGGGATATATATGGCACGCAAAGTAAAATTAAAAGTAAGTACGCGGTTACTGCGTAAAAAGGCACGCAGAAGCTCATTTGGTGGGGCTAAGCATTGCAGATTTTGTGCAAGTGACACAACATTACATATGCTTGACTATAAGAATGCAAATTTGCTGCGAAATTTTTTAACAGAACGTGGCAAAATTCTTTCCTCACGTATCTCAGGCAACTGTGCTTGCCATCAACGCTTATTAACGCGGGAACTTAAGAAGGCTCGTGTTATGGCTCTTTTGCCCTACGCCGCAACGCATTAATTTTTAAACGCTCACACGTATAATAGTTATCAAAAAGCCTGCATTAACCTGCAGGCTTTTTTAGCGAAGTTCTTGGATAATCGCTTGGCTTTCTGGAATACTCGAAGAGGGCTGAGAAAAAATCTGGGATGATTGGCCAAATTTCATAAGGCGTAACTCACATGAGGCGAGTTCTGTCGCGTTTTGGTACCACCACTCAAAAAGTCTATCGACAGGAGACCAAGGGTTTTCTATACCGAGCCAGTAGGTGCCCCAATGCATAGGGATAAACTGGCGAGCTTTTAGATCGAGAAATGCCTGTCCAGCTTCTTCAGCGCTTACGTGAGAGTGTCGCATCCATGAGCTCGGCTCACATGGTGCTATGGGTATGAGCGCAACATGAATTGAGTGATATTCTTGGGATATAGCAGAAAAATGCTTTCCATACGCAGTATCGCCAGCGAAATAAATGCTATAGGGCGAAGAAGATGCAGCGTGAGGGGCTTGGATCATCCAGCTTCCCCAGAGCGTTCGGTTACGATCAAACAAATTTCGTTGTGACCAGTGCACAGCAGGCAAGAACGTCAGAGAAACTTCGCCTGCATAAGGACGTGAAGGCTGAATCTTGAGCGTATCCCACCACATAAACTCATGAACATGTTTAAAGCCGCGTCGGTCAAACCATGGTTTATTGCCTTGGGGTACTAATACGGTACTAGAGAACTTCTGCTCAAGTGACTTTAAGCTCGGTGCATCCATATGATCAGGGTGATTATGGGAGATAAGTATAACATCAATATGAGGAAGTTGCTTAAGCGTAAGCCCTGCTGGACTTAACCGTGGGAAAAGAAAAGAAAGATTGCCAAATACTGGATCAGTTAAAATAGTTACGCCATTTAGGGTGATCAAAAACGTAGAATGTCCAATCCATGTTATTACCGGGTACTGTTCATGAATAAGATTTGTTTGATTATTATCAGCAACACCCCATTCACGCAAACGCTCATAGCCAACTTTCTTTTGTAAAAAAGAACGCAAAAACATGACTATGGTTTTTGACAAGAGGGGCGGATGTCGCTCCCCTGCATAGTTAGCAAAACGGCCCTCAGAAAAATGGGGATAATAGCGATGTGTTAGGGACATATCTACGATCTCTATACGATTAGCTCGTGTGATACACTATCATACATAATCTATGCTAAAAAGCATAGCTAAGCTTCGGAAAAAATCAAACGGGTTCGGACTGTGCTTGTAATCTATAAGTCTATAATGTTCAAATATCTCAAGTGTTGATGGAGGCGTGCTGGTGAGATAAATACGAGGCCTGCTATATCAGCACGAGCTGCTCCTTTAATCTTGGCAATACTGTCATCGATAAGAAGAACGTGTTTATTATGATGGCCCTCGTGATTAAGATAGTGCTTAAATCCCTCATAAAAAATACGTTGTGGCTTATGTGCGTAGTTATTCGCCGGAACAGCAACATAAACACCATCGAACAAAGATATGACGTCCTGATTTTCGTGCTTGAGCTGCTCAAATGTTTCTTTGCCAATATTGGAAAGAATATAGAGCTTATAGCCTTTTGCCCTAAGTTCTTTTGCTATCGACAAAACCTTACGGTCTACACTTTGTGCATTGGTTAATGCCGTAAAGCCTGCTTTTACAGAAGCTAATTCAGGGTAAAGTACAGTAAGACGGTTAAAGATATCTTCAGCTACACGTGTTTTTTTAAAAATTCTATGAGCACGATACCAGAAGACAGGGTTAATCAGATGCTTACTAACTATCAACTTATGCTGCATAGTATAAAGTCGCTTGTAAAGTTTTGTATAATCAAGGCTAAAAAGTACGTCATGTATGTCAAGGGCTATTACAATACTATTGGGGTGCGTGGTATATAACAAATCTGCACGATAGATGCCTTGAGAAAGGTCTTGAGTAGTTCGCCGCGCTATAACTTTATATACTATGCCAAGTAGAACTGCCAGTACTATGCTGGCACTAAGTAGCTGGGTGTATACTATCATTTTCCTATTCTTTTCTTCTTTTTAAGCGAGAACGCCATATGCTTTTAAGTGAGCACGAAGTTTATCGTATGCTCTCTTGTCTTCAAGATGGATTGCGCTCATACCACATTGCTTGGCAGCCTCAACATTTTCTTGTATCATGCCGATCTTGTTAATGGTCGCACGTACATATCCTAATTCCCAAAATAATAATTTTTGCATGTGCTGTAGGTGAGCATAACAAAAAAAAATAGGGCATACCATACCTATTCTACCTGTCGTACTTGATATTGTTTCACGGAAGGCTCCTCATATGCTTGCAAGAAACCCTATATGGGTATCTCTTAGGCTAGTGAAGTAGCTTGTTAAAATCAATCTCTTGATAGCTGTCAACAATAAGATTTGATTTTTTAACCTGTTCAAGATTGCGTGATGTATTAATGCCAATGCAGTACATGCCGGCACGTTGAGCAGCTGCAATGCCATGAGCTGAGTCTTCAATAGCAATACAGAGTTCTGGCTTTACCTTAAGTTGGTTTGCTGCATGAAGATAGATAGCAGGGTCTGGCTTACAGACATAGCCTACTTGAGCGATACTGTACATGTGTTGTCCAAAGAAATTATGTAAGTTCAGCGCTTGTGCTGTATACTGAAGCGTCTGCTCGTCAGCATTGGTCGCTATGCCACTTTTAAGCTGATGCTTAACTACTTGCCCATGGAATTCAACAAATCCATCAATAAATACAACGCCTTTTTTGTAAAGCTCATGTGCAATATGGGATTTTTCTTTAATAAGTTCCTCAAGGGGTTGTTTGAGGTTGAGTAGGTCTTTAATGATTTGACAGCTTTGGCGCAATGCAAGGCCGTGAATACGGCTTGAGAGCTCTTTTTTTATCTCAGGGGTATACTTAACGTCTTTGCTCTCGATGAGCACGCGGTTTGCTTCTGCCCAAATCTTTTCTGTGTCAACGATAGTGCCATCCATATCAAAAATAATTGCTTTATATTTCACATCTTCCCCCTTTCTGCCAATCGGTTAAACTAGTATTATAATGCAAGTACTATCATAAAATCTACGAAACAAACAGTCTACTAACAGTCGCTTTTTATAAGGTAGCCACATGATTACATCATTTATACGCCGCATAACAATAGCCGTGCTCTGGGCTAGTGGGGTTATAGGAGCAAACTGCTTTAAACTAAGTTTTATTATAGGTTCTCATGCAGCATTCTTTTCGGCAAGCCAGTTTCTTATACCTGTTGCAGGATATTACGGAGGACTGAGTACGAGCATACTCCTTATGCTTGGGCCTGCCTGCATCAAGGCTCTTATCTCCGGTTCCTTGCCCTATGGTTTAGCAGTATACCATATTCCTAGCTTTTGTGGAGCACTGTACTATCGTATCTATCGTACGCAAGCAGGGAAAGGCCAACTATATGGTAAAAAGCTTATAGGTTGTATGGTTCCCCTCGTTTGTATGATACTTTTTAGTGGTCACTCGGTTGGTAGCCAGGCATGGGTGTATAGTATGTACTGGATAATACCCATAGTAACTACCTGCTTGCCGCATACAAGCCATTTTCTTCAAGCTTTGGGAAGTACTTTTACTGCCCACGCCATCGGTTCAGTTATCGCAGTATATAGTGGTACTCTTACGCCATCGCAGTGGATCGGTCTTATCCCTATAGTTGCAATCGAGCGAATTGTTTTTGCCATGGGTATTGTTGCCTGTTCGTCAGTTGTCGAAAAGCTCTATAGTGCCCCTGTTCGTCTATCTCAAGTAATGCATCAGGCAGTGCATCAAGCAGTGCGTCAATAGATAGGAGACGAGTAATGGCATTCACTAAAGCACACTATAAACTCCTGGCGGGTATGCTCTTTCTCATACTAAGTGCAATGTTTATCATGTTAGCATACAAAAGAACTTCACATGCCCAGTCAGGTACAAGTACATTAGAGCCTTCACTGCAGCACCTGGGAATTATGATGGATGGTAATCGTCGATGGGCACGTGAACGTGGTATTACGTCATATCTGGGACATAGGCATGGCGTTGAGCCGCTTAAAATGTCGATTGAGTTTTGCCTTGACCACAAGATACCCTACCTAACGTTGTATGCTTTTTCGTTGGAAAATTTTAAGCGATCAGCTGAAGAGCTTACCTACTTGTTTGATGTTCTTGCTCAAGAAATAGCTCAAAAAGAGCTCAATGCTCTGTTTAAGCAGGGGGTGCGGGTGCGGTTTATTGGCGATCGCTCTTATTGCCCTGAGCCGCTTAAGCCTATTCTTGAGAAAGTCGAGCGTGAGACGGCAACAGGGAACCAGCTCAATCTTGATATTCTTTTTTGCTATGGTGGTCAACAAGAGATTGTTCATGCTGTAAAAACCCTGTGTGCTCGTATACGAGAAGGCGTGCTTTCTGAGCATGATATTTCATCTCAAACTTTTGCCGAATGCTTATGGACGAGTCCGACACCACCTCCCGATCTTATTATTCGTACTGGGGGGGATAAGCGGTTAAGTAATTTCTTGACGTATCAATCAGCCTATAGTGAATTATACTTCTTAGATTGTTATTGGCCTGATATCACGCGAGAACACTTAACCAAAGTACTTGAAGAATTTAATCAGCGTGAAAGAAGATATGGAACATGAAGTCAGTTTGTATTATAGGTGATGGGGCATGGGGCACTGCGGTAGCAACCGTACTGGCAACTAACCAAGTACCAGTAAAGCTGTGGTGCTATGATCCTGCTGTAGCTCATAGTATCTCCACAATAGGCATTAACGAGCGATATTTGCCAGGCATTAAGCTTTCCCCCCGTATTACGCCGACGTCCAGTCTTGAGTGGGCACTTGCTGATAGTACCTGGGTTTTCGTTGCGCTACCGGTTATCTATATACGATCTGTGCTCCTACAAGCCATACTCTATACTCATAATAATCACGATAATCAACGATGGGCAATACTCAGTAAAGGTATTGAGAATAACACGTTGTTATGTGCTGGTGATCTTGTAGCGAGCTTAATCCCTCAAATAAGCCCTCCCGTTATCGTATCAGGTCCTAGTTATGCCCATGAAGTAGCATGTGGTCAACTAACGGCTGTCACTCTCGCCTGCTCTGTTATCAAAAATGCCCAGGATCTGGCTTGTCTGCTTGCGACTCCCTATTTTTTAACGACCTGTTCATCTGATAGCACAGGTGTTCAGGTAACCGGTGCAGTTAAAAATGTTATCGCTTTGGGTATGGGTATGCTTGATGGAGCCGGCTATCAGGATAATACAAAAGCACTTATGTTCGTGCAAGCGATACGGGAAATTAAAGAGCTGATTAAGATTATGGGTGGGGATCAAGCAACATTTGATGGTCTGTCAGGCATAGGTGACCTTGTACTGACTGCTTATGGAAAAAGCAGTCGTAATCGCAAAGCAGGACAGCTTATAGGTCAAGGTATGTCTATTGATGATCTTAAAGATACATTACACTCTTTGCCTGAAAGCATAAATACTGTTCGATCGCTTACTCAACTTGCCCAAAAGTACAAAATAACTCTTCCCGTTTGTATGAGTATCTATGACGTTGTGTATAATAACAGGCCTATTAGCTATTTTATTTGTCGGGTGCGTAATTCTCTTACGTAGGCTAAAAATGATCTTAAGCCGAAGGCCCCGAGGGAGCTGCAGCTCCGGGAGCCATAGCGTAGTGGGCAACGAGAGCAGCAATCTCAGCCGGAAGGTTAACGCCTCCTGGCAGATTCGTCAGCTCACCGACTTGCCCCGCCCGTGTTACTAAACCAAATACAGCTTGACCTGCATATCTCTCAAGGAGATCAGCAATTTCAGTATGATTGTTTCTAAGGGCAAGAACCCATGCTGAAGCACCTTTGTTATTAAAGAGGTTAACTTGGGCGTTTATATCCAAGTAGCTGCTACGTGCTGCATAACGTAATGGTGTATTACCACCATTATCACGAATATTGACGTTAGTAGTGCGTCCAAGTAACTCATTAACCGTTTGTTCATCATTACGAGCGGCTGCCCAATGTAATGTTGTCATGCCGAAATTATCTTGAGCATTTATAGTTGTTTGTTGTAATTCAGCAAAAATTTGAGCAATACTTTCTCTATTGCCAGTAATAATTGCTATAGCCAATGGTGAAACATTACCTGCTTTTAATAAACCAGGTATATATCCACTGTATTTTGCTTCAGATGGTATGTGAGCATTATGGAGTAAAAGCAACTTAACTACATCTTGATGATTATGGCCTATTGCTCCACTTCAGCTGCATTGAGGAGAGCGGTCCAGTCAATACAATTGGCACAATTAACGTCAACCCCTTGGTCTAATAACAAGACGACCTCTTGAAGATTGCCTCGTTCTGCAGCGTTAAGTAATTTGAGATTGAGTTTTGCTTGTTGCTTAGGCGTAAGGTGCTCCATGCTGAAGATAAGAGTATTACGAGAAGCTAGCATAAACATGCTTGCTATGAAGTTAAGAGTGGTTATACATTTAGTCTTCACGGTCATGTCCTTATATTAGAGACCTGCCCTGCTATATAAATAAATTATGTATTTTAATATATAGGATAAAATTACGGTTTGTCAAGAGATAAGTTGCATAAAGAAATACTATTCTTTATAGATAGCTGATCTTATAAGAATAATTCAGGGCTTTGTTAACTCAATGTTTGAAGATACGCATATCCCTTATCCTATTTCTTGTTTTTCAAGTTCAGCTTCTATTTCTTCAACAGTAGGCAAGCTGCTTTTGAGATTCTTTGGTAGTCTTTCTACAATTTGTGCTTCATAGCCTGCGACACCAATTGGTTTGTTAATATCACGTAGCGCATACTCAGCTACAATAGTGTTTTTTGTTCTACACAGCAGTATACCAATAGTTGGATTATCATGTTTTGATTTTAATTGATCATCGACAACTGAAAGATAAAAGTTCAATTGTCCAGCGTCACGAGGATCGAACTCACCAGTTTTAAGTTCAACAACGATAAAGCAATGGAGTTTATAGTGATAAAACAGGAGATCAATATAGTAATCATTTTCTCCCACACTTAAATGATATTGTCTTCCAACGAATGCAAATCCCTTGCCAAGTTCAAGTAATAGTTTCTGCACGTTATTAGCAAGACCGTGTTCTACGTCTCTTTCAACGTAATCACTATGTAACGTTAAGAAATCAAACACATAGGGATCTTTAAGTGATTGTCTCGCCATATCTGATTGAGGAGTAGGCAGTGTTCTTGTAAAGTTGGTTGTGGCTTTATTAGAGATGAGAGTTATCCTGATTGTTGGGGGCAACATTACCCATAACAAAGCCCATAACGGTGTGTACAACTTCAGGCGGAAGATTACCAAGGCGCCCTTCGTTACGACCTGCTTGATTTACACGCCATAAGACTGTTTGTGCAGCGTGATTCTCCAAAAAGCAAATTGTTTCTTCTTGGTTATGATGGCGAGCGACACCCCATGCTGTATGTCCATCGCGATTTGTTATGTCAACGCGAGCTTCAGCAGAAAGTAATGCTTGTAGCACAGGTATATTGCCCCGTCGTCTTGCAGCCACATGTAATGGCGTTTCACCCTGATTATTTTGTGCATTAAGTAGCGCCGGTTGAGCACGTAACAAAAGGGATATAAGGGCGGCATGCCCGTTTCGGGCAGCCACATGTAAGGGAGTATCGCCGTGCTCATCAAGCACTTGGGCATTAAAGCCATAATCAAGTAATAGTTTTACTATTTCAGCATGGCCCTGCGCTGCAGCCCAATGAAGTGGTGTAAAGTGCCTCCTTGGGTTATTAGTATTAAAAAGCTGATACACAAGCCTGCCAACTTTTTCTAGACTATCAAGTATGAAATCGTTAGGGGAAGCACTGATCCCAAGCAGCTCTTTAACACGTTCTACATCGCCAAAGATGCAGGCTAAAGATAGTTTATTTGGAACGTGCTCGGCAAGAGCACCCATTATATGTGGATTATTTTTGATAAATCTGTCATTGCTGCATACACCATAACGCAAGAACAAAGGAATCATTTCCCCGACGGATCTCGCTGATATAGAGAAGTAAGGCCATATGCCCCACCTATTAGGTTGTCTAAAGTTAGCACCATGCCGCAAGAGCACTTCAGCAAGACGTATATTGCCAAAATTTGCTGCACCATGTAATGGTGTTGCGCCATCGTTGTTAGGACGGTTAACTTCAGCACCTACTTGTATGAGTAATTCAGCAATTCCTTGAGGATCATCAAGGGTAGCAATGATATGCAAGGGTGTATCACCATCCATCCCGGCAAGATTAACGTTTGCATGGCGAGATAAAAGAAGACGCACAAGTTCCAAGTGTCTGCCACGTACAGCTAGATAAAGCGCTGTATTTCCATGTTCGTACCTATGATCTACGCCAATGATATTTTCATCTAAGAGCGAGGCTGCTTTTTCGGTATCTCCATCTTCAAGAGCCTGTCTTAATTCAGAGGTTACTCTGAGCTTAGCCTGTTCGATGTCCATAGCAAGAGCAGGAGTAAAAAATAAGCATAAAAGTAAAAATTTCTTATAGTTTATAATCATATACAAGGGACCTTTTTTTATATCAAATTATTAGTATTTATATTTTATCATTTATTTTATCATTTATTTTATCATTGTAACAAATTGATATAAAAACGCAAATCAAGAGCTGCTCAAGAAGATAGATTTATAAATCTTTCAAGTATAAATTTTTTTATTTCGTCACTATAAGTTGTATCATGTAAAGCAAGATCAATCACTGCTTTTACCCAGCTACAGGGTGTACCCGTGTCATATCGTGTGCCTGATATTTTATAAGCAAGTACACGTTCACCATCGCGTATCATATGAGCGATACCGTCGGTAAGCTGTACCTCACCTAGAACTGAGGGGCTTAGGTGATCCAGGGCACAGAAAATTTTGTCAGATAAAATATAGCGCCCAATAATTGCTAAGTTAGAAGACGCATCTTTTTCAGCTGGTTTTTCTTGTACGTTATTAATTTCAAAAAGATGTGAAGTAAGTTGGTTTTGTATAGCAATAACACCATATGATGAAATGCTTGATAAAGGAACTTCTTGAACTGCCATAACACTTGCTTTCTCTTGATGTGCCAAAGACATAAGTTGGGCAAGCGTTGGCTGAGTATCAACAATAATATCGTCAGGTAACATAACGCCAAAATATTCATGAGGGCTAATGGCATGGCGGGCTCTAAGCACAGCGTCACCTAATCCTCGAGGATTATCTTGATTAATATACGTAATGTGTGTGGTACGGGTAATTTCTTCTAGGGCTGACAAGCGCATATGATTATGCTTGCTTTTAAGAGATGTTGTTAATTGAGCAGCAGGCGTGAAATGATTGGCAATTGCTTCTTTGCCATTACCGGTAATAAGTAAAAAGTTATTAATACCGGAATCAATTGCTTCTTCAATAACGTACTGGATTGCTGGCTTATCAAGTAAAGGTATCATTTCTTTAGGGACAGCTTTGGTAAAAGGGAGAAAGCGAGTGCCCAAACCAGCAGCAGGTATAACAACTTTGTGTATCATAACTATATCACCATATGTTGACCCCAAAAATATTAAAGAATCGTAGAGTGCGCTTTGATCGAAAAAATATTGTAGTGAAAGTAGATATTGCGAACTTTGCCTTCGTGATCTATACCTAATAGCATAATCAATCATTATGGTACTAGTCAATGAGATAGTATTACGTGCAGAGGATACCGTATGCAGGTTTTCATTGACAATTCGTAACTTTATCTTACTATAGTAAAATTCATAATCTATTTATCGCAGCAAGGCTTAATTAGATTATGAATATTATTTTTAACCATTTTACTGTAAGGGTATTGTCATGAAGACTAAGTTACTGACCATTCTTACGTTCATAACAAGCATGTTTATGTTAGTTTCCTATAACACTCTTATTTTAAGTATGGAGCACCTTACCTCTGAGCAACAAACAAAACTTAACGAAGAACCACTCAAAGCTGTAAAGACCAATGATGCTCAAACGGTAGTTTTGTTATTAGACCAGGGAGCTAATATCAATCACATTGACTTATTTGGCGTTGGTGCTCTTCGATATGCAGATGGACGTGGTTATACAAAGATGGTTAGATTACTTATAGAGCGTGGTGCTGATGTTAACCACATTGATATTTTTGGCAGTACTCCTCTTATGGCTGCAGCTGGAGTTGGGCATGCAGAAGTAGCTAAAGTGCTTATAGAGCGTGGGGCTAATGTTAATCATGCTGATCATCGTGGCAATACTGCTCTTCAATCTCCAGCTGGACATGGTTATACAGAGGCAGTTAGATTACTTATAGATCATGGAGCAAGAATACCAACGGAAGAATATCTTCAAAGAGTTGCTCAGCAATATCCCGACACTCCCGCGCTACTAGAAAATGCGAGACAAGCTCCAGTGAATACATTTGCGGGTAATGGGCTTACTTATGCAGCAGCTCGAGGAGATGCAGCAACTGTACATACATTACTTTCTACCTTGCCTAAACCAGTTATTATGGCAAACGCAGCCACTCAAGGTCAAGCCCAGCCTTAATCACCTCAAGCACAGTCGTTGCTCCAAAAAGCTAGAAATTTGCTTGCTTCTTACGCGATACTCATACCATTACTCCCTCAAACCCTTAACATTAACCATCAAGATACTCATGATATGACAGCATTACATTGGGCTGCTGCTCAAGGTGTGCTAATATTGTGCGTGATCTACTTAATGCTGGAGCCAACTGGAGATTAGACAATGCGGAAGGGTTAACAGCATATCGGCTTGCTGAAAGAAATAGAATTGAGGCAACTGCTGCGCATAATACTGCCCGAGCGCAAGAATTTCAGGGGTCATGGATGCCATTACGAACTATCTCACACGTGGTACTGCAGCAATGACCCTACAGCGTGCGTTTAGGCAACTAACCAGAAGTGGGAAGAAGCTCCAAAAGAAATAATACAAATGATTGTGGAGCAGAATATTCCTCGACGCTTTCCTTTTGGTGGTAGCGACAGTAGATAGTTCTGTCTACCACACTCAGTCAGTCGGGTAATAGTCAACGAGATAGCGTGCGGCACCGTATAGGCTTGCGTTATCATTGGTTATGATAAAAACAGGCATAGCACGTAATAGTTCAGCTTTCTTTGGACAATTAATAAACTCGTCTATAAATTCAGAGTGCTGAAAAATCTCAGGGTTTTTTGCTGCAATATCACCAGCAATATAAACTCCCCCTCGGGCAAGTACCGTAAGAGCGAAAGTCTTTACGTACCGGGCATACAAGCCAGCATACAGAACAAACGCATGAGCTGCTTGTGTGCTTTTAGCTTGAAATCGTACAATATCGGCTGGCTGAAATCCTGCTTTTTCAATAAGCTTATCAGCTTCTTGAGTAGGGAACATAGTGAGTGTGCGCGTGAACATATAAAGCCTTTGTATTCCAGCATCAGAAAGAATATGTTCCCAGGAAATAGCACCTGATAATTTCTCTCGAGCTCTCACAAAATCAAGCAGATCAAGATCTTCTTGAGATTGAGCAGCACAGTCAGTATGCCCGCCTTGGGAAGGCAGTACCTGTACACGCTGCTTCTCGCGATTCCATACACTTATACAGCCACCCAACCCTGTGCCTGCCCTTACGCAAACCTTAGGTGCATGAGGCTCAATCTGCCCTTGATTAATAGTACGTATATCACGAGGATCCAAATCGCTTATACCGTAGCCTATGGCTTGAAAGTCATTTACTAGTACAACTTCCGTTAAGCCTGTTACGCACTTAATTTCGTAGATGTCGACAGTAAAAGCTACATTAGTCGGCTCTGCATAAGCACCTTCGCGTACAATAACTCCGGGGATACCAAAACAAGCTTCTTTAATATCTTTGCCATAGTATTCTTTAATAGTGTCGAGCACAGTTTTTACCAGTTGGCTAAAATCAGTAATCTCCGTACTATGAGCATGAAGAGAAACAAGAAGTACTACAGTATTATCATGTACATAAAACAACCCAAAGTTACTCTTGGTTTTTCTAAGATCACCAGCAATAATAAAGCGGCCTTGTTCAGGCATAGTATCAGTATAGCGTACTTCGCGTAATTGAATCATGAGTATTCTCCTCTATGAGGTATGTCGAGATACAAGTAATTCTTATAATCATAACGTTGTCGCTTAAAAATAGAGGTATTGTATACTATTAGTGCCGATAATCAAGGCCTAGCAGCCAAAAACTGTTAGAAAAAAAGGTGTGACATACCGCCATAGCTTGTGTAGGGATATTTAACAAGCCCGTTGAACCAAGCTATGTATGGTCTCAGGATCATATAAATGTCAATTCGATCAAACTATCAACTCCATTATGCCTACACGATTGCTTTATCTGGAGACTATGCGTGCCTAATTTTATCCCCAAGGCGGAGGCCAGCCCTCAGACAAGGGGTTTATAAGCAGCCCTCAAGGACAATCCGAAGTTTAAGCCGTAGCGAGCGAAGCTGGCATTGTATATCACAAAGGAATCTTTCAAGGGGGGTTCTTGTCCATTTGCACATGGAACGCCGGTCACTCTTCACGTGGACGAGAGACTTCGAACATTGCATAGCAGAAATCACAACAGCCGGGCATTTGATAGATTACGCTTTACATACTCTAGGCTATTGCCTGGTCTCAGCTTGTTTTGTCTTGAAGTGATGTAAGATAATCTATTACCTGCCGTAGTCTGCTCCTAGCATCTTTAGAAAAAGAGAATAGCTTTGCCATCGCCTGAGCCTCTTGCACTGGCGTTCTTTTTTCATGCAAGCTTGCAATAGTAGTATTGGCACCATCACGTATCAGTTCTTTAATTGCATCAAGCGTAATGTCTTGATTTGACGCTGCTATCCATAGGGGAGTTTTATGTTCTAAGTTTAGTGCGTTGACGTCAGCACCTTGTCTGACAAGCTCTTGAATAATTTCGAGACTATTGGTATCTGTTGCTGCTGCTTCATGCAAGGGCGTGTTACCTACAGCATCAGCTACATTAACCCGAGCACCGGCCTTACTAAGCTGCTTGACGATATCAAGAAAACCTAATCGAGCAGCAGTATGAAGCGCCGTTTTTCCATCCCAATCGCTTTTATTTATGTCAATACCCTGTTTAATAAGTGCTTGAATAAGTACAGCGTCATTATGACCAGCTGCTCCAAGCAGAGCCCTTGTAGGTTCAGATACCTGTGCTTGAGCTATCGCTAATCGTTGAGAAATAGGAGCCCACCATGGCCCGGCTTTTTTTGCCTTTGCAGGTGCCGTAACCGGCCGAGCTGGGTGCACCAACGTCCTAGGCACAGGTGCTGCGTGCTTGCTTATTGGGCTCACTACAGGTTTGCTTACTGCAGCTTGTGGAGGCTTAGTTGTTACGGCTTTGCTTTTCATAGGCTTAGCTGCTGCAGCCCGAGGTGGTGTAGTCTTGATAGGCGCAGCCTTGGTCACTAGCCGGGCAAATACAGCCGGTTTTCTTACTGCAGCTTGAGGAAGCTTAGCCGTTGTAGCTTTGCTTGTTGTCGGCTTGGTTGCTGTAGGTTGAGCTTGTGCAGATGCTTTTAGAGATTTTTCATCAGTTTTAGGCGAGGGTTGAGTTTCAGTCGCCCCAGACGCCTTAGGTGCTTCGGGTGCTTGAGTAGTTTGAGCAACTTGGGCAGCTTGTGCTACCCCTGTGGTACTTGATTGTGCTTGAAGCGTGGGATTTCTTAAAGCTGATAGAGATTCTTCTTGTGGTGTTGCTGGCTTAACGCGAAAGCCTTCGTGCTGTTTTACAGGAAGACTCTGAGCATGTACCATGGCAGAAACGGCAATCATGTGCAGTATGACAAGAGCGTGCGGAATAGAGCAACTTTTCATAAATGCTTTCCCTGTGCTATTGATTAAATAAATTTCAGTTAAGCTATTGTATTTATTGTAGCATAAACTTATTTAAAAAATAAATGTTTTGAAATAAATCTTGATAATCTTGCCAGGTTTGCCATTTTTATGTTATGTTAAAAATAGATATTTATAAAAATAATGAAGGAGAGCTTGTTTTGTGATTAAAATATTACAAAAAGGACACCAAAAAGCATACCTGGTAATAGCGTTTGCTGTTGCGCTACCGATGAACCATACTATACTGCTACAAGGCATGGTTCCCAAACAAGTAAATCTTGTCGCCAACCAAGCATTATCAAAAGCAGTCGATGTGGGCGATCTTAAAGCAGTATACGCTGCGCTTAAGGCTGGTGCTGATATTAACTATACTGATAGATATGGCAATACTGCTCTTATGGCGGCAACTGATACAGAGATGGTTAGATTGCTTATAGAGCATGGTGCTGATGTTAATCACGCTAATAATGATGGCAATACTGCTCTTATATCGGCAGCTCAAACTGGCGATACAGAGATAGTTAGAATTCTCATAGATGCTGGTGCTGATGTTAATCATGCTACTAATGGTGGCCATACTGCTCTTATGTGGGCGGTTAACACTGGACATACAGATACAGTTAGAGTGCTTATAGGAGCTGGTGCTAATATTAATCGTGCTAGTAATCATGGCGATACTGCTCTTATATTGGCACTGGCTAATCACCTTACCAATATAGCTAGAATGCTTATAGAGAATGGAGCAACAATACCAACTGAAGAACAGCTTCAAAGATTTGCTGAAAGGGCTCTTAGCATTTCCAACCCAGAATACGCAAGGCAAGTTCTAAATGCTGTATTTGGGGGCAACGAACTTGCTTATGCAGCGGCTCGAGGCGATACTAAGCATGTAGCACAGTTACTGTCTATTTTACCACAAAAGACTATTATAGAAAACATAGCTACTCAAGTCCAAGCTCAACCACAATCACCTCAGGCGCAATCGTTACTTGCTCACTTGCGCAAGCTGCTTGCTTCTTATGCCATATTACCACCAACGATACCTTCTCAACCACCTCAACCTCTTTTTGATATTAATCGTCAAGATTGGTATGGTATGACAGCATTACATTGGGCCGCAGCGCAGGGCCATGCTGAAATAGTAAAACTATTACTTGATTATGGCGCAAATATTAACCTACGAAATAGAGAGGGTAATACACCGTTACATTTGGCAGCTCGCAACGGTAATTTGAGTACGGTTAAACTCTTACTTGCGCGTGGTGCTAATGCTACTATTGTTAACCGAGACGGTCAGACTCCTCTAGCCCTTGCTCGCCAATACTATCACCCTTCGGTTGTCACATTTTTAGAAAGAGAAGCTGGTCGGGCTGTGTTTGGCAGAACATCAACATTAGGTCGTGCAGGAGGCTTTGCATGGCAACCTGAACCTGTAGGTCGACAGCTGCCAGCCGAAATTGCTCATATAATTGCCCAGTTTGCACAAGCCCCTGGCCATCCTATACTTCCATCAGGGTCAGTTCCTTAAGCTTATGAGATTGGAAGTAAGGAATTCGTATCGGGTAAGGCTACCACTACGGCTCCAAAAGAACTTATGCAAATGATCATTAGTAGTCGTGGCAGTCGGTAGCCGCAGGCCTATTGCTTAAATATGCCCTCAAAGACTAGTTCGGAAAGTGGTTTACGACCGGTGTGATGTTCTTCGCGTTCACGTAATGTTTCAGGAAGTGCTTCAGGGTTACCGGGTTTGCCAATGGCTACCATTGCTTCAACCTGGTAATCACCGGGAATACACAGCTCTTGAGCTGCTCTATAATAATCAAAGCCTTCTATAGCATGAGTTGCCAAGCCCATGCAGGTAGCTTGAAGTGCTAAATCTTCCCATGCCGCACCAGTGTCAAACGAATGAGTGCGCGAGGGTGAGCCAGTAAGATCAAAGACTTTATGTGAAGCAATAACAATCAATGCCCCTGCTCCCGCTGCCCAACGTTGATTTTCAGGTACTATAAGATTAAAAAAGCTTTCCCAATATGAGCCACCGCGTAAAGCGTAAATAAATCGCCATGGTTGATTATTATACGATGACGGTGCCCATCGGGCAGCTTCAAAAAGTGACATGAGTTCTTCTACAGCTAATGGCTCGCTTGACATGGCATAGGCTGAATATCGTTTAAGAAATAGCGGATCGATAGGATAGTCTGGTTTTCTTCGATGCATTGCCATCACATCTCCCCCTGTTTTTTATCGAGTGCCTAGCAACAATCCAGGTACACATGTAGTATATGCTGTTGGCATGGTAACGCACAATACTAATTATACACTACTATTAGTTGATGAGGCTATAAGCTCATAGAGTATTGGTAAGACGCTGCACAATATCGTCGGTTGAGAAGGTTAAGCCCACCCCCAAGAATCCTGTTGTATGAGCGTGACTTATAATATCATCAAGACCAAAATCAAGATAAAGATGGTTGGTGAAAAAGATACGATTAAGCCATTTCACATGAGGGCGATCGTCGCTAATACGGTTGCGGCCTCTAAAGTCAAAAGCCTCTAGTGTTGTCAACCATGTTAAGGGAACAAAAGGGATTATATAATCGATGCCGATGCCTGCATACCCCTCAAAAATGCCAACACGAAATGCAAAATTATGATATACCCTGCCCAGCTGTAAGTTAAGAAACAGCTTGTCAAACTCATGTATTACTCTTTGTTGTACAGGGGCATGGGTTAATCGAGCTTCACCAGATAAGCGTAAGTGATCGGGAATAAGTTCATGTCTTTTTGACGTCAGCCTAAGCCGATGATGAGTAGTTTCAAATCGCTCAAGATGACCCCACAAACTTGTGGTAACGCCTATAAGACCAAAATAATCACCTGGAGGCCAAATATAGGCATTAAAGTATCCCTTTGCATCGCTAAATTTACACTGCTCATGAAGACTATGAAGTGATTCAAAGCGTGCATCCAAGATTAAAGCAGTAGAGCGAAACATATCCCAAGTAGTCTTAACCTGGGTATACATGCTTTTATCGTTAATTACTTGTCCTAAAAGACCCGTGCCATTATTAATTTTTGTGGCAATTTCACAAAGAGGCTTTGACGTATCGTTAATCTTTTCAGCTATAGCATGAAGATCACGATCAATAGCTGTTGTTACCTGCTCAACATTATGTTTAACTGAAGGAATCACGTCATTACTCAATGTTTCAGAAAGTTGATGAATTTCATTGCTTATACGTGGTATAGAGTCTTTAAGCTCCTGTGCTATACTTTTTACATCACACAGCGTATCGTTAACGAGAGTAGTATTGCGTGCAACCAGGTCATCAAGCCGTCGAAGTACTTCATGTAATGTATGAAGCACTTCAGGCAGACTACCTTGAGAGTGGCCTGAGCTTAATACATCTTTTAATGAGTGTGTAATTTCTTGAATAGTACCCGTTGCCACCGTAAACTGCTGCATGAACTGCTCAAACGACATCTGAGCTTTGACCTGTTTGGTAAGAGTATCTCCCGGCTTTAAAGCTGGTAGTGAGGGATCGCCGGAGTTAATTTCAATATAACGAGTGCCAATCAAGCCATCTTGACGTACAGCGCAATACGTATCAGTACGTAAAACGTAGCCGTTATCAATCATAAGCACAACACTTGCTTGCTGACCATGATTCACAACTTCAATTTTTTCAACCCATCCAACAGTAACTCCCGCAATTTTTACATCAGTTCTTGGGCGCACACCAGTGACATCAGAGCAATAGACATAATACGGGGAGTAACGAGCTGCATCAAAACGAAAAGCTCCTACTTTAAAGCTCATATAAAAAAAGATACCAATAGCTATAAGAATAAATGCGCCAACTCTCGTCTCTGGTCTAATAGTCAATCGTGTATCCTCTAGCAGTTCATGAGAGCCAATATAACTTTTTAATAGAGTAGCGTTGTGCTTGGTCACGCTCCGAAGGAACTTGCGTAACAATAGCGCATAGCTTTTGAGTTACGGCACCAACCTTTCCATAGGATACTACAGAAAATGCTGTTACCTCAAATTTTGACGAAAAGAGTGATCGTATTTCAACGGGTAACTTTTCAAATTCTTTACCGACACGCTTACTCAAAAGTTTGTTCCAATCTTCTTGCCAGTTCATAGTTGGCTTGAGACTTTTAGCCAATTCTTGTGCTTCTTGAATTCGTTTTTCCTCATCAGCATTATCAGGCTTAAGACCTAACATATTTTTTACGCTGCGTGACAGCAGTAATGGCTCAAGTTGAGGACGCCCCGACGCAACCGGCATAACCGTAAATAGATCTGTCAAAATAAAAGATTCACTTTTTTGTTCACCATGTGCTGGAAAAGTTGGAAAAACATGAGAAGCAAACTTCTGAAATTCTTTAAGTGCAAGTAATTCAGTCACGTCATCAAGAGGTCGGTCATGCTGTTTGAAAATATTTTCAAGGCTTTCGATAGGATTGCCAGCATTAAGCGATGTGCTTATTTTATCAAAAATAAGCTGTAAAAGCTTCTGAGCATCAAAAGAATCCTGCTTTATAAACTTTTTCTCCTTAAAATTATACAAGCTATTCAGGTTAAATTTACCCTGTTCACTGCTAATATATATAGTACATTCACCTTCGATGCCATCTATTTCTTCTTTAAACTTAAACTCTTGCCAATGGTTAGTTAGTGCAAGTAATCGTGAAAGCCATTTTTGCTGTTCTTTTTCACCCGATTTTTCTTGAGTTTTCTCTTCTTTTTTAGCTCCTGCTTGAGCATCTTCTACTGGTGCTGTCATTTGACTTAACGCTATCTCAACGCCGCTGAGAGCTAACATTTTGGCTTGTTCACGATCATGATCTAATACACTAAGTCTTTGATAACTCACCGTACGATTTACGAGAAGCGAGACTAATACAACGCTCATCGAAATAAGCAAGAGCGTTAACGTAAGAACGTATCCCGCTTGTGTAGGCGGAGGGGGCTGGGCATGTGTGTGGTTATGTGTGCTCTGCTTATCTATGTTCATATACATTATGTAGGTAATTTTGGTGCTTGTGCTGGCTTTATTGGTTCAGACGCCGCTTCTTTTTTCTCGTGCTCTTTCTTTTCTTGCTCTTTTTTTGGACTCGTTTGCGATCCGTAAGCAGGGATCATATACTTGAATATATATTCACGCTCTCGTCCGCGTAGTGCGTCTATAAGTACACCGGTAATTTCTATATACTGTGGCAAGATTTTTTTATGCTGTTCCTCGTGCTCTGGCCCACCCCACTGCATAACTGCAATGAGCTCAGGTGCTCCCTCGCGTTTTTCGTCTTCTTTTTCGTATAAGAATTTAACTGAAAAACGTTGTATACCTGTCGCCAATGGATAAGAACGTATTTTTTTGTTTCCGGTTTCTTCAAACGCTTTAAATTCTAGGTTTGTTGATTCCTGGCGTATAAGTGTAAACGTGCCCTCGGGATTTTTATCTGGTACTAATCTATACACTATACGAACATTTCGTGGAGTAACCTCGCCGTAAACCTGCAACGCAGATGTTGTAATAAACGTCAGAAGTTTAAGCGATTCTTTATCGTTCTCGCTATAGAAAATTTTTTCAAGTTTTTTTTCAGGCTCATGTTCTTCAGCTGGAGCAGCTTTCTTTTCAGGCTCATTATTTCTACCGAGGAGCTCTTTAAGTATGTCAGGCATATCTTTTTGATCTTGTGTGCTCGTCTGTTCTTGAGCCAATTTTTGATCCGATAATTTTGAAGGAACAAAGGCACCGGTTAAATCTTTTTCAAGCTGATTATACAGTGTTATAATTTGAGTGTGCACATCAATTACATAATTTGATTGATCAAGGGCTTTTCTTATTTGGGTAAACGAGCTATACAGCACACCCATAATGATAGCCGATAGCATGGTACCAATTACAACTTCGATTAAGCTAAACCCTGGCTTTTTGCTCATTCTTTTCCTGCTTAGCCTGTTCTTGCTTTTCTGGCTTTGGTGGTTTTGGTGGCTTAAAGAGCAGACGGATCATCGTATCCTGCCGTTCAGCTCCAGCTTCACCAGCGGACCAATAAGCATCAACACGTTCAAGTACTACATGAGATACTTTTTTAAGTACTGATGCTTCACTTACTTTTTTAGTTTGATAGGTTAAGCGTAGTGGAGGGTCTTCAAGCTGGTGCTCGTGTACTTTTTCGCTTTCAGACCAGTATTGCTCATGAGCTTCAACTAACAAATTTTTTTCGGCAACAGCGCGCGTAAGCCTGCCAGAACTTCTAAATACTGCTTTCATAAGATTGCTCTGTAGTCCTAATAATGCGGTCAGGGTTATTCCAATAACCGCAAGGGTGATAAGCACCTCAACAAGACTAAAACCCTGGCGCCTTCTCTTAAGGCCTTTGAAATTGATCATAGATCGTAAATTGTGCAGTAAACGGATTCAGCACCAACCCTCGTTCAGCTTGTGTGTCACTATTAATACTATTGATTACTACCTCTTGGGCTAGACCTTCTGGTGTAATGAAAAACCATATCTGAGGCGTAGAAACACCTCCGCCAACAACCATCTCATCTTTGCCCTTAATATAAAAATTGCGTATTTCAATTTGTTCAGGTATGGCTATCTGTGTTTTAAGATACCCCAGCTTTACCGGCTCAAATTTTTGCGGTTGCCCTTCTTTCTCTGGCTGTAACTGCTCAATAAACACCGTCGATGATTTAAAGTCAAAAACAATGCGCTCGACTGCTCCTGTTAATTGAGCTTGAGTTGCTGCACCTTGTGTCAAGAGATTCAGTTTTTTCGCAAACTCATCTTCTGGCTGAGGCCCAGGCCGTCTTAAGCGAGGAACCACAACGGCTACCATGATCCCAATCAGGACCATGGCAACCATAAGCTCTATAAAACTAAAGCCAGCTCGAGCTTCCGTCATGGAGATTTCCTCTAGACTTCCTCCGCTCGCATCCATTCATCTTGAGGGCTGCCTTCACCATGAGGGCCCCAGGAATACAGCTCATACGGCGGCTGAGTACCCTTAGGGTTAACTCTATACACTAAATCATTACCCCAGCCATCCAATGGCTCTTTACTTAAATAAGGACCACCCCACCGACGTGCTATTTTTTCTTCAAGGGGTTTTCTCTGAAGATCACCCAGTGTTGAAGGATATGCATTAGTGTCACCGTGAAACTGCTCGATTGTTGTTTGGACAGTTTTGAGCGTTGCCTGAGTAGCTGTTTTCTTGCCCTGACCTAAATATCTGACAAGATTAGGTACAACAATAGCACCTAAGATACCAATAATTGTCATCGCAATAACAATTTCGATAAAAGAAAAACCCTTTTGTGCTGAATTAGTCATTATGCTACTCCTAAATAGCTAATAAGATTAGGTATAATCATAGCACCTAAGATGCCAGTAATCGTTACCGCAATAATAACCGTCATCAAAGAAAAACCCCTTTGTGGCGAATGAGTTATCATGCCATCCCTTTCGTTTAAATACCTGTCAACGCTTCATTCATTTTAGTCATCGGTAATATAATAGAAATCACAATAAAACCCACAATAAGTGCCATAAGTATTGTTGCTGCTGGCCCCAAACGGGCAGACAAGCTATCTGCCAATTCACTTAATTCTGTTTCATAATAATCGGCAACGGTAGTGAGCATGGTATCAAGCTGACCACTTTGCTCACCTGTGTTAATTAAGTAAATAGCAACGGGTGGAAAAATATTAGTCTTTTTTAGATAATCAGCAATACGCCCCTGTTTAATAATGTTCTCGCGTGCAGTATTAAGTTCATCGACTAAGATGCGATTATTGACAATTTTTACGACGATGTCGAGCGCTTCAGCTAAGTTTACACCACCTTCAAGCAGCATGCCCAGTGTTCGACTAAACTGAACTACTGTGCCCATCTTGGTAAAATACTTAATAACCGGTAATTTAAGCTTGAGCGCATCAAGAGCTCGTGCTCCATAGGGTGTACGACGCCACCACCGAAAGGCTGCATATATAAGCACAATAGCTGCACCTATAAGTATATAGTACGTTCTGAAAATAGTTGAGATTCCTAGCAGGATACGTGTTGGCAGAGGTAGTGCTGCTCCTTGTGATGAAAATGTTTGTGCTATCTGAGGAACAACAAAGTTGAGCAATACTAAAACGACAACACCTATAACACCTAGCTGTATCAGGGGCCCACGTAATGCGCTACGTATACGCTTTGCTAAAAGCTGACGCCGTTCAAGATATCCCGTTAAGCGATCAAGAATAAGCTCAAGGCGACCGCTTGCCTCACCAGCTCTAACCAGCTGTATATAAATATTATCAAAGACTTTCGGGTATTTACTAAGCCCTTCTGCAAGCGATTTGCCCTCTTTAATGTTATCGCGCAGCGAAACAACAATTGAGCGCAAGCCACCTTCAGTTTGCTCGACTAAAAGATCTAACGCCTGCAGTAATGGCACACCAGACTTAAGCAACACTGACAGCTGCTTGGTAAAGAAAATTTTATCTTTACCGCTAATACGGCGTGCAAACAGACGACGCCATGAAAAGCTTTCTTCTGCCCCTTCAGGAGCGACAGTAATAACGGTAGGAAAAAGCCCCATTTTCGTCAATTGTTCCCGTGCACCTTGTACCGATGGTGCATCGACAGTACCACGTACAGCTTTTCCTTCACGCGAGAGTGCTTGATATGAGTATAATGCCACGCCCTATACCCCCTTGACAAAATTCACACTTAATCATATTCAAATATAAGTATACCATAGTGTAAGTAAAATCGCTAACTGTATAAAGGACCCCCTATGAAACAAAGATTAGTATCACGCCTATTCCTGCTCTGTATCGTTGTCTTTTTAAGTATATATCAGCAGTCATGTGCTAAAATTATAAACTCTGCTATGAGAGGGAACGATACTTCGCCATTACCAGATCAGCGTGAAATTTTGAGGTCTTTTATTGATACCAAAATTACGTTCAGCCAAGAAGGGCTTCATGTTTTTTTCAAGCGCACTTTCAACCGTGATCTTTATGGCAATAGCCTTTTACCACTGACGTTTATACATGTGATTGATTTCTTAGAGTATGGCAGGACGATTAAAAACCCTCGCTCATTTGCCGTATCGGTACTTGATATTTTTCTTACAAGATTTAAACGAGCCCAGTGGGCCAATGCCTATGCCATTCTTCAGCTTTTAGAAAATCTACCAAGGCTCTTGGGCCCTTTGTGTGGTGAGCCTGTAGATAGCCTCGATTATCTTAAGCACCAAAAAGCTGTAAAAGAGTATTTATATGCTGCTTTGTTAACTGGCTTTGGTGAACTTAAAAAGAATCCTGATGCTTTTTTAGATAAAGTTTCTTACGATATTACAGCTCTTATAGCAGAACCAAAATTAGATGATGAAGCGTCTATCCACGAGCTTCATCATGTTACTGTTCGTTTTCTTGAAAGTATACTTGATAAACTCATTTTCGATCTCCGTGAACAAGAGTATGTCTGGAAAACGGTAAAGCTTATTGCCGAACATCTAGAGCTACTTCTTGGTGCTCATATACTGCCTGACGTCAAAACGCTCAACCAGCTTTATTGGTCGTTACTTGAGCGGTTTTGTTATGCTCTAGAAACGATGGGCTCGCTTGTTTCACATGATACCTATCAAGCAATAAAAAATGATCTAGCCCAACCGTCAATACCACTACTTCTTCTCGAAGAGCAAGAAGATTTTCTTACACCAAAGCTGACCAGACTCAAAAAAGCCATAACTGATGGAGAAATTAAAGCACGTGCTCGCGAACATGGTATACTAACGCGCTGACATATCATGTACCAAGAGAATTTCTCTTGTAAACCCTAGACGTATCCGAGAAGGCGCAAAATAATAAGTATTAAAATAATAACAATAAGAATTGAGATAATGTCCTGCATATTTTTTCTCCTATATTCTTTATTATAAAGTATTGATTCTTAAAAAATCAATACTTTATTTTTTATTGTCATTATTTTTAATAACAAAAATAGGGGTAGAAGATCTTTCTACCCCTATAGAGTCTCTCTATAAATTGCATTAACTCTTATTCTTGAGTTTCAACTGATATGGCAATGGTACCTATCTCAATATTATTTTCTTGACACTTAGCAACTAAAGCAGGGTGCGATTCTAAAACTTCATGCACCGTAGAGTGTAGCATAGGCTCAATGACCTCAAGTTCAAGATTTACCTTGCGCACAATCTCTTGCCGTACTTCAGCAAGTTCTTCTTGTTCAGCAGGTGATAAAACTTCGTGTGTTATTAAGGGCGAACGAATGCATTCTGAACAAGCTGTGCATGCTTGACAGTCACTGTCTACCGTCAACTTTGCATCTTCCACAGTACAAGCTGTACACTCATTGAGCTCAACTGCTTCTGGGGTTTCTGGGCAGGCGCTTAGAAGGCTGCTAACCGATAGCCCTACTACTAACGAAAGCTTTTTTAAAGCCATAACGATACTCCTTAAAATGAGAGAATGTGGTGTAGATATTGCTCGTTTACGCGCCTATAATCTATACGTTTTCTTTAATAAAGCAACTGCTTAATTTAGATTCAATTGCTCTATGGCTATTTCTAAGCTCTTTGACAAAGTGTAGGTAGCGAAATAAATTAGTAATTATTAATTTGTCATTTTAACTAAAAACAGCTTAAATAAAGGCAAAATATGAACAAATATATTTTGCCACTAGCAAGTTTTAGCATCTTTCTGTTGGGCTCAAATGAGCTCGTGAGTATGGATCAAGAACAGAATTAACTTGAGCCTGACCAGGCGCTTATACATGCAGTTACTGAACGCGTTGCCTATTTTGTGTTTGCACAAAGAATAGGTGCTCAACCAGGTAGAGCACCTCCTAATTCGAATTCTTAAGTTTTAAGATACACATGTTCCGATGGAGGCATAGAAAGTCTTACAATAGTGTTGTATTCTAGTAGCAGGAATAGTGCACTAGCAGAATAAGAAAGTTGTAAATATGCTCAAGGGACGACTTGAAGTTATTTGTGGTTCGATGTTTTCGGGTAAATCTGAAGAGCTTATACGACGTTTGCGTCGTGCTGAATTTGCCCATTTAAAAACACAAGTATTTAAACATAGCTTAGATCAACGTATAACGACTGAGCACATACATGCTCATAGTGGCGATAAGCTTTCAGCAATTCCCATAGATAGCCCTGAAGCTTTCCAGAACCATATACATACTGATACTATCGTTATCGGTATAGATGAGGTGCAATTTTTTCATCCAGCAATTGTGTCTTGTATATATAAGCTCGTAGAGCAGGGTAAACGTGTAATTGTGGCAGGGCTCGACCTTGATTTCAGAGGGCTGCCTTTTGGCTGCATGCCAGCCTTACTGGCGCTTGCAGATGCCGTAACAAAACTTAAAGCTGTCTGCATAAACTGTGGTAATGATGCTCATTTTACACAACGATTGGTTAATGGCAAGCCCGCTCAGTGTAACGACCCGCTTATTGTGATTGGTGCTCAAGAGTGTTATCAAGCGCGTTGTCGCAACTGCTATGAAATTGATCAACAACCCTTTTTCTAGCACGCCAATAGTCCTATGCTATATGAGAATATGATTAAGAAAAGAACAAGTATTTTTTGTGTAAGTAGTGTGGTTCTTTTTATGCTTGACTTAGTGTGTTCCGCCTGGTTTGAACAACCGGTTCTTTGTCTTACACGTAGTACCTATATTAGCGTGTTATGGTCACCCTATTCTTTGAGCGCTAAGATACTAAGTGGTTTTTTAACCCTTCTTATTACATCGGTACATAACAGGCTCTTGTGGGAAGAGCTTGTGTCCCTGATTTTGCTGCCTCTGTTTGTAGGTGGACTTAAAAGACTTGTGCAGCCGTCACTATCCCTGTATTATATCTTTACCTGCTTGTTAGTGATGGGCAGTAGCATGGTTATTGATGGTGTGTTTGTCTGGACATTACATAAAATTATTGCTAATATAATAGTAACGTATGGAGTTATACGGTATATCACAAGGTAAGCGAGGCAATCGCGTAGAGGATATGGGCTTACGGGCCTATTTCTTCTATGAGGAAAGTCTGGACTCCCAACGAAAGAGGTACCTGAGAAATGCTCAGGAAGGCGTAAGCCTCTGGAAAGTGCCACAGAAAATAACCGCCAGTATAGATAGTATGCTGGTAAGGGTGAAAACGTGCGGTAAGAGCGCACGATTACGTGCAGTAATGTGCGCAAGGGGTAAACCCTACCTGGAGCAAGATAAAACAGTGTGTACGGTGTTTCGTTCCGATTGGCGCGTGCGCAACATCACGAGCCTAAAACATGCGGGTATATCGCTGAGATAAATGGTTGCCATCGCTCAATAAGAGTGATAACAGAATCCAGCTTATTGCTTGCCTTGTGATGTGCTTATCATGTTTATTAAAGATATTCTTTGGATAGTTCCCTTTCTTGTATGTATGGCCGGTTACTATGGCGCTTCTCAGCTTGTCATTAACGAAACCATTGAAACGCCCTCGCTTATTGGTCAAAACGTCACTCAAGCAGTTCTTATGCTTTCACCTCGCAATATTCATCTTCGCATTATTGCAAAAAAAGAAGATGCTGACATGCCTGACGGCACTATTCTTGCCCAGCATCCTGGCCAAGGACACACTATTAAGGCTCATCAATCTATAAATATTGTTGTATCTCAACAGCCTCTTAAGCTCCGAGCTCCTCGCCTTATTGGTTTACAAGAAGCAGATGTATATAAACAAGGGCAGAAAATTCCCCTACGTATAAAAACATATTTTCTTGAACAC
>CAWGPQ010000020.1:0-26765 GCA_963824495.1 uncultured bacterium
CTAAATCGGAAAAAGCAGGGTGGATAATGGAGCCCGACGCGCAAAGAATTTTCTCTCTGTCGGGCCTTAAAACACCGAAAATGCCGTCGCGACCGAGGCCAGGCAGGCGATAAGTATTGCCCGCTCCATCGGTTATCCGGTTGTGGCTAAAATTGTCTCGCCGGCTATCATCCATAAGTCCGATGTAAAAGGCGTGGTTGTGGGTATCAACAGACGATCAAATATTAACTCAAGACACTGGAGCGCTTCCGAAAACTTAACGGATTTGTTGGGATGCTGATTGCCGAAATGGTTCAAGGCATTGAATTGATCATTGGTGCTAAAAACGATTTCCAATTTGGTCCTATGATTCTTTTAGGGATGGGCGGCATAGGTGTGGAGATATATAAGGATGTATCATTAAGAATGGCCCCGCTCAAAGCAAGAGATGCCGACAACATGATCAATGATCTGACTGCCCGCCGTCTGCTTACCGGTTATCGCGGAGCCCAGCCCATCAACATGAATGCGCTTAAAAAAACGATTTTGAGTTTTTCCGGATTGATGATGGATTTGCAGGATATGGCTGAATCTATTGATTTGAATCCCGTCATATGCAACGCAAAATCATGCATTATCGCTGACGCGAGAATCATGCTGAAGAAATAGCTTTCACGTTTCGTTTAACCCGCTTGAACATTTCATTGAAAGAAAAGTGCAACAAGATCGTTTTTCCTCTGCGCCAGGCTGATGGCGCATCGTTAAATAGTCCAATAAATCGTAATAGATACAATCATATATTATCTCCTTTTAAAATCTGGCACGATAATTTCAATAGTATAAAGGCAAATAAACAAATTACCTAAAGGAGGTAACAGATCATGAAAAAGACATTAGGAACAATGATGGTAGCGGCAGCAGTGGTTCTTTTAACGGCAACATTCGGATTCGCCGAATACGCGGCAACAGGAGTAACAAATTTCCCATACTTCCAACTGGGTTTACTGATTCTCGGCGGGTTGCTTCTGTTAACGTTAAAAAGAAAATATAATAAGATGTACGCAACCGAGGCAGCAGGTGTCTTCGCTCTTTACACTCTTCTGATGGCGCTTTTCACCAACCCCGTAATTGAGATGGTGAAAACTCTGGTTACTTGATAGTCTTTGCAAAGACGACATGATCTGCCTATATAACCGGCCCCCTCAGGATGAAAGTCCTGAGGGGGTTTTTGTTTGATACCAATTCACTTGTAAATTACCACCTTACAGACGGTAATTTCTTTATTGACAGTATTTCTTTTCAGTATTAGTTAGATATCAGGGTTTTTAAAAGCAAAGGAGCAAAACACATGATTGTTGTTACGGGTGGCGCGGGGTTTATCGGCAGCGCCTTTATCTGGCGGCTGAATCAGGAAAATATTGATGACATTATAATTGTTGACGAGTTGGGCAAAACCGATAAATGGAAAAATCTGGTGAATCTTCGCTTCGTCAATTATTTCCATAAAGACGATTTTCTGCCGCTGATTTATAACGACACGGTACCTTTTGAAATTGAAGCGATAATCCATATGGGTGCCTGCTCATCCACGACCGAACGCGATGCCGATTACCTCTGGCAAAATAATTATGTTTATACCAGGCCATCTGGCCGAATGGGCGATTGAACGCAGCATTCGTTTTATCTACGCCAGCTCCGCGGCAACTTATGGCGATGGAACAAAGGGTTTTTCGGATGACCACGGCAAAATAAAGCGAACTCAAGCCGATCAACATGTATGGCTATTCCAAGCAGGTGTTTGATTTAAGGGTGCTTAGACATTCGTGGGAAAACAAAATTGCCGGAATTAAATTTTTCAATGTCTTCGGCCCCAACGAATACCACAAGGGAGATATGACCAGCGTCATCTTCAAAGCCTTTCATCAGATTAAGGAAACCGGCAAAGTGAAACTTTTCAAATCCTATATGCCCAAGTACCCTGACGGCGGGCAATTGCGCGATTTTGTTTATGTCAAAGACTGTATCGATGTGATGTGGTGGCTTTTTAATAATCAGGATGTCAACGGCATTTATAATTTAGGCACAGGCAAGGCTAGAACCTGGAATGATTTAATCAGCGCGGTTTTTGAAGCGATGGAGCTCAAAACCAATATCGAATATATTGAAATGCCCGAATCTCTGCGCAATCAATATCAGTACTTTACACAGGCGGAAATGAGAAAGCTGCAGGATGCCGGCTGCCCGGTTAAGTTTTCCCCACTGGAAGATTCCGTGAAAGATTATGTAACTAATTATCTGCAGAAGCCCGATTCGCATTTAGGAAAGTAAGCAGTTATAAAACAAATAGAATAAAATTTACTCAAATATACTGCTCGAAACGACTTCGTAAAAAGCTTCAGAGACAAGGCACACAAAGCCTGAGGAGTGAGGCCTACTTTGCCGTAGGCCGCAAGGACGAAGGATGTGGTGTAACGCAGTATACCATGGTGCCCTTTAGGGTATGAACTTTTTACGGAGTTGTTCAAATGAAAAGAGATATCGTTTGCATAATCCCCTCCCGCTATGAATCCAGTCGATTTCCGGGCAAGCCTCTGGCTGATCTTTGCGGTAAGCCGATGATACAACATGTATATGAAAGAGTTGCTAAGGCCAAAGCGGTACCATATGTGGCGGTGGCGACAGATGATGAAAGAATCTTTAATGCCGTGAAAAAATTTGGTGGCAACGCGATTATGACAGCAACAACTCACCGCTCCGGTACGGACAGAATCTCGGAAGCTGTAAAATCACTTAATCTTACAGCCGACGCGATTGTCGTCAACATTCAGGGCGATCAGCCGATTTTTGAACCGGTACAGGTAGATGAAGTAATCCAGCCCCTGCTTGATGATCCGGCCATCATCATGTCCACGTTAATTTACAAAATTATTCTGGAAGAAGAAATCACCCATCCTCACGCGGTGAAAACTGTTTTTGATCACGAAGGATTCGCCCTATATTTTTCCCGCGCGACCATTCCATATGTGCGCGATAAGAAACTCAAAGCGGATTATTATAAGCATCACGGCATTTACGCCTATCGCCACGATTTTCTCGATATCTTCACCAAACTGCCTGAAGGAAAACTCGAAAAGCTCGAAGCGCTGGAGCAATTGCGCGTGCTGGAACACGGCTACAAAATAAAATGTGTCATCACACCTCATGATTCGGTTGAAGTGGATAATCAGCAGGAGCTGGAAAAAGTCCGCCAGATTCTTACCGCAAAAAAGTAAGTTTGCTACAGTAAATCGCAAAGCGTTAACGGAGGTACAATGAGCCCGCGCAAAAGAATTATTTTGCTGATTTTAATCATGGTAGTGATAGTTCTGGGAGTCGAATTTATTGCAATTAAAATGCTTTACCAAACGGCATTTAAAGAACAAGCAGATGATCTTCGAGACATTGTCGCGAGTCAGGCTCGCTTGATTGAAGCAGTGGCTAGATTCGATTCCCAATATAGTAAGACTTATCCTGCGGGGGCAAACGAAGCGACGTTAAGCCAAGTCATTGATGCGCATAAACGCTATAAGGGTTTTGGTCAAACCGGTGAATTTGCTCTGGCCAAGAGACAAGAAGATAATATTGTTTTTATTTTCAATCAGCGTCATAGCAATTTCCATAATCCGAAACCCATTCCTTTCAACTCAAAATTGGCGGAACCGATGCGACTGGCGCTATCCGGACATTCCGGAGCGATTGTTGGATTAGATTATCGTGGAGAAAAAGTTTTAGCTGCCTACGAACCGGTGGCGTTATTAAACTGGGGTATTGTTGCCAAGGTCGATATGGACGAAGTTCGCGCTCCTTTTATCAAGGCTGGATTAATTTGCGGTTTATTTGGCATTATTGCCATTATGATCGGCACAGTAATATTTATTAAGCTCACGGAGCCTCTGATTGTAAAATTACGCGATACTATTGCCGAACTTCAAAATGCCCTGGAGAATGTCAAGCAATTGAGCGGTTTATTGCCAATTTGTGCTTCCTGTAAAAAAATTCGTGATGACAAAGGATATTGGACGCAAATAGAAGGCTATATAAGGGATCATTCAGAGGCGGAGTTCAGCCATAGCATCTGCCCTGATTGTACTGAAAAATATTATGCTGATTTGAATATTCATAAAGCAAAAACGGGGACATGAAGTAATGAAATTTTTTAAGATGATGGCAGTATGTAAAAAAATGTTAGCCGGCATCTTCTTACTGTCACTGTTTATACCGCTTTCTGGAAATGCCGCTGGAATTGACGAAGGTATGGCTAGGTGTGCGGAGCTCAAGAATGACAATGCTGCAAGATTGAAATGCTTCGATGATCTGGTAAAACAACAAATTTCTGTAAAAGGCAATTCTTCTCCCGGCACTGTTGCTACAGAAGCGCCTAAACCGGTCTCCGTAATGTCCAGGCATTGGGATTTGGATAGACCCAAGGGGAAAATAGAAGACACCTTTTTCAGGTTCAGGCCTTACCGTCCCGTCTATTTCTTGCCTGTTGCCTATAACTCATCACCTAATGAAGATACTGCTTTGGATTTCGACAAGAATGCCAAAGCCCAGTACAATGAAGCAAAATTTCAACTAAGCTTTAAAATAAAACCGTGGGGAACAGATATAGAAGGCATAGAAATTCTCAAAGGCATAGATATATGGTTGGCCTACACACAACTTGCCTTCTGGCAGGTTTATAATTCGGCGTTTTCTGCGCCTTTTCGCGATACCAACTATGAGCCGGAACTGTTGATTAATCTGCGCACCGATTATCATCTCCTCGGTCTTCATGGCCGCATACTTAATCTGGGGTATAACCATCAATCCAATGGCCGCTCCGTTCCCCTTTCCCGAAGCTGGAATCGTATTGTGGCTAATGTTGGCCTGGAAAATGAAGAAGGCAATTTCAATCTGCTTTTGAAAACATGGTACCGAATTCCGGAAGACGAACACAATGATGATAATCCCGATATCACCAGATACATGGGACATGGCGAGCTCTGGGGAACTTTCTATTGGCAAAAGCAGCGCTTTGCCGTGATGCTGCGCAATAATTTCCGTAAGGAAAATCTGGGGGCGGTTCAACTGGATTGGAGTGTGCCCTTCTCTTTCTTCTATGATAAGTTTAGCGATAAATGCAGCGTCTATTTTCAGTACTTTAACGGTTACGGAGAGATTTTAAGAGACTACTGGCACAAAGAGGTGATAATGCATCTGCATACTCAAAAACAAACATGAAAAGCTCATGTGAATTAAGAGCAAAAGATAATTGCTTAAAAACCAACTCAAGCTGGCCAAGAGTATAGTGAGCTTTTTCTGGCTTAAGCCATACGATCTGGTGATAACGTCGATTAATAATCTGGCTACAGACAGTACATAGCTGGCAACCTCCAGCGTCACACCAGATTACCTGACAATACGTATATACTTCGGTGCTAAGCTTGTCATGCGGACCAAGCCATAACTGAGCCGGAGCTGGTAAGTCACTAAGAGCCAGATTCATGATCGGTTATTGAACTTTCAAAACCCCTTACTTGGCAAGGGGAGCAAAAAGCATATACATAATTACTAGAGTACTACTGAGTCTAATATCTTCTAAAATTAAATCCAACGCATAAGCAGTCAAAAGTTCTTTTTATGAATTCGAACTTGATGGAAGTATGGGATGACCAGGAGCTAGAGCAAACTGAGCGATATGCTGAGCAAGCTCATGCGGAAGGGGCTGACCTGCTGATTGCCATGCAAAGCCGCCCCCACGGCCTAATCTTGATATTCTGCCAAATACAGTACGACCTGCTTGTTCTTCTAAAAAGGCAACAAGATCAGGGTGGTGGTATTGTCGCGCAAGAGCCAAGCATGAGTTACCATACCCATTAACAAGAGTAGGGTTAGCACCATGTGCAAGCAGCAGCTTAACCGTACTTAAGCTACCATTACGGGCTGCTACGTGTAATGGTGTATTACCATCGCCATCTTGGGTATTGATATCAAAGTCATGATCAAGCAATAGTCTTACAAGAGCACTATTACCCTGCGTAGCCCAATGTAACGCAGTTTTTCCTGTAGTATCGGGTGCATGCGTAAGCTCTCGCGGGCTTTGTCCTAAAAGCTGACTAATACGTTCAGCACTGCTAAAAATAACTTCTATGATAAAGTTATGGCCAATGGTTTTTTTGAGCAAGTCCTTGAGCATTTGAATTTGTTCTTGCCTGGTAGGCAATCTTGCTCCACATTCTAAAAGTAGTCTCACTATATCTCCCTTGCTATTTGCGGCTGCGCGCATTAAAGCAGTCTCCCCCTCCTTATCAGTGTGATTAACATCAGCATCGTGTTCTATGAGTAATCTAACTATATTGGCATATCCTGTTCTAGCTCCCAACATAAGGCTGGTTTCACCATGATCATCAGTGTGATGAACATCAGCACCAGCTTCTATAAGTATTCTTACTATGTCTATACATCCATTACCAGTTGCTACCATAAGGGCAGTTCGGCCATACATATCAGTATGATTAACATGAATGTTAACATGAGCACCATGCTCTATAAGCATTCTAACTATCTCTGTATTTTTCTTACAAGCTGCCCATATAAGGGGAGTATTGCCGTTATTATCAACATAATTACTATCAGCACCAGCATTGAGCGCAACTTCAACGTCTTCACGGTTACCATCTTTGGCTGCCTTTATTAATGCTTGGTTGGCAGAGTTAGTTGGCTCTTGAATGTACACGGATTCTAATGGTAGAGCACCCAATAACCACAGGCCAATCAAAAATAGTTTTGCAATAGTCTGGATCATTTAAATAATCCTTTAGATTAGTATATTTGTATATATTTAATCTCAATTGTGACATTGCTGTGCAAGATGATCAATAATTGGTAAGTTTGTAAATATCGCGTGATATTAGCAATACAATAACGTAAATACATGGTAACGTCACGCTAGTATACTTAAGAAGTTGACCCTGGTGGAGACATATGGCCTGGAGCCAGAGCAAACTGAGCAATTAAGCAAGCAATCTCAGGCGGAAGAGTAGCGCCTATAGGATGCTGCCACGCAAATTCTCCCCTACGGCCCAGCCTGGATATGCCTCCAAAGACGGTATGACTTGGTTCTTGTTCCAAAAGCACAATAATGTGGGGCGATTGTATCTGTAGGCAAGAGATAGTGGTGAATCGCCTTGCCTATTAATAAACATAATTTGAGCACCACCCATTATTAGCTGCCAACCAAAGAGAGGTCCAGCCATTGCCATAAGCATGATTGATATTAGCGCCTGCTTCTATAAGCATCCTAATTATATCTGTAAATCCACGGGATGCTGCTGATAAAAGAGCAGTGGTGCCATAATTATTAACATGATTAACGTCAGCGTTATGCTCTGTAAGCATTCTAACTATATCTATATTTCCCTTAAAGACTGCCCACAGAAGAGCAGTATCGCCATTATAATTAGTATGATTGACATGAGCACCAGCATTGAGCGCAGCCTCAACTCCTGTAAGATTGCCATCTTTAGCTGCATCTAGTAATTCTTGATTGGCAGGGTTTGCTGGCGCTTGAGTATGCATGGATTCTAATGGCAGTACACTCGATAACCATAGGCCAATCAAAAATAGTTTTGTAATAGCTTTTATCATTTAAATAATCCTTTGGAGTAGTATATAATTCTTCTATATTTAATTTCGATTATTGCATAGATATTGTTGGGCCGTCAAGCAGTACAGCGAGCTAGGTAGCACATTTACGGCTGAGTTTCTGCTTGACCATGAGGTAAAGATCCCTGCAGTGCGTTATGGATAGCTGCTTCAGCTTGTGCTAGAAGTGCTTCTGGATGTTGCGTTGCATCGAGGGTAATAACAGGTAACCGGTTTTGAAATGACTGCTGAAAACCCTCGGTAACTCGCTCAAAAAATTCACGTTGCTCACGATCAAAAGCATGAAGTTCGCCCCCACGTGCTTGCCTGCGTGCTTGAGCGTGCTCAGGGTCAAGAGCAAGATAGAGCACAAGATCAGGTTCAACCCCCTGCATGACCCATCTATTAGTGGCTGTTATCATGCCTATATCGACACCTCGACCATAACCTTGATATGCATATGAAGAATCAGCCATACGATCTGAAATGACTATAGTATTCTGCTTAAGTGCAGGAATAATGTATTCTTGCATATGTTGAGCACGATCTGCTGCAAATAGAAGATACTCGGTATTAGGGTAGAGAGTACCTGAGAAGTGCTGTAGTATCGTGCGAATATGTTTACCTATTTCTGTGCCCCCCGGTTCTTTGGTAAGTACAGCAGGAAACCCTGTGTCCGTAAGTTTTTGGTAGAGTAGATGAGCAAGAGTCGTTTTTCCTGACCCATCAATACCTTCAAGTGCAACGAGTAATCCCCGAGAAAGCTTAATCATAAGATGCTGATAACTGCCATAGAAAAAATAAGAAAGTTATGGTATACGTTAGAGTGTACTATTTTTCTTAATTCCTGTTAAGAGCAGGGCAAGACCATATGACAGCTTTACCTCGAAACAAACAAGAGAAGCGGTTTCAGCAGCTCTATCAATCACTTATGGTAGATGGCAAACTTATATACGCTGGTACGTTACTCTATCGTGCAGCTCAGCAATGGCCTGATCGTATCGCTCTCATCTGTGAAGGTGTTTCGGTAAGCTATGGTGAGCTCTACCAGCACTCGGTCTTTATAACCCGTAAATTACTTGCTCTAGATATTAAGCCTGGTGATCGAATTGTTATACTGTTTGAGAATTCGATAAACTTTTACAGGGCTTATTATGGCGCGTGGCAAACCGGAGCTGTCGTTGTACCTATGAACATATTTTTGAACCAACGAGAATTTCAACATGTGATTCTTGATGCACAACCAACTGCCATAATTGTTTCAGACCATTTGCGAGAAAAACTTGAATCGGTAGCTCTTGAACATACTATTCCCCTGCTTACCGAAGCTGATATAGCCTATGCGCAATTCAGTAATAACGGCGCTAACGATGTTTTAAGCTTTACCCCTTTAGCACGTGAACCAGATGACCTTGCGGTACTTCTCTATACATCAGGAACAACAGGGATGCCTAAAGGTGTTATGCTCAGCTCACGCAATATACTTACCAATTGTGCTCAAGGCGCAGCGCTTTTTCTTATAACAGACCGTGAGCGTGCCTACGCAGCCCTACCCTTATTTCATAGCTATATGCAGAATACCTGCGTGTGGACAGCTACTATGGTTGGTGCTACAACTATCATTGTCCCTAAAATTAGCCGTCATGCTCTGCTTAATGGTCTTGCAGAAAAACCAACAATTCTTTTGGGTATACCGGCTCTGTATGGTCTTTTTGCTCTCTTTAAGAATTTAGATTTTAACAGTGTGCGCTACTGTATCTCTGGTGGTGATGCACTGCCAAATAAAATTAGAAAAATATTTGAATTACTCTATCGGCGTAAGATTTGTAATGGCTACGGACTTACCGAAGCCTCACCCTTTGTTGCCGGTGAGCTTGATGATATCTTAGAACCCACCAGCAATGTTGGCTATCCATTGGTTGGGATTCAATGTTCTATTCGTACAGAAGACGAACACGAAGCTCCACGCGGAACTATAGGTACCCTCTGGATTAAAGGCGATAACGTCATGCTCGGCTATTATAATGCCCCCCAGGCCACTGCAGGCATACTTAAAGATGGCTGGCTTAATACAGGCGATTTGGCCATGCTGAACCGAGAGGGAAAAATTATTCTCAGTGGCCGCGAGAAAGATCTTATTAGCAATAAGGGCCTTAAAATATACCCCCAAGAAGTCGAGAATGTTCTTATGACTCATCCTGATGTTCGTCAAGTTGGTGTTGTTGGGCTTAAGAAAAATAACGAAGAAATTGTGGTCGCCTATGTTGCTACGCCCCACCCTTCATCTCAACTTGAAAACGAGCTCGGTGAATTAGCACGACGCAACTTAGCTACGTATAAAGTACCCCGTCAGTTTATTTTACGCACCGATCTGCCCACAACAGCAACAGGAAAAGTTGATAAAAAGCAACTCAAGACTGAACTTAATTAGCCATCAACACAAGTTTAATATGCAAAAAATTAAGCTTGTTCATTGCATCACAAGTCTGAAAGTAGGAGGCGCAGAGCACTTGCTTGTTACTCTTCTCAAGCACTTACATAATCCTCTCTATGAACATCATGTTATTTATTTTCATGACGGCCCGCTCCGAGCTCACGTTATGAAATTGGGCATTCCAACATATACCATTACCGGTCTCATTGCTCGCTATGATCCTGTTTTCTGCTGGCGCTTATATCGACTCTTAAAAACTCTTAAGCCTACGGGTATTCATAGTCTTTTATGGTCTTCCAATCTTATCAGTAGCCTCTGTGCTCGATTGCTCGCTCTGCCGATCGCCTGCGCAGCTCATCTTGTACCAGAAGACGAGGGAGCCCTGCGCACACTCATAAGCCGGTTTCTGCTTGTCGAACCATCATATTTTATAGCAGTGTCTCCTACTATTGCGCAAGCCCTTAAAACTACGCTAAATATTTCAACTCAACGAATACTCACAATACCTAATGGTATTGATACCCAAGCACTTATTGCCCACGCTACTCAAGAAGCCCTTACTCGAGCTCACTTTGGCTATTCTTCCGATAATTTTGTTATCGGTTCAGTTGGACGCTTTGTACAACGTAAAAATTATCATTTACTACTTGAAAGCTTTGCACAGCTTGTTAAACAATACCCTCATATTCGCCTGATGCTTATTGGAACAGGACCAGAAGAGTACACATTGCGTGCACAAGCTAAAAAACTAGATATTGAGCATGTAGTACGCTATATTCAAGCGCAACCGGCCTACAGCTATTACCCTCTCTTTGATTGCTTTGCACAACCGTCGGCCTTTGAGGGCCTTTCACTTGCTCTCCTTGAAGCCCTCTGCTTCAAGCTTCCGGTTATTGTCACAGGAGCTAATCAGCGTCATGACGTTATAACGCACCAGCATAATGGCTTAATTATAGAACCTGGTACTATCTCTGAGCTTACTGAAGCTCTTGAACGTGTTATTACTAATAAAGCCCTTTGTACACAACTTAGTCAAGCGGGTGGGCAAACAGTTGACAAGCAGTATGGTTTAAGTACTATGCTCCAATCTTACGATACTCTTTTTAAGAAGCTCGCTGTGCTTAACAAAAGCACAGCACGTGCTTAATAAGTGCTATGTACTTTTTTTGGCAATAGTCGTTAAAGAATTCTACAAGATGGTTATAATAATGATCGGTAGACCATAGATGACGATTCTGCTTTGTTAGCTCTGCAAGCATCGTACATTGAGGCGTTGGTATAAGGCAACCCTCAGGCTGCACAATCTTTACCAATTCTTTAATACCTGTTGCAACATTATCTTCATAGGCCTTTCTATTTTGGTGATAAAAATCAAGAGGATTACTATTATTGGGTTGCTCAAGATCGGGGAGTACAAGCTGATTATCAGCAACCATAATATTACCCTTAAAGCTCCAGAGACCAGCATAGGCAGGCACGATAAAAAGTTCACGAAGTTTCTTATCATCTAAGCTGCCACTACCAGCTTGTATATCTTCAAGTTTAATACCATTTGCTACCGTTTTCTGAAGAACTAAATAATTATTATCAGAAAGCTCTTCTGGTCTACCAGGCACATGATATAGATACGTATCAGGTACCGCTACTGTAGAAATAGTATAACGCTCAATAGCATCACGGGCACGAAGCAAATATGCCACTGCAATCACTGTTTGATAGGTGCGCTCGGGTAAAGGTAAAGCATCAAGCTCTTGGGCAGATAGTTTTGCAGAGTATTTGCCATTAAAAGCTTCAATGTTGCATGCTTCATTAACTGGACCACGTATTTTTACAAAATATTTCGGATCTGTGGGCAAGGGAAACGCATAGTTCCAGTTACTATAAATTTTTAATATCCTGTTGTTCAAGCTCTGCTTTACGTTCTATGTATTCAGTTTTCCATTCGGAAGGCTTTTTCCCTCGCGTAAGTAGCTTACGAACAAGCTCTTTATTTTCACTTACCCATTGATCAGCTTTTTCTTGAATATCCTGAGGGAGTTCAGGAGCAAGATCTTTCAGGGTTTCTGCCGTTATACGTTGACCCCGATATGTGTCAATTGACCTGCTCATATCGTCGGGTATATCTATGGATATATCCATAGCACCTATATACGTGCTGGCGCTTAGTACGAACAAACATGCAATCAGCTTTTGCATAGTATTCCTCAAACTATAAGCTCACATTCTTGGCGATACATCATGACGCTCTACACATATCTTACAATGAGCAGTGACGATTGCTACGGCGTACTCTATATCGTCAGTAAAGGTTATAAGATCAACCGCCTCTTTTACAACAAGCCCCTCTTGTAAAGCATGGGCCATCCATGTTTGATGGGGCTTCCAGTACTCGGCTCCTATCATAACTACAGGGCATCGCTTAATCAGCTTTAGTTCCATCGAAACCATAAGCTCTGCAAATTCATCAAGTGTTCCAAAGCCACCGGGAAAAACAATAAAGCCTATCGAATAATTAATAAGCAGCCATTTACGAGCAAAGAAGTAATCGAGCATCACGAAAGCTTTTTGAGCACAGGCATTAATAGGCTCATGGGGAAGCCTGCTCACTCCTATTCCCATGGTTCTAATAACGCCCTTTGTGGCGTGACGAGCAGCTCCACAATTGGCAGCTTCCATAATGCCAGGTCCGCCTCCTGTTAATACAGAAATATTGTTTTCTACTAAGCGTTGTGCAGCAAGTTCCGCCTGCTTTGTATAGAAGCTTCCACGCTTAAGCCGACTACCACCAAAAATGCTTACACAAGGCTGGGGTAAATGAGATATTTCCCAATGACCATAGATCATTGAAATTATTGCTCTGATAAAACCATAGCCTAAGCTAATATTCTCTTTTATTCGCCTGAAGAACTTCATACTACACCTCTAGTTTTTTTAATACTAGGCATAATCAAGCTTCTTATGCAATAGAGTGTACTTAAGCAGGCTATGGCAAGTGCTCAGCAATGGTGCAATCGCTGCCGTTCTGGCAGATAACAAATTGCTCCGTTCCAGCTTCAGCGAGCTTTTCCCGTGCTTGTATAAGTTCATAAAGTTGTTCACAGGCGACTTCTATTTCACAAGGGCTATCCTTCGTCGGCATATAAGTCACCTAGTATAACAGTATCACCTTGCTTGTGCAGATAGCAGCTATCGGTACCAATAGTGTGCTCAAGTTTATCGTTAAGCCACGTTTTAAAATATTCAGTGGAAGGGGAAAGAGTACCGAAGAATGACCACAACAGGATGCAATCGTTAGTATTTAATAATCGTTCCGAAAGAGATATCTATAGCGCCACAACTTAATACTCAAAATAGCTTGCCACTAACATATAATAACAAAACACGTCTTGATCTTGGATAAGTTAACTTATTAATCATTTAGTTTTAATGACAGTTTTTTGCACAGTCAAAACTTGCCAGAGCTGAAGCAATTCTTTTATGCTTAACTCTTGAGCTCGTAGTTTAAGGTAGCTATCAGGAATACCCTGTAAATTATACTGTGTTTGACTGAGATTGTTTTTGAGGGTTCGTCGCGGTTGATGAAAGCACACTTTAATAAATTTCCAGAACTCAGGCTCATTGGCAATAGGCTGAACATCGCGCCGTGGCTTAAAGTAGAGAAGACGCGAGTATACTTTTGGTGGCGGATAAAACGCCGTCGGTGGAATTTTTATAAGTAGTTTCCATTCAAAGTAGTACTGAAGAAAAAGTGAGACAAATCCATAACCACGCCCTGAAGTCTTGACGATCTTTTGAGCGACTTCTTCTTGAACCATAACGACACCTTCATGGATAAGCTCCCGGTGCCTTTGTATAAGATATAAGATGGGAAGCGCTACTTGATAGGGCAAATTAGATAATACCGTCCAGGGTTTATGGCACTCAAATAGGCTAAAATCTACATCTAAAAAATTTTCTTGAAACATGGTAATGCGGGAATCTTGATACGTACGAACAATATATGCGGCCCATTCTGGATCAATTTCAAATTCCCATAAACGTTTAATAGGCATTTTTAAAATAGAGTTCGTTAAAAAACCATCTCCTGGCCCTATTTCTAGTACTGATGTTTCAGGCGTTAATTCAACATGCGCAAGCATGGTATCAACAACCGACTGCTGACGTAAAAAGTGCTGTCCATAACGCTTTTTAAGCTGTATACCGTGAGTTGCTGGAGGAGTCGCTGAAGAATATGCCATAGAATTAGGTCAGGTCTTTATTCATAACTATGAGATGGGAGGAGTGCTGAGTCATTTCTTGGTCAGTCCCAACTTCTTCAAATCCTAGTTTACGATAAAATAGGCTAAGCCCGTCATGATCTCGCTCAATTTCAACGCGCATATACTGAGCATAAGGAAATGCTGCACGTGCTGCACCTACCAAAAGCCTACCGGTACCCTTACGTTGATATTCAGGATCAACACAAACCCTCTGAATAACGATCGTGTAGGGATCGAAAAAATAAGCACCAATAACGCCAACGATAGTATCATGCTCTAAGCGAGCAACACCCCAATAGTAATTTTTGTCTGATAGGGCATCGTACAAGATACCCTCATCACGAACAAGGGCTACGAGCTCATCATGTGATTTTGGCGTAAGCACGTGGGAAAATTTATTAAGCCACACTTCGCGAAAAAATCTCTGAATATCAGGTAACATAGTAAGATGTGCATGATAGATAGTAACCATAAAAGCTCCCTACTGACTCTTATTTAAGCAGTGCTTCTCTAAAAAAGTCAAGGTTTTCAAGCACACGACCTGCACCATTAACAACACATAATAATGGATTTTCAGCAATACGGACAGGCAGACCCGTTTCTTGAGAAATAAGCTTATCAAGCCCACGTAATTGCGAGGCACCTCCTGCCATAGTAATACCGGTGTCAACCAAATCAGATGAAAGTTCCGGTGGTGTATTTTCGAGTGCGATACGTACCACATCAACGATGCTTGATATGGTTTCAAGCAACGATTCCTGGACTTCAGCACTGCTCAATTTAATAATCTTAGGCACACCTGTTATAAGATCTCGGCCCTTAACTTCCATGCTTTCGATTGGTTCATTAAGAAGTACCGTGCCAATAGCAATCTTAACCATTTCAGCAGTACGTTCACCAATTAATAAATTATATTTGCGCTTAACATAATGTACGATAGCTCGATCCATTTCATCACCGCCAACACGGACAGAACGGCAGAATACCATGTTCTTAAGTGTTATAACGGCAACCTCAGTAGTACCGCCGCCAATATCGACTATCATGCTTCCTGATGGTTCATGTACCGGCAATCCTGCTCCAATAGCTGCAGCAAGCGGCTCAACAATAATATATACCTCACGAGCACCTGCTTGTTTTGCGGATTCTTCAATGGCGCGACGCTCAACTTGCGTAATACCAGAAGGTACACCGATAACCATACGCGGGCGCACAAGCGTTCGCCGGTTATCGTGCACTTCACGAATAAAATAGCGAAGCATGCTTTCTGCTAATTCGAAATTGGCTATTACGCCATCGCGCATCGGGCGACATGCTACAATGCTTTCTGGAGTTTTACCGAGCATCTCCTTGGCGAGCTTACCAGCTGCCAATACTTTTTTAGTACCTGCCTCAACTGCCACTACGGTAGGCTCGTTTAATACAACGCCACCCTTATTGGGAACATAGATTACAGTATTTGCTGTACCAAGATCTATTGCAAGATCATTAGAAAATAGACTGAATAACCGTTGCGCGGGAAAAAATTTTACCATAAGTCAGACTCGATACGTAATGAAACACCAAATGTTTTACTTGACCTCTCACTTACAATCCCCCCAAGAGGAATGTCTAAGTCACATGATATTACAGGAAGAGCTCCACGAAATTCCCGTGATTTGCCGACATCATAGAATACCGTTAGTGTAACATACTGTATACCCCATTTCGATCGTTGTGTAACGTCCTGTATATTACCAGAAAGTGTGTTATCAGTGCTAACGCTACGTATCCGATCACGATTATGCTTTATGAGCGTGTATAGTGCTCGAGCTCCCAAGCCCTCGCGTAACCCTTCAACCTGAATATAGGGTGAGAACACAAACGTTAACCCAGGATTGACACGTGCGGTATCAACGAGTACAGCATAATTAAGAGGTTCATGCAAAATTGGTATACGAATACGAGTAGTTCGCGCAAATCGCTTGTTGAGACGGAGCATAAGCCCTGCTTTCCAGTTTTCCTTGAGCGTAAACTCAGCATCAAGGGCACCATAGATACCCCAATGCTTGTTGCCACCAACCGGAACTGATGCGGGGTTATAGATATCAAATTCAGGCGCCGTAGGGATCAAGGCACCTAATTTTAACCCTACTTGAATACGCCTCATTTTTAAAACATAATCATATATAGTACCAAAGCGTATATACAGATCAAGGTCACCACTACTATTTTTATTCCATAGGCCAGGCGATACTCCAATCAACTTATGCATCTGAGAATTAACAGCCAATAGTTCTCGATTTTCAGCAAGGCTCCCCTGTACTGCATCAAGATTAAGTAACAGCTCTAATCGGGAACTCACATGGATAAAAAGCCAATCAAAACCAAAGCCGAACCAATTAGTCAGCCACTGGTAATAAGCAAGCTCAAAACCCCATGCTTCGCGCCGTCCACACTGGCGCCAGGGCAGTGAATTTCTAATACGAAAATCAGAACGCAAAAGACTATGATCAGTTATTCCTGCCTTTCGCAGTGCCCTATCCATACCAAGTTGATCATAGGTGCCATTAATCTCAAAAAGACCAAATTCATCGTTATCATCAATATCAGGGTGATCAAATGCAGTATGAGAGAAAAAATAAAATGGCCTAATAGCCCAATGGGATGATGCTTCTATGGGATAGGCATTGGGTAAAAATGGCTTTTGTATCAAGGGAAAAAAGCGGTTATCAAATACCATGCCCTCTACGCTCAAATATGCAGCGAATGAGAACAGCGTAAGTAGTATAAAAAAACGAGATTGTTTGAGCATAAGGCGCATCCTGAAAGCACTGGTGCACGTAAACGATTATTATTGGAGGAGAGAGGGGGATTCGAACCCCCGATCCCGATTGCTCGGGATAACCGCTTTCGAGGCGGCCGCTTTCGACCACTCAGCCATCTCTCCCTTGCTTATCGTTACCCTCTCGAGGTTTTTTAGTTCTTAGATACAGGATAAACGATTTGTTTTTTTTGAAAAGCAATTTATAAGCAAAATATAGTGAACTATACTATAATTAACTTAGGAAATAAGCTTACAACCATTAAATTACCTAAATTGGGATTACTAGACAGGGCGATACCCCCTATTAAAATACCACATTTTATAACAAATATAAATAAAATTTATTCGTCTATCTTCCCCAAGTACTTGACTTTGCCAAATATATTTGGTAGAATAACATTATCTACTTGGAGAGGATCGTGCCTATTCGTGGAAAAGAAATGTGCAAACTTTTTGCATGCTTTAAGAAAGATATTAGAGAGCCTTACACTGAAGGGTTATATGTATGAAGTACCATTTCAAAATACACAAAGAAGGAAAAGGGTTTTGGGCTCAATGCATTGAATTACCAGGCTGCATAACGCAAGCAGATACCAAAGAAGAGCTTCAACCAAACATGCAAGGAGCTCTCAATCTCTATATTGAAGAACCGGAGGACTCTAAAGAATTGGCACCTCTTCCTGATGAATTTATAAAGCACTCCAAAAATATCGTTGCAGTTGCACTTGATCCCCAAATTGCCTTCTCTTTTTTGATAAGATACTACAGAATTAAGCAGGGCATTACACAACAAGAGGCAGCAAAAAAAATGGGATTCGATACAATCTATAGCTATCAAAGGCTTGAGGCTGGCGCTTGCAATCCAAGCTTGAAAATTATTTCTAGAGTAAAGAAAGTCTTTCCTGACTTTTCTATTGATTACGCTATTAATAGCTAAAATACAAGCAAGATTCTAATCGTGCAAATACCAACCGCAACCCTCAACTTAAGATTTAGGGACAACATAGGAATCAATAAGCATAAAGTAAGATCCGCCAAATGCTCCTTGATTGTATGCTTTAAGGTGAGCTTGACACTGGGCTTGACAAGTTTTCTCATCGCTTGCTTCTACTTCTTTGGTAAACGAAATCATGGCCGAGGCTCCACCTCGAGTAGGCGCACTCGTATAGGTAAAGATGCATTTTCCTAGGGCAAAGGATTCAGTATAGGATGCAAGCAATACGCTACTCAAACCAATAGTCGCAGCAAATAACTTGAGCTTCATCATGTATTCCTTTCTTTATATATAAAAAACTATTTTATCACTATAGAATTATAACTTATACTCATAGCATCAAATAATATAATCAAATTGCAATAATTAATAATTAAATATTTTACAAAACTCGACAATAAAAATAACCAGCTTCATTTTTAGAATAAAGCAAACTAAGTCGTTGCACGCACACGTTTTCAGATCATATGTTTTTATTGATTTTCCTGAGTTTTAGGGTACTCTTACAATTAATAAAAAAATTCTTGCAGAAACGCTTATACACGAATGACACACAACGAAGGAGTTCTCTATGTTCAAAAAGCTTGGTAGTATGTTGACTATAATCAGCCTGCTTTCCTCATCGGTCAGTGCGGAGTTTATAGCACCTATTGGTCGAAACCTAGCTCGTCAGTCATCCAATATTAACTTTCTTTATCAGCCGGATAGACCACCGCGAACGCTTGATTTTGCAGCAACATTTGAATACGAGCGAACCTTTAATGAGAAAGCTTTTGATCCTATTATTGAAAATTTTATCGAAGATCTTAACTTTAAGCTTGAGTTTGGTGGATTCTCAGAAACACTTGACGGCCTTTATTTCAGAGTAAATGCGCCTTTTGCTCATACACGCTTAAGAATACCAGACAGACCTTCGAAGGTTGACGAGCCAAAATCAGGCATACTAGACAAGGTCGACTTCACGTTTCTTAAAAAGTCACGCCTTGTCAATCTTGACTTAATCTTAGGTTATAACTTCTTACAAGACTATGATTATCATCTTGGTCTGTATTTCTTAGCAATAGCACCGACAGACCATTGGCGCATTTTTGCCAATAGAAAATGGCAGGTAGGTGGTGGCCTTCAGGGTCATTATGAGCTCTGGAGCTGCGGTGCCGATAATTCAGTAACAGCCTACTTTGAAGGCTATGCAACACGTCTTGTTCATGCCCGTAGAGATAGTGCTCGTTCATGGCTTACTAATCTAATGTCTGCCGTGCAAGGCGAAGCATTATTCCAGCTTATTTACCGTAATGGTGGATGGTCATTGGGCGGCGGCTATAACTTCTATGGCAGCAGCAAGGAGAAAATTACCCTTAATTCTGAGTCAGATATTCTCAATGATCTTGCAGCACAAGCTCAACTTCCATTCCTAACCGCTGACGAGCTTGATCATAATGGCTTCGTAATTAATCCGGGCTTGCGTGTCCATCGACTCTTTGGCCATATCGATTACGCTTGGTTCGATTCTCCTTATACACCATTTATTGGTCTAGGTGGTCAAGTGGATCTTGCTCAAAAAAGAAAATTTGGTATTAATAATTTTGGCATTTGGCTAAAAGGTGGAATCTCCTTCTAGCACGTCTATCATAATTAAGCTACACTGGAGACCTCCTGACAAAGGTCTCCTTAAATATTGAAAAGAACTATGAAAAGATATTTAACAGCTTCCCTATTGTATACCCTACTTATGAGCAGTTCTGCACAAGCAACTATAGAAGAAAGCATAAACCATTGGTATCAAGAAAAATTTCAAGACTTACCAAACCAGGATAAAAAGTGTATGACAGAAGCCATCTATTACGGCATTGTAGAACACGAGGCTAAACTGAAAGAACGGTCGGGTGACAATTTTGCTACGGAACGCTACCCTGAGCTGCCACAAAGCTTATCAACTCAAGGAATAATTACCCATATAGAGAATCGCCTCAGGGAGCTCAAGAGAGATTTAGATAATAATAATCCCATGCTGCTTAGTGCTATGGAAACGTTCAAAGAATATATTCACAGGGTTGGAAGAGCCTATATAGTAACGTCAAAAGCACGTGGCCATTCAGATACTAGTACCGAGATTAACACAATAACATTTCTAAAAAATACTGCTATTAGGTTCTATGCACGCGTTTATCCAGATGTCCCCGACAAAACAATTACGTTATTTCGCACACCACAAAATTTGACATTACCCGACCCAACAAATTTAGAAAATCGATCATGAACATGGTCGGTATTATGCGGCCGCTGCTGCTGCAGGAAGCTGAGCAGGCAACACAGCATACTCTCCCATAATTTTTGCCAATATATCTTTCGCCCCCATAGGCTCAGCAGCATGTCCAAATGCAATTCCTGTCCAATAATTAACTATAAGAGCAAACAAAAGCACCTCTCCAGCAGTTAACACTATGGCAGCCGAAAAACCATCAGGGGTAGCAAGTCGTGACTTAATCTTTTGTCGTAGCTCCTGCCAATTTTTAGAAGGCTCGCCCGTTGCTTGTTCTATTATACTTGCCAATGGAAGATGAGCACTAATCCAAGCATCAGGTGCTCGCCGAATTTCATTGCTAATATCTTGTGCTATAGTACTAAATAGCGAACCAATATATACTAACCATCCCTCTTGAGCCGAGAGAGATGATGCCTCCCCTTTTTGCTTGGCAAGCACTTTTAGAGCCGCAAGTACTTCAGGACCCTGGGCTACTACCATCTGGCTACAAACAAGTCCTAGGTAAATATAAGTAATTTTTAAAAATTTCATATAGCATCCTTTATAATTATTTATATTCATATTTATATAGAATTAGGTAATGTTAACACCTTTCCTTTTTTCATGTTTTTAATGTTGTCTATGACTCTTGGTCTATAACTCTTGTTTGAATCTTTCGAGCCCTTCAAGGTAAGGCTTTATTGTTGAATATAGGCTAGAAAGAGGCTCTAACTCTGCGGGAGTTGATAATCCCTTTCCTGCGGTAGAGTTAAGATGAGAATAAAGTACGTTATAAAACTCTAACTTTATTTCTACTCTATTAAAGCGCTGTATTAAGGTTGATAACCAAGATAGATTAGAGTATCTTCGTGTAAAAAATAACTCTACATGTTGTTGATGATCTGATAGTACTTTGTCTATAGCACTGTTCATCTCATCAATAGCAGCTTGTATAGGTGTACCTCTATAGGTATCGTAGGCTTTACCTTCGTCTCGCTTAAGGCCTAGATCTGAGAGTCCACCAAATCGTATATAATAATCTAGATACGATTCTTCAATTTTGATTACATCGGTAAGATACCTAGCAAGATAATTGGCTAGATCGACTTGTTGATCGGGGCTTGCAGTACCTATATACGTTTGATACCATTGTTGGGCAGCATCTTGTGCTTCTGATCTAACCTCTTTAATCAGGGTTTCTATATCTTGCTCTGTCGGTAATTTCGCATCAATTATAGTACACAGTAATGCACTCAAAAACCATGCAATTGTTAAGTAACGTGGTTTCTTCATATCAGCTCCTTAACTTTACATTTTTTTAAAATATACTAATTATAATTATCATGCCTTTAAAAGTGATTATTTGTCAATAATTTATTTAAGGAAACTTAGAATTCTGCTATATATAAAAAATAATATTGCAAACTGAAGTTATTATGTGTTAATATAGGCTGTAGTAATCAAAACTAGATTGTATCTTTGCTGCTCATATCATAACAAGGAGAGTATATGATAAACAAAATATTTCTTACTAGCACTCTTATAAGCATGATCTCTACTCCTATCGATGCATTAGATCGGCTGAGTAGATGTGATACGTTAGGTCAAGCGGTACTTGCCGCCAAGACTGCTGATGATGCCAAAAAAGAATATCGCAAATTTGCCGTTAACTGCCATCCAGACAAATTTAAAACTCCTAAAGAAAAGAAGACCTCACAAGAGTTATTTATCAATGTTACTGATGCCTATGAAAAGGCTATAGGCAAAGCGCCAACAGCAGCGGAGTATACTCCGCCAACCCCAGGCTATGCCCCAGAATGGTACGAGACTTATGGAGGACATGGGCGCCCTTGTACTTCTCCTCAAGATGAATCATTGCTCAATGCAGCCGGTAGAGGAGATAAGCAGGGTGTTGAAGAAGCAATTGCTGCAGGTGCTCATATCGACTGCGTTAACAGGAATGGTGTGACTGCCCTTATGAAGGCAGCTCAGCATGGACGTGCTGATATAGTGAGGCTGCTTATAGAGCGTAAGGCTACTATTGATATAGCTGATTATGAAGATGCTACCGCTCTTCATTATGCAGCTGACTATCCTGAGATAATAAAGATCCTTATAGAGGCTGGAGCCGATGTTAACGTTGCAGGTCAGTATACTAATACTCCTCTTATACAAGCAGCTCGGCGTGGCAATAAAGATATAGTAACGCTGCTTCTTCAAGCTGGAGCTGGTGTTAATGATGCCGATGAATATGGCAATACTGCTTTACTGGAAGCAACGATAGGTCATCATACAGATGTTGCTAGGATACTTCTAGAGCATAAAGCTGATCCTAATCGCGCTACCCTTGGATTTCGTACCACTCCTCTCAGGGTGGCAAGAGCACGTGGCTATAATGACATAGTTGACCTGCTTTTAAAGTATGGTGCTCGTTCAGACGAAGGGACAATTGCTGCGGATAAGGCGTTAGCAGAGGCAGTTTACAGAGGAAACAAGCAAGGCGTTGAAAAAGCAATTGCAGAAGGTGCCAATGTTAATTCTGTTAATGTTTTTAATGTGCCTCCTCTTAAAGAAGCAGCTGCTCGTGGTTATGAAGATATAGTTAAAATGCTTATAGCGGCTGGGGCCGAGGTTAACCACATCGATGAAAATGGCTATACGCCTTTACTGGAAGCAACGATAAATGGTCATACAAATATTGTGAAGATACTTTTAGAGCATAAAGCCGATCCTAATCTTGCTACTTTTATAACACGTATTACACCCTTGATGGCAGCAAGAAAAAGTGGTTATAACAATATAGTCGACCTGCTTTTGTACTATGGTGCTCGCTCATAGTTCTTTAATGAGTTTATGGGGCTAACTCAAGCGTTCTCACAGTTAGCCCTGAAGCCATATATAAGTTTATAATACTCCTGTAGGCAACTCTTGCTAAGTCGCGCCTATAACTTTTAGAATTATTCAAGAACTCATGCATAATAACATGATAGTAAGGATCAACAATGATTACACTAAAGCCAAAATTTGTTTATGATGAACACGAAAAACTTGTCGGTGTTATTTTAACGCTTGAAGAATTTAGGCTTTTAATTGATGATCTTGAAGATGCGCATGATTACTTTATGCTCCGTGAAAGTAAAGGAAAAAAAGAAAAATCTTATACGCTTGAAGAAGCAAAAGCAGCTCTTTTTAGTAAAGAAATAATAAAGAATAATAAAAAATAAGCATGAATAAACAAAAAAATTTTCTTAAGATATCTATTAAGCCTCGATTTATCAGAAACGAACAGGGTGAGCCCTTAGAAGTATATCTTGACATTAAAGCCTATAACGCAATACTAGATACGCTAAAAGCACTTGAACAAGGGAGAAAAGGCACAAAAAACAATAGCACGAAAGATGTCATATGAAAATTCAATACTCCAGCCTATTAAGTATACTTTTAAGCTTAAGCACACTTGCTTTTCCCGACCAACAAGAAATGACCCCTGAAAACTCTGAAAGCTTTTGGCATTGTTTTCAAGAAGGATATATCTTGGGATTCCTGCCAATTATAGGGCAGACTGCAACACTATCTCGCTCAGAAGAGTTATCGAAGAAATTTAAGATTAACGCTAACCTGTGTATTGATGGTTTATATACCGGTCATGTAGCAGGTATTACAAGTTTTTTGGGAGCACTTGTTGTTGCTAACAAATACAAGGGCAAAAAAAACATGGCTGTTGTTGCTGCCGCTCCTCTAGGATTATCAGTAGCTAGTGTATTGCCTTCGTCAATAAAAGAATTTCTGCTATCCCTGACAACAGGATTTGGACTTGGCTTCTTTCCTATCATTGGGCAACTTGGAACTATAACGGGGCTTAAAGAGAGCAGCTCTCAGGCAAACCAGCTTGCACTTGGCACAGGTCATGTAGCAGGACTATATACCTATATTTCTATAATTAAATCTTTAGGCAAGGAACATGGTGCTTGCGTTGGCGCCCTAGCAGCGGTGGCACCAACAACGCTTGCAGTTACATGCTTAGCTATTCTTGCTAATGTTTATAGCACGCAGTCATAAAGCATGCTGCCGCTTGAGGTCCTTGTGAATGCTTTGCATATGTGCAGAGAGGCCAGGACATAGACTTGACCTTATCGATTATATTCCATTGATATTCAATTTCTGCTGCACTAACAGAGATAGACCGATCAGCCATCATAATTTTTTGAAATATAATCTCGTAAGCAGAGGGAGCTTCTTTAGCTGAGCACTCAGAGCAATATTCAAGCTTGGCCTGAACAGGCTCAGCCCCAACACCGGGCTTTTTAGTATTCAGAGAAAGAGAAAAGCCACCGTTGGGTGTTTGCCCTGACGAAGCAGTGAGCGTAAAAACATTAGCAGGTGCATTGGCATATTGCTTAAATACAATTTGTATCTCAGAGCTTTTTTTATCAAGCATTTTTCCAGACTGAACGTAAAATGGCACCCCAAGCCAACGTTTAGTATTCACGGTTAGCTCTAGTGCAGCAAACGTTTCTGTTATCGATTCTTTGGCGACACCCGGCTCATCACGATATCCCTCGTATTGGCCCAAAATACCTCTACGTACGGTAATATGCTTAAGAACATCTGTTTTTCTCGTCGATAGATCAACTAAAGAATCTTGTGGGCACTCCATAGCAACCAAGGCAACCATTTGTAAAAGATGATTCTGAACAACATCGCGCAAGGCTCCATAAGCATCATAAAAGCTCCCACGACCTTCAATGCCAATATGCTCGTTTAAAAATAATGTAACGTGGTCGATAGAACAGCTGTTCCAGGCCGGTTCAAGAAGAGCATTATGTGTGCGCATGAATACAAGAGAATTAACAAACTCTTTAGCCAAATAATGATCTATGCGATATATCTGTTGAGCATCAAGAAGCTGTTCCACACACTGATTGATTGCTCGTGCGCTAGCACAATCTGACCCAAATGGCTTCTCATATGCTATACGATGACAAGAATTATGAGCTTCAAGTATCTTTGCTCCGGTTAATTGCTGAGTTAAAGGACAAAAAAGATCTGAGGGCATCGATAGATATACAAGCCGATTACCCGATAAGCCATGATGAGCTTCACGTGCTTTAATAAATTCTGCAAGTTTGCTGAAATCTTCTTCACGTTCAAAGTTAATTTGATAATATGAAGTACGCGACCTCAGCGCTTCCCATGCTTTTTCATCATAATCATGTATAAAATCGCGTGCGTTTTTTAACACACTATCGGCCGTTTCTTGCTTTCTTCCAACGCCAATAATAATAATGTTTTCTTGCTGACGCTTAAGTATAGCAGAGAGGGCAGGGATTAAATGTCGCTTAGCCAAATCTCCGGTCACCCCAAAAATAACAATAGTCCAATCACGGGTCCCATCACGAGCAGCACCCTGAGATTCTCGGACATTTTCCAAACATGTACCGGCACATTTCTTGGCACTAAGACCGGACTGAGCAACAAGCGCAAGCATACAGAGACCCATAAGAATATATGTACAATAACGTAGTTTCATATCGCTCTCTCTTTGTATTTTGAATGGCTTTTGAACAACCACATCGCCCTGTGGGATGGTAATTCCTGGTCAACGCTTGGTTCAGGGATGAACCAAGCCGTTTCCGTGCTGGCGGTCTCCGACACAAACCTGTATGCGGGCGGTGGATTCAGTACTGCGGGTGGAGTCTCAGCCAAATGCATTGCCCAATGGGATGGGAGTTCCTGGTCAGGCGTGGGATCAGGGTTGAACCCGTTTGTTTACGCCGTTGCGGTGTCGGGCACCAACTTGTTCGCAGGTGGTTACTTCGAGAACATGCAATTCGCATACTTGGCAGAATACTAAATATATACAGATGGCAATGACAAATAGAGATTTACAATTTTCAGAATATGGAACTGAATTAAGAACTAAAATTTTTGCTGCATATAATATTGCTCCCATTATGGGAATAGTTGATGCTACTACAGGGAAGTTAAATAGTGGACAACAAGTTGAACTTTATAAAGATGGTGCTTTGCGTCCTACTTTTAAAAAGAATCTTATTATTATACAAAAGAACTTATAGAAATGGGTTTTGGTTTTACAGATATTGCTGTTAACACCAAATATGTTGAATCTTATTGATATAGCCACACAAGCCGAAATTCGTGTCATCGTATCTTTGATCGTCGATTTTGTTTTTGTCGATTGATCGATTTCTTCCGTATAGTACGACAGCTGAAAATAAAGAACTAAACGAGAGAGATCGGGCATATCTTGTCCAGCGTTGTAATATAATCCTTTTCTTTCGGAAATTTGTTCGTATCAAATTTGAGCGAATAGAGCAGAGTCCCCTGTTTCGAATACCAAAATACGAGATACTGCTGGGGCACCA
>CAWGPQ010000021.1:0-5890 GCA_963824495.1 uncultured bacterium
TTCAGCATTGCGCTTAAGCAACTCATTAACAGTTTGTTCGTCATTACGAGCAGCAGCCCAGTGTAATGCTGTAACGCCAAAACCATCTTGAACATTTATATCTTTCGGTTCTAGTGTGGCAAGAATTTGATCAGTATTCTTTCTATCACTGGTAATAATTGCTATAGCCAGCGGCGAAAAATTAGAGCTTTCCAATAATCCCAAAATAGCAGCCCTCATGTTACCTATAGTTGGCATATGAGCATTATTGAGCAAAAGCAATTCAACCACATTCCTATTTTTTTGCCTGGCCGCCGTTATTAAAGCAGTACCACCATAGATATTAACGTGGTTAACTTCAGCTCCATGACCTATAAGCAGTCTAACTACCTCTGTATGTCCAGATTGGGCCGCCCGAATTAAAGCAGTTTGGCCATGTGCATCAACACCATCAACAATAGCACCCTGATGTAAAAGTATTTCAACTATCCCTGCATGCCCATTTTCAGCTGCAAGCATCAAGGCAGTTAAGCCATCGCTATTGGCACGATTAACATCAGCTTTATGCTGTATAAGCAATCTAACTATATCTATATACCCCTTATAGGCTGCCATTATAAGAGCAGTATCATCAGTATCATCGGCATAATTAACATCAGCACCAGCTTTAAGGGCAGCTTCTGCTGCGTTAAGATCGCCCACTTCGGCTGCATCTAGTAATTCTCGATTAGCAGGATTAACTTCTTGCTCGACTTCCATAGATCTTAGCAACATGGTATGAGTTAACGGTAGTACAACAGCAAGCGCTGCTACTATAAGTATTTTTATAAGATTTTTAATCATGACAGGAACCTTATTTTATTATTGTTATTCATTTCTATCTTTAATTATACCTCCAACAGAGGAGGCTTGGCAAGAGATGGCACAGTGCCAGGAACCATAGCGTGTTTGGCAACTAACACGGAGAGTCTTCTAAGAGCACAGCTCATCCGGGAACCACGCGGAAGAGCCCGAGAAACTCAAATAAGTACTGGAAATTCATGAGAATTAACGGCGTTATGTTAGGCTATTGCTCAAAGCTATAATAAGATTATTGCTTTTTAGAAATAAAGAGCTGTAGACTAAAAAACAAGAATATACGAGCAAGTACATTGCTCATAGGGGAAACGTCATTAAAAAAGGGGGGACCGTTATGAAAAGTATTCACAGTACACTCATGCTTGCTTTGGCACTTGGGATGGGCATCATAGTGTACAGCGTATATGCTGCAACCACAGATAGGATACCACCCGCTGCACCTTACCAGCGAAGCACAGCGGCTCACGTTGAGAGCATATGGGACCGGATCGTAAATTATTTCAAATCATTATTTACACCACAGCAACCGAAAGTTACAACACCACCACCGCGAGAAACTCACGTTGCAGCATCGGTAACGCCTCGCGTTACTCCTTCAGTTACTCCAGCTTCACCTGAATTTCCCAGTACCACTCAACCCACTACCGGCAAAGCGCCAACGGCTCAACCGACACCTCCAGCACCTCCAATAAGAACATTACCTACTCCACCCAGCGTGCCCGGCGCAGCCTTTGGCGAAGCCAGGGAACAGACAAGCAGAGTCACACCTGCACCTCCAGCACCACGTAGACCGCTAACGGCATCTAGGGCACGAGCAGGATTTTGATAAGCGATTCAAGAGCATTAAGAAAAAGGGCCCGCATTTATACGGGCCCTTTCCTACGGGTTTATTATGCAATTCTTAATACATCTCAGGCATACCGCCCATGCCACCTCGACCATGGCCATGACCTGGAGCTTCTGTCTTTTCTTCAGGGATATCAGCCATAATAGCTTCAGTCGTTAAGAAAAGTCCTCCAATAGATGCAGCATTTTGAAGTGCTACACGTACCACTTTAGCAGGATCGATAATACCTGCTTGCATCATATCAACAAACTCGCCTTGCTTAGCATCAAATCCAAGATTATGTGCTTCACAGCGCACTTTGTTAATAATAACGGATGCTTCGTAGCCAGCATTTGAAGCAATAATACGCATTGGCTCTTCTAATGTACGATGAATAATCTGAGCACCAAGCTTTTCGTCACCTTCAAGCTTAAGCTTAGCAACCGCATCTTGAGCACGTAGCAGAGCAACACCACCACCGGCAACAATACCTTCTTCAATGGCAGCTCGTGTTGCAGCTAAGGCATCCTCTATACGATCTTTCTTTTCTTTCATTTCTGTTTCGGTTGTTGCACCGACACGAATAACCGCAACCCCGCCTGCTAATTTAGCAAGACGTTCTTGCAGCTTTTCTCGATCGTAATCAGAGGTCGTATTTTCAATTTGAGCCTTAATTTGTGTTATACGACCTTTGATAGCCTGCTCCGAACCAAGACCATCAATAATAGTACAGGTATCGCGCGTGACAACTACTTTGCCAGCACGACCAAGATCACTTAAAGTAACATTTTCAAGTCGTACACCAATATCTTCAGAAACAAGACGACCACCGGTCAAGATTGCAATATCTTCAAGCATTGCCTTGCGACGGTCCCCAAAGCCAGGAGCTTTAACGGCAACGACATTAAGCACACCACGCATCTTATTAACAACTAACGTTGCAAGAGCTTCGCCTTCAATATCTTCAGCAATAATCAAAAGAGGCTTACCAGTTTTCGCCAACTGCTCAAGAACCGGCAACATGCTCTTGAAATTCGAAATCTTCTTTTCAAATATCAAGATAAATGGATCATTAAGCACAGCATCCATTTTTTCTGCATCGGTAATAAAATATGGAGAAACATAGCCACGATCAAACTGCATGCCTTCAACAACATCCAGTTCGCTTTCTATACCTTTGGCTTCCTCAACCGTTATTACACCATCAGTACCAACACGTGTCATAGCTTGAGCAATGAGTTCACCGATAAACGTATCAGAATTAGCTGAAATAGTTGCTATTTGCTCAACCTCTTTCTTGTCACTTATCGGTTTAGCACGCAATTTGATATCATTGACAACGGCAGCTGTTGCCTTATCGATTCCTCGCTTAAGCTCCATGGGATTAGCACCTGCTGTTACGTACTTATTTCCCTCGCGGAATATAGCTTGAGCGAGTACGGTAGCAGTGGTTGTTCCATCGCCAGCTACATCGGCTGTCTTGCTAGCAACTTCACGTACAAGTTGAGCACCCATATTTTCGAGTGGATCTTTAAGCTCAACCTCTTTAGCAACGGTTACGCCATCTTTGGTAATCTTAGGTGAACCAAATTTAGTTTCATAGGCAACATTACGCCCACGGGGCCCAAGAGTGACCTTTACTACATTAGCTAATATATCAATACCATGACCAAGTTTCTGACGTGCGTCAACGCCAAAAACGATTTTTTTACTTGCCATGCAGGCTCCCTAGTTTATAGTATCTATTCTCGTTATTTCTCTATAGTCCCTAAAATTTCATCTTCACGTAGAACAAGAAGACCGTTATCTACTTCAGTACCAGCGTATTTACCAAAAAATACGGTATCACCCTTCTTAACTTGCACCTTAAGTATAACTCCTTCAGGTGTTAAGCGCCCGGGACCAACTTCTAAGACGGTTCCTTCTTGAGGCTTTTCTTTAGCAGTGCTTGGGATAACAATACCCCCAGCAGTTCGCTCTTCTTCTTCTTGTTCTTTGCGTTTTACTAAAACACGGTCCTGTGACGGACGAAATTTAGCAAATTCAAACATAGATTCTCCTGAATACTCTTGAACTATTTTGTTATACACTAGACGAGGGCATTTGACAGCCCACTATTATTTAATAAGTATACTAAAAAGAAAAAGGAGTGCAATGTCTTATAGCACAACGCTCAGATTTCCTATTACTCTTGAGCTCAAGAGCTGAAAGCTGAGCTACCCGATCTAGAACAAATTTTTGTATATATTTTGTACTATAGTATGGACATTCTTATGGCTTTTCTCTACCCTTCACTTATTTCTGGCGATCTCCTTAATCTTGAACAACAAATTAATCTTCTTGAACCGCACTGTGCTGGATTTCACTTAGATGTTATGGACTTTCACTTTGTGCCCAATTTAACGTGGGGGCCGGCATTTATTAATGCTATTCGTGCTCATACACACAAGCGACTTTGGGTGCACCTCATGGTTGATAACCCATTCCCCTATCTGGAGCGTTTTATGCTCAAACCTCATGATACTATTTCAATTCATTACGAAAGCCTATCGCTTATGGACTTACAAAACTGCCTTGAGCTTATTCGCTTTAATAAGCTTACTCCCAGCCTAGCCTTAAGCCCCACCACACCTATCAATGTTGTACTATCACTGGTAGATCTTATTGATCAGGTGCTTCTTATGTCAGTCCAACCTGGCTTTTCAGGCCAAGCACTTCTACCGGTATCATATGAGCGACTTAAAGCCCTTGCTGATCTTCGCTCAAACAAAAATTTCTCTTATACCATTGGTATCGATGGCGGCGTAACTCGAGAAAATCTGTCACGTACTATTACCTATGGAGCTGATGATATCGCATTAGCTTCAGCCATCTTTAATGGTCTAGATCCTTTAAAAAATCTTCTTGAGTTTCAGAGCTTATTAAAACAGTGATTATTTGAGCAACCACCTAAGAAGTATTTCAGCATACTTATTAATAATTAATTTCTTGTTAATTCAAAGAAAAAGGCAAATTATGAAAAATATGCAATCAAGACCTCATCTATTAACCACATTTATAGCTCTTATAGCAAGTTTATTATCAAGTTATTCGGTGCACATGTACAGCATGGAACCTGACGACCCACATGAAGCCAATCGTACATTATCTGAAGGAGTGGCCGAGAATGACATCGATAAAGTTACCGAAGTGCTCAACGCTGGTGCCAATGTTAACTATGTTGATAGCGATGGCAATACTGCCCTTATAAAAGCAGCTAACGAGGAAGCTGGTGATCCAAATATAGTTAGGTTTCTTATAGATCGTAGTGCTAATGTTAATCATGTCAATGTATATGGCGTAACTGCTCTAGGAGAGGCAGCTCTTTGGGGACATACAGAAATAGCGAGAATACTTATAGAGGCTGCCGCTCAAGTTAATCATGCTAATAGTGATGGCAATACTGCCCTAATACTAGCAGCTCAAGATGGACATATAGCGATAGTTAAAGTGCTTATAGGAGCTGGTGCTGACGTTAATCGTGCTAATAATGATGGCAATACTGCTCTTATGCATGCTGCCTGGGATGAAGATACAGATATAGTCAAGCTGCTTATAGAACATGGTGCCACCCTGCCAAACACAGCAGACCAGGAAATACAAAAGACCATCCGCTCTGCATTCGGTACTAACGAGCTAGCTTATGAAGCAGCACGAGGGAACAGAGAGAGAATTTTGGAAATAGCTATCGTAAGATCAGACATAATTAATAGCCGAGATACTCGGAGAATGACAGCGTTACATTGGGCTGCTGTTCAAGGACACGCTGATATTGTCGCTGCTCTCTTAACTCGCCGAGCTAACTTTAGGTTAACAAATGCAGAAGGGCTAACGCCTTATCACCTTGCTGAAAGAAACAGAGATGAAATGACTCGTGCTGGTGATCGTATAGGAGCACAGCGATTTCAGAATACTATGGATACCATAACTAATGTTCTTACCCGGTTTACTGCACCCAGAACGCTAATAAGTGCCTTTGGTCAAATGACTGGCACAGGAACAGTTCCTGCCGAGGTTCTGCAAGCAATTGTAGCGCATAATCTACCCCAAGTGGCCATTAGAAATCCCAATACTGCTCTGCTTATCGCAGTTGCTGATGACAACTTTAACGCAGTTACGCGAGCTCTTGCAGAAAGTGCTAACGTTAATTATGCAAGTTTTATGGGCATTACACCACTCATAGTTGCG